>CAVYHK010000033.1:0-683644 GCA_963768145.1 uncultured Bacteroidota bacterium | reverse complement strand
GTGTGATTCGGCCAGCACCAGGGCGCCGGTGGCGCCGGCCGCCGGGGAACTGGTGGAAGGCTTCGGCGACGACCAGCAGGCCGGCCGTCGGCGCAGGCGCGGCGACACGCTGCGGCCAGCATCCCCGGCGTCCGAGCAGCAGGCGGCGGTCGCCTGCGCAGGCATGGAATTCGGCAAGGATGTGCAGGCCGTTCATCGCGGGCTTCAAGGCTTATAACGAGGACGCATAGGATACGCCGAGCCGCGTCAGTGTGCGCTCGGCAGCCAGTACGCCGCGAAATTTGCTTCCTCGAACAGGGACAGGCCGAAACATCGGCATGGGCGAATGGATGCCGGCCTGCCAGTTCGAAGCTGTTGCGGTTTCGCCCCACAGACGGCCGGGCAGTGGGCGGATCATCGCATGGGCGTGGTGGTGGATGTCCAGCGCATCGTCAGCTCGCGAATTTCGGGGTGTGGCCGCGACAGGTCGGCCAGCACTTCTTCGGCCCAGGCATCGCGGCCCTGCAGGAGCCTCCCGTGGGCCCGCCGCGCCCGGCCAGGCGGGACGCCGATTCTTCATGAAGCGCCCGGTACCAGGTGATCACCGTCGGTCCCGGCGCATAGCGCAGCTGCTGGTGGGTGGCGACGACATAGCCCAGGCTTGACTGTCATGCAGCACGTTGTCCCAGGCCAGCGGATGCCCGGCCCGCGTTTGGGGCGCTCCGACAGCGTCAGATTCGCCACGACCCACGGCGCATACCCGGCGCCCCTGATGGCCGCCAGCCATTCCGGCGGTGGCGCGGCGAACACGTGCGGGATCAGAAACAGCGGCGCGGCCCAGATCAGTTCCCTGGCGACGACGCGAATGCTGCGGTTCTCCGCGGCGAGGTAGACGCGCAGATCTACTCGTTCCGCGCTCCTCGACACGGAATACCAGCGCGTCCGGCTGCGTCCGGCCGGTGGCCGCGCGCGCCAGGCCGCGCGCCAGCCAGGCGTTGCCTTCCGGCGCGGTCAGCACCTGGCCCCTTCGCCGTCGCGGCGCGAAGTAATGCAGGCCGGCCCAGGCCGAGGTCTGCGCGGCGCTCGTGCCGTAGTCGTCGCGGCAGGCGTAGTCGGCCAGCCAGTGCAGCGCGGCGCGGTGTAACCTTGGCGCAGCAGCCACTCGCGAAGCTGATCCGGTCGAGCGCCCGCATCTCGGCTCGCGCGCTCGACTGCGCCATCGGCAGGGCAAAGGCGCGCCGGCCGAGGCATCGCGTTCTGCCTGAACTCGTCGACCTACTCGTGGAAGCGGACGTCTTGCGCGCGCTCCGCCTTCGGCACGCCAAGGCGTCGGCCACAAACCGTCCTGCCAATCCCATCCTTGTAAGAGCCGCTCCTGCGGGGCAGGACAGAGGTATGCTCGTCGTAGCGCGGCTTCGTCGCACCTGCGGGTCGCCTACGATACGTCGAGTTCGGCGAGCAGTTCGCGCATCGCCACGCCTCGCGCGGCGGCAGCGGCAGGTATGGGCGGCGAGCGGATAGGCCGAGTCGCGTTTCTCGCCCAGCGCGAATTACCGCCGGCTCTCGCCTTCCATTTCGACGCACGAGGTAATCGTCGAAACCGCCGCGGCCGAAACTTCCACGCGGCCGAAAGTCCGCCGATGCCGCGCGCCGACGATCAGCCGCCGGGTCCGCCGCGTCTCGCATCGGCGCCGGAAAGTCGGGCTGGCGCAGGCGATGGCCGAACATCGTCATCGGCGCCGAGAGTTCGTCCGGGCGGCATGGTGGCGACGCCGCCTTCGAGCCCGCAGCCGGCCACGGCGCGCGGCAGCGGCCGCGACGCGGCCAGGAAATCGCGACGACCCATGGCGTGCGCGTCACCCGGCGCCACTCGCTTTCGTAGTCGCGCACCAGCGACCTGGTTGTTGAACCGGTTCAGCTCCGCCGCCACCGGCCCCATGTCGGGCGGGAAGTCGAACAGCGCCGGGCAGTCTCCGCGTCAGAAAGCGCAGCCTCGGCAGCGGTCGGCCGGGCAGCCACTCGCCCGCCCGGCCAGCGACGAAGCCCCATTCGCCGAACGCCGGCACATAGGCATGATACGGCCACGTCCGCCAGCCCGCGCGTTTCAAGGTCTCGACGATGCACCAGTAGCTCTGCCGCGCGAACATCGGCGAAGTGGATTGCACCACGATCAGGCCGCCGCTGCGAGATGTGCTGTTTCAGCAGCCGGTAGAACGCCGTCGTGTACAGCTTGCCCAGCGAATAGTTGTTCGGGTCGGGGAAATCCACCACGGCGAAGTCGAACGTGCCGTCGTTCTTCTCCAGCCATGGGAAGGCGTCGGCATTGATGATGTGCACCCGCGGCGCATTCAGCGCGTTCGCCTTGAGCTCGTCAGCAGCGGGTGCGTGCGGAACAGCGTGGTCATCGTCCGGGTCCAGATCGACCAGCGTGATCGACTCCAGCCGCCGGGTACTTCAGCATTTCGCGCACCGCCAGTCCGTCGCCGCCGCCCAGCACCAGCGCCGCTTCGCGCGCCGGCCAGCGCAGCCAGACCGGGATGCACCAGCGCCTCGTGATAGCGGTACTCGTCGCGCGAGCTGAACTGCAGATTGCTGTTCAGGTACAGCCGGTAGTCGTCCCGCCATTGCGTCACCACGATGCGCTGGTACGGCGTCGTGCGCGGCAGGATGATCTCGTCGGCGTACAGCGACGCATCGGCCAGCGTGGTCGCTCGCCCGGCGCCGACGAAGCCGCCGGCCAGCAGCGCGATAGCGCCGCCGCACGGCCAGCCGCAGCGCCAGCGCGCTGCGCAGCTCGCTCGCGGAACAGCCACAGTGCCCACAGCGCCACCAGCGCGTTCAGCAGTCCGAACGGCATCGCGCCGCGCACCAGCCCCAGCCGCGGCACCAGGAGAATCGGGAACATCAGCGACGCCCCCAGCGCGCCCAGGTAGTCGAAAGTCAGCACTTTCGACACCAGTTCCTTGAACGCAACCTCGCGCTTAGAATGCGCATCAGCAGCGGGATCTCCAGCCCCACCAGCACGCCCAGCAGCATCACCAGCGCGTACAGCAGAAGCGGAACGGCCCGCCTACAGCGGAAGACGAAAAACAGCACGCCGCGCGAAAAGCCGCCGGCCAGGCCGACCATCAGTTCGATCGGAAGAACCGCACACCAGCGCCCGGATTCGCGCAGAAACGTGTCGACAGCCAGCTCCCGATGCCCATCGCGAACAGGTAGCTGCCGATGATGGTCGAGAATTGGACACCGATTCGCCGAGCAGGTAGCTCGCCAGCGCGCCCGCGATCAGCTCGTACACCAGGCCGCAGGCGGCGACGACGAAGACGGAGAACAGCAGCGCGGCCTGCATCAATCGCTACCGTGAAACATCTTGGGCGATAGCCGACGAAGCGAGCCGACCAGAAGCCTCCCCGCGAGGGGAGGATCGGAGGGGCGGGCCAATATTTCGCTCTTCGCGTGTTTCATCATCGGCGGGCGGATCTTGGTGGCATGAGCGTCATTTGTGGAACACCCGCGCCGCGTTGGCGGAGCGCACCGGCTGCGCGTCGGCGCTTTCCGAAAACAGGCTCCAGCCCAGGTATTGTCCGTAGTTGAAGAGGATGAACGCAGCCAGGCTGAGGATCATCGCGACGCGCGGCATCAGTCGTCTCCCCCGGAATCGCCTTCACCGGCGGCGGACGCAGGGTCCGCGCCGCTGGAAGGAAGTCCGCGTTCTTCCAGCGCTGAATATCGAAGGCCGTCATGCGGTAGCGGCTGAACAGCGGAAAGGCGGCGAGGAAGATCCAGCAGGATAAAGAAGTTGCTCCAGGCCGCCTGGTCGCGGATGACCCTGATGCGGTCGGCGACGGCGACCGGCTTTTCGGCGAAGATTCCCGGATCGATGACGAAGTAATAGCTGCCCGGGCCGGCAGATCGCGGAAATCCAGTTCTCGACGCGGAACCGTTGTCCTCGCTCCACCTTTCGCCGTCGTCCGACGCCGCGCCAGTAGGCGATTCGGTCTGCGCCAGTCCAGGCGCGGCCGCGTTCTTTTCGACCAGGGTCAGGTTCAGCCCGAGCCAGTTGTTGTCGAGATCGGTTTCATTGCGCAGCACGACGTTGCGGGCCTTGCTTCGAGCCGAAGCTTTGCGTCGCGATCGGTTCTTCGTTCGCGGCGAACACCAGTCGCTGGTCGAGCAGCGTGCGCCCGCCGAGGATGAAGAACCAGAGCAGTTGCGCGACGACGGCAAGCGCCAGGAATTTCCAGAAACTGCGGCAGACGCGGCGATGGCTTTCGCTGCGGGGATTCGGCTGATTCGCGCCGATGCCGACGGCCGCCGGCAGCGCCGTTTTCAGCTTGAAGGCGGCCGCGACTTCCTCGGTGGGCAGGTACTCGCCGATCGACCAGGTGGTTTCGTTGTGGCTGGACTCGCGGCTCAGCATCTTCGGCGGGGCGATGAAGTCGATGATCTCCAGGTTTCGCCGACGCTGACCTTCCAGGTGGATTCGCCGATGACATAACGGGTTTCGGCGCGAACCCGCCGAGGCGCGTCGATCCTGTTCCCGTCGTAGGTGGCCGTCGGCACGCCGATGGTGTACTGCGGCGGCTGGTGACGGGCTGACCCAGTTCCAGTGCCCTTCGGCTTCGACCAGCCAGCGGAAACCTTCGCTCGGGTGGTGCAGCAGGTATTCCTGCCAGGGATAGTCGATGCCATCCGCGGTGATGGCCCGCTGCTGGAAGCCGATCACGGTCCAGTCCTTGCCGACGAAGCGCCCGGTGCTGCCCAGCGCGATCAGCGGCTCGATGCGCGTCGCGGCCGCGGCCTTTGGCAGGATGCGCAGGCTTTCGTTGTCCGGTTCGAGCACGCTTAGGCAGGACGGGCAGGCGACGCTTTGCACCGCCTTGTCGTGCAGCGCGATGGCGCCGCCGCATGCCGGGACATTGCAGCGCCTTCACCACTCCGGCCGGCTTTGCGCGCCGGCTCGTCGCGCAGGTTGGCGAACTGGAATGCCGCGAACGGCAGCGATTCGCCGACGAAGAACAGCGGCGGCGTTTCCGAGTAGTCGATGCTGGCAAAGGCCGCCGCGGCCTCCCGTCCGTGCTGCGCAGGTCGACCAGTTGCGCCGGATCGGTTGTAGCTCCCTGCCCTCATTCGACCGAAGCTCAACTCGGTCACCTTCTGGCCGAGGATGTTATACACCTGAAGACGGACTGACGATTCCTCCTTCAAATCAAATTGTATTGTGGTGCTCGGGTTGAATGGGTTAGGATAATTTTGAGATAATGTATAGCGATCTGGATCGTTGCTATGGCCGCCGCCTGAAATTCCCGTTATCAGAATACTGGACCTTACTGAAGATGCCGACTGCTCTTGAACTATCCCTCCCGGACCCAAAATTATCCAGTTGGCATCATGGGGCAGTGCTGGGCTGGGAAAGAAATACAGCGTTGAATCGTGTGCGTTGACCCACTGTGTAGACACACTAAGAAGACCCTTACTTGTGCTGTCAAAAACAATAACAGGGCAAACTCCACTTGAGTCTCCGTTGTTACGCACCCAGACTGCAACACTGTCTCCTGATAAAGGAACAAGGTCGGCGCCAAGCGAAAAATCCACGGAATTATGTTGATACAGAAACTCAACTTTAGTGGTACCTTCATGAACCAATACATCAAGGTAACGATATCCGTTGTTGTAAAGGGATGGCTCGGGAGTTCCATTTACAAATGCCTGGATGGGATTGACGCCACCGCTCACCTGTTTCATTATATGCATCATCATGTCTGTCGTTGACTCCAGATATATGACATTTCCGAAAGCCCATAAGCTATCGCTTCCATCGTCATTGGTCTTTAACAGGTACAGATCAGTGGCGATGGAATCAAGACTGACCCATGCCGGCGGGTCTGTCAGTGCATTGATCGAATCGGCAAAGTTGTTGAAGGCCGAAGATGACTGCACGAAGAGTTCATAAGGATGAGAATAATATAAAGCTGGGACGCCTATGAACAAGTCAAAGACCCCGAAAGAAAAGAACGGACCGGTCTGCAATGAATCCCTGTTATAAGGATGACCGTGGCCCAAAAGAGGCATGGAACCATAGGATAAATCTGCCGGACGCATCCAACTATCCCAGCTTGTATCTTGATAAGATAAAAGTGGAACAGTCTCTCCGTTCACTCGACGCATGAAAATTATATTTCCGAAGGAGACTCAAGGTAGGCAACGGAGCAATGCCATCAGGAAATATCATCCCCCTATTTTCCGGTAAGCCAAGTTCCTTTTCCATTACGTAGATCTTCGTGGCACCATCGACAATTTTAACTTCCTGTCTTGCAATCGGCACTGGATAGAAGCCACACAGATTCTCTGTCGCACATTCCAGCGCGGAATCAGCAGAGGTGTAAACGAAGAACTCGTAGCCATCTTCCACATCGTTGTCGGCATGATGACAATCCCCATGCTGAACAATTGAAAGATATTGTGGATTGGACACGAAGAGCTGCTCAACAGCCGGATCGTCCTTTTTACTAATAAAGTTCAACGGTATGTACGCAATGGTTAGATGGAAACCATGCTGCTCCACATTGCTAAGCAACGAGGGATAATTCAACTGCACGTTGGCGAGTGCAGGGTCGTCGATAGTCAGATTGGCAAACCTATGCGAGATATGCCACGCTTTGTCACCATAGAGATATTCAGAGTCATCATTGCAGGAAGAACGGTAGGTGCAAATCGCACATTGTATGCCTCATTCAAATAAATCCATGCCATCGTGTCGTTCGCACTGCTGACGAAAACATTCCCACTCCCCGCAGAACACTCTGCAAAGAAACAAAAATAATCCCCCGCAGAGTTATGACGTCCAAGCAAGGGCTTGGCGCTCGTGTCAGCGCTAAGAAGAAGAGCTTGATCATGGCGTGGGTAGATGCTCACAAATGAAAGACCGGTAAACACATCGGTGATCGTGGGAGCCGATGATGAGAAAAACAAGTCGGCATGTGTCTGCCCTTGTCTTTGTACACCCGTCACCTTTCCCCCAGTCAGTCGATAGAGATTTGTATGCGTCCCCTGCCTGCTGTCATTTGAGAGATCTTGTACAAAAATGTTTCCGCCATTGTTCACGTACGCGAGCAGCATGTTGTCACTCGAAGTATCGAGGTTTTCGAGCAGGAATGCACTTGTTTCAACACACCGAAATGGGTAACCTGAATCGTCGAGGAGTACTGATGAGTCTACAGATGAGACACTCTTCACGTTGACCTTCAGTCCATAGAAGTGAGCGACGAAGTTGCAGATTCAGTTCAGAGGGAGCTAGCGAAGTAGAGTCAGCAACCAGCAATAGGACGGAGCTTGAGAACTGACATGCCCCTTTGACTGAAAAAAGAGTAAATAGCAGGACGATAGCTGCGAGCCCCAGGATCATCTGGTGGTGGCAGTGACATTCCTGTTGTTTCACGACATTATTCTTTCAATTAGTGCCAGGTACCTGCTTTTCATAATTGGCCAGGGGTACTTCTGATATTGCCGCCAAGCTCTCTCGGCATATTCGCTTGTTTCTGGTCGTGAATTGAAAACCCGGCATATTTGAACTGCGAGCTCCCGCACGTCGCCGGAGTTGAAATATAGAAGACAGTCTTCAGGGTAGTAACGAAGGTAAGTATTGAGACGAGTGGCTATGACTGGTATTCTAAAGTAAATCATCTCTGTAAGTTTGAGGGAATAGTACAGGTCGGAATAAACATCCTTCTCAGGAGGGAGCACACAGACTGAAGCACTGGAGAGTTCCTTCATCATCTCACCAAATGGATATCGACCTTTGTAATATACATTCTCGATTTGTGATTCGCGTGCTTTGTTGAGAATGTTCTCAAGCTCAGGACCATCCCCGTATAAATCAAATTCAATATTATCATAGAATCTCTTGATGGTCCGCCTTAATGTTGGCAAGTGCGTCGATAACAATTCCAAGGTTCAAATTAAAGTTTATAGTGCCGTTATAGATGATCTTAAATTTCCCATCGGAATATCTTTCAATCTCAGGCATTTCCTCGGGATCTACTCCATTCATTACAACAGTTATTGGCTTCGCGCTCTTGATGCGCATGGAAAGGATCTCCTTTGCTGGATCATGAAAGGCAATAATATCGGTAGCGAAATGAAATGAGAGTTTTTCCTGAAGTAACAAAATTCGAATAATAGGAGACCTCATGGTGGCATTTGGTTCATGCTGCATCATGAATTCAGGAAAGAGCTCGTGAAAATCAAGAATAATACTGGAGCCAAACAGACGGGGAACTACGCAGGAAAATACAAGAAAATCGGGAAGGGTATGTATCTGGAACGCTTTGACACGATATCTGAAGAATATATACGTAACCATGAAAAAGCTATAGATCTCAAAAAGAAGATATTCAAAGATTCGACGACCAAATGAGGATCGTTTTTTCCTGAGAGGCAGCCTGTATATCTTCAATCTATCGCCTGCGCTGTTTATTGTCCCATCTGAAGCATCGCCAATGCAGACGACAAATACATCCAGCCCTGATTCGAGAAGAGCATTAACATACCGTCGGACTCTGGAATCCTGGGGAAAACGATCGAAAACGACGTGACAAATTCGATTCACAATTCAACCGGAGAATTCCTTGGCCAAGACCTCTTCATAAACCCCGGAAATCTTTTGCGCGGATGCTTCAAGCGAGACACTCTCAGCTTTGACTCTTCCGTTCGAAGATCTTCGTCTGGAAATCATGACGCAGTTCCAAGCCCAATGCGATCTGTTCAGGGTCAGAATCAACGATGTAGCAGTTATCCACGCCTGAAAGCATCTCTGCCGCATCGCCTACATCTACTGATACAACGGGAAGATTGCAGGCTAAAGCTTCTTTCACCACGTTAGGTGATCCCTCATAAGCCGAAGTCAGAAGCAAACAGTCCACTCTATTCATGACCTTAACAACCTCTTCTTGAGGAACATTAGTTAAAGCCACCATGTTTATTTCTGAATCACGATATTTTTCCTTGAGCCTATTCAATCCCTTTTCGGCCAGCGGAAATCTTTTCCTGGGATTAGTCTTGAGGGCGGGAAACAATACGCTGAATCTATGATCAGGGCGGCGGGCTTCATTAGACTCATAGCGCTTAGAGTTGAAGGCAGTTAGGTCGATCCCATGAGGAATTACACGGCACTTTTTGCCAACCAATTTTTTCATTCCTGCCGATTGTACTATGATTGCCGAAGACACCATAGCCAACAATTTGCTGAAAAAAACGTGCAAGGTCTTGCTCACTCTCTTCGGCTGACCGGTCTTTTTATTGCAATGTCCATACACGTCACTTCCTTCGTAAGTGACGACCAAGGGCAACGCTGAACTCAATCTCGCTGTCCATCCGGCATACATGTAGTACGCATTTATAAGATCATAGTCCCCACTCTTCAAATGCTCTCTAACTTGGTTTATCCCAAACAGATATTTCAGAAAACCTTTACCTTTGAGTATACACACGTCAGTTTGAATGCCTAATTTTTCTAAAGATTCAACTTGAAGTTTTACAAACACTTGCGACATGGGATTATCCGGAGTGGGATAAGCGCCCGTTACATGTAAGATTCTTTTTATATCCATAACTGTTCCATGTCCACGGTGCAATCAATAAACATTTCTGACAATCTTTCTTATTTGCTGAAAATGCGTTAGTTAAGCCCCTGTTTATTAAGGGCTGCAAGAATTTCATCTATTCTATAATTAAGCAAGTGCGTATCTATCAAGTATTTTAATTCTTTCATTTCATAAGCGAAGTACTCTTTGAGTGGAGGTGCTCCCATCGAGTAACCAAGTTCACGATCACCTTTTTGTGCTAAATACCAGTTCTTAGGATTTGTTATGAACCACAAAAGCCCACCAGTTCCTTTCTTTACAACATCATTCCAAAATGCCTCTTCGGCCTTGTTCCCCAATGAATCGGAAAGCGCACACATACAGGCAGCTATGCGCAAGGCCGTAATGTGAGTATTGATGACATAGATGATATGCCCTTCCGATTTCCAGAGGTTGGAGTACTCAAACCAATATGAACTATCAGGCAGATTGATAGTCCACGACATCTTTTCATCAGGTTCAAAAAGCATTTTTACTCTGTCAAGAAGAAGATAAATCTGCCAGTTCTCTGCCTCAGAAAGTTCTGGAACGAGTTCGCGTGCAAAATCTATGCAAGGGACGCCAGCTTGTGAAAACATGAAGTCACTAAAGTATTTTTCCGGTTCGGTTGTCTGTTTCCTGAACGACTCGGGAAATAAAGTGTATGGAATAAGCCCGTACTTTGATGCCGTTTCAATAAATCTCTCAAAACCTCGCACTTTTTGATCGCAAACAGCTCCATGGAAAGCAGAATCGGGATAATTGGACAATGATGAGTAATACTGATTTATCTTGGTTGACCATCCCCAAATGTAACCGTAATAATGAAGATCGGGCGAAAGAAGCGTGAAGTCCTTATTGGAAGTATAATCATAAGTAGATAAGCCTTCAACCGGGAAATACCTCGTTTCGGAAATATCATAAATCGGGTAATTACCGTAGTGCAAAGGATCAAGATCATCGCCTGAAGCCGCCACGATAACAAAATCCTCATCAAGGGTTTCTCCCTGCTCCGCGTCAACCGAATCAATTGTGACTATGAGATTTGTATTACCATCCGCGTTGGAAGATATTTCCGCGTCTTCTTTGATCTTCTTTTTGATAACATAGTCATCCTTGTACCATGTCCTTACTTCAGCACCCCACAAAGAAAGCTCTATTCCAATCCCAAGTCGAGCTTTTTCATTGACAAACCTGAAAGAAAAATTTCCCTTCCCAAGATCAAGCTTTGGCGTGCTTGGAGTCCAAGATGTTTTTTTCAATCCCAGATGTGATGAACCTTCATAACTTGAATACTCCTCAGGGATAGAAAACTCGAATTCGAAACGTGAGTGAACGCTACGTAAGAATGTAAATCTGGTATATACATAAATACGCGGGGAGTCTTTGATTAATTCCACATAGGCTTCATATGAACACAATGGACCGTCCATATCTTCAAGAGAATCCCTCGTAGAAACCCTGGAGAGCAACCATCTGGTACCTTTTGTGCAGGAAGGTGAAAAACGTCTGAGAACTAAAGAAGAATTCGAATCAAGAATTGAAAATTTCATTGAATCTAGAATTTGCCTTCCATGAAATTGCAATTTCGATGGCAGTCCATCATTTGAAAAATCAGTTTGGAACGGCTCAAAAGAGAATGACGTGTTACAGGTAGTTGTTGGCATGGGATTCGTTATCGTAAGGAAATACGGCACTGATGGGTAACCGGTCTCTGGCAAATGCTGTTGGTTTCGAACAACAAAAGTTAATAAGATTGCAGCACTAGCAAAAAAAAGAAGATAGAATCCTTTATACATCTCTTTTAATCAAAATAATTTCTTCAATTGTAATCCACAGTTTCATAAAATGTACAGGATTTCCGTTTTCACCCAAAGCATGATAATGATTTCAAACCTCTTTAGATAATTTCAAGAACAAGTCCTTAGGAGGAATTGTTCGAAAGGAGTGACGGGCCCCACTTATCGAAGCATGGAACATCGATATAGATCTCTTCATCTTTTTTCCGAAGGAGCCAATACAATCCTTTTCCGGAAAAAACAAATAAAGAGAGAAGCCTTACCAAAAATGATTTCCACCTGCCATGGTATTTCCTGAAATATTGATATATGCCTTGCATGTGAGCAGGAATAATTACTTGATGCAGCTTTCTTTCAGTCCCTGATCCATAATGAAATACGCTCGCGCGGGGATTAAGATAAATCTTGAACCCTCGTTTGCGTGCGAAAGTAGATAAAGCAACATCATCAGGGGTGCCGAAGTAATACTCGTCAAAATATCCGAGTTCTTTCAACACAGCGGTCTTTATCACGAAGCACGCTCCTGATACGCAATATGTTTCTTCGAGCGATGTTGAATCCACAGTCGATATTTTTCGCCGTAATAACTTTTGCAATTTTGTGGTCGAAGAAAACCAGTGCCAAACTCCATATGGCGGTCTTCCATAAAACTGAATAATTCCATCAAAATCAAATATGACAGGAGAGATAACGCTGGCATCTTCTTCCTCGTGAAAGGTATCAAGGAGTGCCTTTATAGAATTATCTGTAAAGTATGTGTCATCGTTCAAAACAAGAGCATATCTGCCCTTCGCTTGCTTAAGTGCAATGTTTTGATTTTCGGAGTAGCCGCATAAATCTTGATTCTCGATGAACCTCACACCGGGGAATCTCTCTTTCATCTCCGATAGTCTGTTTGCATCCGCCCGGTATGCGACCACGATGACTTCCATCTTGACATCCTGTGTAAATTTGTAGATTGAGGTAAGGCAAGGCTCCAGGAATTTCATGCTGCCCATGGAGGTAATCGCTATTGTAACGTCACACATTTCGCCGTCCACTATGATCTTCTATTATGCTGGTAGAGCATGAGCCTCCCCTGTGCCTACTTCGTACGATTCCCTACCCACGAACTTGGATATTACGAAATAGAGCACCCCCCATATTTCGAGCGTGTCTCCAAGAGTTGCCCAGGCGCCTATTACACCAAACAAGAACAAAGTAAAAATGAAAGCGTAAAACAACATTTTGGGCTCATCATCAATGTTCGATAAGATTCTTCTGTCGAGAAGTGTCAGCAATAAGCCATAAATTATGAAACCGACAAAGAGACCAACGTCACCCCAGTTCATGTAGAACTCTCCCCAGATCCCTGTTCGTATTCCCGTCTCAGCTCCCCAAATATTTTGCGCCACATAGGCGGAATAAACCGAGTATGCTGCCTTATCCATGCCGAAGACCTCAAAGATCTGCTTCGGAATTATGTTTGTGAAAATCGGAAGAATCGTCTCACCATAAAGGAAATTCGAGTAGTGATATGAGTCGCGAAGTAAAACAAAATCCCTGTATTCGCCCCCGAGGGAATATAGGAATCCGACCGTGCTAATTGCAGAGGAAGTCCCCGAAGAATCGCCAGAACCCACCACCGTTGTTTCACCCCTTATGACCTGAAAGAAAAACGAAAAAACCGCCAGCCCAACTATTGAGTACAACACTACCCTGTTTGAAATTCGCTTGATGAACATCAAATAAATTCCGGCAGTTACGAGAGGGAGAAGAACAAGCTGCCTGGAACCTATTCCCACACTTATGATCGTGTTCACAATCATGCACATGATGTTGAGGAGTCTAGGCTTGTAACCTTTTGCCAGAAAAATAATGTTCAGTGTAAGGAACGCAGAACTGAACGCAAGAAATTTTGCGACCGGAAGCCGACTGGCAACTTCAAACCGCTCACTACCAGTGAGGTTGCTCCAGAAAATAGGTACACCGCCGATGATGTAGAAATTCACGGCATTAGCTATAGCCCCGATTACGGTTCCCCAAAATATCCACGTCATGAGGCTTGACGTTTTGAATCTAACCACAGACTTCCTTCCTTCCCCTTCTGATTTGAACGTAAGGAGCAGAATCAAGAAAACAGCGGTCGCACCAAATACAAGCCTGTTTGCACTGATCGGATTAACGCCGCTGTACCACCCTACAAGAACCTGGATCATTGTCAAGTTCAAGGTCCCCGATATCGGATATGCTAGCAGAATCAAAGGAATCAGGAATATGGGTCGTAAAATAAACTTGTCCTTCATCCTGCGGCGGAGCAGAATCAGCAGAAAGACATCAAAGAGGACAATGGAAACGGGCAGGTAATCCCAGAGTGAGATTAATACTTGATCCATGATCCTAGGTTCTCACACAATATTTAAGGTTCCGACCTTCCTTATTCATCGCAATTAATATGCTCAGTGACAAATTAAGCCTCCCTGCTCTGAACGTTTTTGAATAACCATTGCCGGTAAAATGAAATGTCGAGCAAGTGAACGTTGGCCTTTCGCAGCGCAAAATAGAACGCCGACGTTATGTATATCTCTGTCACTAACCAAGAACTGGCCGCTCCAATCTCCTTCAGCGAAGAATCAAGAAGGCAGTTAAGAATGAGATTGAGCACCGATCCCACAAAAATTATTTTGAGAAACGACTTGTCTAAGTTCAGATTAAGCAATCCCTGAATACCGAAAACGGCGCTCAATCCGGTAATCAAGGGAAAGAACGAAAGCAGCTTGACCACATGCGCCGTGGGCCCGAACTGGCTTCCGAACAAGATGCGCACTATAAGATCAGAAAATACCAGTACCACAAGCGATATTGGTAACATTATAGCCACCATACCGGCGGTCAACTTCTTGAGCGCCTGAATTCCCCTCTGTTTATCATCTTTTATCATTTTTCCTAAGTGGGGGAACATTGCCTGCGAAAGACTGCTTACTGTCAAGCTTTGGAGAACTATGGTCACTTTGGAACCTGCAGCAAAAAAACCTACTCTCTCCTGAGAGGCAAAGAATGCGAGGATGACTATATTGGACACGGTGTAAAAGTTTACAAACACTGTAGATACAAACAAGGTAAATCCCTGTTTAAGCTGATTGGCAACCTGCCTCATAGAAGGTATTTCGACTTTCCCTATATACTTCTCGGAGGCATAAATGAGCGACGACACGCCTGCGATCACTTGTCCGATAGTCAATAATAACGGAACGACGATGTACTGGTCCTCTCTCCGGAGAAATATAAACACTCCCGCCGTGGTAATCACCTTGACAACAAAATTGAAAATTGCCCTTAGTCCTAATTTCTCCATCCCCTGAAAGAGCCAAGTCGGGAAAGTGACAGTTCCGATCACAAAAAGGTAGCTTACCACCATGACCGCAAAGTTATCCCTAACCTGTGGAATCCAGAGAAGCGCCGCCGAAAAAACGACCGTCGAAACGGCAAACAAAAACACGCGACTCCAGATGACTGTCCAAAAAATCCTGCGCACTTTTTCCATGTCGGATCTGTTTTGCGCAATTTCCCTCGATGCAGTGAAATCAAATCCATAAGTGATGAGCAAAACAAAATATGTGGTAAATGCCTGCGCAAAGGAGATCATCCCATAGTCTTTCGGTCCGATCACGCGAACGATATAAGGGACCGTGACAAGAGGCAGAATGGTATTGGCGACTTGAAGCGCGGAGAGAGAGAACACGTTCGAAACAACCTGCCGGTTCTCATCCCTTTTGACGATATGAAAGAGTTTTCTAATCAATGGCGGATAAGCGAACAGTTAAAAGTGAAGAGTGAATACTAATTGGCTCATAGATGATAGCAACTTAGGTGATAGGTCACAGCTCATAGGTCATAGGAAATAGCTCATAGCTGTTAGGTCATAGCTGATAGCGAATAGCGAAGAGTGAATAGTAAGCAGCTAACAGCAGTTCGGAGTTCAAGGTTCAGGGTAGAAAAGGTCATAGCAGTTTAGCTCATAGGTCATAGCTGATAGCGAATAGGGAATTGCTAAGAATTTTGCCACACGATTTTCTTGAAAGTGCGAATATTGTAGAACTCGTCTTTATCAAAGTCTCCGTATTCATCCACGCGGGAGTACAGGTCAGCTATGGTATCGCGAATCGAGAACTGCGGGAGAAAACCAAGGCTCGTCTTCGCCCTCTCTATTGAAACTTTGTAGTTGCGATAGTCCTGGACATTTCTCATTTCGAGTGCAATCTTTTTTTTCGTCAGGCTTTCTACTTCCATTCTGACTAAATCGCCAACCTCTCCTACCGTAAAGTTGCCGGATGCGATATTGAATACTCCGCTGAGAGTCGGAGGAGCTTGCACCGCCCTTACATAAGCTGAAGTGATATCCTCAGTATCGCAGATCGGCCTCCAAATCGCGGGGTTGTTAATCGTTATTTTCCCATCCCTCAATGCAGACTTAAACATGGTGTTTATAATGAGATCGAAGCGCATGCGGGGACTATACCCCGATACCGTCCCTTGTCTCAAAGCGATAACCGAAAATGAGTCGTCTTGAATTTGAAAAACTCCGCGTTCTCCCTGAAGTTTGGATATCCCATACGGATATTCGCAAGTCACAGGGGAGTCTTCGTTGTACAACTCGTTTTCCGTATAGCCATAGACTGAGCAGGAAGAGGCATAAATATATCTTTTGACGCCTGCCTGTTTTGCCACAAACGCGAGATAAGCGGGCAAAGCAGCGTTATACACGAAATTCTTTGCGGGACTGAACTCCGCCATCGGATCATTGGAGAGACCGGCAAGAAATATCACAACATCAAATCCGATTATTTCTTCTCTCTTCACATCAAAGAGATCTTTCCGGATTACTTTTGTCTCGCGAGGAAGATGATTCCCAAACCACAGCAAATCTATCACCGTTACATCATATCCGTGTTCCATTAACACGGGGACGAGCGAGAGTCCGATATATCCCCCACCGCCTCCGATTAGAATCTTGATTGTATTGTTCGTTGCCATTCTGACTATCCCTCTAATTTCTTACTTTTCATTATCGAAAATCTTTCTATAAAGCCCCACGTTAAGGGAAGTATCCCTCGGAACATTGAACGACACCTCATTTGTTCGCAATTCGCCTATCTCTTTTTTCGGGCTGAGTTTCCGCGCATACTCATACACCGTTTTTCTTTCCCCACCCACATGGACTACCCCGCGAAAATCAGACTCCAGGACTTTTAACATCATCTTTGCAACTACCGATACGGATTCGCGGCTCGTCCATTGATCGACAAACGCTTTGTCATACGGAAACTCGTTAGGCCCGAAGCTTGTACGGATTATGACAGAGTTCTCATACAATCTTACCGCACATTCTCCGCCCAATTTTGACCATGCATATTTGTTCACTGGATATACAGGATCGTTTTCCTTATAGTCTCCCTTGTCACCCGCAAAGACGTAATCCGTTGATACGTAGATCAAGCGCGCTCGGTGTTGCATGCAAAGTTTGACCACGTTACATGTCCCGACAATGTTTGTATCGATGGCTTGTACAGGATCTTTGTCCACCTTCGGGGGCGAAGTAAATGCAGCAGCGTGGAAAACCGTTCCGATACTTTTTCCCTCAAAATATCGTCGCATCTGTTGAAGATTCGTCACATCGAACTCCTCCCAGAGCGGATAAATGGCATCGGGAAAAACTTTCCGGAATTCGCTCCCGAGCAGTCCTGATCCTCCTGTAAAGAGAATCTTCTTTTGTTCAATCATATTAGCCTCAACATGAACCGTACTTGAAATTGTCGGAGCGTTTGTCCGCAAGCCATTGAGTCAATGATAATCCGTTCTTGTCTTTCTCGCTGAGAATACCGGATTTGAGGACGACTTCGCCAAAGACCGCTCGCATCTCTCTTGAACAAAGCGACCAGTTTAGGTCCTCAGCAAGCGGAGATATGCCTGCTTCACAATTCGGGCTGTATTCACCCGAACACAGATACTCAATCCGTGAGTCTTCTATGAAGAAATTGCCGTGGGCAAAACCTGGAGGTACCCATATCCATTCGTTGAACGCCTCAGTCGAAGACGTGGGCATATCATAAGCAATGATCTTGCCCAATGTCGGCGAGCCCTTTCTTATGTCCAGAACAATGTCGATCATGTGCCCGTAAATAGTGCGTACGAGTTTGCCCATGAATGGATTCCATTGAAAGTGCAAACCCCGGCACACACCACGACGCGAGAAGCTCTCGTTGACCTGAACGAAATTCACGTCTGAATAATGCTTTAGGTCAGGATTTCCTTGCCAGTCACCTCTTCGAAATGGTTCGGTGAAAAATCCGCGTTGATCGCCAAACCTGGCAAAACGTATAATCTTTACGTCAGGAATCGCAAGCGATTGGACAGAAAGAATTTTCATGCTAAATATCTACACTTGTTGATTTGAAGACCAGTGAATTTGTGACGAACGTTTTGTTTTTCAGACATGCTTAAGTCCGGTTGGTTTACTGCGGGAAATCAGTTTGTAGGATTAGGTGAGCCTGGACAGTTCAAGATTGTTTTTTCCAGCCCTTGACGAAACGTGATCTTTGGCTCGTAGGACAATTCTGCTGCGATCAGATTAATATCCGCGAGGGACTCTCTTACATCTCCAGGTCGTGCACCATGATAGATCGGCTTCAGGTTCTTGCCAAGGATTGAATTGAGTTCTTTGAGCAATTGGTTCAACGTGGTCCTTGCAGAGCAGCCGACATTCATGACGAGACCCGGCTTACAATCAACCGTTGAAGCTAAGATATTTGCTTCCACGATGTCCTTAACGTATATGAAATCTCTGCTTTGCTCACCATCGCCATAAATAATCGGGCTTCTGCCGGCAACCAGCGCAGAAATGAATTTCGAAATTACACCGGAGTATTCGGAAGTGGGATCCTGCCTCTCTCCGAATACATTGAAATAGCGAAGACAAACCGTGTGCAGTCCATACAGGCTCGAGAACACTTTGCAGTAATATTCCCCTGCAAGTTTCGTCACGGCATAAGGCGACTCCGGAGTTGGCATCATTGTTTCCTTTTTCGGAACATCCGCGTTATTGCCATACACCGCTGCCGAAGAAGCGTAAAGAACTCGTTTCACACCGGCGTCGCGAGATGCCTGGAGGATGTTTACTGTTCCACCCACATTTACATCATTTGTGGTCAACGGATCGTCTACTGATTTAACTACCGAAGAAATTGCCGCCTCGTGGAGTACCACATCAATTCTGTCCACAGCACCTCGAACGACTCGATAGTCTCGGATATCCCCTTCGATCAACTCGATCTTGTCCAGAACACCGGCCAGATTTCTCTCCTGCCGGTAGAGAAGTTATCCAGCACACGGACCCTGCCACCTTTCTTGAGAAGCCTGTCCACAATATGGGACCCAATAAATCCCGCGCCGCCTGTAACGAGGTAGTTCATGGGGAATAGCTCATAGCTGGTGGCAGCTTAGGTGATAGGTCGTAGCTCATAGGTCATAGGATATAGCTCATAGCTGTTAGGTCATAGCTCATAGCGATTAACACATAGCGAAAAGCGAATAGGAATTGGCTCATGGCAGTTGAGCTCATAGCTCATAGCTGATGGTTCATGGCTCATAGGTCATGGTACGTCAGGCATTCTTGATAGCTCTTATTAGACCAGAAAGCATTTTGCCAATTTCGTCGCCTTCGTTGCGAATTCTCTCATACTCAGAACCGTTTACCCAGCCTCTTTTTCTGAATATCTCGATCAATGTGATCGTTTCAAATAACGATCCCCGCGCAATATAAAGAAACTGCACGAATTCCTTCCTTGAAAATCTCCCCTTTCCTTCAGCAACGTTCGTCGGGATCGACGTAACTGAAGCCTCAAGTTGCTCAATCAATCTATAGTGCTTTCTGTCAGAGTTAAGCGAATCCACTATGTCTATAACATGATTTGAAAAGTCAACTGACTTCTGCCATACATCCAATTCTTCAAACGAAAAACTGCCCACTCTGCTCTATTCTTTAACAACTATTTCTATGAGCTATCAGCTATGAACTATTACCTCTTCCCACAGCTTCGCCATCTCAGTCACACCTGTGTGCCGAAACAAGCCTGCAAGAAGCATCTTGCGCGTCCAACCACTTCGGTGTGCAGGCACATCATGGTACACGTGTATGACTGACTTTCTCTCCTCCCGAAGCTTACAAGGCTTCGCGTTGAGAGCGCAAAAGATATTATCGCGGCCGCTTTTAAGAATCTGCCCCCGCCGGCAATCTGCCAGTCGGGATGTCAGCGACCTCGTTCTACTCCTGAATCGTAGTATCTTTCGGTAGCCTTTGGCGATAAGTCTCTCTTTTCGGAGATCCTGCCTGCGGGGACGGCTTGAACAGCGAAACCGGAATTGTGACGGACAAAACCTTCTCAATACCGTCAACCTTCATCGTGAAACATTTCTGATTCTTCACGTCGACAACCTTCCCACGCATTCCCATGAGGGGCCCTCCGATGATTATCCCCTCCGTCCCTATATAATCGGAATCCAGCACATCGATTTCTTCCGGATAAAACTCAATGAACTTCCTGATCCCGTCTATTTGCCATTCAGGTACAATACTCGGCTTCCCATTTGAAGAAAGAAACTTTACAAAGCCATTTAAAAGATACACCCGGTTTCTTTCGTCGGATCTTGTGTCTGTCCCGAAGGGATACATTCGGACAAACACATAAGAGCTGAAGAGAGGAACCTCGACCCATTTCTTTCGATCGCTCCAGGAATGAAGCTCTCGCCTCATCGGGAGAAACGATTCAAGTCCCAGCTCGAGCATTTCCGAATGAAATTGCTTTTCATGCCGTGCGTGAACATATACTACGTGCCACCTCTTAACCTCACGCGCTTCAAATGTTGTCAAAGCTTGCCACCTACCCGATGTGGCCAGGTGACAATCGAGCATGGGAAGCCACGCACTCTTCCAAAAGTCTCCGCCGATTTTTGGCACACGTCTCGCTTAACACTACACGACCCTTTATCTGAATTCTTATTCTCCCCGCTTGATTTAGGACGCGTCCCCCTCGCTAAAACTCCATTGTCGAACACTCGGTATTCCTTGGTTGAGTCGAACCTACGGCTTGCCCTCAGCTGACGAAGCCGTTTCCGAACGTGAACCTTTGCTCTCTTCTGTGTGACCATAGTAGTGATAGTATCGATAGTAGCGATAATATGCACCGTAAGCTTTGGTCACATCGAATTCGTTGAGCACAAAACCTATGATGTCCGCCTTCACCTGTTTCAGAGTCGAATATGCCTTCTCAAGCACGTCGAGCTCAGTCTTGTTCGCAAGTGTCACGAAGACAACGCCGTCTGTGAGTTTGGAAATAATTACACCATCGGTAACTGCAACGATCGGTGGAGAGTCCAAAAGCACGAAGTCGAAGCTCGCCTTGAATATTTCCAGTGTAGCTTTCATCGCATCGGAGCCGAGTACCTCAGCCGGATTCGGTGGAAGCGAGCCGGTCGGGAGAAGGAAAAGATTTTCGACGAAAGTCTTTCTCACCGCGGTATTAAGATCTATTTCACCTTTTAGATACTCGATCAAGCCCGGCTTCCTGCTGCAGTTGAACAGCCTGTGCAGAACGGGCCTGCGCAGATCTCCGTCAATAATGAGTGTTTTCAACCCCGCTCTTGCCATCGTGATCGCAATATTTGCTGCCGTGGTTGACTTGCCTTCTTTTGGAAGTGCACTGGCAACAAGCAAGCTCTTGATCGGCTTGTCAATCCTTGAATACTGGATCGCAGTGCGGAGCGATCGATAAGCTTCAGAGATTGGGTCCGATGGCTTATGGTAGGTAATCAAGCGCAATGGCACCATCTGGCCATCTTTCATGACCTTTTCCTCGACTGCGCCTTCTTTTTTAGCAATGCTAGTCCCTGCCATAACAGGAATCGATCCCAGCACATTCAAGCCCTTCTTCTCGAGGTCCTCCGGAGACTTTATGCTTCTGTCCACATAGTCAAGAACGAACACCAATCCGATCCCGAAAGCCAATCCAAGCAATAGACCAAGGGTCAGGTTCAGCGGTATCTTCGGGCTCACGGGTTTTTGCGGTGGCACCGCGGGATCAACAATTTGCACGTAGCCGAATTGAGACTGCTCCGCAATCTGAGCTTGCTGGTAGCTATCCTGCACCATCAAGAAGAGTTTCTCCTTGCTTTTTTCGGTGCGATCCAACTTTGCAAGGCCAATATATTGCTTGGGAAGCTTGGAAAACTGCGCATCGTATTTCCCTACAATGTCATCAAGCTCTTTTCTCTGAGCTTGAATACTGCTTAACTGAATCTCTTCCTGAAGGATCTGGAGCTTTAACTGCTTGTAGTAACCTGTCGGATCGTATGCATTGGATCCTTGTGTCATCTGGGGGGAACCTGTGGCAAATACCTGGCTCTCAAGGAATTGTGCAGTCTTGCCTTTGAGCTTTCTTTGCAACTCAGCTATTTGCGAATCTGTCTTCGCAATAATCTGATTATATACTTCCCTGTTTCCAACCGTAGGGTTCTGTGCCAATGCCACATCCCTGTTCACTTGCAGGTTTGCTATCTGACCCTGCAGAAGGACTATGTACGGGTCAACTGCATCCGAGATATTGGCGGACAGTGAAGGTTCGATCTTTGCCAACTGATCTTTATACGATTGCAGAATCTGTTGGTTCGACTTCTCGAGGATTACTACGTCGTCCCGCTGCGCCTCGAAAGTGCTCATCACCTCGATCAATTGTTTCGACTCGTCGTCAAGAGACACTATCCCTTGAGACTGCATATAGTCCTGCAAACTGTTTTCCGCGACGTCAAGGTCTTTCCGTGTGTCATTGAGCTGCCCCTGGAGGAACTCCCGGACGTTAGTAGCCATGTCGCGGCTGGAGCCAAGGTTCAATTCGTAATATTGCTCAGTATAGACATTGGCAATGTGAGAAGCTTCTTCGGGAGAGTGACTGCGTACGGCAATGCTTACTATATCCGAATTGCGGTCATTCGTGAACGACACCGCCTTAAACAAACTCGCTTTCACCAGATCAAGCACGGTGAGATTGCCCGGATTCTTCTCCAGCTCCGTCTTGGACCGGGTGACAATCTCCATGGTATCCTTCCTGCCATCGATTGTGATAACCGAAGAATCCATAAGCTGGTTTGCAACATTGGTTCGGAGAAGATTGGTCTGAAGAATGTCCATCTCGTTGGTGATTCTTCTCTCGTCCGACTCGAAAGGTTGAAGTATGTCTCCCATTCCTTCCAGGATTCCTGCCGATCCGGTCTTGTTCTTTTGTATCAGAACTTGAGATGTCGCCTCATAAGTAGGCCGTTGAAGGAATGTGTATAATACCACTAAGGTGAGAGTAACAAGGAAAGTAATCAGTACTAAGTTCTTTCGTCTGTAGATCTTCTCAAGAATATCTTGAAAAGAGACTTCCTGCTGCTGGCCGCTGAGCAATGGATTTCCACCGTGGGATGCGCCGTTGCCGTTAGAACCGGCGCCGTTACCGAAACCATTGCTATTTGAACTCAATACCTGTTTCTCCTACTAGTGTTTTCTCTGCGCTCTGGAAAAAGTTAACTAACTATAAAAAGCCAGTCAAGTGCACAAGAACACAGCAATCATTAAGTTTTGATGAATATTAGGTCACATTATGCCGCTAATAACCAGCGAACTCTCAAAATACGAACACGAATGGCTGCAGCAAAGTTCACCACAAGGGAAAATTTGAGCATTTTTGGGCTTCTCGTCGCATTCACCGTTCTAAACCTCTCCCCACCCCTTCGGATACCTGAATTCGAGGACAGCTCCAAGCATGGTCGTTGAACTAATCCTCACTGCATTGCCCTACCCCTTCTTCCGCGACACCCTCTTTACTCGTGAGGCTGGTAGGGATCGAACCTACGACCCTCTGCTTAAAAGGCAGATGCTCTACCACTGAGCTACAGCCCCATCACCTAAAAAGGGCAGACTTAATTTAAGTAGAGTTAACTATACCTGCAAGTAGGGGCACTGGCAATTTAGCTCATGGTTCATAGCTGATGGCTCATGGGAGCTTTAGGACACAACCTCTGTGCCTCTCGTGTCTCCCGTGGTTAAACTAAAACACTGAGACACAGAGACACGGAGAACGGATTAGCCTCTGTGCCTCTCGTGTCTCTCGTGGTTGAACTAAAACACTGAGACATAGAGAGACGGAGAACATATCAGCCTCTGTGCCTCTCATGTCTCCTGTGGTTAAATTCAAACACAGAGGGACGGAGACACTAAGAATGCTCCTTGAGATATTTACATTCACAGGAGAATTAATTAAACTCTGAAGCAAATGAGGACTTTTGCCAGATGAACGCTATGCCATTGGTCGTTTTGACGCTTGCCGTGTTCGTAGTCGTATACAGATTCTACTATACCTTCATAGCAGCAAAGGTCGCCGTGCTGGATGATTCGCGCGTGACGCCGGCACACAGGCTTTACGACGGCCACAATTATTATCCGATGAGCAAGTGGGTTCTGTTTGGGCCATCACTTTGCTGCGATAGCCGGTGCAGGGCCGCTCGTGGGTCCGGTCCTCGCCGCCCAGTTCGGATATTTTCCCGGCTTTCTATGGCTCTTGCTAGGAGTGATCATTGCCGGCGCCGTCCAGGATTTCATTATCTTTGCGGCATCAGTGCGCCATGATGGAAAATCTCTCGCGGAAATCGCGCGCGCGGAGATCAGTCCGGTCAGCGGAGTAGTTGCCTCAGTAGCAATCCTCTTCATAGTCATCGTTGCACTCGCCGGTCTTGGCATAGTGGTGGTCAACGCACTTGCGGAAAGCCTCCTGGGGAACGTTCGCCATCGGCATGACCATACCGATCGCCATTTTCATGGGACTCTGGATGTTCAAATTCAGAAAAGGACAAGACCGTTGAAGCCACAGTCATCGGCGTTTTACTTCTGACGATAGCAGTTGTCGTCGGAAAATACGTTCCGGAGTCATCGCTTGCTGCGTACTTTACGTTCGACCGCCACACCTTGACTATCTTGATGGCGGCTTATGGTTTCTTCGCTTCGGTTCTCCCTGTTTGGTTTCTGCTTTCGCCGCGCGATTATCTAAGCTCATTCATGAAATTGGGAGTCGTGGCATTTCTCGCGCTCGGCGTAATCATTGTGGCACCCACTCTGAAGATGCCGGCGTACACGATGTACATCTCCGGCGGCGGACCTGTTATTCCGGGCAAATTATTCCCATATCTGTTCATTACAATCGCCTGCGGGGCAATATCAGGTTTCCATGCGCTCGTCAGCTCCGGTACTTCTCCGAAGATGGTTTCAAAGGAATCGCACATCAGAACCATTGGGTTCACCGCGATGCTTTGCGAGGGCTTTGTCGGAATACTCGCCCTGATTGCCGCGACAGAGTCTCTTCCCGCTCGATTACTTCTCGATAAATGTTCCCGCCGAAAAGTTCGCAGCCATCGCCGGACAACTAAAGTTGATGGGATTTAATATCTCCAATCTCCCTGCACTATCGAGAGAAGTCGGTGAGCAGCTTGCCGGCAGAACGGGAGGCGCTGTTTCGCTTGCGGTTGGAATGGCACAGATCTTTTCGTCGATCCCCGGCTTGAAAAACCTGATGGCATACTGGTACCATTTTGCAATCATGTTCGAAGCGCTTTTCATCTTGACAACAATCGATGCTGGAACCAGGATTGGAAGATTCGTGCTACAGGAAGCACTTGGCAAAATCTACAAACCGTTCGCGAAAACAAGCTGGATGCCGGGGACAATTATAACGAGCGCTGTCATCGTGTTCGGATGGGCTTATTTCATTTATACAGGGACGATTGCGACAATCTGGCCGATGTTCGGGACGGCGAACCAGCTTCTTGCAACTGTGGCGCTGGCAATCGGGACCACCTATATCATAAACCGCGGCAGAGCCAAATATGCATGGGTTACGATCGTCCCGATGGTTTTCGTGGGCGCCACGACATTGACGGCGGGCTGGATGAACATGGCAAATATATACTACCCGATGACATCAAAGCCGGGGGCAGAACTGCCGGGGTATTTGAATCTTATTCTTACCGCGGTGATAATGGCAAGTGTGATCGTAATTCTGTTCGACGCAATTCCAAAGTGGTACAGGACAGTCAAAGGAACCCGGCCGGTACTTATCGAAGATGCGGGCCAAAAATGAATTCAAACACAGAGGCACAGAGACACAGAGAATAGATTTCCCTCTGTGACTCTTGGGTCTCTCGAGGTTAAACTAAAACACAGAGGCACAGAGACACAGAGATAGAGTAATTTCCTCCCTGTGACTCTTGTGTCTCTCGTGGTTAGGCTAAAACACAGAGGCACCGAGACACGGAGAAAGAGTAATTTTCCCTCTGTGCCTCTTGTGTCTCCCGTGGTTTAATTCAAACACAGAGGCACTGAGACACGGAGAAAGAGTAATTTTCCCTCTATGACTCTTGTGTCTCTTGTGGTTAAATCTGATCGGGGGCAAGATGGAAAAGGAATTTCATTGCAAAGATACTGACAGAAAAGATTATTGCGGCGGCCATTGAGGTTCACAGGGAGCTCGGCCCAGGTCTGCTGGAATCCGCATACGAAGAGTGCCTGTGCAAAGAATTTTCTTTGAGGGGCATTTCTTTCGAACGACAGAAAGCTTTGCCACTGGAGTATAAGGGACTGAAACTCGATTGTGGATACAGAATTGACATAGTCGTTGAAAACAAGGTCGTAATTGAGCTCAAATGCGTTGAAGGAATTGCGCCGGTCCACGAAGCGCAATTGCTGACATACTTGCGACTCTCCAGATTGAAGGTTGGCCTAATCATAAACTTCTATACGGCTGTACTGAAAGATGGCATACGAAGAATGGTTCTCTGAAAACGAATCCAAACACAGGGGCACCGAGAAGCAGAGAATAGATTTTCCTCTGTGACTCTTGTGTCTCTCGTGGTTAGGCTAAAACACAGAGGCACCGAGACACAGAGAATTGAATTCCCTCTGTGACTCTTGTGTCTCTCGTGGTTAAACTGAAACACAGAGGCACCGAGACACAGAGAATTGAATTCCCTCTGTGACTCTTGTGTCTCTTGTGGTTAAATTCAAACACAGAGGCACGGAGACGCAGAGAATAGATTTCCCTCTGTGACTCTCGTGTCTCTCGTGGTTTAACTAAAACACTGAGACACAGAGACACTGAGAACGTACTATCCTCTGTGCCTCTCGTGGTTTAATTCAGAACTTCATCGATACTACAAGCGAGTAATTTCTTAGCGGCGCGATGTTCCCTATCATTTCAACATAATAGTACTCGAAAGCATTATTAACCACGATGCTTACTTCGACAGGAAAGCCCGCAGAAGTCAAATCGACTCCAGCACGCACATCGGTGACATAAGCTGGCACACGTTTGTCTGCATCTTTCACAAATTGAACAAGGTACTGGTCGTAATTCTCGAACTTCGAAAGATACCTGAAGTCAATCGACGACCTGAAAATAGAATAGGCAAAATCTGTAGATGCGTAGAAAACCTCGCGTGAACGATACTTTAAAATACTGCTGTCGGAAATGTCACGCGGATATATGTATGTGTAACTCGCATTCAATCTTAGAAAATCCGTTCCCACGTTGCTCGAAACATCGATTTCATACCCCTGTACCCGGGCGCGGGTGACGTTCTCGAACTGCACATCCTCGCTCTGATTAAATTCCGGTTCGATCATGTTCCAATAATCGCTCTGGAATATCGCCGCATCAATAACACCATACCGAAGAATTGGAAACCTTCCACCAACCTCCTCAGATAAGCTTGTTTCAGGAAGGAGGTTTGGATTTGGCACAATGACTAAACCTCCGGTCTCTGTGTTGGAATAAAGCTCGCCCAAACTTGGTGCACGAAATCCCGTTCCGATTGAACCCCTGAGAGAGCCTTCATTGCCAAGGTCAAGAACTAAGCCAAGCTTCGGATTGAATTGGTTGAAGGCTTCCTTGCCCTGAATCTTCTCATAGTCGTACCTTGCACCTATTGTGGTGTGAAACGAATCGAAACTCCTTTCTCCTTGAAAATAAACGGCACCTGAAGCGCCCTCCTTAGTCGAGAACAAATTTGAATTCATGAAGTCCGGCTCGACTTCTGCACCAAAGGTCAATATGGTTGCTGGATCGAGGGTCATCGTTCCCTGAAACTCAAGATAGCCTAAGTTCGATGTTGAGGTGTCGCCGATCCCACTCGGAGCCTGTGCCGGACGCCCAAAATTGTCGTACCAGTTATTGAAATAGTATCCTCCACGGACGACATAGAGAAACTCGCTGCTCACAACATTCGTATAAATCGCCGCGACGTTTGCTCTCGTGGAATTTACCCACTCGCCGAGCGAGCTGCTGAAGGGTTGAAGCGCATGGCTCAAATCTTCCCAGTAAAGAAAACTCCCCGAGTGCTGCGTGAAAATATCTCCGAAAATCTTGATCGTTTGATTGTCGCCGACGCTGCCGGCGGACTTGACAAAAAAATTCAGGTTATTGAAGCCGTCGTTTTCGATGTAACCGTCGTCTTTTTTGTAAGTCAATGAGGCGGTCAGTCCGAAATCTCCCAATCCAAGAGCACCCGATGCGAACGAATGGCCGACGGATGCTCCCTGAAAAAACCGGGGTTTGCTTGACCACTGCCACTCGTCGTAACGCGGCTGTTCATACATGCCGCCGTAGAGTTTCACATCTGTCGCATTGACCTCGAGATCATTCTTCGTTATGACATCGATGACTCCGCCGAGCGCGTTTGAGCCATAGAGTGCTGAACCTGCGCCTTTGACGACTTCTACGTGATCGATAGCCGCCATCGGAATTGAATCCCAATTGGCTCCGCCAGTGTCACCGGCAAGCAGAGGTATTCCATCTATCAGTAATAGCACGCGGCTGCCGATTCCTCGCGCATAGCCGCTTGAACCCCGAATGTTGACCTGATCCTGAATGAAATTCACGCCGGGGACATAGCGCAGTGCATCGTCTAGAGAAAGACTGTTCCTTCGCTCGATTGAAGACGAGCCTAATATGCTCATGCTTATCGGAACTTCTGCCAGATTCTGTTCGCGCTTGCTCGCGGTCACCACAACTTGTTCCGTTTCGACAGGCAAAGGAAGGAGAAATATCTTGATCTTCTTTTGTGCCACGCTGCCTAACGACAGCTCCTCCTTAAATCCTCTAAAGCCGATCATTGAAACAGAAATCTCGTAGTTCTTTTCTTCTAACTTGGAGAAGGAAAATCCCCCGTTCGATTTTGTCAGTGTACCCGTTCTACCAGGATGTCTTCCGTCAACCGATTGAAGAACGACGGTAGCGCCCGCAACAGCGGACGAGTCCTCCGCAGAGAGAACCACCCCATCTAACCTGCTCTGCAGGACGCCTCTACTTTGAAGCAGTAGAAGAAGTATCGCCGGGAGTGGGAGGTGGATTCTTGAAATCGACATATATGTTTATTCCGTTCACAAATGTGTTTGGCGTAATTACGACACTGTCCGGACTGCCGATGCCGTGCGAAAGACCGTAAGCACCGACAACTTTCCAATCGGAAAAAAGACTTGGCCCATATTGCATCGCAACCACGACATATTGAAATGTGGCCGATGAATCAATGTCAAAGACATAAGACAACGAATCGGTGAACAGTGGCAGTCCGGTGCCTCCAATTGCAGGATAGACCTTCGCCTGGCCTAGCAGGACTTCCCCAATTATGTTTCCCGGGGGATAGTTGTAGAATGCCACAATGCGCATGTCGTAGACGCTGTCGGCAGGCGGGTGTGGCCAGGGTGAAATAAAGTAAACCGTACCACCAAAGCCGGGTTGAATCTTCGGAGCGGCCGGCGGCTCGAGGCCGTGAGTGCAGCCGGAAAGAGTCAAACCAGAAAGGAAGAGAAGACCCGCTAAAATTCTCAATTTCAAATTTTAAATTCTGAATCGAGAATTGATAATTCAAAATTCATAATTTCTTATTTCCCTACGGAATCCTTCGCGGCAAACAGAGTCCATGGATATGAAATCATATCATGCAAATATCTCGACAGCCATTTATATGTGGGATGTGCCTGGAAGAATTTGGACGCGATGAAACTCTTGCCGCACGGATGTCCCATGTGAGCTTCGAGCTCCATTTTACTTGCCATTTCAGCTGTTGTAGCCTTTGCTTGCACCGCCCCGCCGGGATTGAATGGCTTCCAGTCCCACGGACCCACGCCGATCGAATCCTCGTCGTTGTGCCCGCATAAGACGTAACTATTGTTCATTTCCGCCCTGCGGACTTGGTCGTAATGATCACCCATGAATTGCTCAGCAAGCTTCACATCGATCTTCCCCCTGTTTTCTTGCATCAAATTCTCCCAGCGAGCTTTCCTGTCGTTCATGGAGCTGTAGACGTTGTCGGGTTGATATGTTGTTTCCTCACTTATCAGTTTTTTATCGCTCGGAAAATTCGAGCCGATGTAGTACCCATCCTTCGTCCGCCACACCTTCTGATTCTTCAATCCGAGCTCAAGCCGCGCTATTTCATTTGTTTTCGTGTCTCCGACGAGCCAATCGTTTGCGTAGCCGCCGTTATTCCCGGTGGTCATGATTCTCACAAAGTCGTCGATGCTGTTTGAATATTGCTCAGCTTCACGGGCCCGCATAAACTCGGGAATCCCGTTTACGTCAAAGCCCTTGAACTGCGCAATTGTCGTTTCTGTTATAAGGATCCCCGCACTGTTTTCTGCAAAGTCGTCGCCACTGTGAATGAAGCCGGGGAAAGTATCCATAAGAATCCGGTTTCCCTTTTGAGGAACGATGTCCTCGATGATGTTCCATCTCTCGCCGATGACATAATCGATCCAATTATTGTGTGCCATGACGATTTTTCCGTCGGAAGTATAGTTCCCGGTTGCTATTAACGCGCTGCAGCTCCCCGGCGCCTTATTGGTATCTGCTCCTTTCGCCTTCTTGGCTCTCAGCGCAGGCAAATAGTATTGGGCAAGTTCAATCCATCCATTTAAGGCAGTGATGTCGATCTTATCGTAATTCTTCCCCTGGGCGCGCAGGCCCTTCGCGATTCCCTCTATTTCGTCTCTATACTCATCGGTCAGTTTGGGCCAAAACATTTTCTTTGCGGCATGGCGATAGAAATTCCAATCCTTACGAGTTGAATGAATAAGATAGAATCTCAATGCCCTGATTGAGTTCCCAATCTCCGGGGCAAGCAAATATCCGTGCTGATATCCTATTTCGTCGGGCGAACCCTCAACGTGTACAAATACCCACCCCTCCTTGTCCTCCCTGTACGCATTCCCCAGCCGCCGATCCGTACCAGCATGTCCCGTCCAAGACAGGAGGAAGGAAACTATGAATAGTGCGCACCAGGATGTGTACTTGATTTTCACAATCGACCTCCTTGACAGCATCGATGAGCCATCAGGGATTATCCGTCCACCAATCCCTTCCAGCTACTGCCATTCACTATCTGTTTTGAACGCCGGGATCTTTAGGGCTGTTCTTTGCTTTTGGATTTTTAAACACGTTGTCCGGAACTATCCAGGCACCTGTGAAGCCATGAGTGTTAATATAATTTGCGGCTTGGGCGGCGTCGTATCTAGCACGGAAGTCACCCGCACGCACTTTGTAATACGGCGAATCATAGACTATGTAAATATTGTAGCCGGTCAGGATGGTTTCCGCCTCTGCTCTTTCATCTATCGCCTCGGATAGGTCTTGGGTCGAACCAATTTGCACGCGAAAGCCGGCAATAGTATTCAGCCCTTCAGTGCCTATAATTATGTCAAGCGTGTCCTTCCTCGTTGCGACCGTCGTGTCCTGATGATTGCGCAGCGTGTCGACTTCTGAAGACAGGGTATCTTTGGATAATACAGGTGCGGTTCCGGCCTTGCTCGAATCTCCTTGTGGGCTCGTCGCTACGCCAGGGGCTTGCCCCAGAGCAGCACCCGACGACAAAAAAATCAACAAGAAAAAAGGAGCTGCTAATTTCTTCATGGATGAAGACATCGGCTTTCCACGTTTGTCTTTGGAAACGTAAATGGTTTTCATTGACCATTAGGAATTTACTGGCGTTCGAGCTTGGAAACAAGCATAAAAAATCCCGACAACGACTTCCATCGTTGTCGGGACAGGGTAAAAGGGTCATATGGGACGATCCTACTTCAGCAAAAGCATCTTTTTGACCGCCGAGAAATTTGCCGTTGACAATCTGTAGAAATAGACTCCGCTCGGCAGAGCTTCGCCGTTCTGGTTCCGTCCATTCCACATGACAACGTGTGCACCCGCACTCATTTCGCCATCGAGAATCGTGGCGACTCTTTGACCGAGTATATTGAATATCGAAATATTGACACGCTCCGTTTATGCAAGGTTGAATGCGATCTCAGTAGTCGGGTTGAAAGGATTTGGATAGTTTTGTTCTAGAGAGTAAGATGTCGGCTGAATCGATTTTTGATTTACTGCCAACGGCGATAGGGGTGACGCTGTCAGGTTTGTAGTTGACGGCACCGGATTACCGCTAGCATCGTATGATGGATTGGAGCTGTATGATCCTGAGGAGGTATATCCGACGGCGTCGGCAAACAGATCGTACGAATCGGGAGCGAGACCGGAGATTGTGTAACTTCCCGTGTTGTCAGCCACACCATATCCGAGTATATTCCCGTTACCATCAGCCGCATAGACAATGGCACCACCGATTCCAGCTTTAGAAGAAGAGTTGCTGAAGTCACCCGAGGATGGGAAAGGTGGTAAACCGGAAAAGACGAAGATCCAGGCTTATCCATTCATGACAACTTCTACTGATGAGATTAGCTGCCGAATTCAGAACTCAACCCGAGCTACGGAAGCCGCCCTCAATCTCACCGGGGATCACACGGAGATTACGTCGGATTTGAGCTTATGATTCTTATTGATTCTGACATGGGTTCTTTTCTCTGCCGGTTCAAAGATTCTCCCGGGCAGACAGACGAGCATACATATCTACTGTGATCGCGGAGGCGACTTTCAAAACTTCGCTTATCACATCGTTCATTTGCGCACCGAGCACTCCATCTTGTGCGGACGATCCTCGCTTTGAAGCATCCTCGTGAGATTCTGCAGGCAACGTGACAGAAACAAAGCCGCAGACATCTCCCGCAATTGTGCTTTCGATAGCGAGTCTGGCATCTCCAGCTGAGATGATGTTTGAGAAATCTGTTTCAGCAAGCTCAGCTTTCGAGAACATGCCTCCAGGATTTGCAAGGGATAAGTCGGACGGAGTTAAGATCAACGATAGTGTTGACTCGACAGCACCAGTTGAAACTGTCAACGAGTACACGTCAGCGTTTTCCTCTGTCGGGTACAGTATTCCCGTGCAAATTGATTTCAACGACACTTCTTTGCCGAGAATTTCTTTCACGCTGGTCAGAATATCTTCATACCGCTCGGAAGTGGCAAGTTCCATAGGAAAGTCATAATTTTTCTCAGGCTTGTTTGTTTCGGGACGCGGGGCAACATCTTCGGCCACCCTCCGGAGATGAAATATAGTCGAGTCATCGAGAGTTGCACTGTCTATTCTGAAAAATTTCCCACCCAGCTCAAAGGTTTTGTTTCCATCCTTAGCACCGATGTCAGGAAGAAGGGAATCAACGTTGAGCGGCTCTCCCAATCTGATATTTAGCTTGTCTCTTGCCCCAAGATTTGCAGCCGATACCACTCCATTTTTCAAAACGAATGCCGGCTCTTCTGAGAAAAAATCAATGTATTGTGCAAGGAGGCTATGAACCTGCTGCAATTGCCGTCTGAGATCTTCCTGTTCCGTGATATCCTCAATCAAAACGAAAATGGAATCTTCCGCCGCCGATAAGCACACCTTCAAGGACTTGAGGTCGGTGGCACGGACTGTCCGTGTGACGGTGCCTTTCGACGAAAGTTCGGATTTTATTGAGTCCGGAGATTCATTGAGATAGCGCAAGAATTCATCGAAGTCATTTCCGGTAGCCAAAAAATCTTTTAATAGATTCCCGAAGGATTTGTTCCATACTTCAATCTTGTTTTCCTTGATGCAGGCAACCGGTAACATGGCGTCTAAGAATTTCCCGGATTCGAATACGGATTTTTGAGATTTGTCCGACGGTCTCTTCGGCTCAGTAATTTCATTGAACGAGTAATAGCGATATTTCCCGCTCTCCCATCGTGACACGGCGAATGTCCGACCGCGGGATGCTTTTGTTTCAAGAGTCGGCTCCGACGTAGAAAGCGTCGAGATTTCGTTTCGGGAACAAAATTCGTCAAGTGTTTCGCCATCGGTTAACATGAAAATTTGTCTGGCAGGCCCACTCGCAAATTCAACCTTATCCCCGAAGACGGCTATCACAGGAATCGAACAATTTCTCACAATATCTTCCGAAAATTTCCTCTCTTCTTCGACGAGTTTTTCTGCATTTTCAATTTCCTTGCGCAGCTCATCGATTGTTTTCTGAAGTCCTATCCGAAGGTTTTCGCCGGCCGTTTCATCGTGTAAGTACACGACAATCCGCTCTCCGCCGCCAGGGCGAACTACGGTGACATTGAAGTGTCTTTCACAAACAACAAGCGGGAAATATCCTTCCTTTTTTTTGTTCGGGCTGCGAAGAACTTCAGCAAAATTCTGCCGTCCTTCTTCTTCCATTATCGAAGAGAAGGGTTGACCGGTTACATCAACTTTTTCGCTGAAGGCTTCCCGATGGTGAGCATTCTCGCCGAACAAATCCCTCAGGGCGCGGTTAGCCTCCACGATAACGCCGCTTTCGTCGAGAACGCCGGCAGGGATCGGCATATTGTCATAAAGTCTGACGTGATATCCTTCTTTCGTGCCGACCTCGTTCTTGATCCTTGTAATTTGCTCGTCAAAATTCGTTTCAATTTGCGAAAGTCTCCTCTTCATGTTCGATAGGTAGACCGCAGAGTTTACAAGCGCACCGAACTCTCCAATGAAACTTCGAATATCATTGCTTCTCTCCGGCAGAAGCAGGAGAGCCAAATAATCTCCTGACTCGGTCTTGACTGAGATTGTTGAAATTGAATTGAACCCGATTTCGTTTTGGATTTTCCTGCAAGCCGCAGAAGTTACCATATCGCCGATCAGAGGAAAGGGATCTTCAAATTCCGCGTACCCACCCCCAAAGACCTTCTCCCTTGCGCCACCCAGCGGAATGGCATTTGTGTCAAATCTGACACCTAATTTCATTAAGACATTTGAGATGAGTTCGATATCGTCTGTTGCGTAGGACACCAGACTAGCTGATTCTCCGCCGCGGCTGAAGATAAAGACGCTGCCATCGAAGGCTTGCATCATCCCGCTTGCGATGGCGGAGAGAGATTTGTCCAACTCATAAGCAGCAACAACTTCCGACACAGTTGAGAAGAATGCTTTTCTAAACTTCTCAGCAAACAGATCCTCTTGCCGGGTGTTCACAGAGGATTTCTGTTTTGACTTCGACCACAAGTAAATGACCAGAATAATTGCAGCAGCCAGAAAAAGAATCGGCAGAAGATCCAAGATAAAGAGATCGCTCATGGTTCAGGAAGACTTTGCACGAAGGACGTTGTGCGGGAATGTTGAGTGGTCAATTCAAAATTGTTTGTGGGACAGCACCAAATGCCCCTGCGACACGAAAAGATTTTTTTAACGGGACATGGCGCAAGGCGCGCCTGAAACTCAGCTCCCGTCATTTGGGAAGGCTGAAATAAAAAGTCGCACCTTTTCCCTTGCCGGCAGATTCAACCCAGACCGTTCCTCCACTCAACTCGACAATTTTCTTAACAAACGCAAGACCTAATCCGCTGCCCTCCACCTTCTCAGTATCACCTGACTTTATTCTCTGGAAAATTGCAAATATTCTTTCGTGAAACTCCTGCTGGATGCCAATACCGTTGTCACGAACGAAAAAGAGATAGTGATCCACCTTGTCATGTGCCCCGACCGTAATCTGCGGGGTGGGCTGGTCTCCCATGTATTTGATTGCGTTGTCTAACAAATTCGTGAAGACTCTTTCGATGTATCGAGCTACGACGTAAAGTTTTGGAAAATCTCCCTCAAGCTTGACCGTTATTTTCTTTTCCGTCATCCTTATTGAAATGTCTCTTAGAATGCGGCTGACCAATTCGCCGATGTCCGTTTCCTCCAGCACCGCTTCAAGGCTCCCGACCCTTGCAAGATCAAGGAGATCATTTACAAGAGTATGCAGTCTCGCGGAGGATGAAAGAATCGCCTCAATCAAAACTTCCTGCTCTACTTCCAGATTGCCGCTTCGCTTCAGCTCTCTCGCAAAACCTTCGATGACGAGGATTGGAGATTTCAAGTCGTGCGTAATCGCATAAGTAAACTGCTGAAGTTCTTGATTCTTGCTCTCAAGCAATCGTGTCTTCTGAATAGTCTCTTCATGCAATCGAGAATTCTCTATTGCTGCGCCGATGACCGTGCCGATCCCTTCCATTATCTCGCGCTGCGGATTCTCGAGAATCTTTTCGACTTCGCTGAATAGTACGCCGACGCCAACCGTTCTTCCTTTCGCTTTGAGAGGAAAAGTGACCACCGAATCAAAGGCTGAGTTTTCCAGCGAGTGTGGCATACCTTTAAAGCCCTTGCTCCGGTCAAGTGCTTCGACAACATCCGATTCCAGGACTTTCCCAAATATCGTCGAATTGATGTCGGAGCCGTGAACTTCCGAAAGAAAGTCCTCATTGAGATTAGCGCTTGCGGCGACAAAAATCTTTCGCCCGTTCTTGTCAGGCAACAGTATTGCGCCCGCATCACCGTTAAAAATGTCCATGGTCTGCCTGACCGAATATTCGAGCACCTCTCTAAAATCGATTGTCCGGTTGAGAAGCGTCGCGATTCTATTTATTGCGCTTAGCTGAAGGTTTCTTTGAGTAAGGGTCTCCTCTAAATTCCGGCGACCGGTGACATCCGTGATAATTCCGAGGATGCCCGTAAGAACGTTATTCTCACCAAAGACGGGAGAAGCGGAAATCTGAACATAGCTCTCTTCGCCGTGCGAGCGCTTAAGGAGAAACTCGCGCGGTTCAACCGGGTGCTCCGTGGAAATCGTCTCGTTAAACGGCAGGTTTGATGGATGGACCTGTTTCCTCGTTGTCGGATCGCATAGAGCACGGAGCAGGAGACTGGAATTCTTGCGGATGTTGACATCCCCGGTTACTCCGAATATTCGCTCGGCTGAGGCGTTCATGACCACAATTTCCCCGAATCTGTTGGTGACCACCATACCTTCGCCGATTCCTTCAAACAGCCTCAGCAGGTCTTCAGAGATGATCAGGGTACTATTTTTCGTTTCCACGTTCGTCTTGAACATAAAGGAGCTTCCACTTAGAAATCCTCCGGTGGATGAAGTTAAATCCCCGCCTCCTCAGTTACAACCACTCAAAGAGACACCATGACTCTTGACGTATAACCTTGAACTTAATGGGAGCGAAATCTATATTTGTTCACGGTGATCAATTATCGGCTTTCATTTTTCTGAAATGCCGTTGATAATCAGGAATCGAGAAGAGTTCTTTAGCAATTTGGGGCTGTAGCTCAGCTGGGAGAGCGCGTGAATGGCATTCACGAGGTCGAGGGTTCGATCCCCTTCAGCTCCACAAAGACAGACGTTGGTTTCCCAACGTTTGATCTTTCCTACTTGACTCCAATTCCCAGCATCCTGTCGCCAAGGATTCCAAAAGTTTTAGTCACGAGATAATTGGGATACTGCAGAAACTTCTTTACGGCTTTATCGAAAAGACTCCCTCTCAAAGTAATAGTCGATGGCGCCTTTACTCTTTGAATAATCTTCACTCGAGAATATCCAGCTCTAGAAAGGATCTTGCGGAGTGTTGCAGGAGTGAACTCGTTAATATGATAAGGCGGCATCGGCATCTTCCTCTGTTTTCCCAGGAGATCCATTCCGGCCACCGCTATCCGCCCGACAATGGCATTGAACATGGCGGGTACCTCGACGGCGACCACTCCGTCGGATTTTAACATCGAATGAGCTTTTGTAAGCATGCCCAGAGGATCAACAAGATGCTCCAGGACATCTCCCATAAAGATCACATCAAAGGTATCTGGAGAGATCGGCCACGATTCAAATGAACTTTGTTTCACATCGAGTCCAAACTTTGTACGGCATGCGTCTGCTCCTAAAGCTGCATATTCAATCCCGCTCACTTCGTAACCGTTCTCCTTGGCAAAGTTCAGAAAGTACCCCATCCCACAACCGATTTCAAAAAACTTTCCCTTTGGCTTGAATTTCTCAATCGCCCCTAAGATCGCAGGGAATTTTACTGAGCCGCGGATCGCAGCAGTCTCGTAATCAGTCGAAGAATGTGCTCCAAAGTCAGCACCATCGTATAAGAAATATTCATCACTGTACATTAATTGTAAATCGGCATCCGTCGGTCTAGGATCAATAAAAACGAACTTGCAACTATTGCATCTCCTAGCGTTGAATCTTTTCTCTTTTAGGAGGTAGTAAATTGGAAATGCATTCGATTCCCCATTTCCGCATAATGGGCAATTACTCATTTAAACTCCTTGAGTTAATAAATAAAAAAACAGCTTGAGAATTTCTCATCCCAAGCTGCATGAAACGTAAATCCAAATCAACTATTAAAAAGCGGTTGAACTTACGATGGCAGAATTTCCATGAAGTTGGCCATCATTATGGTTTGAGGTGGCGTCGTGGATTATTGTTGAACCGATGCCTTCGTCAAACTTGTAATAAGCAAGTAGCCCATTCTCCGTGCCAGTCAGCTCTTTTGTCATATTCGTAGAGATATCCGATTGGGAACGAACAATGTACCATATTCTGACTTCGTCAATCTGACCCTTAAAATACTCAGTGTAGGCCGAGTCTACCCTTGCCCCAATTCGCAAAGGTAGTGTCCCAGTTGAAATGTGCCCGCTTCCGGGCCCTTCGTAAACTAGTTGGCCATTAAAGTAGACCCTTAAGCCCGTTGGCTGTGAATATGTCACTGCGACGTGAGTCCACTGGTCTGCAGGAACGTCTTGGAGAATCATTAATCGTCCCCAATAATTTGGTGCGGTAGAATCGAACGTAACTCCGCTTAAAATGATTCCAGGATATAACCCCTCCGTAAATTCAATGAGGTAGTTATAGCTCCCTTTTGCTATGACGGTATTATAATATTGTTCCGCTGGCTTCACCCATGCTTCCAACGTTATTGCAGTATCAGGGAATGACAGCGATGCAGAGTTCGGAACCTCTAAGTAGCCACTCTGCCCATCCAGACTCAAGGCATTTCCCGCCTTGCCCGGTCCCCAGGTTACCGTAATGGTTATCGAGCCTGTCGTGGAATTAAGTACAAGACTGACCGGGGTGGTCTGGCCTGCAAACACCTCGACGTTTGTGCTTCCGGAATACTTCAAGGCATTTGTCCCATCATACGCATTTACTTGAAGATGCCAGACACCTACCGCAACATTGTCGAATTCACAAACCGCCGAATCAACCGAAACCGTAAAATTGTTTTTCAGAGTATCATATCCCTGACGCGTGAGTATCCCCACAATGGACGCCACATCTTTCGGCGCATCTTTCATCGACATGGTGATCGAAAGACCGGAACGAGATTCATTCGCAGATGGTTGAACCGCGCTATCCTTCAGGCAGGATGCCATTGATAATGAAAGGATAGCAACTATGGTTAGGCTTACAGCTTTCATGGCTATCTCCTTTTTCACAAATCTGCCTAACATTAACAAAGGATCGTCTAAAAGTCAAGTCGAATACTCTGTAGAAAGGTGAATATTCTGGAGACCGTGTCCAGCCACAAGCACATAAAGCCACCGGAAACCATGGCGGGGGGGATTGATCGATCCTAAAGACCTTCGCGGAACAGTTCTAGGCTAGTCTCTTAATGTCCTTCTCTCTATAAAATCCTATCAAATCCGTGTTGGCCGGCTTATAGCCAAGTTGTCTTTGCATTGCCACGATCTGGCCGCGGTGGTAGGTAAAATGATTGAATAACTGTTGAAACGCCTGGACGCGAAGATGAGAATTCTTGTTTCCTCTCATGTCCAGGTAGTCGAAAGACGTTTGCAGCTGCTCATCGGTTGAATCATTTAGCACCGCTGACAATTCCCCGTCGAGCCGATCCCATTGCAGTCTGAAATCACTTACGTTCTTCAATTTGGAATCATCAAGCGGCCTGACAGATTCCCCGCCCAATCTTCTCAGCCAGGTGTTTTCCGCATTCACCATATGAAACAAAGTCCCCCGGACTCCGCCGTGACTCGAATGCAAATCCTTCTCAAAGTCTTCTTGCCTCATTTGTTCAAGCGAACCGAGCAGCCTCTCCTTTGCCCAGAAGTTGTATTCGAGAAGCAAGATCAAATCACTCTTATTCATGGACCCCTCAAGGTTGAGAGCCGCATACAATTTTTTGCTTTCAGCCCGCGACCAGAGGCTGAATTCTAATGTTATGAACCGCTCAATCTGTTTACGTACTTGGTTAACTTCGATTTTTGATTTGCCGCCTTGTTCTTATGTATCAAACCTTTTGAAGCCAGCTTATCAAGAGTCGAGACGGCTTCCCTCAAAGCACTGGCACCCTTTTCCTTATCTTTCTCAGTCCGAACCTTTTTCAAAAGTGTTTTCATCTTCGATTTTGCTTCTTTGTTTGCGGTCCGGCGCACCGCGCTCTGACGAGCTCTTTTCTCGGCCGATTTGTGCTGTGCCATTTTACCTTCCTTTCTTATCTCAAATAATATTTCAATGGATTAGGCTGCAGTTTGCATTCTTCCGCAATTCTTGAAAACTCAATCTTCTTCTCGTCGCGGAGTTTGTAGAGAGAGTTTACGAGTCTGTCGCGAATTTCCACCGGCGTCATCGGGTTTATGTAAATGCTTGTTCCACCCTCGAAGCCGGCAGGGACATTTATTCTCCATTTTATCAGAATACGCCACGGCATCTTATAAACGGAATCTATGGGCGTGTAATACCACTCCTCGTTGCAAGAGATGTGGGCGCCAGCCGCTGCATGAATCGCGTGTACCATGTCGCTCATTCCGCGAATCTCTTCGTGAGTGTGTTCCTGAGGCCGCGAGGCATGCGACTTGGAAAAAACCTCCAACGTGGGAAAACGATGTCCGATGCCCACAAATGCAATTGCATGTTCGTTCTCGGCAAATACGAGGTTGTGGTGACCCGCGAAATTCGGTCCATACTCATTGAAGATGTTCGGGTCCTGCCTGACCATTTTCGTCTGCTCGTCGATGGAGGATCCCCATTCGTCAAGAGCGACAAGCTGTTTATGAAGATGGTCAACAGAGGCTCCCGCCGGACTCAGCCAATTCTGAAATATGCTGATGTAGCGGGCATACCTGTTCATCTCAAAAATATCCACCATGGACTCGATCGTGAACAGCAGATACTCGTAGTGCAATTCGGGAGTCATATCGCCGGACGAGATCACCTGGTTGTTGTATTTAGCGTCAGGCAGAAAATGCCTGTGTGCTATTATGATATCGTGGCTTCCTCCAAAAAAGGAATCTGCCATCCGGAGTTTTTCTTCCATAGGAGTCTGCTTGATTTCTTCAAGCGAGCGCCCCATCCTGTTCAATTTGAAATCTATTATGTCTGTTATGTGACGGAGTCCCGTAGGATTGCTGAGGTATTCATCCCGCCAGTGAAGCTGCTTTTGGTTAAGCTTGTAGTCGTAATTCTTTCTCCAATAGTCCAGCGTTACGATCTCGAATAGGTTCGGTATGCGCCGGAATTCGGCAACGCCGTCGAAATATTTGTCAGGAGAAAGGTATTCAATTTTTGAATAGGTATTTCCTTGCTTAATGATCCTTGCTTTCTCTGGTGGAGTCTCAAAAAGTCTCGTTTCACAAAAGCTGCAATAATCCTCTTTCTCCTTCAACTCAATTCTATCCGGAGAAACCGTATGATTTGCCAGATTTGGCTTGTTGCCTCTACCGGGCACTGCCCAAACTTCGGTTCCTGTGAAAGGACTGATTTGCTTGGTCGTGCCGTCAGGCATTATGTGATAATAATTCGCGTAATCCAAAGGGGATACTCCGACTGATTCTAACTTCTATACTGTGGCGCATCAGCAAATGGCTGAGCTTGGAAAAGGACTGCGAAATTTAACGAGTGCGGAGAGAAATAACAAAGCACTGATAAACCACCTGCCATTTTGATCTTTCGACTCCGATCATTACAGGCTTTTGAACTTTGACATTTGAATTTTAATTTAATCCGCAACCATTAAAGAGAACCTGATGTCCCACACAATTACGCTGATTCCCGGCGATGGAATCGGACCCGAAATCACAAAAGCCGCAATGCGAGTTGTCGAAGCTACGGGCGCAAAGATCGATTGGGAAATTCACGACGCAGGCCTTGCCGCGATCGAGAAGTGCAAAGATCCCCTGCCGCAATCAGTTATCGACTCGATCTCGAGGAATAAGATTGCTCTCAAGGGACCCCTGACCACGCCAATCGGCACCGGCTTTAGAAGCGTCAATGTGGCACTCAGAAAAGAGTTCGAACTGTATTCAAACCTCCGCCCGGCAAAATCCTTCGATGGAATCAAGTCGCGATACGAAAACATCGATCTCGTTATCGTTCGGGAGAATACGGAAGAATTTTATAGCGGTATTGAGCACTACGTCGATTCGCGAAAGAGCGCTGCCGAAACGATCGGCATCGTGACACGCACGGGCTCCGAAAGAATACTTAGATTCGCGTTTGAGTATGCGATGAAACATGGAAGAAAAAAAGTTACTGTCGTGCACAAAGCAAACATCTTGAAATATACCGGCGGCCTTTTCCTCGACATCGCCCGAAACATGGCAACGGAGTATCCGCAGATAGAAATGAACGACAGGATCATCGATAACATGGCCATGCAGATGGTCATCAATCCGAATCAATTCGATGTCATTGTGACGACAAATCTGTTCGGCGATATACTTTCCGATCTTGCTTCCGGCCTTGTGGGCGGTCTCGGTCTCGCACCCGGTGCTAATATCGGATACAATCATGCGATATTTGAGGCTGTTCACGGAAGTGCACCGGACATCGCAGGAAAGAATATTGCCAATCCATGCGCAGTCATTCTCGCTGCAGCTATGATGCTCGAACACATCGGTGAATTCGAGGCAGGGAAAAGAATCGCATCTGCCGTTGCATCAGTGATAAAGGAAGGAAAAAAGGTAACAAGAGACCTCAAACCGGAAAATCCTGTCGGAACCGATGAGATGGCAGACGCCATAATGGAAAAACTATAGGTTCCCAATTCTTGATCTCGTACTCGATCCCTTTTTGTCATGATTAGACGCCGAAGTTTATGAAAAGAACTCCTGTCTACCTTGTACTTCTTACCGTTTTCATCGACCTTCTTGGATTTGGAATAATAATTCCGCTGCTCCCGTTCTATGCTCAACACTTTGGCGCAGCACCAACCATAATCGGACTCCTGAGCTCATCGTACTCATTCATGCAGTTTTTATTCGTGCCGTTCTGGGGACGTCTTTCCGACCGCATCGGACGAAGACCAATCATCCTCATGAGTGTCACCGGTTCGTTCATTTCTTACCTGATTTTCGGATTTGCAAATTCGCTGCCTATTCTTTTCTTCTCGCGAATGTTAGCCGGTTTCATGGGCGCAAATATTTCAACGGCGCAAGCGTACATCGCCGACACGACGTCATTTGAAGAAAGGGCGAAATACATGGGCCTTATCGGTGCAGCTTTCGGAACTGGCTTCATGTTCGGACCATTCATCGGCGGCGTCATGAGCAATATCAGCTATGGAGCGCCTGGCTTCTTTGCTTCGGGACTCTCTTTAACGAATGCCATACTGGCATATTTCATGCTGCCGGAATCTCTCAAAGAGAAATCCGCACCGACTCGGAAATTGAGCCTGCTGAACACGACAGCGATTCGACACGCGTTCCAGAAGAAAGGAATTGGCAATCTTGTGCTGGTTTTCTTTTTTTATACCTTCGCCTTCTCGATCCTGTACGTCGCTTTCCCACTGTTCAGCGAAACGGTGCTGAAATATGACGCGGCAGATAACGGTTACTTTTTCGCCTACGTCGGATTGGTAGGAATTATCATTCAAGGTGGAGTAATTGGAAAGCTCGCCAGAAAATTCGGTGAAAGATCTCTGGTGGTAGCTGGCTTGGCGTCTTTTCTCATCTCGCTGATTCTTGTGCCTGATACACATGGACTCTCAAGCCTGATAATTCTGGCTACACTTTTGGCGGTCGGCAGTGCGTTCATCACTCCTTGTTTGACAAGTCTAATATCCAAGTATGCTGGTACAGGCGAGCAAGGAGCCACGCTCGGAGTTTCCCAATCGTTCTCGAGTCTTGGACGAGTCATCGGTCCTTTCTGGGGAGGTTTTATCCTGGGAGCGGCGGGAACTACATGGCCATTCTACACGGGGAGCATGTTGATTGTGATCGCGCTCATTCTTGCTCTCCGCCTGCCAGGCTTAGCTCCTCGGGAAGCGAATTAAGTTGCAAGAGAGATTGCTTTTTGTTATTTCTTTTTGAAATTTTAGGTGTATGAAGCAACGCAAGAAACATTTCGTGAAGGAGGGAGGCGAAAAAGATTCTCGTCGTCATTCTCAAAAAGCGTCTCGAACGAAATTGGACAGCAAGGCGATTGATAACCAGCAGCTCTTGTTCGAGATCGAAATAGCTATTTACGAGGTAGACAAAATTTTTGAGGGACAGGGGGACAAGCTCAGCGACGGTTACGTAGTCGATTCACTGAGCAGCTTCGCCAAAGTAATCAAAGATGAGACGTACGCGCTCTACGCAGACAAGTTGAAGGAAGGCTCTGACGATGAATCCGACTTGCTTCACATCAACATGGTCAACCGCCTGAGCTCTGCAATTGAGGATTTGGAGCTTCAAGTATCCGATCTTGAATTGATAGATATTGTAAAGCATCTGCTCGCCAATGTAAAAAAAGAAAAATCCAACAAGTCAGCGCGCGCATATCTTGACCCGCTCGCGAAACGACTCAAGGAGATGGGAGTCAAATCCGATTTCCTCACAGAGACAGACATCGAAAGCGAGGCAATCTCCCTCAGCGACATCGACAATTTAGATGATCTCAATTTTGATGAAGATGACGAGTCGGATTTAGAAGATATCCGACCAAAGCATTAATGAAAATTTCCGGACACAACCCGCCTCCGAGGGAGACCCTTTTTTACAAGTCGCAAGTGCGGGCCCACGAATCCATCATTCCTCACAATACAACTAACGGAGCAGAACAAATTCAAAGCTCAAATGAACAAATAGCAGAAACCCGGAACCGATTTGGTGGGCGGAAGTTAGCATTTGGAGCTCGCGTGGAGCTCGGAGCCTAAATTCGGTGGGCTTTAACTGCGGAATCATAGGACTCCCTAACGTCGGGAAATCGACAATATTCAATGCGATGACGGCAGCCGGAATCGCGGCTGAGAATTATCCGTTCTGCACCATAGAGCCTAATGTCGGGATAGTCCCCGTTCCCGATTCGCGGCTCGGCAAGTTGGCAGCTCTCTACGAGACGCAAAAGATCATTCCGACAACGATCGAGTTCGTCGACATCGCGGGCCTCGTGAAAGGCGCGAGTAAGGGAGAAGGACTCGGCAATCAGTTCCTGGCCCATATCCGCGAGGTGGACGCGGTCGCGCATGTAGTACGATGCTTCGAGGATACCAATGTCATTCATGTTGATGGCTCGGTTGATCCGAAAAGAGACATCGAAGAGGTCGAGACAGAATTGATTATCAAGGACATCGAGACACTACAGCGGAAGATGAAGGAGACAGAAGGAAGGGCGCGTTCTGGGGACAAGAAGATCAAAGAGGAATATGACGTGTATGTTCGCCTGATGGAGCATTTTAATTCAGGAAGACTCGCGAAATATCTTGCTTACGAAGACGAGCAGCATCACGATTACGTTCGCTCATTGTATCTTCTTACGGACAAGCCGGTCATGTACATTGCAAACGTCGATGAAGGAAGCGTCAAAACCGGGAACAAGTATGTCGAAGCGATCCGTGAGATTGCCTCGCGGGAAGGGGCAAAAGTTGTAGTCGTATCTGGAAAAATCGAAGCCGAACTCTCCCAGCTTGCTGCAGACGAAAGAACGGCATTTCTTTCGGATCTCGGTTTGAACGAATCCGGACTCGAGCGCGTGATCCACGGGGGGTATTCGCTATTGAATCTGATTACGTTTTTCACCGCCGGACCGAAAGAAGTCCACGCCTGGACAGTCCAGTCAAATACCTGTGCCCCGAAAGCCGCCGGGAAAATCCATTCCGATTTTGAAAAAGGATTTATCAGAATGGAAGTAATGAAGTGCGAAGACCTGATACGGATCGGCTCCGAGCAAGGAGTCAAAGAGGCAGGACTGCTGCACGTCGAAGGCAAAGACTATATCGTGCAAGACGGCGATGTTGTCCTCGTAAGATTCAGCGTGTGAAGTGAATTTTAGATTCTAGATTTTAAATTCCAAATTTCCTTTTCATATGATGCTTCAGAGCAAGGCTGAAAAGCTAAAATGGCTCAATCGCAAAATCGTTTACTGCCGCAAGTGTCCCCGTCTCGTGGAATGGCGGGAAAAGATTGCACGGGAAAAGACAGCTCGGTTTTATGATGCGACTTATTGGGGAAGACCGGTTCCGGGTTTCGGCGATCCGAATGCGAGGATATTAATTGTCGGACTCGCGCCAGCGGCACACGGCGCGAACCGCACAGGCAGAATGTTCACCGGCGACAGGAGCGGCGAATGGCTTTATGGCACACTTCACAAATTTCAGTTCTCAAACAAGCCAATCTCATCATCTACGGATGATGATTTGGAGTTGAAAGACTGCTACATAACTGCCGTGGTCCGCTGTGCCCCGCCTGCCAACAAGCCAACAAAAGACGAAATTGGCAGCTGTCAATCATACTTATTGAGTGAGCTGGAAATCTTCAAAGATCTCAGAGTGGTTGTCGCACTCGGCAAGATTGCTTTCGATTGGACGATTGAGGCACTAGGAAAACTTGAGATAAAGAAATTCAGTCGTCGTCCGAAGTTTGGGCACGGCGCAGAATTTCAAATAGACGAGAAGCTAACGCTCATCGCGTCATACCATCCGAGCCAGCAAAACACCTTCACTGGGAAATTGACCCACCCGATGTTCGACTCGATTTTTAGACGTGCACAAGAACTAATTTGATAAATTAAGACCGCATCATGGATCAAAATTCCGAGAGGTCTCCTGGGGGGATCGTTCGGCTGATCTCATGGCGAGGGCTTGTCAAGTTCGATATTACTTGAGTACCATCATTTTCTTGACTTTGCTCCACTTGTCTGTGCTCACTGGTTCGACTCCGCTCACCACAAGCCGATAGAAATAAACACCTGATGCAACCGCGTTCCCGTTCTTGTTCATTCCGTTCCATGTTAGCTCCGTGTAGCCGGCAGGATAATCTGCGTCGGCGACTTGTACCACTTCCCGACCGACAATGTCATAGATCATCAGCTTTACGTGTGACGCTCTCGGAAGCTCAAACGCGATCTTCGTTGACGGGTTAAACGGATTCGGGAAGTTGTCGTATAGCTTGTAATCCTTCGGTGCTCCGACCGTGACCTTTATTTCCTTCGTCCATGTTTGACCATTCCCGAGGGGACTGGCAGATGTACTAATCGTTGCCACCAGTGTCGTGTCTCTTCCGACGGGGGCTTTCTTGTCAACGGAAAACGTGAACTCTGCATCACCCGAACTGTTTGCACTCACATCCTTCAGCAATGCAGTTGTTGATTTGAAACTCAGCCATGCCGGCAAGTTATTGAACGTTACAGAGACATTCTTCGCTTCAACGCTGGAGTTGTTTTGAATGCTCAGAGAAATCGTGTTGTCTGCCGAAGCAAATGGGATTTGCCATATTTGCCCAGCGGTGTTGTTTTCGGCTTTAGCCTGATTTGCCTTCGGCATTTGGGCAAACGCGCTTCCGACAAGAATCAGCATTAAGATGATGATATTTCTCATTCCTACGTCCTCCATTCTTCGCAACTCAAACATGGTTCTAGCTACGGTATGCTGAACCCCACTACATTGTTTGTCGCCAGATTCTGCGTCTTGTCCTGGTGAGACGTACCATAAGTAACCCTGAACGTCAGATTCGCAGGCAGTAGCTCCTTGGTTACTTGACCGTTCACAGTAGGACCAATCTGCCACCAGGCTCCGGAATAGTAGCTTGCCTGAACATTATTGACCGGCTGGCTCTGCGAGTTGGTTACGTTAATCGTGCACAAAACCGTAGAGAAAGCGACGGTGCTATTTGTGGAAATATCCTGCGCCTTGTCATTTGACACAAACGCATACGTCATTCTGAACGAATAGTTGTTAGGCAGTAATTGCTTCACTCCTAATCCACCTGTGGTCGTGCCAAAAGCTCTCCACGCTCCGGCATAATACTGTACTGTGCCTGTATCGATGAGATTCCCTTGACTGTTCTTTAGCTGAACTGTCGCATTCACGGTTTGGAAGACTACCGAAGGATTTGTTCCAATGTTTTGCTGCTTGTCGTTGCTTCCGTAAGCATAAGTCATTCTGAAGCTGTAACTGTTCGGAAGTAGTTCCCTCGTTGTTATTCCGTTTGAAGTCGTGCCGAAGTCTCTCCATGCTCCCGAGTAGTACTGGACTGTTCCTTGGTCCCCCAAAGGGGCAGGCATCAAAGTGCCGTGACTGTCCTGTAGTTGAACCGCAGCGTTGACAGTCTGAAATACTACTGTGGGATTTGCACCGATGTCTTGCGTCTTATCGTTACTTGCATAAGAATATGTCATTCTGAAAGAGTAACTATTTGCGAGGAGTTCCTTAGAAGCCCCTCCATTTGCCGTTGTTCCTAAGTTCCTCCACGCACCAGCATAATATTGAACCGAGCCAGTGTCTATCGGATTTCCTTTGCTGTCTTGCAGCCTAACGACAGCATTTACGGTTTGGAATGCTACGGTCGGATTTGCGCCGATGTCCTGGGCTTTGTCATTACTGCCATACGCATAAGTCATTCTAAAAGAAAAACTGTTTGGCAGAAGCTCTTTCGTTGCGACTCCGTTCGTTGTTGTGCCTAGGTTCCTCCAGGCTCCGGCGTAATACTGGACTGTACCACTATCTATCGGATATCCATTGCTGTCCTGCAGCTTGATTTGAGCATTCACCGTCTGGAATACGGCTGTATCAGTTCCGACAGTTACATTCGATTTTGTCTGTGTGCAGTATTCGTAAGTCATTCTCAGGCTTAATGTCTTCGCAGTTGAGTTTATTGTAAAAGTACCATCGCTATCATTTGTCGCGTCTTTCCAGCCTGCCCCATTGGGGCTACCTTCGTAGTACTGAAGTGAACCAGTTGTAAGCCTTGTGCCGCTGCTGTTGATAAGCTTGACAATCAATCTCGGAGAGGAATTTATCGCGGCAATAGAGTCAAGATTAATATTGATAGAACGCTCTTCGGCAGGTAAATAGTAATACAGCATGTTCGGATAGTTGTCGAAGACTAAGATTTTCCCATCGGGTGGTAAATTTAGTTTTTGAATGAGTTGCCCCGTCTTGCCATCAAAAACGGAGATTCGGCCGGGATGTTGAAACACATAGTCTGTGCCCCACCTTTTTTGCATAGTGATCCACGGAGTCTCTTCTATGATGACGTATTTACCGTTACTCGACAAAAACCCATTAGAAGACAATGGGAATGGGATCAAACCACATACGCTATCTTTGTCAATATTATATATGGCATATTTTTTGTCTTCCATCTGTTGCCTCGGATATAGAAAGACTACTAGATAATTACCTTTTTTACTGTCCGACACAGTATAGCCGCCTGGGACATAAAGACTTGATAAATTTCGATTAGCGACTAGCTGTTTTGTCATCAACGAGTATTTGCCTACAGCTTTAGCTTGCTCATAACCCCAATTCTCAACATAAAGATAATTCCCATCATCGGAAACGGAACTGATCGATGTAATCCATCCTGGAGGAACAGGCAGCGTATCAAGAAACATAAATGTAGAAGCATCCCAAACTGCTGTCTTCTGAGAGTTAAGAAAGTCATACCATCTTGCCTCTCCGGTTGAATCTTTTCCACTATTGAAATCTGCGTAAAAGTCATTAGTCCACGTAACGTACAATTGGTTCTTGACAGGATTAAAAACAATTCCATCATATACCCTCCCGCCGTCCCTTACGCGGTTCGAAATATATTGAGTGAAAGATGCAATCGTCTTCTTTGATGAGTCGGTGCTTTGTTCAGGAAATCTACGAGCGACAACTGAAGGGCTGTTTGCTTTAATAGCATCTAACGAAAAGTATGCCTCTTCATGTTCACCCGGATTACCAGAAAGAAAAATCCAAGTCTGTGTCGGATCCCAAGTCACCCTCCCACCGAAATATAGTGTATCGGCACCTGTATAAGAGTAGAACAGTTCTTTTATTCCATTCTGCAAATCATAACGCAAGCACCTAGCGGTCTTGTCAGTGTAATAGTAATAGGGTTGTGCAACAGCTTGATGTTTCAAGCAGGCTAATGTTACCGATGTTATCAAAAAATATTTTAGCATTTTCATAATGACCTCCCTGTTTTAGCGCCAAGTTGGGTTTTGATATAAATCGAAGACATCCTCACCATAATCCCTTGCTGCCTCTGTTCGCTCATCTTCTTCAGCCGCCCTTTCCCAGTGACCGGATATGTTATTTGTGGGATCACCCTTTTCCCAATACCAATATGTCCGCCCACCTCCTCCGTTATACTCACAATATGCTTCGATAAGCTGTTGGTCAGCATCTAAAGTATCTGCACCTTCCCATTTTTCATGATAGGAAGTCGCGGCACTAAAGAGTCCGTCAAGAATATTCTTCCCAGCCTCCACGTTTGCCCGCCAGTTCCAAATAACGTCATCATCCTGGGTTCCGGCATATTGATGTATCTGCATAATCCCCATATCACGCCCGTCGACTCTGCCTTGATATGGGAAACCAGGGCTTGGATTGAATTGCTGAAAACTACTCTCATGACATGCAACGGCCTCATATTGGAGTCCGTTGAGAGCTGCAAGCATTGCAGGAAGCGATGGATTCGATCCAATAATCTTAAATGGGTTTGTGATTGGTTTCGTGTAGGTCTTTCCCTTCGCGACAGCTTTCACCTCCAAGTTCATCCTGTCTCCGCCACGTATCACCGCACCGCCGTCTTTATAAGTCATTTCATTGAAATGGATTTCCACTATGCCTGAGCCATTCTTATGCCCGTCGATATATCCCGTTGTCACGAGCTGGGGGACTTTGTCGGTTTCAGTTCTCGGAGCGTACCAGTCTAAGTCTGGAATTGTGACATAAAAATCGGCATTGCCGTCGAAGTTCTTTAACTGAGCTTTTACAATCATATCCTGAGGCATTTTCGGCTCGTCTGTGATTACTTTCTGGAGGAGCTGATTATCCAAGGGTTCAAGTACCACCAATTCTATTTTTTTCACAAAGAGATTTGAAAACCAGTTGCAGATACCTCCCTCATCGTTCAAGAATTTCTTCCCGTTCTTCTTCACATTTGAGACTTTCTTTATCCCTTTGTTAAGAGCCTTGGCATTTTGGGATACACTACCGCTGACGCCTGAGTTTACAGTTGCTCGCATCGAAACCATAACGCTATCAGCGGCATTGTTTTCATTTGCAATAAATTGAATCGGCACGTCCACATTATCAAATGAACTCCCCAGTTCCCCGTTTGCCAGCAAATTACCATAGTCTCCCCCGCTGACTATTCCAATGTTAAAAGTGGTACCTGATGGATAATCGGTAATTGTGCCATCGTCATTTTCTTTCCTTACCGTTACGTTGATGGTATCACCCGGATTGATAGTATCGGCAGAAAACACGACCAGAGGACAACCTAGTGCTCTAATCACCACATTTCCATTCCCTGTTGCGCTTGGCTTACCCACAGCCGTGACGGTGAAGGTAATGGTTGTGTTGCTATCGGGAACAATTCCGTCGGCAGTATAGAGCAATCGGCCGGCATTCGCTGTCGGATAATCGACCACAATCACAGAATCCATTGATGCAGCGAATTTCTTAATGGCTAACGCAGCAGCCTGCAATTTCTTGGAAGAGGTCCGATCACTCGACGGGGAGTTCACTGTCGTATTCTTCCTACTCCCAAGCCCTCTCTCTATTGAACATGGTACTGGTGGAGGATTATAACCAAGGTGCCCATATCCAGACGGCGAAGCCAGAATTTGTATATTCCCACCGAAATCCATGTCCTCGTCGCTCGCATTCTTGGCTTGAGCAAATATGGTGGTACTCGCAGAATCATCAATAGTATCTGGCTCAGCCTCGATATAAAAATGATCCGGAAAAGGAAGTACGTGCGCTGAGTCTGTCTTTATTACGCCGTCCCCTTCCGCCTGAACTGTTACCCAGCAATCATTAGAATCCGGGGCGTCACCATCAGCAACCAGAGAAAACCGCCCAGCATCGCTACCCGTCGTCGTTACGACCGATCCCAATTTCGTGTCCGTTCCCATTTGTGGATCGAACAAGTGCAATGACGCATATTGGCTGCCGGAGACAATCGTTAAGGTGAGGGGGTCCGTAGGTAGCCATGCCACGCTAGTGCAGCAATCAGATGCATATGTGCCGTCCAGATTCATCCCGGTTGAATCTCCCGCAAGAAATTGGTGACTGTTCAAGGAGAAATCAAAGTCCGAATAATACGGAGGCCAAAAGGAGCAGATAGGGTATCCATCCGGAGAACATTGTGCCCACTGCTCGCCCACAATATAGCAATCACCTACTAGCCGACGATTACCGGAGCCACTTTTCACCAACGAGTCGTCATAGTAGAGTTTCCAAGAATAATCTGCTGGCTGATTTTCAGTACAATACTGTATCCAAAGATACGGATCAAAATAATACCACTGTACTGGTGGAGAATAAATCGTTAGTATTTGAGAGCTACTGGTCTCCTCTATCGTTGTCATCAATGTGCACCCGCAAATTGAAAACCACTCAATCTGGCCCTTCGGCGTGCCGTCCCAATAAAATTCAAATCGAATACTGTGGTTATTGGTATTTCCAGCTTGCGCCTTCTTTTCTGGAGCAGGGCTAATCGTAGCTTGCTCCACTATGTGTACTTGTGCAGAAAGCGAACCTGCCATCAGAAAGGAAATTGCGAAAACTGCTGCAGCGCCCTTCATGGCACAACTCCTCTTTTAACTGTGACCCATCCCCGACTAAAAAGTTCGGAGATGACATTCATAAAGACCTACAGAGAGTCTTCTAAATGCTTCTCAGTTAAAGCCCTTTTGTAAAGAGTCTCGCTAGAATCGAGTCACCGTTTTCACCGGTGAACCTCGCCCATCCTGAACATGGTTTTATTCCTGACCAACGATTCAGTTTAAACTTTAGAGAAAACAAAGTCAATAAGAAAATAAAGAAATTTTGGCCTCGATCAAGGCTGCGAACGCTGAACACGGAATTGGAACACTTTCTTGTCAGTTCACATCGAGAGAAGAAGAGCTATTTCCGACGGTCGGCGCCGCAAGCTTTGATGATGAAATCGATTCGGAGATGTGCCCAAAAGGGATCCTTAGCAAGGAAAAACCCGCATCATTCAAGAGAAGTACTCATGTTATCAAACGGAGATGACGACGAAATTGGGGAGCCGGGATATCCCGCAGGTTGTCTATCGTTTAAACGGCTCCGCACGATTTGTGAAATCAGGCATATAATAATCCTTGCTCTCGAAATTCTGCATCCATCCGTTTTCTAAGCCGAACTTGTCGAGAAGCGCAATTACCCTTTCATATTCCGCTTCGCGGATGTGACGATTCAAGAGAGGGATTGACTCAGCCTTGTTCGTCGGATAATATTGCGACATTAACGAGAGAGCGACGTCCTTGCCGAGTTCTTCTGAAATCCATCTTAAAGTTTCCTCGCTTCCGGCAATGTCATTCGGCAAAACCAAATGGCGAATCAATAGCCCACGCTTCAACAAGCCGTCATCATCCATCACAATCTCACTTCCCACCTGGCGGTGCATTTCCCTGACTGCAAGTCTTGCAAACTTCGGATACTCTTTCACTTTGGAATAATTATATCCATCGGAATCGTAGCTGTATTTCAAATCGGGGAGATAAATATCAACAACACCATCCAATAAACGAAGTACGTTCACCGAGTCGAAGGCGTTCGTGTTGTAAATAAGCGGAAGATTCAGACCTTTTTCAATCGCGATGTACAATGACTTTAAAATTTGCGGAACAAAATGCGTGGGCGACACCAGCCCAATGTTGCTGCATCCCTTTTCCTGCAGCTCGATCATGATCTCCGCCAGTCGCTCAAAGCTAACCTCATGTCCAATTTCGCTCTTGTGGTTTTGGCTGATCTGGTAGTTCTGGCAGTACACACAGCGCAGGTTGCAATTCCCGAAGAAAATATTTCCGGCACCGCCTGTCCCGACAAGCGGAGGCTCTTCACCGAAGTGAGGACAATACGAGCTTACAATTGGAAGATAGCGAGAATAGCATCTCGCTATGTTGCCTATCTTGCGGTCGACCCGACAATCGAGAGGACAAATATTGCACGATGAGAGCATTTCATCGAGAACGTCTATCCGTCTTTTCAACTCCCCCAATTCGTATAGTTTCAGGTAGGATGGTGAGAACATGGTTGATGGCTCAGAGCGGCTAATAGCTACGGTGATAGGTTATGCGTTAATCACGGGTTTGTTGCCCACAGTTCCACTTCTCTGACAAGCGCGCGCGGCGGCAGTTTAATTGCCTCCACGACAACTGCAGCGACATCCTCAGCGCGAAGCCTTGCGCCTTCTCCTCCTTTTAATGTCTGCTGAGGATCTCTTTCACTCGAATCGACCGAGCTCGGGGTCACAACGACGACGCGAACGTTGAATCCTCTGACTTCCCTTAGTAAAGCTTCCGAAAATCCTTCGATTCCAAATTTTGACGCGGAGTATGCTGCTGAATTCGCTTTTGCCCGCTTGCCTGATGTCGAGGAGATCATGACGATCGTCCCGTCTCTTTTCTCGATCATCTCCGGGAGTACCGCCCGCGTGAGAAGAAACGGTCCGGTCAAATTCGTTCCGATGACGTTGTTCCATTCTTCGACAGACATGTCGGTAACCATTTTTTCCATATATTGCCCGGCATTATTCACAAGAATGTCTATCGTTCCAAACTCCGTTAACGTCTTGGAAAGAAGTCTGTGAACACTCTTCTCGTTCGATACGTCAGTCTGCACTGCAATCACTCGTCCACCATCCGCGGCGATTTCTTCCTGCGTGATTCTCAAATCGGCAATTGTCCGTCCTGCAATTACCACGGATGCGCCTTCCGCAGCCAAATGTTTCGAAATATATTTCCCGATTCCTCTGGATCCGCCTGTTACAATTGCGACTTTCCCGCTGAGGCCGCCGTTAACACCAGATTGCGCTGCGTTTGCTCTCTTACTTGAATTCGTTTTCGCCATTCTATTCAATGTCCTTTTCGAAATATCGGCTCGCGCCGGTCCCTTCCTTTTTCTTTTTCTTTATCGCATCTACGATGATTCTGTTGAAAACTTCGGCAGCGTCGTAATCGTAAGAACGAAGCAGATGATTCAGCGCAACGACTTCTGCTATCACCGTTATATTCTTACCGGGCAGAATCGGCAGTTTGACAAGTGGAACTTCGGCGCCGAGAATGGAAATGTACTCGTGATCGAGACCCGTTCGCGTGTAATCCTCTTTCGGATCCCATTCTTCAAGTTCCACGACAACTTCTATCCTTTTCCTCTTTCTGACGGCCCTGATTCCGAATACGCTCCTGACGTCGATCACGCCCATGCCTCTGACTTCCATAAAATGCTGGGCGATCTTCGAGCTTTTTCCGATGAGAATATCTTCCCCTTGACGAACGACCTGAACGGCGTCGTCGGCTACGAGTCTGTGTCCGCGTTCGACAAGGTCAAGAGCGAGCTCACTTTTCCCAATTCCGCTTCTACCAAGAAACAACAGCCCGATCCCATACACGTCGACGAGTGATCCGTGTACCACCGTGCTGGGTGCAAAGATGTCATCCAGAAACTCACCGAGGATGTAAACGAAGCGCGTCGTTTCCAAAGTGGTGCTAAAGATGGAAACACCTCGCGCTGTCGCCAAATCAATCAGCTCCGGCTCCACTTCGTTCCTGTCGGTAAATATCATGCACGGAATTTCAAACTGGAGTATCGTCTGAAATGATCGGAGTCTCTCATCCTCTTTGAGAGAACCGAGAAACTGGACCTCGGTGTTTCCGAAAATCTGAATGCGATTGTAGGTGAAGAGGTCTACAAAACCCGCAAGAGCAAGACCGGGGCGGTGGACATTTTTGTCATTGATGAGTCTTCCAAATCCAACCTCCCCATTTATCGGGCGCAGTTTTGTTTTCTCACGAGCCAGCTTATAAAGTTCACCGACACTTATGTCTTTTCGCCTTATTTCCTTGGTTTCCCAAACGCGCGATGCCATGACACAAAAATATATGAACAAAACACAGCAAAAACACGACAGAAAATGAGGCTAAGAAGCAAATCGCCGTGCGATTCCCACGAATACGCGGAGAATATTCAAAACCAAAGCTCAAACACTCATTGCAAAGCTCATAGGAAGTCGATGTCTACCGAGAGATGAAGAGTCTTACAAGAAACAGGTCCCGAGCGTAAACATGTATCGGCTGCAAGCTCTAAAGCTTGTGGATGAGATCAGATTCTCGTGCCTGCGCTTTTATGTTTTTGAATTTTGATCTTCGAACTCTCACCTATTCGTGACGCAGCTTTTGTTTGAACTTTACCAACTGCCCTTCGAGTCTGTCCACCACTTTGTCTATAGCCTTGAAGTAATCATCGGTAGTTTCCTGTGCGGTCAAAACCTTGTTGTGCACGGCAAGTTTTATTTCGACCATCTTGTCCGTCCCATTCGGCTTCGAATGCTCATTAAGAAAAACGACGTCGCAATGCACGACGCCATCGAAGAATCTGTTCAACTTTGAGATACTTATTCTCGGCGTACGATCTGAGAGCCGGGTCTGCTTTGAAATGCCGAGATGTGATGCTGATGTTCATAAGATTCCTCCTTTTTTTACCCTTCGTATCATCCGTCAAAATTGATAACTGGTCCCGCGGCAATTCCATCGGGAAAATCCGGTTATCTCGCGCGCGGATGAGCATTTCTGTAGATTTTTTTAGTTGCTCAACCGAAAGATGAGTGTACACCTGCGTTGTGGAGAGACTCTCGTGACCAAGGAGTTGCCTGACAGCTTCGAGATCCGCTCCATGATTGAGAAGATGCGTGGCAAAAGAATGTCGAAGCGTGTGTGGACCTTTCCGCTCGACACTCGAAACTCCACGTATCCTCCTCGCAACGATGCGATACACCGAAGCAGGTATTATTCTCTTTCCGTTTGCCGAAACAAAAAGAGCGCTCCCCTTTGTTATTGCTATTTCCTCTCTGACTTTCAAATAATCTCTGATCGCGTCAATTGCTCTGTCGATCACCGGAATAATTCTTTGTTTTCTTCTTTTTCCCAGGACCGTCACAAGCCTGTTGTCGTAATCAATATCTTGATCATCCAAATTGCACAACTCGCCTACACGCATACCCGTTCCATAAAGAAGTTCGATAATGGCTTTGTCTCGAAAATCTGCCGGTTCCTTCGGAGTCATCCCAAGCATATTTTCCATCGCTTCCTCCTCGATGAAAACCGGTATCGGCTTCGCTGCCTTCGGAGTGCTGATGAAACTTGTGAAATCACGCTCAATGTATTCAAACTTCACGAGATATTTTGCAAAGGATCTAATGCTTGAGAGCTTTTTTCGGACAGTCCTGCGATCGTTGTGACGCTTGTCGAGTTCTACGAGAAAAGCCCGAACCCCGTCTTCCGGCAAATTCTCCAGCGAAAACTCCACGCCCCCGGCATATTCGAACAAGAAATTATTGAACTCCCTCAAAGACTGTTCATAGGTGGAGAGAGTCTTTTCCGAGGCTCCCTTTTCCTTCCTCAAATAGTCGAGGAAGGAAGCTGCAAAATCATGCAATTTCACTTTGCTGCAACTTCAACCTTTCCTTCAGATCCTACTGGCTCTTCAATTCTGTTTTTGGGAGAAACTTCCTCCGGTGAAATTTCGCTTTCACACTTCGGACACTTGTAGTAATTACCTTTCGCTCTGGTATATTTTTCGAGCAAGAATGGTGAATCGCCGAGCGGACATGGCAAGCTGACTGGCTTGTCCCATGTTGCATACTTACAGTTAGGATAATTTGTGCAGCCGTAAAAAATTCTTTTCTTTTTGGTAAATCGTTGAGCGAGCTCTCCCTTGCCGCATTCTGGACACTTCACTCCGGTCGTAATGCTTTTGGTAAACTTGCATGCGGGATAATTTGAGCAGCCGATGAATTTGCCGAACCGGCTGTTCTTATAGATAAGTTCCCCTCCGCAATCGGGGCACTTATCGCCTGTTGGACGGTTGTTATCGTCATGCGCGTCGATCGGTTTCGTGTTTTTGCATTCCGGATACCTGCTGCACGCCAAAAATCTTCCGCGGCGACTCCACTTTATCACCATCGGTGCACCGCAAATATCACAGACGACCTGCTGGCCGTCAACAGTGGATTTTATTTCTTCTATTTTTCCCTCGACTTTCTTCACGGCTTTGTCGAAGGGCGAATAGAACTCGTTCATTACCTCGAGATATTTCTTGTTGCCGTTCGCGATCTCGTCAAGCTCAGATTCCATCTCCGCCGTAAATTTCACGTTGAAAAACTCGGGGAGATTTGCAGACAAGATTTTGTTTACGTTCAATCCAAGATCGGTGGCAAACAGCTTCCGCTCTTTGATATCGACGTATCCTCTGTCTTCTATTGTCGATACAATTGAAGAATAAGTGCTCGGCCTTCCGATTCCCAGCGACTCAAGTTCTTTGACAAGACTGCTCTCATTGTAACGCGGAGGCGCGGTTGTAAAATGCTGTCTCTGCAAAACATCCAAAAGACTGAGCGGTTCGCCCTCTTTTAGTGTCGCCGGAAGGTTGAACTTTCGCAACTCGTCATCGTCTTCATCAGGCTTCCGCATCTCCGCATCTTCTACATCGATGTCGTAAACCTTGAGAAATCCGGCAAACTTTACATGAGAGTCTGATGCCCTGAAGAGAAAAGCTCCTCCTTCGACGGAGACTGTAACCAGATCATACACTGCATGGCTCATCTGGCAAGCTATAAATCTCTTCCATATCAAATCGTAGAGCAGGAACAGTTCTCGTGGAAGATACTTCTTTACCTCCTGCGGCAGATACTCAACGTGCGCCGGACGAATAGCCTCGTGTGCGTCTTGTGATGCTTTTGATTTCTTGAAGTGCCGTGCCTCTTTAGGCAGGAATTCCTCCCCGAAATCCTTCCTGACATGATTTCTTGCGGCTTCGATTGCTTCTTTGCTTATCCTTGTCGAGTCCGTTCGCATGTAGGTGATCAATCCGACTTGTCCTTCGGGCCCAAGCTCGACACCTTCGTAAAGCTGCTGCGCAAGCATCATGGTACGCTTTGTAGAAAAGCCGAGCTGGGTCGAAGCTGCCTGCTGCAAAGTGCTGGTGATAAAAGGCGGTGGTGGATTTCTCTTCTGTTCCTTCCGGGCTATCGAGCTTATCGCATAATTCGCCGACCGAATTGCACTGGCAAGTTTCACCGCTTGTTCTTCATTATCAATGGAAAACGGCTTCTCTCGATTTCCGCGACCGGCATCCTCGGCTCTCGTGCTTGCGCTCCCCTGAGGATTCTTTATGACTTTACCGCCAACCGAATAGAGTTTTGCTTCAAATTCCTCCGCTCGTCTCCCGTGCAGTGCATCTTCAGCAGTCTGGAATCTCCCGAGAATAGACCAATATTCCATCGGGACAAAGTTTTTGATTGCAAATTCCCTGTCGCATACCAGTTTCAGCGCGACAGATTGAACCCTTCCAGCCGACAAGCCGGGATAAACGGCCTTCCAAATAAGCGGACTCACCTTGTAGCCAACTAACCTATCCATGACACGGCGGGCTTGTTGTGCATAGACGAGATGCGTATCGATCTTGAGAGGCTGCTCCATAGCCCGTTTAATGGCACTTTCGGTTATTTCCGTGAAAAGCACGCGGAAAACCTTCTTCGAATCTTGCTTCAACTCTTCGTAGATGTGTTGGGCGATTGCTTCCCCCTCTCGATCAGGATCGGTCGCGATATAAACTTGCTGTGCCTTCTCGGAAAGGTCCTTGAGCTTCTTGATCGTTTCGGTCTTTCCGCGGATCGTCTTGTATTCCGGTTCGAACCCCTTCTCCACATCGACCCCCAATTTGTTCTTGGGCAAATCCTTTATATGACCGACAGACGCTTCAACTACGAAATCGCTCCCTAAATATCTGTTTATTGTCTTAGCTTTTGCGGGTGATTCTACAATGACTAGCTTCTTTGCCATATCAGATTTCTGCTAATTTTGAAAGAATGATGAAGCTGTCTACCGAGCTTCTTGATTAGTGACCATGCAAGAGATTCAGTTTATCGTATCAGAGCTGTTAAGCATTATGCGGCTACCGGGTTTACCCGGCGAATTATATTCGAAGAGCACGCTGGCAGCCACTGATTTGATCTCGTTCCGGTCGATGACGTTTGAACCGGACATCATGGATCGCTCAATTATGTTCTCCATATCGAGATGGTCAATCAATCCCAATTCATACATTTCAACCAGGAACCCGCGGGCGTCTTTCGTAAGAATCTGCCTTTCCGCTTCGTGAAATATTCTGTACGATCTTGCATGGGTGCCTTTCACTCTCTTGAGGGGCTCACGCAGATTCATCTTGTCATAAATCCAGCTCAGCGCCGTCGAAATCTCGGACTGACTGTAGCCGTTGTCCGTCAACTTCGACACGTCTATTTTGGAAATGTCGCGCGTCTGTCGTATTTCACGCATCAAAAAAACTATAAGCTCTACGATTTTCTCTTGCATCCTCTATCTGTCCTCAAAACAAATATACATTGAAAATTTGCAAAGTCAAGTTAACCCACTTTTCTCTCCTTATAAAACGCCCGAATAAACACATTTTCACGTTTTCTCATTCGCAATTTCTGTGATCGAGTGGCATCATCCCATCCCGAGAGGTGAAGAACGCCATGAACGATCAATCTCAGTATTTCCCTTTCGAGCGATATCCTGTACCGCTTTGCCTGAATTCTCGCACGATCGACGCTGATGTAGATTTCGCCGTCGATGATCCCGTTTTCACCAAGATCGAAAGAGATGACATCTGTCGTGTAATCATGGTTTAAGAACTTCCGGTTCACTTGCCGCAAATAATTATCGTCGCTAAGGACCACGTTTACTGTATTGAATACCGCTCCCTCCCCTTGCGAGATTCGCCGGACAAGAACGGAGATAGCTCCCTGCCTGAATTTCGGAGCACGCTCGTGTTCAGCAAAAATCCGTAATTTCACTTCCCGGATAATTCCCCTCGGTAGGGATTGGTAGAGAGATGAGTTTTACCTTTGTTGCCCGGAGATAACTGAGTCTCTGCAAGCGACAACGCAATACTACTCAACATGACTTCCGGTCCGAACCGAGTGAAGTCACCTGAAAGGACATTCTTGTCAACGTTGGCATAAAGCGAGCAGCCTGCTTCCCGCTCGATAATCAATCCGCTGATCTTTCCATCCGCTTCGGAGTAGAATGTTACCTCACCGAGCATTTCAGATGCAAGATAGCCGGTACACTGGTGCAGTTGAAGGTGAGAGTTGATGGTATAGACCGAGATTAGACTCCCGCTTCGCTTCCCGGTTTTGATCGCGGGATAGATTTCTATCGAAAGTTTACGCTTGGATTTCTTGTCATCTAGGTCGAAGCGGTAGAAATTCTCGCGTTTTACCGCCTTTACTCTCAACACACCGGCTATGTTTCCGATATCTTTGGCTCTAAATTCAAACTTCATCATATTTGCTCACCGAAGAAGACCTTCGGACAATTTAAAAAGCATCTGCAAAAAGACAAAGGCACAAAGTGGTACAGCAAGAGACGACTCTGCACAAGGATGATTTTCGACTTTGCGCCTGTACCTTCTACTTCACCGTAACATTTACAGCTTTGAGTCCCTTTGCACCCTCCACGATCTCAAACTCAACTTCTACACCCTTATCGAGAGCCTTGTACTGTTTGTCGGTCTTTATGTCAGTGTAGTGGACAAAAACCTCTTCGCCATTTTCCTGCTCAATGAAACCGAAGCCTTTTTTACCATCGAACCATTTTACTTTGCCATTCGGCATTTTAATACCTCCTCAAAAAATGTCAGCGCTCCAGCGGCCAAATTTCAACATCACAGAAAGGCATTCGCCGCATGCCATCAAAAACACCTTAGGACGGCAACGTCAGACGGTTGGATTGACAATTTGGGAATCTTTAGGTCGCTTTTACCGCCAAGTCCCCGTATGACGCTCGACCAATCGGTCGGTCGATTGAAGCCGTGTCCCTTCAAGAAGACTTTTGGTCTAAAATAACGTGCATAATGAAGTTTTGTTACCCGTCCCCCGAAAGATTTTGCCCTCTTAAACCCCCATGGCAATATTTCAACTAAATTCCTCAACAGAATGACGACATAATTTAGCCCGCCGTGAAATGAATGTCAAGTTTTGCGATCAAAATCAAACATAAGGCAAGATGAGAGGCATCCGATAAGCCGGTTGGAGACGACAAGAGTGATGATTGCAAGACGGCTTCATTCGCCGACATCATTCCGGTTTGAGACTCCAAAAATGTGCATCTCAAAGTTTCTTAGAAGCTCCCTGGCTTCTTCCATTTGGCCTTCCGCCACATAAAATCTTGCCGGCTGAACTAACGGTCTCACGGCGAGGAAATCTTCATCAAACACATAATAGTCTATGTCTGAATTTTTCAAAATGGATTTGATCACAAAAATGTCACCCTGGTTCATCGAAGTCAATAATAGAGGGTAATTCTCCGCATTGAATATTTTTGGCGGACTTTCTGTGAAATCAACAAAAGATTGACACTCCGGACAATGAAATCTTTGTGAAGCCCTCTCTTCATCAGTGAGCTCCAGCTCATTCGAACAAGCTGGACAGATTACTCTCGATGGTAATTGTCCGCCTGTTGTTTCTTCCCTCAGCAGCTCCTGACATGCCGGACTCTTGCAATAATAAAATTCTTTGCCTTCCTCTAGACATGACTCACAGAATCTCTTTCCACAGCCATGACAGCCAGAAAGCGCTTTCCTGTCGGGATGATTGGTACAGTTTTCCATGAGGCTACCTTTCGCCGCAATCCACCGTTTCAATATATAACGGAAAAATTTTCGGGAACAGCCCGTGGCACCCGTAATCCTTCAGCAGTTACGATGACAACAACAAGCCGTCAAAACGCATAACCAAATTTTAGCAACTCAATATCCAGTATCATTTTGGAGTCATCAAGGGTCACTCCCTCGATGCCCCGCTCATCGGCTGTGAAATATGCACCAAAAACTAAACTTGTCCCCCAATAGAATCCGGAGATTGAGAAGTACCTATATCCAATGCCGAACATGGCTCCCAACTTGTTCGTCGTTATTATGTTGCCCGTGGAACTAATCCCTATCCCAAAAAAGGTAATACCTGTTTCGTCTCCTCTTATATGCGTATAGCGCATGCCACCCGAGATATAAAATCCATCCTGATGTTGGCCCAGGAACCTTCGGTAAATCAGAATCTTGATTATAGAGAGTTAGCTGATGTGTCATCTTTGCGGTTCCACTCTGAAAGAAAAATGGACAGGCTATCTCGGCGTGTCGCTCTATGCCGAAGAAGGAAACACCTCCGCTCAGGACAGTATAAGATTCTGCGGAACTCAACAAGAGATAGGCGGGGTTAAACTCTACGCCGAAGTCCTTGTTCGCCAAAGGCTCTTTGTAGCTGACAACTTCATTGTAGATTCTCCCCTGTTGCCGTGCCATTTCCTTCTGATATCGAATCACGGTGTCTAATTTCGCATTTGTAGTTGAGTCCTGAGCCGCGACAAACAAAGGAGAAACAAAGAACGTCAATGAAAACAAGAATAGTGTTTTCATACTATTTCCCTCCTATGATTAATCCCGTTATTTACAGGTGTTCATTTCGGAGCAGTAATTTGCAATTCTCTCTTGAGGCGGTTCAGTGCGAGGACAACGCATCTATTGTTTTCCTTGCACCGCCTGACAAACGGTGGAACCTTCTCCACGGCAACCTTTATCCATACCAAATTTCCTCTGGATACACGCTCCTATGGTAAGGTTAGAACTTGGACGTAAGAAAGTCAAGCTTGCTGTTGTGTGGGTGTGCTGCCCGCCACAATTCGAGCCTTTCAAGCATAAAAACGGATGGATCTGATGACAGGTTTTTAGACCATGCGCATGATGGTCAAATTGTTTTTGGGCACAATCTTCTGACGACGCTTTCGCTGCTTCTGGAAGAGATTATACTTCCCGCCAATGCGGTACACCCATACTTCGTGATGAACCCGCACCTGCTGTTGTCATGCCAGTTTATCGCTCATGAAAATCGCATCACCTCTCCGTGCCATGATCTCATCCCTGGCGCTTCTTATTTCTTCGTGACCGGACCCTGGTACATGAGCCGTAGTCCCCAATCCTCACCGGTCGGGGGATTTGGCAAGGTGATAATACCGATATTGTTCGCCACGACCGTGCCGCCAGCGACATTCTGCCATGTGCCGTCGCGCGCGTTAAACCACTGCGCTTGGTACACACTGTTCAATCGTGCGCCGCGAATCTGAGACTGCAGACAGCCTCTTTCAAAGTATGCAAGAAACTCTTCGTCGAGAAATCGTCAGTGAGCCGGGGCTGCAATATTGTTCGTGATGAACGCAGCCAATTGCTCACTTGTAGCATTGCCGACCCAGCGAGTGTCCCCAACCTCAATGACAGGCAATGCCTGTATTCCTTTCTTGATTAGAAGATCAGGCTTGAAAGTCACGTCAGATTCTTTTAAGTCAAATCCCATCTTTGACTGCAATTCCTCGAGCCTGTGCTTGACGATCGGGCAGAATGGACATCCAAGACCAGTATAGAGTGTGACAGTGGTTTTTGTAGGCTGGATATTTTTGGGCTGATGATCTTCGACTGACCCGTAGCCCATGTAACGTGAAATGCGGGGAAAGTATCGAACATACAACCAGAGAGCCAGCACGACAAAGACTACCCACAGCCCGGCTTGCAGAAAGTTTCCTCGAACCAGATAGAAGATCAAGCCGCAAATAAGAATCAACCAACTTCCATAGATGAAGGATAGATGGCATTGCTGTTTCATTTGATTCTCCTTGGTTATGATTCCTGACATGACACAAGATGTCAAACAGCGAACGCAAGTAACTTTAGTTAGTCGACCCGAGCAGATTCTATTACACTAATCTTCAGTAGCTCTCTTCTTCCGACGGAAACTTTCCGCTCTTCACATCTTCGATGTATCTGACAAATGCCTTGTTCATCTCTTCGGCGACGTTTGCATAATGGCGTACGAATCTCGGCTTGAAGTCCCGTGTTAATCCGACCATGTCGGCATAGACCAGGATTTGCCCATCACAGTGCGCTCCCGCGCCGATTCCGATCGTTGGAATCCTTATGCTCCTGGTGACTTTCGCGGCTAACTGAGCAGGAATTTTCTCGAGAACAATCGAGAATGCTCCGGCATCTTCCAGAAGTTTTGCATCTGCCAAAATTCCCGCGGCCTCTGCTCTGTCTTCGCCTCGCGGTTTGTACCCGCCGAATTTATTTATCGACTGCGGCGTCAATCCGAGGTGTCCCATGACGGGTATTCCGATCTCCGTCATTCTTCGAACCGATTCCGCGATTGCTTTGCCCCCCTCCACTTTCACCGCGCTTGCGCCGGTTTCCTTCAAAATTCTTCCCGCATTTCTGATTGTCTCCTCGGCATCTACCTGAAAACTCATAAAGGGCATGTCAACGACGACAAGCGCGCGCTTCACTACGCGAGCAACGATCTTCGCGTGGTAAATCATTTCTTCAAGAGTTACAGGAATCGTCGTGTCATTTCCCTGCACGACGTTGGAGAGCGAGTCGCCGACAAGAATGATGTCGATCCCGGATTCATCCAATATCCGCGCAACGATCGCATCATAAGCCGTGAGCGCGCTTATCTTTACGCCGTCCGTTTTCGATTGAACTACCGTACGGGTAGTAACTACCTTTGGTTTTGTCGCGTCAGCCATTTTATCCTCCTTTAAATTGCCCCGACATTTATGTCGGGGTTCAAGAATCTAAACCCACTGTGGGCTTCAGCCCCAATTCATAACTCATCTCCTGGACTGAAGTCTGAGAACGCTGGGATTTTCCCGTCCACGATCTAAAGATCGTGTCTATTTCATCATTTATTGTACGTTCTCTTCTTTAACCGTGGCTCATTTATTTTTTGGGACCATGGATTTGCCAGGTTGAAAATCCGCTCCAAAAACACTCTTGAAGCCGCCCTGAACTGCTTCTTTTAGTTGTGCAAGCTCTATGTTTCCGTTCAAGATATCTTTCAGAGTCACGGTATGCGAGTCAAGTTCGGTCAAGGTTTTGCATTTGAGCGAGTCGTCAATATTAAGATACTTGACAATTTGTTTATGAAAATCTCCGACCAGGATCGAACCGTGTTGGAGAAGAACATCTCCGAATCTATGCTGCGCACTCCCTACAAGTTTTTTCCCGTGCCACTCGATTTCGTAAACCGCCGACGTTGAAAAGCAAGGTATTGTCGCGGGATCATGGAACAGCTTGCGGAAATCCGAGGAACTTTGAGACAGCTCCAGATCGGCGCAAATGGCTTTAAGACCCGTGACTAGAGCTTTGCTGATCAGGTTATAGCTTTCACGAACTGACAGTCCGCCCGTATTCATTACGACGGAATAGGTTAGCTCTTCCGCATGGAGAACAGCTTTTCCGCCTGTCGGGCGCCTTACGACTTCAATGCCGTCTTGATTGGCAAGTCCTGCATTTATGTCAGAGTCGCTTTGGTTTTTCCCGAGAGAAATACAATACGGAGCCCACGTGAAGAAACGCAGGATTGGCTTACGTGCGGAACTGAATTCGTCCACAAGCCGGACATCGAAGTCCATGTTGAACCTGCCTGAGTGCTCCCCCGTGTCGATGCAAATCCAATCTCGAAGAGATTCCGGTTTACCGGGAGACATGTCGGTCTCTTTATTTCCGAATGATACCGCGGGAGGAGGATTTAAGGAAGTTTAGTATGACCGAGATTTCATTTGTCAGCGGGAAATCCTCTTCCATTCTTTTAATCGCCTCACTAAACATCAAACCGGATGAATATAAGAGATGATAAGCCTTTTCGATATTCTCAATCTGTTCCCGCGTAAACCCTCTCCTGCGAAGCCCGATCAGGTTGATGCCTTCATATCGCAGCGGTTCTCGACCGGCAAGTACATATGGTGGTACATCCTGTGTGGCTCTAAAACCGCCGCCGATCATGGCGTGCGAACCTACGTTGACAAATTGATGTATCCCCGTCATGCCACCAATAATTACCCAATCCCCAAGAGTAACGTGTCCGCCGAGCGTGACCACGTTTGCTAAAATACACTTGTCGCCGACTCTGCAATCATGGGCAACGTGAACGTTTGCCATGAGCAGACAATCACTGCCGACGACGGTCTTCCCGGTTTCCGCCGTGCCACGATGCACGGTTACAAACTCGCGGATAACGGTTTTGTCACCGATCTCCGTAACAGTCATTTCACCCGCATACTTCAAATCTTGCGGCGAATTGGAAATGACGGCACCATGATGGATCACGCAATTGTTCCCGAGGCGTGCACCGTTTGAGATTAATGCGTTTCCAGCTATTCTGCAGCCATCACCGATTACGACGTCGTCTTCTATGATCGTAAACGGACCGACGCAAACGTTGTCGCCAAGCTGCGCACCCGGGCTGACGATCGCCATCTTATCAATGGATGTCGGCATAGCCGATCCTATTTACCGTCCGGCGGTTGACTTCCGGCGTCGACTATCGCAGCGGTCATCTCCGCCTCAGCCACGAGAGTGCCATCGACAAAAGCTTTCCCCGCTAATACCGCCATCTTGCTTCTTCTCGAGGTCATTTCGACTTGCATTATCAATTGATCGCCGGGCACGACAGTCTTTCTGAACTTCACATTATTCATCGCCATAAAGAGAACCAATTTGCCTTCGGGATTATCCAGCCCGTTCAACAGAAGAATCCCCCCGGTCTGTGCCATTGCCTCGACTATCAGGACTCCCGGCATTACCGGCCTGGAAGGGAAATGTCCCTGAAAGAAGGGCTCATTCGTTGTTACGTTTTTCACACCGACCACTTTTTCGTCTAATTTGAAATCGACAATCTTATCCACCAGCAGAAAGGGATAGCGATGTGGAAGTATCCGCTTGATTGCTTCTATGTCGAATATTACTCCGGCGGTTTTGGTAAACTGATACTTCTTTACAATCTTCTTTTGTTGATAAAGTTTTCGAATCTTCTTTGCAAACTGTACATTGTGCGGATGTCCAGGTCTTGCCGCGAGGATCTGGGCTTTCATTGGAGCACCGACGAGCGCAAGATCCCCGAGAAGATCGAGAAGCTTGTGACGCGCGGGCTCATTTTTGTAACGGAGGGCTTTGTCGTTTAGAATTCCCGTTGAACCGAGAATGATCGAGCCGTTGATGCCCAATCTGCCTGCAAGCCTCTTCAACTCGTCGGGTGTCATATCATCATCAACTATAACAATCGCATTGTCAACGTTCCCCCCTTTTATGAGACCATTCTTGTGGAGCATCTCGATTTCCTTCAGAAAACAGAATGTCCTTGCGGAGGAAAAATCTTTTACAAACTCCTCCTCGAGTGAAAACAAGCCGGTGTGCTGACTTCCGAGCGCAGGATTCTTATAATCAATCATCAGGGTGACTCTGAAATCATCGAGGGGGAGAGCCACCATCTGAACTTCTTTCTTCTCATCAAGATACTCGACTGTCTGATCGATGATAAGATAATCTTTCGGAGCATCCTGGACGGTAAATCCTGCCTGAAGCAAAACGTCAACAAAAGCCTTTGCACTACCATCTCCGACGGGCGGCTCAGGTGCATCAACTTCTATCATGACGTTATCGATTTCCAAGCCGGCTACTGCCGCCAATACATGCTCGACGGTGTGGACCTTTACGTCACCCACGCCGAGAGTGGTGCCGCGTGAGACATCGACCACAAAATCTGCAAGTGCGGGAATCTCAGGCTTACCTCCGACATCCGTGCGCCGGAAAACTATCCCGTGATTTACCGGCGCCGGAAGAAAAGTGACTGTCGAATCGTATCCGGTATGAAGCCCGACACCGGAATACGTAACACTTTTTGAGATGGTACGCTGTTGGACCAGCATCTATGTCATTGCTCCTTCTTTTAGTGCTCAGATTCCACTTCGTTCCATAGCTAATGGCTCATTCTTCACAAAAAGAACCAGTTGCCATAAGCTATGAGCTATGAGCTATTATCTTCTTTTCCAATTCTTCAACTTTATGCTGAAGCTCGGTGAACTCGCGGATGATTTGCGGTAGCATTTCTGAAGCTGCCCAAATTCGATGCGTCTCTCTTAATTCCTTGGCGGGATAACCCAGGTAAGTTTTGCCGGGTTCCTTAATCGACTTCGGGACGCCTGATTGCGCGCCGAAATTTGTGTTGTCGGCAATCTCAAGGTGACCCGCGAAGCCCACCTGTCCGCCAATCATGCAATGCCTGCCGATTTTGGTGCTTCCTGAAATTCCCGTTTGCGATGCGATGACCGTGTTCTCACCTATCACGACATTGTGGGCAACCTGTACCAGATTATCGATCTTCACGCCTCGGCATATCTTTGTTTCCCCGAGCGTCGCACGGTCAATCGAACAGTTCGAACCGATCTCGACATCATCCTCGACAACGACGACTCCAAGCTGGGGAATCTTCTCGTATGTTCCATCATCCTTCGGGGCAAAGCCGAAGCCGTCACTCCCGATGACGGTACCGGAATGGATTATCACTCTACTGCCAATTCTCATCCCTCCGTAGACCGTGACGTTTGAATAAAGTACCGAGTCTTCACCGATTTCGACGTCTTCTCCAATCACGCTCCCGGGAAAAATCATTGTCCTGTTGCCGATTTTCGTGTCGCCCAATATGATGGCACAGGCTCCAATTCGCACATCCTTTCCCAGTTTTGCTTTCGAGAAATATGTGCCAGCCAGATGCGTCCCAGGCGGGAGAAGGTCACGGGAAGGCACCAGTTTCTTTAATGCAAAAACGAATGCGACGTATGGATCCTTTACCCGAAGCAGAGTGACGTCTTTTCGTTCAGTCTTGAAATCCTCCGAGACAATTACGGCCGATGCCCCGGTGATTGCAACGTACTTCTCATATTTTGGATTAGCAAGAAAAGTGATCTCTCCAGCCTTCGCCTCTTCAATTTTCCCGATTCCGATTATTTCAGCATCAGGATTCCCGTCAACACGAGCTCCGATCTCAACGGCAATTTCGGAGACTCTCATCAGTGTGCGGCTGGTGGTGGTTGCGTTGGTTGAGAAGTCGCTGGGGAAGTTCCAGTCTTGTTCGTCGTCGAAATCTTCAACTTATCCAGAATCTGCTGGGTAACGTCGTATTTGTCGCTTGCGAACATCAAAAGGACCTGGCCGCTCTTGTCAAAGATATAATCATAGCTCTGGTCTTTGGCCACATCCTGAATCGCCTGCATTATCTTTTCCTGAACCGGGCGCATGATGGTATTCTGCTGCTGAAAAAGATCGCCGTTTTGTCCGAATCTTTGATTTCTCAGGTCGGATATTTTTTTCTGCTCCTCTGCGAGTTCGTTCTCTTTTTGTACCCTGGCTTGCTCCGGGAGAATGAGCCGCCGTTTCTGATAATCGTCGGCGTCTTGCTGCAACTGTGTTTGGAGCTTGTTGATCTCACCCTGCCACTGCGCTACAAGGGCATCCAGTTTGCCTTGTGCTTCTACCGCATCCGGGAACTGTTTCATTATCTCTTGAGAATCAATCCAGCCGACCTTCTGCTGCGCGAAGACAGCCGAGTACGCCATCATGGCACAGACGAATATCGATATTTTCAGAGTCCGCGTTTTCATAAATCCTCAATTACCTTCACGGTTCAAAATGCCAAGGACATCATAAGTAATGTCAAAGTTCTTTTCTGCATACAGAATCACCGCCAATTCATCTCTTTTGTCAAAGACGAACTGCATATTCTTTTCTTTCGCGACCTTCGCAATGACACCGTAGACTCTATCGCGAATCGGCTTCATCAACTTCTCACGAGTCTGATCTAGCTCGCCGCCCTGAGCAACTTTCTCCTGACGGTACTGCAAAATCTGCTGTTGAAGATTGGTAAGGTCCTGTTGAGCCGCTTGTTTCGCCTGATCCGTCATCATGGCTGCCTGCTTCTGATAGGAATCAGCTTTCTCCTGATACTGCTGGGACATCTGGTTGACAGTATCGCTCCATGCTTTCATCAGGGCGTCAAGCTTTCTTTGAGCCGCCTGAGCATCGGGCACTTGATCGAGAATTACCGCCGAATTAACGTAACCAATTTTCAATTGAGAATTATTCGGCGATGCCGCAAACATAAAGCCGAGCGCAGATAAAATCACGGCCGTCGAAATTAGAACAACCGATTTTTCTTTCACTTCTGACCTCTTTTTTTTATTTGTTATCAAATTAACAATTTCGCACGTTAAAAGCCTCTTCCGAACTGGAAATGGAAATGCCAGCCGGATGCGGGATAGTTGGGGGCCACTGAATCAAAACCGTAACCATAATCAAACCCCACCATACCAATCGGATTGATCATAACCCGTGCTCCAAACCCGGCCGAGCGTGCAAGCTGAAATATGTCGGTTTGATGAAAATCCTTGTATACATTTCCTCCTTCGGCAAATAGAAGAAAATACAGCGGGATAGGATCAGTCAACACAGAAAAGCGCATCTCAAAAGTTTGCTTGAACATGACTAATCCACCAAGTGGATTTCCGCTCGGCGTATCAGGTGATTTAGGCCCTACAGCCCTGTCGTCATAACCTCGCAGAGGTGTTGTGGAAATATAACCAAGCCCAGTACCCCCCATAAAGAATTCATCGTTGATCTGAACCAGCGAATGATCTGTTATAGCTCCCACGACACCGAATAGAGTTCCGCTATATAGCACCACCTTGCTCGTCCCGAACATCGAGGTGTACCAGTCCGCAGAGAAAACATGCTTATGAAAATTTATTTGTCCCGGCAGAATCGGGGGGCCGGCAATTTCATCGGTCAGTGAGACATTCGATCCTACAGTCGGGAAAATTGGATTGTCGGTGCTGTTTCTTGATATCACCTGTGTTGCCGTGAATTCACTGTAATCGCCGTTCAAGTAGCCGTAAGCCTCGCCGTTTGCCACGTCGACCTTTTGACCTGAGAAAATCCAGTCGCCCCGGAAATACATATCGGGCCAACCAAATCTTCGGCCAACGCTCACCGAAGCACCCGTCATTCTCAAGTCGACTCCGTAAACCTGCCGTGTATCGTACAAGTTTACGCCGAGAGATGTCGGGGTGTCCATAAACCATGGCTCGCTAAATCCGAGATTGAATGTTCTGTAATAAGTGCTCACGCCGAACTGCCACGTGAAATTCAACATCTGACCTGCGCCGCCCTGGAAAGGATGAGCTATGTCAAAATTATTAAATGACAGACCTAATGATCCCGTAAAACCGAAAGCCTCACTATATCCTACCGAAGCATTGAACGTGTCGCTCGATTTCTCCGCAACGTCGTATGTCACGTTCACAGTCGAATCGTTTACGATATAATAATCGGGTTTGATCTTCTCGGGATCAAAATAATTTATCTGCGAAAGCTGCCTTACACTTCTGATGATCAACGCACGCGAGAAGTAATCGCCCGGCACGGTAAAAAGTTCGCGGCGGATAACTTTATCTTGCGTCTTCGTGTTCCCGTGAATTATTATCTCGCCGATTCGAAATTGGTTCCGCTCGTTTATTCTTATCTTTATATCTATCGAATCAGGGGGAACGCGGATCTCATCTGGCTCCGCGCTGAAAGTTAGATAACCGGTATCTAAGTATATTGATGCGACATCGGTTTGATCTTTGTTGCCACGAAGGTTTTCGTCAAATTTTTGCTTGTCATAGACGTCTCCATCCTTCAACCCGAGCCGCTCATCCAGAACAAATGAGGCATACTTTGTGTTTCCCTCCCATGTAATATGCCTTATGTAAAACTTTTTCCCTTCATCGACAACGATATGGATAAACATACTCTCCTTATCATCGCTGTACGAAATTGAATCCGAAAGTATCGACGCATCGATGTATCCGTTCTGTCTATAGAAGTCGAGAATCTTCTGTTTGTCATCATCGTACTTTTTCGGATCAAACTTCGCGCTCCGCCAGAACATCCACCAGACCTTCTCTTTTGTGTCATCCATCGCCCCGCGCAAATCACCCTCGTCCAACGCTTTGTTTCCGCTGAATGTGATCGACTCGATCTTGACCTCCTTGCCTTCGTCCGTGTTCACCACAAGATTGACGGGAGCACCGGCAGTGTCTGTCACGGGCACCAGCTCCGGATCGATTTTCGCAAGGAGGTACCCTTTGTCTTCATATTTTTTCTTTATGTTATAAACCATTGTGCTCAGGTCCTGGCGAGTTACAATCTGCCCCTTGACAAGATTAATCTGCTCCTTGATGTCCTTGTCGCTCAGCTCATCGTTTCCTTTCAGCACGATATCGTTAAGCCGCGGGTACTCCTGCACGCGGATAAGGAGATAAACGCCGTCCGCGACTTGGTTGTCTATAAGAATCTGGATGTCGGAGAATATTTCAAGCGACCACAGTTGTTTTATTGCTTGACGTATTTCATCTCCACCGGGAGTAAACTCGCCATCGACTTTCAGCCCTGAATATCTCACGATTGCCCCTGCGTCTGTCTGTTTGTTTCCTTCGACAGATATTCCCAGAATCTTCAGTGGCTGGGCTTTTTGAGGACTTTGTGTTTGAGCATTCGCAGCAGCTGTCACCAGAAATAGTCCCAACAAGGAACAATGCAATCCCAAAACAATTTGTCCGAGGGACCCCTTTCGGGGAACTTTCAAGAACGCCAGGACACGCGAAGATGGTACAAGACGGACGTAAGAACCTTGCATCCCTTTGCGATCTTTGCTGCTACAACTATTTTCATTCTTTCTACACAAATTATGCTCTTGAGATACTATGCTTTCACCGAAATTCGACACTTCTTTAGACGAAAAAAAGACCTGACGGTTGACTACGTTCCGCAAAATACCGCTAAGTTAGTCCACTAGAACGTTTGGAGGTGCTTGACTTGCTCACTCACCAGCCCGAATCGGCGTTCTCGTTTCTGGAAATCGCCAATCGCCTCGTAAAGATGTTTCCTGCGAAAATCTGGCCAAAAAACCCTCGATATGTATATTTCGGTATAAGCAAGCTGGTAAAGGAGAAAATTGCTCAAACGGAACTCCCCACCCGTTCGTATTAGCAAGTCCGGATCAGGCATCGTCGAAGTCGTCAGATAATCTGAGATGGCCGATTCATTTATATCGTCGACCGAAATTTTCCCGGTCAAGGCATCGGCAACGATTCGCTTGACGGCTTCAGTTATCTCCCATCTCCCTGAGTAACTCAGAGCAAGATTCAGGTTCAGTCCTGTGTTCTGTTTTGTTCTTTCGAACGCGTCGTAGATCTCGCGTTGGACTCCAGCAGGAAGCGAATCAAGATCACCGATGGCTGTAAGCCGCACGTTGTTTTCATAAAGTCTGTCCGTTTCGTCTCGGAGCGCCTTCACGAGCAATTTCATCAAGGTTGAAACTTCCGGCTTGGGCCGTTTCCAGTTTTCTGTAGAAAACGCGTAAAGTGTGAGACATTTTACGCCTAATTGCCCACATGACTCGACAATGTCTCGCACCGAATTCACACCTTCTCGATGACCGGAAACGCGAGGGAGCGAACGCTGTTTCGCCCACCTGCCGTTGCCATCCATGATGATCGCGATATGTTCGGGGATGCTCCCTCTTTCTCGCAATTCATCCTGCAGATTCTTGTCATCGGAGCTTTGAGTGATCAACCTTTCAGCCTCATTTTTTGCCGTAAAATTTAAACCCGCATGCAGTAAGAATCAAGGTTGCGATGCTCCGATTTCAGGCTTAACATTCAAATTTCTCGAGAGTTACAGGAAAATTCCATCCAATTCGAACTTCATACTGTACCGGATTCCGATTCATCTCCATTGAACGATCTTGAAAGTGTCGGAAGTGACGCGAAAATAAGCTGCACCGAGCGAATCCGTCCGCCAAACCGGGATATTCTCCTTTTTCATTTCATCAAGTACTGCTGGAGAAGGATGTCCGAACTGGTTATGCGCTCCCACAGAGATGACTGCATAGGCAGGATGTATTGTCTTCAGGAATTCCAAAGACGAGCTTGTGCTGCTGCCATGGTGGCCTGCCTTATAGATGTTTGAGCTTAGAAATGTCCCATAAATCCTTACCAGATCGTGCTCGACGCGTCTCTCAGCATCACCTGCGAGAAGAAAACTCTCCTTCCCGACGCAGACTTTCAAGACAACCGAGCCGTCGTTCAGCCTGGTTTTGTAAGCGAGTCCACCAGTTCCGACATACTTCCGATTGGGATGCAATACATAAACCCGGCACGTGGAGGCCGAATCCAAAATCATCCCCGCAGATGCAATTCTCGCCGGGATCTTGAAAGCCCAAACCCGTGCCAATGTGCTTGCCCATACTTGCGAGTTTGATGTTTGATCCGGATAGATGAAGTTATCTGTTTTCATTTTATCCATGATTGACGCCGCCCCACCAATATGGTCACTGTGTAAATGCGTCACGATTAAATAATTTAGCTCACGGACTCCGTGACGCTGAAGGAAAGGAACCACTACGCGCTCGCCAATATCAAAATTTCTGAATTTCAAACCCGCATCGACAAGCATGTTTTTTCCATCGGGCAGTTCGACATATATTGCATCGCCCTGGCCAACATCTAGCACATACAGTCTTGCCTCCGGCCTTTTGTGAACGATCACTCCCGATGAAAAGAGATTTGCATAGAGGACAGTATTTGCGCCGAGTAAAATTGCAAAGATGCCCTTTCTCAGTAAAATATTGCCGCCCGCTGAGGCACGTGGAAACAAAATCACAGCGATAAGCCACGAAAAATAAAGGAGGGCAAAGACCAAGCCGGATTCTGAATATCACCACGCTGCTAATGCTCAACGAGCCGAGCACGGAGTTAATCTTGAGAATTCCAAATCCGACCAATTGACACGCCGCACCGAAAATTCCCGCAAGCCAAGGAAATATTGCGCTAATGCCTATGAATGTGAATGCCATTGTCGCAAAGATTCCTGCCAGTGGGACAATGCACAAGTTCGCAAAAACACCAACAAGAGATATTCTGTTGAAATAATACGCGGTTAGTGGAACAGTCCCGATTGTGGCGGCAAGCGTCAACAATGAAAGCGAGACGATCGAATCAAGAAACTGTCGCTCTTGCAACGTAGGGTACGTTCTGTGAACCATTGCTACTACTCTTTGATGAAAAAAAGCAATCGAAATTACCGCCGCGAATGATAATTGAAACCCCGGTGTAAAGAGCTGTGACGGATTGAGAATCAGGATTAGTAGCGCTGCAAATCCTAGCGAGTTAAGTATTTGTGGCCTCCGTTGAAGAAAGAGACCGAAGAGAACCACCAGCGCCATGATGACAGCTCTAGTTATGCTCGGCGTCATGCCAACGACAAATGCATATAAAATCAAAACGGGGGCGATGACGAAGAACCGCAGCTTCCTCGGGACTCTCGCCACCGACGCTATTATCATCAGCATCGCCATCAGAAAACCGATGTGTAATCCGGATACCGCCAGGATATGAATTGTGCCGGTGTTTACAAATTCTTCGTTGATTTCACCCGCGATCCCGGAGCGCTCACCGATGATCATTGCCTTCGCAAGCTCGGCTTCGTCACCACGCATAAACCGTGATATTGCACTGCGCATAAAGTCTCTTAAGGGTTGCACGATGCTTCGTAGAAAATTAAAACCCGCATTGTGGTCCACCCAAAGAATCTCTCCTTGGTTTCTTACATATATTCTACCCGCTATGCCGCTTAGTCTATAAAACGACTTGAAGTCAAAATCACCAGGATTTCTCGCACCGGAGGGTGCCGCAGGATTCCCCGCAAAAACCATTCTGTCTCCAACCGACAGGTTCAGTTTAAATCGCGGCGACATGATGAGATCGCCTTCGACCCTTTTCCAGTTCTTATCGTATCCGAGACAATCCTTAAGTACGAATGAAGAAGAGGTTGCGGCGCGAGGCACCTCTTCCACGGTTCCCGCAAAGCCTGAATAACCCAGCACTTCGGACGATGATAGTGATGCAAGATTTGTGCTCATGGAAAAAGCAAACGAAAGGGAGAGTGCGGCATATACACACCCAGTTATTATCGGAGAATTTCTTTCTTTTCCCAGAAGAAACCATGGCAGGGGTATTACCACCATGCAAATTGCCGCACCGAGGAAAAAATAAGCATAGCTCGGAAATTGCTTCCCGATGAAGATGCCTCCCGCCGCAAGGAGGGCGGCTTTGAACGCGGGTACACTTCTCACTTTTGCTCCCTGACCATGTTAATTAAATGCACAAGACTTCGAGAATCAAGTACCCGCGCAAAGATTTATTCAAGACGGATTAATGGATCGCAAATTAATTCGGTCTGGCTATGAACAACCGCTCGTGTTTCTTATATTTTTGCACGATGGCTGAAAATCTGGATTTACAGATAAAGGATGAGGTGCGGGAATATTGGAACGCCCATCCGTGCGGGGCACAATTTACAGAATTAGATTGGGGCTCGAGGAAATTCTTCGACGAAGTAGAGAGATTCAGATACACAACCCAGCCATTCATGAACAACATTGTTGGCTTCGAGAAGTTCGCAGGTAAGAAAGTCCTGGAGATTGGATGTGGTCTCGGCACGGATCTTCTGCAATTCGCCAGAGGGGGCGCTGTTGTTACCGGGATCGACCTAACTCCCAACAGCATCGAACTTGTCAAAAAGCATTTCAGCTTGGAGAATTCCCCCCTCGTTGCACAGGTAGCCGATGCCGAAAATCTCCCTTTCGAGAAAGGTAGCTTCGATCTGGTCTATTCGTTCGGAGTATTGCATCACACGCCCGACACACAGAAAGCGATTGACGAGATCTATCGTGTGCTCAAGCCCGGTGGGCAGATCATAATCATGCTTTATAACAAAACATCGCTCCACGTCTGGCTCGGTGTTCCGCTCTACCTGTTGATGAGATCACTGAAGAGAGCAAACAACAAAGGGAAGAGACTTGTTGAGGATTGGATACGCGTTTATGATGGGAGTGAAAATCCGCTCGGCAAGGCTTATTCAAGATCAGAAATGGAGACGATGTTTTCAAAATTCAGGAACCGCAAATACATAATTTGCGATTCTTACCGCAGACACCTGCCCCGATTTGCGAACGCAATTAACCAAAAACTCTTTGCACCATGGTGCGGCTTCTGGAGATTCATCAAAGCGGAGAAATAACTCTCTAACCTATCCATCTCTTGTACCACAATGACAGGTTCAACAAGTTCCAAAGCAGCTGACCAAAGTTCTTCTTGCCGGATTTATGAGCGGAAAACATTTTTTCAATGTAGGAAGAATTGAGAAACCCTTCATTCACAAGTCCAGAATTCATGATCTCCGATTTTGACCAGCTGTAAAGCTCATTTCTCATCCACTCGGTTACCGGCGCGGCAAAGCCTTGTTTCCGCCGATGTATTATTTCCTCAGGGATTAAGCCTTCAACAGCCTTCTTCAAGACATATTTAGAAATTCCATTCTTTATCCTGAGATTTCGAGGAATTTGGAATGCCAATTCTACAAGTCTGTGATCAAGAAAGGGCTCTCTGCCTTCAACCTTCGTTGCCATCGTCATTTTGTCAACACGCATGAGCAAAAGCTCCGGCAACCGACTCCGCAGCTCGACATAAGTCATCTGCTGAAGGAAGTCCAGGCGCCGTCCACTCTTTTTGATCTCGTCATAAAATTCTTTAGCAACGTCGAACGAAGTAAGTCCGTTCAAAGAAACCGCACGACCGAGCAAATCCCTCTTTAGACGTTCTGTGAAATTTATGCCTCCGCCCCAGTACAATTCTTCCCCGAATGTTCCTTTGCGCAGGTAATCCTCAACGAGGTATGCGTTTGAATGTTTTAGAATTCCCGATGACGAGGCATAAGCCGCTCTCCTTAAGATTTGCGGAAGCGATGTATAAAATTTCCAGAGCGTATCGTGGAACTTAATCTCGCGCAGCATCCATGGATAACCTGTAAATAATTCATCGCTCCCCTCACCGATCTGTACCACGATAGTTCCGTTTTCGCGTGCAAGCTCTGATACAAAATACAGAGGAATACAAACCGGATCAGCAATCGGCTCGTCCTGATAATAAGGAAGTTCCGTAAGAAAAGGAAAAACCGTTTTCGAATCTATGATGATTTCATGATGGTTGGTCTTGAATTTTTCAGCGATCAGTCTCGCATATCCAAGTTCGTTATATTTTTCAAGGTCTCTGAATCCGACGCTGAACGTCTCCACAGGCCGGCTCATTAGCGCTGCCATCAAGGCAACATTTGTGCTCGAATCGATCCCGCCGCTGAGAAAAACTCCAAATGGAACGTCGCTCATCATGCGGTCGCTGACGCTGCGGGTCAACAGTGATTTTACGGAACTCACTGCGACTTGTTCACATCCGTTGCCGCGCGCACTCTCAAACTCGTCAATGAACTCCGAGCGAGACACCGGATTCCCGTCAATATCGATCGTGGGCTGTTCTCCATTCTTTGCCAGAAGCGACCAGTATCTCTCAGTCTTGAAAGATCCTGTCGAATCTACAATCCCCCACGATCCGGGTTCAAGCTTATAGACACTTTTGAATAGCGTTTTCGGAGCCGGGGCGATCAAATACGTCAGATAATGGTAAAAAGCTTCCAGATCCATCTCGCGGCTTGTACCTGGAAATCGAAAGATTGACTTGATCTCCGACGCGAATAGAAAAGTCCCGTCTACGAAGGTATAGTAAAGAGGTTTGACACCGATTCTGTCCCGGGCAAGGAACAATTCGTTCTTTCCTGAATCATAGATCGCAAGCGCAAACATGCCGAGAAGCTTATGAACGACTTCCTTGCCCCAAATCTCATAACCGTACAAGATCGTCTCCGTGTCAGAACGAGAACGATAAACGTAGCCGCGCGCCTCGATCTCTTTCCTGAGAACCTCATGGTTGTAGATTTCTCCATTGAAGACGATGTGTAGATTTCCTCTCGACATCGGCTGATCGCCATTTGCTGAAAGGTCCACAATTGCAAGCCGGCGAAATCCGAGTCCGACTTTTCCTTTTTCATTTATGTAACTGCCGACTGAGTCGGGTCCCCGATGTTGCATCTCATCGCGCATCCGCTCAAGAATTGCCGGTTCAACTTGTGCAGTTGAATTGGCCGGGCGAAAGATTCCACAAATACCGCACATAACAAAATGAATATGTTAATGCGTCTATTGACATTCAAGAGTGATTTGAGTTTGGATGAATCATTTTGCCATAATTTTGTCAGTATCCACTTTTTCCATCTTTCTCTTCAGCGTATTAATTTGTCGATGAAGATAACGATGGAGTGGCCATGATAAGAGCTGTAAGTTTGTCCGATGCACGATCCATTAGCGATATTTACAACGTGTATGTTAAGAATTCCACGATCACATTTGAAGAAATCCCGGTCTCACCCGATACGATGATGGAGCGCATCAAATCTGCGACGCAGAACTACCCTTGGCTCGTCTATGAAATCGATGGAAGCGTTGTAGGATATACTTATGGGAGAAAATGGAGAAACCGGGCTGCTTATCGAAATTCAGTCGAAACAGGAACTTACCTTCATCCCCAATTTACCGGGAGGGGAATCGGCTCAGAGCTGAAGAAAGAGCTCCTTGGCTTGCTGAAGGAAAAATCATTTCACACGGTCATAAGCGGCATCGCACTTCCAAATCCTGCCAGCATCGCACTTAACGAAAAATTCGGTTTCAAGAAAGTGGCACACTTTAAAGAGGTGGGATACAAATTTAATAGGTGGATCGACGTCGGATATTGGCAGTTGATTCTGTAAAGTCGTTTGCAGTCTCGATAAGGACAAAGGATTCCGCCTCAAATAGAAGAACAAGCACACGATGTGGCTTCATGCCATCCGACACGCTATCTTGTTCGCCGAGTGCACGAGGGGTTCTCAGGAAGGCTCGCCGGCACATGAATAATTTTGAGGGAAACCGGTGGTGGAGATTCATTTGTGAGACTTTTCATTTGGAATTAAAATGCTTTTGTAGCATCTTGCGAAGGATACCGGATTTTCGAGAGCGATCCTGTAGGTTCAGTTGTAATTTCCTCCTTGGTCTCCCGAAACGGGCTGACGATAATTTGATCGCGAAGGCCAAGGAAACGAGGGCTGACGCAGGATGGTTTCTGCCGATCGGCTATCTGACTCCTTGGTGGATGGCGTTTCACCGGGCTTGGATATAAGAACAATTTTGAAACCGCACAGCTATATGACGGTTTATAGTCTTACCGAGGAAGTCGTGTTAAAAAGAACATAAAAACAAAGTGGTCAGGCGGGCATGAAAAAAGGAATCGCGCTCCTTCTCATATTGGTCACATTGGGCTTTTCTCAGACACTTAAGATTAATGAGCTGATGTACGCTCCGAAGAACGGTGAACCGGAATGGCTAGAGGTTTACAATTGTTCTTCCGAAACTGTGAACATCAGGAACTGGATAATCACAGATAAGAACGCACGATTCTACGTTCTCACAGACACAGATTTCTATGTGCAGGCCGATTCGTATTTGGTATTGACAAAATCAGACACCATTTTTTCATTCCACCATTTAATCCCATCCCGCGTCCTGATCTGTCCGGCGTTACCGACATCTTTCATGCTCAATGCTGGCGACACAATATCGATCCATGATTCGACTGGAGTGCTTGTGGATTCAGTCTTCTATGATCCGTCATGGGGCGGCTCAGACGGCAAATCTCTTGAAAGGATCTCCGTTGACCTTCCTCCTTTTTCAAACAAAAATTGGGGGGAGTCCATCGATTCCTCAGGGAGCACGCCAGGAAGACGAAACAGCATCGCTGCATGGAATTACGACTTAAAGATCGCCGACTTTTCAGCCTCAGTGTCATCGTCAGATTCGGAAGCGATCTTCAGAATTATGGTCAAAAACTGCGGCTCGCATTCGACTTCCCCATTCGACCTCGATGTTTTCCTCGACTATAATAATGATTACACTTCTCAGCCCGATGAGCTCGTCGCCGAATCCGACAACATAGCAGGGTTTATTCCCGGTGACTCGATACAAATCGTCTTGAAAGCATCTCCGGAGAATTCGCACGCGCTGAATGCGATGGCAAAGATCCAATATTTATCCGATCAGGACACTGCTAACAATTCTATGTGGACAGAATTGAGATTTTCTTACCCGGAAAAATGTCTGGTTGTGAACGAGATTATGTACGCTCCAAAGGCACCGGAACCAGAATGGGTTGAGTTGTTCAATACTTCGAGTGATTCGGTCGATCTCAAGAATTTTACTCTCTCGGATAATTCCGGTGCAAAGGCAGTGATTACGAATGAACCCTATCTATTTCCACCAAACGATTACGTAGTCGTCGCGCATGATTCAAGCTTCTTTAGCATTCATCCAGGGACTCACGGTAAAGTCGTAATCGCTAAAATACCTTCCCTGAACAACACCGGCGATATTGTGGCAATCCATGATGCGTCCGGAAATCTGATCGACAGCGTGAATTATTCACCGTCCTGGGGCGGAAACACCGGCGGAAAATCGCTTGAAAGAATTTTGCCCGCCGGAGACTCAAACGATCCGCAGAATTTTGGAACTTCTGCAGACTCCTCAGGAAGTACGCCTGCAAAAATCAACAGCGTAACTCCGCGCGATTTCGACCTGGCAGTCGGGACGATACGCTACTCGCCCTTCCCCGTCCAGTTCGGAGGAAACATAACGATTTCTGCCTCCATCATAAACCGCGGATTGAAATCGTCCAGCTTGGCAGAGATAATTCTTTTTACTGACAAAAATGGAAATGGAGTGTGCGATGCCGGCGAGCCGACAGATTCGAGCCAAATACCGCCGATAATCGCCGGCGATTCGACAACGGTGAGTTTCAATTCCGGCAAATTATCTTTCGGTATATATCGCTTCGGTATATTCGTAAACTATCACGGCGATCAGCTCGAATCGAACAATACGAAAATTTTTTCAGTGAGTGTCGGACTTCCTTCCGCTTCGGTCGTTGTAAATGAAATAATGTACGCACCGAAGCTCCCCGAACAAGAGTGGATCGAGCTTTATAACACGAGCGACACGGTTATTGACCTGTCGGATTTTATAGATCGAAACGCATGGCGGCTCGAAGAAAATCAAGGCAGGCTCCGTAATCGCTCCCGAAGACTTCGCGGTAATTTGTAAAGATTCGTCAGTATCCCAACTTCATTATACCGTGAAGAATCTCATTGTACAATCAACACCTTCGCTCAGCAACAGCGGTGATTGGATAGCTCTTTATGATAGTTCGGGAAATCTTCTCGACTCTATAAGCTATGTGCCATCATACGGCGGATCGAGCGGAAAGTCACTTGAGCGCATCGATTGCTTCGCCGGAGACGATTCAACCAACTGGCATGAATCGATCGACTCGACCGGTGCAACTCCCGGATTTGTGAACAGCGTAGCAAAACTCGCTTATGATGCCTCACTGAAAAGACTGGAATGCCCGAAAGCAATCGATGTGAACCAGGAGCAGAATGTAAGCCTTGTTATCCAAAACGCCGGCAGGAATGTACTGAGCGGGATAGATTGCTCTGTGGAAATATCTAGTGGTATTGACGGAAAAATATTTTTCTCACAAAACCGAACACTGGGTTTAGATTTGTCGCCCGACGACAGCGCGATCGAAAATTTTACTTTCACACTTTCGGAGCCGGGGACGTTCAGGATATGTGCTGCGGTTTCTCAGCTACAGGACCAGCGCCTATGGAATGACACCCTTTCAATGTGCATCAATGTCTTTTACCAATCGCACAGCATGGTTGTAAATGAAATCATGTACAGCAGCGCGAAGACTGGAGAATACTTTGAAATCTACAACGCCTCTCAAAATTCGATTGAGATTGCAGACTGGACGTTCCATACATCTTCGAATCAATCGAAGCCGCCCCACCTTTCTGCCGTTCATAAGATTTTCAATCCAGGCAACTATTTTGTGATCGCCGCAGATTCTTCGATGCTCCAATTCGTCCCTGACACCGCGCTCGTTCAAATTGCAAAGTCGATGACGCTCCCGGATCAAGGTGGATCTATCATGCTGGAAGATCCTTCCGGAGTTATCATTGACAGCGTTTGTTATTCACCGTCATGGCACAACAATGACATCGCCAACACTTCGGGTCGATCACTTGAAAAAATAAATCCGACACTGCCATCGAATGACAGGATGAGCTGGTCAACATGCGTTTCCCAGGACGGTGGAACGCCGGGCAGGAGGAACAGCATCTTCATGGAACCGGGAAATGCCACCGGCTCAATATCGGTCGCGCCGAATCCGTTCTCGCCCGACGGCGACGGGGTTGACGACTTTACGTTCATTGATTATTCATTCCCGGTCTCGTCCGTGAAAATTCGCATCCGCATATTTGATTCAATCGGAAGATCAATTGCGACACCGGTTGACAATGGAATTCTCCCGGCGACAGGCAGAATAATCTGGGACGGCAGAGACGGCTCGGGCAAGATTGTTAAGTTCGGATTGTATATTTTGTTAGTTGAGGTGGCAGGACCTGATGGAAAATCTCTTTCGACATATAAGAAGCCGCTCGTCGTGGCAAAGAGAATGCGGTGAGTTTGAAGCCTTGTCAAGGATGAACAGAAACCTTGGCAAGGTTAGCCCGCGCTTGTACCCCGATCGCTGCAATTGAAAATAGAGAAAGAGATGAAATTTGTCCCGAAGGAATCCATTCGGAAAAAACATGATAAGGAGATGCAAGCAATTTTCCGGGCAATTGCAGAGTTGATGGCGCCACCGCCGGAAAAACCAAAACATCCGGCCGGGTCCGCCAGAGAATAAATTATGGAAATGAATCTATCTGAAAACCATTCTGCTCTTCAGCAACGCATATCGCTTTACATCACTGCGCTCCAGAATGAGATCGAGGCGCTCAGGAATTATTCATCGCGGAACTATTCTCTATCAGCGGGCAAGTTTCTCGGCAATGCCGACACCGAATTCCTTTACGAATTCAGGTTAGACGACGACGCAAGGATGGGCGATGATGTGCCTGTGGAAATCGAAATTGACGGGAATGTCGTTAGGGGGAACATCGTTAACGTGGACGCAGACAGGATCACACTCCTTCTGCAAACATACATTGGAGAAAACATTCAACGTGCCACTCTTCGCACGGCGCCGTTCTTTCTTCTCGAACAACTCATCGAGCGGCTGGAATCGATCGAAGACAAAGACGCGGAATGCATTGAGGCACTCTTCGATGAGGACCTGGACGGCCGACTCGACCAGTCTTTAACTATTGACCGAAAGGATTTGAATGATTATCAGGTTCAGGCAGCGCGGTCGGTAATAGAAAAACAAATCACATTTGTATGGGGTCCTCCCGGAACGGGAAAAACGCAAACACTTGCGTATGCCGCAGCAAATTTGGTTTCTCTCGGAGAAAGAGTTCTGATCATATCGAACACAAACATTGCCGTCGATGTTGCACTTCAGAAAACACTGGAATACCTGAAAGACGAAAACGCTTATTTTGACGGGAAGTTTGTCCGGTTCGGAATTCCAAGACTCGTCGAACTTGAGGATTTTCCATGGTCGCTCCCGCAACATGTCGCTCGAGACAAAAGCCCAGCACTTTATGCCACCATAGAAAAGATCGAGACTGATATCCGTAGCATCATGGCACGGATTGGTCCAAAGCGACCCACCCGGAGAAGTTCGGCAACGAAGACGGTTCACGGAAAGCTTCCAGAGCTCCGTGAGAAGCTATCAGCTCTTCGCGAAGAAGCTTACAGCAAAGAAAGCAGAATTGTTCAACACGCGAATCTCGTCGCGTGCACTGCGGCTAAGGCGGCAATATCATCGCAGGTTTTCTCAAGACGATTCGACGCAATTCTAATCGACGAAGCAAGCATGTTGTACCTTCCATATGTCGTCTTTGCAGCGTCTCTTGCCAAAAAGCATGTGGCGATCTTCGGAGATTTCATGCAAATTCCCCCCATCACACAATCTTCGACCAGAGTCCTGAATGTTCTATCAAAAGACATTTTCCGCGAGGCAAGGATGCATCGCTACATGACAAAGTCACATCCGCGAATGAACGTTCTGGAAGTCCAATATCGAATGCCCCTTCAAGTGATGGAACTGGTTAACGACAGTATATACGCGGGCAAATTAAAGGCGAGCGACAAGATTATAAATGCCGAGCCAAAGGAAGAACCGGTTTGCTTTTACGACACATCGAGGTTGAACTCGAAATCGTTCCGCGAGGCGGCTTCGAACAGCAGAATAAATATCTTATCCGGCGTCACCGCCATCGATCTTGGTATGGCGGCTTTGAAGCATGGTGCAAAGTCGGTCGGCATCATCACTCCATACAGAGCGCAGGCAAGATTTCTCCGCTCGACTTTGAACAGCATGAGCCTGGACAGCGCTGTCATATCGGCATCGACTGTCCACACATTCCAGGGAAACGAGCGCGACGTGATCGTCTTCGATTTCGTGGATGATAAGCCCCTGCCGCTCGGAGTCTTGCTCTCGACCTATGAGCGCGAAGACGACGAAGACATCTCCGAGGGCGAACGTTTGTTGAACGTCGCCATGACACGGGCGAGGAAGAGACTCTTGTTTGTCGGGAACTTTGAATACCTCTCATCGAAAGCAAGCGACGGTTCGCTCCTGCGTTTTGTGCTCGAAAAGCTGAGGCGTGAGAAAGCAGTACTGCCTGTCCAGATTGAAGACAAGAAGGAAGAAAATTATATCGGCAGGAACTTTCCCGGTCTCTCGATGCATCATGGTCACGCCGATTGTATTATTCCGCTGATGCGGGATATTCAGGGGTCCACCGAGGAACTGAAATTGGTGCAGCCGATCAAGGCGAAACTTCAGTTTTTTAAATATGCGATGAATAAGGAGGTCGAGTCATCAAAAGAATTTCGTGCTCTCGAAATGAGTGTTCTTCAGGAAAAACTCAAGCACACTAATCTCATCACTTCCGATAAATCCGATTTGTTCTTCTGGATCATCGACGGAAAGATTCTGCACGTCTTCGACTTTCTAGATCGCGAAAAGATCTTCAGTCTACGAATCGGTGTGCCTGATATTGTAAGAGTTTTCAACTACATTTTGCCGAGAAAGAGTTCAAAGCTAAGTGGCACTGGTGGAAGAGAAGTCGATGCACATTGCACGGTCTGCGGTGGGAAAATGAGATTGAGAGAAATGAAGGGAATGATCGTGGCACAGTGTGTGGACAACCAGTGCGTGACGGTCGCCGCCGACGGAAGGATCATCGAAGCAATATTGGAAGAAAGCGGCGAGAGCTGTCCTATTGATTCGGGCAAAATAAGAGTAAAACGCGGACGGCGCGGATTTTTCGCGGGCTGCGCAAACTACCCGGCTTGTGACTGGACAGCGGATTTGGGAGAAATACTGAAGTAACGCTCGGCGAACTTTCCAAAAACCTTTGCAGGGTTGGATTTCTTCGACAAATTTCCGATTCCAAAAGCCTACCATGGTCGTTGCAACGATAAATACTTGATATTGGCATGAGGTGATTCTATTTTCTTAGGAAGACGTAGGCTATTGCATCACAAATTGAAAAAGGTCACGGGAGCCTGTGTGCGAACTTGTAAATCAGTTGCTATTTTGTTTCTACTATTACTCTTGACAAAGGGTTCTCTCGCGCAGTCATCGGCAGCTTTTCAATCGCTGATTTATCCAAGGTCCGTTAGTTCACAAGGTCTTGGTGAACAGGGAGTCGCGTCGAGGAATCCGATCGATGCCATGGAGTATAATCCGGCAAATCTGATCTATGAAGAAGGACTCTCATTATCCATGTACAAAAATCCGTGGGAGATTCTATCTGAATCATTTGGGTCCTCTTTTCCTTTGGAATCTTTTGTTGCAACGGCGGAGGTAGGTAACATTGGCAACTTTGGCTTCGAATATACTGATCAGGACTATGGAACAGTCGAATTGTCAACTCCCGCGAATACCCCGCAAGGTTACACTTCTCAAGAGTTTCACTTTTACGAGCAGTCATTTGCTGGAGGTTACGCAATACCCGTGAGTGATGAGTTTGCAGCAGGCGTTCAACTGAGATACGTCCGAGAACCGTATCCGCAGATTACAATCAATCATCTCTTGATTGGGGCGGGAGCAGAATATAGGCCGGAAATTTTCGACAATCGTTTAAACGTTGCTCTCTCGCTTATGAATTTCGGGACACGGATCAATTACCCCAATTATACTGATACTCTCAACGGCAAGGCAGTTACGTTTTCTCAAACCGACTCACCTCCAGCCAGTTTGGACGTAGGGATAGAAGGGCTACCTGTTACAAATGATTCCTATAATGTGAGCATCATGGCTGGTGTGAGAAAACCTCTCGACAAAAGGGGTGGTGCCCCCGACCACGTTGCAGAATCTTCTTTCGAAGCTCTGTTCAACGACTGGAGTGATTTCCCTAATGACATTACCGCACAACTCGGACTTGGCTACGTTTGGCATCCAATTTACTTGGGTGGTGGTCTCTCGTATTTTCAGGAGATATACGTCGGATACTTCTCCGTGGGACCAAAAGATTCTTACAGTAGTTTTTACACTCACGGGATCAATGTCGGCCTCGAAGCTCGCGGACTGAAGGTTGCTCTGGGATATGCAGGAAGATGGTACAATAATGATGCTGGCTCGTACATGACTTGGGATTTTCCGTGGGAAACATTCCAATTCACGCTGAGTGCAGACCCGAACTCGTTATTTGGGTCGGTCGAAACAAAACAACAAAAAAATTCTTTGAAGCATTTGATGTTTTTAGGGGGTTATTCATATAACGCCGTCTTAGGTAAAATGAAAAGCCAAGATGTCCCCACAGAAGGAGACAGCTTGTTTTGGCTGCCGGTTAGAAAGGCTTCAAATTCTTATTCAAGCTATTCGGGATTTTCCGTCGAAGCGGATTTGTATCTGGATGCTACCACAGCGATCATCTCTTCGTTTTCCTATTCTCGAATCAAAGAGACTCAATCTCTTACAATTGACACAATCTATGTTCCACTTCCGATACGAATGGAAACTTTCTCTTTTTCTTCAGGCTTCAGATACCATCCTTTTGAAATGTTACAGCCTTTGTTTGTGCAAGCAAGTATTGGCGTGATCCGGCTTAATCCCATCGAAGACACATCACCAAAGTATTTTTACAAAAGTTTCACCGATCTTTCCATCGGAGGACTGTTTCATATTCCTGATTCCAAGTTGATAGTGGCTCCGAGTGTCGGATTGAAAACGATTTTCATGGAAGCCTTCGGTCCCGCGAATCGATTGGTCGGCTACAATCAGATAAATTTCGGATTGAATCTTGGATATGAGATTTAATCAGCCTTGTCAAGATTCATGCTTCTGTCTCCACAATCTGTTGGAACCGCCGTCCGTTTTGGCAGCAAGCATCGTTGTTGAAGAAAACATAGACGTTTTTCACTTCGACCGGAAGCGACTCAATTTTCCTTAGCAACAATCACAGCTCGCCATCGGAGAAATCATAGCGGTACATGGTCGGTTTCCCAAAGCCATGCAGTCTGAAATAGGCAACTTTATCGTCTCCGAATGTGAGCGGATCGTTCCGAAATGGATCGACACAGTGCACCAGCTTGCAATCCCGACAAACTCTTTCGATAACTTCAGGGTCATCATACCATTTCCCCCTCGGCTCCTATACCGCGACTATCCCTTGCCTGTCTATCTTGTCGAAAAATTCCGTCATGGTGTTGATGTTCTCTTTTGATGGTTTAAAGCTCGCAGGCGACTGGAAGAGAACGAACCTCGCACCAAGGCACGAGCAGATTTCTCTGAGAGCTCGGTATGAATCCAGGGACAGGGACGCCTTTTTCTGAAACCGATGAAGATGGGGTATCCCCTTGAATGCCTTAACCGTGGATTCAAATTCTGGATTTCCCCCATCGGCTTCTTTCCGCCACTTTTCTGCTGTGGAAAGATGGGGCAACCTGTAAAACGTGGATTTTATTTCAACTGTGCCAAACAGCCTAGCGTAGGATTGAAGCTTTGACCGCTTTGACTGTGGATCTAGCAGTTCCGGGAAATCTCTCTCGTTCAGGTAGCTCCAGCCGCAGCAACCGAATTGAACACGTGCAGCCATACATTTAAACCTTGCGAAGGTTTTCCAGCCGTCGCAAGGTTTTTTCAAATTGGACTACTTGACTTTGAAGCTTGCTTCCTTCAGGACGTCTCCCGACTGAGTTGAGACCGTTACCTTCCAGTCTCCCGCAGCGCTTACAGTTTTGTAAGCCCATGTATGCCAGGAATTCCCGCCAATTCCAAGTGTCGTTTTGTACTCTTTGTCCGCATGTTTCCAGGTCACTAAAATTGAATCGCCTGCTCCGCCTGCAGTCTTCATCCACACATAGACTTTCGTGTTGACTGCAAATGTCGAATCTTCACCGGCGATTTGTTTGTCCTGCACTCCCGTGCCAAGTTTCATTTCGACAACTTTAGGTCCGGCTTCTGGTTTCTTATTGGCATCCTGATTCCCGACAGAACCATTCGGGAATGACATTGCTTGAATTGCGCGTGACAATAAGACAACACCAATAAGAAGAAGCGATAATAACGCTATTTTCTTCATTGGTCTCTCCTTTTTTCTAGGTTTGAAAAAAACTTCCCGCTTGCTGCAAGAATTCCGATTTTTTCGGGATGATGTATCGCGGGAAAATTAACATATCGACAAATGTTAATCATTTCACTGTCAGTACTTCAATAGCTCTTGGCAACCTGACGTCAACCTTCAGGGATCCCCCACTCGAGCAATCCAAGAGTTCTTAATAAAGCACTAAGTTCTATGTTTCTTTACGAACGTTCCGTTATCCAACTCTTCGAATGCCTGGCGGAGTTCCCCATCGTGGTTCATCACGATCGGACCGTACCACGCTATTGGTTCGCCGATAGGTTTGCCAGAGAACAACAAGAATCTTAACGGCTCGCCTGCGGAACTTACTTCCACTGCTTCGCCGTCATCAAAAAGCACGAGGCTTTCATTGTCAATTATCTGACTCTTTTCGGATTTGGATCCGCCGTCACCTTCGATTTCGTAAGAAAAAAGATCTTTCTCTCGTGTGAAATACCCTTTCCCATCAATGACGTAGGCGATAACTTTATGGCCCTTTGTCGTTGGCAAGTCGAAACTCGAATTAGCTGGTAGTGTCACGTCAAGATACTGAGGAGTTATGACTACGTCTGTTACAGGTCCCCTCACTCCTTCGACTTCTCCAGCCACTACTTTTATCTTTGTGCCATTCTCTCTTGTCACGGTCGGGAATCGATCGCTCTTCACTTCCTGATACCGTGGGTCCATCATCTTGTGAGTCTTCGGCAGATTCGCCCAGAGCTGGAAGCCATACATCTTGCCATCGGCGTTGCCTTTTGGCATTTCCTGGTGGATGATTCCACTTCCCGCCGTCATCCACTGAATGTCGCCGGAAGAAATCACTCCTTTGTTTTCCATGCTGTCACCGTGTTCCACTTTTCCTTCCAGGACGTACGTGATCGTTTCAATCCCGCGGTGCGGGTGCCATGGAAAGCCCTTCAAATACTGTTCTGGGTTATTCGATCTAAAATCGTCCAACAGCAAAAACGGGTCGAACATTTTCACTTCATGGAAACCGAAGGCACGTTTCAGGTGGACTCCGGCACCTTCAAGCGTTGCTCTACTCTTAAACACCTTCTTTATTTTTCTATATTCCGTCATTTGGTCATCCTCTTCTGTACTTCATCGGATGCAAAACATGAAAATTGGATGCACACATTTAACATGGCTGCGAGGCGGTGAAGTTCCTTTGGCCACAGGAGGTAATTGAAAACCGGCTCTATTTGACCATGAGTCTTGGCCTTGTAATCTTAATGTTCAACTTTGGGAATTTGAATTTAGCTGGAGTGTAGTGCTTAGGGCTTAGAGCGTGTCCCTACGATAAGCCATCACCTTCTCGTGACGCGATAATTTCCCGTGCTGTAATCTTCAATGACGGTGTAAGAATCATTTAGTTGAAGTGTCCATCCGTCTCCGCTCACATTTTGCCCGTCGATCGCCGTCGGGATACTCACCGTTATCCTGTCCCACTTAGGGCTTAGCAAAGCTCCGTTTTTTACATCCAGGATCCCCCAGTTATCGGTCACACGTATGGTCGGGTAAACATTTCCTTTGTCATCGAGCGGGATGACGTCTGTTGGATCGAAGGCGAGACGCATTTTCTCAAACTGGATTTCAAGATGGTGTTGATCGACGAATTCTTTTCTGTATTTTTCGATCTCTCCTTGCCGTATCGTCTCCCGGTTGGTTTCCTCTGCACGGATTAGTTTCCCGTCGTACTGATCCTCGATCGAACGCTCTGCAGGCGATAGGTCAGCAGGCAGTATCAAGCCGAAGGCACGGGCAAAGTAATCTGTCAGATTTGTCTGGGGGGTTATCTCCTTATTCCAACCCGTCGCCGTTTGGTGCAAAAGATAACCGTAGATAGGCGTCGTCTGGTATGCAAAGGACCTTACAAAGGTAGGAAATCTGACAAATGCGTTTAAGCTGGTTTCAAAGTGGTACAGCGCCTCCTGACTCGTCCTGTCACTGACTATCACACCCGTGTATTCCGCCAGACCTTCGTTCAGCTCGAGAAGGTTTTCCGAGATTTTGGCTCTTGGAAAAAGATCGTAGCGGTACATCCTGAATGTCATGGCATCGGTCAGATGTTTTCTCATGTCGTAACTCGAAGTCGATTCCAACGCCTTCCGCAACGCCTCAACCTCCAATCTCATAAGAATTCTTCCGTTTTTATCGTCGAGGTGGCTATTGTCAGGACTGTATCCCCGAAAGCCAAGTGAACGTTGTGCAACATGGAACAGTTCGTGTGCCATCAAGTTTATCCGGTCTTTCTGATTTGGCGGCAGAGGGAGCATCACCATTGCCCAGTCTCTCCCGTTCCAGTGGGTAATTGTGTTGTAAATATTTATGTCCACCGGAAGGATTCCATGATAGACGCCACCCTCGCGTGTCAGCGCCCCGCTGGCATCCGGGTAATTTGAGTAAACTTCTCTGGTCGCCGGATTGACTAGAAGTAGCGGACCGTACATATCTCTGTTCCAGAGATCCGGCTGCTTATCTTCGGCAGCTTTCAATTCATCGAAGCAGGTCGCGTAGATTTCTTCGTTCGGCGACGAATTCTGAGCTGACCCCATACGTGCCAGAAAGGAGAAGAATGATAAGAGGACGATCGCTCTATTCACGTGAGATACTCTGCCCGGCATATGTGGCTTAGGTTTCACCCCAAAAAGCTAAATGAGATCTGCAGAATAATCAAATGGTCATGCTTGTCAATGGCATGAACGTCCTTCGGAAGCGAGCAATGAGTACGCTGGCGGCAAAGACGACTTCTAGCAGATCATTATATAAGAGTTTTTCGCTTAACTGAAGAGGTCCCCCTCAATTCTTGTCGTTGCCTCTCTCGAAGTCGAGCAGCCACTTTTTCCTCCAGAGTCCGCCGCCATATCCGGTCAAGCTGCCATCTTTACCTATGACGCGATGACAGGGTATAATTATCGCGATCCGGTTGAACCCGTTCGCTCTTGCCACAGCCCTGATTGCTTTGGGCTTGTTTAACGAAATCGCCTGCTCCTCATACGATCTCGTGTGCCCATACGGAATCGTAGTGAGCTGCCGCCAGACGGTTTTCTGGAATTCTGTACCGGGAGTTACAAGTGGAACATCAAACTCTTTTCGTTTGCCGTCAAAGTACTCCGCCATCTGCCTTTCAATTCTTGAAATATGCTCATTGCTTCCGTACACGAGATTTGCTTTCAACAGCCGTCTAAGTTCTTTCAACTCGGATTCAAACATGCGTCTTTCGGTAAACTCCAGGAGACAGACCCCTTCCCGCGTCGCCCCGGCAATCATTGGTCCGAGTGGAGTAGTAAGCCGGTGTATGTTAATTACGTCAATAAATTTTGCGCCGTTCGGGTTTGTTCCGACTATTCTCTTGAATGCCTCGGTGAAACCGCTAAGAGAATCATAGCCATTCTCGAACGCAGTCTCCGTCACGCCATTTCCGTTCCTGATCTGATGCAACGCGCCGTTTATTCTCAGCATTCGTTGATAACCCTGGAATGTGAGTCCGTGATTAGCTTTGAACCAGCGTCGCACATTGCTTGGCTCAATTTTCATCTTGACAAGTTCGTGGTCGGTGATTTTTTTCGACGGATTCGCGGTAACCTGGTCGATTAGTTTTTGAATGTACTCCGGTGTAGAGCCGAGGAGCTCGAGCGGCTTACATATTTTGCACGGGCGGTAGCCGTTGAGCAGCGCATCTTTTGCCTTCTGAAAGAATTCGACATTTTCTCGTTTTGGCCGTCTCGCTCTGCATGTTGGCCGACAGAAAATGCCGGTTGTCTTCACCGCGACGAAGAAGATTCCTTCATAGGAAATATCGCGCTTTACAAACGCATCATACATCGTTTCGTCTGTCCAGAGTGTGGTTTCTCTTTTCATGCTCTTAATGTAGTCTCAATCAGTATTCGTCTGCAACCGAAAAATTGACAAGTATATTTCGGACCGCAATTGATGGCGAATATTTCATTCATCTCGGAGCTAAACAGTTCAACCTGTGCTTAGAAGTGACCGTCATGCTTGTCCGCGATTTGACCCTGGACGGACGAGAAATTTCTTACCAGTACTGGTGAACGAGTGACCGAATCTGTGAATTGTAAATTTCCGATTCTCATCATCGTCGTTTCCAAGAGCGGTGGAAGGTCAGCAGCCTTAACATTCTCTTCCACCTGCTGGGGTCGTTTGGCTCCGGGGATAGCGCAGGTGACCGCTGGAAACATTAGGATCCACCGGAGTGCCATCTGTGCCATGGTCTGTCCTTGCGGCACAAGCGGCCGCAGCTCCTCGACTGCCCTCAATCCCACTTCGTAATCTATTCCAGAGAAAGTCTCGCCGCGGTCGAATGCTTCACCATGGCGGTCAAAATTGTATTCCTAAAGATCGAGGACCAAAAAAGATAACTTTCGTTTTCTATTAACGTGGTCGCGTCGCCTAAGATTCCTGCCATCAACTCACCTATCGACTATGCTCAAATGAAGAATCTCGCTTTGGACCATATTACGCTGAACGGGACTTTGATTTGTCTGCAAATGTAGATTGGGAGGTCAGTTTCATACGGCATAGCATGCGGGCTTGCGATCATGCCAGCTTGTTCTACGGAGCCGCACAATTTGAGATGGTCTTCCCTCCGGCCACCAATGACAATCACCGTCGTGAAAGTGGTATCGCCCGGTCCCCAGTACCAGTAGTTGTTGTGGCCGCAGATGACTCGTGGAAGGGTATATTTGCAGCGGAAGAAGTCAATTGCTCCAGCCTCGCCGTAGTTCTGTGCGAAGATGACGGTCTTTTTTTGTTCCTCGGGCGAGAGAGAAACGTAAACTTTCGAAGCCGTGGCGGCCATATTCTCCCATCCGAACATGTCGGCGTACCATTGCGGAAGATCGGAAAGATGGTGCGTCTCGGCGCTGGAAGGCTTCATTCCGAGCGCACTCGAGTATTTGATAAAACTGTCCACCTGCAGAATTGGGACAGCGAATGGCATGCTGAGTAATCCATAAATTGCTACGAGAGCCGGCATCGCATATCTTGTCCAACCGCAAAACTTGTGCGACGCGATCCTTTCAAACATGACGCCGCCCGCTGCAAAAACGATCGGGAAAGCAGGGGCGATGTATTCTGCCTTTGAGTGCCAGTTGATTATCAGGATCAGAAATGTTATGACGAAGACAAGCCCGATGATGCGGAATTTTTTCCCTTCCTTATTGAAAATCAGAAACCATGTTCCCGCAAGCCACACGGGAAGCGACCATGAATTCAAGGACTTTATCGTGTCGGTTACAAATGTTACCGGGTTTTGTGACGAATATTTTATTGAGGAGGCTCTGTGAATGAACTCGAGCGTCGCAAAGTTGTGAGTGAGATTCCATATCACATAAGGGTTGAACATGACGAACGTGATCAGCGCGGCTACGTACGGCCATTTTGTCTTCAAATGTTTTTTCTGAGGAGTCAGAAGAATGCCAACAAACAAACTTGCTCCGAGCCAGAGCATGTCGATCTTATTCAGGAGACCGATTCCTAACACCATCCCCAGCCATATCCACAATTTTCCATTTCTATCTTTGTCACCAACGCTATCATTTTCGACTATAAGAACAACTATGTAGACCGCAAGCAACCAAAAGAGCCAGTCAAAGCCATTCATCGAATAAATCGCGTTTGTACCGAGAAACTCAGGCGCTATTGCAATTGAAAGACATGCCAGAGTAATTGCCGCAATTTCTCCTCCCAATTTTCTTGTGAGGAGTCCGCCGAGAAAAACCGTAATTCCCGACACGATTGCCGGAATAAGTCTTAATGCGAAGATGGATTTGCCGAATATCTTTATGCTGAAGAATAATATGAAACTCAGTAACGGCGGATGGTCAACGTAGCCCGCCGCAAGGTGGTTGCTGCACGCGACATAGTACAACTCGTCGCGGAAATATCCGTAACCGGCAAAAATATTCGTGTAAAAATGAAGAAGTACTTCGGCGACTGCGAAGGATAACATTACGATTGCGGTGCGTTTCCGAAAAGTGAGATCATTCTCTGAGAATTCCATGGTTTCTCTTCCGGTATTGTTTTTCATAGTGCCATCTCTCCGCGGTTTTGCGTCATACCAAATACGGATATGTCAAGACAGATGTTTCACGTCAACCTGTAGCGGAAACGGGCACATTCTTCCCCGAATGTTGCAATCCTCGCTTCATTGAACCAGGATATGTTTGGAAGAGTGACCAGTATGAACTTACCAGTAATGGTGTACAAGCCTGCGAATGTGGATATTGTAAATTTCGTTGATTCTCTTCATTGTTGCATCCGAAATCAGAGGCAGATCGGCGGACTTAACATTTTCCTCAACCTGTTCCGGCCGTTTTGCGCCGGGAATAGCGCAGGTGACTGCAGGAAACATTAGAATCCATCTCAGTGCCATCTGTGCCATGGTCTGTCCTTGCGGCACAAGCGGCCGCAGCTCCTCGACTGCCCTCAATCCCACTTCGTAATCTATTCCCGAGAATGTCTCGCCGCGATCGAACGCTTCGCCGCGCCGATTGAAACTCCGGTGATCGTCCGAAGCGAAAACACTCGATCGGGTGAGCTTGCCCGTCAATAAGCCCGATGAGAGGGGTACTCTTGCAAGAATGCCGACCCGCTTGCGCTCGGCTTCTCTGAAGAAAAGCTCAGACGGTCGCTGCCGGAAAATATTGAATATGATCTGCACAGTCTGGACATTCGGATATTCGATTGCTTTCAAAGCCTCTTCGACTTTCTCCACGCTTACGCCATAGTAGCGGATATTCCCTGCTTTTACCAGATCGTCGAGTACTCCAAAAACTTCAGGCATGTAATAAACCTCGGTGGGCGGGCAATGAAGCTGAAGCAACTCGAGAGCGTCGGTTTCTAAGTTCTTCAAACTCCGTTCCACGAAGGCTGTAAGATTCTGCTTGTTGTACCCATTTGCAACATGCGGATTGAGCCGGCGGCCTGCTTTTGTCGCGACGTGGAATTCCTCACGGTGTTCCTTTCGAAGTTGGGCGATCAAACGCTCGCTTCTGCCGTCGCCATAGACATCGGCGGTGTCAAAGAAATTCACGCCAAGCTCGAGAGCGCGATGAAGCGCCGCTAAAGACTCCCTGTCGTCAACGGTGCCCCACGTTCCACCAATCGCCCAGGCGCCAAAACTGATTGTCGATATTTTCCATCCTGTCCTGCCTAATTCACGGTACTGCATCGAGATCCTCTTTTCTTAGCCGTCGTTTCATTCAAAGCGAAATAACTATTTCCATGTCACCCCTACGGGGTTTCGCCCGCTTTTAATGTTTATTGCTACAAGCATGCCGCTTCTGTCGGAGCCTTTTGTCGTGATGTACTATCGCCGGCGTCATGAAGGTGTTGCCGAATGGATTCTTCACTGCACTTCGCCTGCCTTCGCCGAAGCGGCTACACGCAGGCAGGTTCCGTTCAGAATGACAAAACCGCCCGATTATGTCATTCTGAGGGAGTCCCGCTTTTTGCGGGATAAATTCCGCGACCGAAGAATCCATCTTCTTGTCGATGTGGGCCATTCGGCAACATTCGCGTCATGGACAACCTTCCTTACCTCTCGTCGGCTGTAGGTCCAAACGTTTTCGGAACCGGCACGTCGAGCAAGCGCAGAAATACAGTCAGTTGCCCACGATGATGAATGATATGATTGAGCGCGTTGCGTATGACCGCACTCCGGGGCATTTCCCAGACCAACTGTTCGCCTCTGGTGGCTCTCCACATTACAGATAGCTGGTCATCGGGAATTTCCTCCAGAGACTTAATTGCCTTCGCCAAATTCTTCTCGAAAGCATCCATGATCTCCGCAGTAGTATTAGGGAACACAGGTTTAAACGGCACGGCCGCAAAATCGAAACTTTCCGTCTCGATAGCTCTGACTATTGTGTTCGGGATTTCCGCGATGTGCATCCCAAGCCTCCCAATCGCCGTTGACTTCTCGTGGGGTTTCCAAGTGAGCTTGTCGTTGGGAATTCGGTCTAATATCTTCCTGGTGTTTGCGGCTTGCTGTTGCAATTCCATGCTCATATTTTTTGCGATGCTCATAATAAAACACTCTCTTCCTTGTACACGATGGCACAATGGTTTTTTGTCGCCTGGATAAATTCTGTGAAATCGTCTTTATGAAGCAATACATAAAACTAAGGGTGTCCTCTTGAAAATTCAATTGCAGATCGGCGGTTTTATTGGTGAAAATGATGGTTAGAGTTTCGGGAAGCTGTCTGGACCCCGGTTTTATTCTTCGGGGATGGATGGTGGAGACTTTAGTTGGAAAACCGAATTCACCTCTTCTTTCACCGTCTTCTTTTCCGAGTGGAGGAATCTGCCATTGGTGGCTCCTAGAACATCACTCGAGGACACTTACAGAAGATTTCTCGACTCCGGCGCTAAGGCGCCGTCGCTCGAAAAGACAATTTCACCCTTTTGTCGTTCCGACCAGGTTTTCATCGCGCAAGCGAGGGAAACGCGTGGAGTACCCGTAATGCTACATCCGGGCACATCCACAGAAGATTTCTCCTCGGAAAGAGCGCTCGTCGAAATGACAATCAGGTGGTATTGTACATTCCTCGCTGGCGCACAACTCATCGCACAAATCTCTCCAGCCGGCGTTCACGCTCTCGATGAGTGTGGCTTTCTCTAGCCTTCTCCATTTCTTTATTTGCTTTTCCCTTTCTGTCGCTGCCCGCACATCATTTAGTAAATCTCATCCTGACGTTTACGATCTCAGGATCTGCGGCAATTCGAATCGGTGGACCCCATGTTCCTACTCCCGAAGAAACATAAATGTGCGTCGAGCCTTTCACCAGATAGCCGTAGTCCCATTCATAAACCATTTTGGTGATATAATTGAAAGGCCACATTTGTCCCCGATGCGTATGTCCGGAAAGCTGAAGGTCAACTCCATTTGCCTCTGCCTCCTCGAGATGAAATGGCTGATGATCCATGAGGATAACCGGAAACCTCTTGTCAACATTTCCCATAAGCTCAGAAAGCGCTTTCCTCTTTCGCACCTCCCTGTCCTCGCGTCCCACGACGTAGAAGCTGCTGTCCAAAAACACCATGGTGTCTCGCAGCATCTTCACACCATGTTCGGTGATGTACTCGCAGGCTCTCTCGATGCCGCCGTAGAACTCATGGTTGCCGGTCACCGCATAGACTCCGAGCGGCGCTTTGATTCTGCGCAGCGACTCCCCGAGGTTCTGGTCAATGACAGGATTCAGATCACCATCAAGAATATCACCGGGCAGGAGCACTACGTCCGGTGAGAGCGAGTTGATTTTCTCGACGAGGTGGTCAATGCGGCTACGGCCAATAATTGAGCTAAGATGAATATCGGATGCCATGACGAGGTTCAAGGTTTTCCTCTTCCCGGCTTCTTTTGTCACAGTAATGTCGAGTGTTCGGACGCGGATAATATGGGCGTTGATGAAACCAAACAAAACCAGCCCGGTGACCGCTAAAACTTCCACGATCCCTGTGATCCGTGCCGCGCAGTCCGGATTTGCGGTTATGAAAGTCGGAAAAAAAAGAACAAAATGGTTGACGAGCCTGAACAGATCGATGGCGGCAGTGATGAGCAGCAAATAGACAAACGCGGCTAACCAGAACGAGCCGATCCAGTTCAGCGGCCTGCCGATGGTGACGATGTCTGCGCGTTCGAAGAAGACCGACGCAATGAAAGAAACCGCGAGGAAGATAAATGCGGCAGCATAAACTGTGTGGAGGATTCCGGTCGGCCTAAAGGCCTGAAGACCTCTCATGTAAACGTAATAGTTAGCGAATCCGAAAATAGAGATTATGACTGAGAATATCAGGATGAAAACCACATTGCGCATTTTATTGCCGATCTTTGGGGGGATTATATACTTTGCAAACCATAATAAACCACTAATGACACGAATGGATCGAATGGACGGAACCTCGAATCACACAAATGGTTATTTGTGGAATTCTGCCGAAGGCATCCCTGGGGAGTGGCGAGCATCACCTTAAGATTTCTCTTATTAGTGCGATTCGTGTTCGAACATTGCGATTGGTTTCTCAAATATACGATCTCGATTTTGTTGTTGTTGTTTTGTCTAACTTAACGGCTGACTAAATCAGACCCTATTTGAGTCGTTCGAGTATTCCAACAGTTGCAGTGCACCCGAAGCGAGTACAGCCGAGTTCCTTAATTTCAATTGCTCTCTCAAGAGTCCTAATTCCGCCCGCCGCTTTTATCTGGATCTTGGGATTTGCATACTTTCTCATGATTTTTATATCTTTATCTTCAGCTCCTCCTGTACCATAACCCGTTGATGTCTTAACAAAATCCACTCCTACTTTGTTGCATATCTTGCATGCCGAAATGATTTCGTCTTCGATGAGATAACAATTTTCGAAAATCACTTTTACCAGGACATTCTTTCCATGGGCAAGGTCCGAAACCGCTTTAATATCCTTTTCCACATATTCGAAATCTTTCGATTTCAATTTCCCGATGTTCAACACCATGTCGAGCTCGACGGCGCCATTATCGATAGCTTCTTCCGCTTCTGCAACTTTAGCATGCGTCGTGGTCGTGCCGTGCGGAAAGCCTATCACGGTCGTCACGAGGACTTTGCTGTTCTTCAGAATGGACTTTGCCAGCTTCACGTCTGACGGCCTGACGCAAACCGAAGCTACTCCATATTCATCGGCGATCTTACAGCCTTCCCGGATTTCAGAATCCGTTAAAGTCGGTTTCAGCAGAGAATGATCGATCATTCCCGCAATTTCTTTGTACGTAACCATCGTTTCTTCCCGGACTTTGTTAGTATACCAACCTAGTATTCAATGCCCTCAACTCAATTTGGACCTCCCTGAAAAGCCCAATTGGACAGAAAAGATTTCGGGCCCATTTAATCGGATATTCTTTCTAAAACCACTCACCCCATCCCAACCTTCCCCTACAAGGGGAAGGAATCAGTTTTCCCTCTCCTCGTAGGAGAGGGTTAGGGTAAGGTGAATCAAGAATGCATCGAACTTTTCTAATTCTCATCGTCAATTTTGCATTTCTCTCCTTTTTTTTCCTCAGACATATTCAAGGTTTCGTGATGAATCTCTCGAGTCTGATTTCGCCGACAATCCTCTTCTCAATTTCATCCAGGAGCGTCCGCGTGTGGATTTCAATCTCTGGAAGATGTATCTCGCCTGAGGAAATTTCATCTTCAGATTGAACGTACCGGCCGGGAGTCATGTCATTCCGGCAGTTGTCGATAAGCCGCCGGATACTCGTCTTCGAAGACTCAAGATGGAATTGCAGGCCAAGAACATTCTTGCCATACTCGAATGCCTGGTTCGAACATCCCTCGCTTTCGGCGATCCTCGTTGCACCGTGAGGAATCTCAAACGTGTCTCCGTGCCAGTGGAAGGCCACGAACTCATCTGGAAGCGATTTGAGGAACCTTCCCCCGGTCTTCCTTACCGGATGCCATCCGATTTCTTTTTGATTATTTATCGTGACTTTACCGCCGAGAACGTCGGCAACTAATTGCGCACCGAGACAAATCCCAAGGACAAACTTGCCGGATGTGATTACCCTCTTGATGAATTTCTTTTCTGAGATAAGCCAGGGATATTTTTTCTCTTCGTAGACATTCATGGGACCACCCATCACGATGAGCCAGTCGAATGAATCTACCGGGGGAAGCTTTTCGCCAAAGTGGAGTTTTGTCGATGATACAGAATGCCCTTTGTCGTTCGCCCAATCTTGTATGTTAGCGATGTCTTCGAACGGCACATGCTGGAGATAGTGGATTCTCATACGACTCAGTTTTGCTCAAAAGATAAATTCACGTGATGTAGCGTTCAAGAATCTTGTTGTCAGGGGGTTGCCTGGAAAAGTCCCCCACGTGTGACGCTTCGCACCCAATCATGGAACTAAGAAACCGCAGAAAAGTGTTAACGCATTTATGTGATTTAGGCGAAGTTCAGTCGTTTGACTTAGATTTTCAGGGCCATTGCTGGCAAGTTGATGACAAGAGCTATGAGGAGAGAACTGGCGGAACCAAAAGGAAGATCAGTGACGTTAACCCATTCATGCAAGTCCAGGAAAAATGTGCGGGCATTCATGGCTTGTCGAAACAACCCATCTTGCATAGAAGCGGTTGTTTGAGAAGCGTTCTCGGACGAACTGCCGCGGTTCCAGGCAGATATCTCGTGCTGGCGAGTATCGAAAGGATAATAGGAGACCCCCAATTACCGGGGAGAAATGCAGGTCACAAATGCCATTGCTCTGCACCGTGTTCCATGCTTATCCGGGCGCAATTCCGAACGCCCCTTCCGGAAACAATGCCGACTCAACACATTATGGAGACTGAATAATAAGGAGGAAGAAATGTCTACCACATTATCCGGGTCGAAACATCTTAAGACCCTTGTCCTTGCTCTGGTGACACTGGCGATGACCAGCGGCGCGCTGCTTGGACAGCCGCAGGCAGTTACATTTACCGTTCCCATCTCAGGCGGATTTTTTGGCACGAGCGTAACGACTGTGACTGGCGCGAACGACCCTTCGCCAGATTATCCTTTCGGAAATAATCCAATGACGGAGACCGGCAACGGGTTCATAGTCAACACCCCAGGATTTGGAGGATGGAGTAGCCAAAGCTGGATCGATATTCCGAACGGTTGGACCGTCGCCCATTTTGCGCCGAAGGCGGTGTACCGGTCTCTAGACAGCATGGCGATCACGACAGGACTTATCATCCAATTCACAAACGGGAAAGTAGTCCTGATAAAATTCGGAGCAGCAGGGCCCGGTAAAGACTCTGTGTACGTCGGTCAGATCGGGACGTCCGGCTCCGTCGGTTGGGACGACATAAAGGGCGACGCTATTTATTCACTTTCGAACCAAGGGTTGTTTGTGAACAGGGATAATACACTGCAGACATGGGAATTGGACAGCACGGGATTGAGCAGCGCTCAGATCTATGGTTTCGCTTTGGATCGGACTCAGAACGTATTTGCGGCGACAGACCACGGACTCTTTACCCAGTCTTCGGATTCAGGCACGTGGAGTAAGGTCGCATCGTTCACGGGATCGCCGAGCCTTTATCGGATTTTCATCGACAGGAAGAATCGATTTCTCGTAGCGGGTAACGGCGGCGGATTATGGCTGAGCACGGATAACGGATCAACATGGTCAGAAGATACATCGGGTATTGGAAGCGAATGGCCGAGCCTCATGAGCGACGATGCGTACGGTAACCTTTACACAGTCACCGATAATCCGTTCACATCGGTTTTCCATCTTTACAAGTCGAGCGGCGGAAGCGGTGCGTGGCAGAATATAGACGGAGCGATACGGAGCATTTCCGTTCGCAGCTTTGGCATAAGCAGTTTGTGGGGTGATAGTGCCCTCTTCGCCGCCACTAACTTTGGAATTTTCGTAAGCACGGACCAGGGATCAACCTGGGCCATTGACAACGAAGGTATACCTGCCTCAAACATTTACGGAATGGGAATGACGGCTTCTGGGGCGATACTCCTCAGCAGTGATCTTGGAATTTACAAGAACACTCTTTCCACAACCTCCTGGACGAAGTCATATCCGCAAAACGGTTTTCAAGGTCAGCTGACAATTTTTACCGACGGCGCCGGCAATCTTTACACGCTTGATGCCACCCTCGGCAGTAATTCTTCAGGATCCATCCCAATAGTTAAAAGCACCGACGGAGGGACTACGTGGGCTCCAGATACAGTTGGCCTCGACAGCGTGGGAGGAACAGTCTTCTACGTCGATGAAAACGGGACAGAATACTATGGAAATTCGCTCTACGGAGGTACTCACTATTCCCAGATATGGTCAAAGCCATTGAACGGGACCTGGGCTCTCGATACCGCAGGCATACCGGATCTGAGCTACAGCTACATTTTGTCCATAACCTCAGACCACAACGGCTATGTCTATGCGAGCGGATATTTCGGAGGATTGAAAGTTGTCAGACGACCGATAACCGGAGGCACATGGGTCGTGGACACTTCCGGCATCGGCGGGTTTTTGAGCTACTTCAACCATATGATTCCCGGTGGAAACGGAGACGTGATCGGTTACACCAATGGGACGATCATGAAACTTCATTCGGGTTCCTGGACGAACATCGCCCCGCCGGCCCAGCTCTTCTTTCCGTTCATCAGGTCAGCCTCCGTCGATAATTCGGGTGTACTTTTCGCAGCGTTCGTCGACTTCAACGATGTCGGGCAGGGCGTATTCTTCACGACAGATAACGGATCGACTTGGACTAGTGTCGGGCTTGACAGCATATCTGTCAATTCTCTGGTCTCATTCGGTGATTCCACTTACGCGCTGACCAGTACCTCCGGCGCCTATTACGTCAGCAAATCGCCGCTCACTGCGGTGAAGACCGTGACAGCACATCCCACGAGTTTTTCGCTTTCCCAGAATTATCCGAACCCGTTCAATCCATCAACGTTAATTAGTTTCTCGGTTCCTGTTCGATCTAAAGTGAATCTTGAAGTGTTTGACGTCCTGGGAAGGAAAGTGCGAACCCTCGTGGATAAGGAGATGGATGCCGGATTTCATCAAGTGGAGTTTAATGGAAATGCATTTGCAAGTGGTGTCTATTTTTACCGGTTATCAGCTGGAACCGAGGTGAAAGTCTCAAAGATGCTCATGTTGAAGTGAAAATCGGAAACAATGCTTTTTCCATGTTCAGTAATCTAGGAGGAGAAATGATAGTCAAACTGAGTCACACTTACAAGCGTGCGATGGACGCAATGGCCGCGATTTGCGCGCCAACCCTCTGGAAGATTCTTGCGGTTTTTTTTCTGGCAGAGTTACAGCTGCTGTCTCCATCATCGGCCGATGCACAAGGCGGTTCTGCGATCCCTGTAACTACATCGGCAGACCTCAACGGTTCGTACGTGGTCACCGCAGGCGTGTGTCGGATCTTCGATGGGTCTGCCGCGCCTATCGCAGCATCGTATGGCCACGTATGGATCGGAACCAAGCACCTGCCTAAATACACACACAATAAGGCTTATTGGACATATGCCCCGGTCTTTGAGACTCAACCTTACGTGGACATAGTAGACATCCACATAAAGCAGGATTCATCGAAGGTAGTGATACTGTTGGACGACGGAAACGTCAAACTTCTCGACTGTAAGACAGGAGGGGTCACCGACTACGGAAAGGGCATCCCTTTCCTTATTACTGCAGCATGGAAGGAAATCGGAGGTGATGCAGTGTATGCCCTATCATTTACATTTTTTGCGGTGACTCGTGATTCGGGATCGACATGGCACTCCGACACCGCAGGACTCGGAGCAGTAAATTTCAATGCGTTCGCTTTGGATTCATCGCAATACGTTTATCTCGCCACAAGCAACGGAATTTATAAACAACACCCGGATTCAAGCGTATGGCACAAGTTGTCGTCTTTCCCCGAAAACTATGCAAATGCAATATATGTTGATTCACATAACCGGATATATGCGGGCACGTATTATTCGTCTTACATGAGCATAAATGGAGGCGCATCGTGGACTCCGAATTCCACCGGTCTTCTGCCCGGAGGGATGACAAAATACGGTCAAGACGTCATTGGCAACATATATGGCATCGGAGGCGGCGCGGCTTACAGATCAGATAGTGGAACAGCTCCTTGGGTAAGAATAGACACGTCAATCACGAACAAGATCATGGATCCAACCGGAGAAGATAACAACCCATATATTGATATTGGGGGAGATTCCATAATTTCCCTTGCCACCACCTATGGAATGTTTACCAGTAGCGATCAGGGAAAAACATGGGACGAAGATAACTCGGGAATGACCGCTGGTATGACGTACAGCTATCTAAAGACATCAAATCGCCAATTCATCTCCACAAATCTCGGGCTCTTCTATTTAAATAACGGAGACACGGTCTGGACAAAAACGTTCCCTGCAAACGGGTACGCGGTCGGCGGGCCTATCTATGTCGACAACGGGGGCAATCTCTACACCCTGGGACCGGTTTCTAATTTTAACGATTCACAAAGCCCTAACACCAACTGGAAAAGCACAGACAACGGCACCACATGGATTCCGGACACAGCGGGACTCAGCGTGATGGCAGCTGGATCAATTCCGAAATATTTGGCCGACGAATCCGGAGTTCAACATTATGCAGTATCGGGTATTCCTATCGAATGCTACATGAAGACATCGAGTACCTCATGGGCGCCGGACACCACTGGGTTCAGTAAATTCCCGCAGAACTTCCCTAATACATTCTTCAGCGATCAGAGAGGAAACCTATACTTGGCGGTGACGACTACCACCGACTACAGCGGAATGCTGTTCAGGAGGCCAATCGGAGGAGGAACGTGGGTTGCGGACACCGCCGGATTGCAGAAGGTGATCGTGTACAGTATAAGTGTCGATGCGAACGGAGATTTGTATGCCGGCACCTACGGTAACGGAGTATATAAGAAAACAGGCAGCACATGGGCGCCTCTTTCATCTCCGGGCGGCCTCCTCGGAAACGTTGCATTTGTTACAGCGGTTGATAATTCCGGAGCGTTGTGGGCTGGGTTCTCCTATCAGAACGGATTTAATTACGCCTGGCAGGGGGTGTATTACACGACGGACGACGGTGGGTCCTGGACTATGGCCGGACTTGACAGCGTATCCGTAAGAACGTTGATTGCTTACGGAGATTCGGTATATGCTGTAACTTACAACAACGGTTTGTACGTTCTGACTAAATCCAGTGCTGTAGGTGTCAGGCAAGAGAATCAAACACCAAATGCATTTGCGTTACATCAGAACTACCCGAATCCGTTTAATCCCTCAACAGCTATTAGCTACCAGCTTTCAGCCGTCAGCCATGTGACCCTGAAGATTTATGATGTACTTGGAAGAGAAGTAGCCACCCTCGTGGATGGACTTCAAACTTCCGGCGAACATTCGATTACTTTCAATGCATCACGATATGCGAGCGGTATGTACTTCTACAGATTCGAAGCGACGGGTAATGACGGGAAGAAATTCATCTCGACGAAGAAACTGATGCTAGTCAAGTAAAGAAGGAGGAACTTAAAATGTTCAACTTAAAAAACATCCGTGCCGGAATTCTGATGTCAGCAATTGTATCCTTGTTTTCTGTGAATCACATCTTCGGGCAATCTACTCCCACTGGCGGAAACCTCTACGGCCAGCCGGTCAATGGTTCATTTGGGGGGGATTTTGATAACTTTTTTATCTCCACTCCCGATGAGATCTACAGAAATACTTTTCAAGGTACTTTTTCTCCAATTTATAAGCACCCAAATGGCGTTCACTTTGGAGGGACTTCGGTTTCGTATCTAGGAGGTCATAAATTCATAGTGCATGTTTTCTTAACCAATGGAACAATTCTGGATACTGAATATAGATTACGACCTTGCCCATCTTAGGTACTACGTAGTTTCAGCGGACTTAAACCCCGCACCAACTGATTCCTCAGCCTGGAAAAAACTCAAAGGTGATGCACTCTATGCTCTCGGTACGCCATGGTCTTCATCAATGCCAATCGTCTATGTTTCGAGAGATACTCTTAAAACCTGGCAGATAGATACCACCGGAATCAACGATGCGAAGATACAAGATATTAACTTGGACACCGCGCAATATGTTTATGCCGCAACCGACCATGGTTTATTTAAACAGAATCCAGACTCGAACGCGTGGCACAAAGTCACGTCGTTCACTCAAACGACTAATCTCTATTCGGTTTTCGTAGACAGGAAAAACCGTATTCTCGTCGGCGGAAACGGAGGCGGCTTATACCAAAGCACCGATAACGGCGCATCATGGAACAGCGACGCTTCAGGAGTCGGTTCTAATCAAGTCCTTTTGATAACAGACGATGCTTACAACAACCTCTATATAACTGCTGGCACATCGATTTTCAGTTTCGGAGCACACATCTACAAATCAACGGGCGGGACTTCTTCCTGGCAGGAAATCGATTCGTCCATTTCTCGAATCGTCAGCAGTACCAGTTTCCAAAACATGCAAATCAACTCGCTCTCCGGCGATAGCCTTCTTATTGCTGGGACCTCGTTCGGTGTTTTTCTCAGCACGGATCAGGGAACGACCTGGACAATGAACAATAACGGGATCAAAGCTGAAAACTTCACCGGTATGGCGAAAACGGGTTCTGGAAAAATCTTGCTCAGCTCCGCCCTCGGGATTTTCTCGAATGCTCCTCCTGATACGGTGTGGAATAAAACGTATCCACAAAATGGTTATGAAGGCCAGCTCCCGTTGATGGGCGACGGACTAGGCAACGTCTATACATTGGATCCGGAAATATTCCTGCCATCCGGAAACGGCGCAGTCCCGATTGTCAAAAGCACGGATGACGGATCAAGCTGGTCGCCTGACACGGCAGGACTTTCTCAGGTGAACGGCGGGCTGTTTTATGTTGATGAAACCGGCGCGCAACACTACGGCGGAGGCCACCAATTCTTCGGCACCAATCCGGATTTGTGGACCAAGCCGCATGGCGGCTCGTGGACCATCGACACGACAGGCTTCCCGACGCAAAGTACCAATTACGTCGCATGTATGACTTCTGACCGCAATGGTTTCCTTTATATCAGTGGAAACCTTTCGGGTAAGAAAGTCATGAGAAGACCCGTCAGCGGCGGCACTTGGGTTGTCGATACATCTGGTATGCCATCGTCAGTGCCTTCGTTCGTGCAGATGGTACCGGGAACGAATGGCGATGTGTTCGCCGTCGACGGTCCCTCCGGTTCAGGAATTATGCGTCGTTCAGGCGGAACCTGGTCAACACTCCCTCTTCCTGTCTCGCCTTCTCCTTCTTATGTGACGGCACTGTCCGTCGATGACTCTGGAGTTGTCTTTGCGGGATTTGCAGATGGCAACTACATGGGTCTCGGTGTTTATTTCACTACAGACAGCGGGAGTTCATGGACGTACGATGGACTCGACAGCATCATCGTCACTTCGCTTCTCTCCTTCGGCGACTCCACATACGCACTCACAGATGGCGAAGGCGCATTTTATGTGGGAAAGAGTCCGGCGTTGACGGTTGTCGAAAAGAAAACTGACAGTCCGAATTCCTTCGCTTTGTATCAGAACTATCCCAATCCGTTCAATCCGACGACAGTAATAAGTTATCAGTTATCAGTAGTCAGTCACGTAACCCTAAGGGTTTACGATATTCTCGGAAGAGAGGTGGCGACGTTGGTGGACGAAAAACAGAACGGTGGTACGCATCAAGTTAAGTTCGACGGCTCGCAGTTCGCGAGCGGCCTATATTTCTACCGCCTCTCTGCAGCAGGACGGGTAAGAGTATCGAAAATGCTATTGTTGAAATGAAACCGGGTTCCAACATGATTGTAGCAAATCCTGTCTTTGCAATTCTCGATTGGTACTTCTCACCAAATCTGCGTGAAATATGCAATCCGTAGCCGTTGAAGACTTGAAAAAAGTAATAGCGCTAAAGGATCTACCTGACGAACATCTGCGCTGGATCCTTGACCATTCGGAATACTGCGAATATGCGGATGGAGACCTGATTGTAAAATACGGTGACGAAGCCGATATGATGTGGATAACGCTGGAAGGCAAAATAGTTTTCTACATGTATGTAAACGGGCGTCAGGTTTATTACTTCACGTTCGAAAACAATAATCTCTCGGGCGGCGTGGGCGGTTTGCTCCCGTACTCAAGAATGAAAACTTCCCCCGGTTACTCTTACGCATCAGGAGGCGTAAAGGTTCTCAAGCTGAACAAAAAATATTTTCGCGACCTGGAGGTTCTTAATCCCGATTTCATTCAACGTCTCATCGGGTACATGACAGAAAGAGCCAGAATATTTGCTACCACACAGCTGCAGTATGAAAAGGTGAATGCCCTGGGCAACCTCGCCGCCGGCATCGCCCATGAGCTCAATAATCCGGCGGCCGCTATCAACCGGATTTCAAATGAGCTTAGCAAGAGGCTGAATCGCAATTTCGAGCTCACGAGGGAATTAATTAAGAGCGACATGACGCAGGAGCAAATTCAAATTATTCACGGGTTGGTCGAAAGAAGGGAAACCCCGCCGGAAAAAAGGAACAAACTCACCGCACTTCAGCTGATGGAAAACGAGGATGAGCTCGCGGAATGGCTGGAAAGGAACGGAATCAACGAAAGAGAGACTGCTGAGACATTTTCAGAATTCGGATTTTCAATCGGGGAGTTACAAAACACTCTCAATAATTTAGGGCGGGAGACATTCGTTCTTGCCGTTCCATGGCTTGAAAATCTATTGAGCTCATTTAGGATTGTTAAAGATCTCGAAGATGCTTCCAACCGCATCTCGAACCTGGTGGGGTCCATAAAAAGTCATGTGAATATGGATAGAACCAGCGACTTGCAGCCCACCAACATCCACAAGGACATTGAAGACACGCTTACACTTTTGGGGTTCAAGCTCCGCGAGAAAAATATTGAAGTCAAGAAGAGGTTTACCGATGGCTTGCAAGCCGTCCCAGCTTATGTAGGCGAGTTGAACCAGGTTTGGACGAACCTAATCGATAACGCCATCTTTGCCATGGGCAAAAACGGAGTGCTCACTATTGAGACAACCCATGACAACAAAGAAGTCACTGTCAGTATTATCGATAACGGTGTGGGTATTCCGAAAGAAAACATCTCTCGGATTTTTGATCCGTTTTTCACGACGAAGAAAGTCGGCGAGGGAACTGGAATTGGGCTGGATATTGTAAACAGGATCGTGAACCGTCACAATGGCAAAATAGAAGTTAAGTCCGAGCCCGGCAGGACGGAGTTTTCGGTCCGCATCCCCCTTGAACAGAAACAGGAACCAAAATAGGGATAAAGATGAAGCTTCCATATATCATTATTATCGACGACGACATGCAGGTGCTGCATGCCATACAGCGGGACATCCGGAATGAATACCGGGATGATTACAGAATAGCGGCGACCGAATCGGCTATCGAAGCACTTGAGCTGATCAGAGATTTGAAGCTGAAGAATGACACGGTGGCGTTATTTATTTCTGATCAGCGGATGCCCGAAATGGACGGGATAACTTTTCTCGAGAAGGCCAACGAGATTTTCCCTACTGCAAAAAAAATCTTGCTCACCGCTTATTCGGACATTGAAGCTGCGATAAAGGCAATCAACAACGTGAAACTGGATTATTACCTGCTGAAGCCGTGGCATCCTCCGGAAGAAAAACTCTTCCCGGTTACGAATGACCTGCTTGACGAATGGCAAGCGCTGTATAAACCAGACCCGGACGCAACACGAATCGTCGGTTTTCAGTGGTCGCCTAAAACGCATCGGCTGAAGGAATTTCTGTCGGGCAATCTGGTTCCCTACATCTGGATGGACATCGAAAACGACCCGGAGGCTGATAGGTACCTGGCAAGTGCTAATGTCACCAGGTCCAGCCTGCCGTTGGTGGTACTGAAAGATAGTTCCTTTATGATAGATCCTTCCCTCCCCGATCTTGCCGCCAGAGTGGGGCTCCAGCAAAAGGCAACCAAAGACATGTACGATGTACTTATCGTTGGTGCAGGTCCAGCCGGACTCGCCGCATCCGTATATGGTTCGTGCGAAGGACTCAAAACGCTTCTCATTGAAAAGAGTAATCCGGGCGGACAGGCGAGCAGCAGCAATCGCATTGAGAATTACCTCGGTTTCCCAACCGGTCTCTCGGGAGCCGAACTTACGAGAAGAGCAATCACGCAGACTCTCCGTTTTGGAACAGAAATTCTTACTCCCGCAGAAGTGCAGAGCATCACCCTGCAGGATGGATACAAGATCACGAAGCTGCTAGACGGCTCAGAGGTGCATAGTAAAACGATCGTGATCGCTACCGGCGTGGCTTATAGGAAGCTTGAAATTCCGGGCTTGGAAAAGTTCACTGGCGCAGGGGTCTATTACGGCTCTGCTTCAGTCGAGGCGCACGCGTGCCGCGGTGAAACAGTTTACATCGCCGGCGGCGGCAATTCGGCCTGTCAGGCAGCCATGTACCTGAGCAGGTTTGCAAAGGAAGTTAGCATCGTGATCAGGCGCGGCGCACTTTCAGAGACGGCCGCGAACTATCTCGTGGAAAACATCAGACTGACGTCCAACATAAAAATAATTTCAGATACAGATGTAGTCGGTTGTTCCGGCTCAACCTTCCTGGAGACCATCACACTCAAAAACGCAAAGACCGGTGAAGAGATAATTGTGCCGGCGAAAGCGCTGTTCGTTTACATCGGCGCGAAGCCCAGCACGGAGTGGCTGGACAGTCTTGTGGTGAAAGACAGTAAGGGTTTCATACTCTGCGGAAGCGATTTGTTGAAGGACAAGTCGTTTGATAAGATCTGGAAATTGAATAGAGAGCCGTTCATGCCTGAAACAAGTGTACCGGGAATTTTTGCGTCGGGTGATGTACGGTTTGGAGCGAATCCGGGCATTTCTGCCGCCGTCGGGGAAGGCTCCATGGCTATCCGGTTCGTGCGTAAATACTTTCAGGAAGTGTAGATAACCAGACTCCTTTTCTCAAAGCGCGGGGACGGGGCACGTTTTGCCAGCAGGATGCATTACTATAGAATCACGGCAATCGGCGGCGACGGCCAGAGGTTCGCGTCGATGAAGAAGCTAATGCTTATCAAATAGAACAATGGATTAATAGATTTGTGGCCTGCCTGCGCCAATGGATTTCGGCAGGCGGACCTGCCCGCCGAAGTTTTAACGTAGGCGGGCGATGAAGAAGCTGTTGATGATGAAATAGGTTGCATTTACTCACCCCCTAACCCCCTCTCTAAAAAATAGAGAGGGGGACAAAGGGGGTGAGTTCGTTTAACACTCCAAACCGCTTCCCGCCAAACCTGTCCTCTCTCTGTCCCCATCCGCTCCGCGGTGGAACCTTCAAGGCAAATGTCCGGGAACATCGCATCACCGGAGAGCAGTGGGACAAGGTTTGAGAATTTAACTCACCCCCCGCATAGGAACATTGCGGGGCAGGCCTTTATTCCCCCTCTCTATAACTTGTCCTGTCTGAAGGATCCCTTCGGGGACGGATGGAAGGATTAAACAGAGGGACAAAGGGGGTGAGTATGCTCCTGCGCAGTTTACTCCTACCGGATCGCTACCAGCCCGCTTACCCCGATAGGGCGGGCGCAATCTTCGATCGGAACTTGCGGCATTCTCTTTTTCATCGCGAAGTCATCGGCGGATGAGTCACTCCCAGACGCTTGCATCTCTCCAATTCATGAATTAACATGGAACATGGTTACTGAGCGTGCACGAAATGCTATTTCTCTTCCCACACGCAATCCCGAAATAATTCCTTTCTCTTTCTTACCCGGTCAAAGACAGGGTTTAGTAGCCGTCACGAAGTGATCCCTTCGGGACAAGGCTTTTCATATAGATTACTGAAATACTGCTCGTCCCGACCTGTCACAGGGTGACAGGCGTCTGACTCAAAGGGCGGGGAGTGTGACCAATAACCTTGCCAAGAACTGAAACTTCGCCGGAAGCGAATCGTCCGAAGGCGTGACTTCATTAGACCGCAAGATTTCATTCACGACAAAAATGAACAGGAGGATTAGAATATGAAACGATTTTACCACATCACCTTTTTGCTGATGCTGCCCTTTGTCTTCTTTTGTACGACCAGCATTGCTCAGGTGTCGGGGAACAAATCAGAGCCGGCTGACAAATCTATCGGTGCCAACAATGGGAAGCCTGGGAGCGACAGGAAAGAAAAACCAGATCTTGGGAGCGGGGCAGGATATGCACTCCAGTTTAATGGGCTGAGTGATTACGTCCAAGCTGATGTTTTCGACGATGCTACCAGCGACGTAACAATGGAGTGTTGGGTGGAATTGGGCGGGGACGATTATGGGATAAATTTTCCTACAATTATATATAATGGGAATTCGAGCTTGACTGGCTACGGGTTGTACATCGATCATGCTACAGCAGATGAACTTTGCTTTTTAGTAGGGGGTCTTTCGGCCGTCCCAACGGGTGTATGGTTAATTACGGGGGAGTGGACCCACCTCGCTTTGACGTGCGATAACAGCCAGGACTGGAAGCTATATGTCGATTCAACGGAGTATGATTTGGGTACTTACTCACCAGTTCCGCCCACTGACGGGTTCTATGTTGGCGGAATGCTGAACGCCAATACTTTCGAAGGCACAATCGATGAAGTCCGGTTTTGGAACACCTGTCTCACTGCGACTCAGATTTCTGATTACATGAACGTCTCCCTGACGAATTGCGCTGGAACCGATTTGATCTGTTACTGGCAGTTCAACGAGAATAGCGGTTCGACCGCGGGTGACAGTTCGGGGAACGGCCATGACGGTGCGTTGCGGACACCTTCCGGAAGCGAAGGATACACGGCTTGGACGACAGGCTGGGTTACATCGACTGCTCCTATATCCGGCGACGTTTCGCTTCCCGTTCAGGCGACAGATTTTCTGGCGAGGGCGGATATTGGTTGGGTTACCTTGACATGGCAGACTCAGAGCGAAGTGAACAACGCCGGCTTCAACGTGCTCCGGCAAGACCCGGCAACAACTTCTGGTTCGACTTCGCTCACCACAGGCTTTAAGCTGATCTCAAGCTACACAAGCAATGATGGTTTGAAAGGGCTGGGCACGAGCAGTACCGGCCGAGCGTACAACTTCACCGACAACAAAGTGATTTCCGGTAAGACTTACACGTACAAGATCCAAAGCGTAGCAATCGACGGAGCGATCAAGGATTTGACAACGCTGACGGTGATCGTGGACGTTCCGAAGAATTATGCTCTGTATCAGAACTATCCCAACCCATTCAATCCGAGCACAACGATACGGTTCGATCTAAAGCAGATTTCGGACGTGACCCTTGAGATCTACAATACACTCGGGCAGAGGGTGGAATATTGGAATTATGGAATGATGGATGCTGGAAGATACAACGAGAACATAAACATGACACGATTTGCCAGCGGAGTGTATTACTACCGAATCATAGCACAAGGAAATAACGGCGAGATGTTTGTGTCGATGAAGAAACTGTTGATGATGAAATAAGAATTTAACTCACCCCCCGCATAGGAACATTGCGGGGCAGGCCTTTATTCCCCCTCCCTAAAAACCTGTCCTGTCCGAAGGATCCCTTCGGGGACGAATGGAAGGATTAGGGAGGGGGACAAAGGGGGTGAGTAACATTTCTGGTAAGGAAGCTGGCTCTAGTAAAATAGCAGCAAGGTAACCTTGTCAAGGTTATCGATAATAGATTTCAGAATCTCGAAAACTCTTCAGAGTTTGCAAGACTCGCCCTGCTTGCGGCGTAGGTTCGCAAAATGGCAGCCACAACAAAAAAGAGGAAGGAAACAGTATGAAAAAGTTCTATTGGTTAACAATTCTTTTAAGTCTTTTCCTATTCTCCGCAGTCTCGAATGCACAGGCACTGAATGGAAAGAAGTTGGTGCCTGCAAAGTCGGTTGCGAGTAAAGGGGAAAAGATAGATGGAATGAAGTCGGTTCAGTCGGCCAAGAATTTCCACCGTCAGCTCAAGCCTGCGGATATCCCGGGCAGCTTCGACTTTTCTGCTGGAACCGGTACATTCAACAGCATTGTTTCGACCGGCACAAAATTCGGTTTGGTAGCGGGACTGCGGGATGATGGGATATGGCAGAGTATTCCCATCGGATTTGCTTTTTGGTTTGATGGAAGTCCATATGCGACAGTCGCCGCCTGCTGCAACGGATGGCTTTCCTTCAACTCTACCACCACTACCGGCTATTATGGCGGCATGACTCCTAATAATCTTGTCAGGGCAGTCGACATATATCCGTTTGTCGCTCCATTGTATGGCGACTTGGAAGTGAACGGCGACATTTATTACGAGACCGATGGAACCGCTCCAAACAGAACGTTCACCGTGGAATGGAATAACGTAGCGGCAAACCATCTATACTCAGAAGGATATTTGGGCACGAATGAAAATTCGCTTTCATTTCAAGTAGTCCTGTACGAAGCTACGGGAGAGATTCAGTTTGTATATACACCCGGACCGGATGCTGCAACTACTTTCGATGATCCGGACGGCAGCGGTCTTGCTTCCGGGCTCGTTGATGTTAACGGCAATTTCATATCGGTAAGCGCTCTGAACGCTTCCGCCTCGATAAGCTCAACGACCGAGAACGACGCCATTAATGCCCCGCCGCCCGAGGGCCTGACATTCACATTCACCCCGACCGTTCCTCCTCCAAGCAATTTGTGTCTCTGGCTTCGTGCAGATGAAGGTGTCCCAAGTTCCGAAGGTCCAGTTTCCGATTGGGCAGACCAATCCGGCAACGCCAATGATGCAATGCAAAGCACGAGCGACAATCAACCGATACTCGAATCTTTCGTTAGCGCAATGAACAATCAGCCCGCGATTCATTTCAACGGATCATCCTCATATATGGTACTTCCTGCCTCCGTAACTCTCGGCATACAAAGCCACGCCTACGAGTTCTTCATAGTCGCGCGGACAAGCTCAGCTTCAGATGCAACGCAGTTCCTAATAGCGGGCAGCATGAGCCAATATGAATTTCATTTGAATTATGAACCTGGGGCGCGATTTATTCCCAATGGGATTCAGTTGGATGAAGGTAGCTTGGGATCCTACAGTGATGGCTATACCCATGTCTTTTCAGGACGAGCGTCATCAACGGGCGGAGCGATACGGGTTGACGGTGTTGATGGCACAACAAGCATTTCAGACTTGACGTCGTCAGACGAAGGAAGCCTGTACCTTGGCAGGCGAAGTGACGCGACCTATTATCTGGACGGCGACATAGCCGAGGTCTTCATTTATAATACTGTACAGACATCGGCACAGCGCAATTCCATAGATCATTACCTTGCGAATAGATATAATATTACCAGCGATGTTTGCCTTCCAGTTCAAGCGACCAATTTCTTCGCAACTGCGGACATCGGCTCAGTTACCTTGACATGGAAGACCCAGTCTGAATTGAACAACGCCGGCTTCAACATCCTCCGTGAAGAAGGTGGTACAAGTGTTGGTTCGACTTCGCTCACCACAGGCTTCAAGCTGATCTCAAGCTACACAAGCAATGATGCTTTGAAAGGACTGGGCACGAGCAGTACCGGCAGAGCTTACGACTTCACAGATAACAAAGTGACTTCCGGTAAGACCTACCAGTACAAGATCCAGAGTGTCTCGACGAACGGGACAACGACTGATCTGACCACACTTTCGGTCACGGTTGACGTTCCGAAGAATTATGCTCTGTATCAGAATTATCCGAATCCATTCAATCCGAGTACCACGATAAGATTCGATCTAAAGCAGATTTCGGACGTGACCCTTGAGATTTACAATACACTCGGGCAGAGAGTGGAATATTGGAATTATGGAATAATGGATGCAGGAAGATACAACGAGAACATAAACATGACGCCCTTTGCCAGCGGAGTGTATTTCTACAGAGTCATGGCTACAGGTGTTAATGGTGAGAAGTTCGTGTCGAAAAAGAAGATGCTGGAGATGAAATAAGAATCTAACTCACCCCCCGCATAGGAACATTGCGGGGCAGGCCTTTATTCCCCCTCTCTAAAAACTTGTCCTGTCCGAAGGATCCCTTCGGGGACGAATGGAAGGATTAGAGAGGGGGACAAAGGGGGTGAGTAAAGATTTCAGTATGGAATTATGGAATGATGGATGCCGGAAGATCCAATGAGGTAATTGATATGAGCGCGTTTTGCCAGCGGAGTGTATTACTACCGAATTAATGCGGTAGGGAATGATGGAGAGAAATTCGCGTCAATTAAGAAGCTAATGCTTGTCAAATAGAATCATGGATTAATAGATTTGTGGCCTGCCCGCCGAAGGGTGGTAACCTTCGCAAGGTTCGCGGGAAAGGAAACCTTGTCAAGGTTATCGACAACAGATCTCAGAATCCCGAAGATTCTTCTCTCTGGTTCCATCCGCTCCGCGGTGGAACCTTCAAGGCAAATGCCTAGGAACGTCGTATCACCGCAGAGCAGTGATACGAGTTTTGAAAAAACATTTTCACTGCATGCAAATTCTTTTGCAGAAAATGAAAAAATCTTTTTGTCTTTCATATATCTACCCCGATGCCGCTTTTCTCTGGTTCCATCCGCTCCGCGGTGGAACCTTCAGACCTGGCGTGATTTGTCCGCCTGAGCCGGAGAACCCCGAAGGGGTGTGATGATTATAGAAAAAACCCATGGCTCTATTGAACCCTGAAAGGGTGACACAATGTCATCCCTTCAGGATTCCTATTTATTCTCATATATCGTCTCTACAATCATATCATGCCTTCGGCATTTTGTCGCGCCTCTCTGGTTCCATCCGCTCCGCGGTGGAACCTTCAAGGCAAATGCCTAGGAACGTCGTATCACCGCAGAGCAGTGATACGAGTTTTGAAAAAACATTTTCACTGCATGCAAATTCTTTTGCAGAAAATGAAAAAATCTTTTTGTCTTTCATATATCTACCCTGATGCCGCTTTTCTCTGGTTCCATCCGCTCCGCGGTGGAACCTTCAAGGCAAATGTCCGGGAACGTCGCGCATCACCGCAGAGCAGTGATACGAGGTGTGAATGATTGCGGCGACCCCGAGCGAAAAGCAGACTCTGTGGCTACCAAGCGTGGGATTGCCGCGTGGTGCTAACGCACCACTCGCAACGACGGGAGACGTGAAGGGAAAAGCTTCCTTAGAAAACCTGTCTTTGCGAGGAACAAAGTGACGAAGCAATCCCAATCACGAAACCACAAAGTCTGGGATCGCCACGTGGCGCGATGGCGCCACTCGCGATGACAGGAGAGTTGTGAGTGAAGGTGCCTTCGCAAGGTTCCCTCAATCTTGATCATCCCAATCCTTTCCAGAGCCCTACCAGGAGAGACGATATTGAGGCTGTGCCATCATCGGGCGACGGTTAATTAACAATTCCTTCACCTCTGAGTGCTTGACATTTAAGCCCTTATGTTCCATATTTGCATGTTAGTTGAGCATGTAATTGAAGGTACATCTACGGTAGGCCTTGGTGTAAAGAGTGTGGTATCGGGCAGCCGCAGGCGTTTTGTGGTGAGAGAGGAAGAGCGCCGCAGTTAAAACATAAATATCAGTCACCCCAAGACTGTGCCTTCCGAAAAATTTTTCCAATTAAAAATCATCAGGAGGTAAGTATGAAGTTTGATTCGAAGATCCCAGTTTTGATTTTCCTGTTGGCCAGCGAACTATTCCTTTTACCACACGATGCACGCGCGCAATTCACGGCGGGTAACATTGTGGTATTCAGAGTGGGAGATGGTTCCTTAGCTCTTAGTGCTAACACTGCGCCAGCTTTTCTCGATGAGTACACGAGGGCAGGAACATCCGTTCAAACCGTTACCATACCAACAAGTGGTAGCGGAAGGCTGACTGTTACGGGCAATTCCTCAACGGAAGGATGCGTGAATCGTTCTGTCGACGGTCGCTTTCTAACTTTTACCGGGTACGATGCGGCGGTTGCAACGGCGTCGGTTAGCACGGGAACACCCAGCACCTACAATCGTGTTGTTGGAAGGATTGACGCATTAGGAAATTTTGATGGGACAACAAGACTTACAGATGCATACAATGGAAGTAACATTCGCAGTGCAATTACATCTAGCGGAACCGACATCTGGACAAGTGGCAATGGCGGATCTGGTCAAGGTTCATCAGCTGGCGTGCGCTACACAACGCTCGGGTCCACTACCTCAACACAGCTTAATAGTTCGCCGACAAACATGCGTTGGGTGAACATCTTTAATGGCCAGCTTTATGTCTCAAGTTCTACTCAAACATACCTTGGTATTTCTACGATAGGAACCGGAACTCCCACCACAACCAGTCAAACCATGACGGCTCTCTCTGGAATGCCCACGTCAGGCACACATAGTGCGTATGGCTTTTCAATAAGTCCGGATGGGAACACATTGTATATGGGAGACGATGGTGCGGTAGGAAGTGGAGGCGGAATTCAAAAATGGACCTTTAGTAGTTCGACTTTGACATGGAGCCAAGTTTATATTCTGCTGAATAATGGTACAACCACAACAGGTGTCAGAGGTTTGACGGTTGATTGGAGCGGCACAAATCCCGTGATCTACGCAATTACTTCTGCTTCCACGAGCGTTTTGATAAAAGTAATTGACACAGGCTCAGGCAGCACGGCAACTACTCTTGCTACGGCTGGGACAAATGAAGCTTTTCGTGGTGTAGCATTTGCCCCATATTCAACCGTAACTTTCGCCGATGGAACAACGTACACTGGCCCTGATGGGACACCCAACACCGATGACAATCCAATCGGACAATTCCATCTCACCAGTAATCTCACCGGCAGCAAACTCAATTCGGTCACAGTGAACTTAACCGGCACATACACCGGCATTACTGGTCTTAAGCTATACGCTTCATCTTCGGCTGCATTTTCTGTTGGCGGTTCAACTCTTCTTGCTTCTACAACTCCTGGAAGTCCCGCAGCATTCGCAATCAGCGGTGGAGATTCGATTCCAACATCCGGAGAGTATTACTACGTGGCCACAGATCTTGACAATTCTGCGTCGGGAAAGGTTTCCGTTTCTATTTCTGATCAGACAAAACTATCCTTCACTACCGAGGCGGTATGCAATGCGTTTTCAAATGCTCTGCTTCATCAACCTCCTGACGTTCCTCTTCCCGTGACCCTGAAAGGAATTACCGCGAAGGTTGACGCTGGAAAGATTTATCTGAATATTTCTACCGCTACCGAGATCGACGTTGCCGGATTCAATATCTCACGATCACTCTCGAACGATGGTCCGTTCGATCTCATCTCCAGCTACGTGTCGAACTCAGCTTTAAAGGCTTCCGGCAGTACAACTTCAGGCGGCACTTATTCATTCATCGATTCAAAAGTCTCCGCCGGTCAGACTTACTATTACAAGGTGGAATCTGTCACCAAATCAGGCGCTTCACAGCAGGTCGGCGAAATCCTGAAGGTACAGGTTCAGCTACCGAAAGCTTACGCGGTTTATCAGAATTATCCGAACCCATTCAACCCCACGACCAGCATCCGGTTCGATCTCAAAGCCGATGCAACTGTCACGGTCGAATTCTATAATCTTCTGGGCATGAAGATAAAATCGTTGAACAACGGAACCATGAGCGCCGGCACGCACGAAGTTCCAGTTGACATGTCCAAGATGCCTTCCGGAGTTTACTACTACAGGTTTACTGCAATTGATAACACCGGAAACGCTTTTGTACAGACACAGCGAATGGTTCTGGTGAAATAAGAACTTAACTCACCCCCTAACCCCCTCTCTTTGTAAAAGAGAGGGGGAAAGAGGAGGTGAGTTGTTTAGCACTCCCGACCGCTTCCCCCAAAACCTGTCATTGCAATCCCGACCCTCCCACCCAACCCGTCATTGCGAGGATCCGCCTCAGGCGGAGACGAAGCAATCCCAATCACGAAACCACGAAGTCTGGGATCGCCACGAGGCTGTCCAAAAAGTACTTTTCCGTCACCCCGAACTTGTTTCGGGGTCTAGGACCGGACGGAACAAGATGCTGAAACGAGTTCAGCATGACAACTTTTGTTGTTTTTGGACAGCCTCTCGCAAAGACGGGAGGCCTGGAGGAAACATTTTCGCTCCATGCAAATTCTTTTGCAAAACCGGAGGAAACATTTTCACTCCATGCAAATTCCTTTGCAAAAAACCGAAAAATCTTTTTGATTTTCATATATCTACCCCGATGCCGCTTCTCTCTGGTTCCATCCGCTCCGCGGTGGAACCTTCATGGCAAATGTCCGGAACGTCGTATCACCGCAGACCAGTGGTACGAGGGTTGAGAATTTAACTCACCCCTTTTTAATTCCCCCTCTCTAAATATTAGAGAGGGGGACAAAGGGGGTGAGTAAAAATTTCGGTAAGGAAGCTGGCTCTAGTAAAATCGCAGCAAGGAAACCTTGTCAAGGTTATCGATGACAGATCTCAGAATCCCGAAGATTCCTCTCTCTGGTTCCATCCGCTCCGCGGTGGAACCTTCAAGGCAAATATCCGGAACGTCGCGTACCACCGCAGTCTGGTGATACGAGGATTGAGAATCCAAATCCGAATTTTGACTTGTCCCCACTTGACTGTCATTCCCGCGCATGGCCTGCCTTGAGCCTGCCGAAAGGCGGAAATCCATGGTTTCAAAAAGGGATGGATTCCCATTTGCATGGGAATGACAAAGGGAGTAAGGTATCCCCCCTGGAGTTTACCACTTGAAAACGGGTTGGAAGTGACAACGAGGGGTTATGAGATAATCATCAGCATAATCCTACTTCCTAATTCCTACCCACGTATGTGCCGTCATTCTGTCGCGGACAATTAACGAAGACTTCATCTCTGAGCGCTTGAAGTTTAAACAGTCATGTTTCATATTCATGAGTTATCTGAGAACGTAATTGAAGGCACACCTGCGGCGGGCTTTGCTGCAAAGAACATCGAGTGTCTTCACGATGAAGCGCTTTGACATGCAGGCAGAGTATCAGGCAGCCGCAGGGAGTTTGTGGTAAGATGGGATGAGCGCCGCAGTCAAAACATAACTAACCCCAATACTGTGCCTTCCAAAAAATTTTAAATTGAAAATTATCAGGAGATTAAGATGAAATTTGCTTCCAAGATCCCGGTTCTGATTTCCGTGTTAGCAGGCGTACTATTCCTTTTACCACACAATACACGCGCGCAATTCACTGCGGGTGACATCGTGGTGTTAAGAGTTGGAGACGGTTCTGGCACTCTCAAAAGTGCAGCCACTTCAGTCTTTCTAGACGAATACACGACAACAGGGACATTCGTTAAAACGATCGCAATCGATGCGTCAACTGCAGGTTCTAGACTAACGAATTCTGGTACCGCGACAAGTGAAGGATTCCTCCACCGTTCTGTCGATGGGCGATACATTACATTTGGCGGTTATGATGCGCCATCAGGCACTGCCAGTATCGCAAATACCTCGCCAGCTACCTGGAATCGCGTTATCGCAAGAGTGGACGCGCTTGGGAACATAGATTATTCAACTAAGTTCAACAATGGTGCCTCGAACAACATCAGGAGCGCAACAACGGTCGACGGTACTGCTTTCTGGGCGGTGCCCGCCACCTCTAGCGTGATGTACGTCCCATACGGGAATAGTGGAGCCGGAACCCAGCTTTCTACCACTCCCCCAACGAATGTTATTGTTGCAAACATATTCAATGACCAGCTATACGTCTCAGCCGCTAAGTCATCATGCTTTGGTGTTTGCACGGTCGGAAGCGGTCTGCCTACGGACACAGGTCAAACGATAACTCTGCTCAATGGTTTCCCCACTTCTTCTGCAAGTCCGTACGATTATTCGATTAGCTCAGACAGGAATACAATCTATGTTGCCGATGACCGCGCAACGGCAAGCGGCGGCGGCGTGCAGAAGTGGACGCTGAGCGGAGGGACATGGACTCTTGCTTACACCTTGATCTCCGGGTTAAGCAAGGGAGTTCGCGGTTTGGCCGCTGACTGGTCAGGGACGAATCCGGTTATTTATGTTACTGATTCTACAACTTCAGCAAACACACTGTGGGTTGTTACAGATGCGGGATCGAGTTCTTCCTTCACCACTCTCGCCACAGCCGCAACAAATGAAGTTTTTCGCGGCGTCACCTTCGCCCCATATTCAACCATAACTTTCGCCGATGGATCATCCTATCCTTCGCCAAATGGGACGCCAAACACTGATGACAATCCGATAGGACGATTCCAGCTTGCTGGCAACATCAGCGGAGGTGAGCTTACTTCCGTTACTGTAAACCTAACCGACACATACACCGGCATTACTGCTCTTAAGCTGTATGCTTCATCTTCAGCTACGTTTTCTGTTGTCGGTTCAACTCTTCTTGCTTCTACAACCCCTGGAAGTACCGCAACATTCACGATCAGCGGCGGGCATTCAATTCCAACATCGGGAGAATATTACTACGTGACGGCAGATCTTAACAGTTCTGCTTCAGGCTTGGTTAGTCTTTACATTGCCGATTCATCAAAGCTGTCATTCGCTAACGCGGCAATGTACAACACTACGTTTTTGAATGCCAGCCTTGCTACTCAAGAGGAACCTCTTCCCGTCACCGTGAGGGGAATTACGGCGAAAGTTGACGCAGGAAAGATTTATCTGAATATTTCTACCGCTACCGAGATCGACGTTGCCGGATTCAATATCTCACGGTCACTCTCGAAAGATGGTCCGTTTAATCTCATCTCCAGCTATGTGTCAAACTCAGCTTTAAGAGCTTCCGGAAGTACAACTTCAGGCGGCTCCTATACGTTCGTCGATTCGAAAGTCTCCGCCGGTCAGACTTACTATTACAAGGTGGAATCTGTCACCAAGTCCGGCGCTTCACAGCAGGTCGGCGAAATCTTGAAGGTACAGGTCCAGCTTCCGAAAGCTTATGCGGTCTATCAGAATTACCCGAACCCCTTCAACCCGACGACCAGCATCCGGTTCGATCTCAAAGCCGATGCAAATGTCACGGTCGAATTCTATAATCTTCTGGGCATGAAGATAAAATCGTTGAACAACGGAACCATGAGTGCAGGCACGCACGAAGTTCCAGTTGACATGTCCAAGATGCCTTCCGGAGTTTACTATTACAGGTTCACTGCAATTGATAACACCGGGAACGCTTTTGTACAGACACAACGAATGGTTCTTGTGAAGTAAGAACTTAACTCACCCTCCCGCATAGGAACATTGCGGGACAGGCCTAACCCCCTCTCTAAAGGATTAGAGAGGGGGAACCGGGCAATCAAGTAAGGTGGAACGAGAGTCAATAATCAGAAGGGCAAGGGAACTCAGAAAAAGTCAAACGCTTTCTGAGGCAAAATTATGGTCTGAGCTCCGCAACAGAAAATTCCACGGGCTGAAATTTCTGCGGCAATATCCCATCACTTGTGAAATCAATGGCATCAAACATTTCTTTATCGCGGATTTCTATTGTGCCAAAAAAAGGCTTGTCATTGAACTGGACGGAAAAATCCATGATTACCAAAAGGATCGAGACGATGAACGGGATCTGATAATAAAGAATCTGGGACTTTGGATATTGCACATAAAGAATGAAGAACTCGATGACATGGAACGAGTAAAACTGAAAATAGATTCTGAACCCTAACCATTGCCCTCCCCCTCTCTATGTATAGAGAGGGGGCCGGGGGGTGAGTACGCTCCGGCGGAGTTCCGCTCCTGCCTTCCCCGCCCGGTAATCATTATCATTCTTCTGCGCAGAGCGCAGGGTCGGCCTTCCCACGGAGACCATGCGAACAAGGAGCGAACCTCCCACAACTTTTTCTCTGGTTCCATCCGCTCCGCGGTGGAACCTTCAAAATACATGGGAACGTCGCGTATCACCGCAGAGCAGTGATATGAGGTTTGAAAACTGAAAATAGATTCTGAACCCTAACCATTGCCCTCCCCCTCTCTATGTATAGAGAGGGGGCCGGGGGGTGAGTACCCTCCGGCGGAGTTCCGCTCCTGCCTTCCCCGCCCGGTAATCATTATCATTCTTCTGCGCAGAGCGCAGGGTCGGTGTTCCCACGGAGACCGTGGGAACAAGGAGTGAACTTCCCACAACTTTTTCTTCTGGTTCCATCCGCTCCGCGGTGGAACCTTCAAGGCAAATCTCCGGGAACTTCGTGCCACCGCAGAGCAGTGATACGAGGTTTGAGAATCCAAATCCGAATTTTGAATTGTCCCCACTTAACTGTCATTCCTGCGCATGGCCTGCCTTGAGCCTGCCGAAAGGCGCGAATCCATGGCTGCAAAAAGGGATGGATTCCCATTTGCATGGGAATGACAAAGGGAGTAAGGATTCCCCCGGAGTCTACCACTTGAAAACGGGCTGAAAGTGTGAACAAGCAGGCGTGAATTCTCATTCACGAATGTGCCATCATCGTGCCACGGCTACTCAACGAAGATTTCACCTCTGAACGCTTGACATTCAACCAGCCATGTTCCATATTGCATGTTAGTTGAGCATGTAATTGAAGGTACACCTACGGCAGGCTGTGCTGAAAGAAACGTTGAGTGTCCACACGATGAAGTGCTCCAACATGCTGGCATAAAGTGTGGCACCGGGCAGCCGCAGGCGGTTTGTGAACAGAGAGGAAATGAACCGCATTCGATTCATAGTTGACCATCACCCCAAGCTCACACCTTCTTAAGAATCTTAACAACAAAAAAATCAGGAGGGGATTATGCGTAATCTTTACGTGGTTATTCTCATTGCACTATTCACTTGTAGTGCGTGGGGCCAAACCAGCCAAAATCGAGCTTCTGATGGCAGAAAGTCGGTACAGGGGCCGGTGTCATTTCACTGGATTGGCACTGGCTCTGGGAATGGCGCGAACTGGAATCAAACCGGCAACTGGAGTGGCACCCAAGGTGGTGGTTCAAACGGAGCAATTCCAAGCGCATCATTTGCTGTCTTCATCGATGGTGGCACAGGGGGTTGCAATGTTGATGCTGCCTCATCTTGCCTTTCGCTGACTGTTTCGGCGCAATCCTTGACCTTTGGAGCTTTTACACTCACAGTTGGAACTGACGGTGTCTCAATCACTGCTGGTGTATTAAATCTCACAGGTGGTACCGGTTTAAGCGACGCAGGAAACTGGTCGTATAGTGGCGGTACTTTTACGCCAGGCTCAGTCACGGTTACATTCAATGGAACAACTGCCCAAAGCATTGGAGGTTCGACATTCTATGGCCTTGTGTTTTCAGGTGCAGGAACAAAAACCGCGACTGGAAATATCACCGTTGGGGCAGGCAACTTGACAAACACATCCACGCTAGATATGGGGACCAACACACTCGGTGGTGCCGGTACCATAACGAACACTGGCGGCACCATCCGCTTCGGTGGAGCAAGCAACGGTGTCGCCATCGGAACTGGAACAGTTGAGTACTACGTCGGGGGTCAATTAGTAGAGAGCGGAACGTATGCGACGTTGACCCTTAGTAATACCAGTGGTACCAGTGTAGCCGGTGGAAATATCACAGCCACTACCTTGAATACTGCTGCTGGCGGCACTTTGAGCATGCAAGTTTTCACATTGGGCTTAACCAATGTGAATAATGCAGGAACCATCAGAACACAAAACACATCAAGTGCTCCGATTACTTCAGGACTTACCTGGGGAGGAACAGTTCAATACGATGCTTCCTCAGGTCAAACAGCGGTGGCAGGTATTTATAATAACCTTACTGTAAATAATTCAGCAGGTGTTACACTTGGTGGTGCGGTCACCGTGAACGGCACGTTGACAATGACCGCTGGCAACCTCACAACGACCGGTTCCTACACCCTGACTCTTGGTGCGACTGCGACAATCTCCGGAGAGGCAACCGGCCAATACGTTGTTGGAAACCTGTACAAGACAGAAGCGGTAGGTGCTGGCCAGACTTATTCTACGAACTCTATAGGCGTTTCCCTTAAGGCCGGAGTAGAGAGTATCGGTACACTTACCGTAACCCGTGTTACAGGGACTGCTGGCATAGTTGCCAATCCTACTATGCCCTCCAAGACGGGAATCGCGAGGAAGTGGACAATCACCTCTACCAACCCTCCGACGAGCGGAAGAGACCTGACGCTTTCATGGGTCTCCGGTGACGACAACGGAAAGGTACTTACGTCAATGCAAGTATGGGAGAGCACTGATGCTGGTGCAACCTGGCAGGTATTTGGCACCGGAACTCAGGATGCTTCGACCACGCACTCCGTGACAGTAGAGGTCTACTCTTTTTCCGACTGGACTGTTAGCGATATTGATAACTCTCTCCCCGTGCAGGCAACCGACTTCTTAGCGGCAGCGGACATCGGTTCGGTTACGATTTCGTGGAAGACACAATCCGAAGTTGGCAATGCCGGTTTCAATGTCCTCCGTGAGGACCTCCCGCAAGCGGGACAGGCCGGAACAGGAGCTTTCAAGCTGATCTCCAGCTACACGAGCAACGACAACCTGAAAGGACTTGGCACGAGCAGCAGCGGAAGAGCATACAGCTTCGTCGACAAGCATGTCGTCTCCGGTGCAACGTACCAGTACCAGATACAGTGCGTATCGACAAGCGGTGCGACTGCCAACGTCGGCAATGTTCTTCAGGTTACAACCTCGCTGCCGAAGGACTACGCGCTTTACCAGAACTATCCAAATCCATTCAATCCGAGCACCACGGTACAGTTCGATCTGAAAGAAGGATCGACTGTGATTCTTGGTGTTTACAATGTGGTTGGGCAGAAAGTACAAGAATGGAATTTAGGATCGATGAATGCTGGAAGATACTATCAAAACATAAACATGGACAAGTATGCCAGCGGCGTGTATTACTATCGGATCGATGTGACAGGAAACGACGGACAGAAGTTCAACTCGATCAAGAAACTTGTTTTAATGAAGTAAAAAGAAGTTAACTCACCCTCCCGCATAGGAACATTGCGGGACAGGCCTTTGTCCCCCTCCCTAAAACTTGTCCTGACGAATGGAAGGATTAGGGAGGGGGAAATAAAAAAGGGGTGGGTTCGTGTAACACTCCCAGAAGTTTTCCCTACCAAGTCAGCCTGACCTCCTAAGCACGGGATCGCCATCCCTCGTTGCCTCGGGACAGGCTCGCTTCTGGACTCGCGAAGACATGAGGCCTGTGAGGATAGGAATCCCCAAATTGCCAGTCATTGCGAGGAGTGAAACGACGAAGCAATCCCGATGGAAGAACCACGGAACAATCCCGATGGATCAACCACTAAGTGACGGATCGCCACGTCCCGACTTTGTCGGGACTCGCGAAGACAGGGGGCCTGGACGGAGTACTTTTCTCTGGTTCCATCCGCTCCGCGGTGGAACCTTCAAGGCAAATGCCCGGGAACGTCGTATCACCGCAGAGCAGTGACACGAGGTTTGAACTCTAGCCACCGGCCTCCCCCTCTCTATTTTAGAGAGGGGGCCGGGGGGTGAGTAAAAATTTCCCCAAGGTTAGTCACAATTCTTTCTGCTCCCTTTCCCCAAACGTCTTCGACGGCTATATTACAAGCCGACGCATACTTCCACAAGAAGATGATTGCGACTTGTGCAAAACGATAGAACGAACATTGTGGCTCGAAAACACCGAAGCGTGCAGAAGGCCGCCTAAATGAAGGAACCCAAGAATGAGATTTAAGATTGCCTTAGTTATTCTCCTCTTTTCTATGACCACAGCGGCGTGGGCACAACAAATTGCTGCCTGGAACCTGTCATCTACCGTTACGAGTGCAACTGCGAGCAGCTCCAACGTTACCGCCAGCGCTATTGCCGTTGTGCCGACGACGGCAATATCCTATCAATTAAGTCCGGGCGATATTTACTGCGGATCATGGCCAACGTCCTCAACTTTTTCCGCGACCGGCAAATGCTGGGAGTTTTCGATTACGCCTAATCCCGGGTTGGAAGCTTCCATTTCTTCGTTGACATTCAATGCGGGGCGGACTTCAACCGGCCCCTCGCTCATTCAGGTGCAGTACAGCCTGGACGGATTTGCGACCGCAGGAACTACGGCACTCGGGCAAACAGCCAATTCAAACACGACTTCCTTGACCCAGTTTTCAATTACTGCGCTGCCACCCGCGACTTCAAATACCATAACTTTCAGAATATGGGGGTACGGAGCTTCGAGCACCGGCAATTTTCGTTTGAACAATATAGCCATCAACGGAACGGTGGTTTCTAATGCCGTTCCAGGAGCCGGGATCGGCTCTGCGGAAATATCGCCGACATTCCTGAACGCAAAACAGACTTCCGATTTCACAATCAAGATTGCCAGCAATGCGACAGACACAATTGCTAACATAACCGCCGTTGTCCCTCAGGCTTTCACGTGGTCGATGAATCCGTCCGACATTTCTCTCGCGGGTCATTCCCTTCTGAGCGCCCCCTTCACCGTCAGCCAGGATACGATAAGCATTACGGGCGCTGCTGTCACCAACACAGATACTGGAGAGGTAGTAATCCATTCAGTGACCGCTCCCGATTCATCGGTGACCGGAGTTTTTGTTGTCAGTACCTCGATCGACACCGTGTTGCCATCGCCTGTGAATTCAAGATTGGCCGTCACCGTGATCAAAGTAATGCGGATTGTCGATCTGCATATAAACGATTCACAAGGCGTCCCTATCGCACCGTACCAGATCGGCGCCACAGTGACCGTTAGTGGCATAGTGACCGCCGATTTCAGCAACCTATCGTCGACGAGTCCATATATGAGCATTTTTCTCCAGGATGCCACCGGTGGAGTAAATATCTACATGCTGACTCAATCTTATAGCTACAAAGTCGGAGACTCGATAACATTCACCGGAGCAATTCAACAGTATCGTGGAACGGTTGAGATTGTGCCCGACACGTCCAAGACAGTCGTATACTCACATAACATCCCGCTGCCGGAGCCGCTTCTCCTGACCTGCGCGGATGTGAATCAAACCTTCAATGACGATTACACTGAGCCAAACGAAGGGCGACTTGTCAGGGTAAACGGTGTGACCTATAGTGCCGCAAACACAACAATTACCGATATTACCGGCACCACTGGAGGATATATCCCCACCTCGCTCATTGCGCCGGCAGGCACGTTCGACATCATTGGAATTCTCAAGCAATACAAACCCGGTACAAATGCGACATTGGCTCCTCCTTATACTGCCGACTACGAGGTCGATGCCAGAACACAATCGGACATTATTACAAGTGCAGGTCCGGCTTTCGTCGAGCTCCCGACGGAAGAAAATATCAGACCCGATTCGGTTACGATCTACTTCAAGACCGTCTCGCCTTCCGGAGCCGTGGTCAGGTACGGCGCCAGTTCTACTTACACAGATTCAGTCGTTATCACGTCGCCCGACACAGTGCACGCTGTTGCCTTAGGCGGCCTTTCGCCGGCTACGGTGTACCACTATCAGGCAGTTGCAAGCGATACGTCCGGCGCGAATCAAACCGGCGACGCAATCTTCAGCACAGAGTCCCCTTCCGGCACAACCGGCACAATGGACGTTTATTTCAATAAGTCGGTGGATATTTCTGTCGCCCGCGGTGAGAAGGCCCAGACTGTGGATATTGTGAACAAGTTTCTCGCAAGGATTGACTCAGCAAAGCATTCGATCGATCTCGCACTGTATAGCTTCAGTGGAACCGTCGGCAGTACAATCGCGACACACCTACTGAATGCGAAAACGCACGGAGTAAAGATCAGGATGATCGTCGAAAATGATAATTCCGGCACAGTGCCGATGACCACGATGAGAAACAACGTGCCGTTCATCACCGACACTTTCGACCCGATCAATGATGGAAACGGTCTGATGCACAATAAGTTTGCCATATTTGATTTTCGCGATACGAGCTCGTTTACAGACGATTGGGTGTGGACAGGATCATGGAACGCCACCGACCCTGGAGACAACGAGGACGCCCAGAACTCGATCGAGATACAGGACAAAGCGTTGGCTAACGCATATACAATGGAGTTCAACGAGATGTGGGGAAGCTCGACTGACACACCGGACGCGAGTCAATCGCGCTTCGGTGCAAGAAAGACTGACAACACTCCGCATAAATTCAATATCGAAGGAACGCCCGTGGAGCTCTATTTCAGCCCCTCGGACCAAACCACGCTGCATATTTTCGAAACCCTCAGCCTGGCAACAAGCTCGATCAACATTTGCATGCTGACTTTTACCCGTGCCGACTTGGCGGGAGAACTTGTTTTGAAGAAAGCCGCGGGTGACAAAGTCAGAGTCGTAATGGACAACAACACCGACAGCGGTAACCAGTTCAGTTTCTTGCAGACAAACGGAATCGATGTCCACCTGAAGGGTGCTGCGCTCGGAAGCGGCCTCCTCCATCACAAGTACGCGGTAATCGACGCGGAAAATTCAAAAGCCGATGAAATTGTGATTACCGGTTCCCACAACTGGTCAACGTCGGCGGAAACTGCAAACAACGAGAATACGCTGATCATCCACAGCTCTCGCATCGCCAATCTATATTTGCAGGAGTTCGAGGCAAGATACCTTGAAGCCGGAGGAACCGACAGTGTCGTTGTCGGCGTAAAACAGATCGGGAGTGCAATTCCTGAATCCTTCGGGTTGAATCAAAATTATCCGAACCCATTCAATCCGACCACGTTAATCAATTATCAATTGCCGAGATTCAGCCATGTTACCTTGAAGATTTATGATGTCCTTGGAAGAGAAGTCGCAACGCTGGTCAATCAAACACAAAATGCAGGATACTACAGCGTGACCTTCGATGCAGGCAAATTTTCTTCGGGTGTATATTTTTACTTGCTTGATGCCGGCGGGAAAATGTTTACAAAGAAGATGGCGATAATCAAATGATCGCAGATTTGGCGTCGAGGCAAATTTGACCCGGCGCGGTTGAAAACGATTGTCGGGTCACGATTCGTCCCCTCTCATTCCGGATTCTTCTTCGCCGTGCGGACCAGATTGATTAGGACCGCCCCCCGCCCCTCCGTCTTTGAGAAGGTTGGACATCCTCTTTCTTTCTGTCACTGCAACTGTTCGCAGAATTCTGAAAGAGTACGTCAGCGATGGAGTTTGTCAATTCCCGTTGTTACGTCCAGAGAACTTACCGGCACGAATTGAATCCCACCTACCAGCACTCCGTCATTGCCGTTGCCAGTTCGATCTATTGCGTAAGTATCGGATGAATTCTGATTGAAGTCCCAGTAACCAACGAGACCCGGTTCGCTTCCCGTCAACTTGCTGTTCATTGAAGAATCAATCATCTCTTGAGTCCGAGCATAGTTCCAGATTCGAAGTTCATCCATTGCACCTTTGAAATAATGGGGTCCACCAAAATACGAATTATAGGCGTAGCCCAAGCAGAAGCCGAGGTTGTTGTCGTAGTAAACCGGGGTATTATAAGCTTCTTGTACAGCTAAACTACCGTCGATGTAAATCTTTATCGAGCTCCCATCGTAAGTGCAAGCAATATTCACCCATTTGTGCGATGTGGGCGTGAACGAACATGACGGACCTATGCCATACGAGGAGTTCTGGGTGAGTTCGAAATACAGCAACCCCTTCTCGAAAGGAATCTCAAAACCGTCTGCATAGTAATACACATCGGGAACCTGCCACACCAGGATAGGTTCATCCTCAACCAGCGTGTCAAACAATACTCTCAATTCAACTGTCATTGTCTGAAGATGCAAAACGGATGATGCTGAGAAATCAATTTTGCCGTTGACTCCACCGAATTTCAGCGCCATGTCCGTGCCGCTTGTGTCCTGGTTGTTCCATGTTACGATGACGCTGATCGAACCAGTAGCGCTCAGAACAAGGCTGACCGGCGTCGTCTGACCCGCAACCACATTAACATCCGTGCTGCCTGAATATTTCAAAGTGTCTGTCTCATTATACGCATTTACCTGAAGGTGCCACGTACCAACCGCAACGTTATCAAATTCACATTCTGCGGAATCACCCGGAATGACGGTAAAACTCTTCGTCAACGTGTCATATCCCTGTCGCGAAAGTATTCCGACTATCGATGCCACATCCTCCGGTGCATCTTTAAGCGACAAGCCGATCGAAACACTTGACCGAGATTGCTGCCCAGTCGGTACGACCACGCTATTCTTGAGACACGATACCATTGAAAATGAAAGGACAATCACTAAGGTCAATGAAGCGGCTTTCATCGCTATCTCCTTCTTCACAAATCTGTACAACATTAACAAGTGCCCATTTGAAAGTCAAGTTGCAACTAAGCTGGAATGAGGATATTTTTTAGATGGAACAACTTATCCCGGTGAAACAGGCTGATCAAACGAGGACTTTTTGATGGAATTTTCGGTAACCGAACTGAGTAAGCTGGTCGCCGCGAGAATACTCGGCAAACAAACATACAGACTCATCGGGAAATCCATCTCCGAAACGAGACTTCTCGAGAAGTTTTCTGTTCTCTCACAGAACCGCCATGATTTTGTCGAAACATTCAAAGCGAGTCTCCGCCGGCGCTTCTTTATAAGCGACCTGAACAGAAAGGAATTTTATGTCAGTCTGATGACATCGACCGATAGTTTTGATTCCATCATGGATGATGCGGATTTGGTTCATGAGAATAGGTTCAAAGCGCTCGGCTCCGATCTGTTTTCGTTCGGTGAGAAGATCGATTGGCATCTTGATTTCAAATCGGGGAAAAAGTGGCCGCTCACATTCTATACGAAGATAGATCCTTTGGGCATGGGCGGCAAATCCGATATAAAAATTCCCTGGGAGCTCAGCAGATTTCATCAGGCGCTCTGGCTCGGCAAGGCATACTGGGTAAGCCACAGCGAAGCTCATGCAGAAAAATTCAAGCAGTTGGTAAACGACTGGATCGAAAGCAACCCCGTTCCTTATGGCGTCAACTGGGCGAGTCCCATGGAGGCGTCCATCCGCGCGATGAATCTCATTGTCGGCTTCTTGTACTTCATCGGCTCCGAGAAGATCGATGATGATTTCCTGCTGAAACTTCTTTGCTCTCTTTACGATCATGGAGTTTACATTCGCCACAATCTTGAAATAACCCTGCGAAGCGGCAATCACTATATCGCAAATCTCGTCGCGCTTATTTATCTGGGCATCTTCTTCTATGACACCAGGATTGGAAAAAGGTGGACCCGCTTCGCAGAACGCGAACTTGAAAAAGAGATGTTCAACCAGGTAATCGAAGATGGAACCGACTATGAAAAATCCATAAGCTACCAGTGCCTCGTAGTGGAATTGCTCACTGCGGCGTGCGTTCTTCTCGAACTCAACGGATTTAAATTGGCGCAGGTTTTCAAGGACCGGCTCGAAAAAATGTTTGAGTTCATCGCTTCTGCTACGATGCACGATGGCATGGCGCCGGCAATCGGGGACTCCGACGACGGAAGGATCTTCAGGATGGCGCCTAACGCCAACCCGAACGACCACAGAGATATTCTTTCGGTAGGAGCAGTCCTGTTTGAAAACGGTGATTTCAAAACAGTGGCAGGCAAATACAGCAGCCTTGCCCTTCTGCTCCTCGGCTCCGGAGGCTTCGAGAAATTCACCTCGTTACGATCGGACCATCCGGTGAAATCCTCGATTTATCCGGAAGGGGGCTTTGCGTTCCTGAAAACCGGAAAGGATTTTTGTTCGTTCGATTTCGGCGACATTGGAAAGCGCGGAAGGGGTGGACACGGACATAACGACACTCTCAGCTTTACGGTTTCAGGAAAACATCCGTTCATCGTGGATCGCGGGACATATTGTTATACCTGCGATGAAAAGCTCCGCAACAAACTGAGATCGGTCTACTCACACAACACCGCCATAGTAGACGGGAAAGAAACAGCGGAGTTCTCAGGGCTCTGGTCGATCAAGAAAGATTTCACGAAGCCGAAACTTCTGGATTGGAAATCGAATGACGAGCAAGACATTATCGAGGCGCAGCACAGCGCTTACGAAAGACTTGCACAGCCAGTAATTCACAGGCGAAAAATAACTCTCAACAAGAGACAGCGGACATTCCTTTTAGAAGACAACTTCAGCGGTACAGGAGAACACCAGATCGAGTTGATGTTTCATTTCGCACCCGGGGTTAAAGTTGTCGAGACCGAACGGAACTTTCTTGTCCTCGAGGGAGAGGAGTTCGCCCTTATAAAGTTCCGCCACAAGTTTAACCTGGAAAGTTGGGAGCATTCGCCAAGCTACGGCATAATTCAAACTGCAAAAACAGCACGCCTGAAAATCACTTCCGAAGTTCCTGTGAGAATTGAGACTTTCATTTTCATCCTAAGCAGCCTGGACGAAATTCACGATATTCTCAACAGACTCAGATGAAAACGAAATCTATATGAGATTGCTTGTAGCGCAAAGACTCAACGAAAAGATGACTGATTTGATCCATGAGAGAATGGACAGTGATCTTGAGACAGATTTTCTTTATGGCGCAGATGAAAAGAATCGCAGCGGACTACTATCGCAGGCAGATATTTTGCTCGCAATGAACATCCGGCGTGATATTCGAGAAGACGATTTTCATTTGCTTGAAAATACTAAGCTCATCCAAATTACCCTCGCCGGCGCTGACACAATTCCGTATGACAAGCTGAGATCCAACACGATAATATGCAGCAATTCGGGAGCCTACAGCGAGCCTATTGCCGAACATGCAATCGGGATGATGCTTGCTCTCGCGAGGAATTTCCTTCCGCTCCACCGGGACTTGAGCCGTGGCGCCTTCGACCAGAAGACTGTCCATAAGATGCTAAATGGTTCAACGCTCGGTGTAATCGGCTTCGGCGGGATCGGGAAAAGAGTGGCGGAACTCGCCAGAAGCTTCGGGATGAAAATACTTGCCATAAACAAAAGTGGCACGACTCACGGGAGGGTCGATTTCATCGGAACGCTTTCCGATTTGGCCTTCGTACTTCGTGAGTCGGACTTCATTTTGCTTTCGATTGCGCTGAACAAAAGTACTCAAAAACTGATCAGCAGGTTGGAACTTGAGATGATGAAACCCGATGCCGTTCTCATAAACGTCGCCCGTGGCGAGCTTGTCGATGAAAGAAGTCTGTACGAACATCTCAAGACGCACCCGCGCTTCAAGGCTGGAATCGAAGCGTGGTGGATCGAGCCGTTCAATCACCCGAAGTTCGAAGTGCATTTCCCCTTCTTCGAATTTGACAATTTTTTGGGCTCGCCTCACAATTCGTATTTGGTGGAGGGAATTCATCTAAAGGCTTTGGAGGCAGCTCTCGATAATATTCTGCGATTTGCACGCGGCGAGATGCCCTGGAACATCCAGAATAGGGAGGACTACTTGTGAACCGCCATCTTCGGTTGACCCCAACACAGCTTAACCGCCAGCAAACACGTCTATGTTTTCCGAATTAAACCCATTCATGACCCATCGAATCCGCAAGATTCGTGGCAAAACTTTTCGTCTTGACGCACAAACTACTCTGGAGTAATGCCTTTTCGTTCCCGTTTTTTCTCGGAAGTCAGCTTTTTCTCCTTGAGACGTTTCTCCTTAACGGCCTTTGATGGGTGAGTCCGAATTCTTTTCTTTGCTGGCTTGATCGCCATTGTCAGCAGCCGGGCAAATTCTGCAATGACCATCTCTTTGTTTTCCCATTGGCTTCTCGACTGCTGCGAGGTTAAATGCAATATTCCATTTGCATCTATTTTATTTCTCAACGCAACAGAAATTTTCTGGCGCTGTTCGTTAGAGAACCATCGAGAACTGCCCACATCGAAAATGAGCTCGACGCGTGATTCAACCTTGTTCACGTTTTGCCCGCCCGGCCCGCTGCTTCGTGAGCTTCGGAACCGTATCTCAGAAAGCGGAATTCCAAGATGAGGAGTTATTTGAACGATGTTAGGTCTCATTGATTCAGGAAACAACTTTTCTCGAGTGCGCGACCTGATCCTTATTACGCTTTGTGAACTTCACAACAAAGTAAAGATAGCACGGCAGGGAGATTACCTGGTCTATATCGGTCCAGCTTCAAGGCACATTCTCTGGTACTCCGAAGAAATCCTGAGTGGTTAGCCAGCCGTGCATTGATTGAGCATTCGGCTCACTCGCCGAAAACGTCCTCCTGTCGCGCAAACTCTTGAGCTGGTACCGTTCTGCTCCCTAATCCTCTTCTTCCTCTTTTGAGAATCCATATTGGACCTCGGAAAGGTGACCGGTGCCTTGACATTTTTCGCACTCAATGAAGTCAAACCCATCACCGCTTTTTGTGACACCTATGAAACGGGTACCGTTGCATGCGTCGCAGACTATATCACGCTGATATTCCTTCTGCAACATCGAACTACTCCTTCTTTTTGTTCCACTTAAATATATTTATGTTTACGAATCCAATCAATAATGATTTCAAGACGAAAATATGCCGGTCTCGCTGAGCCGCTGAATATTCTAGGATCCATTTCGGCGTCATACTTACTAACTGCAATCAACCCGGTTCACAGCTCTTCAAATACATAGCCACTCTCTCCGTGCTGGGACAAATCAAGCCCGTCAACCTCATCATCCCCGAAAACTCGAAGTCCCATAGTATTCTGGAGAATCTTCAGGATGACCCACGTTATTGCAAAAGCATATGCGCTTGCTGCAGCCACGGCTAAGAGTTGTACCCAAATCAACGAAAAATTGCCAAAAAACAAACCGTCATTGCCACCAGGATTAATCAGTTTAGAAGCGAACAGGCCTGTGGCAATTGCTCCCCACGTTCCGCCGACTCCATGAACACCAACGGTATCGAGCGAATCATCGTACCCGAAGTTTTCCTTCAGCCTGATTCCCGCAAAGCAAACTGCACCCCCAATGGTTCCTATTGCAAGCGCCCCAAGTGGGCTGACAAAACCGGATGCCGGCGTTATGGCGACAAGCCCGGCCACCGCTCCGGATGCCGCGCCGAGTACCGTCGGTTTCCCTCGCGTGTACCATTCGGCGAACATCCATGACAGTGCGGCGGCCGAGGCGGAGACATGTGTCGCGACAAATGCCGACGTCGCAAGAGTTCCGGAGGCAACCGCGCTTCCTGCGTTGAATCCAAACCAGCCGAACCATAGAAGCGCCGCACCGATCAGAGTCATGGTCATGTTGTGCGGGGGCATCGGCTCCTGTCCATAGCCCCTCCTTTTTCCGATTATGATGGCTGCAGCAAGCGCCGAGACGCCGGAGCTTATGTGAACAACCAAGCCTCCTGCGAAATCCAATCCTCCGAGATTCTTTATCCACCCACCTGCTCCCCAAACCCAATGCGCCAGCGGATCATACACAAAAGTTGCCCATAACAAAATGAACACGAGATAGGTTTTAAACTTGAATCTCTCCGCGAAAGCTCCTGTGATCAATGCAGGCGTGATCACGGCGAACATCATCTGGAATATCATGTAAGTCTGGTGCGGAATGGTCGGCGCGTAATCAGGATTGGGCGTCAACCCCACTCCGTTTAATCCGAACCATTTTAGGCTTCCTATCAAATGTCCGATGTCCGGGCCGAAAGCGAGAGAATATCCCCACAGCATCCACTGCACTGTTATGATACCGAGCGCGACAAAGCTCTGCATGATTGTCCCGAGAACATTCTTTCGCCTTACCATTCCGCCATAGAACAAAGCGAGCCCCGGAGTCATCAGCATTACGAGTGCCGTTGAGACCAGCATCCACGCCGTGTCGCCCGAATTTATGCCGGTGGCCGGATCAACTTGCGGCCCAGGAATCTGTTGGGCCTGCACCGTTGCAAGAGACTGCGGAACACGCCCGTTCCCCGATTGAGCAAAAAGCGGCTGCGAAAAACCGAGAATAAATACCAGGCCAAAGAGGAAACAATAATTCTTCATGTTCATTTCACCATTGCAATTGACTTTTTCGGACGATTTCTCTGACATTAATAATACCAAACCCATCTTACTGCGAAAGAACCAAACAAAAAGTTCTTAATATAATAATGATTTTGTCTAATTTTGCAAAATATGTGGAGCATAAATTTTCCAAGGAACTTAAAATGTTAGATTTTTGTCTTGATTAATAACAAAAAGAAGAAAGAACCAGCATCCCATCATGTCAAAGGTAATATCGATCTCCACGGCGGAACCACCGACGAAAGTCGTGCAAGCGGAAGTTCGCGAATTTGCACAGGAGCTCTTCTCCCGACGGCGCGATGACTTGGATCGGTTGATTGCTGTGTTTGAAAACTCATCCATTGCGTCGCGCCATTTTACGGAAGATCGGTCGTGGTATGGAAAAGAACATGGTTTTGCCGAACGAAACAGGCTTTATATCCGCAGCGCAGTCCGGCTGGCAGAGGAATGTTCCATGAAATGCCTCAAGGAAGCCGGTTTGGAGCCATCAGACATCCACCATATTATTTTTATTTCGAGCACGGGACTTTCTACGCCGAGCATAGACGCGAGACTGTTCAATACAATGAAATTCAATCCTCACGTAAAGCGAACTCCAATTTGGGGGCTGGGATGTGCCGCAGGAGCAGCAGGATTAAGCCGTGCTCTCGAATACACCATGGCGATGCCATCCCATTCAGTGCTCTTGATCGCTATCGAGCTTTGCGGACTGACTTTCCAAAAAGACGATTACAGTAAAAACAATCTTGTTGGCACTTCGTTATTCTCTGACGGAGCAGCAGCCGCAGTAATTCTAGGCGATGAACATCCCCTTTCCAAGGATAACCGGCTGCCCGGATATCCGACCGGTATTAATCTGTTAAGTTCTCTTTCGACGATTTTTGACAATTCGTTGGACGTGATGGGCTGGGACGTAATGGACAACGGCTTGAAAGTGATTTTCAGCAAAGACATTCCGACCATCGTGCACAAATGTGTTCGACAAAACATAGAGGAGCTTGCGAAAGAAAAAGGCATCGGTTTATCAGAAATAAAGCATTTTGTCGTTCATCCCGGGGGTCCGAAGGTGATGGATGCTTATGAGAATGCGCTCGGATTACGAAGCAACGCACTTCGCTTCTCCCGGAAAGTTTTGCGCGAGCATGGCAACATGTCTTCGCCGACTGTCCTCTATGCTTTAAAAGAATTCATGGAAAGCCGCGAGTATGATGCACGCGACTACGGTTTGATCTCTGCACTCGGTCCGGGCTTCAGTTCAGAATTAGTATTATTCCAAACAAATTGAATGCCTTTGGGATTTTTCTCTTCTTCATAGTGGCACAGAGAACCTTCGAACTATATATTGCCAGGCGCCACGAAAGAAAACTGAAGACCATCGGTGCAGTGGAAATCGATAAAATCGGTTACCGTTTCATCGTCGGGATGCACATGTCGTTCTTTGTTTCGCTCATCCTTGAAAAGCTGATTCTTAAGACCACAACGAATAAGTGGTGGATCATTCTTGTCATGTTTTTTTGTGCCGCACAAATCCTGCGCTATTGGGCAATAGCCGCGCTCGGGATATACTGGAACACCAAAGTTCTCGTTGCTCCGCGTCATCCCCTTTTGAGGAAAGGCCCGTACAAGATTATGCGTCATCCGAATTACATTGCCGTGACGGCGGAATTGGCAGTGGTGCCGCTAATCTTTTCCTGTTACATCACGTCAATTGGTTTTACAATTTTAAATGCTATTATCATTCGCAGGAGGACACGGATTGAGACGCGAGCATTGGCGGAGCGTTGGATATAAAGAAAAGCCGGACGGAATCATCATATTGGGCTTGTTCTGAGGCATCACATCATCCGCCCGGCTTTAGAAGGTTAACCTAATTATCGCAAGAATGGTTTCATCATGGTACAGGATTAAGGTCAAAACCAAAAGCCTCTTGCTGGGCGATGTCGAGGGATCGATAGCCAGAACTCGATCGACGGGATCCTGACGGGTCGACTCAAATCGCAAAACCGAATTCTTACCTCTCCAATCGCTGATGGCATGTCTTTCGGCATTTTCTGTCTCACCGTTTTGTGCTAAATTATACCAGCAAAGTAAGACCCAGGAGCACTATTGTCTCGCGGTGGATTGATCCAAGTGTCCGGAGGATCCCTTTGGGAAGAAATTCTAAATGAGAAGCTACAAGCTGCGAAATATTGCCATAATTGCGCACGTTGACCACGGAAAGACAACGCTCGTGGATTACATGCTAAAACAGACCGGCACGTTCAGAGAAAACCAGGACATGGGGACGAGGATTCTGGACTCCGGCGACCTTGAGCGCGAGAAGGGGATCACCATACTTGCAAAGAACACTTCGGTAAGATACAAAGATGTAAAGATAAATATTGTCGACACCCCGGGCCATTCTGACTTCGGCGGAGAAGTCGAGCGAACACTCATGATGGTTGATGGCGTGCTTCTGCTCGTGGATGCGGCGGAGGGCCCTCTTCCCCAAACTAAGTTCGTTCTCCGAAAGGCGCTTGAGCTGAACTTGAAACCTGTAGTAGTCATAAACAAAATTGACAGGAAAGATGCTCGCCCTGCAGAAGTGCTGAACGAAGTTTACGATCTTTTTATTTCACTTGGTGCGAACGACGAACAAATAAGCTTTCCCGTAATCTATACGATCGCAAAGCGCGGAATTGCAAAATATTCTCTTGATCAGGAGAGCCACGATCTGACTCCGTTGTTCGAAACAATTACAAAACACATCCCCGAACCGCCCCACGATGCAGAGTCACCCGTTCAGATGCTGGTGATGAACATCGAGTACAACGATTACATCGGTCGTCTCGGCATCGGTAGAATCTTCCGCGGTACGATCAAAGATGGCGCTCCGATGCGGGTAGTTCACAACGACGGTAGAGTCGAAGACGCGCGCATAACGAAGATCTATACATTCGAGGGCTTGAAGAGAAACGAAGTTGTCGAGGCAAGCGCAGGAGAAATCATTGCACTTGCTGGCATGGAAGATGTCGATATTGGTGAGACGATTTGTGATGTCGCGGACGTGACGCCGCTTCCATTCGTGAACATCGAGGAGCCGACCATTTCGATGAACTTCATTGTGAACAATTCGCCGTTTGCTGGAAAAGAAGGTAAGTACGTCACTACCAGAAATCTTGCCGAGCGATTACAGCGCGAACTTCGGTCAAACGTAAGTCTGCGTGTCGAAGCCGGAGACACGCCGGATATTTTTACAGTCAGTGGAAGGGGTGAGCTTCATCTTGCCATCCTGATCGAGACGATGCGCCGGGAAGGGTACGAATTCCAGGTCAGCAAGCCGAAGGTCATCTACAGAACAATCAGCGGTGAACTTCACGAACCCGTGGAGCAAGCCGTCATAGACGTGCCCGATGAATATGTTGGTACGGTCATCGACAATTTGAGCCGACGCAAGGGCGAATTGAAAAATTTGATGCCGAGCCATGGGAACACACGATTGGAATTCATCGTACCGGCAAGAGGACTCATCGGATTCAGGACAGAATTCTTGACGCAGACGAAAGGGACGGGAATTCTACACCACAATTATCATGGATACGAGCCCTACAAAGGCGAGATTGAGATGAGAAACAAAGGTGCAGTTGTCGCGCTCGAAACGGGAACTGCAGTCGCTTATGCGATGTGGAAACTCGGCGAGAGAATGACATTCTTCATCGCACCGGGTACGGAAGTTTATGCCGGAATGATTGTCGGAGAAAGCGCTCGCGAGGATACGATTGTCGCAAACGTCTGCAAGACAAAACATCTGACGAACATGCGCGCGTCAACTGCCGACGAAGCGATTCGCCTCGAACCGCCGGTGTTCATGACCGTTGAAAAGGCAATCGAGTGGATCAACGACCAGGAATATATCGAGTTTACACCGACGTCGATCCGTCTTCGCGAGAAGATTCTCGATCACGATCAGCGGTATAAGGCAAGAAAGAAAACGGCAGTCGGATAATATCGCGCCATTGATTGGCGTGTGAGTCCCCCGAAAGATCAACTGTCGATTGGCTCAACATCTCAGACTGCCTGCATTGAGCCGTCTTTGTGCGGAAAGCGACCTCAACAGACGATCATCTTCCCTTGTGCAGGCGTTCGCCAAGGAAACTTGGCAGTCCCGCAGCTACGATTTTGTCTGCCGCCGTGCGGTAATCGTACTCGATCCGAACGTTCGCATAAGTAAATTTCTCCGTGTCGATTATCCCGAAGCTCGCGCGATTGTCGCCGTCGCGGGGCTGACCCACGCTTCCCACATTTATCAGCTCTTTTGTTTCATCATCGGAACCTGGAGACGTATGGCTTTTGAAGATAACCGGGACATGGGTGTGTCCTATAAGACAGACTCTCTCATCAAATGACAGCAGCTCTATCTCTGCTTCCCTGTGCGTGAAGACGTACTTCCAGCTTTGCGGTTCGGACGGGCTCGCATGTACCATCAAGACTTTGCCAAGTTTGCACGTTAACGGCAAATTTCGGAGCCACTCTTTATTCTCATCTGAAAGAAGGGTCGCACCGTAAGTGATGGCAGCTCTCGCGTAAACATTGATCGAGGAAAAGGTTTCGTCGTTGAACATGGCATCGTCATGGTTGCCCCTGACAACATGTTTCACTTCGCGGCGGAGGAGATCCGTGACTTCGTCCGGATTCGCTCCGTAACCCACAATATCGCCAAGACAGATTATTTCATCGACATTCCTTCTGCTGATTTCCCTCAGTACCGCCACAAGAGCTTCTATGTTCGAATGAATATCGGAAATAACGGCGTATCTCATAGTAAATAGCTAATCGCTCATGGTTGATAGTGGCTATGAGCCATGAGCTACGAACTATCCCCTTTCCTATTGTACTTTCATGATTCTTGTTAGATAGAGGCTTAGGTCCGGCAAATACGTGACAACCAACAAAGCCAACAGAGCTATACCGAGGAAGGGCAAAACTGCCCTGTAAATCTTCACGATGTCTTTTTCAAAACGCAGACTCGATATGAATAAGTTCAATCCAAGAGGCGGCAGCATGTACCCGATTTCAAGGTTCAACAGGAAGATTACGCCGAGATGAACCGGATCGACGCCGTATTGCGCAGCGATGGGAACGATAAGCGGAACCACAATTATTATTGCAGAGAAGATCTCCACCATGTTTATGACAAGAAGAAAAATATTCAACAGTATGAGGAATGTAAGCTGGCTCGAAACAAATTGATGAATAAGCTGGAACAGCTGCATCGGAATTTGTTGATCTATGAGGTAGCTTGTCAGTCCAAATGCGGTGCCAAGTACGACAAAGATAGCACCCACAAGCATCATGCTTTTCTTCACGATTCGAGGGAGATCCTTGAAAAATTTGACGTCGTGCAATATGAAAACCTCAACCAAGAAAACGTAAAACGCCATGATGGCGCTCGCTTCAGTTGCTGTGAAGATCCCGCATAAATCCCACCAATTATTATTATCGGCAGAGGGATTTCCCATGCGCCTTCCTTGAGTGCTCCAATCGCTTCGCGCGCTGAGAACGGTTGTCGTTTTACTCCGGACCGAACACCAGTATAAATGCTGAATGTCGATAGAAGAATGATGAGCAAAATTCCCGGGATTACCCCGGCAGCAAAAAGTTTGTCGATGCTTATGCCTGCAACGATCCCGTACAGAATTATCGGTAGACTCGGGGGAAATAACAATCCCAGACTTCCAGAAGTCGTCATCAAACCAAGCGAAAATCTTTCAGGATAGGATTCTTTGACGAGAATCGGATAGAGGAGTCCGCCGAGGGCCACGATGGTTACGCCTGAAGCTCCCGTGAAAGCGGTGAAGATCGCGGTTGAGATTAGCGAGACTATTGCGAGCCCTCCCGGCATCCAACCAAAGAGTGCCAGTGCAAGTCGGACCAGTCTTTTAGGGGCATTGCTTTCCGCGAGGATATAACCTGCAAATGTGAAAAGCGGTATCGCAATCAACGCCGGGAAACTCGCAAGCCGATAAAGCTCCACAATGACCGCCGAGGTATCGACACCGCTAGTTTTGAACAGCAATAGGCCGCCCGCCCCGATCAATACAAATACAGGCTCGCCCAGAAGTACCAGCAGAACAATGATGATTCCGACAATAATGTATATCATTATTCTGAAACCCGATTTGACATAAGTGAAATGTCGACAATGAATGGCAAAAGAATTCTTGCCACTCGCTCTTCGCTCTTCATCTAAGACTATCCCTACACAATTTCCGCAGATCTCGGCCCTGCAACTGCCACCTCAATTGCCTTGAACAAGAAATGAATGCCAACCAAGGCGAACCCGATCGGTATGATGATCTCCATGTAATACGCCATGATGTCCTTACCAAGGAATGTAAAGAGCGGTTGCGTATTGTATTTAATCTCATCCAATACAAACGACACCCCAGCGCTGCTTAGAAAGTAACAAACAAGGGCCGCGCTAACGTCGAGAGAGACTTGAACGATTCGTCGCAACATAGGCGGGAGTTTTTTTGTGATGACGTCAATCGAGAAATGGCGTGATTCCTTCGCAGCCAACGCGGCACCCAAGAAACCGATCCATAGCACCAAATGTCTCAGGAAAACATCAGCCCACAAGATTCCAGTTGACCAAATTTCGCGCAGTATGACCTGCAGGAAAGCGATTCCGACAGTCGCTGTCAGAAAAATTACAAGGAGCCCGTTCTCGATGTACCCGAGAATATTCTCAATTGTTTTTATCGTCTTCATTTCCCGGGATTGTCTTTTCGGTACTGCTCAAGCGCAGACTCAACCTGATGCAGGAGGTCGGCAGAGTAGAGCCTGCCCACAAGCATCTGACGGGCTTCTTCGCCGGTCTGATAATAATAAGAAAGTTCGCTCGATGATTTCGGATGGGTGATCGTTATTCCTCTCGATTCCAGAGTCTTAAGTGCCTTTTGATTGTCCTCTCGGCCAAGCCGGGTCAGCTTCGGCAAATAGACCTGGCCATCCTTCAGGAGAATCTGTTGCAGGTCCTGCGGGAGGGAATCAAAAAATTTCTTCGAGACAAGCACCGCACCCGATGAATTTGCAAGAGGGACATCGAGCATGTATTTCAACTTTGTAAACCATTGGAGAGGAATAATCTCGTACGGCGGCGAGTAAACGCAGTTGATCATTCCTGTCTGGAGCGAAGTGTTCACGTCGGCGATCGAGAGAGGAATGGGTGCGAGCTTCAAGACCTTGAACGACGCTTCGGCAATTGGATCTCCCTCCCACATCCAAGCTTTGACGTCGTTCATATCCTCCACGGAGTAAATCGGCTTTTGAGTAAAGACATAAACAAAACCGACTTCAGCCCAGCCGAGGAAGACGAATCCGCCTTGTTCAAAATCTTGTGAAAACTGCGACGTGAATTTGTCGTAGATATAATCAATTTCTGCCGTATTGTGAAACAGAAATGGCGAGTCGAGAATTCGCACTTCCGGAGCGACCTGACCCAGACCAACGCCCGTGAAACCGCCAGCATGCATCTGTCCGATCCTGATCTTTCTCAAAACGTCTTTCTCGTCACCCGCAACACCACCGGGATAGAACTTGAATCCAAGCCTGCCGCCGCTTTCTTTCCTGACCGCCGCATCATATTCCTTCATCACGTTCATCGGCGTCGTTCCTTCGGGTGCTACGGTCGCAAATTTTATGAGATATTGTTGTGAGTATGCTATAATTGAGCCTGAAACTAAAATTAAGATCGTTAAAAAGATCTTACTCGTTATGTTTGACATCTTAGTCTTTCCTCGAAATTTCCTTCCGAATTAGAAATAATCGGTTTCATGTTTTAGTAGTTCGGTAGCCTTCATCTTTGCAATCTCGTTGGCAAGGTTTTGATCGGGCAGCAAATTCTCCGGAGCATTAACGACCTTTTCCAGCAGAGATTCGAAAAGATCTTTGTTCTGGGTCATCACCGCATAGAATCTTGCATAGTAATAGTTCACCATCAGGAATTTTCCGTCCGATGCTTGTATCGCTTTCTCGAAGTGAACTTTTGCCAAGGTTGTATCCCCACCGAATATTGAAGGAAGGCTTGCCAAAATAGTCCCGAAGAACATGTGAGCGCCGCCGTAGAAATAATTCTCATCATATTTCAAGACAAAGTTCATCATGGCTTCCACTTTAGGTAAATCGGCGAGAGCGTCGGAATTATCGCGGTTGATGTTGAGATAGCTTCCCCAGGCGTTCGCCGTCCAGAAGATTGCCGGGGCATCATCCTTCCCGAATTCATCCAGCGACTTCTGAAAAGTCTCAAGATCGCCGCCGAAATTCCTTTTGAAGTCTTCGTTTTTGAAAAGAACCCTCAGGCCGTAGTCGCGTGCCCGAAGGTAGAAAAGGCTCGCACGTTCTTTTGATGAATCTTCCACAAAGCCGAGCGCGTAACTTGAATAACCTTGTGCTCCGAGGAGAAGCAGCTTCTCATTGTCCGGTGATTCTAGAATCAGGCCATCCAGAAGTTTAAGATCGCTCGGCAACGCCTGCGAAGCCAATTGGATGTCCGTTTCCCGGTTCATGGACTCGAAGCCGCCATCGATTATTACGCTCGTGGCGCTGATCGTAAGCCTTGTTAGGCTGCAGCCCTCGGCTGAAAAAACAATCATTGCAGAGAATCCGACACCAAGCAAAAATCTTCTTGAAATACCCATTAGGAAATTCTTCCGGTCTATCTTCTTTAGCTATCAGCCCCTGCTGACAGCGGTTCACTTTTCAAATCGACAACACCTTTGCCAGTTCGACAAGACTATTGTCGATGGCTTTTTTCTTTTCCCACGTGTCCCGCATCGGTGTAAGAACAACCTTGCCGTTAATCTCACCCGCCATGACATTCAACTCGCCATTGAACAGGGCATCTACTGCAGCAGAACCCAGTCTCGCCGCCAAGACCCTGTCACGCGCGGTCGGGCTACCACCTCTCTGGATATGACCTAGAACCGTTACGCGGTAATGCAAGCGGACAAATTCACTCATTCGTCTGGCGAGATCTACAGCGCCGCCCTCGAAGCAGCCTTCAGCGATGACCACTATGCTGCTTCTTTGACGGCCCCCGGATGTCAATTTCTGACGGATCGCCTCAAAATTCTCTTCGATTTCTGGAATCGCGATATATTCCGCACCGGTACTGATCCCAACATCCAATGCGATAAAGCCGGAATCCCGGCCCATCACCTCAACATAAAAAACTCTGTCATGCGCATCGGCGGTGTCACGAATTTTATCTATTGCTTCCACGGCGGTATTTATTGCCGTATCGTACCCAACCGTAAGGTCTGTTCCATAAAGATCGTTGTCAATCGTCCCCGGAACACCGATTGTTGGAATCATACGCTCATCATAAAGCAGTGTTGCACCTTGGAACGTTCCATTCCCACCTATTGCAACAAGCCCTTCTATTCCCTGTGCGCCCAGATTAGCGGCAGCCTTCGCTCTTCCTTCTCGTGTCATGAATTCCAATGAGCGGGCCGTTTTGAGAATTGTGCCGCCCCGTTGAATTATACCTGAGACGGATCGCGGACCCATCGGAACAAAATCACCCTTCAGCATTCCGTTATACCCATGTTGTATTCCGACAACTTCAACACCATGATAAACGGCGGTTCTTACGATTGCTCTAAGTGCCGCATTCATTCCGGGTGCATCACCTCCGCTTGTGTAAACACCAATTTTCTTGATTTTGCTCATCGTCTCCTTTTCCCGAAGGGATCACTTCGTGAGAAAACACACTTAAATTTATCATTCACGCCGAGAAAATGCAAAGTTCCGCCCACCGGCATCCAGCTTAACCGAATAATCACAGCAATGAGCGGGATGGCATAGAAGATGAGGCCGAAATCTCGTATCTTTTTTTAATTTCTTTTTCACGGAACAATGATGGAAGAATTAGCGCCGCGCCTCGTAAAAAAACTGAAGCGGATCAGACTCATTGCATGTGACCTCGACGGGACATTATTGAACAACGATGGAAAAATCTCGGAGGTGACTCGCGAGAGTGTGAGAAAGCTCAAAGACCTTGGTGTAATGTTCGCAATCATGACAGCAAGGGCACATTCATCTGCAGAGAGAATTGCCGATGAACTGGAATTGACCACGCCGATAATCTCTTTGGACGGCGGACTCATCCGGCTCCCTCACAGCACTGAAAACATTTTTGCAAATTATGTTAAAGCATCCGTTGCAAGAAGAGTCATCACCGAGGCAGAAAACCGTTTTGCAAGTGTCGCGCTCTTCGTGGACGACAAAATGATGTCCCACGATACCGAGACCATGGTGCCCAGCTATATTGACAGTCTTAAGCTTGACAGAGTGGAGATAGACAATCTCAGTTCTGTTGCTGACAAGACCATTCAGATCATCATCGGAACTGACTCGAGACAAGCGATAAGGGCTATTGTCCGCGATTCCATTGGTTTTTTCTCGAGAGTCGACGCAAAGACCTACAGAAGTTCTCATTATGATGACAGATGGTATCTTGAAATAAGAAATAAGGATCATTCCAAAGCTACCGGGTTGTCTCATCTGGAGAAATACTCGCAAATTGGAAAAAATGAGGTCGCAGTCCTCGGAGACTTTCAAAACGACATCGGTGCTTTTGACCGCGCGGGTATTGGAATAGCAATGCAAAACGCAGTATGGGAACTTAAGGAACGAGCTGATCTCGTAACAAAGGCGACAAACGATCGAGATGGCGCAGCCGAGTTCTTCAAGATTATTTACAAAATCAAAACCAACGATATTTCGTAAACCTGCATGGCCGACATCTCAAGAAATCATTTGAGCTTATTCCGGAGGATCAGCAGGATAGATGTTGAACGCAGCACAACTATCAGGATTCTTATTTTTCTCGCGTTGGTAGTCATCATTACGCTGCTGGCTCCGTCACAGAACCAACTCAACGTTAACTATGATATCGGAACGGTATGGACGCACGAAGATGTAATCGCTCCATTCTCTTTCGCGGTCTACAAGGACGAGGGGGAGTACAGCAAAGAAACGAGCGAGGCTGCGGTCCGCGTCAATCCTGTTTTCGACAGGATAGATGTAGGAATAAACCGTATCGATTCGACCGCATCAATGATAACTAAGATCGGGGATGCCATAAGGCTCTCAACCAAACTTGAACATGAAAGAAGCGGAAAAGCTTTTAGCAGGGATTCTGCGGCATTCCGCAGTCTATTTCAGCAGCTCCCCTACAAATTTTCGGACGCCGCGTGGCATCAACTTATAGCAAGCGCCGTCGGAAATTCCGTCTTTCTCGAAAGGCTGAGAGAGTCGGTACCGGCATTGAACTCTGTCGTCGCAAGCGCTTACATAACCGGCGTCATCGATAAACAGCGCGATCAAATCGGCTCCAGAATTATCACTGTCCGGTATGAAAACGCCGAGCGCCCTGTCTCCGTCGGACAAGTCTTGACTCTTCAGGATGTCTCCGGACAAATCATTCAGGCAGCGATCGGCATACTCAAGAAGGACACAGCAGCAATCCAGATCCTTTCGGCTGCGATCATGGCGCAGATCAATCCGAATCTTGTGTTCAACGCCGCACAAACTCAACGGGAAATCAATGCGGCGATTGATCTCGTGCCCCGGACAGTGGGCTTCGTCAAGGAAAACGAAAGAATTATCAGTAGGCATGACCGGATAACAAGCGATATAAAATTGAAGTTGGATTCGCTCGGAAAAGCTTTGCAAGAAAGGGCGGGGACGAGCTGATGTCCTTCTTCAATTCGCAGGCAAGTTTGTTTTCGTTTTTGCTGTAATCGGGCTGCTAAGCATTTATATTTTTCTGTTCAGAAAAGGAATTTTTTATAACAATAAGATGCTTTCAATCATAGGAGTGCTGCTCGTTTTTGAAGCTTTGCTCATGTACTTCGCATTTACAACTCAAACTGCGCTGCCGGTAGAGTATTTCGTCCTTGTCCCTGTTGCCTCAATGATAGTCACAATCGTCTTCGATTCCCGTGTCGCTTTCCAGACAACTATTGCCGTTGCCCTTCTCGTTGGAGCGATGAAAGGCAATGACTTTGGTGCAATGTTTACCTCACTCAGTGCAGGGGCGCTTGCCGTTTACACCGTTAGAGATATCAAAAACCGGACGCAGATATTCAGAAGTCTGGTCTTCATATTTATTGGATATTCCGTTGCAACGCTTGCGATCTCCCTTCAACAGGTCGAAGATGCGTCAACTATTCTCGCGAAATTTTCTCTGATTGCCGTTAACTCCGTCCTTTCTCCGATCATAACCTATGGACTGCTAATATTTTTCGAGAAGGTATTCAACATCGCAACCGACCTTACCTTGCTCGAGTTATCAGATTTTAACCACCCCTTGCTTCGGGAATTGTCTCAAAAGGCCCCGGGAACCTTTCATCATTCAATAATCGTGGGCACTCTTGCTGAAAAAGCCGCGAAAGCAGTAGGTGCTAACCCAATACTCGCACGCGTCGGGGCCTATTACCATGACATCGGCAAAATAATGCGACCCGAATACTTCATTGAGAATACCATGGATTCTGATAAATCGAAGCATGAGTGGCTTCCCCCCGACGTGAGCGTCCAAATGGTGGTATCTCATGTTACTGATGGAATCGCACTCGCGAATAAACATCATCTGCCTCAGCGAGTGATAGACTTTATCCCGATGCACCATGGTACAACCCTTGTTGCATATTTCTACGGCAAAGCCCTCAGAAGGCCGTTTGCTACCGGCGATGTAAGCGAGGAAGACTATCGTTATGACGGGCCAAAACCCCATTCCAAAGAGACTGCAATCGTTATGCTTGCTGACTCCGTCGAAGCTGCTGCTCGTTCCCTCCAGGACAAGAGTCTGGATAATATTGAAACTGTGATGGAAGATATCGTCAAAAGCAGGTACGAAGAGGGTCAGCTTGACAACACTGATTTGACTTTCAGTGATTTGACCAGGATTAAGGAAAGTTTTCTCTCGGTTATGTCCGGAATCTATCACAAGAGAATCGAATATCCCGACCAACCCGTTGAGCTTCCCGAACCCGGTGGATCCCCAGATACTTTCCACGAAGATGAATCCGCTGAAATCCGGGAACCAGCCGGTGATCTGGAACAAAACGAAATCGATGCACTTGCTCCGCCGGTTACGGAGAAGAAACGTAGAATAAGAGGGGTTTCTAATTCCCGCATAAGGGGTCATGGTACAAAGAAAAACCAACCGAAGAAAAAACGGCAGCGTTGAAGGATCGTGGATTGCTGGAGTAATGGATTGACGGAACATTGGAACGTGACAGGATGTCGACAAGAATCGGCGCAATCTGCAGGGAATTAGAACCTAATCTTTGATGCGAGAGCAGGAACTGAACAAAAAAATTTCCAACCAGCTTGACCTTTTTTTTGAGTTTATGAAATTTGAGAAGGGGCTATCGGACAACAGTCTCACCTCATACCATAACGACCTGAACCGATATGCGGGATTCGTTGAAATCCATGGATTGACAGGTCTTAACGAGGTATCCAGGTCTGAAGTCAGGAACTATTTCAAATCCCTTTTTGATCTTGGACTGAAGCAAAGCAGCATCGCCAGAAATTTTTCCGCGGTGAAGAACTTGCACCGATTCTTAGTGTTCAGGAAGATTTCGGAGATTGATCCGACAACTAATCTTGATCGTCCCAAGCCCTCCAAGAAACTTCCGGTTGTTCTAAACAAGGATGAAGTGGAGCGGCTAATAAAAGCTCCCGAATATCAGCGAAAAACTTGGCGTCAGGGATCGCGCGATTATAGAAACTCTCTATGCAACAGGCATTAGGGTTAGCGAGCTTGTTAATCTCAAGAAAAGAGATTTAATTAAGAGTGAAAGTGTAATCAGAGTATTCGGAAAAGGCTCCAAAGAGAGAATCGTTCCCATCGGCGATATCGCACTCGAGTGGATCGGCCGCTATGATTCCTCGGTTCGAAACGATTTGATAAGATCCGGTGCTAACGGCAGCGACTTCCTTTTCCTGAATTTCAGAGGCGGAAGAATTTCGAGAATTTCAATCTGGAGGATGCTACAAAAGCGTGCCCGAGAAGCGAACATCAAGAAACGGATTCATCCGCACACCTTGAGACACACCTTCGCCACCCACTTGCTCGAAGGCGGAGCCGACATTCGCGCGGTGCAGGAGATGCTGGGGCATAGTGATATTGGAACGACACAAATATATTTGCATTTGGACCGAAACTATTTGAAGGAAGTGATCGACAGGTTTCACCCAAGAGGAAGATATGCTCAGTGAACTGTATATATTGCCCATTTTACTTTTTTCCGTCATCATACATGAGATTTCTCACGGTTACGCCGCCCTGAAACTTGGCGATCCGACTGCTCGCGATATGGGGAGGCTCACGCTCAATCCGATTCCTCATATTGATCTTATCGGTTCGATAATAGTTCCACTCTTTTCACTTCTCACGGTGGGACAAATTCTCATTGCGTGGGCAAAACCGGTCCCAGTCAATCCGATGAATTTGTCGAACTTCAAGCGTGACAACGTGATTGTTTCTGCTGTCGGTCCATTTTCTAATTTGCTGATGGCTTTTGCGTGTTCCATCGCAACAATTCTGGTCTTGAAAATCGAGCCGCTTCTTGGTGCTGTATCGCCGGCCTTTTTCGATTTCCTTCTGAAAATGTTCTCTGGCGGGATTTATCTCAATATTATACTTGGAATTTTCAACCTTATCCCTATTCCGCCGTTGGACGGCTCGCATGTTCTTGCTGCGTTTCTGCCGGATTCAACTGCAGATGCTTACAGCAGGATCGGTTTCCTGGGAATTTTTGCTATTCTTCTGTTAATGCGCGTTCCGGCGTTCGAAATGGTCTTTCGTTCGACTATAGAATTCTTCTACGCGCCCCTGTACCATCTTGTTGTTAGGTTTGCATAAAGATCTAACAGCACATGGTTGACACAGATAATACTGTTCTACAATGACCGAGAGATATTCTTAATGAAAGGAAATAGATTATCGGTAAGAAGGCGTTTCGCGAGCGCCATCCGCGTGCCGTTTCTTTTTTAAATTTGGAGCCCTACTAGAAAATGATTGTAATGAAATTTGGCGGAACCTCCGTAGAGGATTCCGAGGCCATGCTCAGAGTAATTGAAATTGTCAAGTCGGAAATTTACAGAAAACCGATTGTCGTGGTATCCGCCTGTGCGGGGGTAACGAACCAACTTCTGAAGGTTGCCTCTTTCTCCGCTGAAGGAAAAAAAGACGAGGCAAACGATCTCATTACCGGAATTCGACTCAAGCATGAAAAACTTGTCGATGAATTGATAGATTCCGAACTTCCGAAGAACTACCTAAAAGGAAAAATCTCTGTTTATGCCCACGAGCTGAGGAATTTGTCGCAAGCGATTTCCGTGCTGGGTGAAGTCACCAACCGGTCGCGAGATGCGATAGCCTCATACGGTGAACGTCTCTCGTCCATGATAATCGCACAGGCGATGGAAGAAAAGTCCCTAAAGACAGCGCTTGTAGATGCGCGGGAATATATGATCACAAACGAAGCATACACGAAAGCCATTCCTCTGTTTGGGATGGTTGAAGAGAGGACCCGAAAGATTTTGATGCCGTTGCTAGATGACGGCTATATTGTTGTTACCCAGGGTTTCATCGGTGCAAGTGAAAAGGGCACAACCACGACGATCGGTCGGGGCGGCTCCGATTATTCGGCTGCTATTATCGGTGCGCTCCTCAACTCGCAAGAGATTCAAATCTGGACTGACGTCGACGGCGTTCTTACTGCCGATCCATCTATCGTCCCTGCAGCAAAGAGAATCAGAAAGATGTCGTTCAACGAGGCATCGGAGCTTGCATATTTCGGAGCAAGGGTTCTTCACCCAATGACGATCCTTCCGGCAATCGAAAGAAATATTCCCGTCTATGTCAGGAATTCGCGAAACCCGTTATATCGCGGTACGCTAATAACGAAGAGCGACGAACTTGAGGAATGTGTAGCGAAATCAATCGCTTACAAAGAGCACATAACTCTCTTAAATCTCGTTTCAAGTCGAATGTTCATGGCGCACGATTTCCTCGAAGCCGTCTTTGCGGTTTTCAATAAATACAAAACTATCGCTCATGCAGTCGCGACCAGCGAGGTAAGCGTCTCAGTCGCAATCGACGACACCACTAAGCTGGAGGAAATGAAAAAGGAATTTGAAGGATTTGCAGAAGTTACAGCTTCAAGCGGGAAGGCGATAATCTGTATCGTGGGTGAGAACATCCGCCACAGCCCCGGCATAGTTGGTAAAATCTTTTCCGCAATGAATGGCATAAGGGTGAACATGATTTCTCAGGGCGCGTCTGAAATAAATATCGGTTTCGTTGTCGATGAAAGCGATTTGGACCGTACGGTGCAGCTTCTGCACAAGGATCTTTTTGGCAAGCCCGGCAGTACCTCGAGCGAAATTTTCGATTAACCTCACCTTTTTCTATCCTGACAGAAGAGGCTTAGGGCAAGGTTCATTATCCGATAGACAATGCACTTATTTTAAATATGGTTCTTCTAACTAAAAAATGTGGGCGATTCCAATGACGAATCAAACTTCTTACAGGAGAAACCTGCTTCATATCGAAAGTATTCCGGCATCCGATCTCGCCGAGAAATATGGCACTCCTCTCTATGTCTACAGCAAGAACCAGATCGCGGAGAAATTCGAAATGCTGAGGAAGGCATTTCACGGGAAACTGGATCTCAAAATCCTCTATGCCCTCAAAGCAAATTCAAATATAGAGATTCTGAAACACATCAGGTCTCTTGGTGCCGGTGCAGATACTGTATCTGCAGGCGAGATCTTTCTTGCGCTGAAGTCCGGGTTTTCGCCGGAATCCATTTCACTTGCGGGGGTCGGCAAAACAGATCGAGACATAGATTTTGCGTTGTCTCGAAATATCGGAAAGTTTATTGTGGAATCAGCGGAAGAATTGACCGTCATTTCAAAACGTGCATGCGCGCTGGACAAAAGGGCGCGAGTGCTTCTTAGAATAAATCCGGATGTTGATGCACGGACTCATCCGCATATTTCCACGGGCCTCAAGGAAAACAAATTCGGCATTAATATTGAGCACACTGAACATGCGGTAAGGTTAGCGCAGAAATCGAAAAACGTTGAATTTGTTGGACTCCATTGTCATATCGGATCGCAGATAACAGAGGTTGAACCTTTCGCCGAAGCGGCTCAATCTTTTCACAATTTGGTACTAAAGCTGAAGAAATCCGGCATCCGTGTTAAGCAAATCGATCTTGGCGGCGGGATCGGGGTACGCTACAGGAATGCCATAACGCACAGATTTTTGCCTCTTGAGAAAAACGAGGAGCCAACGGTCAATCTTCGGAAACTCGCGAAGATAATTGGAGAGAAACTTTTATACTCCGGCTGCGAGCTTGCAATGGAGCCGGGTAGATTCCTCATTGCAGAAGCCGGCGTTCTGCTCACAAGAGTTCTATACAAGAAGAGCTCTTCAGCCAGGACATTTGTCGTGGTTGACGCCGGAATGAACGACATGATGCGGCATGCGCTGTACTCAGCTTATCACCAGATTGTCCCTGTGAAAGTGGAAAGGGGAAAAGTTGAGATCGTGGATGTCGTCGGACCGGTTTGCGAGTCAACCGATGCATTTGCCGTCCAACGCGAACTTCCTAACGTGAGAAGAGGAGACCTGCTGGCAATTTTGACCACGGGCGCATACGGGTTCTCGCTTGCATCAAATTACAATTCAAGGACTAAACCTGCAGAGGTTCTTGTCGAAAAGGATTACGCACGCGTAATTAGAGATCGGCAGACTTACGAAGATTTGGTTTAGACAAAAATTTTTCGTTATTTAAATATAGGTAAGCCGGATCCTGACCTTCCCTCTTTAGGGGAAATAATAGGGATGCCCTCTCCTTCTAGGAGAGGGTTAGTGTGAGGTCGAAAAGTCTACTGAATTGATAATGAATCTAAGAGACGCAGGATTATTAATAAAATGAAATCATATAATGTGGCAGTTGTAGGTGCGACAGGGCTTGTCGGACGAAAGATGACACAAGTTCTTGAAGAGCATAATTTCCCGGTCAAGAAATTAACGCCCTTGGCCTCCGAGAGATCTGTTGGCAAGGAAATATTATTCAAGGGCGAAAAAGTAAAAGTGCAGAAACTGACAGCGGAAAGTTTCAAAGGAATTGAAATTGCACTGTTCTCAGCCGGCGCGGCGGTAAGCAAAGAATTTGCGCCGCTCGCCGCGAAAGAAGGAACGGTGGTGATCGACAATTCCAGCGCATGGAGGATGGACCCGGCAACTCCCCTTGTCGTCCCCGAAGTGAACAGAAAAGATATTTTTAAGCATCATGGAATTATCGCGAATCCAAACTGTTCCACGATACAGATGGTGGTCGTGCTGAAACCACTCCACGACAGGTATAGAATTAAACGCGTTGTGGTCTCGACTTATCAATCCGTGACTGGCGCAGGGCAAAGGGGCGTTGACCAGTTGGACGAGGAGCTTGGGAAAAAGCAGGGAAATACTCAAAAGTTTCCGCACAAGATCGCATTCAACTGCCTTCCGCATATCGACGCGTTCCGCGAAGATGGTTACACAAAGGAAGAGTTCAAGATGATTTTTGAGACGACAAAAATAATGGGAGATGACACGATAAAGGTAAGCCCAACATGCGTTCGTGTACCGGTATTCGGCGGACACAGCGAGAGCGTGAATATAGAGATGCACAAAAGCTACGAATTAGAAGACGTATTCGAGCTATTGAAGAAGTCGCCCGGAATAATTGTGGAGGATGATCCCTCGAAGAATATTTATCCAATGCCGCTGAATGCTTATGACAGAGATGAAGTGTTTGTCGGGAGGATTAGACGCGACGAGAGCGCGCCCAACTCACTCAATCTGTGGATTGTTTCCGACAATATCAGGAAGGGTGCGGCTACCAACGCAGTCCAAATCGCGGAAGAACTGATAAAGGGGACTGCTGACTGAGATCGTCACCGTTCTAATTCATTCCATCTGGCATTCGTTGGAGGTCAGAAGATCCGCCTCGCCATAAGAATGGATCAGCTTGCGAACCGAGAGGAAGACCGAGTAAGTGAACGTGGATTTCGGGCCCGCCGAGCCTCGATGAAGAACTTTCCTGGTGAGGGATTGGTATGCCTCACAATACGATCCTCTACGCGCAAGCCGGAACGGAACTCGAACCACGCCGCATTCTTAACAAGCAATTTGTCAGCAGTAAAGGATCCGGCGCAAGACTCCTATCATTATCTTGAGGCGAAGTCACATATTAATTCAGAGAGTCAATGAAAGATGCGGGCAATCAAATCAAGTGTAAAATCAAATGATGGCTCAGTTACGAGATTTAGGACGAGGAACAAATGAAAACGTTAGGATTAATCGGCGGTACAGGCTGGGTTTCGACAGTTGAGTATTACAGGATTATCAACCAGCAAGTTAACAACCGGCTGGGCGGACTTAATTCGGCGAAGATACTTCTTTATTCAGTGAACCAACAAGAGTTCAAGCCGCCAAGTAATCCGGCTGAGATTGGGAAGTTTGCGGAATTTTTAATATCGATTGCCAGGCGGCTGGAGAAGGCCGGGGCTGAATGTCTTGTTATATGCGCAAACACCCCTCACATGGCAGCTGATCCCATTCAGAAACAGATCGGGATTCCCCTGATTCATATTGCCGAGGTTACAGCCAAAGCAGTGGTGAATCAAAATATTCGAAACGTTGGACTCCTCGGTACTAAGTTCACAATGGAACAGCCATTCTACAAAGAGAAGCTCGCCAAACACGGCATTGCCGCACTTGTTCCAGAAGAAAGCGAACGGGATTACATTCATAGAACAATAATGACAGAGCTGGAGAAGGCTGTATTGAACGAAGAAACAAGGAAGAAATATCTTGAGATAATCGACAGCCTCGTCCGAAGGGGAGCTAAAGGAGTCATACTCGGTTGCACGGAGATTCCGCTTCTCATCAAACAATCCGATTGCAGCATTCCCGTTTTTGACACAACAGAGATCCACGCAATGGCCGCCGTCGAGTTTGCCTTGTCGGACGAAGCGACAAAGAATTGACCGGCTTGGTCCTTTTTGAAATTGAAGAACACTATGACTCCGCAAAGTCCTTCCCATCAAGGTTATGTTCCCCGATTGGGATGACAAGCCCCGCGCTCTGTCAAGCGGGCTCACGTTCATCCTCTTAGCGGTTACTACATTTCTCTTTACTTTTCTGATTCGCGATTTCCAGAAGCCTTTTTGACTATGTGGTCGAATTTCTCATCGATGTGCTGATTGAACCAAGTGTCGATGATCGACCTTTTGAACCGCCACTCCTTGCCTAGCTTTGCCGCGGGAATCTTCTTCTCCTGCGCCCACGTGTAAATTGTCTGCGGTTTGACTTTAAGATATGCAGCAACTTCCTCAAGCGTCATGATCTCATTGTCGGGCATGTCATTTCACCAACTTAGTGGTATCGGGGAACAATTGAGGATGCAGATCAGGTGAGCTTACACCTTCATCTGTCTGACCTGTCAATTGCTGAATTGAGTAGATCACAGCCGTGTAGAAATTTCCCTTGTACTTTTTGAACAACGCATATCCCGCTGTCTTTTCTGCCAAGAATGGTTGTAGGTTCCACGCTAACTGAATTCCCACAAATGCAAGTATCACAGCCCAAAACCTAAATACTACCACGCCAGTTTTCGGATATACGTTCTTCTGCTCGCATGAGTACTTCAGAGCGTCCACAACGACCTTCATTCCAAAGAGCCCAGCTATTGCAAATATTGCAATGTGCAGCAACTGCAAGAAGTAGTAGTTTCCACCAGTAAGGACAAAGAGTACTACAATTGGAGCGAACGAAACCATGACAGCACCCATCAACACGAAGCCTGACAGAATTATTACAGTCATGTGTGACAACTCCATCTTTGACCCAAGGATGAATTGCAAAACGAAGAATGCCGGGAAGCAAATTAACAAAGAGAGGAGAAACAAAACCGGCACCTTTATGCCTGCTGTTAGCGCCTGGAGAAGGCCGCTGTAGCAACCCATTACCAAGCCATAAAGGAGTGTCAATCCAATGAAGATAATGGTGAGCCGCCAGACGCGACTCCAAGGTTTTGTCTCGTGAAGAATCTCCTCAAAGAATTCGTCTTTGTTCTGCAAAGCCGGGAGAAGGTCTTTGAGACCAAATCTGTCGGAAGACATGATATTACTCCTTTCTTGAATGTTCTTCGAAATCTCTCCCAACAAGTTAAGCGGTTATTGTTGAATTGTCAAGTATGTTACTGTTTATTCTTGTTTATTTGTGTTTATGGCGGAGTGTGTTTGCTATTACGCAAGATGCTTGGCGTCATTTCGGATTGAATAAATGATCCTTGTTTAACAAACTCTAATCTTCACGAAGCGCACTACAAAGAAACTGCTAAAAGATGAACGGGCCGTCCCATTCTTCTCGAACAATGAAACATAATTCAAACGGAGCGTACCAGCTTGCGTGTGGGTCAAGGCGCTGTCAGAATTTTCCTACCCTGAGGGCATGGCTTCGCGTGCACCCAACAAAAAAGGTCGCCCTGACAGAATCAGGACGACCTTTCCTCAACGTATCTGTTTCTTGAACTACTTCAATAATACCATTTTCATTGTGTTAGTATAATCTTTCGAAGCGAATCTATAGAAATATACTCCGCTGGCAACGAGATTGCCTGAACTGTTTGTCCCGTTCCATGTTACCTGATAAGTTCCAGGAACATAGTTGTCATTGGCCAACACCTTGACAAGCTGTCCGATATTGTTGTAGACCGACACATTGACAATTCCTGTCTTTGGAACAGAGAAGTTTATCGTTGTCGTGGGATTGAATGGGTTCGGATAGTTTTGTTCCAACGCATACGAATGCGGAACCTTGTCGCTGACCACTTTCACTCCGGTGAGCAGACCAAGAGCCCTTGTCAACAGTGCGAAAGTGTATTTCGCATTGTGAACGCCGTGGCTGCCATCCTTCTGAATCAATAGATAATCCCACGCTGCGCCCAATTGACTCTTCGTAAGAGACTTCGCAGTTGGACTAGTTGAGAGTAAGGTGCCGTTGATCAATGAGTCTGGCAACAAGGCGGCAAGCTTGCTCATCAATGAATCAACCTCTGTCTGCACACCTGCCGTGTGTCCCAATCCTGCGTAATCGTATGGAGCCTGAACCTGATCGAAGTCTGTAATCTGGCCGTGACATGATTGACATGCAGTTGTGTTGTCGACATCGGCTCCTGTGCTGTCAGGTCCGCTCATCTTCCACGTGTGACCACCAAGCAAGTTCTTAGCTTTCAGATCAAGTGTGTCAGTAGCCATATGGCAAGTCACACACGCATCGGTAAGTTGCGTATGCGTGGATAAGCCGGTTATGGTGTTATCGCCAAATTGATATCCGTTCTGTCCCCAGAATAAGTCTGTCTGCGGACCGTTATGAGGCCCGAAATGCGACTTGTAGCCTGCTGCAACGGAAGTGCTCACCGCACTGCGTGAGCGATGGCAATTCATGCAAAGCTGCCCAACGCCACCACCTGTTATGGAGAAGCCGTTCATCAAAGTATCAGCTGTAACTTTTCTAAGCTGGTACGGCTTCGAGGCATCATGGGGATCATGGCAGCTTGCGCAAGTCAAAGGAATGCCCTCATACGCTGATTGAGGAGTATTCCCGGTGGCATAATCAACGAACCCGCCGCCATTATGACAACGCGCACATGAGGATGAATTTGGGGTCGGTGCATCTTCAACTTGTATCGCGGTCACGCCGCTGTCATGAGGGCTGTTAAGCCACATTCTTCCCTCAATTTCATTTGGCGGAGAATCATGACATTGCAGACAGACAGAGGGATTTAAAGAAGCAGAATATCTTCGCCGGATCTCCTTGGTGCTCACTTCCCGGACCGTGGCAGCTTTCGCATCCAATGGTTCCCAATTGCGCAAGCTTCGGAGAGGTACTGTAGAGGTGAGCCCAGTTGCTGTCATTGAGTACCGTCGGGAATGTCCAACCAACCTGACTCTTCACAGTCGCGAAATTTCCATTTGCAGCGTTGGGATTGTAACCTGTTGTGTGACACTTCAAGCAAGACGAACCATAGTGTGCGCTGATATGACCGTTAATCCCGTTCTTAAACATACTGGCATGCTCTGTCTTTGCCCAATCGGAGACCATGGCCGTGGGATTGTCGGGGGGTACAAGAAACTCATGACAATACGCGCATTGAGGAAAGGAAGCAAAATGGCTGTCAACGCTTTCGCTGTCAGTGGTCGCAATTCCCATTGAGCCGACACCGAGGTAATCTGCAGATGTAATTACGGTTGAGGCCTGGGAACTTCCACCTGCTGTGTTTACTGTAAGATTGACAGTGTATTGTCCGATCGTATCAACAGTAATTGTTGTAAATGGAACGGATGGGCTGTCGATTGTTGCACTTCCGCCTGCCGGGTCGTTGACAGACCAAGTTACAGATTGAATTGTCCCTCCTGCGGAGTCGATTGCCTGAAGATAAACGATGGTTTTCTCCCCGACAGTATTCAACCCTGTCGTGGCATACATCGAACTTCCTTTAGAACCGTAAACCTGCGTCAGGGCATATGGGGTCATCCCAACGATCTGAATGCCAGCCTTCGGTTGTGTCTGCGGGAAAGCAAATCCAGCTGCGAGGAACATCACAGCTAAACCAGTATAGATTTGTTTCCTCATAGCTTAATTCTCCTTTACTTATGCTTTTGGTATTGATAAAGAATTCTCTAGGAATATCGGACAAAAATCTGCAAGGATGGTGCCAATCTTCGGGTAAACAAAACGCCAAAAACGATGGAATTGGACACAGAACGAAACGATTTTGTGCTTAAAATCTCAACAGAATTGACAATGTTTTCCCTCTGAAGGGCATTTTAGGACACCCGGGTTCCTTTATCTGGGATTCACCGAAATGAATCTTCTGCGGAGAAGACACAGAACCACCCTCACCTCAAAAAAGTCGGATTCACTCAACAGAGCCAAAGAACTTTCTGAGCTAAGTCAGCTAAGAAGAAATGCTGCAATTCGTAACTCATAGGCGCATTAGGGTCGCAACTGTGCTGGCGATAGGAAAACTATTACACTCCAAAAAACCGGGATGGTGGAAATACAGTCCATCCCGCCTTTACTTTTTTAGTCGATCACCTCTCAGTACAGAAACATCGGCTTGTTGAGAAGATGGGCAACCTTAGGTTTGTAGTTTTCGGTATCATAAAGCTCAGCCACATCGACACGCTTCAAGCCCTCCGTAATGCTATCAACCGGGATATGCGTGTACTTGCCTTCCTTCAAAGCTACCATTTGACCGAAGTGCTTCTTGATAACGAGATCGGTTGCCAAATTCGCGTAGCTTGTCGCGACCATTCTGTCCAGCGCATCCGGTTCCCCGCTTCGCATCAGGTATGCTACTTGCTGGTAAATGATGTCCGAGCCAGTTATCTGCTTCAGCGCGTCGCCAGTGATCTGTCCGATGCCTCCAAGTTTTTTGTGACCGAAAGCATCCGCCTGCCCATATTCGACTATTTTCCCGCCGACCATCTGCGCGCCTTCCGAAATAGTCATTATAGCGTAGTCGCTTGGATTTCGTTTCTTATCTTCGAGCAGGAGCTTTGCAAGCTTTTCGGGATCGAAAGGCACTTCTGAAATAATTGCTCTATCAACACCGGCCAAGTAAGCAGAGATCAAAGAGGTCTCGCCGGAATTTCTTCCAAAAAGTTCGACTACGGCTATGCGTTCGTGCGAACCTGCGGGCGTTCGCAGCGCAGTTATGAAATTGACACTTCGGGTCACTGCAGTCGAGAATCCGATGCAATAATCAGTTCCGAAAACGTCGTTGTCCATCGTCTTCGGAATCGCCACGACAGGAAATCCCTCCTTGTGCAGGCGCACACCGTAACTCAGGGTGTCATCGCCGCCAATGGGAAGCATGGCATCGATCTTCAAATGTTCTAGAACTTTCAGGACATGAGGTGTAAAATCAAGCGGGGGATCGTCCTTTTTCGGCGGATTTTTCGGATCTCTGAGAAACTCGGGCACATCTTTAGGTTTCACCTTACTCGGATTTGTTCGCGATGTATGGAGAAATGTCCCGCCGGATCTATCGACCGTCCGGGTGTTTTGCTTGTTGAGCGGAATAACCCACCCACTATTATCTTTTGAATCCAGATTGTAATATAATAATCCAGCCCAGCCGCGCCTTATCCCGATAACTTCCACTCCCGCATCTTCGGCCCGATAAACTGCCGCTTTAATGCAAGGATTTAGACCCGGAACATCACCGCCGCCAGTGAGAATTCCAATTCGCATACAGTAACTCCTTCTGTTTGATCTTATTCAAATAGAATTTATAAACTCCGAAAGCAATTTGAAAGATACGGTGATCTATCTGCCTTCAAGGATGACTTTTCTTTCGTACTCGGAGTGAAACAACGAAGATGAAATCAGGAAGTCCGCAGAAGCTTTGTTGCAGGCAACAGGTATGTTCCATACAACTGCTATACGCAACAATGCTTTCACGTCCGGATCATGCGGCTGAGGCTCTAGTGGATCCCAAAAGAAAATCAGGATATCGATTTTCCCTTCTGCGATCATTGCACCGATTTCCTGATCGCCGCCAATCGGCCCGCTAAGCATTCTCCTTATCTTAATTCCAATTTTTTCTGACACCATTTTGCCCGTTGTCCCAGTTGCGAGAAGTTCGTGCTCCTTCAAAACATCCTTATTGTATTCTGCCCACTCCAACAATTCTTTCTTCTTGTTATCGTGAGCAACAAGAGCAATCCTTTTCCTCGGCTGCATTCCGATCGCCTGACTACTCATTTATAACACCTCAATTCTGAAGAGTTCACGAAATTGAGATCCCCCTTGATGGAGGCTTCCTTGACATCAAGACAGGACCTCACCTTACATTTGCGCGCTCACTGATCTCGAAAAGATCCTGGGGATCAATTAATCCTTGGCCGTCCCCATACCGGGAGAATCTGCGGCTGATATAGATCACAAGTCAGCTTCTAAAGTCTTCAGTGACGTCGCGCTTCTCAGAAAGGGAAAAAACCTTGAACGTGTTCACTGGTACAGTAGAATTTGGCTCCAACCTTATAAGGATTTTGTTTTTCCACATCAGATTCACAAGGTGACTTGGCTTACCTTCCCTCAGATAGGAAGCAATGTACGGATGAACAACCAGCTTGACTCTTCGGCCATGACCCTCCGACTTAAACCTTCCTAACCAACCAGCCATGTCGGTCAGCATTGTCGCTCTGCTCTGAACGATGCCGGTCCCCGCGCAAACCGGGCATGTCTCACTGAACGATTGCATAATGCTCTGACGAATTCTTTGTCTTGTGATTTGAACCAGTCCGAATTCTGTCATTGGAAGGACTGTAGCCTTAGCTCTATCGCGGCGGAATTCTTTCCGTAGCTCTTCATAAACCTTTCGTTTGTTTCTCTCGTCTTCCAAATCAATGAAGTCCACCACGATAATTCCCCCGATGTCACGCAGCCTGAGCTGTCTTAAGATCTCGCGCGAAGCTTCAATGTTTGTGCGAAGGGAATTCTGCTCCTGCTCTTTGTTCGCGGCGTATCGCCCACTATTCACATCGATAACGGTCATTGCTTCCGTCACATCGATAACAATATATCCGCCCGACTTCAATGGAACTCGCCTTCCGAGCGACTCCTGCATATCTTTAGCAACTCCGAAGACATCGAAGATCGGGGTCTTGCCGCGGTAAAATTCCACCTTGTCCACGAGTGTTGGCGCAAACCACTTGACATAGGTGGTGATCTCTTTGTAAAGTCTCCGCGAGTCGACCACAACTCTCTGAACTTCGTTGTTGAATAAATCTCTGATAACGCTCGAGACTGTCGATAGATCTTTGTAGAGTAATACTGGCGGCTGGTCTGTTTTTACACTTTTCTCGATCTCGCGCCATGTTTTTATGAGCTGTTCTAGATCATTCTTTAAGAGTTCTTCTTCTTTGCCCTCTGCCACCGTCCTTATTATTAGACCGAAGCCTTGCGGGAGCATGCTTCTGACAATCCTCTTGAGTCTCTTCTTTTCCTTGAAATTGTAAAGCTTTTTTGAGACACCAATCCGCCCATCGAAGGGAAGAAGCACTAAATATCTTCCGGGCAGTGAGACCTTGCTTGTTACACGAACCCCCTTTTTGCCGACAGGTTCCTTTGTGATCTGCACGATGATACTTTTCCCCCGCTCCAAATGCAATTCTCTTTGCGGAGGTCGCTGAGTTCTCTGAGCTACCTGCGGGCGGGAACCGTTCTGCGGCTGCGATGACTCTGACGTTGTCGAAACCGTTGGGGTTTCTCCGTCGTCCTCATCTTCTTCGTTGTCAATTTCAGAATCTTCTTCGCCTATCAGCGAAGAGTATTCGCTTGTGTTGGGATCAATGTCCGAGAAATGGAGGAAGGCGTCCTGCTTTTGTCCGATATCGATAAAGGCAGCCCTGATTCCGGGCATAACTCTAGCGATTCTTCCAAGGTGGATGTCCCCAACCATTCGCTCTTTTCCGGGTGACTCAACAAAAATTTCTGCGAGCCTGCCTTCTTCAGTAATCGCGATTCGGATCTGATCGGCAGTCTCATTGATGATAATCTCCTTTTTCATAAAGACCTGTCTGTTTAAGCGGAGAGCGAATTTGACTGCTGACCGGATCAACCATCCGGTTGGTCGGATACCGAATTAACGATATTTTGCCAGAGCACCCGTAAAGACGATTACGTGGTAAATCTTCATCTTCCGATTTATCTTCTCTGAATGCATAACCGATCTTGCCAGTAGTTGCAAGAAATAAGATCATTGATCGTGTACAATGATTTCTTAAGAATGGATCTCCGGATGATCTCCCCGGATCACACATTACACTCTTGTCCCAACATAAATTGGGAGTAAAACTCTGGAGGCAGTCTCTTACGACTCCGATAGTTTTGAAAAATGATTTTAAAATTTGTTTCGGGGCGGCGTTATTGTCCCGCGATGGAAATGTTCTGTTCCCACGATGTGAATAATCTGAAAAAATGGCGGCGATCATGCCAAACGACATGACATGTCGTGTCTTAGTCTTCTTTATTTGGCTAAACGCGCCGTCTTTGTTAAACAACTCTGTACCAGTAAACGGAAAAACTTCTTAATCTCATGACTTCGTCGGCACCTGAAACGACAAACTAAAAATTTTTGAGGTCAAGCTTGCTGTGTCACACGATCAGTACGCTTACCGTTGCTTCCTTCCGGACCTGGCGGGGTTCGGCAACTTTCCGTTGCACAGGACTTGACCTCAAAGAACTCAATTAACTCCGGCTTCGCAATCTTCGGCTAACAGTCGAAAGTAGACTCAATCCTTTGTTGACATCAACATTCAGCCATCGGCCAATGCCGTGGAGCAGAGGGGAGTCGAACCCCCGACCTCCAGAGTGCGATTCTGGCGCTCTCCCAACTGAGCTACTGCCCCGCTTATTTTTGCGTGAACCTTAAATTCTAACTAAAAACGCACAATGTTGAACAATCTTCCTGATTGGATCCTCCGAAGGAGTCCTTCGGACCTTCAGGACATCTTCAATTTAACACCACGCGCGACGGAGTGCAAATGATGAAAACTCTATTCACCTAGCCTCTTTCCGGGCACAAGATAATTCTTCAGGTAATCCGCCACGGCATCCTCAAGACTCATCAGCGGTCTTGCAAATCCGGCATTCCTAACCTTCGAAATGTTTGCACATGTGTAATACTGATATTTGTGTTTGATTGCGTCCGGCATCTCTATGTAGTCGATTGCTGCACGCTTGCTCAACGACTTGAAGATGGTAGTAGCTAACTTGTTCCATGAGTTCGCAGCGCCGCTGCCGATGTTGAACAATCCGGCGACATCACGGTTCTCCAAGAAGAATAGCGTCATCTCAATGGCATCTTTAACGTACAAGAAATCACGTACCTGTTCACCGTCCTTGTATTCTTTCCGATATGATTTGAAAAGTTTCATTTTGCCGGAAGATTTAACCTGCTCGAAACCTTTGAGGACCATCGAACGCATGTTTCCTTTGTGGTACTCGTTGGGACCAAAAACATTGAAATACTTCAGTCCAACAAATCTTTCGAGCAAACCGTGACGAAGTGCCCATTGGTCGAAAAGCTGTTTTGAATAGCCATACATGTTGAGAGGTCGGAGCTGATGGATCTCTTTCTCATTATCATCGAAACCGTTACTGCCGTCACCGTACGTCGCGGCGCTTGAAGCGTAAATGAAGCGTGCACCTTCACTGCTTGCCGCAATCGCAAGCTGCTTGGTATATTCAAAATTATTGCGGATAAGAAATGTGGCATCTTGTTCTGTTGTCGAGGAACAAGCACCCATGTGAATGATGGCTTCAATCTTGTCTTTACCCGGACGAAGGATTGCACTGAGTTTGTTATTTACAACAAGATTAAGAAAATCGTCTTTCTCCATATAGTCGATGAACTTCAATGGAACAAGGTTCTTCCATCTATCGTCTGTCCCCAGATTGTCCACGATGATCACGTTATCGTTTCCAAGCTGATTCAATCTCCAGACGATCGCGCTTCCAATAAATCCCGCTCCGCCAGTAACGATAATCATTGGGCTCCCTCTTTCAATTGTCGATTCACAATCATCAACCTGCATACTGCAATGATTCTGTTCTTTTCACTCAACGGTTTGCCTTTCATACGCACCTTGTAAAATATTTTCCCGGCAGCTGTTTCACGATGCCTTTCAATTCAAGCCCAAGCAGTTGAACAAGAATGTCCGAGGTTGACATTTTACAATTATCGGCGAGAGCATCAACGTGAATAGGATCCTCGGATAAACTGTCGAAAATTCTCTGCTCGAAAATTGAGAGTTGTAATTTTGCGTGGGTTTTTGGCTGATCTTTCAAAATCGGCTTGAGTTTGTAGCGAAGCTCTTCCACAACGTCGGTGATGTCCTCAACGAGTTTTGCCCTGCCCTCTTTTATCAATTTATTCGTTCCGCGAGCCTTCCTCTCGGATATCTGACCTGGAACGGCGAACACTTCTCTATTCTGATCCAGAGCAAAGCTGGCAGTGATCATCGCTCCGCCATCTACGTCGGTTTCGATCAGGATTGTTCCGAGGGAAATCCCGCTTATTATCCTGTTTCGCCGCGGGAAGTTGACGGCATCCGGTTTTGAGCCCATGTAATACTCCGAAACGATTGCCCCGCCGTCAAGTATCTGCTCCGCGAGCCGCTTGTTCTCGCTCGGGTATATGACATCGACGCCACTCCCAAGAACTGCAACGGTCCTGCCTCCAGAACAAACTGTCGTAAGGTGGGCAATCGTGTCAATACCGCGTGCTAGCCCTGACACAACGACAATTCCATGCTCCGCTATCTCTGCGGCAAATTTTTCTGCGACACGTCTTCCGTAAGCCGTAGGATTTCTTGTTCCAACGACCGCGATCGAATACTTGTCAGAACCCGAAAGCTGACCTCTGACAAAAAGCATTACCGGAGGATCATAAATCTTCTTTAGGTTCTCCGGGTATTCTCTGTCCCAATATGTAACAATCCTCGCTTCGGATCTGTTAAGCCTTGAAAGCTGTAGTTGAATTTCTTCTTCGAAACTCTTCTCCGAAACGATTCTTCGGGCAAGCGCACGATCAATTCCGTCGACCTGGGTGAGCTCACGCTCGCTTGCATTCAGAACTACTTCCGGATTACCAAAATGGTTTACGAGTAAACGAAGTCGTGCTGGTCCGATGCCGGAGACCATGGATAATCTCAAAAGTGATCGAACATCAATCAAGTTTTCGCCTGCCAATCGTCTCCTGCCTTATGAATGTATTTGTAATAACTTTTAGATTCAGATTATTCCTTGCCGCTGCCTAGGGGTATAACCACGCTAAATTTCGTCCCCTTCCCGAGAGTAGATTCGACAAAGACTTTTCCATTGTGGGCTTCCGTCACACGTTTGACGATCGTAAGTCCAAGTCCAGTCCCTTTTTGTCCTGCGGCCTTTGCGCTCTTTGCCTGACGATACCGGTCAAAGATTAGTGGAATCTCATCCGAAGAAATCCCCACGCCTGTGTCTTCAACGTCTATTGCGGCATAGTCACCCCTCAATCCAAGGACATCATTATCGAAATGTCTGACATACGTCTTGATGCAGACACTCCCATCTTTGGGAGTGAACTTGATCGCATTGCCTACAAGGTTTGTGACAACCTGCTCGACTTTCCCGCTGTCGAATTCGCAGATTGGAATATTTTTATCTTCGAGTATGTTCAAAGAGATTCCTTTGTCCCTGGCAAGGATTTTCAGGCGGGCAACCGCACCTCCAACCACAACATTGAGGTCATTAGGCTGCTTGTTCAATTGAAGTTTTCCCGCCTCCAATTTTGCAACGTCGAGAATGTCATTAATCAAGCCCAACATTTTTTGCGAGGTTTCCAGGGCAGATCCCAGGAATTCTTTCAGCTCTGCAGGATTCTTATCAAATTCTCCCTCCGCCGCCAATTCAAGAACTCCGATGATCACCGACAGCGGGCTGCGGAGATCATGTACCAGCATCGATTGGAAATCGGCTTTCAACTGCTCAAGGTCCTGCTCAGCCTTAACGGCGCGCAGAATAGACCTGACCCTTGCAATCAGCTCATCCTGTTCTATTGGCTTCGTCAGATACTCGTCTGCACCGAGGGAGAATCCTTCCTCGATGCTCTTTGCGTCCTTCGAGTTTGCGGTCAGGATTATGACGGGAATACCTCTGGTGTTTTCATTGTCACGAAGATGCTTCAGCGTTTCAAAGCCGTTCATTTCTGGCATTGCAACGTCCAAGATAATCAAGTCCGGATTCTCAGATGCACTTTTCGACAAACACTCTTTTCCACTGGAAGCATTAACGACGTCGAATCCCTGCCGCTTCAACAGCTTGTCGAGTAGAATCAAATTGTCGGGTGCATCATCGACAGCTAAGATCTTTAATCGCTCGCCCATTTTTTTCTTTGTATAAACTTATTGACTTCGCGCAAAATTGTTTCTCGCGTTAATCCCTCTTTTTGAACGACATTTTTTATTTTTGAATTAAGCTTTGCACGCTCATCCGCGCTCACTTCCTTGGCAGTGAGAACAACGATCGGGACTTCTCTTAGCTTCTCGTCCTTGTGCATTTTCTCGACCACCTCAAAACCATCCATTTCCGGCATTAGTAAGTCCAGAAAGACAAGTCGAGGAACGGCTCGGTGCAGTAGCTTTACTGCCTCGATGCCATTCTTCGCTGTGTAAATGGTAAATTTGCTTTTTTCCAAAAGGTTGCGCAAGAAGTTCGTGAAATCCTCATTGTCATCAACGACAAGTATTTCTCCCTCGTCGGTCCCCGTGCATTTTCTAATCACGGAAACAATTTTTTCCGCCGGCACAGGCTTAACGAGGTATGATTCCGCACCGAGTGAGACTGCAAGAGCTTTGTTCTCAATGACCGTATGAATGACAACCGGTATCTCCTTGAGGTCCGGATCCGATTTCAACTCTTGAAGGATTTGCCACCCGTCCTTGTTAGGCATCAAAATATCAAGTGTCACTAGCACCGGTTTATATTGACGAACAACGTTAATTGCATTCCGCGAATCGGCGACACCATAGAACTCAAAGCCTTCTGCGACCAAATGGTTTTTCAGAAGTAGGAGAACTTCCGGGTCGTCATCTATACACACAACCAGGTTGCGTGCTTGGCCGGACGCCTCTTCGGAAGAAAATGTCGCTGGGGCGGATAATGTTCCAGCTTGTTCTTTCATTCTTGCCTTTTCACTAACATTATAGGTCACGGGGACAGTGAGCATGAAAGTGGAACCTTTCCCGATTTCACTTTGAACTGTCAAGTCTCCGCCAAGCATCCGGGAGAGTTTTCTGGATATTGCCAATCCAAGGCCTGTACCTCCGTGTCTTCTCGTATTCGAGCCGTCAACTTGCCTGAACTCCTCGAAAACGACTTCGAGAAATTGCGGGGGGATCCCCGTTCCCGTGTCTTCAACAGCGATGCTGACAAAATTTTCATCGAGCATTTTCGCCGCAACCTTTATGTGCCCCTCGTCGGTGAATTTGCTGGCATTGCTCAGGAGGTTGAGAATTACTTGCTTTATTCTTGCCGGATCGGATTGTATAGAGGGTACAGCAGAATCAATCTCGCTGAAAACCTTGACTGGCTTGTCTCCCACAAGCGGCTCAATGGTCGCTAGCGCATCACCGATCACTGTATCTATCTTGAACTCCTCCACAGAAACTGTCATCCTGCCAGCTTCAATCTTTGAGAGATCAAGAATGTCGTTGATTAGTGCGAGAAGATTCTTGGCATTTCTAAGAACTATATCTAATCCTTCTTTCTGGTCGCCGGTTGGCCGCTGAGTCTCGTCTGTCAATATTAGATTTGTAAAACCTATTATCGAATTGAGTGGCGTGCGCAGCTCGTGGCTCATATTTGCAAGGAACTGACTCTTCAATCTGCTAGACTCTTCAAGCTGCTGATTTGCCTGGACAAGCTGCGCATTTGCCTCTTCCACCCAGACCTTCGATATTCTAAGCTGTTCGTTTGAATCTTCAAGCTCCTTCGACTTGTCAAGCACATCTGCATAAAGAAAAGCATTTTCGACGGCAGCACCTATTACACGTGATATCATCATGAAGAATTCTTTGTCCGCCTGCGTAATATCCTGTCTTTCCTTGCTTGTGGTCACCAACACTCCGTGCGGCTTACGAGTCCCGATGACAGGAACAATTGTGGCAGTCGACATCATTTCATCCGCAAGAATCTTAAGAATTTCCGAGCGATCAATAGCTTTCTCCAGCTCTGGAATGACCTCAGCTTCACCTCGATTCATTACTTCCGCCAGCAGTCCTTTGCTTGAACTGGGGACATAGGCGGCTTTTTCGAATTTCGGGCTAAATCCGAGAGAGGCCGTCAACTCCAAATTATCCGAGCCCTCATGCAAGAGATAGACTGCGGCTGCAGAAACGTCTTCACCTTCGAGAAGCCGTTTTAGACTTTTGTTCAAGATCTCGGATACTTCCAGAGCGTCCCTCACCGCGAATGCTGCCGTATTGATTACTGAAAGTCTTTTGTTCTGTTTCTTAATTGCAATTTCGTTTTTCTTCTGTTCCGTAATGTCTCTGTTTATCGAAACGGTGCCGGTCGAAGTTCCCGCCGAGTCCCGTACCAAAGCCATGGAAGAGCCTATGTAAAGCTCTTTGCCGTTCTTAGAATAATTTGTTACCTCCCCACGCCAAAAATTATTTCTCTGAAGCTCCTTCTCTACTTTGTCTCGTGTAATCCCCTGATAACCGAACTTGATTACCTCATTGTATGGCAATCCGACAACCTCCTCCGCTTTCCAACCGTATAATCTCTCTGCTGCCGGGTTCCACGAAGTGATCTTGCCGTTCCGATCTGCTGCAATTATTGCATCATTCACCTCCCGAAGGAGCATTGCTTGATAAGCGATTCTTTCCTCATTTCCTTTCCTGTCGGTGATATCGCTAAAGATTGCAACAGCTCCGCTGAGACTGCCAGCGGCATCTATCAAAGGCGAAGCGCTGATTGAAAGAACACGAACCATTCCCAACCGGATAATAGTAACCTCAAAATTGCGTATGTTCTTCCCGTCAAGGGCGGCCAGTTTTATTGGATTCACATCGTCGGGGAGAGGGGTTCCATCGAGCCTGCTCATTCCGAAAACATCGGCGTATTGCCCGAAAGCAATTTCCGGAATATCCCTGATCCCGAAAATTCCTTTTCCCCCTTCGTTCATCAATAATATCCGGCCAAGTCTGTTTACCAATATTATCCCTTCAGCAGCACTCGCAAATATTTTTTCTAACTGATCGGCCTGTTCGGCGATCTTCGAAGCGAGCCTGAGTCTTTGTACGCCTACCGCAAGTTCTGAGGCTGCAACCTCTGCTAACTTCGTCTCATGTTCTTTGCTGCCTGTGGCCGCAGCAGTCAGGTACTGTACAACGCCTATTATGTCCCCCGAACTCATGAGTGGTATGCTCACCAGACTATTGGCATCAGGGAATGAACTTGCAAATCCTGCATACTCAGTCCCGGAAAGTGATTGAGATATGATTGTCTTGCAAGATTTGACTGCGCGGGTGGCGTCGGTTCTCGGTTCGCCCTTGAGTTTTCGGACAATCGGCAGGTTAAGATTATTCTTCAGGATGTTGTACTGACCGGCCAATTCGAGAGTCGTGTTTTTTTCATCATTGAAATACATAACTACCAACGGCGCATTGAGAAGCTCCGAGAGGAGCTCTGACGAAGATTGCGCAAGATCGGACAGTCTTCCGCTTGACACAGCTAGCTGTGCAACTCGATAAACCGCCTCTTTTCTTTTCTCCTCCCATTTCTTTTCAGTGATATCTTCGCAAATCCCGACTAATGCAATTACCCTCCCTTCGGAGTCCTTGATCGAACTTGTGTTTAGGGAAATGTAATATTCGGACCCATCTTTTTTCCGGTTGAGTACTTCACCCTTCCAGCTTCCGTTACGGAGGGTCCGAACGTAAACTTCTCTCGCTCTTGTATATCCGAACGAAGGCGAAACCAACGTCCAGAGATTCTTGTCCTTTAACTCATCGAGGCTGTAGCCGAAAAGTTTTTCCGCGGCCGGATTCAAGATAGTGACACGACCATCTGGATCCGTCAACGCGATCGCTTCATCTGTATTCTCGACAGCGGCACTAAGTACCTGACTGCGGTGTTCAAGTTGTTTTCTTCTCGTTATGTCCCTGAAAATAGTAATCCGGCCAAGATGCTCGCCGTCGATAATGATAGGAGCTGAATTCAGAAGTGCTTCTATTTTTCTTCCGTCACTCCTTACCACCGTTAACTCTAATTCGCCGCTTTCCCCTTCGTTAACAAGACGCTCATACTGTGATGCATTCTCTCTATTGTTCAGATCGTAGATATGGTCGATACCTCTTTCTCTTATTTCTGAAAGCGAAAACCCAAAATTCTCCTCGAACGCCGGATTAGTATAGAGCGTCAGACTCTCTTCATTTGTAATCAATATCGGATCGGGGACCTTCTCGACATATATTTCGTACTTTTGCAATTCCTGATTCGCCGCCTTCAATCTTTCAGAGCTTCGGACATACTCGTTAAAAATCTGTCCAACATCTATGAGGCTGCCGATTGCACCGATGAGGTATGCAAGTACAACTACTCCTGCTTCCGCTGTGGATGCGGTGTCAGTGACAGAAGCCGAAAAGAAGTCAACTATGCATGCAAAAGCCAGGAGGAGCAAGGTGATGCTGACGGAATAGTTGAAGAGTGTCGGATACTTCAAATAGTTTCTGCCGACCCCGACAAAAGAAATTAGGAATAGAACAGAGGCTAAAAGCGTTAATGGGCGCAAATTGCCAAATGATATTTGCCCGCCAATAGAATATTTATTCGAAATGAAGATAACGGTGAAAACAATGACGGACGCGATGACAACCGCTGCAAACACATCGAGAAGCACAGATTTCGACTTCGGGAAAATCCAAACCAAAAGAGTCCCGACCGAAAGCATCAACGCAAAGAGGAATTTCCCACCCTGCCATGCAGCAAGCTGGAAATAGAAAGCGTTCTCGGCCCCCCAGAAAATTCCGAGATCTGATACTATGATTCCCGCAATTCTTATGAAGCCACCAATGAGAAATGCAAGTGCGATGAACTCAATAAGTCTCTCTCGAAGGACTACATATCGTGAAAATGCAAACAAAGAAATTGCGACCGAGATCATGTTTGTAACCAGAATAGAATCGAGAAGGAGCTCTCGCGTCATGGTAGGATGGAATTTGCTGGCAAGCAGTACGACCAAAACCGCCAAAATACATGCACCAGCAATTCCAATCCCTAGGGAAAGGAAACCCTTATTTGGGCGGCGGATTTTCACCTACAGACCTCGCTGCTAAGTATTTTTTTACCATTTCAATCAAGACCATAGGCTCAACAGGCTTCGTTAGGTACTCGTTGCATCCTGCCTGAAGAGCCCTTTCCCTGTCTCCGAGCATTGCCTGCGCGGTGACGGCAATTACAGGCACGTTGCTTATTCCTTCGCTCAATCTAAGAGCCGCGACGGTTTCATAACCATCCATGTTCGGCATCTTCATGTCAAGCAAAATCAAATCCGGTTCTTTTCTCATTGCAAGCTCTAGAGTGTCGCGCCCTGTCTGGGCATCAATGAATTCGATATCCATACCAGACCGCTTCAAGATTCTCTTGAGCAATAAGACATTATCGATGTTGTCGTCCGCAATGAGAACGAGTTTAGCCATCAGAGGTTTTCAACAAGTTTCCCAACTTCGTTTGCCCGAGCTTCAGCTTCCTCCCTCGTTGCCGCTTCAGCTATAACCCTGATAATCGGCTCGGTATTTGATTTTCTGAGGTGGATCCAGTAATTGGGCGCATCAACTTTCAAGCCGTCCTCAATATTCATATCGAACCCTGAATAATGTTTCTTAATTGCAGCAATGATTTTCTCGGGGCTTTTCCTGCCAAGCTCGATTTGCTTCTTGACAATCTCAAAGTTTGGGAGGGACTTTTTTAGCTCGGAAAGTGTTCCGCCGAATTCCAGGAGGTGCTGTAAGGTAATCCCGATCCCGACAAGTGCATCGCGGCCAAAATGAACTTCCGGCAAAATAACTCCACCGCTCCCCTCGCCGCCGACAACCGCATTCACACCTTTCATTTTCTTGACGACATTTATCTCGCCGACGGCAGAGCGATAAATCCTTCCATCCAAGGCATGAGCGATTTCATCAACCGCCCGCGTCGTTGACAAATTCACGACCGCGATTCTCTGCTCAACCGCAGTCTTGTCAAAAATAAATTTCACGGCTTGTGCAATCGTATACTCCTCACTGAAGGGTTCACCCTTTTCTGTAATCAGAACAAGACGATCTACATCGGGATCGACGACTATTCCAAGGTCTGCATTGTCGCTCCTAACTCTGAGCATAACTTCCATCAGATTTTCAGGCAGTGGTTCCGGCTTTCGCGGGAATTTCCCCGTTGCATTACAATTTAATTTCACGACAATGCACCCAAGATCATGCAAAAGCTGGGGCACAACCAACGACCCGGCAGCATTGACGCAATCAACTACGACCTTGAAATGCCGTCTTCGAATGGCTTCGACATCTACCGACTTTATCGCGAGGACCCGCCTGACATGATCTTGAAGGAAGAAAGTGTCATGTTCAATTGTCCCTGTGGTTTCATAAGATGTATACTGCGGCGGCTGTTCGGCAAACGACCAGAGTTTTCTGTTCTCTTCTGCATCTAGAAAGACGCCGTTTTGATTTATGAACTTCAGGCCATTCCACTCCATCGGGTTGTGGCTCGCGGTCACAGCGACCCCACCAGCCGCTTCCGAATGCTCTGCAGCAAGCTGGACAGTGGGGGTCGGGCAAATGCCGATATCGACGACATCACATCCGTTTGCCGCAAGTGTACCTGCCAGTATTTCCGCGAGCATATCACCATGGTACCTGCCATCCCTGCCGACAACCACTTTTTTCCGTCCGGTGAACTTCGAGAACGCATTGGCATATTTGATAACAACCTCTGGCGTAAGTGACTCTCCCACAATACCTCGCAGTCCGGAGATGCTTACCATCAACTTCTGCGAACTATCGCGTTTGAATGAATTTCGTCGTGGAGGAATTTTTTTGGACGTTCTCCGGCGGGATGATTTGACCGATTGTCTTCGGGCTGGTTTGCTCATTTCTTCCTTTTGCCTGCGATTAGTTTCGAATATTGAATCAATTTCTTGCTCGGAGTGTAGCCACGCGCCTTAAGAAATGTGTGAACGCTCGAATTATAGACATAGACACTCATTAAAATATACTCTACCTTGTCCTCTTTAGCCAATGCCTCAACTCGTTCTAATAACGCACTGCCGACACCCCGTTTCTGCCAACTCTTTTTAGTGACGGCGTAGGGAAGATAGTAGTAGTTCTCAGATTGGTAAACTGTGATGTATCCTATGACTTCTCCGGAATCGTGGAATCTTCGACTTTTTGATTCCGCAACAAGCATTAATGCGCCATCACCTCCGACGAAGTGGACGAAATCTTCAACCTTCATTCTTTGTCCGGGATAATTCTCTATCTCACTTATGCCCCGGCTCATCTTAACAACATCAGGCAAATCAGCTTCCTTTGCCGGACGAATGATAAACTCGTGTTTGGAAATCCCCAATTTTGAATTTTCGAGTTTCAACTCTAATTCCGCGATTGGAAATTAGCCTTCGGCCCCCTGCCTCTGATCCCTTTCTTATTCGCTTCATAGATGATGCGAACTCCTTCAAGGACCAGGGCCGGCTCAATATGATCGATCACGTCGGTTTTTCCTGCGATTACCTTCGCATAACCCCCGGTTGCTATAACCTTCGCTTCAGCACCAAGCGAACTTTTTATTCGTCGGACGATACCTTCCATGGCATCGACCGCGCCAAACATGATTCCGCTCTGCATGCTTGCAACGGTTGTTTTTCCGATGACTTCGCTGGGAAACCTGAGCTCAATTCGTGGAAGTTTTGCCGCCCGCCGCTGCAAATCAGCAGCAGCCGTTTCAATTCCGGGAGCAATAGCACCTCCGAGATAAACACCATCTCTTGAAACGACATCAAATGTCGTTGCTGTTCCGAAATCTAAGACAATCATTGGACCGCCATATTTCTTGTAGCCGGCAACTGCAACGCAAATTCTATCGCTTCCAACAGCCTTCGGTTCTTCGTAGTCGATCTTTATTCCCAATTCTAATTCGGCATTTATGATAAGCGGATCGCGATAAAAATATTTCTGCGACATCCGGAGGAGAATTCCGGTCAGATTGGGAACAACCGACGATATGCCGACACCATCAACATTGCGAGGCTTAATTCCGTCATGCTCCAGCAGCGACAGTACCACGATGCCGATTTCATCTTCTGTTCGGACAACCTCGCTCGCAACACGATAGTCGCGTTTTAACTTTCCCTTCTCGTACACGCCAAATTGAGTGTTCGTATTTCCTACATCAATGCAAAGTAACATGATCCTCCTCCAGGGTCTAAGCTCCAAACTCCAGATAAACTTCAGATTCCAATCGATCTGAATCCAATGTTCAGGGCTCTCATAGAACGGTCACATCTCCCGCTGTAAATCTTTTCACTCCATCATTGGTCCGCAAGACGAGTGTACCGTCATCGGTCACGTCATCACAAATTCCTTCAAATGTTTCGCCCGCCAATGCCACGGCGATCTCCTTTCCAAACATTATCGACCTGTCGCGCCATTTCTTCATTACAGAGTAAAAGTCGCGCTTCTGCAGGGATTCATATGTCGAAGAAAAATTCGTCAGGATGGCAAAAAGAAGGTCGTCACGATCAAATCTCTTTCCGGTAACCAATGACAACGACGTAGCGCAAGCCGAAACGCCGGTCGAAAACTTCTGCTGATTGACATTCAATCCGATTCCCAGCACAACATGATTTAAGCCATTTGAATCAAAGTTAGACTCAAGTAGAATTCCGCAGACTTTCTTCCCGTCCAGCAGAACGTCATTGGGCCACTTGAGCTGGGGCAGTACGCGCTGTGCGACATCTTCAATCGCTTCCGCAACCGAGACCGCCGCCAAGAATGTCAGGATGAAGACTTCATCCCGTTGAAGAAAATACGGCCGAAGAAGTAGAGAGAATAACAAATTCGCCTGGGGTTCTGCTTCCCAGCTTCTGCCCAACCTTCCGCGGCCCGCAGTCTGTTCGTCTGCAACCACAACCGTCCCTTCGGCAAAACCTTCCTCCCCAAGTTTCAATAGGTGAGCATTTGTGGAGTCGATCTTACCAAACCGATAGATATCGTAATTCAATCTTGTATAAATTTAAATCACCGTCTCTCTGAAAGCAAAAATGTGCGACCACCGATGCACAAACGGTGATGACGTTCATATCGCAACGGATAAATAGAACACTTGTTTTTCTAACAAAAAAGACGAAACTTCCTTAGACGAAAATTGAGTGTGGCAAAATCATATATCGGCTTCTATCTGAGTACGACAAAGGTGAACGTCGGACCCCGTGAGAAGGTTGCTCCAAGTAATCTTCAAACGGCAACTTCCATCGGGTCGCGTCCATACACAAACCAAACATAAAGGAGTAACACAATGCTTCACAAAATCTACACAACATTTTTGGCTGCATTTGTCGTGGCGTCCTTCGCCTCAACGGCGAGTGCACAATTTGAAAACCAAAAGAACTATGCCGGTGCCCACATCGGCTTAAGCGGTGTTGGAAGTGCACTTACACTCGGCCTCGATTATGAGCGCGGTATAACCGACATTGGTCAGGTAGGTCCTGGAATTATTGGGCTAGGTGGGCTCTTTGATTACTATTCTTATAGCTACTTTGAGACTGTAAAGGTGACCTATATTGATTTGGGTGTCTCAGGCATGTACCATTTTGTCCTTGATAACAAGAAGTTGGATCCATTTCTCGGATCTGGTTCTCGGCTACGAAATCACATCTTGGTCCAACACCTTCTATGGTTACGTGGAACCATCCGTTGGTGGGTTCACCCTCGGCGGCAGCGCAGGCATCAGATATTTTTTGAACGACAACTGGGCACTGCAAGCCCGCGTGGGATTCGGTTTCTACATCTTAGCAGTCGGAGTCGATTACAAGTTCTGAGCTGACAATCGGCATCTAGATTTCCCAAGCCCGCTCATAAATTGTGGACGGGCTTTTTTTTAACATTTCTCCGAAGGGGTTCTTCGCACAGTTGAAAGTTTAATCACCGTTTCATAAGATGAGTTCATAGAATGATAGTAATTCCCATTGCTTTATTTGTCCTCATCTCAGCGGCCGTTTATTCCATACTCTCCATCGGCCCGAAGATGCTTTTGTTTCCACATCGACGTACACCAGAATATTATCAAGAGAAATTGGGGTTTAGCCACCCGTCGCAGATTGGATTGCACTGCGAAGAGGGCTCACTAAAAACAAATGACGGCATATCACTCAGCTACTGGGTGATTGACAACCCGGATTGCAAGGGACTGAACGGGTCGGTAATCTACCTTCATGGCATAACGGATTCAAAAGTGAGCGGTCTTAGTTATGCAAAAGAGCTTTCCGGATTCTGCCAGCGGGTTTTCCTGATCGACATGCGAAGACACGGTGACAGCGAAGGAGACTATTGCACGTTCGGCTTCTTTGAAAAAAACGACGTCGTGACTTTGATAGATAAGATCAAGCGCGACACACCTGCAACGGAAATAACGCTTCTCGGAGTATCCATGGGTGCGGCAATTGCGATCCAGACTGCTGCTATCGACAAGAGGGTAACAAGGGTGATTGCTGTCGCGCCATTCTACGATCTTTTTTCCATCGCGTTAGATCATCAGGCGCGAAAAATAGGAATCAAAAGCAAAACTCTCTTGAAGCTCGTTCTCAAACGAGCCGAACATATCGCAAACTTCAAGGCGTCCGAAGTCTCACCCGCAAGCAGTATACAAAAAGCCAACGCGCCCATCCTTATCGTTCATGGTGAGAACGACCGGTCGGTGAAAAGAGAATACTCGCTGCAACTGGTGAAACTTGGCAAGAATGCGCGCCTCCTTGTAGTTCCCAATGCGGGACATGTTGACGTTCTCGAAAAAGGCGGAAGAGCCTATCTTGAACAGCTTATGGGATTCATTAATAATGAGAGATGAGACCTTCCGAAAGTTCTGAACCTTTGCAAGGTTTGCCACATAAAAAGAAACCCGCCCCGGGCAGGGGCGGGTAGAAGGAGGCATTCTAGGTAGGTTCCTTCTTTTGAGTGCTGGCTACTTGTTTAGACGACATCTGAGACATTTGGTTACATTAAAAATTTTTCATGTCATAGAAAAAAGCGCCAGTTTCCGGGAGACTTTCATTCCCGGTGCTAAACCAAGCTAATGGACTATTTGTCAAAGTGTTGGTTCGCGTTCACACTACGTAAATCAGTAAGAAATCAATCGGATTTCTTGTCATTTCTATGAATGAGATTTAAATTCTGCTATGGATTCCTTCGGAAGAATAGACGAGACTTGAATGCGATGGTCGTTTCCGGTCGGTAGGCTGTTCAATATTCCGATAAGAGTGCATTACACTTTTCTTCTCCTGCTTGCATTTATATGGTATGTTGAATCTACGATTCTTGGTCCCGAGGCAGGTTTTCACAGCGTTATTTTCTGGGCCTTGATTTTTGTGTGCGTCCTTTTCCATGAGCTCGCGCACAGCCTCGTAGCAAAATCGTATGGGCTTACAATCACATCGATAATTCTGTTGCCCATCGGAGGCGTATCTCAAATCAACGAGATTCCTCGCGACCCGGTCAAGGAAGTCGGAATAACAATTGCGGGACCGGTCTCAAATCTCCTGATCGCGGGAATTCTTCTGCTCTTCGGAAAGTCCCTCGACCCTTCTCTTCAGTTCTCCCAAATCTCGCTTCAGAGTGGAAGGACCGTTGTCGATCTATTCTGGGCAAATGTAATGCTGGGACTATTTAACATTATCCCTGCTTACCCGATGGACGGCGGGCGAATTCTTCGCGGTATCCTGGCAATGAAAAGAGAATATCTCGAAGCGACCAGACTTGCGGCAGACGTGGGAAAACTGTTCGCGATTGGGTTTATCGTCGCGGGATTCTTCTACAACTGGTGGCTTATTCTCGTTGGTATCTTCGTTTTCAGCGGGGCAAGCTCAGAATCGGAAGCCGCAGCCCTTTCGTCGAAGCTTGAAAAGATTTCAGTCAGCGAATTGATGATCACAGATTTCAGAACCATCTCGCCGGATGAGCCGCTAACCGCAGTGGTGGAAAAATCCTTGCACACTTTTCAGAATGATTTCCCTGTAGTAAGCGAAGGAATATTTGTTGGCGTTCTTACCAGGTCCGCAGTCATCGAGTCTCTGCACCACCGATTGCATGAGAAAAAAGTTGGAGAGATCACGAGAAAGAGTTTTCCTGTTATAGCACCTGATGAGAGTGCGGCAGACGCTCTGACCGCCATGCGAGCTGCGCATGTTACCGTCGCCCCGGTGGAGGATAATGGTAGGCTCAAGGGTATAATCACGATCGAGAAAATTTTGGAAGCATCAGATGTATTCTCCGATAGGAGCCCTTCAGACAACGGAAAAGGCAAAGATGCGAAAGAACGATAGGTGCGTGGGAATTATTATGGTCCTCATGGCTGTTGCCTTTGTGATCGCAGGCTGCGCGTCGCGGAGCAAAATGTCGGTGCCTTCAACGGAGAATGCTCTTTCCAGCCCAAAATTTGATTTCTTTGTCGTGAGTTTTCCATACTCGAATCCGGACTCGAGCGTAGCCGATTTGTACATTCGGATTCGATACGACAACTTAATCTTTGTGAGGACAGATTCTTCTTACACTGCTCACTACCAGCTTTCGATAAACCTGTACTCGGAAAAGGGGATGTCAGAAAGCCGCTACGCCAAGATTTTTGATCGTCAATTGACCGCAGCAAAATATTCTCAGACATTTTCGGTTAATACGTTCGACTCACTTAGAGACAGGATAGTTGTAACACCCGGGAAGTACTTCATGGCATTCAGACTTCTCGACTTAAACACAAACATTACCTCCTTAAAAGAAATCGAATACGATCTTAAGGACTTTTTCCATGACTCCGTCAGTATAAGTGATGTCGTGGTTCGTGACTCATCGGATACAACGGCTTTGGGACTCGTAAAGAGCTCCAAGGCTTTTGCGGATTTCTACGTAACTTCTAAAAATGTTCCGATAAAGATTTCACTTCATTTGGTAGCAAAATCTACGGAAGCACCGACATTTATCGATACTGTTTACGAACTGAGTCAGATATTGCGAGTTCAATATTACCGGTTGCCGGTGGCGGTCGGCAATCTCACAGCAGCGACTTATGATCTTCGAGTTTCAGTCGGAAATGACTTTGCCGAGACTTCGTTCAGAATACCACGAAATAAACTTCTCCCAGCGTTAGCTGAACTCAACCGCGAGACCGGGCCTCTCGTTTACATAATGACGACGGGAAGATTCGACTCGTTGAAAAAGGCAAGCGGCCAGGAGAGGGAGAAAGAGCTGAAAGATTTCTGGCTCGCGCGGTCACGAGGCGACACAGCCTTCGCCGATGCGATGGAAAAAGAGTTCTACAAAAGGGTTGAAGCTGCAAACGAGCAGTTTGGAATGACACCAATGTCTGGTTGGGAGACGGACCGTGGGAGAATGTATATTCTATATGGAAAGCCGGACCGAATCGAAAATTACTCCAACGGTCTCAGGTCTGGACCGGCAGCCAGCTCAGCCCCTTATGAAGTCTGGTACTACGACTCACTCAAGCTGAGATTCGTGTTCGTGCAAGATTCTAAGGACGGAAATTATAAACTGGCAAAAGGTGGCACATGATTTTTATTTTCTTGGAAGGGTAGCGAAGAGAAGCAACAACTGGGTTGACGAGATCCAAATCTCAAACACTAAATTCCAGACGAATTTCAACACACAAATAAAAACGTCAAAACTAACAGCGATTTACTCTCACGATTAGAATCTTGTTTTTGTTTGGAGCTTATTCGAGTTCAAACGCTACTTCTTTTCCTTCTCATCAACAGCCGAGAACACGGGATACTCGGTATGAACCTCTCCTCTCTTGACCTTCGAGAGTTTCGGCTTGAGTATTTGTCTTTTCACGCCGGACAACCGGTTGACGAAGAATTTCTGCTGGAGGTGATCATACTCATGCTGGAACACGCGTGCCCACATCCCTGATAGCTCGGTTTCAATCCGCTCAAAATTTCCATTCGTGAATTTGACTTTGATTGAGTCTGCACGGTTCACATCGTCGCGTATTCCCGGCACACTTAAACATCCTTCCTCCATGATGCGTTCGCCGCTCGATTCCAGAATCTCAGGATTAATTACAACAAGCGGCTTTTCCCTCTTGTAGTTTTCCATCACTGAGATATCAATTACCGCTAGCGATAACTGCAGTCCCACCTGGTTTGCAGCCAGACCGATGCCGTCGGCATTGTGCATCGTCTCAAACATATCTCTAATTAGGCCTACAAGATGATCATCGAACTTTGTGACTTTCTTGGCGGGACCATCCCACACTCTCGTTCCGTACAAATATATCGGCATTATCATCTTTGATTACTCCGGTATTCCAGATTTAACTTTGATTAGCCTCAATCCTCTTTCCTGATTCAGTCCAGCTCGCCGCTATGCAAAATAAGTTTCGAGCAAATTTCTGGCAAAAACAAAAACTTATGCGGCGGTCCATCCTGGGGAGTCTTCCGGCGACCAAACGCTGAGCACCCGCATTGACCGTCGAAGTCAATCACTTCTTGATGACGGCATCGACTTGCTGTTTGACCGTAAAAAACCCCTGCCGATCAGCGATTTCCTGAATCACCACCGTTTGCGGAAAATCTGGCGGCAATTGATTTCCGCCACCGGTTTTGTAGGGAATTATCTCCTTAGCAATCCCGACCGTCTTCATGGCTCTTTCACCATACATCTTGACAAGCGAATTATGAATCCCGTCCGTGAAATCATTATAAGCCGCGTTGATCTCCGCATATTTCCCTGTGACTAAATTTGCCGCTACAAATCCAGCGTAAAGGCTGTCGCTTCTTCGAGGTGAATCCGTTTGCACGCCCTTTTTTATCCCGTCGGCAAAATTTTCTTCTGCCTTCTCATAATTGCCGGCAGCAAACGATTTCATTCCGTCGCTGTACAGCTCGGCGGGCTTCTTCGAACAGGACGAGAGAAGAAAGATGAATGGAATAATGAATAGCCCCATCGATGTAGAAAAAATCTTCCGGAGGTCTCTTTTCATCCACCGCATTATGTTCTGATGTTTGACTGAAAATGCAAAATTAAGAATTTGAAATTTATAAGCCATAAGATTTCCACTTTGAGTCCACTAATCTTTTAATCTTCTCCGACATCACAATTTTATCAGGCCAGGGACGCACAAATCCTTCGTCCGCCCACTTGCGTGTGCCGTCTATTCCCATTTTTGATCCGAAGCTGAAATGCTGAGCAGAATGATCCAGCACATCAGCCGGCCCTTTCGTAAAGATGACATCTCGCTGCGGATCGATATTATTGAGTGCGTACCACCATGCTTCGGAAATGTTCTGCACGTTCACGTCTTTGTCAACCACAACGATGACTTTCGCAAACATCATTTGCCCCATCCCCCAAAGACCGTTCATAACCTTAAAGGCATGACCCGGATATTGTTTGTCTATCGAGACAAAGACCAGATTGTGAAAAATTCCCTCAAATGGCATGTGGTAATCGACAATTTCCGGAATCACGAGTTTCGCGAGCGGGAGAAAGATTCTTTCCGTCGCATATCCCATCCAGTCGTCTTCCATTATCGGCTGGCCGACAACCGTCGAGACGAATACCGGTTTCTTGCGAGTTGTGATAGCTGTAACGTGGAACGCCGGATAATAATCCGCCAGCGAATAGAATCCAGTGTGGTCGCCGAATGGTCCTTCCAAGCGCAGTTCTTCTTCCGTGTCAATGTATCCTTCAAGAACAATTTCTGATTGAGCGGGGACCTCCAGGTCAACAGTCTTGCACTTCACGAGTTCAACCGGTTCTTTCCTTAGAAAACCAGAAAACAGATATTCCTCGATGTTCTCCGGAAGCGGTGCGCCCGCACTGTACATCGTGGCAGGATCAGATCCGATGACGACGGCTACCTCGAGACGCTTCATCCCCTTTTCTTTTGCCTTCCTGAAATGCGCCGCTCCGCCCTTGTGCCGCTGCCAATGCATAGCAGTCGTGTTTTTGCCGAGTACCTGCAGCCGGTAAAGTCCCATGTTGCGAGCTCCAGTTTCAGGATCCTTTGTTACAACCTGCCCGAACAATATATAGAAGCCGCCGTCCTGCGGCCAGGATTTTGTGATCGGTAGCCTGTAAAGGTCGACTTCCTTCTCGCCGACCACCACATCATGGCACGGCGCCTTCTTAACAATTTTCGGCGGAAATTTTCCGAGCTCCAGGAGCTTCGGCATCATTGCTATTTTGCCGAGGATCGATTCCGGGACCTTGATAGTGAGCATCTCCGAAAGCCTCTCGCCAATCTGATCCACGTTTTCCACGCCGAGCGACCACGCCATGCGCTGCTTGGTGCCAAACAAATTAATCGCAAGCGGAATTTCGCTTCCTTTCACATTTGTAAACAGAAGCGCGGGGCCGCCTGATTTCACGACGCGATCAACGATCTCGGTTATCTCCAGGTTTGGATCGACCTCCGTGTCAATGACGATCAGCTCATGCTTCTTCTTTAGAAATTGGATGAACTCGTCTAAGTTGCTAAATGCCATTGGAGATGTCCATTCAAAGAATTTTCTTTGCGCCGGCATAACGGCGTTGGTAGTAGGTGCTCTCAAGTGACGAGATTGTCACGCCCTGTGTCACGCTCGCATGCGCGAAAAGATTATCGCCTAAATAGATCCCAACATGACTTATCCTGTCAGGCACCGTCTTGAAGAAAACTAAGTCTCCCGTATTCAAAGCATCCTTCGAAACCCCGTTTCCGAGTGACGCCTGTTCCAGCGCGGAATGTGGGAGTGCGATGCCGAACGCAGAGTTGAATACCACCATTGAGAAACCGGAGCAATCCATTCCTGAATGGTCATAACCTCCAATTCTGTACGGCGTCCCCATGTATGATAATATCACTTCCATCATCTTGTCGCGTGCGGTCCCGGCAGCGTTTGCGGCTGGTGCTTTTTCAATTCTGTCAATCTCCGATTTCATCTTTTCCGTGCTGACGCGATGATCATCTTCGGCTTTTGCTTCGCCTTCTTCAACCTGCAGTTCGGCAGGCGTCTGGTCGCACGTAAACCGCGGTACATTACCCGAGTTCCCGTTATTTCCCGATGCAAATCGAGGCGACGATCCAGCACAGCCAAGAATCATGAATGACAGCCAGATCACCAACCCGAGCGGGATAGGGTACAAATACCTATCGTAGCTGGAGCGAATGGTTGGGGAAGTCCTTGTCATCGTTGAATTTGTGCTGATAATATAAAAAAGGGAGGTGTCGATAACAAGAAGTCGATGACGAAAGCGATTAATGACCGCTGGCCTTCGGGGAAAATTTCCGCAAGTACTTGAGGCGATCCCCGAGAGAAGAAGACAAGCTCCGCACCTCGTTACACATTTCTAATCTTTCAACGGCAAAGTGGTACGCTCAACAGAAAGGAATTGATGAATGAAATCAACCCTTGAAATATCGAGTCTATTTCCTTTTCATCAAGCACCCGCCTTGTGGAGACGCAATGAAATACTCGCACTCGCTGCAGTGAGGTGTAGATGTCGGCAAAGTCGAGTCGTCAGCGGGAGGATAAAGACCGTCAACCGGTTCAATAGCTTTTATTTTTCGAATCATCATCTCAAGATCACTCTCAAAGGCTTCAATCTCTCTCCGCGAATAAATTTTTGTCAAGCACTTTCCAGCTTCACGCGTAAAAATGATCGTGACATCGAAGAACTTTTGCTCCGGCATTCCAGCTTCGTTCAAGGCAGGTTTTAGCCGGCTGCAAAGGGATGCGTAGAACTTCATCTGGATTTCATAGTCAGAATAGATCTTCTCTGTTCCTTTATCGAGCCGGTTGGTCTTGTAATCGAAGACGTGAAAACCGTTTTCGTCTTCGACCAGCAAATCCAGCGTACCCGCGAGATAGTCACTTCCGAATTTTCTGGTAATTGTTTTCTCTAAATGCAGCCTCCCGGTTTTCAAAATGCTCTGCAGGGTAGAAATTGCATTTTGGGAATTCTTCACCACTTGGCTTAGAATTTTCTTTGTTTCTTTCTCGCTTAATGAATTACCGAATCGTGAGGCTATGGCATGCTCGGATGCCCTGACGATATTGGCTTCATCGTGCTTCTTTCTCTCCAGAAGATCGTGCAGGACTGCATGAATTATTTCGCCCCTCACCGATGAAAGGATCGAATCGTCATAATCATCTAGATTGCCGGCGGAACTTGAAGACTGAATGCCGGAAGCCGGCATCCCGAGACGGTATTTGAGAAAATATTTGGTGGGACAGAGATTGAAAGTCTGTAAAAGGGTTGCGGAATATATTTCACCATCAATATCGGCAGGTATGGGATCGAGAAAAACTCTGCCAGTCGAAGCAGTTTTGGTCGATCTTTCGTTTTCCCTTCTCTGTCCTTCGCTCTTCCATTCATCGTGCACACTTGGGTTTTCAGCAAAGATTCTGGATTTTGCCCTCGGGATATTCATAGTAGCCCGATTCCGGTGGAGAAGATATATCGAAAGACTTCGAGAGTATATCCGCAAAGGAATTTGCGCCCCGTGCATCCAGCCTGGTTGGTGAAGTGGTCAGGATGAGCTTATCCCTCGCCCTGGTGCATGCTACATAAAACAGTCGAGTGATTTCTGCCTGCTCGTTTTGCTTCTCGAACCTTTGGTAGAGAGACAGCTCAGCGGGAACTTCATTGTTGATGAACGGTAACACGCCGACCTGATCATTGACTATGAGGTTCCCCTGCCTGTAAGTCTTCATATCACAAAATGGCACAATCACCACCGGGAATTCGAGTCCTTTCGCGGCATGAATCGTCATTATTTTCACAACCTCGGCTGTCTCTTCAACTGCAGCTTGACCTTCACGCGCTGTGTCTTTCAAAAATTTCAAGCGCTCTACAAAATCGTAAAGGTTGTTGAAGCCGCGTCCTTCAAACTCCCTCGCAATGCTGAGCAGCTTCCTCATGTTTGCGATCCGCTGTCCGCCGGTCACCGACATTCGGTAAGCCCCGAGCCAACCTGTTCGTTCAAGAATTCGGTTTATCAACTGCGGGATCGTAAACCGGTGAGCAAGCTGGATTTCATCGGCCAGCACCGACACGGCGTACTTTACTTCGTCGGAAGCATCTTCAGAATCGGAAAATAATTGGAACTTCTCAAAGAACGTTTCTCCTTTGCAAAGAGAAGCTCTGAACAGCTCGTCTTCGGAAATCCCGAAGAACGGCGAGCGGATTACAGTCAGTAGGCTGATGTCCGCATTGTTGTCGAGAAGGAATGTCAAGTAGTTCGTGAGATCAAAAATTTCTTGCGCCGAATAAAAGCCGATTCCTGAACTTACAGAATATGGTACGTCCTTTTTGTTGAGAGCTTTCTCAAGAATTTCAAGTCGAGAACGGCTCCTGAGAAGAATGGCAATGTCTCCGTAATTGATTTGCCTTTCTTCGTTCAGTTCATTGATCTCGCCAGGTTGATGCAATCTGACGGACTTGACGTCTTTTAGGAGTTCCTTTCCCTCTACCATCCCTTTTATCCGCGAGGCAACGAACAGTGCCTGTTGTTCACCCAAAGTAAGCCCGGATGAAGTGTCAGGCACCTCCTCAGTAGCCTCTTTGCCCATTTTCCCGCCAGCCAGGAAGATTTCAACCGTCGGCTCTGCTCCTTCAGGGCGTTGTGGAATTAGCGGTTTATACTCAGTCTGAAGAGATGAAGGGAATTCGACCAGCTCCATGAGAGGGTTCTTTATCATGGCTTTCGAGAACACTTCGTTCACGAAGGACGCCAGTTGGGAATTCATGCGAAAACTCTCGAGGAGTGGAACTGCAGTTCCGTTTTCTAGACCTGAAATTTCTTTCTCGGTTTGCACGGAGACTTCGACCTGTGCATTACGAAAACGATAGATAGACTGCTTCGGATCGCCAACAACAAAAAGCTTTACCTCACCAGAGAAGTTGTCGATGAGATTCAAGAAGATATCATGTTGCAAAAAATTCGTGTCCTGAAATTCATCGACCATGATGTGCTTGAATCGGGAAGCAAGCGCAGAGCGGACGCTTTCATTTTTTCGCAAGAGTTGCATTGTTTTGATCTGCAGGTCATCGAAGTCGAGCGCACTCATCGAAACTTTCTTGCTGTCGTAATGTGCAACGCTCTTTTCGAACAAGTCCATCAGTGTTTGAAGAAGGAAGAAATAGTCCGAAACTTTTCTCCTGGACGGAGAGAAATCTTCAAGCGATTTTTGCACGGTTGCAAGAATGGAAAGGGCGGTTTCCCGTGAATAAGCGCCGCCATTAACAATTTCCGCTTCTCTCTTGCGGGGTGCGCCCTCCTTCGTAAGTATTCTCTGAAGAAGATCCGCGAGCGGGCTTTTGAGGTCCCCGTCATCCTTGAGAGAGTTTTCAATTCTCTCAATTTCCGCCGAGGGCACACCTTTTCTCAACTTCACATTCTCTCGTGCGATCCTGACAACTGCTTCCGACAAACTCCTCCAATGTTCCAGAACCACGTCCTCTTTTAGAAGAAGCTCGTGTCCCCTGACTTTTATGTGCTCGATTTTCTCACGGCTGTTGAGCAAGTCAACTAATAGCGCAAGAGTCCGTTTATAGCCGAGCCGCACGAGAAGGTCAAACGCGCGACCATGGCTCGTTCTTTCTTCAGCCAATGCCTCCCTGATGGCGCGATCACAAGCTTCTTCCTTCAAGGTGGCCGAATCGAAATCTTCCAGCACCTTGAAGTTAGCATCGATGCCCGCTTCGACAGGAAACTCTTTCAGTACCTGTGAACAAAACGAATGGATCGTGCTGATGTTTGCTTCCAGCATCTTGCTTCTCGCGTCTCCGATCGTCTTGAGATGACCTTCGCCCGAATTTCTTCTTGCCGCAATCTCAGAACTGAATTTGGCCCCGATTTTTTCCTTGAGCTCCAGCGCCGCCTTCTCAGTAAATGTCAGACAAAGAATCTGTTGGACATCGACACCGCTCCTGACGGCTTCGATGTAACGCTCCGTAAGCACGAGTGTTTTTCCGGAACCAGCGTTCGCCGTAACTGAAATGTGTTTCTCTAAATTGAGAGCTTTCTTTTGTTGTTCCGTCAGCCCTGCCATTTTATTCCGGCGAGGAATTCCTTCCATTTTCCGTAAAGTTGAGCCGTCGCTTTTACATCGCCGAGACAGTATTCGGCAATTTCGCTGAACCGCTTGGCCCTGAAATAGTCGTTGATGTCGTATCCGGTGATGCCGTGCGACTTGGGGCTTTCGATGCCGAACGATTTGCAATAGAAATCAAGATTGAATTTTCTGGTTGTTCCATGGTAGGTCAGCTCTTCCAATAGATCAACGTGATGAGGAGCCTGGTAGCGGCTTCCCATCATAAGATCTCGCGTCGGTCTGATTCCGAGCACCGCGGATCTAAGCATTAGAAAAGGACAGTCAAAGCTTCTGCCGTTGAAAGTAACGAAGTCATCGAACCGGATGATATATTCCCAGAATTTCTCCAGGATCTTTTTTTCATCTCCGCTGATATAAAGATAAGTCTTGTCACCATCTTTCTTTTCAACTTCGGATTCCTCATCGGCGACATAGAGCGAAATGCCGTTTTCCGACTCGACATTCAAGAGAGCAATCGCCACAACTCTGGCGGTCAACGGCCAGAGATTCAATTGCTTTATCAGCTCATCTCTCATCTGTTGACGTTTTTCATCGTTCTCTTCTTTTTCCGCTCCTTTCATCAGATAATCGATCTCCGCGTTATCAAATTCCTCCGGCATAAAGCCGGAAGTCTCGATGTCAAATACTACCGCTGCCATGATGCCTCCTAACTTTTAATGGTCTGAGATTTTTCCGCGCTTATAAAGTCTGCACCTACCGACATGTTTTTCCTTTTAGGTGGTTTCTATAACTTGCATCCGGATTTCACTGCTCGGCATTAATTTCCAACTGGACGATTTCATAGCCTTTCCTCGATTCCAGAACGCCGAATATTACTCCTACAAAAACCATTATCATCCCCACGAGAAATGATGCGGTCGAAATATAATGGATTTCGACAGGACCTTTTCCACTCGCGGGATTCTCGAGAAACATCGCAAGCCCAATCAACAGCGACGTTATTACAAAGAATGCTGCCGCGATTGTGTAACTCAACACGCAATTGCGGACTAATTTTGCCCGCATGTTCAGGTGTTTTAACTGTCGTGCGGTGCTTTCAAGACGCAAACTTTCTTCCGGAGTGAAGCTGCGATCAGCAGCTTTCAAAATGAGTCGTCGTTTTTCATCGTTGATGAGCCTTATCCGATTTAGCACGCTCGAGTATTTGTTATTTGCCCCGAGAAGCAGGAGTCCGCAGGCACTGATCATCACCGCGGGTGAAATCATTAGCTGGATTATCTTTGAAGCGTCAATGCTTTGATCTGCAAGAAACATATTCAGGATTCCTTCCTTATTAAGAATTGTGCTCTGTCCGGAAAAAGGGAAGACACACCGTTTAGTATTCTAATAAAAATGCAAAACAACGATGACCCGTCAATTGCCAATATATCTACCGATCCAGCCAAGCACAGTATCGTACCACAGCCGCGAGTCCTGCGGCTTCGTGACAAAGTGATATTCATTCGGGAAATACAACATCTCGGATGGTACACCCTGCATCTGAAGTGCCGTGAATAACTGAAATCCCTGACTGACATCAAGGCGGAAATCGTTCTGGCTGTGAATTACAAGCATCGGCGTTTTGAAATTTTGGACGTAACTGCTCGGCGACCATTTCCTGTAAAATTCAGGATTGGACCACGGCGTTCCCTTGAATTCCCAAAGCGGAAACCACAATTCTTCAGTCGATCCGAACATGCTTGCGGCGTCGTACATCCCATCGTGGCTCACAAAACATTTAAATACTCCCTTATCATTATGTCCTTCCATCCAATTCATCATGAATCCACCGTAGGAAGCGCCGGCAGCGGCAATTCTGTCTTTGTAAACAAAAGGATAATGACTCGTAAAGTATTCGACGCCATCCATCAGGTCGGTGAAGACTTTCCCGCCCCAGTCGCCGCTAATTTCATCGGTGAACTTCTGTCCGTAACCTGTTGAGCCGCGTGGATTGACCATGACCACAAAGTAACCTGGAGCAGCAAAGAGTTCGGCATTCCACCTGTAATGAAATTCATCCATCCATTGCCCCTGCGGTCCGCCGTGAACAAGGTAAACCATTGGATATTGTCTTCGCGGATCAAAGCGCGGCGGCTTGATAAAGAAGCCTTCTACCTTCGTCCCACCTGCTCCATCAAACCAGAAAGATTCCCACGGATTCATATCAAGCTGTGCAAGGAGTGAGTCGTTCGTATGGGTGAGCTGAGTCACTCCGCGAGTTTCAAGATCTAATTCATAAATGTCATTCGGATGTGTTACCGACTGGCGGAGGAAGATGAGATCTTTTCCGTCTGGTGTAATCCCGAGTTCTGTGTTGGTCGAGTTTTCGGTGATCTTTTGAACTGTGCCGGTTGTTGCGTCGACTTGAAAAATATTATGGTAGCCCTGGTCGTCAGCGTTGAAATAGAGGGTCCTGCTATCCGGAGACCAAATAACTTCATCAACCGACAGTTCGAATTTGTCAGTAAGATTTATTATGTCGCCCCCTTTCATGTCGTACAACATCAGTCTTGATCGGTCTGACTCGAAACCCGGAACCAATTGTGCACGATATGCGATGTAACGTCCATCGGGGGAATACAGCGGCTGGTTGTCATTGGATTCATTTGTGGTAATTCGTTTAGCTTCACCGCCAAATATACTCACTGTGAATAAATCATTGTTGGTGCTCGCTGCTATTATTCTGTCGGTGTTTTTGACGTAGCAGAGCTCAGTGCTGTCTGGTGAAAAAGCATAATCCAACCTTCCGCCGAGATCGATCGGAGGTGTGTCATAATCACCGGGCGTCAGGTCCCTGATCGCACCACTTTCCAAACCGATAACAAACAAATGGCTTCGCTTACCGTCTTTCCAGTGATTCCACACCCTGTAAGGAAGGGTCGTAAAAATTTTTGCCTTGACTTGCCCTTTCTCAAGTTCCTTCTCTCGTGCAGCATTTTCCAAATCACTCTTGGAGCCCGAAAACACATCGGAAGCGAAAGCGATGTAGTTCCCATCAGGCGACCAGAGAAGTCCGCTTGCGCCGAGAGCAATATTAGTAATCTTGGCTGGTGAGCCAATAGTGTCTTCTCGGCCGGAGGCTGATGCGCCTACGGCGCAGACATACACCTGAGACACACCGTTAGTGTCTTCCGCCACGAATGCAATCTTCTTCCCGTCAGGCGACCAAACTGGATCGCTGCTCGATTTCATTCCCGTATTAAATTCGTGAACGTCCTTTCCGTCAATCGAAACAAGGAAAATCTGGCTCACTCCGTTATTTTCATCCATATCGTAATTTGTGATTACATAAGCTATTGTTTTTCCGTCGGGCGACACCTGCGGATCCGATACCCTTCCGATTTTCCACATGTCTTCGACAGTAATTGGATGTTTCTCTTGGGCAACTGTCGTGGGCACAATACTAAGCGTTACAACAACGAGCAGATAGAATCCTTTTTGCATTACGTACTCCTCCATGAATTCACAAATCTTGTTATCAAAAAAATCGGGCCAATACAAAACTAATTTAATCTAGCACCGTGAAAGTTTCTCGGGATCAACGGTGAATGAGATTCCAAACAAAACGGAAATAGAATCTCCCGCCTTCACTGTTTAAACGAACGCTTCACAATCCTGACACCAAATACACCGCCGGCCGCACCTATCGGCGGGGCTTGGAACTTGATTGTGACGCCAGCATTTCTTTTTAAGAGCGAATCCGGCAGCAGGTATTCTACATTAAAAAATCTTCCCGTTTTAATCACTGACGGAGTTTTTGTCGCAACTTTTTCCGTATCGACCATGATGTCGAACTTTCCTCTCAGCGGTTCGCTCCCCCAATAAGTCACGACAAGATCATTCAACGTATCAGGGTCCACTTTTAACTTGAATGAAAACCATCCGTTCCAGGTTGCGTCCACCCACGGTTTGCCCATTAACTCCCCCGAGAATGTGTTTTCGCCCGCTAACTCATGCTTGTGCTCGTTGACCGAGTCTCCTATTGCCACCGCGTCGATTGTGCGGGCATCGAGGTTTCTCTCTTCCTCCAACTCTTGCTGTTCTTCAGCTTGTTCTGCCTGCCAGCTCTTATCGGTGTAAAGATCCCAATAAACAGAATACCTCCTGTTATATAATTTATAGAAAGGAACGATCTCCACATTTTTGGGACTTCCGACATTTTTCGTCATGAATGTCAGCGGTTTGCCCTGCACTGGTTCGAGCCATTCCGATACGGGTTGCATGTTCGTCACGAGCGCCGGTATTCGAGAAGTATCTCCCACAGACCCGAGATCGCCAGCAAGAAGTATCGGTCCGTAAAACACCGCGATTCGGTTTGGATTGTCGGGCATAGATTCGGTTCGAAGGAACAGACCTATATCCAACTCAATAACATCGCCATTCTTCCACACGCGATCGAGCGTTGCATAACTTTGTGGCTTGGTCTGCAATTCAACGGGCTTGCCGTTGATCTTAATCGTGAATTCTTTTGTCGCCCAGAACGGATGACGAATCTTTAGCGACAGGTGCACAGGCTTCTTACACGTCAAAACGTACCTCACGACCCCGGACTCGGGGAAGTTTGTTTCCTGCCGAACATTGATTCCTTTTTCGATCCAATTCAATTCCGAAGCAATAAACAGATTTACGTACAAGGATGAGTCATCATGGAAATAAATATTGTCGTTATACCGCGTATGGTTTTCTATTCCAGTTCCGGTGCAGCACCAGAAATCATTAAAGGGCGTATTGTATGTTCTGTGCCCTCCCGGCTCCAGCGAAATGTAGTAGCACATCATCCCATCCTGAGGATTCTGGGACGATAGTATATGATTCCACACCGCGCGCTCGTAATAATCCGCGTACTCCGGTCTTGGATCATGGAAGAACAAATGCCGAGTTAGCTTCAGCATATTGCAGGTATTGCACGATTCGGTGGTGTTATAGTTCAGGTAGTCATTAAGAGAATCCGGCGGCCCGAAGAATTCTCCATCGCTGTTCCCACCCGTCACATAAGAATGATGGTACACGACAGTTTGCCAAAAGAATTTCGCCGTCGCGTCCAGCATCGTGTCACCGGTTAACTCATAGATCCTTTCGAGTCCGATGATTTTTGGGAATTGCGTATTCGCATGAAAACCATCCAGATCGTCATGCTGTTCGGAAAGTGGCTTCAGTACGCGGTTGTCGTAGAATTTGCGCGCCGTTTCAAGATACTTCTTGTCACCGGATATGGCATAGGCGTCCGCCAGCACCTCGTTTATTCCGCCGTATTCAACATTGAGCATTATTTGCCACTGAGCATAGCTGAGATTCTTGGTTGTTTCGTAAACCCAGCCGGCAAGACGCGCCATCACTGTTTTTGCCTCATCATTTCCACAATACAAATAACTGTCGCGTAAACCGGCCATGAGCTTGTGTATGGTGTACCACGGTGCCCATCCGTCCATGCCATGTTCTGAACTTATTTCTCCGCGCGACACTCTTCCGAAAATACTTTTGCCGTCCGGAATGGCAGCGACGTAACCATCCCCATTCGACATCTGGCAGGAGTCCAGCTGGTTCACAATGTAGTTGACGCGCTCAAGAAATCTCTTGTCGCCCGTATCCAGATACATCCTAGAACACGCGGAAAGATAATGTCCAAGAGTGTGCCCAGCCAAACCTGATGACTCCCAGCCACCATACACTGGAGCTTTCGGTGGCAGACCCGCCTCCTTGCGAAACCAACTAAGCAGCCGATCGGGCTCCAGACTAAGCACGTATGCCGAATCCATTTCCATTGCATGTCTGAACGGACCGTCCAGCAAACGTACTTCATCCGGGAAGAACGATTTCACTTTCTGCGGGATAATAGGATTCACTTTGTACTTTGTCTTGACATTCCCCACGGCATATCCTGAGGAAACACTCAGAAGAAGCCCGACAAACATTATGGACAATATCTTTCTGTCAAATGACGCTGCTGTACCCACAGTTGCTCCTTTCAGGTTTTCGAATTGCCCGTTTTGAGTTTCGCTACCGACCAAATCATTCCACTTATCTTACAACCCAAAGACCGGATTGTCAACATAGAGCTAAGCCACAAGATGACGCAGAAGTCTTCAAAAACTAAAAAAACGACGATTCTGTCATGTCTCTCAATCTTGACTTTTAAATCCAGATTAGTTAAGATATGAACGCAATGAAAATGAAATCGGATTCAAAGCAAGAGGCGTTGGGAAGATGAGCAACGACGTAGTCGAAAAACTGGCGAACACAGAATATAAGTACGGCTTCGTCTCGGATGTGGAGGAAGACAAAATTCCAAAGGGCCTGAGCGAAGATGTTATCAGGCTGATCTCGGAGAAGAAGCGCGAACCTGAGTGGATGCTCGAATGGCGATTGAAAGCCTACAAGTATTGGCTGACTATGAAAGAGCCGCATTGGTCGAACGTGAAATACGGCCCGATCAATTATCAGGACATTATCTATTACGCCGCGCCAAAGAAGAAACCCAAGCTCAACAATCTAAGCGATGCCGATCCAAGTTTGCTGCAAGCGTTCGAGAAACTCGGGATTCCTCTCGAAGAACAGAAACAACTTGCTGGTGTTGCCGTGGATGCGGTTTTCGACAGCGTTTCAGTCGCAACGACATTTAAGGAAAAACTGAGCGAGCTTGGAATCATATTCTGCTCAATGTCGGAGGCACTTCAAAATCATCCAGACCTTGTCAAGAAATATTTGGGGACCGTCGTTCCATACACGGACAATTTCTTCGCTTCTTTGAACTCTGCCGTTTTCAGCGATGGGTCGTTTGCGTATGTGCCGAAAGGTGTGAGATGTCCCATGGAGCTTTCGACATATTTCCGCATCAACGCTTCCGAAACCGGACAATTCGAGAGAACGTTGATCGTCGCGGAAGAAGGGGGTTACGTAAGTTACCTCGAGGGCTGCACGGCTCCGATTCGGGATACAAACCAGCTTCATGCAGCGGTCGTCGAACTCGTGACTCTCGATAATGCTGAAATAAAATATTCAACTGTGCAGAACTGGTACCCCGGCGACAAAGATGGCAAAGGCGGAATTTACAATTTTGTAACGAAACGCGGTGCTTGCCGCGGCGTGAATTCTAAGATCTCATGGACGCAGGTCGAGACTGGCTCTGCGATCACCTGGAAATACCCGAGCTGCATTCTGCAGGGCGATAACTCTGTCGGAGAGTTTTATTCCGTCGCGATGACCAACAACCTGCAACAGGCAGATACCGGCACGAAGATGATTCACATTGGAAAGAACACAAAGAGCACGATCATCTCGAAGGGCATTTCTGCAGGACGAAGCAACAATAGCTACCGCGGGCAGGTTAGAATCACGAAGAAAGCCGAGAACGCAAGGAATTATTCGCAGTGCGACTCGCTTCTCATCGGCGACAAATGCGGTGCGCATACGTTCCCGTACCTTGAAACGAATAACCCGACCGCCCAGGTCGAGCACGAAGCCACAACATCAAAGATCGGTGCGGATCAGATTTTTTATTTGAACCAAAGAGGAATATCTACCGAGGACGCAGTTCGATTGATCGTCAACGGTTATTGCAAACGAGTGTTTCAACAGCTTCCCATGGAATTCGCGGTCGAGGCGACTCGGTTATTGAGCATGAGCCTCGAAGGAAGTGTGGGGTAAAAGTGGCAACTAGCCATTAGCTGTTAGTAATCAGCAATAGAAGGAAAGAAATGTTAGAAGCTAAAAACCTATATGCGTCCGTTGAGGGAAAAGAAATTCTCAGAGGGATTAATCTGAAAGTAAATGCGGGCGAAGTCCACGCCATCATGGGTCCGAACGGATCCGGCAAAAGCACGCTCGCAAACGTTCTTGCAGGACGTCCGGAATATCGAGTGACGAAAGGCGAGGCTGTCTACGAGGGAAAAGACCTTTTGGCCATGTCTCCGGAAATCAGAGCCCGCGAAGGTGTCTTCATGGCATTTCAGTACCCGGTTGAACTCCCGGGAGTTAACAACACAACTTTCCTGCGAGCCGCCCTAAATGAAACTCGTAAGTACAGAAACCAACCTGAGGTTGGCGCAGGGCAATTTCTGTCGCTGCTTAAAAAGAAAATGCAGCTTGTCGAGATGACCGATGCTTTGTTAAGTCGCTCAGTCAACGAAGGATTTTCAGGCGGCGAAAAGAAACGCAATGAGATTTTGCAGATGGCAGTGCTCGAACCGAAACTGGCAATCCTTGATGAGACCGATTCCGGGCTCGACATCGATGCGTTGCGAATTGTTGCCAACGGTGTCAACAAACTCCGCTCGAAAGATAATGCCATCATACTCGTCACACACTACCAGCGGCTCCTCAATTATATCGTGCCCGACTTCGTACACGTTCTTTACAACGGCAAGATCGTAATATCCGGCGGCAAAGAATCTGGCGCTTGAACTTGAGGAAAAAGGCTATGACTGGTTGAAAGAAAAAGATGAACCTGTCCCCGCAATATAGTGGATCGATAATATGATGGCTGATACTTCTCAGGCAAAGAACTGGTATTTATCTCTCTTCAAGGATTTTGAAAACCATTTGAACGGCGAGAAATCCTCACCGTTTCATTCGGTTCGCAAGGACGCAATCGCAAAATTTGCGACGATGGACTTTCCAGATTTGCATCAGGAGGATTGGCGTTTCACTGATATAAGTCCGATTCTCAAATACAATTTTAACTACGCACGGAGAGAACCCCTACCATCTAGGAACGAAATTTCGAGATTCCTCTTCCACGGAATGGAGAGTCACACCGTCACGTTCGTTAATGGCTTTTACTCACCAGAGCTCTCATCCCTTCTTCCACTTCCGAATGGGACAGCAATTGGAAGCTTCGCATCCTTGCTCAATAACAGCGAGATTAAAATAGGCAAACGCATCTCCCCAAAGGATTTCTTCGAGAAGGACGCACGTCCCGAAAACAACATATTCACTGCTCTCAACACCGCTTTCGCTGTGGATGGTGCATACGTTTATATTCCTGACAATGTCGCAATAGAGAAGCCGATTCACATTATTTTCGTCTCACATGGAACAGAAAAAACGATCTCACAGCCGAAAAATCTCATCATCGCAGGCAAAAATTCTCATGCGAAAATTATTGAACATTATGTCGGCACAGGCGACGAGGTCTATTTCACGAACGCCGTTACTGAGATTTATGTCGGTGAAAATTCAAGTGTCGAATCGGTTAAAATCCAATCCGAGAATGAAAACGCGTACCATGTTTCGACCACAGAAGTTGAATTGGGATCAAACTCCAATTATGAATCACAGGCGGTGTCGCTCGGCGCAAGTATTTACCGACATAATCTGAACGTGACTTTGAACGGCGAAGGCGGAAATGCCACGCTCGAAGGATTATATCTTACGTCAGAAAGCCAGCTTTCTGATACTCACTCACTGATCGATCATGCTGCGCCTCACTGCACGAGCCATGAACGTTACAAAGGCATTTTGGATGGTGCGTCCCGCGGTGTCTTCAACGGGAGGATCATGGTGCGGAAAGGCGCACAAAAGACAAACTCGTACCAGGAAAACAGGAACATAATTCTGTCGAACGAAGCGAAAGTCGATACAAAGCCTCAGCTCGAAATTTTTGCAGACGATGTGAAATGCTCGCACGGCGCAACCGTAGGGCAGCTTGACGAGGAGTCAATTTTCTATTTGAGATCCCGCGGAATTGGAGAAGAACAGGCAAAATTGATCTTGATTTACGCATTCGCAAATGATGTATTGAAAAACATCAAGATCGAGGCGATACGTAGTTCACTTGAAACAGTATTGTCGAAGAGGTTTTTGAGGGGTTAGCATGCCGGAAGACCTTAGCAGAGAAGTCATGGATAAGAAAGCAATTGAAGACAGAGTCGTCGATGCGATAAAAGAGTGCTACGACCCGGAGATCCCGGTCAACATTTGGGAATTAGGCCTGGTTTATGAAATAAATGTCAATGACGATTCCGTTGTCAACGTAAAGATGACGCTCACTGCGCCCGGTTGCCCCGCCGCCCGTTCCTTGCCAATCGAGGTGCACGAGAGAATCGCGCAATTACCCGAAGTAAAAGATGTTCGGGTTGAAATCGTCTGGGAACCGCCGTGGACGCCGGAGATGATGTCACAGGAAGCGAAATTAGAACTGGGATTTATGTAAAAGGAGCCTTATCGCACATGTGGAGAAAAAGAGGGTAGAATAATTAAAGGATCTGTAATGCTTACGACGAGAAAAAGATGGGAGAATAACTTGCTCAGCTTTGACGCTTACAATGAGAAGGGAAAAGAACCACTATGAAAGTAAGTGCACAGGAAGAGTACGGCTTGCGCTGCTTATTGCGCATAGGAAGTTCGAAATCACCGGAAGGGCTGACAATCCCGGACATTAGCAAGACGGAAGGACTAACTCCCGCCAACGTTGCAAAACTTCTAAGGATACTTCGTCTCGGTGGGTTCATCGAGAGCGCGCGCGGACGTTCCGGTGGATACAAGTTAGCGCGCCCGGCAGATCAAATTATCATCGGAAAAGTTCTTACTGTTCTGGGCGGAAGAATCTATGAGGAGACGTTCTGCGGCTCACATACCGGCGCGATTGATGTATGCAGCCATATCATCGACTGCTCCATGCGCTCGCTGTGGCGCTCCGTGCAAAACGCAGTTAACGTCGTGCTTAGCAGGATAACTCTCAAGGATATGCTCGGCAACGAAAAAGTTGTAACCGAACTCGTTACGACATTGAACAAAGAAATTGTCGAAAGCCAATTGGTTTAGATCACTACGGTTCGGAATTGTCGCCTCCCCGCGGTTTAATGGCGGTCAAATCTTATTTCCGATTTCCCGACGATACACGTAGATAATACAGACTCCAACAAATGAACACGTGGGCAAGCCGGATTGTCGCAATTGTGAACCAGAAGCGGAACACTGCCGGAATCAGGAAGCTGCGAGTCATTGGTTGCCCCATTATCATGGGCTCAAGCTCAGTCTCTAAATACATCCTGAAATTACTGCCAGCTAGATACAGCGGGAAACCATCCGGCTAATAAAACAGTGAAAACCAGCGACTTCGTCTTTTTCATAAACCCATCGCCTGTACGACCGTAGAAACTGGACGGCTGACTCATATTCGACCCTGCTTTCTATTGAAAAGGATACTCCTTTTGAACAACTCAATAATCAAAGGTGTAACGTCGGCGATCGATCTCAATTTCCCATGAAAAAAATCCGAGTACTCACCTGCTACTCCGACGAGGGACGGATTGAGCGTGTGGGTTCTTACCGAGAGGTCTTCGACATTGCCATGGTCGCTCGAAATCAGAATTGTCAAATCCTTCAACCCATCTTCAACAATTCCTCCGAGAAACTCATCGAACAGCTCCAGGACATTCTCTGCCATCGGCTTGTCCTGGTCATGACCGGCTTTATCCGTTAGAAAAAACTCAAACATTGTGAAATTATGTTTCTCGGCGATTTGTCGCAGAACTTTTCCCGTTTCAAAAGCCTTCGTCGGTTTAATGTCTGAATAGCCAAGATCAGAACGCCACCGCCCGGCGGTTATGTCAGCGGAAATTCCTTCGCCATTCCGAAGCGAGTCCGCAGTGCAAAGAGGTATACCGCTCATCATGCATGATAGTGTCGTGGCGCTCAATTTTCGTTGACCGGATTCCAAGTATTCGAAAAATTGCCTCGGAAACGCATTTGCAAAGTGGACGTCGGCACCCAGATTCTTGAGAACCTTGAAGATGTTTTTCTCTTCGAGAATCGGTCTTATCTGAGAATGCGGATATGGACCGAAGTGCATTCCGATAATCTGGGCGGCATTCACGCCAGTAAACAGGGTCACCTGGCCCGTACCACTTTGCGGCAATCCATCGACGCCTAGGAGTGCGTCGCATGGTTGAGCAAAAGCGGAGCCGTTCTCGATGAAGGGATTTTCCTTTGACGGCACGCCGCCGAACACATTTCGAAATAGCCTTAGATTGCTCGAAAAGAACGGGTTTATTGACGGATTCTCCTCCCCGACTCCCACCCCGTCAAGGAACAAGAAAAGAAAATGCGATATACGATCCATGGATACGGTGAACTATTTCCCCCCGGTTTCCGCCACCAGGAAATCATGCCAATCACTTTCTAATTCTTCACGCTTGACTTGAAAGAGTTCTTCTATGGCAGCGTCAAAATTGGTCTCGTGCTGGAATTCCTGCACAAGTTGAAGCAGCGCACCGGCGCCAAACTTGGAATCGAAAAACTCCCCGGTGGCACCAAGATAGAAGCAAAGATCATTCAGCTCTGTCCGCGAACGAGAATTCTGAATTCTCTCCTCGAGATCGGAAAAGTAAGCGACATTTGCAACCGGGGGGGAAACGCAGTACTTATACTTGCCACTTTCATAGACGGCAGCCGAATAAAGCACCCACCATGGCGCTCCATTTTCCCGAAGGCGATCCAATAATGCTCGAATAACCTCAGCTTCCAGAGCCGATTTGTAAGCTTCGTCATCCGGGTCACCTTGATTTATTATGTAGAGTGTACCGTTTCCAAGCTCGGACCCTTCAACCTTCCATAGCGGAGAAAAAGCCGAGCTCGTCCCGGTCAAACTGACGAATTCAAGGGCATCGCGGCATAGTCTCACCCTCAGTTCTTTTTCGCGGCTGATCTTAAACTTCGTGGTATCGTCAAGATAAATCTGTTGAATTGCCGATAGATAGCTTTCGGCGACCGCCATGTCCATGTTCGTTGGATAGTATACCGTCACATCCGCGCTGGAAACGTGACGTGACGGCAATTGAAAAGCCACAAAAAGCAGTAACAGATTAATCATGTTCTCTTGTGTCGATTATTATTGTTACGGGACCATCGTTGGTCAATTCAACGTCCATCATTTCTCGAAAAAGGCCTGTGGCAATTTTCTCTTTGCCTAAAGATTTTTCAAGGCATGACACGAAACGATCATACAGCCGCTCTGCCAGCGCCAGTTTTGCGGCATGCATGAAGTTCGGGCGATTTCCCCTCTTTGTATCACCGTAAAGAGTGAATTGTGAAACGACCATCGCAGAACCGCCGATGTCCTTGACCGACAAATTCATTTTTCCCGCTGCATCATCTCCGGATGTCCGAAGGACTCCTGTCGGAGGATCCCTTCGGGAGAAGATTCTCAGCGCGGCACACTTATCAGCAAGATTACTTGCATCCAGGTCGGAATCTTCTTCGTGCACTCCCAGAAAAATAAGAATCCCCGCACCAATTTCGCCATTTACTCTTCCGCCGATCCTCACCGAACATTTCTTTACTCGCTGGATAACAGCTTTCATATGAAGAACCCGACACAAAGCGACAGAGGCACAAAGTCACGAAGTAAATTCATTGCCTCTGTGCCTTTGCAACTTAGTGCGTCGGTGCCTTTTCTGAAGTCAAAATCTTGCACTCACAACTCGATCAATGTTGGAAAGATCTTTCTTAATCCGAAGCTCCCGACCGCCTGTTTCAAGGAAGATTTTCTCGACGTCCCTCGCCTGATCGAACGCCGTCTCCACGAAAACCCACCCTCCGGGTTTCAGGAGAAGATGAGCCACTTGCGAGATCTTTTTGAAAAATGTCAAGCCATCGGCACCATCGCCTAAGGCATCTACGGGTTCAAATTCTTTTATGTCCGCGGCAAGGGTTTTAAAAGCGGACTTCGAGATATACGGCGGATTCGAAACGACGATGTCGAATTGCTTTCCAAAAGTATTTTCTTTAAGCGTCAAAAAATCTGTCTCTGTGAACTCAATCTGTTTCTCTGTTTCGGTCAGCTTAGCATTTTCGCGAGCCAACTCAAGTGCATCTCTGCTTTTATCGAGGGAAGTGATATGGGAGTTCTTCACAAATTTTGCGAGAGCCACGTCGATACAACCTGAGCCTGTTCCGATGTCGAGAATGTGCGGCTCATTTTGTTGTGAAAAACAAGCCTTGCAATGGTCGATCACCGTCTCGACTAGCGTCTCCGTTTCAGGACGGGGGATGAGCGCGCGGCGGTCAACCTTTAATTCTATCGAATAGAAGTTTGTCTTGCCGAGAATATACTGGACGGGCTCGTGTGCGAGTCTTCTCTTCAAAAGAGCCTTGAATTTTTCGAGCTCATCTTTCTTGAGCGGCTGGTCATGCCTGACGTACAGATTGAACCTGCTGACTTTGAGCGTTGCCGAAAGGAGAAGCTCGACGTTCAGCCTCGCTTCATCAAAACCTTTTTCGGTAAGGTAGTCGGTTCCCCATTTGATTAGATCAAGGACCGTCCAGATTTTTTCTTGAACCGGCATCAATTCTCGGAACGCGCTTTCAACTGAACATCTCTCAGATTTTGAGTTGCGGGTAGACCTTCAAGAGTTTTGCCAACCGTGCTCCCTCACATTCTCCCACTCACCATACGCTCTATCTTCAAAACATTTCCGCTCAATGTAATCGCGAAATCTGCCGTCGTGTAACAGCTTTACAGCTTTCTTGAGCAAGGAAATTCCCTTCCATAAGGGCAAAGAAGGGCGTGAATCTGTGAATTCCGTACCAATGTTGCCCACCTTGTCCGCAAGATCTAATTGGCTAAGCATCGCATTTAGATTGCAGATCGAGGAATATTGCAACGTAAAGAGGTCGGTTGCTTCTATCGCAAAATCACCCCTCTCGGCCACGACCCGGAAACTGTATTGATCGCCTGAGATCGTTTTCTCGATCCTAAGTCTGCGTCGTTTTACCGGGATCTTTATACACACTTATCTTTTAAATCGGCGTTTGAAAAACAATGAAGTATCCATTCAATGGATGTCTCACTTTGATTCGATGCATGTTTGAAATCTTTTTCCCGCCAAAGACTCTTACCATTCTACCATCCTGCAATTTTTCCTCCGTAGAATCATGGCATGGCACTATCAAATTCAATGTGTTGTCAGCAATTTCAGGATATTGCTTGGCATTCAGGATATTTCCTTCGCTCTTAACTTCGGTCATAATTCTAAATCTCAATTTGACAGAAGCTTGATGAACATCTCTCACTTTCCGGAAATTATCTTGCCTTGAAAAGATCGAAACCAGCTTATTCTTGATGTCGTCCGAAATACTCTCACCGGTTTCTTTAAGTCTTTCATCCAAGACTTGAGCAAAAGCTCCTTTGATCAGTTCTTCTATCCCTATAGTTTCAAAGAATGAACCGTGAACCAAGCACACTTTCAAATTGCCTTTTTTCCAACCCCGTATAAAATAATAAACGTCTCTCTCTTTCACAGAAAGTATATCGTCTCCTGCCTTTTCCATCTGGTGCTTAATGTCGCTTTCAGCACCCACAATTTCCGAAATGATCTTTTTGCCCGTTGGAAGTGTAGAGTTGAAAGATGGAATCGAATAACTCTTGCTGTCTTTTATTTCTATAAGTTCTCCCCCTGAGAATTTACTCGGAGGCTTGTTCAATCGTAAAGCAATATCAGGAAACTTCCCTTCGCTTCTGCAGGACAAAAGAGAATTGTCAAACGGAAAAAGTCGAAGATCGTTAACAGTCCGTAACTGGTGCTTCTTGTCTACGACGGATTTGAAGAAATGGTAAATAGAAAACATTCACTTCTCAAAGAGTGCAGCTTGCTTGGATTTCGGCAGCTCGGCGCTCTTAACACTATCTGAGCCAACTATCAAAGGAAGTCCATCCGTGTATCTGTAATAATCAAAATACTTTGACACATCGTCGGAAATTCTCTCTTCTTTAAGTCGCCCCCGAATCAACTCTACATTATCAGGGTCTATATCGATCCCAATTGAGTTTCTTTTCAGTTGTTTCGCAACAACAAGCGCTGTACCTGTGCCAGCAAAGGGATCAAACACAGTATCACCTACGCTGCTTGATGACATGATTATCCTCAAGAGCAAAGCTATCGGAGACTGCTGCTTATGAAACCTTTCGCCGTTTTCCGCTCTGATTGCCTCGTCACCGGCAAAATAACCCGAGGTCAACTCGCGGATGTCATCCCAGATATCCGTAAGAAAAACCCCCGCTTCTCTTTCATACTTATATTCTGGCGGAAGAGGAGGAGAAATTCTAAGGCGGTTAAAAACTCTTGGCTTCTCACCCTTAATCGCATAGGCGATAACTTGGAATTGTTTGCCGAACCTGCTGGCAACAGGAACGGCGGATGTTTTCTTTTTCCACACAATGAGATTTTGGAACGACCAACCGGTTTTTCTGAGCGCACTGAGCACAAACTCTGTGTTTTTTTCCCGCTGCATAAAATAAACCGATCCGCCCTCGACAGTACGTTTAAAGATTTCCGCCAAGATTTCTTCCATCCATTGCCAGTAATCTTCGTGTGGCAGGTTGTCATCGAAAAACTTGTATTCTTTCCCCTGGTTAAACGGCGGATCCAAAAAGGATAGATGAAATTCTTTGGATGGATTGCGTTTAAACCATTCCATTACATCGGCGTTCGATAACTCATAGCTCATTGGTGATAATATACCTTCCCGCCGAGTCTAATGCACTTCTTCGGTGGATTTGCCTTCGAGTATCTCCACGATTGCGTCGCCAATGTCTCCCTTCGGCTCTTCGATAATCCTTCCAATTTCCTTTTCTTTCCCACGCACGGAATCTTCGGCATGATAGAAAATAAAAGTCGGAACTTTCTCGATATTGAGTCCGTGCGTCAGCTGCTCACGCCAGTCCTTCGACCGGGGTACTGTAATGAATCCGATTTTGTGTGCCAGTATAGTACTGTCCGTTATGCTGAGGAACATCGGAACCCACATGTGGCTGTCGGAACACCACGAGCCTAACACAACCAGAATTGAATCGCCCGCAGCGAGAGAATCTATTTGACGAATCAGCTCTGCGGACGGTTTGTACAGCACATAATTTTCCTTGTACCACGACGAATCCCGGAATGCCGATCTTTCGACAGGACCGACGAGAATTTTTTCGTGAGAAATAGAATCCGTTGCAACTGTCTGCGCGTTTACTTCTATCGAAAACAGAAGACCGATGACAACAATACAAATTATATCAATCCGACAATTCATTACTTCAGTACTCCGTTCTTATGCTATCTCATCAGATTCCCGAATAAAACGTTCGGGGGGCCGAATATTATGCGACATGCTCACTGATCGGCTCTTACATCCACGCCCCACATCAGCTTGGTCCGCAACAAATTGAAGAAATCGTTCTTGCGTTTCCTTAGAAGTCTTACTCTGTGTGATGCAAGGGAGACCCTCAGCTCTGCTGGCTGCGTAAGAACCTGAGACGTCTGTCCATCAGCCGTCACCATAATTTGTTTTGAAGTGGACCGCACGACGATACGAATTTCGGAGCTGTCCGGGACAATCACGGGACGTGCGGAAAGTGTGTGGGGTGAAATAGGGCTGATCGCGAACACGCGGCTCTCCGGCGAAATTATCGGCCCGCCGGTTGATAACAAATAGCCTGTCGAACCGGTCGGCGTGCTGATCACAATTCCGTCGGCACGATATGTAATCAGATACTCCGAGTCCACATAGGTTTCCAAATCTATCATGCGAGACGAACCGTCTCTGTCTATTACGATATCGTTCAGAGCAAAAATCGTCGATGCTTTCCCTTCGTTTTGAAAAGCAGCAAGAAGAGTGGTTCTTTCTTCAATATTGAATTTGCCCCTAAAAAGCTCGTCGATGCTGTCCCTGAGTTCATCAAAATTCAGTTCCGCAAGAAAACCCAGCTTGCCGAGATTGACTCCGAGTATCGGCTTACCGCTCTCGCCGACTAATTTGGCAGTCCGCAGAATCGTTCCATCGCCACCAAGAGAGAGAATGATGTCCGAGCATCCCGGGATTTCCGATGATTGAAGCGAGCGTTTTCCCGCGTCAAAGTTGCATGCCGCCTTCATTTGAGCCGCGATTTCACTTTGAACTGAAAATTTTATCTTCCGCTCCTCAAGGATCTTGATCAACGCACAGGCGGTCTCGCAGGTCGAAGTCTTCGCAACATTCCCAACGATTCCAATTGAAAGATCTCTCGGCGGAATAAATCTACTCTTCATCTCTGGTTTGCAGGTTGAATCTTATTTGAGTTTAGGACAAACGATCTGAAATTTCAATCACTTTATGAGTTTCAATGCCTCCCGCCAAATCGCTTTCTCTCTGGCTCTATCCAGACCCTTTATTGTCGCTTCACGCAATTGTCTTGTGACATCGTCAATCTTTCCCATGTCGATCTGGGCATTCTGAAGACGGATTACCAGAATCGCATCGATGATGGGAACATGCAGATTCTTTTCATCGACATAGAACGAGTCCAAGCCATCTCGAATCTGACCGACGTTCATGCCGATAAAAACCTTGTTAAAATCGACTGAATCCGCCTGCAAGTCGGCATGTTGTGACCAGAACGCAGACATATTATCCAATCCATCGACGTAAAATGTTTTCCGCGAAAGAGTCATCTCCGCCGTCCCGAGGACAAGTGCCCGCCATGTCGTTCCGTCTTGTTTACCAATCATTGGCTCCTGCGGGTGCGCCGGGCAGACGTTTCCCAAAAAAATGATCAGCACATAAAACAACAAGAATCTTTTTATTTCTATCCTCTTACAGAGTTTCATTTCGTCACCTTTTTCCATTAACAGATGCCGGTTTCATTCCTGCCAGTCTGGAACCGTTCCACTTTGATATTCAGTGAAGTGAAAGTACCTCCCATTTCTTTGCAGAATCAATCGCTGATACGATTGTTCGAAAATCTTTGTAAGCCTCACTAAACGTGCTTACGGGCTGCTTTCCATTGACAATGCAATCGTAGAAATCTTCAAGCTGGTGTTGGTAACCTCTTTCAGTTTCAATTTCTTCCTCAATATCTTCTATATGCTGCTGCTTTAGCGTGACAACGTTGCCCACTATCACAAGCGTTCCTTTTCTACCCAGGATCATGAGCCGGTCCTCGTTGAGGCCTTGAGCACTGAAGTACGTGTTGAATATTCCGTTCACTCCGCTTTCAAAGACGAACGAGAATGACATTGAATCCATTCTGCCGATTGCAGGATTAACACTCCGGTTGAATGCGATTCCTGATTTCATCTCGCCAAAAAGATCGCGCAGTGCGGCAATATTATGAACTCCGGCATCTGTCACGAAACCGCCGGGATACTGATGATTGATTCGCCATTTTGTTTGCGCATACTTGTTATCCGTGTCGGTAACCGTGAAATGATCCCAGAAAACCGAGTAGGGTTCTCCAATTTTCCCATCATGAATTAGTTCCTTGATTCTCTTGTACACCGGATTATATCTGTAATTCTCAGCGACCATCATCACCTGTTTGTATTTGCCAGCAAAAGAAGTCATGATCTCGGCATCATGGAGGTTTGCAGCAATCGGCTTCTCGACGATGACATGCTTTCCTGCTTCGAGTGCATCTCTCGTCACGGTAAGATTAAGCTCTATAGGAAGAATGATATTGACAGCTTCCACGTCAGAATTGTCCAACAGACCATGATAATCCAGAACGTACGGTGCGCCGCCGACCAAACGAGAGAAATCCTTCGCCTTTGGCTCGGTATGGTTGCACACCATGACAATCTCAAATTTATCTTTCAAATTTTTGAGAGCAGGAAAGTGCAAGTCCCTTGCAGCAATTCCGGTCCCGATGATTCCAAGCTTAACTTTCACTAGTTGACTCCTCTCGTTGAGATCCAAAATTCAATTCTCAATTTGTGCAAATCATTCTTTAAATGCTATCGATGAGCAAATCTACTCGTTTGAAAGCAATGCGATCTTTTTGCCCTTAGTCTCTGGAAATGTCCATATCCAAATTCCAGTGAGGACCGCGAACAGCGCCGCAATGGAAATTCCACCCGAAAGGCCATACGTTTTCGACGCCATGGCAATAATCAAAGGTGTGAAGAACTGGATGCCCCGAGCAAGATTGAATGATGTCCCCATGGCGGTGTTTCTGATGCTTGTGGGAAAAAGTTCGGCGCATAGTGGTCCAAAACCGCTGAACACACCCGTTCCGAAACCCACCAGGAACATAAATCCGAGAATGAAAATCGGATAAGATATCGCTGAATTCCAGAAAATTGTTATCATCAATAATCCAACTGCCCAGAGAATCGAGTAAACCGTAAATGCTGGACGACGTCCCAGCATATCCGCCGCAAATCCGAATGAGATATAACCGAGAACTCCACCTCCCTGTGTTACGATCATCCAAAGGGCGGAGCGAGTCATGGTAAAATGGCGCTGCTCATGAAGATATCCCGGCAGCCATGAATATGTGAACCAGTAAGCAGACATGAGAAAGACCGCCAGGGTTAGTGATTGAAGAAAAATCTTGAGGTAATCTTCCGATAGCAGAAGACGAAATTTCGCCCCGCGTTCGCGCTCGAGATTCGTTTCATCCAGCATTCCATCCGATACAATGCGTCTATGTTCAAGCCAGACATCCGATTCGGGAAGATGTCTTCGCACAAATATGACGAGAACCGCCGGCAGCACGGAAACAAGAAAGCACATTCTCCATCCGACCGCAGGCTCCACGAACCCACCGACAACAGATGCTAGAATTATCCCAACCGGCGCGCCGGTTTGCATGAATGCACTGTATCGTCCGCGAATGGCAGGTGGAAAAGTTTCTCCAATGAACGTCTGGCCTGTTGCCCACTCACCTCCTACGCCAAGCCCGGTGATAATTCGAAATATGAGAAGCACCTCGATGCTCGAAGCAAACCCGCTGAGAAAGGTGCCGACGCTGTAAGTGAGAATTGTCCACTGAAGGACGCTTTTTCTGCCGAACTTGTCGGAGAGAAATCCGAAGATTATCCCGCCGAGCGCTGTTGCGGCTAGAGATGCCCCAAGAATCAATGACAGCGAAATACTGGAAAGTGACAGCTCCTTTCCGATCGGTATCAGCAGGAAAGTAAACAAGATTAGATCGTAAAAATCGAATACCCAGCCTGCCCAACTGAGAGCAAGAATCCGGAAATGATCCTTCGTTGGAGAGTCCGATTCGTTAAGAAATTTCATCGCCGTCTCTCAAGTGGTCGTCGAATCTCAAGAGATCTTTCGTCTGATCTAATTGATGTTTGCAAGTTCAGAAATATCTTCGTTCTCCAAAATCGTTTTAGAATATCCTTTCATGGATGCGTTTATCATCGCGATGCCGACTTCTTCCAGCGTGCAGACATACATTGGAAAAAGTACTTTCAAAACAGGATAGGTTATTCCCAGTACCCTAGAGATTGTATAAGAATTTCTCAAACCTTTAATCGGCTTGATGTACCCCGGCCTGAACATATACGCGGCTTTGAACGGAAGTTTCATTAAGTCGTTTTCAGTTTTTCCTTTCACCCTGGCCCACATCAGACGGCCTTTCTCCGTGCTGTCTGTTCCCGCCCCTGAAACATAACAAAATATCATGTCTGGGTTGATCTGTGATAGTGCCTCGGCGGCTCGCATTGTCAGGTCGTAAGTAATTCTGGTATACTCTTTTTCCTTCATTCCCACGGAGGAAACTCCAAGGCAGAAGAAGCACGCATTGTACCCCCCCAGGTTTTCCCGGATCGACGTGTAATCAAAGAAATCGCTGTGGATAAGCTCTTTCAGTTTCCCATGCTTCACATTACATGACCTTCTGCCGATAACTAATACGGACTCAACATCAGGATGCTTGAGACTCTCGTAGAGAACACCCTCTCCAACCATGCCGGTGGCGCCGAAAATTATTGCCCTGATTTTCATGTTGTTCTGCTACCTCCTTTGAATCTAGACAACGCTTGCCAAGAAGTCACGCCGTGTCTTTCACCCTGTGCCAGGATAGCCACGGAATAAATGCAATGATGAATAGTACATCCAACCAGGCAAACCAATCTCCGGCTGCCGAATAGAAGGTTTTGCCACTTCCCGGCGATATCACACTTTGAATCATGGCATCTGGACCGCTTGCCTTTTCCGAAATAATTCTACCTTTGCAGTCGCTAACTGTCAGATGTCCCTGTTGTGCACATCTTGCAATCGAGAATCCGTTTTCGACGCCGCGCATCACCGCCATTCGTGAATGTAAAAGCCCGTCAACGGTGAAATCCCACGCGGGTACGAAAAGGATTCTCACATCTCTTATCCCGTATTCACGGGACCATGAGGGAAAATCCATGTCTTTACAGATCTCAACACCTATATTCACGCCGTCATACTGAAATACAAGCGGATCACGACCCGAGAAATAGTCCGTTTCTATCCCCGGGACGAAATATTTCTTCATGTAACGGAGAGTCGTTTCGAAAGGGAAAAAAACGACGGCTTCGTTTATGCTTAACGGAGATTTGATGTCATTAAATCCCGCAATGATGATTGCTTTACATTTGTACGCAGTCTCCCTGAACACGGAATAGACCGTCGTATCATACTTCTGTGTTATGCCTACTAATTTCTCGGGGAGAAGTACAATCTCCGCGCGCTTCTCGGCGAGCTCGCCAGCACGCCGTCCATACGCCTCAACAACTGGCAGTGCTTCTTGAGCTTCCGTTGTCTTGAAGTGCTTGACCGATGTATCAGATGCCGCTAAACCAATCGGGATTGTCTGATTAGATTCCGGTTGGGCAATCCGAAAAAAACCTAATATGATTACAAACAGAATTAAGATAACCGGCGTAATCATCGTGCGAATTATTTCCCTGTTGAGATTCCCTATGTGCCACAATACCGCAACTGTCGCAGGAACAAGTGTAACTGCAAATGTAATACCCCAGATTCCGGTCAGCGACGCAACCTGGAGTAACGGAAGAAAATCAGTCTGGGTATATGCTATGCTTCCCGCCGTTCCATTCGGCGATACAAGAGACAAAAGAAATTCATAAGTCGTCCAGAGTGCCGGAAATGCAAATACTGCCAACCATGGCTTTGCTCGAAGAGTCGCCGCTCTTGCAACAACAACAGAAGCAGCAAATCCAACAGATGGCACAAGAACGAGAACCGCGACCAACAGAGCCGGTGCCAACATATTTAAATAGCCGATGATGTTGAGTCCGCCGATGGTGTACGCAAGAAATGAAGCAGCGAAAGTCAATCGAACCGACGAGCGATTTGCAAGGATCAAAACGGGAATGGGTGCGATAAACAGTAGCACTCCAATCCCATTCAGTCCTGTTCCATAAAAGTAAAGGATCCCCGATATGAACACGGCGGGCAAGGCGAGGACAGCACCACTCCGATTTGATTTCAACATCCTCAAGTTTTCCAGCTCATCTGATGAATAATAACGTGGAACGCCAATAATTCAAAACAAAATCGACAAAGCCGCATCAACCTAGAACATCGGGTGGCTATTTGCTGTTTTTTCTGGAACTGCCTGTGCAACGTCCCAGTGTTCCACGATCTTTCCGTTCTTTATTCTGAAGATGTCAATTACCGAAATTAACTTTGTGCCTTCATGACTTTTCGTGTGAATAAAAACCAAATCGCTGTCCGCGGCGATATGTTGAATATCGATTCTCTCTTTTGGGGCGTTAACAAACCAATCTTTGCAGGCTGCAATCAACGCCTCTTTGCCATCGGCAACATAGGGATTATGCTGCACGTAGACATCCCCGATGCATTTATTGATCGCATCGATATTCTTGTTGCCAAACAACTCCTGATAAAAATCAGCGACCGTCTTTTTGTTACTCTCCAATTCTAATCTTTCTTTCTCGCAGTTGGATACTTCCTGCTGGCGGAACCGTTCTCCTCCACAAAACACCGTGGCCGCCACCGCAAACCCGATCAAAGACGTTCTCATTTCACACTCCTCTTTTTGCTGAATGATCGACTCATTTATCGTGACCTTGTGGCATCTTTGCCTTCTTAGAGAAGGTAAAAAGCCACCCGTGAATTGTCAAGTTTCCACTAAAACAGGTCACAATCATTTGATTTTCAGGTCTCTCTTTTCTAATTTATCAAGTGCACGGCAGAACTATTTCCCGGGATAGTGTTTTTTCCTACTTTGCACGTCCGCTATCTTTAAGCGAATCACGATCTCCCGATGTTTACCTCAGAGCAAGAATCACCTTTTCACTCGTCGGCCTATTTCTGACACTCGCCTATGTAAGTCTGCTTGCTTTCACGGGTCTCCGTGATCCCTTCATACGTTTATCTTCAACCAGTCAGAACATCTACGTGCGTTTTCTCCTTTTCGCTTTCGCAATTCAAGTATTCTTCTCGGTGATAAAGTTTCCCTATGATTACTATTCGGATTTCCTGGTTGAGCACCGCTTCAAGCTCTCCAACCAGACTTTTCCGAAGTGGCTTTTCAGAAAACTGAAGGGTGCCCTGGTGGGAGGGATACTCGGCGTAATTCTGCTTCTTGCTTTCTATTTCCTTTTGATAAGCTTTCCCAAGACGTGGTGGTTTCTCTTTGCTGTTTTCATTTTCCTTTTCCAAATTTTTGTAGCACAAATATTCCCGACGATAATACTCCCGATGTTTTACAAGCTGAAACCTCTTTCCAATGAAGCTTTATATGACACCCTCAATAGGCTCGTCGAAAAATGCGGCTACAGAATGCGCGGCGTTTTCTCTTTCGACCTGAGCCGCGAGACTCGAAAAGCAAATGCTGCGCTCACCGGGCTTGGAAGATCGAGAAAGATCATTATAAGTGACACCCTGTTTGAAACCTTTTCAAACGACGAGATCGAAGTCGTGCTCGCACACGAGCTTGGTCATCTTGTGAGACACCACATGATAAAGGGAATACTTGTAAGCGCAGTCATGAGCTTGATTGGAATCTACATCATGGCACAGGTCTATTCTTTCTATGCCGCTACGCTCCATGTTCCAGCTTACGATTTGTCCGCAATTCCATTTCTTGCGCTTGAGATGACTGTTTTCGGCATCGTTGCAATGCCGCTCGGAAACTTCTATTCGAGAAGAATCGAACATGAGGCGGACCTCTTCGCGCTGGATACCACTGGAATGAGAAAGGAATTTGCAGAATCAATGAGGAAACTCGGCAAGCTGAATCTCACACCCGAAAATCCGCCCGCGTGGATCGAGAAGGTTTTCTTCAGCCACCCGTCAATCGGCGCGAGAATAAGAGCCGCGCTTCCTGAGGGCTTGGAAAATGCCGTCCCCGGGGGCTCTAATCGAGGAGAGGCAGCGCAATGAGACTGTTCCTGGGCGTAATCACCGCCGGAGTTCTTACGATATTCTTCTCGGTGTTCTATCTTCTTACCGTTCCGTTCGACAAAAAGAACCAAGCATTCTCTTTCTTCGCATACCACTGGTCAAAAACGGTCCTCAGTGTTTCGGACATAAAAGTCACAACGGTCGGTCTGGAAAGAATAGATTTGTCCAAGCCCTATGTCTTCGTTGCAAACCATGCAAGCTTGCTTGACATACCTGCTATGGTGGTTAGCGTGAGCAGACACGTGCGTTTTTTAGCGAAAAAGGAGCTCGGCAGGATTCCAGTTTTCGGTTGGGCCACCGCAAGAGCACATATAATGATAGATAGAGAGCACGGCAGGGATGCAGCAAAGAGTCTTCAAAGAGCTTCACGGAGAATTTCGCTCGGCGAAAGCGCGATCCTTTTCGCGGAAGGAACTCGAACCAGAGACGGAAACCTGCAACCGTTCAAGCGCGGTGCATTCTCTCTTGCTATTGAAGCTGGAGTTCCGATTGTGCCGCTGACCTTTCTGGGAAGTTATGCGATCATGAAAAAAGGCAGCGTCGGATTACACAAAGGCGGGATCACGATCATCGTCGACCCGCCGGTCAATGTCGACGGATATCGAGGGAAAAGCGGCGCGCTAGAGTTGATGAATAAGGTACATGGTATCATTGAGAGAAATTATAAGTTGAGCGCCGAGACATGATATTTCACGCCTCTGCAAAGGAGAACACATGTCGGTAACCATAAAAGATGTCGAGCATATTGCAAAACTTGCGAAGTTGGAATTCAACGAAGACGAGAAGGTCAAATTCACCGAGCAGTTCAATGAGATACTTGCTTTCATGGAAAAACTGAACGAGCTTGACACCTCAAATGTCGAGCCGTTGTCGCATGTAATCGAACTCCAAAACGTCTTCCGTGAGGATGACGCGAAACCATCGATCTCAACTGAAGAGGCACTAAAGAATGCACCGGCGAAGACAGACAAGTTCTTTAAAGTTCCTAAGGTAATTGGATAACCGCAAATGACTAGAAGCTTAAAAACCGTGGCCATCATTCCCGCCCGATATGGATCAAAGCGCTTTCCCGGCAAGCCGCTCGCGCAGATCGCCGGCACGCCGATGATCCAGCATGTGTATGAACGGGTCAGAGCCGCAAAGAAAGTCGATGAGGTCTTCGTTGCTACCGACGACCGTCGAATCGCGGAAGCGGTGAACAATTTCGGCGGGAAGTTCGTGATGACATCGTCGTTGCTGAAAAGCGGCACTGACCGATGCGCTGCCGCTGCAAGGAAAATAAGGGCAGACATCGTTGTAGATGTTCAGGGAGATGAGCCAGTAATGTCGCCGAAGACAATCGACGCTGCGATTAGTGTACTTCTTAGGTCCCACAAAAATGTCATGTCGACCGCTGCCGTGCCCATTCGCAATCAAGATATGTTGTTCTCCGAAAATATTGTCAAAATCGTGACAGACCTGAACGGTTATGCGTTGTACTTCACGAGGAACGCAATCCCTTTTTTGCGAGGCGTCCACCTCCATGACTACCTGAAAAACTTTAGATTTCTCAAACATCTTGGAATATACGTTTACAAAAACCGTTTTCTTCAAAAGTTGACCAGACTCAGAGAAACACCACTCGAAACGGCGGAAAAACTTGAGCAGCTCCGCGTCCTCGAGAACGGTTACAGAATAAAAGTAGCTATTGTAGATGAAGATACAATTTCGGTCGACGTTCCATCCGACGTTATTGCTGTAGAGGATTTCTTATCCAATCAACCTTAATTAAAGGGTCTCACTCACATGAAAAACAAGGTGATTCAAATTGGCTAAGCGAAATATTAAGTATGTTTTTGTTACGGGCGGCGTGGTTTCTTCACTCGGAAAAGGAATCGCTGCCGCATCGCTCGGATTGCTCCTCAAGTCAAGGGGACTAAGCGTTGCAATGCAGAAGTTCGATCCATATATAAATGTGGATGCCGGCACAATGAATCCGTTCCAACATGGCGAAGTCTATGTAACCGATGACGGCGCGGAAGCAGATTTAGACCTTGGACATTATGAGCGTTTTCTCGATATAACCACGACGCGTGCAAGCAACACCACTACGGGGCAAGTCTACTATGAAGTAATCTCGAAAGAAAGACGTGGTGATTACCTCGGAGCTTGTGTCCAGGTCGTCCCACATGTGACAGACGAAATTGCAAGACGATTTTCTCAGCCATACGAAAACGGAAACTATGACGTTGTCATAACAGAGATTGGCGGAACGGTAGGCGACATCGAAGGACTTCCCTTTCTGGAGGCGATGCGGCAATTCATGCTGAAGGTGGGAAGGAGAAATGCGATCAACATTCACGTTACCCTCGTTCCGTACATCGAAGCGGCTGGGGAAATCAAAACAAAGCCGACGCAACACAGCGTGAAGAACCTTTTGGAGATCGGGGTACAACCGGAGATTCTAATTTGCAGAACGTCCAAGAGAATTACGCGCGAAGTGAAAGAAAAAATCGCGATGTTCACGAACATCGACGCGGATTCGGTTATCGAGGGAAGAGATGTCGAGACGATTTACGAAATGCCATTAATATTTAGAAAACAGCATCTCGATCAGATAGTCCTTGACAAACTAAACCTGCGCGCGAAGGAATCGAGCTTATCCGATTGGGAAAAAATGGTTGAGCGGGTAAAAAATCCGAAGTACGCAGTCAAAATCGGAATCTGCGGAAAGTACACGGAACTTCGCGACGCTTACAAAAGCATCCGCGAAGCTTTCGTTCACGCCGGCGCTGAGAACGATGCTAAGGTAGAGCTTAAATGGATTGCTGCGGAGGATATAGAGAAAGACGGCACAGACCCGCATCTCTCTGACATTGACGGACTTTTGGTGCCTGGCGGATTCGGCGAACGAGGAATCGAGGGAATGATCACCGCAATCAGATACGCGAGAGAGAAGAAACTTCCATATTTCGGAATTTGTCTGGGAATGCAGACGGCGATCATCGAGTTTGCACGCAATGTTGTAGGATGGAAGGATGCAAATTCATCGGAATTTAAAAAGAGTGCGCACAACGTAATTGACATTATGCCGGGACAAAAAACGGTGAAAGAAAAAGGCGGCACGATGCGTGTCGGCGCTTACATTTGTATGCTGCAGAAGGGATCAAAGGCATACCAGGCTTACGGCGCAGAAGTGATAAGCGAGCGCCACCGGCACCGTTTCGAGGTGAACAACAAATTCAGGAAGAAGATCGCCGATGCCGGGATGAAATTCAGCGGAATATCGCCGGACGGTCAGCTGGTTGAAATGTCGGAGCTCCCCGATCACCCATGGTTTATTGGATGCCAATTCCATCCGGAATTGAAATCGCGCGCCGCGAAGGCTCATCCGTTATTCAGGGAGTTTGTGAAGGCGGCGCTCGAAGGAAAGACAAAGGACTGATTGGACCTGCTCCGACGGTGACGGGCAGAGCATTTTCAACGAGACCTGAAGATATAAGTCTGGCCCGCACTCTCTTTTTCATCGACTTTCACTCATTCTCAAACCCAAGGTCTCACGCCTCCCCTTTCAAATTTCACGCTTGTTTATTAATATTTGAAAAGCGATTGGACAGAGAGAAAACACAGTCAGAGTAGCTTTTTTGGCTGATTCTTTGTTCCGGTATCATACGAACACCTTCAGGAGGTACATAAAATGAAATTTTTCATTGACACGGCAAATCTCGACGAGATAAGAGAGGCCGCCGAAACTTGGGGTACTTGACGGCGTCACTACAAATCCAAGCCTGGTTGCGAAAGAAAAGTATGACATAACTTTTAAGGAACTAATCAGAGAGATTTGCAAGATAGTACCGGGACCTGTAAGTGCCGAGGTTGTCTCAACGGATGTCGAAGGAATGATGAACGAGGCTCACGACCTCGCAAAGATCGCGAGCAATGTCGTCATAAAGATTCCTCTATTGAAAGAAGGTCTCAAGGCGGTCAAGCGTCTCAAAGCGGAAGGTATCAAGACCAACGTCACACTTTGCTTCTCACCGAATCAGGCTCTCCTTGCGGCGAAAGCTGGAGCAGCTTTTATCAGCCCTTTCATCGGAAGGCTTGACGATATTAGTCAGGAAGGAATGGAGCTTATCGAGCAAATAGTCACAATATATAAAAATTACGCCTTTGATACTGAAGTGCTCGTCGCAAGCGTTAGGCATCCCATACACGTAGTGCAGGCAGCAATGATAGGAGCAGACATCGTAACTATGCCATTCAAGGTTATCGATCAGCTAATTAAACATCCGCTGACGGACATCGGACTCCAGAAATTCCTCGCAGATTGGAAGAAGATTAATCCCCAATGAAGCAGACCCCGTTTAGCGAAATCCACAAGAGGCTGGGTGCTAAGATGGTCGAATTCGCCGGATTCGAAATGCCAGTGCAATATTCGAGCATCGTCAGTGAGCACAGGTGCGTGCGCGAGCGAGTTGGTGTCTTTGATGTCTCCCATATGGGTGAGTTCCTGTTGCATGGGAAGGATTCGGAAGCCTTTCTTCAGCGGAATACGCTGAACGATGTCAGCAAGTTGACACCGGGTAGGGCACAATATACCGCGCTGGTAAACGAAAGCGGTTTCCTTCTCGATGATCTGATCGTATACAAGTCTGGCGACCATTTCATGATAGTTGCAAATGCCGCTAATATCGAGAAAGATTTCAGGTCGTTTTCATCTCGTCTATCCGGTAATGTTAAGCTCGAAGATGCAAGCGATCGTACCGCTCTTCTGTCCGTGCAGGGTCCCAGCTCAATAGCAACGTTGCAAAAGCTGACCGACATAGATCTGAGCTCCATTCGCTATTATCATTTTGTGGAGGGTAAGGTCGCTGGGATGAGCGCTATTATCTCGCGGACAGGTTACACGGGCGAGCTTGGCTTCGAAATCTTTTCCGGAGTAACTGGTTCTGATTGTGAAAAATTGTGGAACCTAATTTTCGAAGCGGGAAAAGAATTTGGGATCATGCCGATCGGGCTCGGAGCGAGAGATACTCTGAGACTCGAAATGGGCTACTGCCTTTACGGGAACGATATTGACGAAACTACAAATCCGATGGAAGCCGGGTTGGGTTGGATAACGAAGATAGACAAAGGAGATTTTGTCGGTCGAGATGCAATCATAAAAGCGAAACAGAATATTACTCGAAAGCTCGTGGGATTTAAAATGGATGAGAGCGCCATACCGCGCCACGGGTACGAGATTCATTCGGAGAGCGGGAAAATCGGCAGCGTCACAAGTGGAACTTTCTCACCGTCGCTCGAAATCGGAATCGGTATGGGTTATGTGGAGGCATCGAGAGCGGCGGAGAACAATCGTTTGTTTATCAATGGTCGAGGAAAAAAAGCTCGGGCGCATGTCGTGAAACTTCCATTTGTCGAAAAGAAAAATTGAGGGACAGATGAAGATTGAAGTTTTCTTTTCACCGGAAAGCGTGGATGAGCTCGGCATGCGCGGCAGGAATGTTATCATAATAGATGTTCTCCGGGCTTCAACAACAATTTGCACTGCTCTCAGGAACGGAGCGCGCGAGGTAATACCCACACCGGATTTAGAGAGTGCCACTAAGATTTCATCGAATCTTAGTAGCGATTCGCGTCTTCTCGGTGGAGAAAGGCAAGGGAAAAAGATCGATGGCTTTGATCTCGGGAATTCTCCGCTCGAGTACACGCCCGAAAAAGTCGGCGGAAAAACAATCGTATTCACCACGACCAATGGTGCCGGGGCGATTTACAGATGTCGTTATGCTTCGATGGCGTTGGTGGGTTCTTTCGTCAATATTTCTGCCATTGTACAGACGCTCATAGACGTCGGTGGAACATGGACGATTCTTTGTTCAGGAAGGCAAGGGGCATTTTCCGTCGAAGATGCAACATGTGCGGGGACTATCCTATCAAAGGTCAACACCGTCACTAAGGTCGAGACCGACGACGCGGGATTGACTGCCGTTATTTTATGCAACAAGTTCAGGAAGAGTGTTTTTAGAATGATGAAGCAGTCCGCGCACGGAAAATATCTAGCATCAATTGGTTTCGAAGAAGATTTGAAATTCTGTGCCGAGATCGACAGTGTGCCAGTAATTCCAGTGCTTGATGGAACCGGAATCAAGCTCAAGCCCCGAAGGGAGCCTGACCTGCCAGGCCAAAATAAATCCGTGGTGAATGGCTGAATTGATGATGATGAGTGAATAGCGGGAAACTAAGCCGGACGTAAATGCCTGAAGCAAAAGAGAAACAAGAAAAGGACGAGAAGCCCGTACCGAATCATAAGAATGGCGAGTCCGAAAGAGTCACATCGGGCCGTGAAAAAAGGCCAAAAAAGTCTCTCCGATCGGAAGTCGCGAATTTTTCCCTGATCGTTATATCCTTCCTTGTAAGCTTGAGCATTGTTTCATATTCACCAGCAGACGATGCGAACGCTGACATTAGCTTCTTTGACGTTTTCAAGCTTTTTCTCGGCGACGAAGCACTCCGTGCCAAGGCGGATGCGATTCACAACTGGCTTGGAATTTTCGGGGCCTATGTTGCCAACTTCTTCGTTAATTCAACGCTCGGATATTTCTCAATCGCATTTCCAGTTATCCTCCTCATCTTCAGTTGGACCGCACTTCAACAAAGAGATTACGGGAAAGCCGCGCGTATCAGTACCATGGTCCTGATCTACGGCATAGTTATCGCTGCCCTTTCAGGATTTCTTAAGACTCTATTGGGAGCTGATAGATTCGGCAAAGAGTGGTACGGCCTCATCGGAGAGTTTTCCGCTATCGCTCTGATTCGAGCTTTTGGCGCTGTTGGCGGAGCCGCGGTAATCTTTCTCGTGCTCTTCGCGCTTATTGTTTTCACTCTGAAGATTTCTCCGCAAGAGCTGATAAATTCGTTTCTCTGGCTCGTCTCTGTGTTTTTCAAATCGATCGGCTCCTTGGTTGCTTCCGTTTTTTCGCAGAGAAAACCGAAAGGAGGCGTTTTGATTGCGAAAGGTACCGACAGTGAGGGCAATCGAGAAGAGTCCGAACCAGTCAAGATCGTCCGTGAGGAAGTGAAACCAAAACATGACGCGGGTTTGATTGAGGAAGCAAGAGATTTGGTTAAACGATCTTTCTCGAGAGCTAAGGAAGCCGAGGAAGAGATTTCTGAAGACTTGCCCGAGGAAAATCAGGAGAGAGTCCTCCTGACAAGAAAAGCTATCCCTCCGGCGCCGCTCGGGGCAGATGAACCGACGAGCTCAATGAATGAAAATGAGGACGAAGAGATCGAGTACAATCCACCGCCCTTAGACTTGTTAGATGTCCCAATTCAGGTCGACAAGATTTCAGACGATGAGCTTCGAGCAAACGCGGAGCTCCTTCGTTCAAAGCTAAAAGTGTTTGACATTGAAATAGAAAACGTGAGTGTCATTCCGGGACCTGTTGTGACTTTGTACGAACTGGTCCCCGCAAGCGGCGTGAAGATCAGCCGGATCACAAGTCTCGCGGACGACTTAGCCCTTGCACTTCAGGCTCGCGGAATAAGAATCATCGCGCCGATTCCTGGGAAGGGAGCGGTCGGTGTCGAAATACCCAACCATAAACCGCAGATCGTCAACTTTCGCAGCGTCGTTTCATCACCGAAATTTCAAGACATGCGATTCAATCTCCCGATCGCAATGGGAAAAACCATCACGGGAGAAATCTTCATCGACGACCTGTCGCGGATGCCGCACCTCTTAATCGCTGGTGCAACGGGATCAGGAAAAAGCGTCGGCATAAATACAATCATGATGAGCATGATCTACAGGCTCAAACCTTGGGAAATAAAGTTTGTAATCATCGATCCCAAAAAGATCGAGCTCTCGCTTTACAAGAAACTGAATAAACATTTTCTTGCGGTGTCCCCCGATGTTCCGGAGGAAATCATAACGGAAGCGGAGAATGCGGTCCTTGTACTCAAGTCGGTGGAGTCTGAAATGGACGAACGATATTCTCTGCTCGCAAAAGCGGGAGTAAGAAACATTCAGGATTACAACAAAAAACTTGCCGATGGAAAACTGAAAGACACGGAAGAAGCGAAATTTGTCAGGCTTCCCTACATCGTAATTTTCATCGATGAGCTTGCCGATCTGATGCTGACAGCAGCTCATGAGGTTGAAGATCCGATAACTCGGCTGGCTCAGCTTGCCCGGGCCGTCGGAATCCATCTTGTCCTTGCGACCCAGCGGCCGTCTGTAGACGTCATAACCGGACTTATCAAGGCAAACTTCCCGGCAAGAATTGCTTATCAGGTCGCATCAAGAATCGACTCCCGCACAATTCTGGACCAGAACGGAGCTGAGCAGCTTATCGGCAATGGCGACATGTTGTACCTTGCCGCGGGCAGCTCAAAACCTGAGCGAATGCAAAACTCCTTTTTGTCAACCGAGGAAATCGAAAGAGTGGTTGATTTCATATCGGCACAGAAAGGCTATTCCAAGCCATACCAGCTTCCATCCATCCTTGTGAGGAAGGGCAACGGCGGGGGCGAGTCGGGAGAGTACGACGAGATGTTTGAAGAGGCGGCAAGGCTCGTAGTGCGGCACCAACAAGCTTCCACATCATTCTTGCAGAGGAGGCTAAAGTTGGGCTACGGAAGGGCGGCACGTGTAATTGACGAGCTCGAATCCGCCGGAATCGTCGGACCTTTCGAGGGAAGCAAAGGAAGAGAAGTGCTCCTCGAGAGCGAAGCAGAACTCGATGCAAGACTGACTGAATTGGGGATGTAAAAGGAGCCGCAAGGCACATGACGGGAAAAAGATGGCAGAATAATTACGAGCAGCCAAAGGGCACATGATGGGAAAAAGATGGCAGAATAATTACGAGCAGCCGAAGGGCACATGATGGGAAAAAGATGGCAGAATAATTACGAGCAGCCAAAAGATGGAAAGCAGGTGACACGAGCTGGACACCAGGGACAAGGTGCCACAGCTAGGATTAGAAAGTGGATTTTAGCTTCTTGCTCATTGTTGTTTCTGTCATCTTTTGCCTTCGCTGGCAAATCACCGACCGCTTCTGAAATTGTCAAAAATATTCAGGACAACTACAATCAAACACGTGATGCCACAATCCGTTTTACCCAGACAGTTATCATGCCGCTTTCCAAAATATCGAAGACAATCGATGGAACTCTTTACTTGAAGAAGGGAAACAAATACCGCATCGAGACGGAAGATAACCTGGTTGTGACCGATGGGAAAACTTCCTGGACATTCAGGGTGGCTTCAAATCAAGTTCTGGTCGATAGTTTCCGCGACGACAAAAACACCGTATCGCCCGATAAATTTCTTCTCAGCGTCCCGTCAGATTATTTTGTCGTCCTGCTTTCATCAAAAATTACAGGTGTGGACACAACCTACACTCTTCGACTCACACCGAAGGACAAAAACTCGTTTGTTCGCTCCATAAAACTGGTCGTGGCCGGAAACTGGACAGTCCGCAGCGCAGAAATATCCGACATGAACGACACCCAATACACATATACGGTGAACGAATTGAAAGTAAATACGGATCTTTCAGATTCCAGGTTTGAATTCAATCCGCCCAAGGGTGCACAGGTTGTCGACCTTCGCAAGCACTGAAGTAAAGAGTTGCTTGATTCCTCCACAACCAAGGTCAACCACTTGAGAAAACGTCGTGTCCTTGATACACTCGTCGGCTTCCTCATTGCCGCATTGTTTGTCTTTCTTGCGTTCAGGGGAATATCCTTCAAGTCTCTCCTGCATGATGCTCTCCAGGCAAATTTCTTCGTTCTCATCGCGGCAACCATTGTGGCTTTGCTCAGTCTTTTCGTCCGTGGACTTAGGTGGAGAGTCATACTTCAGGAAATAAAACCGGAAATCTCGACGGTCGATACTTACGGCAGCTTAATGGTCGGATATATGCTGAACAATTTTGTACCACGACTCGGCGAGATCGTGTGCGCTTATACGACCGCAAGACTGGAACGCACCAGAGTCAGCGCCGTGTTGGGGACGATACTCATCGAAAGACTTTTTGACGTGTTTTCCGCAGGCATACTTTTCGGAATTGCGGTGGCAACTTACGGTGGAAATATCGTTGGCACATTTCCCTTCCTTAGACTCGCGGGGATCATATTAATAGCGGCTTCCGTCACCGGCAGCGCAATTTTGTATGTAGCCGCAACCGTAAAGGCTGCAAACGACTTGCTTATGAAGTTCATCAGATTTGTGGCGCCCAAGAAGCTTTCTCAAAAAGTTGAGGGGTTCGTCAATTCGTTTCTCTCTTCGTTCTCTATTCTTCACTCGCCAAAACGCCTCCTTCTCGTCATGATTTATACCACCCTGGTATGGATTACCTATTTTCTCCAACTCTACGTTCCTTTCTTCGCCTTCAAGTCGATTTCGGTTCTCACCTTCTACGATTCGTTTGTTCTGGGCATGGTAGCTACCGTGGCATGGTTGATACCGAGCCCGGGCGCGCTTGGCGTCTACCACCTTTTTGTCTCCCAGACGCTGACCAGACTTTTTGGAGTCGTGCAGGACGAAGCGCTGGCTTACGCGACACTCACCCACCTATTAGGCTATATCGCAATGACGATTGTCGGGACGATCTTCGCCTTTATCTTCACACAGCGATTGAAAATTCGCTCTGTCGGAAAATTACTTGAGGCGGAAGAAGAAAAAAGCAAGGATGTTTCCTGAATTCCCGTTTTCGTGATGTCGCCATGGTTTACGAAAATTCACTCGGAAAAACTTCGAGAATGTCTATTTGACAAACCACGCCGTCCAAAAACAGAACCACGAATGACACGAATAGAAACCATGAAACTATGCATGCCACGAATAGAACATATTCGTGAAATTCGCTTTAAAACATTAGAAACTATTCGTGCGATTCGTGTTTGAAAATCTCTTTCTCGCCGGTTTGTCAAATATATCATCGCCATAAACTTGACTTTATGGCTGACGCCGTATAGATTTCCTTGGGAGAAGGGCGAATGAAGGCAGAAATAATCTATAAGGGACGGCTTCAGTAAACTAAGTCTGAGGCAAACCTCAGGGAGGCATGCAGTGAAAACTCTAATAGCAATTCTTCTTCTCGCAACCGCGACGAACTCGTACTCACAATCTTATGGTTGGCAGAAAGTTGACACCGTAACATCGGGGGATTTTGACGACTACAATCCGCAGATCGACCATGGCGGCAAGGTTCTTCCCTCTTTCCCCGTGAGCGACAATTGGATGGTCTTCGAAAGATGGAACAATGGAATCTGTTCGATTGCATCGATGAAGTACCTTGGCCAGCAATTAAAATGGGATCTCGCTGTCCATATAATTTCATCGGCATCACCCGGCGTTACTCAGAAACTCCCTGACGTGTGCACGACATCTGGAGAATTTCTGATCGATTCAATTTATGTTTCAAAATCTTTATCGCTTGCCGCCTGGGAAGAAAAATCAGATAGTAACCGGGACATATATTATAGCACTTGTGATCCCGACAGCTCAAACTGGTCTCTGCCAATATCGTTGACAAACAACATTGGAAATAACGAGCATCCCAAGGTAAGACTGTTTTCAGATTCAAGCTTCATCGTCCTTTGGAAGAGAGATTCAACAATACTCTATTCTTTAGTGGGCCCCCAAAGCGTATCTGCTCCAAAACAATTGGCAATTTCAAATTCCGATAGTACAGATTTTGACTTTTGCTATGGGCCCCCATTCTTTACTAACGGTTTGCTTGTCTGGACAAATGAAGGCGTGAACGGCAACAGATATTGCCTCATTGCCCAAACATACACCTTGGATTCCACGACCGTTTCGTCACCCGACACAATCAGGTGTGACGGAGACATTCAAAATCCATGTATTACGGGATCGTTTGCAACAGGCTTCACTTTTGATTTGAAGATTAACGGCAGATATGAAGCCTGGATGGCATATTATGATGGTTGGCCGCCAACACTACAAACCGAGATGATCTCTGGTGACACAAGTTTCGGACAATCTTCATGCAGCTTTCTTTTCTCCTCCGCAATTGGCCAACGTTAGCAATGTTATAGATAAAACTTATCAAATCGATCCATGGGGATTTTCTGTCTGGGAAAGGCGGACAAGCAGTGATACATCACTGGTATTTTCAGATGCTGACACCATTACCACCTCCGGATATAACCGAAATCCCTCAATTTCAAATTCTACCTTTTATTATGGTCAAAATCTAGATATGGGTTATGCGGTTTTTGAAAGCAACCGAACAGGAAGTTCGCACATTTATGCCAGGTATTTCTTCTATAACCTTGGCAAGGTCGACGAGAAGAATCCCACTCCATCAACGTTCGACCTGCTTCAAAATTATCCAAACCCATTCAATCCAACCACGACAATTACATACCGGCTGTCAGCGGTTAGCCAAGTTACTCTGAAAGTATATGATGTGTTGGGAAGATTAGTTACGACGGTTCTCGATCAAAAACAGACCCCGGGCGAGCACTCGGTAATATTTGATGCAAAGCATTTGTCGAGCGGTGTTTACTTCTACCAGTTGAGAGCGGGTGGTCTCATCGAAACGAAGAAGATGCTGGTAGAAAAGTAACTTCCAATATGGAAAATCCCGGCCCGCCTTTTAAGTGAGTCGGGATTTGAACTTCTATGCTTCCCTTGTTTTGAATACGAATCTTTCCGCCATTTCGTACGCACCAAACATTACCGCGCTGTAAATCAACGCGCTATAGAGCGTATTGCCGAAGAATGGTATCGCCATGATGTAGCAGTCGACGAGGCCGGCAAGGGTCCTGGGGTACATCGAATCGGGGATAACCCAGACTCCAAAATTAGTCAGCACAAAGAAAAGCACCGCACCTGCAGCAGAAAATCCGCCAATCCTTATCATGGATGCTTTCTGGTTCATCGTCAATCCAAGTGCAACAGCAATCAGCAGACTTCCGTAAACGAATGCCATGGAGACAGGATTATAAAAGCCGACGATCATATCGCTCATCAACATCGCCGCAATTGGAACCAGAAACGCAAACCGTTTCTGAAGATAGGCCCCCGCGAACAGTGCGATCGAAATCACGGGAGTGAAGTTTGGCCCATGAGGGATGAGTCTCGAAAACGCTGCAAACAGAATTAAGCCAAACGCAAATAATATATTCATCGTTTACTCCAAGTTTTTGATTCCATGATACTAATTTTTAGACCTCTATGATGCAATTTCCAAGTTAATCGAACTGATTGGATCGAATTCGGATCTAACTTAACAAGATGCTAGCCATCGATCAAGATTATTGAGCTGAGACGGAGAAATAGGCACATAAAATTTCCGTTCATAAGAAGCGTCGTCCGAAAAATATCCTCTCGACATGACCCAGGACTAAGCGGTGTCATCTTCGCTGCCTTTCTGATCTATACTTGTGTTGTGCATGGTCTACTTTTCTTTTTCCTGATTGAATTGAAGACTGATCCCAAGTCGGTAGGTCCTTCCCGGCATAGGATAGTCGGTTATTACCTCGTATCTCCGATTGAAAAGATCGTCGACCGATATTCTCGGCATTATCTCGAAAGCTCCCGTATTGATCTGCGCTGAAGTGGAAACATAGGTGACCGCGTAAGGAGAAAGCGATTCGGTGTTGTCGGAAGCATAGAATCGTTGGCCGACATATTGAAGCGCGGCAGTAAAGCTGAAAATCCATGGTGTCACTTCAGCGGAGATTGAACTTTGCTCCTGTGGAATATAAATGAGCTGTTTCTCGTAACTCGTGGGATCGGACGGGTCTGAAACATCCAACGATTTGCCGAAGAAATAATTTCCCTTCAATGCGAAGAGCGATTCGTATTTCAGATCGAAGCTCAATTCAATTCCATGGGAAGTAATCTTTTGGAAATTTTCCGCGAGCCAAATAAGCTCAGAAGGATCGGTAGGACGCCATACAATACCGTCCCGCGTATCGATATGATAATAATCCACACCAAGGTCGGCGAAAAAAAGCGTGTGATTTTCGAGGAATTCCGCCGCTGCGCCGAAATCGTAGTCTGTCGATCTCTCCGGTCTAAGATCAGGATTTCCCAATCCAGCATAATAAAGTTCGTTAAATGTCGGAACACGAAATGAAGTACCGACATTGGCACGGAAGTGAACTGGAAACTCGGCGAGTGGTTTGATGTTGATACCGGCCTTCGGATTAAATGAGCTTCGGAAGTGAGAGTAATCATCAAGTCGCAGGGCACCGAAAAGTCGGGTCCCGAGGTCCATGTTTTTCCGCAAGTCATATTCACCACTCGCAAAAACTCCGATCCGCTTTCTTTCCTGTATGCCCATCATGTTATCGCTTTGACCTTGATCAAGTTCAGCATCGATGCCAGTCGCACCGGAAAATTCTTCCTTCAAATATGATAACTGCGCCGAAGGCTGAAGCGAAAGCATCTTGTAAAAATCGTTAGCGTAAGAATAATCGGCGGTATCCGGATTAAAGTATTTGAGATATGAATAAATAAATCCCGCAGACGCTGAGTAGCTAAAAACACCAAGGCTGCCGGTGTTTTTCAGGATAGCGATGGTGTTCTTGTCTGTTTCACGAGCAGTTCCAACAAATGCAGAATTGGTAACCGCGCCCGGAGTCCCGCGGTCTGCAGAGACATTTTGAATTAATAATGAAGTCATGCCGCCCGACGAAGGAAGCGCAATCTTAAGCGACTGAGTGTCCTCAAGATAGTCGGCACCGATGAGCGTCATTGGAATATTCTTTGTACCGTCGTTAAAAGAAAAATTGAAATCGTTCGCTCCGCGTTCGCGCCGTACTGTCAGGTCAACCCTCACTGAACCAAGTCCTCCGCTCAATTCGCCGCCTATCATTTGGTTTCCGTATGACCCCTCCCCCAGGTCAATTCTAACTAAATTGCTTGAGGAAGTCTTGCTCTCAAGATTCACTACGCCGCCGACAGCGTTGGCTCCGTACAATGCCGATGAGCCGCCCTGAGAAATTTCGATTGAATTTAGATTGCATGTCGGCACGAGAAATAAATCGATCAGCCCGTTCTGGAGATTGTTCAAGGTTATTCCGTCAAAAAGAAAAAGTGTCTGTTCCGCGGCCGTTCCCCGTAAACTTATCGTTGTGAGTTGCCCCGGCCCATAGTCTTTGAGAAATATTCCGTCGACAAACGACAATATGCTTTTCATGTCTGTAAATCCGGCACTTTCCATCTCATTAACATCGACAAGCGTTACTCGAGAAGGAGCGTCGATTCTGTTGGTAGGCGTGCGAGTGGCAGTGACGATCACTTCCGGTTGTCGGTAGATTCGGGCGGTATCGGGTTGATGAAAAGTGAAATCGAGCAAAAGCAACAGTAACATTTTTCCTCTACCGAGAAGATTTCCCGGGCAATAAAAAAGCCCGCTGGGAGGGCGGGCAGATAAAAAACTCACGTCCCGAATGAACGGGACTGAATTTAACCTCTCCCTCGAAGGTTGTTGATTCGAAAAGACTCTGGCAGGTCTCCTGGCTCACGGCGGTTATCTCTCTTGCCTTCCCATACCAACTTCCAAGGAACAGTGGCTTGAGAGCCTTTCAATTGCCGAATACAGTTGCGGGGCAGCTCCCGGTTTAAACGGGATTCCCTTTTGATCCCGACTTAACGTCTCTCGTCGGGAAACCAAAGCCTCACTTTTATTAAAGAACGTGCTAGAAGTTAAATCATCGCTTTAATGAAAGCAAGAAAAAATTCTCGGAAGTTTTTTTCGCTGTTAATCACTTTCTTGAATATCTTCCCATCAATTGTGCCTGTGCCATGATATGCCCTTCCATAGCTTTCAAAAGTTCAGGCTTGGTGATCCCCGGTAAAAGCTTTAACATCGTATCCAACGCATAGAGCTTGAAGAAGTAGCGGTGTGTTCCACTCGGCGGACTTGGACCATCGTAGCCGATGTCTCGAGAATCGTTCTTTCCCTGTATGGCGCCATCGGGAAGGAAATCTTTCGTTGGAACATTCTCGGGAAGCTCAGTCGTTGTAGGCGGTATGTTAAATATTACCCAGTGTACCCAAGTTCCCATTGGGGCATCGGGATCGTCGGCAATCAATGCAAAGCACTTTGTTTGGGCTGGGATTGATTCCCACTTGAGCGGCGGTGAAATATTTTGACCGTCGCAGGTGAATTTCCCGGGAATTATTTCTCCCTCGTTGAAAGCCGAACTTGTGACCGTGAATTTTCCAGAGGTTGCCATCGTGTCCTCCCTGTTTAGATTTGCGCTTGAAGATCCTGTTTGCGGGAATTGATTTTGATTCTTGGCACTGCCACAGCTCATCAACGTGAAAAAGGCCGTCAGACAAAGTGCGTGGTTTATTGTAGCGAGAATCGCATTTCTGCGATGAGGTCGCATGTTCCGTGAACCTCCGATTGTTATCTGTTCCATTCTAAGTGACAGGGAAAATGATTTCAAGAGACAGTCTGAAGACCCGCACAAAAAGTCCTATTCTTGTCTGTAAGTACCCAGAAATTTTTCTATTGCAGCGAACGCGTTTTCAAGTGTCTTCATTTCCGGAAGAAAGACGATCCTGAAATGATCTGGCTCGGACCAGTTAAATCCTGTTCCCTGAACAACAAGCACATTCTCTTTCTTCAATAAATCCAGCACAAACCTTTCATCATTCTTGATGTTAAACTTTCGTACGTCGATTCTCGGGAAAAAATAAAATGCCCCTTCTGGTTTTGTGCATGATAAGCCGGGAATCTTCTTAAGCCTATCATAACCGAAGTCACGCTGCATTTTCAATCTTCCACCATCGGCGGTGTGGGACTTGATCATATCATCTTTTTCCAAGGCAACCGATATCGCATATTGCGCTGGCACATTACTGCACAATCTCATTGAAGCCAGCATGTTCACACCCTCAAGATAACTCTGTGCGGAGGAGAGATCTCCGGTGAACGTCATCCAGCCGACCCTATAGCCTGTGATTAGGTGTGATTTTGATAAGCCATTCAGTGTTACACAAAGAACGTTGTCCGTAAGAGACGCAATCGAAGTGTGAGAAGTCCCCTCATACAAGATTCTATCGTAAATCTCATCGCTGTAGATTATCAAACTATGTTGAATTGCCAATTCGACAATACGAGTCAGCAGCTCCTTTGGATATAAAGAACCGGTCGGATTGTTCGGGTTTATGACGACGATTCCTTTCGTCCGGCGGGAGATCTTTTTCTTTATGTCGGAAATATCCGGATACCAGTCGGAGCTTTCATCGCAAACATAATGGACCGGCTTTCCGCCGGCAAGGACGACCGCAGCAGTCCATAGAGGATAATCGGGGGCTGGAATAAGAATTTCATCACCATTGTCCAGCAGGCCTTGCATTGCCATCACAATTAGTTCACTAACTCCATTTCCGATAAATATATTTTCAATGTCAACCTTCTCTATTCCCTTCTTTAGAGAATAATTGGCGACGGCTTCTCTTGCTCCAACGAGTCCCTTCGAGTCGATATAGCCTTCTGCCCTTGTAAGATTGTCTGCGATCTCCACCACGATTTCATCAGGCGCCTTAAACCCGAACGGGGCGGGATTGCCAATATTCAATTTTAGAATTTCTTGTCCCGCGTCTTCCATTCGCTTTGCTTCATCAAGCACATGACCACGGATGTCGTAACAGACATTGTCAAGTTTCCCTGATTTTTTCAAAGTCTTCATTGAAAGTTTTAATTTTTGTGATGGATTCCTTATGAACAAGATCGAACGCGCTGAACAAATAAACAAGAAGATTAATGGAAATTTGGTGAACGGACAGCTCTACTTGACGGCGAATGGGATTCTTTGTGGGAGAACTTGAGGCAGGTGAGAGTTATATTTAGTAAAGGACTCTAAAGGTCGATCTCTTATTGAAGGAACAGTGTATTGCCAACGTATAACATGACAGAGAACAAAGTGCCGATAGCTGCCATCGCTACACCAGTTGGTGTCGGTGGGATCAGTGTGGTAAGAATCTCGGGCGAAGGTGTCTTTGCAATTGCAGATAAAGTATTTCTCGGTAGAACAAGACTAAGCGATGCCCCCTCTCACACTGCTCATTTCGGTAAAGTCGTTGATTATAACGGCACTTTAATTGACGAAGTCGTTGCTGTTCTCTACAGAAAACCGAGCAGCTACACCTGTGAAGACGTCGTTGAGATCAGCTGCCACGGCGGATACGTTGTCACTGAGAAAGTTCTCCAAGAGGTACTGGATGCTGGCGCGCGGCTGGCTGCGCCGGGTGAGTTTACAAAACGCGCATTTCTGAATGGAAGGCTTGACCTTTCGCAAGCAGAAGCGGTGGGAGATCTCATCCGTTCTCAAAGCGAGGCAGCCTATCGAAGTTCAATCAGGCAATTGTCTGGTGAGTTGTCGAGGAAAATCAAGTCCGTGAGCGACGAACTGGTCAACCTGGCCTCGCTCATCGAACTCGAATTGGACTTCGCAGAAGAGGACATCGAGTTTGCAAATCGCAAGTTGTTGGGAGAGAGATTGCAAGAGACGATTCGCGTCGTGAATGAACTGCTGTCAAGTTATTCGGTCGGTAGAATATACAGAGAGGGGGTTCGTGTAACCATTGCAGGCAAGCCAAACGCCGGGAAGTCAAGCCTTCTCAACGCCCTCCTTCAAGAGAACCGCGTCATAGTAAGCGACACTCCCGGGACGACCAGAGACACTGTTTCAGAGAGTACTGTGATAAACGGCGTCCTTTTCCGGCTGACTGACACTGCTGGGTTGCGAGAGACAATGAATAGTATGGAGCGGGAGGGAGTCGAGCGGGCACAGAAGGAAGCAGAGGAATCAGATGTGGTTCTGCTCGTTGTTGATTGCGCTTCCCGTGATTATAACGGCAATGATCCTTCATATCAACAAATAGCCAATGTTTGCGCAAGAAGAAACATCAAGCTGATCGAAGTCTGGAACAAGATAGACCTTTGCGGGGAAATCTCTCTCGAAGGGACTGATGGGAGATTCCTTATCTCCGCTCTTCGCGGCGATGGAATTGATTTGCTCAAGAACGGGTTATTCAAGGTGGCGGTCAGCCAAAACGTAAGCGAAGGCTCGGTTGTTGTGACAAATGCGCGGCATCGAGATGCCCTTTCAAGGGCTCAAAAGAGCTTGTCTTTGGCAATGGAAACCTTAGAAAGCCGTAAATCAAGCGAATTCGTAGCCTTGGATCTTCGTGGCGGATTAAATGCCCTCGGTGAGGTGACTGGTGAAGTTACAACGGACGACATTCTGAACAATATATTCTCAAAATTCTGTGTTGGAAAGTGATTGTTTCACGTGAAACGTGTCAGGAATCAAGAAGTGTGCGGCAAGAAGCCAATTCTGTCTTCCGGTTCTATTGCTCAGCAGCTAACTTCCGTTCTCGGTCGTTCCGCACTCGCGCTTTTGAAAAATGAATCATAAAAAATACGACATAATTGTGGTCGGTGGCGGCCATGCTGGAATCGAGGCAGGGCTTGCCGGAGCACGGATGGGATGCTCCGTGCTTTTGCTAACGATGGACATATCTGCAGTTGGGCGAATGTCATGCAACCCTGCAATCGGTGGCACCGCAAAAGGAAACCTCGTTCGAGAAATTGACGCCCTTGGCGGTGAAATGGCAAAGATCGCCGATGTCACTGGAATCCAGTTCAGAATGCTAAATAAATCAAAAGGACCAGCGGTTTGGTCCCCTTGAGCCCAGAACGACAGAGACGCCTATTCCATTGAAGCCCGAAGCCATCTTGAAGCGCAGGAAAACCTCCACATCATGCAGGACATGGTTACTGAGCTTTTCACTGGCGACGGCGAAGTGATTGGAATAGAAACCGCGACCGGAGTGAAAATTGCTTGCACGGCACTCGTGATCTCGTCCGGAACATTCCTCAATGCTGTCATGCACACTGGACTTAAGAGCCGAGTTGGTGGGAGGTACAACGAACCGGCTGCAGTGGGTCTGACAGCATCTGTCGAGAAGTTAGGCTTTGTTAGCGGACGCCTGAAGACCGGCACGCCTCCAAGAGTAGATCGACGGACCGTTGACTTCGCCAAGTTAGAGGAACAGCCAGGAGATTCTGATCCAGAACCCTTCTCGTTTCAAACAAAGGAAGTCACAAAGAACCAAGTCAGCTGCTTCCTGACTTACACGAACCACCATACTCATGAGGTCCTGAGAACGGGCTTTGACAAATCACCAATGTTCACCGGATTGATAAAGGGAATTGGTCCAAGATACTGCCCGTCCATCGAAGACAAGATCGTTAGGTTTGCAGAAAGAGAGCGCCACCAAATATTTCTTGAACCTGAGGGGCGCGACACAAACGTCGTTTACGTAAATGGTTTTTCGACGAGCCTTCCTGCCGAGATCCAATATGAAGCCATGAAGACCGTGCCAGGGCTTGAGAACGTGGAGATGCTGCGGCCAGGTTATGCGGTCGAATATGATTTCTTTCCGCCCCACCAAGTCAAGTTGACCCTGGAAACTCATCTTGTCAAAGGTCTATTCTTCGCGGGCCAAATAAATGGCACATCCGGCTATGAAGAAGCTGCCGGCCAGGGAATAATTGCTGGAATAAATGCGGCGTTGAGAGTCAGAGGCGTTGATCCATTCGTTCTGAAAAGGTCTGAGGCGTATGTGGGCGTAATGATTGATGACCTTGTCAACAAAGGTACGGATGAACCTTACAGAATGTTCACATCGCGCGCAGAATACCGGCTGACGCTCAGGCAAGATAACGCAGACAGAAGATTGATGAGGTACGGATATCAATTCGGCTTGATTCCGAAAGACGTTTTCGATTCTCTGTCCGCAAAGGAGAAATGTATTCAAGTTCTTGCCGCTTATATTCAACAAAAAAGTGTTCCTCCTCATGCTGTGAACTCATACCTAGAATCTATAGGCTCTACACCCTTGTCGGAGAATGAAAGCCTGTCTCAGCTTGTAAAACGGCAAGACGTGAACTTGTCGGACCTTCTTCAACTCGAATTTCTCCGGTCCGACTCATTGCCTCAGGAGGCTGCTTCACGTAAGGATGTCGTGAGACAAGTAGAGATTGAAACCAAATACAAAGGCTACATTGACAGACAGCTTGATGAAATCGAAAGATTTGAGAGACTCGAAACAACGGAAATACCACAAGACTTCAATTTCTCCCGAGTTAGATCCTTGTCGAAAGAAGCAACAGAGAAGTTATCCAAAGTCAAGCCCACATCAATCGGGCAGGCAGGCAGAATTTCAGGTGTTTCTCCGGCCGACATTTCCGTCTTGATGGTCTATTTACGCGGATGACATTCCGTTACCAGCACCAATTTTGATAAGAGAGATTTCACGTGAAACAAAATACCAACGCGACGCCAGAACCTGGATACAAACATGCCAGAAACATCAGTCCAAACGCAGGTGGGACTGAAAGAATTGGAATTGTTGGAACACAAGAAGCCCAAACGACTCAACAAGAAGCGCTATTCGAAGAATTGAAAGCCCTCACTACGGAACAACAGAATCCCGCCTCCGTTGACATCGCCTCCAAGAGTACCATCGAAATCCTGAGAGCGGTGAATAATGAAGACAAGAAAGTCCCTTTTGCGGTCGAGCAAGAACTTCCCCATGTCGCCCAAGCCGTTGACCTTGTGGTTGAGGCACTTCAGGATGGTGGACGTCTTTTCTACGTGGGTGCCGGCACGAGCGGACGTATTGGCTTGCAAGATGCAGCAGAATGTCCCCCAACGTTTGGTTCAGATCCGGAGAAGATCTACGCACTAGTTGCCGGCGGAAAACCGGCTCTGTTCAAGGCGCAGGAAGGGGCAGAGGACTTTGAGGAAAACGGTGCCAACGATATCATGGCACACGGCATCAACAAGGACGATGTCGTTTGTGGAATCGCCGCAAGCCGCAGGACACCCTATGTAGTTGGTGCAATCAAGAAGGCTCGCGCACTCGGCGCGAAGACAATCTTCGTCACGACAAATCCCCGTAGTCAATTCAACCTCAGCGTTGATGTTGCAATTTGCCCGGAGGTTGGCCCAGAAGTGATTATGGGTTCGACAAGGATGAAATCCGGAACTGCGCAAAAGCTGGTCCTGAACATGATTACAACTGCCGTTATGATCAGGCTCGGAAAAGTCTATCAGAATATGATGGTTGATCTGCAGACGACGAACACGAAGCTGGAAGAAAGATCGAAACGAACCATAATGATGATAACAGGTGTCGGATACGAGAAAGCCGAACAGTTTCTGAAAAAGGCCGGAGGCCACGTAAAAACCGCAGTGGTAATGATCCTGGCAAAAGTCGACGCGAAGGAGGCACGCAGCCGGCTGGAAGATGCAGGGGGATTCATTATCCATGCCATCGAGGAAAATGCTCGAAAAGCTAAAACACGATAACCTATCAGAAGAGCTGATTAAGCTCTCAACGGTTAAGAGCGCAACAGACTTAATTGCTAGCTCCAACATTCTGTCCTTCCATTCCATAAGCACAACTTTTGTGACGTTCATCGTGTCTCGTCTCATAAGAAACAAACCGACCTTACTCGTGATCAACGACCTTGAGGCAAGCGAGAGGATCCAATCTGATACAACACTCTTTTCGGGGAAGGCCCCCATTGAACTAGTCCCACCGATAGGATCTTCCATTTCCGAGGGGCAAATCAATCTTGCTGGCTTGTTGGAGTTTTACTCCCGCAAAGAAAACCTATACATTTGTGACTACCGGACATTTTTTGGAAACGTACCGACTCAAGACTCGCTGCGACGCACTGCCGTTATAATACAAACGCGCTCCGAGATCAGTCACGATGACCTCATTGCTAAGCTCTCAAAATACAGATACCAAAGGAAAGACTATGTCGAAGAGGTTGGTGATTTTGCCGTTCGTGGCAGCATCATTGATATTTTTCCAGAGTCGCGCCAGAACCCCATCAGACTAGATTTCTTCGGCGACCATGTCGAGTCAATCCGTATATTTGATTCCATTACGCAGCGATCGGTGGAGACTATTGAGTCCTTCACGTTGCTCCCCTCCCGTTTGAGAGACAACCAAAGCTTCCCACTCTCCCGTCAAGTTCCTGCCGACACCAGAATTATCTTCCATGAACCAGCCATCATCCCAGACGAATTAGTTGCCCGCTTCAACAAACTGACAAGCGAGATTGCAGAGAAAACGGCTCTGATATATTGGAAGGTTCTCGAACGAGGAGAAGACGATTTTGATCTTAACGTCATTCCGCAACCGACTTTCGGCGGAAAACTCCAACTTGCGGCGAACAAAATTGCCGATCTTTTCTCCCAGGGCTACAGAATTGTAGTCGCATCAAGCACCAGGCATCTCGAAGAAAATTTCCTCAATTTGCTAAGCGAGTATGACGAGTTGAACGGCACCATGCTGAAACAGGAAATAAAGGTCATCCAAGCAGCGTTGACCAACGGTTTCATCTTGCCGGACGACAAATTTGCTCTTCTCACGGAGCATGAGATATTCGGGAGACGGTCTCCCCTCATTTCACGGAAGGAGAAAGCAAAGAAACTTGTCGGGCTCCTTCGCAGAGACTTGAATTCCCTAAGAACCGGCGACTACGTAGTCCATGAAGATTACGGCATCGGGAAATTCATCGGCATGGAAAAACTCAAGATTGTTGACAGTGTTCAGGAATGCGTGAAAATCGAATATGCGGAACGCGATCTGCTTTATGTGAACATAAACTACGTTGGCAAGCTCCAGCGTTACACATCCGAAGATGGATTTATGCCTAAGCTTTCCAGTTTAGGCGGCGCCGATTGGCAGCTGATGAAAACTCGGGCAAAGGGGAAGCTCAAGGACATTGCGAAGGATCTAATAAGGCTTTACGCAGAGCGGAAGAAATCAAAAGGTTTTACATTTCAGAAGGACAGCATTTGGCAGCATGAGCTCGAAGCTTCATTTGTATACGAGGATACAACAGACCAGATCCGCGCGACATCGGAGATAAAAAATGACATGGAGAAGGATATCCCGATGGACAGGCTCCTATGCGGCGATGTCGGATTCGGAAAAACAGAAGTTGCGGTACGCGCCGCCTTTAAGGCCGTAATGAGCGGGAAACAAGTTGCGGTCTTAGTCCCGACCACTATTCTTGCTGAGCAGCACTACAATACATTTCGTGACCGTCTCTCCGACTATGCTGCTAAAGTCGAGGTTCTTTCGCGATTCAAGAAGAAATCCGAACAGAAAAACATCCTTGAGAACATGAAAAACGGGACGACAGACATAATTATCGGGACGCATCGACTGCTTTCCGGTGACGCGGTGTTCCATGATCTCGGACTTCTCATAGTTGACGAGGAGCATCGCTTCGGCGTCGAAGCAAAAGAGAAAATACGGCAACTGAAGGCAAACGTAGACACGCTCTATATGACCGCGACACCGATCCCGCGCACACTTTATATGTCGCTATCTTCGGCGATGGACATTTCAATCTTGCAGACTCCGCCCCCGAATAGGCTTCCGATAGATACTTACATCGTAAACTTTGACGGAAAGCTCCTTCAGTCCGTTATCGAGCGGGAGCTGAGCCGCGCTGGCCAGGTTTACATCGTGAGTGACATGGTGAAAGATCTTGGTAAGCTTGCGGACTTCGTTCATCGTCGCGTACCCTGGGCTAAGGCAGGAATCATTCATGGCAAAATGAAAGCGGAAGAGATCGAGCGCACCATGATACACTTCCTGGAGAAGAAACTGAATGTCCTGATCGCAACCAAGATAATCGAATCGGGGATCGACATCCCCTCGGTCAACACCCTGATTGTCAACAACGCAGACCGGTTCGGACTCGCTGAGTTATACCAGCTTCGGGGGAGGATTGGCCGCTCAAACGTTCAAGCGTATGCTTATCTCATCGCGAGAGAATTCTCGAATCTTACAAGAGATGCAGTCCGAAGACTTACAGCTATTGAGGAATTCAGTGAATTGGGGTCCGGGTTCAATCTTGCGATGCGCGATCTCGAGATCCGCGGCGCCGGAAATCTCCTGGGCAAAGAACAAAGCGGTTTCATCAATAACATGGGCTTTGAGATGTATAACAGGATCTTGGAAGAGGCGGTTGATGAGGCGAAGTTCGAAGAGAACCTCACCCAGCAGTTGGACACATTAACGCGTAGAAAGATCGAGCCCCAAGTCACCGTCGACGTCGATGCCTTTATTCCCGACGACTATATATCCCTGGATGCGGAGAGATTCGATTTTTACAAGCGGCTTTCGCGTGCAAATGCCCCTGCGGTGGTTGACGACATGCGGGCGGAAATGTTAGACAGGTTCGGCAGAATTCCTGACGCGGCGGAAAATCTCCTGCGGCTTATCAAACTCAAAATAAAACTCGAGCTGCTTCGGATTCCGAAACTTGAAATGCATGGTGCCACGATTAAGCTCAACCTCCCTTCTGACGACCAAGAATTTTACAGGGAAATTTTTCCGTCTATGATGAACTCGCTTGATCGCGTCGCCGACATCAATTATCGTGTCACACAGGAAAACTCGCGGGCAAAAGTGGAGATCGACTTTGTTTCCACAATCCCACACAATGATCAAGAAAAAATCGACAGATTGGAGAGACTTATCGAGGTGATAGGAATAGATGGATAATGGAGAAGTTGCAACGCTCGGCGGAGGCTGCTTCTGGTGCGTCGAAGCAATATTCGACGACCTCAAAGGTGTGATCGGTGCCGAGTCTGGCTATTCCGGAGGGACAGTGCCAGATCCCACTTATGAGCAGGTCTGCACCGGGAAGACCGGACACGCAGAGGTCGTTCGGGTCACGTTTGACCCACAAGTCGTTTCGTATGAAGATATTTTACGAGTCTTTTTCACCATTCACGATCCGACAACTCTAAATCGTCAAGGGAATGATGTTGGAACTCAATATCGTTCGGTGATTTTTTATCATGATGAGAAACAGAAACGAATCGCTGAAGAGACGTTAAAAGAGATTGAATCTAAAAAGATCTGGGGCGACCCGATTGTCACTGAGCTTTCACCATTCAGTGCGTTTTACAAGGCAGAGGGTTATCACCAAGAATACTTCGCGAATAATCCAAACCAGCCATATTGCCGCATCGTCATAGAACCAAAGGTGGCAAAGTTCAGGAAGATGTACATTGATAGGCTGAAGAAATAATGCAGAAGCAAGAAGATCCCCCACCCGCACGGAGAGTACTACGATCCTTTTGTTTTTTCACCGGTCGTTAGAGATCACATCGCGAGTTATTCAGCTTGCTTATCTTTCTAACCTCACCTTCCGGCTACGCCTCCTTTATCCAGTCCGTGAACTGGATAATCTCGGCATCTTCAATTATTTCAGCAACTTATGCTAATTTCACCAACCGAGAATTGTTACGCCTACGCTTTTTTAAGTTTGACTTTTGAATTCATCTTTATTAGATTCCTTTAGTGGATGCTAACGTTGGGAGTCGTGTTGCTAGCGGTCGCATTTACCGGGCGGTATCTGCAGGGTGGCACAAAATCATAAGATAATCCCATCAAGGGCATTCGAACATTCACAATTCAGGAGGTGTCAAATGGGAAACGAGAAATCGGAAGGGATCAAAATCCCAGCGGGTCAAAGGACCTATTTCATCGACGTCAAAGAAGCCAAAAACGGGGTGAAATACCTTGTTTTCACTGAAAGCAAGAAGAATGCAGAAGGCAAATTTGACAGACAAAAAATAATGGTCTTCTCGGATCACTTCAAAGCGATTTACGAGGGCCTGAAGCAGGTAGCACCGGAGTTCGGAATTAATTCCTAGCTCACCTACCACAGAGGATGGAGGTCCCACCGTGGTTGTGCGCCCAGTGGCGTATCGCCATTGTGGGACTTCCTTCTCGAAAGGTGTGCTGGGAAGCGTTGACACAACCGAACTCTACTATTATTTTGAACCAACTGTAAACTTATCTGAGAAGGAGTAGAAATGGCTCGTAGCGTAAACAAAGTTATTCTTATCGGCAACCTCGGAAAGGATCCTGAGCTGCGCTATGCTCCGAGTGGTTCTGCTGTGGCATCTTTCAGCCTGGCGACCAGCGAGCAGTGGAAGGACCAGGAGGGAAACCCGCAGGAGCGGACATCATGGCACAACATCGTTGTCTGGGGTAAACTGGCGGAGATTGCGGCGGAGTATTTGAAGAAGGGTCGCAAAGTTTATATCGAAGGCAGACTTCAGTACAGGGATTACGAGACCAAGGATGGGAACAGGCGTTATGTTACGGAAATCGTAGTTAATGACCTTGTCATGCTAGGTTCTCGTCAAGATGGCGGGGAGAAAGAGGAAAGTGCTCCGAGCGCACCGCCTGCCGTTTCTGAAGAAAAAGACGACTTGCCGTTCTAAAGATCTAATCAAGAAGTATGACTGCCAACGCGCGGAGAAGAAAATCTTCTCCGCGTTTTTTATGGACTAACGGGGGACGTCATTCACCTAAGGGTTATCGCCTCGTCACTTCAACCGAGGTTTCGCTCGTAAATCAGAAGTACGCGGCTAGTGTCAAACCAGCAGTTTGAAATCCAAGCTGAAGCGTGCTCCGATCAGCTGAACCCGTCTGTGTTGTGCTTGATGCTGAAAAACCAAACTGGTACTCACCAGCGAGGCTCAGGTTCTGGTTAAAGAAATACTCAACTCCCGCCAGTACGCCGACTCCAATGGCTAAGTCGGTGGTTTTAGTCTCGGCATATTGATTCTGTTTATTAGTTGCCATTGAAACGGATAAACCGCCCCCCAAATATGGGCTCACGCTTGATGATAATGGAAGGTGGTACTCCAAAGCACCTCCGATTCCGAAGCCAAGAGTATTGTTCGTTTCTTGCGGAGTGGTTTTGGCGGTTTGGTCATTGACCGAAAGCTGAAGCATTGCGCGGAGAGCAAGGGCATCAGAAAGGAAATACTTACCACCGATTCCTCCTTGGTATGCATCAAGGCTGATTGTACTAAGGCCCACGAAGTTGAAAAGGAGGGCTTTGTTTCCACCCGAAGGGGGTTTAAGTGTTTGAGACACCACACCTGAAACCGCGAACAATGTCAATAATGACAAGAGAATGATTGATCTGTGCATAATTTACCTCCCTTTGTTATTAGATTGTTGTTGTTCGTTCTTACTTGTGCTAATGATTGACTGCCCAGTCCATTTTTAGAAATTAGACTGCCGTTATGATGCAAACTCGTAAACGTGTCGGTTAATTGGACTTTTCACTCATAAACGGATAACGATAATTTCTCGGTGGAACCAGGTTGTCCTTCGTACTTCTCGGCGAGACCCAGCGTACCATGTTCAGGAAGCTTCCGGCTTTGTCGTTCGTTCCGCTTGCCCGGGCACCGCCGAATGGCTGCTGGCCGACAACTGCGCCTGTTGGCTTATCATTTATATAAAAATTACCAGATGCATTGATAAGGATCTTATTTGCGGTCGAGATGGCATATCGATCGTGCGCGAAAATTGCGCCCGTCAAAGCATACGGAGAGGTCTCGTCGCAAAGGTGCAGAGTCTCCTCGTATTTGTCATCGTCATAAATGTAAATGGTCATGACGGGGCCGAATATTTCCTCGTTCATAGTCTTGAAGTGCGGATTCTTTGTGAGAATGACTGTTGGCTCGATGAAGTAGCCCTTCGAGTCATCATGGTTACCGCCAAAAATAATCTCCGCTTCACTGGACTTCCTGGCATATTCGATGTAGCCAGTAACGGTTTCGAAGGCGTTTTTATCAATAACGGCATTCATGAAGTTAGCGAAGTCACAGACGTCACCGATCTCTACGGTCTTCAATTCCTTACCCAAATAATCTCTAAGGTTTGCCCATATCGATTTCGGTATATAGGATCGGGAGGCCGCTGAGCATTTCTGTCCCTGGTATTCAAATGCACCGCGTATGATCCCCGTTCCAAGTTCTTCAACGTCAGCACTGTTATGCGCGAAGATGAAGTCCTTACCGCCTGTCTCGCCAACTATTCGGGGATACGACCTGTAGTTGGCAATGTTCTCGCCGACGGTTTTCCACATACCCTGGAAAACCGCAGTGCTGCCGGTGAAGTGGATCCCCGCAAGATGGGCTGACGTCAACGCCGGTTGACCAACTGCACCACCAGGCCCCGGGACGAAGTTGATAACACCAGGTGGAACCCCGGCTTCTTCGAGAAGTTTCATTATATAATATGCAGAATATACCGCACTTGATGCGGGTTTTGCGAGCACGACATTTCCAACCATTCCCGGAGCTGTCGGAAGATTTCCCGCAATGGATGTGAAATTGAAAGGAGAAACCGCAAACACGAATCCTTCGAGCGGGCGGTACTCCATCTTGTTCCGGACATCCATCGGTGAGTGAGGTGGCTGCTGCTCGAAGATCTGCATTGCATAATACGCATTGAATCGGAAGAAGTCTGTCAGCTCGGCAGCGGAATCTATTTCAGCTTGGTAAACATTCTTGCTTTGCCCGAGCATAGTTGCAGCATTAAGCGTATCCCGCCACGGTCCCGATAGAAGTGCCGCCGCCTTCAGGAAGATCGAAAGCCTTTCTTCCCAATCTAACGCTGCCCATGCTTTCTGTGCAGCAAGTGCTGCCTGAATTGCATTGTTCACTTCTTTTTCACCCGCCTGTTGGTATGTGGCTATCACCGTCTTACGGTTATGAGGAAGGATGCACGTTCCAGTTTTGCCCGTCTTGATTTCCTCTCCACCAATGATGAGTGGAATTTCTATCTGCTTGTTTTGCATTTCCTCCAATTTCGCCTTCAGCGATGTCCTTTCCGGTGAGCCCGGCAGATAACTTTTCAAAGGTTCGTTTGGAGGGATGGGGATTTCAAATTTTGCGTTTGCCACTGTGATTCCTCTCTTTATTTGAGTGTTCTAATTACCAAGAGTACGTTTTACTTATCCGGTCTCATTCTTTTTTCAAGACTTTTCCGAGCGCCTCGAGACACAGCCTGACATTTTTTTCGTTCGATGTGTATCCCATCAGACCGACCCTCCAGATCTTGCCGGCAAGCTGTCCAAGTCCGGCGCCAATTTCGATGTTGTACTCCCTAAGCAACCGATTCCTCACGTCTGCTTCGTCCACACCATCGGGCACAACAACCGCTATAAGCTCCGGCAGGCAGGCGTCGCCGTTCACAAATGTTTTGAGGCCTAACTCCTCGAGTCCCTCCCGGAATATTTCCGAATTCTTTTGGTGACGTGCCCACGCGCTGTCCAGCCCTTCTTCACGCAAAAGGCAGAGCGCCTCGTGAAGTCCGTACAACGCGTTGACCGGAGCAGTATGATGATACGTTCTTTTTGCACCACTCCAGTAGCTCAAGACAAGTCCGACATCCATGAACCAGCTTTGAACTTTTTTCTTCCGCTTCTTTATCGCTTCGAGAGCTCGATCATTAAAAGTAATCGGTGAAAGACCCGGCGGACACGAGAGACATTTCTGACTGCCAGAATATACTACATCAAGCCCCCATTCATCGACCTTGACCGGAATTCCACCAAGCGAGGTAACCGTGTCTGCTATCGTTAGACAATCATGTTTGTGTGCAATTCGTGCCAGCTCTTTTATGTCCGAGCGGGCACCAGTCGATGTCTCGGCATGCACGAAGGCAACAATCTTTGCCTCTTTATTTTTCGCGAGCACAGCTTCAAGTTTCTGAGGATCAACCGGCTCCCCCCAGGGCGCATCCACAATCACAGGTGTCCCGCCACATCGTTTTACCATTTCTGCTATCCGCTCACCGAATGCTCCGTTAACGCAGACAACAGCTTTCTTCTTGGGCTCAACCATGTTGACCACCGCAGTTTCCATTCCGGCTGAGCCCGGCCCGGAAACCGGGAATGTAACTTCATTCTCTGTAAGAAAAGTATCCCGCAGCAATGATTTTATGTCGTCCATAAAATCGATGAAAGCTGGATCGAGATGACCAATTGTGGGAAGTGCCATCGCTGCCAGCACACGAGGGTGCACATTTGAGGGACCCGGTCCCATCAGAATTCTATTTGGCGGACGGAAAGAATTCACTTCCATCTTGTTCTCCTGATAAAATAATTGCAGCTTCTCAGCTTAACTATCATAATCACTCAAGGAGTCGGGTTGTCTTAAGTATTGACTTAATATCTTCGCGTTCTGCACTGCCGAGGCTAATAAGCGGACTTCTCGGCTCGCCGCCGAAATAGCCAAGCATATCCATGGCTGCTTTCAAGCCCGGCACTCCGTACTTTGAAGTCACGGCTTTGTTTAAGGGAATTAACTTCCCTTGCAGCCGGGAAGCCTCATCATGTCTTCCTGCATCGAAAAGTTTCTGCACCTTGATGCATTCCTCGGGTGCTATGTTTGCAAGTGCAAGTATTCCGCCCGTCGCTCCCGCCGCAAGACCCGGATACAGGACAGAGGCTGTGCCAACAAGAACCGAAAAATCTTTCGGGACGTACTCCAATATTTCAGCCGTCTGCGCAACGTTCTCCGAGCTGTTTTTCAACCCGACGATGTTTCCATGGGCGGAAAGTTTCGAGACGGCGTCGACCTCGATGTTCACGCCCGTAAACTTTGGCACATTATAAATGATAAGAGGGATCTTAATACTATCTGCCACTTCGGTAAAATACCTAACAAAGGCCCCGCTCTTCATTTGATCTTTATAGAAAGAGGGCGTCAGCACAAGGACGTAATCGGCACCGCGGTCGGCTGCACCGTTTGAGAGCAGAATCGTTTCTTTAATTGAGTCGGAGCCGGTTCCAGCTATAATTAATTTGCCCGAGCCCAAATTCCTCTTTGTGACCTCGACTAGCTTCAGCTTTTCTTCTCTTGTCAGGAAGGCACTCTCACCGTTTGATCCCATCACAACATATCCGGTTAATCCGGTTTTGTTCCACGTTGCAATGTTTTGCGCCAGCTTGTCGTACGCAACTTCACCATGTTCAAACGGTGTCGTGATCGGAGGCATTATCCCTTTAATCATATCTTGTCGAACCTATCTGTTCTAATTCGCAAAAATGTTTTTCAATACGAATCCCACATTTGCGGGTCTCTCCGCAAGGCGACGAACGTACCATTTATACCATGCTCTTCCGTAGCTGATAAGGACACGAAGGTTATATCCTTCTTTTGCAAATCGCTTCTGCTCACTTGACTTGATTCCGTAGAGCATCTGGATCTCGATGTCCTTTTTCGGTATTCCGGTTCTACCCGCTGCTCCGATGATGCGTTCGAGCAGTTTTGTATCATGTGTGCCGAAAGCCGCTCTCACACTGTTCGCCTTGATGCCGTTTAGAAGCAGCATTGAAAGTTCGAAATAGTTCGCATCCACAACACTCTTTTCCGGAAAGGCGATTTCCTTCGGCTCATTGTAGGCACCCTTAACCAATCGGATAAGCGGAGAAATGTTTAACAGCTCCTCTAGATCTTGTTTGGTGCGACGGAGATAGGATTGCAGACAAATGCCAGCGTTCGGGAAATCCTTTTTCACTTTCCTGTAAAGATCGATTGTCGCGTCGACATAATTGGACCGCTCCATATCGATCCAAACGACATTGTGAAGCTGACGGGCTTTTTCAGTAAGAGCCCTCATATTCTCACAGGCATTGTCAGGGGAAAGATCGAGTCCGAGTTGTGTTAACTTGACTGATACTTCGGTGTTTAGTTTCTGGTTTGAAATCTTTTCCAGGAGATTGAGATAGTGGTCCCTAACCTGAACTGCTTCGTTCAGATCTTTGATGCTTTCACCGAGATACGTGAAAACGGTTGGGATACCTTCACCCTGAAAGTCTTTCGCGGTGCCGATCGCATCTTCCACGCTCTCGCCGGGCATAAAACGCTTTAAGGCTTTTTGGACAAAGCTATAGTTCGGGACGTGCTTGAGCAAGTACGGATTTTCCGATGCCCACAACAAGATGTTTCGCGAGATTCCCAACTTTAGCAAGCTCCTTTTCTCTGACCGCGACTTCGGATTAAATTGGCCCACCGTGCCGGCAGGTGGACAGGTTGAATCTAATATCTAAGATTGAAATTTGCGAGAGATTCAAGCGGTGATCTACAAAAGGTGATGGCGGTGGGACGAAAGGCGACTAAAACTATTCTTGCGCCTGCGGTTGATGTTCGCTTTGGCCGCTCACAACTTTCTATTTCTCAAGCAGCATTTTCTTCACCATGCTGACACCTGGTGCTGCCAGCTTGCAGAAGTAGACCCCGCTGGGAAGCTTCGTGCCATCAAAGGTCACCGAATGCGTCCCTGCGGTTCGGTATTCGTTAACTAACGTCGCTATTTGCCGGCCAAGGATGTCATATACGCTCAAGGTAACGAAGCTGTTCTTCGGTAATTGATAATTGATCATTGTTGATGGGTTGAACGGATTTGGATAGTTCTGAGACATAGAAAATCCAACAGGAAGCAAAGTGCTCTCCTCTTGTAGCGCCGTGATTTCAGAAAGCGGCCTCCGCCAGACACGACCGTCGGGAGACCCGGCAAATAGGTATCCATTGCTTACGGCAAGAGATATAACTGGTTCTTCGTATCCCGCGCGAGGATCACCAGTCCGGTGCTCACATCTGTCCAAGTTCGACCCAGGTTTCCCGTAACGTAAATTCCGTCGAACTCCGCGGCGTAAAGGTTGTTATTGTTCACGGCAAGTGCATAGACGCCGTTGCCACTCATTCTTTTTGACCAACTGGTACCATTGTCCGATGAATACCATAACCCCATATCGGTGGATGAAACTGGAGCCCCCACAAAGACATTCACCACACCCATAACAGCGATGGCGTCAACGCTCATGTCATATCCTGAAAGCCACGGTTGTGTCCAAGTAAGCCCGTTGTTCGTCGAAACAAAAACTGTATTTGCTGATCCGGCGAAGATATTCGTATCAACGACAGCGACGGGCTCCACGCCTGAGTCAAGCACGCGATTCCAGAACGTCCCTTCATTCGTGGAGACATACAAGCCATCCGGACCGCCAGCAATCAGTGTCGTGAGAGTCATAGCGATGCCACTCATGGGGTGACGCCTCAGTCCAGTGATAGACCAGCTTTTTCCGCTGTCCGTTGACCGAAACACACCACCCTGACTTCCGTATGTACCCGCGTAAATGGTGGAGTCGTTGGCAGCAAGACAGAATATCAAGGGACAAGTTAATCCGGAATTAACGGCGCTCCACGTTTCACCATCATCGCCAGAACGGAAAACTCCGCCATCGTTTGTTCCCTCAAACAAGTTGCCGTCGCTGGCAGCGAGACACTGTACAGCAGAATTGGTTAACCCCATGGCTGCCCAGGTTTCTCCATTGTCGGTGGAACGAAAAACTCCGCCCGAAACTGTTCCCGCAAAGATAACCGAATCAAGAGCCGCGAGAAAGAGAACATTGTCACTGGTTGGGCTCGAAGAATTCCAGCTCGTACCGCCATCCGTCAAGTATAAAATGCCATTGCCGGATGTACCGGCAACAAGATTTCCACCCTTCATGGCGAGAGATGTAACAGATCCTTCGTTCCAAGCAGGATCGGTAGCTTTCCAAAGTGCGCCGTTGTTTGAAGAATGAAAAACTCCCAAGTCTGATCCGACATATAAATCTGAGCCGTTGACTAATATTGGAGCAACATTAGTCGTGGTTAGGCCGTTACTCACAGGCGTCCAGGTTGTTCCGCTGTCGCTAGTCACGAAAACACCACCATAGGGAACTGTGGCAAAAATATCGTTCCCGCTTACTGCAAATGAAGGAATGGAGCAGCCACCAAGAGCAGTAGGATTCCAAGTTGCCCCGCCGTTTGACGAAACAAATACCCCTTGTCCTCTTGTGCCTGCAAACACTTTGGCAGCGATTGCGCAGAAGGCTCCGACGGATGAAGTTTCCAAACCAATAGAATTCCAGCTCGAACCATTATCTGTCGAAAGAAAAACTCCACTGTCAGTGCCCGCAAAAACATTACCCCCGGTTACGAACAACGAAAGCACTGTAGAACCCGCCAAACCCGAAGCCTTCCAGCTTGCGCCCGCATCCGTGGAGAGAAAGACGCCATTGTCCATCCCCGCGAAAATATTGGCTCCGTCAGCGGCCAGTGCCAAAACGTCGGCACCGTAAAGTGGGGTCATCGGTACCCATTGACCCGCGACTCTGCCTGCCAGAACATAAAAGAAAACAACGAAAAATAATAATTCGTGATGTCTTTTCATGCTTTTGAACCTCCCTATCATCTAATTATAGCAAGACTTGAGAACACGGTCAACACGCAAACGTCGCATGGGAAGCAGTGAAGACGGGGAGAAAATCAGCCCGAGCAGATTTCCAGTTGAAAACGGTTTGTTGTTTTCTTATTCTGAATAGAAAGACAATTGACTGAGACAATAGGATTCATAGCTGCACTGCTGACGACAACTGCATTCGTCCCGCAGTTTGTCAAAGTGTGGAGAACGCGCTCGACTCAGGACATCAGCTTGAGGATGTATCTGATGCTTAGTACAGGCGTTCTGCTCTGGCTGATTTACGGAATCCGACTCGGCTCGCTGCCGATTATTTTTGCCAACGGTGCAACGCTTGCTTTGGCTCTCTCCATACTCGCTCTGAAAATCAAATACAAGTAAGCGGTTGCTTTTTCGAGATCGTCTTCTCGGGTTCAGGACAAGGTATGGCACTCGGTAGCTCAGAAGACCCGTTACAAGCTTATAGAAATACAATCCCCTGCACAAACGGCCCGCGTTGAGTGTCGCCGAAAGACTGATTTTTATTCTCTCCGGCGATGGTCTTATTTTGAAAGAGAAGAACAGCGGTCATTAAACATTTTCAGCCGGGAGAACTCTAAAGGTATTGAAGAAACGCCTCAGAAACCTTAATTTAAGAGATTAAATCTGCGATATTTTCGGATTTTGAGAATAAAGGTGCAGAAACAAAACCAACCTGGATTTCTTATCTTATAAAACAAAAAGAGGTTTGCAGCAGTGGATATCACCGCACTAAACGAAAAGATTAAGCAGGAAAGCGCATTCATCGATTTGCTGATGAACGAGATCGGCAAGGTCATAGTTGGACAAAAAGCAATGGAAGAAAGATTGCTCATCGGCCTTTTGAGCAACGGTCATGTTCTGCTGGAAGGCGTCCCCGGATTGGCAAAGACCCTCGCAATAAAGACTCTCTCCTCGGCAATGAAAGCGAAGTTCCAGCGAATACAGTTCACACCGGATTTGCTTCCCGCCGACCTGGTCGGGACTCAGATCTACAATCAGAAAGATGGAAATTTCTTCATCCGAAAGGGACCGATATTTTCCAATTTCATTCTTGCAGACGAAATAAACCGCGCACCTGCGAAAGTTCAAAGTGCACTCCTGGAAGCAATGCAGGAAAGACAGGTTACGATAGGCGAGCAGACGTTTAAGTTGGACGAACCCTTTCTTGTTCTTGCGACGCAAAATCCTATCGAACAGGAAGGGACGTACCCGCTGCCTGAAGCTCAAGTAGACAGGTTCATGTTGAAGGTGAACATAACTTATCCTTCACGAGATGAAGAGCTGAAGATAATGCGGCAGAATGTCAACATGGTAAACGGCGTGGTACAACAGGTCGTTACCACGAAGGAAATTCTCAAGGCAAGAGAACTTGTTCGCGAAGTCTATATCGACGAAAAGGTCGAGCAATATATTCTCGACATAGTTCAGGCGACACGTTCCCCCAAGGATTTCTCTCTGGACAAACTGGCCGACCTCGTGAATTACGGAGCGTCACCGAGAGCATCCATCAATCTGGCGCTCGGCGCGAAAGCCATGGCATTCATCAGGAGAAGAGGGTACGTCATCCCCGAAGATGTGAGGGCGATATGTTTTGATGTTCTTCGCCACCGCATCGCCGTCAGTTACGAAGCGGAAGCGGAAGAGATAACAGCGGAAGATGTTATCAGAGAAATCTTGAACAAGGTGGAAGTACCGTAATAGCTCTTAGCTCATAGCTGATAGTCAATAGCAATAACCCATGAGCTAAGCTGCTATGAGCTGATATCATTATATGCTTACCAAAGAACTCTTAAAACAAGTCCGACAAATAGAAATCCGAACCAAGGGTTTGGTTAATCAGGTCTTCTCCGGAGAATACCACTCTGTTTTTAAGGGGAGAGGAATGGAATTCTCAGAGGTGAGAGAATATGAATTTGGCGATGATATTAGGAATATAGACTGGAATGTCACTGCGAGATTCGGCCATCCCTTCGTCAAGATATTTGAAGAGGAACGCGAGCTGACGGTGATCCTGATGGTTGATCTGAGCGGCTCGCTGATTTTCGGTTCGGCCGATAAGACCAAGCAGCAAATCGCCGCCGAGATCAGTGCGATCCTCGCCTTCTCCGCCCTGAAGAATAATGACAAGGTCGGTCTGATTCTATTCACGGATAAAATTGAAAAGTTCGTTCCCCCAAGAAAGGGAAGGAAGCATGTCTTGAGAATTATTCGCGACGTTCTGTCTTTCGAGCCCGAAGGAAAGTCGACAAATCTCAAAGTCGCTCTCGAGTACATGAACAACGCCATCAAGAGACGAAGCATTGTGTTTCTCCTTTCAGATTTCATCGATTCCGGCTATGAAAAAATCCTGCGGATCCTGGGCAAGCGGCACGACTTGATAGGACTGGTTTTGAACGACAAAAGGGAAGCCGATATTCCGAATATCGGACTCGTAAAGTTCACCGACGCCGAAACAGGGAATGAGAGATGGATCGACACGGGCGACAGAAGAACAAGATTCCTGTTCAACAAGCTGAGAGAAAGAGAGAGAGAAAATCTTCAATCGTTATTTCTTTCCAGCCGATTGGACAGCGTCGAGATCGAGACGGGACAGAATTACATAAAGCCGCTGGTTCGGTTCTTCAAAATGCGGGAGAGAAGATGGTGAAAGACCAGACGCTAGAGGTCAGAAGCCAGAGGCTTGAAATTGAGGATTTTCACGAATCCGAGCTCTCTTTTGTCTTGCTTCTCGCATTGCTGTTCTTGTTTCTACCCGGTGTGAAGACATCTTTTTCACAGGAAATATCGGCAAAAGCATCAACCGATAAATCCGAATACCTTGTCGGCGATTACATTTACTACACGATCAGCGTCAGTTGTGCAAGGGGCATGAAAATCTATCCGCCGGCTTTTGACGCCGATAGCCTGAAGAACATTTCCGTGATTGAAAAACGGAAACCCGAAGAAGAGGAAAATGATACGGTCAACGTGAACTTCAAATACATCCTATCCGGATACGATTCGACAGGAGTGATAATTCCGCCGGTTGCCGTACCATATCAAACGCCGGGAGATTCGACGACGCAGTTCGCCTTCACAAATAGCGTGAGTTTCACGATCCAGACTCTTAAGGTCAACCCACAAGGAGAAATCAAAGACGTCAAACCGCCAATGAAGATTCTTCTCAATTGGAAACTGATTCTTTACTGGTCTCTTTTCGTTTTGTTCCTTGTCGGCATTATGTCTTATTCTTACCTGCTACACAGAAAGCGAAGGGTGAAAAGACAATCCGGAGAAAGTGCAGTCAGGCTCCCGCCGCATGTCGTTGCACTGAACGCTTTGGATGAGCTGGAGGAGCAGAAACTCTGGCAAAAGGGGATGATTAAAGAATATCATTCGGCGATCACCGAAATTATCAGAAGGTATTTTGAAGGCAGGTTCAACATGCCGGCGATGGAGCTTCCAACTTCAGAGGCGATCCAGTTGCTCAGCCGGAATCGGGATTGCGAACCAATCCTCGGGACAACATACGATTTTCTTTCCAATGCGGACATGGTGAAGTTCGCAAGGTTCATTCCTCTTGATTCGGTCAATGAGGAGATGATGAGACAAGCTTATGAAATTGTGAAAAAAACCGTTCCCGTGGCGGAGGATAAGACAAGCAGTTCGGGTAAATCGTCACAAAACTCAGAATATCTGCAAGTTCAAATCGACCGCGACGAGCGTAAAGGTGCACTGAGTTGATTTTATGATTGATAAAAAGCAAACTTGGCGACTCCCGGCGATCTCTGCGTATAAATTTCAGCTTGGCCGCCCCATGTTTGGTGCAAATTCCGAAAGGATCGGTCTGCGAAATGTCAGATGATGTGACATTCGCTTATCCGTGGCTGCTTCTTTTCCTGGCGATCATCCCCGGGATGATCTTCTGGCATTGGAAAATTGGAGGAGCAAAACAGCCGTCGATAACATATTCTTCATTGAAAGTATTCCGGCAGATTCCTCTTTCGTGGAAGGAAAAGCTCAGACACGCGCCGATCATCTTGCGATCAATTGCGGTCGCTCTCCTGATTGTCGCCCTCGCAAGGCCCCGGAGTTTTTCCTCCGGCCAAAATGTAACGACCGAAGGAATCGACGTTGTGGTTGCACTCGATATTTCCGGGAGCATGATTTCGGAGGACTTCAAACCGAACCGGGTGGAAGCAGCAAAAAATGTCGCCGAGAAATTCATTGACGGGCGGCCGAATGACAGGATCGGCCTGGTTGTTTTTTCACGCCAAGCATTCACGCAATGCCCAATAACGATCGACCATGGTGTGTTGAAGAACTTGCTGGATAAGATTGAGCCCGGAATGATTGCCGATGGAACTGCAATCGGAAACGGACTCGCCGACGCCGTAGGCAGATTGAAGAATGGCCAGGCAAAGAGCAAGGTGATTATTCTCCTGACTGACGGCGCAAACAACGCCGGCGAAATTGATCCCCTCACCGCCGCAGAAATTGCGAAGACTTACGGAATAAGAGTTTACACTATTTGCATAGGTACTGGCGCAGAGGCTCCTTATCCTATCCAGACACCTTATGGAGTCCGCTACCAGATGATTCCGTTTCCGGTTGACGAGAACCTTCTAAAAAACATTGCAGATATCACCGGCGGGCAGGCTTTCGTCGCATCGAACAACAGAGCCCTGGAAGAAATCTATAAAAAAATCGACCAGCTTGAGAAGACAAGAATTGAAGTTACTTCTTATCGGAATGCCGCCGAACTCTTTGCGGGATGGTTGGACGCCGGTTTGATTTTACTATTGCTTGAACTTGGTTTATCTAAGACAATTTTGAGAACAATTCCTTGATTTATCAAAGTCAAAGATCACAAATCAAAGGAATAGCACAATACGTATCGGTCTTTCGTTTTCGACCTTTGACTTTTTACTTTTGAGTTAAGTCTATGTTTCGATTTGCAGAGCCCGAATATTTGTACGGATTATATTTCCTGCCATTGCTTATTTTCGCATTCTGGTACATGATGCGAATCAAGCACGGGCTGTTAAACAAATTTGCGGACGAAAAATTGCAGCCGGTCCTCCTTCCGGCTTACAGCAAGGCAAAAGAAATATCCCGATTTGGAATAATCACTCTGGCTGTCGTGTTCTTGATCTTCGCTGCAGCAGATCCGCAGATCGGCACGAAAATCGAAAATATCAAGGAGACGGGGATCGACATTTATATTTTGCTCGATGTTTCGTTAAGTATGCAAGCCCAGGATATTAAACCGAGCAGATTAGAAAAGGCAAAATTGGAAATTTCGAATCTTATCCAGAAACTCAGCGGCGATAGAATCGGGCTAATCGTCTTTGCCGGAGAACCGTTCGTACAGTTTCCGCTGACTTCCGATTACTCTGCCGCAAACCTGTTCCTTTCTGCCGCCGATGCCAGCACCGTGCCGGACCAGGGTACTGCAATCGCAGCCGCGATAGACTTAGCAACCAAGTCGTTCGATTATTCGTCTAAAACTGAGAGGGTGGTCGTAATTTTCACGGACGGCGAAGACCACGAGGGAAATCTCCAGAGTGCAATTGATAAAGCAAAGGACAATAACATTACGATTTACACGATCGGGCTTGGTTCGCCCGCCGGCGTCCCGATTCCGGTATACAACAGTCAGGGACGACCTGCCGGCTACAAGAGCGATGCTGAAGGGAATGTCGTCCTGACAAAACTGGATGAGTCCGCTCTAAAGGATATTGCCACCGGCTCAGGCGGACAATATTTAAGAGGCGCAAACGACAGAGATGAGCTCGATATCATCTACAATAACCTGTCAAAAATAAAAAAGACCGAATTCGGCGAAAGAAAGGTCACTGACTACGAGGATCGATTTTACTATTTTTTGGCACCGGCAATTGTTTTACTCTTGATTGAGTTTTTTACGTCGGAAAGAAAATCTCGTCTGTTTGACAAAATGAATAGAGCACTGGGAATCGCAAAGTGAGATGCTGCCTGCTACATAATGCTTACCGCCTGCTGGTTCTGGCATTCGTTCTTCCGCTGAGTACCATCATGGCCCAGAGCACGCGGTCTTCCGTGAACAAAGGGGTGGATTCGTATAACGAGGGCAAATTCATAGATTCCGAGGTCCAGTTCAAGAAGGGGCTGCAAAAAGCCCCCGATAGCTTTCAGGCGAACTTCGACCTTGGCGATTCATACTACAAGGAGGGCAAATATGACGAGTCATTAAGATCGTATAATGAGGCCCTGTCGAAAGCCAGTACCGACCCCTTGAAAGCAAAGGTTTATCACAACGTGGGAAATGCGCTGCTCAAAGATCAAAAGATTAAAGAGAGCATTGACGCGTATACCAAATCGTTAAAGTTGAATCCAAACGATGAAGAGACGAAGTATAACTTGTCCTATGCACTTGATCTATTGAAAAATCAAAACCAGCAAAACAAGAACGACAAGAATAACGACAAGAACAAAAACGATCAAAAGAAGAATCAAGACAAGAAGAACCAGAACCAACAGAACAATCAGCAAAACAAAAACGATCAGAAAAACCAACAGCAGAATCAACGAGGTCAGCAACCACCACCGAAAATTTCAAAGGATCAGGCAGAAGCTGTCTTCAATGCACTGAACAACGACGAAAAGAATCTGCAGAAGCAATTGAGAAAGATGAAAGGACAGCCAATAAAAACAGATAAAGACTGGTAAAACATGAAATCAAAACCAGTTAGACATGATTCCCCTCACCCTCGAAACAAGTTCGGGGCAAGCTCTGACCCGCTGTTACAAGGAGAGAGACGTGAATTCCTTCCCCTCAACGGGGAAGGTTAGGATGGGGTGGATAGTTATTTGAATATTCAAGTATGAAATTTATTATAAAATTATTCGTCGCTCTATTTTTGCTTGCATCCGGTGGAGCTGCAGTTGCGCAGACGTTCACTGCGTCAGTCGACAACACAACCGTTGGTGTCAACGATCAATTCCAGGCATCGTTTACATTCTCGGGTAAAGACGTGAACGGAATCAAAAGTTTCAAACCACCCGACTTCAAGGGCTTCATGATTATCTCCGGACCGAACCAATCGACGAGTATGCAAATCATTAACGGCGCAGTCTCGGCATCGGCAACATATTCATACTACCTGCAAGCACGAAGCACGGGAAAACTCACGGTCGGTTCCGCAACGATTGACTACAGCGGAAAGACCTTTGCCACTCAACCGCTTGAGATAACTGTTGTGAAAGGACAGCCCAAACCGATTTCGACTCCGCAAGGAAATACCACCACGAAAGACATCGGCGACAATCTTTTTATTCTCGCCACCGTTGATAAACAAAAAGTCTACATGGGTGAGCAGGTCACGGTGATTTACAAGCTGTACACGAGATTAGGCATCGCATCACAAATGCAAGTATCGAAACTTCCTTCTTATGAAGGCTTCTGGGTTGAGGAAATAGGCATTCCGAACAGCATTACATTCTCTACAGAAATGTATAACGGAAAGCAATATAGGGTCGGACTTCTGAAAAAAGTCGCCCTGTTCCCAAACCAGCTTGGCGAACTTTCAGTTACCCCCCTCGTCCTGGACGTCCCCGTTCAGGTTCAATCGAGACAAAGAGGCGGTGGAGATATTTTCGACCAGTTCTTTAATGATCCCTTCTTCAACAACTTGCAGACAACAAATTACACCGCCAAGTCCAACACGGTCAAGCTGCACGTGGTCCCGCTTCCAACCGAAAATGTCCCGAAATCATTCAATGGCGCGGTGGGAGACTATTCGCTTTCTTCCCAGATCAACACGACAAACGTGAAAACAAATGATCCGTTAACTTTGAAGATCAATTTAAGCGGGAGGGGAAACATCCAGCTCCTGAATATGCCGGAGATCGAGCTCCCGCCGGGATTCGATAAATATGAGCCGAAAACTTCCGAACAGATTGATAGAACAGGAACAATATCGGGATCGAAAAGTTTTGAGTACCTGATAGTTCCGAGAGTCGCCGGAACGAAGACAATATCCCCGATCAGGTTTTCATATTTCAATCCGGCAAGGAAATCTTACGTGACCATGTCCACGCCATCTTACACGATCAATGTCGAGCAGGGATCCGGGAATGGGAATACGGAAGTTGCGGGATACACCAAGGAGGAAATAAGACTTCTTGGCCAGGACATCCGTTACATAAAAACATCGAGTGCGGATCTGAGAAAGGGCAGCAACCTTCAACTATTTGGAATCGGGTTTTGGACTGCCACGGTTGTTCCGCTATTTGTTCTCGGCGGACTCGTAACCTGGAAAAGAAGGCAGGACCGGATCTCCGGCAATGTCCAGCTCCTTCGTTACCGGCGCGCAGAGAAAATCGCACGCAAACGATTCAAGGCGGCAAGTGTCCTGATGGCATCGAATAATCAAACCGGATTCTACTCTGAGATTTCACGGGCTCTCTTCGGCTATCTCGAAGACAAACTTCACATTCCAAAATCGGAGATTTCCCTCGACAGAGCGGTCGAAGAGCTTCAGAGAAGGAACATGGGGGTCCAGCTGATTGGCAATCTAAGAGACTGCATTGAGAAATGTGAGTATGCCCGGTTCGCTCCTGGCGATGACGGCAAAGCCGGCATGAACGACATGTATAACCAATTGACGAGAGTCATAATCGAAATAGAGAAATCTTTGTCGGTAAGAAAATATGCTTGACAGGACAAATCATTTCTTGATAATTGCGGGGCTTCTTCTTTTGGTTTTCCGGGTTGTTTTTGCTTCCGAGGCAGACGACTTGATGAAACGGGGAAACCAATTCTATCAAGACAAACAATATGAAAACGCTGTCGAGGTGTACCAGAGCGTCGTCAACATGGGCTATGCCGGAACATCCTTGTTCTATAATCTTGGCAATTCTTACTATCGCAATGGAAAGATCGGTTGCGCGATTCTGTATTATGAAAAAGCGCTGGAGCTCTCCCCGGGCGACGACGATGTGATGCATAATCTCGCAATCGCGAATACCAAAACCGTGGACAAAATCGATACCTTGCCGAAGTTCTTTTTGTTTCAGTGGTGGGAGAGTATTCTTGCCTTGTTTTCGACGACTGGCTGGACCTCCGCGGTCTACCTTCTCTATTTGTTGCTTCTCGCCTTCATCGGACTTTATTTCTTCGCAAGAAGCATGCGGATCCAGAGATATTCCGTGTTCTCAGGATTGATACTGGCACTTCTTTTAATAATTACTGTCACGGTCTGGATCGTCACCCTCAACAGAGAACTTACGATCAAGAATGCTATCGTGCTTGAGCCCGCCATAACAGTAAAGCTTGCGCCCGATGCTACCAGCAACGACGCGTTCGTGATCCACGAAGGTTTGAAGGTAAGAGAACTGGATCAAATTGAAAACTGGGTCAAGATCAGATTGCAGGATGGCAAAGAAGGATGGGTTCAGCAAAATGAAGTCGGCGCAATCTGATTATAACAAAATCAGCACATGGATGACGCGGGGCGTTCAGATTTCCGTTGATTCTTTTTTTTGATCCGAGTAGATCCGTTTCAGCGGTATAATCCGTGTTCTACTTCTCAACCCCACCTTTTTATTATGACCAGCGAGAGATCGTCGCTGCGCGGTGCTTCCCCAACAAACCAGTCTACATCCTCCAGGATTTTTTCACCAACATGGTCCGGAGAAATCCCGGCGGACTTGCCGATAATCGATCTCAATCGTTGATCTCCGAAGAATTCATCCCGTTCGTTACGGGCTTCCGTTACGCCATCTGAATAGGCAACCAACAAATCGCTGGGATTCATTTCAATTTCCTGCTCTTCGAACTTCGAAGTCTTAAGTAATCCCAGTGCCGGAGCGCCACGGGCAAGCTCTTCGACTTTGCTGCCGCGCAAAACAAGCGGCGGCAAATGGCCGGCGTTCAACAGCCGCACTTTGCCGGAATTCTGAGAGAGTTCAATATAAATCAGGGTCGAAAACTTGTTCGGCAAGCTGTCTCGGCAAAATATCTGGTTGATCCTTTCTCCCAGTTCCGAAAGAGACTTGTAGTCGGGAGCAATCGCGCGAAGGGTCGATTGAAGTTTCGACATAAGAAGAGCGGCACCGAGTCCTTTACCAGCGACATCGCCTAGAGCGAGTGCAACACGATTCTCATCAAGATTCATGTAATCTACAAGATCCCCGCCGACATCGTTAGCTGGTCTGGTGAACAGCCAGATTGACCATCCGGCGAGAGTAGGATTTTCTTCGGGAAGAAGTGCCTTCTGGACCGTCTTACCGATTTGCAGCTCATCGTGGGCAAGAAGTTTGTCTTTCAGCTCCAGCATTAAAACCAGAAGAAGAAGGAGATAGCTAAAGATGTTATTATGGAATGAGACGTGGAAATTATTGTCGCCAAAACTTGCATCACCGAAGAAGAAAAAAACGATACTAACCAGGAGAAGGAACCTGCGTGCGGGGGTCAGCTTCAGTATCAAGCTTTTTAGCAAATACCATGATGCGTGGATAAACCGACTGATTCGCTTCTCAGACTTAAGCCGTTCTTGTGTTTCGCTGTCGATGTAGAAACTATATAGCTCCTTGAAATCTCGCCTCAGAGACTCAAGTATGTCACCTTTCCGGAAATCATTCACTATGGTCTTTCTGAGAACGTGATCTCCGCCCGCCTTTTTCTGCTTGTCGGTCATTTTGTCGGCTTTCGAGTCGTGGTTATGTTCACACAAAATAACGATTTATGGGGTAAGTTGTTTCAGTCATCCATCGATCCATATTCCTAAAGCGCGAACAATAGTCCAATTGCCGCGATGATCCCCATCCCACCCCCGAAATAGAACGCAGCGGCCGGTCCAACATGCTGCCACAATTCTCCAGCTACAAACGATGCGGGAAATAGTCCGATACCAAGAATTGTCGCATGGAGTCCGATTGCCGTGGCGCGAACTTCTGACGGAGCCAAATCCGTAATCAATGCTCTCTCGATCCCGTCGGTGAATCCGCTGTAGAGTCCGTAAAGTCCGAAAAGCCCCCAAAGCATCCACGCCTGTTCAGGCGCGGAGACAAGCGCGAAACCTAAATAGACGAGCCCGTAAAAGCCATAGCCTGCAACGAGAATCTTTTTCCTGCCGATCTTGTCCGAAAGTTTTCCAGCCGGGTACGAGGCGATTCCATAGACGATATTGTAAACGAGATACAGGAGAATTGCCGTGGCTGGAGTGAAGCCAAGATTTTGTGCGCGGAGAAGGAGAAATGTATTTGATGAATTTCCAAGCGTGAATATAAAAGCAACGATGAGAAAAAGCTGAAGTTTGCGCGGCAGAATTTTCCAGCGAAGCGCCGGTGGTTTCGATTGAGTGACGCGTTGTTTTGTGTTCTCACGCGCAAAAAACAGCAGGAGAACGCCGACAACTGCAGGCAGGAGTGACCAAAGAAACACCTCGGTATATTTCCCCGCATATTGCGTCAAGAAAAAATATGCCAGAACGACTCCGATGGCGGCGCCGGTCGTGTCGAATGCGCGATGCAGTCCGAATGCCATACCTCTTTTATTTGACTGCGTGCTTTCCGCGATGAGAGCGTCACGCGGCGCCGTCCGAATTCCTTTTCCAAGACGATCGACAATCCTGCCGGCAAGAACAAATCCCCAGCTGTTCGCTATGTAGAGCAGGAATTTTCCAACCGCAGAAGAGGAATAGCCGACTATCACCGGCATTTTCCTCTTCCGAAACCTATCTGAGATGTAACCCGATAAGACTTTGAGCAGACTGGCGGTGCTCTCGGCCACACCTTCAATCATCCCAAGGATGGCGGGACTAGCACCAAGAGTGGCGGTAAGGAAAAAGGGGATAAGCGGATATACCATCTCGCTAGAGATGTCGGTGAAGAGGGACGTAAGACTGAGAATAATGACGTTAAACACGAAAGTCCAGCTTTGGATCTGAAGTATTATGGAGTATTATAATGAAAATTTTTAGACGGGCAAAAAGAATTTCCTTTTGATTTAAGTTGGCAGTTCGTTCAGACAAATTGGTCTCGGGGCTGCCCAATCAAAACTCTGCTGTTTCCGCGGTCGCTCAACTGGTGGAATCGAAGATAATTCCCCGCTTCTCGAATTCCTCAAAAAGATTGTCGTTCCCGACAAACTGAACCGCATCCCAACCTAATTCTCTCGCCGCCGAAACATATTCTAAAACGTCGTCGACGTAAAGATGTTCTTGGGGAGGCTTTTGTGTAAATGCTTCGACGGCTTTGTATATTTTCGCCTCCGGCTTGACGGCGCCAACCTCGTGAGACAAAACCAGCTTATCAAAACATCTGAGGAACTCATAATCTCCCCAACCATATTTTTGGTGAATTGCGTTAGTGTTCGACAGGAGTACCAGCCGGTAGTTCTTTTTCAACGCCGGCAGAATTGCGACCAGTTTATCGTTGACCGTAAATATCTTGGAGTAAATATTGTAGAAACTCTCTCTGCTGACCTTCCTCTCAAGAACGTTCAGCATGATCTCGGTGAAATCTTCAACCGTATACTCACCGCGTTCGAATTTCCTGTGAACTTCGTAATTGTTCTTGTAATAATCGGCGAACTTCATGCCCAGTCCTTTTTCAATTCGATCGAATCCTCTAATTATAATGTTATAGTCAAACGGTAGAAGCACGTTACCCAAATCGAAAACAATAACGGAATACTTTTTCATCTTAAAAATTTTAAGAAACTTTTTTGATCATGAACCATAGACGTTTTTGTGGTTTCCCCAAAGTGGAGAACTGCATCAAATATTATCATTCGGAAGATAACTATAAAGGGACAATCGCCTCTTCTAGTGACCATACACTTTACAAATCCACTGCAAGAAAACATTTTAAACACGAATTTCACGAACGATCTCTCTTTTTGAATATGAATTACACGAATACATTCCATTCGTGATATCCGAGGTTTCCCGTGTTTGATTCGTGTGATTCGTGGTCCTGATATTCATTGGTTTGTTTTGTGAAATATATCATCTCCTATCTTTTCTGTCGCAGGGCAGGTTCTAGACCGTAAGTTCATAAAGCCCGAAGAACGTCGGGACTAAATACTGTAATTCAGCTCGATGCTAAGGTAAGTCACTCCCGGGAGAAGATTAGAAGCAGAGCCGACTGCTACTTGTTTCATTCGATTGTAGAGATCTCGTGAAACTTTTATCCCTGCTGAAAATGATCTGGTGACTCTTAGATTTGTCAAAACTGCGAGGCGTGCACCATCCCCGTACAGGAGTGAATATTGACCAACTCCCGGAAGGTCTTCTTCCACTTCATAGAATGCCGAGTTGTATGACGCAGTCTTATAAAAACAAACTCGTGAGTTGGCAGAAATTGTGTTGACTGACCATGCGGCGTCGAACAAGAACAGCTCTCCCGTTTCACCTGAAGAGAGAAAGTTCTTCTCGAATCTCGTGCGGATTGAAAATGCGGAAGAAAAATTATGCCGAAGGTCGATTCTAAGATTTTGCTTGGAACCTGCGAGCGTTGATTGCCCGCTAGGAAACTCTGTTTCAGGGACGTAAAAATCTTCCATCGTCTTGTACCTGTAACGCAGGTAAATTATCGTTGCGGTGCCGTCAAAGACCTTATCGTGGCTCAAGTCAATGTAGGAATCTGCAAAAATTTCTTCACCGTTCCTATCAGGAAGATCCGATGTCGACATGATCCTGAAACGGTCGTAATAAAGGCCCAGTTTCACTATTTCTTCAGGATGAAATGTCGCTCCGAAATATATTCCTTGTTCTGGAGACGTCGGAAAACTCTCAGACAGCACACCAGAATAATTAGGCACTATCCGCGAGCGAAGATTTCGGACCCCGACGGCGAATTTTGCTTCGCCATAATCGAGGCCGGCATTTGCCGAGAAGGATAAAGCGTTGTCGGTAAGCATCTCACCAGAGAAACTTGCTCTTTCAGACTGCATGCGCATAAACAAATCTCCGGCGAGTTGGCTTTGCACATAGTAACCAGCAAATGGGTGATCATAGGAGAAATAAACGGCTGATATTCCACAATCAGCAAAGGGCGAATCAAACCTCAAAATACCACCTGCAATTCTCTCTTTCAGATGATCTGACGAGCTCGACGGTAGATTCAACCCGGTGTAATCAATCGAAGTCACAAATCCGGAATCATTTGTGTGAGCATGGAGGTTTTTGCTGGACGCAAAGCCAGTCAACTCGAAATTTCCATTCCAAGATCCCGCGAGTGAAAGTGGAATGGCAAACGCCGCACCTCTAAGAAATCCGTTCTCGGAACGCGAACGGTACGGACTCAGTGAGTAAGCATCCCTAACAAAAAGAGGCGAGATTGGACCCGCAGACTTCGACACGGTGCCGGGTGAGGAGAAAATCATTCCATTTCCCAGACTTATGCTGTAGTCTCCGATGTCAACCATTGAGAAAATTGAGACTCTTCTTGCGGTTAATGCTAGGGAATAGAAATCGAGATAGTCGTTCTCCCCGGCATCTTTGTCGGTGACAGCATTCAATTCGAGATTCCCATAATCTACCCGCATCTTCTGGAAATTCCTGATCCCGCTATCGTGATATGCATCCTGGTACAGTGTGATCTTTTGGGGCGAAAAACTCGCGTACGAAGATGCGGTCATCACAAAGTTTTCTTCCGGCAAGATCTGCGTGCGACTTCTGAGCAATGACAGTAGCTCAGGAGTCGCTCCATCAAGGCATGAGAGTTCATCCGAGCTAGAAATGAATTTTGCCTTTCTCCGATATGCAACAATCGAAGCGGCAAACCTTGAGGTCATCCCGGGAATTGAGTGCAACTCTTCGGAGGAAGCGGCGTTCAAGTCGATCCTTGCAAACACTTCCGATATATCATCCGAATAACTCATTATTGATTCCAAAACGTTCTCTTCGTTTATTTCATCATGTAGCGAGGAGGTGTCGTTAGGGAAATTTTGGGCATATGCCAATTGAAAATTGAAGGCTGCCATGGTGATATACAGGAAGAGAAAAATCCCGAGTGATCCGCGATGCATCCCTGAGTAAATGAAATCCAAAGTAAACCCTGACCTACGGTTATGAACCTTACCCTTGCCTTCTCACGTAAGGAGAGGGGGTGCTACTTATACAAAGGAGTCCTCTAGACCTTTCCGTTTTCGGCGAAGGCGGAGGGTAAGCTGACTTTCACATATCGAGATTATTTTCTATTTCTTTCTTAATGATTCCCGATACTCCTCAATTCTCTCGAACTCTGATTTGCCATCATGTGACAAATTGAATGAAATTCCGAAACATTGAGTGACACCCAGCACCTGGTGGAATGCCGCACTGTATTCCAATTCAAACGATGACAATCTTACTGCAACCCCCGCATTAAACGAGTCTGTTCCGCTCGCAGAACCTGCCCGGACGGTGACAAATTTTACGGGTGAATATTCTGCGGCAATTCTTAGCGACGACGGAAATCCAATCTCTTTGAAATATTCCAATCCCAGGTTCAACTCATTCGACTCGAAAGCAATTGCTCCGGTGAGAGTCTGAGGTAATCTGTCTTTCGAGAGCGTTGCAGAGGCCGAATTCAGATTCGTCGTCATGAAACCGAGCGAGAACCTTTTCGACAGGAACAACTTTGCCCCGGCATCAATGCTGAGCGACAGATCGGTTCCGTAGTTGTCTATGTATAGATGATTGGCGTTCACATTCGTGCCGACAAACAAAAAATCATAAACTGGTACAGACAGATTCAAAGTAAAAACGTTTTCGCAGTAAAGATCAAAACCAAAAGTCTGCGCAGCAACGCTGAAATCTGTTCCCAGTAGGTTATCTCTATAAGCGATGCCCGTCGATTTTACTTCCGGAATACCCAAAACAGAGGGAATGAAGAAAACGCTCAACTCTCGAATTTTTGCAGCATGGGCGGGGTTGTAATAGAACGACCACGGGTCTTCCCCGAAAGCACACAGGGTTCCACCGGTTGCAAGTGAACGTGCGCCTGAGTATCTGCGTTCAAAGCCAGCATGTAGATCGCGAAGCGGTAACAGACCGATCAATAACGCTGCAATAGAAATGGGGAAGCACATCCGTACTGCACGATGCTTCCGCGTGCAAACATTGCCCGGCTTACTCACAACCCCTCCTGCGGTTGTCTTAAGATGAACAGCTACGAACTAAAGAATCTATTTGCGACTTAGTCTAGTTCAGATATTTTGAGTAAGTAGATTGATGTGATTGATCGGCAATCGACAACTTCTGAAAAATTCCTTTGTCTGGGTAATCTTTGAGCGCATCGGAAATTTCGAGATACTTTGTATCGAAGAACACTTTGGTAAATGCGCTACGAGTCCCGGATTGAATGACAAGGTCAGTAATCTTATTCAACGCGCCCGCAATTACTGTTTGCGCCGTATCTTTCTGAGTTGAAAGCAGGTCTATCCCATTGTACTGATAATCAAAAACCGCTTTCCTGAAAGCCTCATATTTTCCTGACAATGCATCGCTAACCAGGCTGTACCTTGAGTAAGTACCCGAACCGCCGGATTGCCATCCCTGCGAATAATCACCGTTCTGTGCTTGAGAAACGATGTTGGATGCGCGCTGGAAATAATTTGTGCCTTTAAGCGGCTCGAAAGAGTCAGCATCAAAACCGAGAACGATATACATATAATAATCTATAAAACCTGCTAGTGGATCGATGTGGAATTCATCGTGGTGCAGAGGTTGATCCTTCTGATAGACAAATTGCCAGGAGTTGTCGATGACACGCACCATCGGAGAACCACTGGCAGATCTGTAAACTGGACGCTCGCTTGCGATAAAAGCTTGTGCGGTGTAGACTTGTCCTGCTACGGAAGTGGATGATGACACAGACATCAGATAAATCGTCAAAGTAACTTTTATCTTCGGGCCCTTGAAATCCCCGCCTGTCCATTTGAAGCTGTTTATGTAATTCTGAATGTCGGTGCCGAGATTCTGGATGTTGACGCGGTCAGACACGTTCAACTGTTCTGCATTGAGTGTAACCGTGCAATCGATTTCCTGTGCTACGGCTGATGCTACAAATGCAAGAAGCAGCAGCAATGTCATCCATTTCATAAGATCACCTCCGCGTTAAATTTAGCTCCCCCACATATTGAAGGCAAATCTGGAACCAATCAAGACCCCCGTTTGTTGGAGAAATAACTCTGAACACTCTGTATTACAACTAACCTTATAACCATTAAAGGAGAAAGAATTTCAATGTTAAGAAAGCTGACGCAAATGGGCTTGCTGCTGATATTGGCAGCTCTTGTTGCAAGCTGCTCAAAAAGCAGCAATTCCACGGGAACTAACGGCACCGCTCCCTCACTTAAAGCTCCAACATTTGCCGGTCCAAACACCACTTCACCGACTGCGGACACTAGCATCGGAGCAACGACAGCCATTACTGCAGCGGCGCTCTTCAATGCAACCACTTCGGCCTATTTAGGCTATTACTCTGGAACCGCTACACAATCTGGAAATTCATGGACTTGGAAGTACTCCGTGCAAGGATTCACTGCAACCTGGACTGCCACATCAGGCTCCAACGGTTACAATTGGACGCTTGTTTATAACGGGACTCTGACTTCCAGCGGCACAAGTACCACTTTCAATAATTGGACCGTGGTAAGTGGATCTGAAAGCAGCGACGGAAAAACCGGAAGCTGGACAATTTATTATCCTAACACTACAATTGTGGGCTTCCAGGTCACTTGGTCAACGAGCAGCTCTGGAACGCTGACGGGCACAATTGTCGGCAACGATACCACAGGCACTCTTGAATCGAAGTACGTATTTACTAACAACCCCGACAAGAGCGGCGAACTGGTATTATATACCGGTACAGTGGAGACTCTGGATGTGGTGTGGGCAGCAAATGGATCGGGACATTACACAGAGTGGGATGATACGCACACTAATATCGTCGCAACAGGAACGTGGTCCTAAACGACTATCAATTTAAGCTGTCACAAAGAGCCCGGCCGTCATTAATGGTCGGGCTTTTTAGTTACCGACTATCCGGCGGGAACTGTTGTTTCTCTACTTCTTCGCGTCCGTCTTTTTGCCGAGGAACGGCGCAAGCAAATCAATCGGCACGGGGAAAATCGTCGTTGAATTATTTTCCGTCGCGATCTCGCGGAGCGTCTGCAGGTAACGCAGCGTCAATGCGCTCGGCTGGTCGCTCAGAATCTTAGCCGCATCCGACAGACGCTGCGAAGCCTGATATTCACCTTCGGCTGCTATTACTTTTGAGCGGCGCTCGCGTTCGGCTTCCGCTTGTTTTGCCATCGCACGTTGCATCTCCTGCGGCAGATCAATCTGTTTGACTTCGACATTTGATACTTTTATTCCCCACGGCTCCGTGTGGCTGTCGATAATGGTCTGCAACTCCTTGTTAATCTTGTCGCGCTGAGACAACAGATCATCAAGTTCCGACTGACCCAGGATGCTCCGCAGAGTCGTCTGCGACATCTGACTCGTAGCGAACAGGTAATCTTCCACCTCTACGATAGCTTTCTTTGCATCGATGACCCTGAAATAAATTACCGCACTTACCTTTATGGAAACGTTGTCGCGGGTGATAATGTCCTGGGGTGGAACATCTAAAGCGATGGTTCTCAGACTCACGCGTACCATCTTATCGATTATCGGTATGAGTATGATCAGGCCCGGTCCTTTCGCCGCGATCAGCCTTCCTAGCCTGAAAATCACGGCGCGTTCATATTCCCTCAAGACTTTGATTGCGCTCACCGCAAGGAAAAACAAGAAAATTACAACTATTATTCCGACTGTCAGCAACGAATTTGAGTCCATCTTAACCTCTACTTTTTGCTTTTAACTTTCAAAATCCAGTTTGAAAACGATTCGACCTCGATCTTCTCGCCTACCTTCAACTTATCCTCCGATGTGGCTTTCCAAATCTCTCCATGAACATGAACTTGGCCGATCTGTCCCGGCTTAATCTCTGAAATAACGAGTCCTTCTTCACCGATCATCCCAGCAAATCCTGTTACCGTCTTTCGGCGCTGCGCTTTCAATCCGAGACCGATTATACCAAGAAAGAAAACCGCGGCGACAATGACGGTCGTTATTATCACGCTTAGAGAGATACTGGCAATTTCGAACGGAGAACTGATTAGCATCACCGAACCGAGAAACAGAGAGATGACACCACCGATAGCAAGGAGCCCGTGGGTCACAATCTTTATCTCCGCGATAAAAAGGATGATCGCGAGTATTATCAAAGCAAGCCCGGCATAGTTTATCGGCAGAGTCTGGAAGGAGTAGAACGCGAGTATAAGCGAAATCGCGCCCGCAACACCCGGCAGTATAGCGCCCGGATTAAAAAGCTCAAACATGATACCGAAGACACCGATCATCATCAAAATATAAGTAATATTCGGGTCGCTAATGGTGCCCAGAAATTTTTCTCGCCAGTTCATCGGAACGAATTCCACTTGTGCATCCGCCGTTTTCAGTTCAACGGCGCCTCTGCTCGTCTCGACAGTCTTACCATTTATTTCTTTCAGGAGGCTGTCCAGATTCGGTGAAATCAAATCTATTACTTTCCGATTGAGAGCTTCCGATTCCGAATTTGATATGCTCCGGCGAACCGCTTCTTCTGCCCATGTTACATTTCTATGTCGCTTCTGTGCGATAGCTCTCACAAACGCTGCAGCATCGTTGGTGACTTTCTCCGCCATTATAGAGGACGTGTCCTCCACTCCGCCACCGACGGGATGTGCGGCGCCTATGTTCGTGCCCGGCGCCATCGCTGCTATGTTTGCGGAAAGAGTTATGAATACACCGGCAGAGCCTGCACGCGCTCCGCTCGGAGCAACATAGACTATAATTGGAATTGACGAACCGAGAATTCCCTGAACGATTTTCCTGGTGGATTCAAGCAAGCCACCCGGCGTGTCCATCTCAATCACCAACGCTGAGGCATCTTCAGCTTCTGCCTTTGAGATGGTGTTAATTATGTATTCCGCTGTCGCTGGATTGATTGTCCCATTTAAACGAATCAGCAAGATTCTTTCCTTGCCATATGCACCGCAAAGAGAAACAATAATCAACAAAAGAGTCAATCTTATTTTCACGCCAGTATCTTAACACTTGTCACCAAAACTTTCAACCGAGGGAGGCACACCTTCAGCAAGCCTTTCCCGCGAACCAAGGAAAGAGACCAGACACAAATGTCGTGAATATTATTTAAATTGAGGACATAATGAGACATCTCCCCACCTTGGAATTGGAAAGAATGTTCCGGAGAGAAGGTGTAAGATACATCGCAGGAGTCGATGAAGCCGGAAGGGGGCCGGTGGCAGGCCCCGTAACTGCAGCGGCAGTAATCTTCCCCATCCGGCAAGCAAAATGTCTATCCGGAGAACCCATTGAGAACGTTCGCGATTCAAAACAGATACCGGAAAGAGAACGGGAATATCTTGCAGCCGCGATCAAAGAAAGAGCGGTCGATTTTGCGGTCGCTCATGTTCCCAATGAAACAATTGATTCAATCAATATTCTGAATGCGACTCGGCTTGCAGTCTCGAGAGCAATCGAGCTGTTAAAGATCAGACCACAGGTGGTTTTGATCGACGGAAAATTTTTGAATCTAAAAAACTTCACCTGCATCTCCATTGTTAAAGGCGATATGAACGTTTTCTCTATTGCCGCTGCATCGATTCTAGCAAAGACATCCCGCGATGCGCTAATGCACGGGTATGCTCAAGAATATCCGAATTATTTCTTCGAGCGAAACAAAGGCTATCTGACACCGCAACATCTGGAGGCTATACGCAACTACGGGTTTTCGCCGCTCCACCGAAAGAGCTTCTCCATAACGCTTTGACAACTCTCTGAGGGACTCGGATGTGTTAAACAAAATACGAGGAGCAAGGGGCGAACAGCTTGCGGCTGATTTCTTAAGAAGGCATGGTTATGAAATCATCGCAAGGAATTTCAGATATGACCGCGGGGAAATAGACATAATTGGGAAAAAGGAGAACCTAATTTCCTTTTGCGAGGTGAAGACGAGAACGAGCGATGCCTACGGTCCCGGGGAGAGTGCGGTAGATTCAAGGAAACAAAAGCAGATACGCAAAGTGGCTGAAGGATTTATTGCGGAACGAGAACTCGATGAGTGCGACTTCAGGTTTGATGTCGTGGTTGTGGAGATCAGGCGGAACGAGACAAAAATTCGTATCATAGAAAACGCGTTTTGACCCGGTGTTCCACTACCCCACGATTTGTCCCCTCGACTTATGTCTGAAGTGCATTATCTAGCGAACTGGACGGAATAGAATCATCAAATTCAAACCGTATTTCCTCGCACGTTGCCTCCCCATGCTCGCTTTCCGATTGGCCTTTCTTTATGAAAATCCGACCGGAAAATTCATCTGGGCTTTTCGATCATATGCCCCATTCAAACAAAACGGGACATCCCGCTACGAACGTCCCGTCCATGAATGTCACTGCGGATACAATCCGCGCAATCGCGTTGCTTCTGCAACTCTACCGATGCCGAGCATGTTTGCCGCAATTCGCGTGTTCACCTTGCGGTCACGGTGAATTTTCATCACCTCGGCAAAACTTGATTTCATGATTTTCTCGAGGCGTGCATAGACTTCCGTTTCATCCCAAAAGACATGAGACTCATCCTGAGCCCATTCAAAATAGGAAACCGTCACTCCGCCTGCGTTACAAAGAATATCAGGTATAATAAAAACACCCTTCTCAAAAAGTATAGAGTCACCTTCGGGTGTTATTGGGCCGTTTGCTGCTTCCGCAATAATTTTCGCGTCTAGCTTGTGAGCATTCTCCCTGGTAATAGCATTTTCAAGTGCCGCAGGAATAAAGATCTCACATTGCAGCGAGAACAATTCGTCAACAGCTATTTGTTCGGATCCCGGGAAACCCAGAACGCTGCCGGTGCGGACTTTGTGCAGAATTAGTTTCGGAATATCCAGGCCGTTTTTATTATATATGCATCCCGTGGAATCGCTTACGGAAATAACGTAGCTCGCTCCGCTATCCAGAAGATGCGCCGCAACGGAACCCGCATTCCCAAATCCTTGCACCACAACTTTGGCACCTTTCAGTGGAATATTGAGGAAATCGCATGCGCTTTGGATGGTATAAAACACTCCGCGTCCTGTCGCTTCGCTTCTTCCTTGCGATCCGCCTAGACTTAATGGCTTACCTGTAACAACGCCGGGGACGGAGAATCCTTTCATCATGCTGTATGTATCCATGATCCACGCCATGGTCTGCGAATTTGTATAAACATCCGGCGCGGGAATATCCATTTCCGGCCCAATCAGCGGCAGAATGCCTGCCGTGTATCTGCGGGTGATGTGTTCAAGTTCGTGGATCGACAACTTCTTCGGATTGCATGTTACTCCGCCTTTTGCACCGCCGAACGGAATATTGACGATAGCACATTTCCATGTCATCCAGCATGCAAGCGCTTTCACTTCGTCAAGTGTGACGTTGGGATGATAACGAATCCCTCCTTTGCCTGGACCCCGTGCCGTGCTGTATTGAACCCGATGTCCGATAAACGATTCGATCCTTCCGTGATCCATCCGCACAGGAATATGCACGGTCAACACTCTTTCCGGATTTCGTATCATCATGCGAATGTCAGGTTCCAACTCAAGTTGTTCGGCGGCCATATCGAAGTTTTGCAAAGCGGCTTCGTACGGGTTCGTTTGAACGACGGTACCTTTTTCAACGGCTTCCATGGATTTTACTCCTTTCTTATTGAAAAGTGGGAAACAACCATGAGCATGTCTTTTGTGAAAACAGCTTCAAGTTGTTGGGTTATGAACTGCAACTGTTTGTTCAGTTCGATGTTGTCAAGCGTTTCGTCCAAAAAAGGGAATTACCCGGGGGTTCTGACAATCTGTCAAAGAACTAAGCCCCCTGAGATGCCGCCAAAGTTATATATGAAACTCTGAACATGCAAACCAATTCTCTTTCTTCAGACCGCTTTTCTTCGTAGCGGAGCGCCCCATGAAATGCCGGCTTATGACAGAACCGCGCGAATAAACAGTGCTACCCTGAAATTCCGCCATCCAATAGATTGGACAGCTCGTTTCTCCAGAACTCTTCTTTGTCCAAGTTCGTTGAGGTACCCGTTTCAACGAATCATGCTTTTGACAAGATTTGTGCATCAAATGGAAAGCACTCTTCGTCATAAAGTTCGCCAAGAAAACCAAACCGGTTTTCTTCTGCGAAGTCAAAACGAGAACGGGCAATGCTTATGATGACGGTGAGTCTATGGCAAATTCAAGTTGCTGTTTTCGGACAATCTCGAAATAACTGTGCGATTCTATTTAGAGTCCGCGTACCATCATATCGCTGGGATGTCCGATGCTAAATTTTAACCGAAGTTCTTTCTTCTCTTGCGGCTTCAAACTCAAGTGCCAATCGATGATTCCCTGTTCATCGGGTTTTGCCTCGGTTGGATCTGGAGCTAATAGCTCGACAACAATCTTCTCGTCTTTCGACACGGGAATTTGATCTTTCACGTCAATATCCGCAGATACTTTCTTGTTGTTCTCGACAGTAATTAAGAAATCATAAGTCGTCTTCGTTTTTTTCGAAAGAAGCCCGGTTGATTCGGTGAATTGCTTTACGAGTTTCCTCTCGGCCTTTATTGCCTGGTCGGTGCCAAGATAAGTTTCAAATTCCTCTCCGGGAAAGACGGTGCTTATCGACGAAGAAGCGACGAACGAATTGTCGAGAAAGACATTTGTCCTTCCTGAAATAAGTGGATAGTCCGTTGAGTCCTTCGTCTTCGCAGTCAAATAGACTTCAGGCGAGAATTTTGGGACACAGCTGTAAGAAAATTGCACCGGCAAACTTGCGATCGTGATCGTCACCTTATGCGGATTGTTATCGCTTGGAATATCTGCTGACGCGGGAATTACAAACGTTGACGATGTTGAGCGCTCCTGCACTTCCGCCGTAGAAAATGAAACAACGTTTGCAGTTTTGATTGACGAAAGCTCCTGGCTTACCGCCTGCATTTGTCCCTGACCCTGCGCCTTCACCATCACTGCTTCTCCTTGAACTGAAGATTCCCCTAGTAAGAAATCGGCTCTCACTGTTGACGAAGAGTTCACTTCAAACGTAGTTGATATCGTTGGTTGGTAACCAACGTAAGTTACCCTTAGTCGATAGGTGCCATTAGAAACATTAGAAATTACATAATTGCCATTCAGGTCGGTCGCCGCACCATAGGACGTACCGATCACAAGGACACTTGCGCCGGGCAACAACTGCCCGGTTTGTCTGTCGACAACCCTGCCGTTTACGGTGTTTCCCGGTCCGGCTTCGTGCACAATTTCCAGGGATAGCGACGGCAGGGACTGTCTTTCCTGATTGACTGGCTGGAAACCAACAACAGGGGCAGGTGAAACGGGTTGATACTCGCTAACCTGCCATGGCGGCAATACAGGCGGTGCACCCGCCACTGTGGGCTGCGCCGTAGATAAAGCAACTGCAACGTCTCTCCAGTCCTCACCTGTTGTCTGCCGAAACCATACCGGAATATGTCAGCTCCATAGTTTTGTTACCGGATGAAGCACGCACTTCATACAAAGGCGTCCAGCTTGCACCGACGATTACGTAGGACAGCTGCAGCGTGGTGCTTCCGGATTTGTCTGATGACAAGGTGACCAGGATATGTTTCTCCGACTTTTTCGAATAGCTCTGCGATTGCTGGATTTCAGCTTGAACCCTGGTAATTTTGTTTCTGACATCCTGAAGCTTTGATTCATTATCGAGTGCCTTCTCGTTTATGGAATTCATTGTCTTTTCGAGAAAATCGATCATCCTGGTCCAATCCTCGTACGAATTCTTTGTCGTACCACCTTGTGCACTCCTTGCATAATATATTCTCAATGAATCCACCAGCGCCATCTCTGCCGCCAACACGTCCTTTTTCTTCGTGAGAATTTGTTCTTCGCTTTTCAATGCCGATAATCGATTATAAAGCTCTTGAACGTGTTCGTTTGAAATTGTATCTGTGAAAACCGTCTTGATCTGAACGTCAAGAATCTTTACATCGGATTCCGCTTCACCTGAGACCCGGAGTGACTGATCCGCCAATGCTATCGGCAAACCGTCGAACTCGACGGTATTCACGCCAGGAGAAAGCGTCACATCCGAAGTGCGGGTAATTAACGCCCGGTCCGCAAAAACCGTTGCTGCGGAAACTTTTGACTTTGCGCTCTGGCCGGCTCGACAAAATTTTCCGAATGATCCTACGCAGAAAAAAATCGTCAATGCGACAAGCGTAGCGGTTCTCGACAGGGTAATTTCTCTTGGTCTCATTTTTGTCTCTCCCGAGTTTTTGGCCGTCTAACTGTTCAAATATAGATAAATCCAGTTGGCAAGAAAAGGGTGCGGGGAGATTTGCGACGACCAGACTTGGGTGCGATAGCTTACTCAATAGAGTTTGTCCTCCCATTTTTGTTCCAGAGATAGTTGCACTTCCCGAATCTGCGAGATAACTTGATCGTGTTAATAGGCTGCATCAAACAATTGGAGAACAACCATGGAAAAAATGAAAATCAACAATTCCGGTTTCGGAATTATCTGGCTGATCGGCTGGCTGTTTACGCTCGGTTTCTTAAAATTGACATTCTGGAATGGAGTTTTAGCAATACTAATTTGGCCTTACTACATTGGCTCAACGCTGAGCTGGCTGATAAAATAGTCGATGAGACGCCTTAGGTATCTCACCAAACCAGCAAATAAGAAAATAGATTCCCAGTACAAGTCGCCGAGATGACTACGAAGAGAGCCGCGGCTCTGATTCTTGTTTGTTTTCTTTTTCCATCTGCGACAAGGCTCTCTGCTCAAACCTTCCCGTACCAGGACACAACTCTGACCCCTCAACAGAGAGCCGAAGATCTACTGGGAAGGATGACCCTTGACGAAAAGATCGGCCAGATGATGCAGGTCGAGCTCAGCGTTGTTCAATACAATCCTTCCATCCTCACCTCATACTACATCGGATCGGTCTTAAGCGGCGGCGGCTCAGACCCGGCTGCAGGAAGGGGACCTACAGACTGGGCAAACGCCTATGATACCTTGCAAACTTACGCGCTGAAAACCCCTTTGAAGATTCCGATTATCGATGGATTCGATGCGGTGCATGGTGCTAACAACGTCTACGGTGCGACGATTTTTCCCCATAATATAGGTATGGGCTGCACGCGGGATCCGGAATTGGTAAAAGAAGAAGAACGCATCACCGCAGAGGAAGTTGCTGCTACGGGCATCGATTGGACGTTCGGTCCCTGCATCGCCGTTCCCCGGGATGAGAGATGGGGACGAACGTACGAGGGGTTCAGTGAGACTCCCGAGCTGGTACAGCTTCTCGGTTCATCGGCTGTAAGAGGCTTCCAGGGAGATTCATTGTCAGAACCCACGAGTATCCTCGCTTGCGCTAAACATTATCTCGGAGATGGCGGTACGACCGGCGGTAGAGATCAGGGAAACACCATGGCTGACACAGCAACTGTAAGAAAATTGTTTTTGCCGGGGTACACCTCAGCAGTTGACTCTGGTGTGGGAAGTGTAATGGTTTCTTTCAGCAGCATCAACGGACAGAAAATGAGCGGGAACAAGTACTGGATTACAGATGTGCTGAAAACAGAATTGGGATTTAACGGACTTGTCGTCTCAGATTGGGCCGCCATCGATCAATTGACCAGTAACTATCAGGATTGTGTTGACCAGTCCATCAACGCCGGAATCGATATGGTTATGCTTCCCTACGAATATGATGCGTTCCGCACTGCTATGAGAAACCTCGTGAATGGAGGAGAAATTGATACGGTGCGGTTGAACGATGCTGTGCGAAGGATTCTTACAATCAAGTTCAGGCTCGGTCTATTCGAAAGACCGTTTACAGACAGGTCTCTTCTGCCATCAGTGGGGAGCGCGGAGCATCGCGCAGTTGCACGCCAGTGTGTGCGTGAATCGACGGTACTTCTAAAGAAGAAAGACGGCATTCTCCCTCTTCGGAAAACGAACGTGAAAATTCTTGTTGCGGGGTCTAATGCAAACGACCTTGGAAACCAATGCGGAGGCTGGACAATTTACTGGCAGGGATTTAGCGGCAACAATGCTCTTACTATCGGAACCACAATTTTACAAGGCATGCAAGACGCGGCTCCGCAGGCGCAGATTGAATATTCACAGACAGGGAATTTTGTCGACACAATAGCCGATTATTCAGTGGTCGTGATAGGTGAACGGCCTTACGCGGAAGGATCTGGCGATGCGTCGGACCTCGGCATTTCACAGGCGGATGTCAGCTTGATAAAGAAAATGAAGGGATACGGCGCACCGGTCATCGTGGTCCTTGTTTCTGGCAGACCCATGATCCTAGAAAAGGTATTGCATTATGCCGACGTTATCTTTGCGGCATGGCTTCCAGGCACGGAAGGGGAAGGTGTTGCGGACATATTGTTCGGTGATTATCAGCCCAGAGGGATTTTGTCCCGTACATGGCCGAAGAACATGGCACAGATACCGATAAATTACGGTGATAGTACTTATCACCCCTTGTATTCCTATGGATTTGGAACCACATCGTTTGCAGATTCTCCTGTCGGTTCACCGCCGGTGCCTTTGTCTGCCATCGTCACAAGCGATGGAAGCCACTTCGAGCTGACCTTCAATAAGCGCATGAAAGACCCATCGTCAGGACAATCGACATTTGTTATTACGCGGAACGGCATTACGCTTTCGCCGGCCTCCTCGTCATTTCTGAAAGATGGCGACAGCACCACGATCATCGTGGCACTGGACAAGACTTATTATTCACAAAATGATACCGTGATGATCTCGTACAGCGCAGGAACAATTGAATCGGCCGACGGAGGGATTCTTGAACCGTTTGATTCTTTGGATGCCTACAATTGGTCCAATGTCATTTCGGCGGTAAGTGCAAGCAAGCGCTCCGTCCCGACGACGAGCAGGCTCGATCAGAATTATCCTAACCCATTCAACCCATCGACCACTATCAGCTATGAGCTATCAGCTAACAGCTATGTTGCTTTAAGAGTTTACGATGTCCTTGGCAGAGAAGTGACAACGTTGGTGACCGCCCATCAGAAAGCCGGCACTTATTCGGCAACGTTTGACGCGGGCAAACTTTCAAGTGGGGTGTACTTGTATAGGTTTGTGGCAACTCCAGATGAACCGCTAACCGCCGGTCCCTATTTTGAAACCCGCAAGATGATTTTGACAAAGTAATCTTCTACCTGTGTTTATTCTTCAGCGCGGGTATGAGTAGAACTAATTCGAATGTCACGGAATTTCCTGGGGCGTTTGGCACACAGAACTGATTCTTGTTCCCTAGATTTACCACAGCAATACGGTTAGAATGTGTGGGTACGACGACATCGGTGACGCTTTCTTCCGTTTTCTATTTAATCGCCTCATCTCTCGCCGTTCCTGCCGTGTTATCTGTTTGATTTTTTCGTTGCTTCCATCCTTTTGCGACCTGCTTCCCATCCTATCGTTTTTCCGTCACAAAATCCTTCCGCGCGTTCTAAAAATCAACCTTTTTGTGGATTTCTCCCACTTGGCCGCCGGCCTGCATACTTCGTAATAATTCTGGACAGCCAGGGAACTTGATACTCTCTTCGTGGTGTTATATATTTCGACCAGATTACTTAAACAGTCGAACGGTTTTAAGGACGAAAAAATGGCAGAACAGCTATCAACTGAAAAACAGGCGGTCATTTTAGACGCAGCCCGAAAAAGGTTCGCATATTATGGATTTTCAAAGGTTACGATGGATGAAATAGCCACCGATGTCGGTATGGGAAAGACATCGCTATACTATTACTTCCCGACTAAGGAAAGTCTCTTCCAGGAGGTAGTCAAACAGGAAAAGAATCAGTTCTTCGCCGACATTGATTCGATGGTTGGAGAAAAAAACACGCCGTGTGAGATGTTGCGGAGATATGCTTCGAAGCGGATCGAGCATTTTCGGAATCTGGCAAATTTGCGTGCATTAGGATCACAGCAGCATGGAGAAATGAAATCATGGAGTGTGGGGTTGTACGAGGATTTCCAAAAGCAGGAGGTCAAAGCTCTCATGCAGATCCTTCAGATTGGAAAGAAGAGCGGCGACTTCGTAATCTCAAACCTGCAACAATCAGCTGAAGTGATTATGCAAATGCTTTATGGACCGCGCAGCTGGGTCCTTCATAAAGTTCAACTCAATCTTGATGACGAGGAGACTTTCCGTCTTATCGAGCAAGCGACAAAAGAAATCGTCGAGATCATTTTAAACGGAATCAAGAAGAGAAAATAAAGAGGAAACAATGGAAACGAAAGACAAGGATAATAAAGTGTTGGATGATGCTTCCCTGAAGACCCTCAAGTCGGCAGAGAATGGAGAAGCGGATGAAGATATTGAGGATGTTCCTATCTTCCGCAGGAAGCGAGTGATAATCCCGATCCTCGTTGTGCTGACGATCGTTGCGGTCGCAGGCTTGTATTTGTATATGAACATGCAAGATTATGTGTCCACCGACGATGCCTATGTCGATGCGAACAGTGTGTCCATAAGCTCGAAGATGCTCGGGAGAATCGTGTATCTTGGCACAGACGAGGGAGATACCGTCAAAGCCAATCAGGTTCTCGTGAGACTCGACCAGAGTGATTTGAAAGCTCAGGAGGCTTCTGCGAAAGCCGGACTCGAGCTTGCTCAGCAAAACTTGCCGCTTGATCAGGTCAACATCAATCGTGCACAGGACGATTTCGACCGGGCCGAGGTTCAGTACAAGGGCGGAATCGTTACCAAGGAACAATACGATCATGCACAGAAAGCGTTGGAGGCTGTTCACGCTCAATACGACATCGATCTTTCTAAAATCACTGCTGCCAAAGCGCAGATCGGAGTCATAGAATCGCAGCTTCAGAACACGGTCATAGTTGCCCCTATGGGCGGCGTCGTCGCGAAGAGGTGGGTTTTAGCCGGAGACGTCGTTCAGCCAGGTCAGCCGGTCTTCACAATCTACGACGTGAAAAACATCTGGGTCACGGCAAATCTGGAGGAAACAAAGTTGCGTCACATCCATCTGAACGATCCGGTCCAGATTGACGTGGATACCTACCCGGGCGTTAAGTTTCATGGAAAAGTTTTCGAGATCGGAAACTACACGGCGTCGGAATTCTCTCTTATTCCGCCGAACAACGCATCCGGGAATTTTACCAAAGTTACCCAGCGCGTTCCAATCAAGATTTCAATTGAAGATGCACCAGCGCAGGACGGGTCCGAACCGATATTGAGACCGGGAATGTCGGTCGAGGTTTCAGTAAAGATAAAGTAAGCGCCGCATTCAAATTACATTTCAAGGAATGGCTAAATAACGAAAAAATGAAGTGGCACAATGACTCTCGCGCTTAGTGACTCATCGCAAGTCAGCCAAACGTCAGTTCTCCACCACACACATGAATTTTATAAGTGGCTGGTGTTGGGAAACGTGATGATCGGGACCTTCATGGCTGTTCTTGACGCGTCGATAGTCAACGTGGGCTTGCCGACGCTTATGGCTGCTTTTGGAGTGACGGTGGATAAAATCGAATGGGTCGCCACCGCCTATTTGCTCGTGCTGGCAGTAATGTTGCCGACCTCCGGGTGGGTAGCGGATCATTTCGGATATAAGCGGACATATCTCCTTGCGCTGACACTTTTCACAGCCGGGTCGTTACTATGTGGAATGGCATGGAACGAGAATGCTCTTATAGCGTTCCGTATTATCCAAGGCGCCGGTGCGGGTTTTCTGATGCCTGTCGGCATGGCCATCGTGACGCGCGAATTTCCCCCAGAGAGACGCGGAATTGCACTTGGTTTCTGGGGAATTGCCGCAGCCGCATCGGTCTCTTTTGGTCCGCTGATCGGCGGATATCTCATCGACAATTTTTCATGGCACGAGATTTTTTTCGTGAACATTCCGGTTGGAGTTGTTGGGATTTTTGCTACCATGGTCATCCAGCGAGAATACAAAACAGAGCACACGCGCAATTTTGATTTTATAGGGTTCGTATCTGTGGCGGTTTTTCTGACGTTCCTTTTGCTAGCATTGGCGGATGGGAATGCATCGTGGAACACGGGAGGTTGGACTTCCACATTTATTTTAACATGCTTTGTCCTGTCAGGAATTGGGCTGATTACTTTTTTGCTTGTGGAATTCAACATAGAGCACCCCCTGGTCGAACTTAGGCTCCTGAAAGACTTTAATTTCGGAATTACAAATATAATCTTATTTATATACGGACTCGGAATGTTCGGAAGCACATTCCTTATGCCCCTATATCTTCAGAACTCGTTGAATTACACTCCGTTTCAGGCTGGACTCGTGTTCCTTCCAGTCGGGATACTGCAGGGAACTATGGCACCGATTGCCGGTTTTCTATCCGACCGCGTCGATGCAAGGATTCCGGCTGCAACCGGGATAGTCCTCCTGGGGGTAAGCATGTACCTTAATTATTTTCTTTCTCTTTTCTCGATGCATTCACAAATCATGCTGCCTCTGTACCTGAGAGGCTTTGCGATGGGATTGATGTGGACTCCGCTGAGCGTGCTGGCACTTACGAACGTTCCGAGACATAAGATGGCACAAGCATCCGGACTCTTTAACGTTATTCGCCAGGTCGGAGGAAGTTTCGGTATTGCGCTCTTTGCATCTTTGCTCACTCAGAGGGTCATTTTTCATGGTGCTAATTACGGTAATGGTGTCTGCGAATATTCGCCTGCATTCAAGAGTGCCATGTACAATCTCGAATTTTTCTCGCAGCATGCCGTTGGGGGGTCGATGTATCAATGCAACGTCCGCGGAAAAGCCTTAATTATCAACCATGTGATGCAGCAAGCTTTCGTGTCCGCTGTAAACGACGATTTCCTTATTGCCGGGGCGATTTCGATAGTGTGTCTCGTTCCAATATTCTTTCTACGCCGACGGAAGCATTTGAATAACGGCGGGGAGAAAATTGTGACGGCAGATTGACGATTGATGAACCAGAAGAACCAATGTGAGATTCTTGAATGAACAAAAATAGAACTATTCCAGCCAAAAACACATCGTCTCTTTCCGCGGGACTCGGCGTCCCCCATCATGAGCATCCATCATATAAGTGGTGGGTGCTTTTTAACGTGATGATGGGAACATTCATGGTCGTCCTTGATTCGACGATTGTGGATGTGTCGCTTGCCAAGATTATGGCGACATTCGGTATCGGTATCGATACGGTGAAATGGGTTGCAACTGGATACCTGCTCGTTTTTGCGGTTGTCCTGCCGACATCCGGATGGATCGCAGACCATTTCGGATACAAGCGAACATACATGATGGGACTTTCCCTTTTTACCTTAGGCTCGCTTCTCTGTTCCATTTCTTGGAACGAGACCGCGCTGATTCTTTTTCGCGTGGTCCAGGGTGCGGGAGGAGGATTTCTAATGCCCGTGGGGATGGCAATCGTCACGAGAGAATTTCCCCCTGAAAAGCGCGGGCTCGCATTAGGATTTTGGGGAATCGCTGCCGCGGCATCGGTATCGCTTGGTCCCACTCTCGGCGGCTACCTGATAGACAATTTTGCCTGGCATTCTATTTTCGATATAAATGTTCCTGTCGGCCTCGTCGGCATTTTTGCTACTTTTGTAATTCAACGGGAATATAAGACATCAACGACTCGTTCGTTCGACATCGTTGGTTTCCTATCCGTCTCGACTTTTCTCACGTCTCTTTTGATAGCCCTGTCTGACGGAAATGCCGAGTGGAACACCGGCGGCTGGACTTCGCCGTTCATTCTCTCATGCTTTGCAATCTCGCTCATCGGACTGGTTGTCTTCTTAACCGTCGAGTTGAACACCCGACATCCGCTCATCGATCTTTCACTTCTGAAGAATTTCAATTTCGGAATGGCTAATCTTGTTCTGTTCATCTTCGGCATGGGAATGTTCGGCAGCACATTTCTGCTTCCGCTGTACTTGCAGAACGGACTTGGCTACACCGCTTTTCAGGCGGGATCACTGTTTCTTCCGATAGGCATCATAATGGCTGTGTGCGGACCAATTGCGGGCAGGCTTGCGGATAAAACCAATCCAAAGCTACTCGCGTTGTTCGGAATCACGATGCTGTCGCTGAGTTTGTTTGTGAACCAATTTCTTTCTCTTTTCTCTGAGACGTCTTCTATTATGATCTCGCTTTATCTAAGGGGAATCGGAATGGGGTTTATATTTACGCCTCTCAGCGCTATTTCTCTTTCGGACATACCACGCGAGAAGATGGCACAGGCTTCGGGGCTTTTCAATGTTCTGCGGCAAATCGGGGGGAGTTTCGGTGTCGCACTAATGGGAACGCTGCTGACCATGCGCACAGACTTTCATACGACGATCTATGGAGAATCGGTTTTGAGCTCCTCTCCGATGACACAGAATATTCTGCTTGGCTTGCGAAGATTTGCGCAGCAGGTGGTTGGCGGAACAACTTCTTTCTCCGCGATGAGAGCTCAGGCACTTGTTGGCTATAGCTTAGCTCAGCAGGCTTTTGTGTCAGCAGTGGATGATGATTTCTTGGTTGCCGCTGCAATCACGATCCTCTGTGTAATCCCGATTTTGTTCCTGCGAAACAGGAAGAAAAAAACGCAAGGTGAACGAATTGTTGCAATGGAATAAATAAGCAACTGGCTAATGGCTGATGAGAGCATGAGCCATCAGCAATGAACTATGAGCTATTAAATAATGGTGAAAATAATGATGTCTCGCTTTTACATAATTCTATCGATCATGTTGCTGTCAAGGCCGGCGGCGGTCTTTTCACAAATGGCATTGTCCGACTCACTGACTCTGGAAGCATCGATAAAGAAAGCTCTACAAACCAATCCGGATATTTTGCAGGCGGCACATTCCATAGATGTATTTCAGTCCGGAGTAGAAGTAAGCAAAAGCAGTTACTATCCGGATGCGGCAGCCGATTTGACTTACGCGCGACTTGGACCTGCATCTTCAATGGTATTTGCAATTCCCGGTGTTCCACCGATGAATTTCCAGCTTTACCCGCTAAATGTGTGGGATGAGCATCTCGGTGTTCAGGGTACCATTTATGATTTCAACAGGCGGGACAAATCAGTCGACCTTGCGGCAAGCCAGGTGACTTCGGCGCAAGATCGCCTTGACCTTGCAAAGAGCGGACTTTCTTATCGTACCATCCAAACTTTTTACGCGATCCTATTCCTTGAGAAAAGCATTCAGGTTCAAAGCGAGGAGATAAAAAACCTGAACGACCACCTTCTCATGACACAGAAGAAAGTTCAGGCAGGTACTGCGACCGATTTCGACGTGCTAACAACTCAGGTGCGTGTTGCCGCCGCACAAAACGAGAAGATCAATCTCGAAAATAATTTAGAAAATACGAAAGTTATCTTTCGCCGGCTCCTCGGACTTGCACCGGATTCACCGGTAAACCTTGCCGGGGAATTCAACGAGGAACCCGTAGCGCTTAACAGTGACTCACTTATCTCTCGAGGAATGAGTAATCGCACCGAAATGAAGATCGCCGACGATCAACTTAACACGGCGCGGATGCAATACAGCGTCGCTTCAGCGACTAACAACCCGATGCTTAACGGTTCGTTAATGTGGGGATTGAAAAATGGCTATTTCCCCGATATGAACGTGCTGCGCGGCAACTTTGTCGCGGGTGTCCAATTGGCAATTCCGTTGTTCGATGGCTTTCGAGAGAGAAATCTTAAAGAGGAAGCAAGCGCCAACATTCGGGTCGTCGAAGACAACAAGAATAGCATCGCTGAACAAATCAAGTCTGATGTGCAAAAAGGTGTATCCGATGTGAGATCGAGCATGGACAGGCTTAGAACAACGGACATAACCGTAGAGCAGGCAAAAAGCGCGGTCGAGCAAGCACGAATACGTTATCAATCAGGTAGCGTCACCAACTTGGATTTGCTCGACGCGGAGACATCTCTTTCACAGATTGAGCTTATTCAGATTCAGGCGCTGTACCAGTATGTTGTGAGCGGTTACGAGCTTGACCAGGCGGTCGGAGAAAAAGTCTGGTAGACTTGTGAATACCCCCAAAATGAGTATGTCTTGTCATTGCAAGCCCCGATCGTGGCAGGATAGACTCCACGAAGCAGTCTTTTTCAGAGGGCTCAAGAAAGAGGTTCTGACTTGAAGATTCTTCAATTGTGCGGATCGCGTTCGTGGGGAGGACTCGAAATGCAAGCTCTCCTTATCACGCGCGAATTGCTGAAACGTGGACATGAGGTCAGCCTCCTTTGTGTCCCAAGAACAACCCTTCTGAAGGAGGCTTATGCCGCCGGAATTCCTTCAGTGGGCCTGCTCGGCAAAGACAAGCAGGCAATCAGCACGATCAAAGACCTGAGCAAGCTTTTGAAAGGCTATAGTTACGACGTGGTACACACGCATCTCTCGCACGATTTGTGGTGGCTTGTGCCTGCAATGAGGCTCTCGTCGTCGCATGCGAAACTTTTTCTAACAAAGCATGTAGCAAGCGGCGTCAAGAAAACCGATTTGCTTCATCGGTTCCTTTATGGAAGGCTGCAAGGAATATTTGCGATATCGAATTACATAAAAGGAAGCATCGTCAACACGTGTCCGGTTCCAGAGAATAACGTGCATATCATTCCACCCGGGATATCTCTCGATGAATTTAATCCCAATCTGTATGACAAGACTGTTGTGCGCAGAGATCTTGAAATTCCGGAGAACGTGATCCTGGTTGGATTGGTCGGACGAATTTCGCCAGGGAAAGGACACGAGGAATTTCTAAGAGCAGCGAAAAAGATTGCCGAAGAATCAGAGATGAATTTTCGTTTTCTTATTGTTGGTGGAGCAAGCTACGGTGAAAATGAATATGAATTACGAATTAAGAACCTCGTTCATGAACTTGAGCTTGATTCGGCGGTGCAAGTAACGGGATTCCGCCAAGATGTTCCGCGCATAATGTCAGCTCTCGACATTCTCGCATTCCCGTCGCACGAAGAATCTTTCGGCATAACACTCACGGAAGCTATGGCAATGAAACTTCCCGTTGTTGCGAGCGGAAACGCCGGGGTGCTCGATATAGTCGTTGACAATGAAACCGGAATACTCGTTCCCCCGAATGATTACCAAGCTCTCGCCGATGGAATTATGAAACTCGCGCGTGACTCCTCGGTGAGAAGAAGATTTGGAAGTGCCGGAAGAAAACGAGTTGAAGAAATCTTCAGCATCCAAGCCGTCGTTGAGAAACTCCAAAAATTTTACTTCGATGAACATTTTAAAGATTAAAGAAAATTCCTAGAGTCAATTACCATGACAGAATCTATATTACAAGATTCACTTATTGCACAGCGCAAAACCAAGAAGACAAATAATACGGTCCTTGAAGCGAGAAATCTTACTCGGCGGTTTGGTGATTTCACAGCCGTCGATTCCATATCTTTTTCCGTCGGATCGGGGGAAGTCTTCGGACTTGTTGGCCCAAACGGCGCCGGGAAAACCACGACCATAAAGATGTTGACCACCCTTCTACCCCCGACGTCAGGAATGGCGTTTGTTGCCGGACGCGATGTCGTTCACCAGGCATCGAGTGTGAGACGAATTATCGGTTACGTTCCTCAACTCCTCTCAGCCGACGGCAGTCTCAGCGCCTATGAGAATCTTCTGATTTTCGCCAAGCTCTACGATATTCCGGCAAAGGAGAGAGAAAAACGAATAAATGATTCGTTACATTTCATGGGACTTGCGGATTCGGCAGACAAGCTTGTGCGGAGCTATTCAGGAGGAATGATTCGGCGGCTGGAGATTGCACAGGCGGTTCTTCACAGACCGCACGTTCTTTTCCTAGACGAGCCGACGGTCGGACTCGATCCTGTAGCCCGCGATACAGTATGGAAATATGTCGGAGCACTCTCCGGGCAAGGGACAACTGTTGTTATGACAACACATTACATGGAAGAAGCAGACTCAATGTGCAGCAATGTGGCAATAATGAATCATGGAAAAATAGCCGCGATCGGCTCGCCATCATATTTGAAAGGATCGATTGGATCCGACGGTGCCACCCTTGATAAAGTGTTCGAGTTTTACGTTGGAAGCACACTGGAAAACAGTGAAACAGGTGAAAGGTTTAAAGATGTCAGAAGAACAAGGCGTACTGCACGCAGACTTGGGTAAAGAAGTGATTTTTCCGTCCTACGAAGACGGGATTCCTTCGGAAAGAGTCAGCGTGATCAGTTGGATTAGAAATTTCATAAACAAGACTCTGGTAATTACCGAGCTTGAAGTAAGAAAGCTCCGGCATGACCCGACCGAACTCTTTACTCGAGCTGCACAACCGGCGTTGTGGATGCTAGTCTTTGGAGAGGTGTTCACGAGGGTTAGGGCGATACCTACAGGGAATCTTAGCTACTTAGATTTCATGGCTCCCGGCATACTGGCACAGAGCGTTCTATTCGTTGCAATTTTTTACGGGATCGGAATAATCTGGGAGCGTGATCTTGGTATCGTTCACAAATTTCTAGCAAGTCCGACTCCCAGGGCGGCACTTGTTCTCGGAAAAGCGCTATCCGCCGGAGTACGGGCTCTTTCACAGGCAGTAATCATTTACTTGCTTGCATTACTCTTGCATGTAAGACTTTCGTGGGACCCGTTGTCGCTTCTCGGAATCGCGCTCGCAGTAATTTTAGGCGCAGCGCTCTTCTCAACTTTTTCGTTGATCGTTGCATGCATCGTTAAAACACGCGAGCGTTTCATGGGAATTGGACAGGTACTTACAATGCCGCTCTTCTTCGCCAGCAACGCGATCTACCCGATTTCGATCATGCCGGACTGGCTGAAAGTGATTGCGCACATAAATCCACTCACTTATGAAGTCGATGCGTTGAGAGCCATGATGCTGGTCGGTGGGACAAGTGTATATGGAGTTCTTACCGACTTTGTCGCACTAACGGTTTCAATAGTCGTACTCGTCACAATCGGAGCAAAACTCTATCCGACTGTTGCGAGATAAACTTGTATGTTGAAGGCAGGATGCAAGAAACGAGAGACAAGAAATAAAACAAAAAGATTTTGTCCTCTTGTCTCTCGCTTCAAACTTCTGTTTTTAAAGGAGGAAGGAAATGTCGGATAGAAAAAATTTCATTGAATTAGGAGTGTTAGATGGCACCACCATGGCCGCATATGTTGCGCGACCACGTGAAACCCGAAGACATCCGGGTATCATGGTTTTTCAAGAAGCTTTTGGAGTAAACGCTTACATCCGTGACGTCGCGGACAGATTTGCGAGGGAAGGATTCACCGCAATTGCGCCGGAGCTTTTCCATCGTACCGGGCCCGGTTTTGAAGGAAGCTATACTGATTTTGCCGCGACGCAGGCGCATACGACGAAGTTGACCAACGAAGGCCTGGAAGCAGATGTTAAGGCCGCATACGAATGGCTGACGATGGACTCCATGACGGTTTCTCATAACGTCTCTTCAATTGGTTTCTGTATGGGTGGAAAGGTCTCCTTTCTCGCCAATTCGGTTGTCCCATTGAAAGCTGCAGTATCTTTCTATGGCGGCGGCATTGCACAAGGGTTACTCGACCGTGCAAAAAACCTTCACGGGCCAATTTTGCTGTTTTGGGGCGGACTCGACAAGCATATCTTGCCCGAGCATACTCGCGCCGTTGAAGATGCGCTTCGTGCCGCCGGAAAGGAATTCGGTAATGTTACCTTCTCTTACGCCGACCATGGATTTTTCTGTGACCAGCGCGCCGCCTATAACGAGAAGGCATCGAAGCAAGCATGGGCTATGACACTGGAATTCTTAAAGTTTCACCTCAGATGAGAAGTCAGATACCAGACGTAAGAAGTGGGAGATAAATCCCGCCACTAGATTTGGGTTTCCAGAGCGAACAATGAGCAAACTATTATCACCGATCAAGCTTAGAACCTTGGAATTAAGAAACCGGATTGTGGTCTCTCCAATGTGCCAGTATTCGGCCACAGATGGGATGCCGAACGAGTGGCATTTTGTCCATCTCGGCAGCAGGGCCGTCGGCGGGGCCGCACTTGTCATCACCGAGGCGACAGCGGTTTCGCCGGAGGGAAGGATTTCCCCGGCAGACATCGGGATTTGGTCGGATGAGCACGTCGGCGCATTCAAACGAATTACCGGGTTCATGAAATCGCACGGAGCAGCAGCCGGCGTTCAGCTTGCTCACGCTGGCCGAAAAGGGTCAACAAAAATTCCGTGGGAGGGCGACAGCGAAGTGCTCCTGAGCAATGGCGGCTGGCAGACAATCGCACCGAGCACGACAAAATTTTCAGATAATTATCCACAGCCGAAAGAAATGACACGAGTGGATACTAAGATGGTCGTGGATCAGTTTGCAGGCGCAGCACAGAGATGTCTTGTAGCCGGGTTTCAAGTCGCTGAAATTCATGCGGCGCATGGGTACTTGCTGCATCAGTTCCTTTCACCGCTGTCGAATCACCGTAAAGATGAATATGGCGGAGACCTGAAGAACAGAATGAGATTGCCGCTCGAAGTCGCAAAAGCTGTCAGAGATGCATGGTCGTCGGATTTGCCTGTATTTGTCAGGATATCTGCTAGCGATTGGATCGACGGCGGCTGGGATTTGCCTCAGTCGATTGAGTTTGCAAGGGAATTGAAACGGGTTGGAATTGACCTCATCGATTGTTCAAGCGGCGGGATTGCTCCCGGGGTGAAAATTCCGTTAGCACCGGGGTATCAAGTAAAATTCGCGGAGGAGATCAGGAAACAAGCAGGAATAATGACCGGGGCAGTCGGATTGATAACGGATGCGCTTCAAGCGGAAAACATACTTGTCAGAGAACAGGCAGATGTCGTCATCATGGCACGCGAGTTTTTGCGCGATCCGTATTTCCCCCTTCATGCTGCGAAAACCTTGGGCGACGATCCGCAATACCCGGTGCAATATTTAAGAGCTAAACCGAAATAGGGGCCAGAAGGAAACGGTCGGGGACCAGACCGTTCAATCCGCCCCGATGATTTCTATTTAAAAAGGGAGATGAAGAAATGAAAACAAGGTTTCTTGGTAATGCTGGAGTCAGAGTTTCCGAGCTCTGTTTCGGTACTATGACTTTTGGTGGAAATGGCTATTGGACAAATATAGGACGTGTTCATCAGAAAGAAGCCGATAAGCTAGTGCAGATCGCTCTAGACGGTGAAATCAATTTTTTCGACACCGCAGATGTATATTCTGAAGGGTGGTCCGAACAGATTCTCGGGAAGGCGTTGGGACCGAAGCGCAAGGACATAATCCTGGCGACCAAAGTGAGGGGTCGAACCGGCCCTGGCCCGAACGATATCGGGCTTACGCGCAGACATATACTCGATTCCTGTGATGCGAGTCTCAAGAGGCTAGGCACGGATTACATCGATCTGTATCAGGTTCACAGTTTCGATCCGAAAACTCCCCTTGAAGAGACGCTCCGTACGCTTGACGATCTGGTGAGAGAAGGGAAAGTAAGATACGTTGGGGTGTCAAATTTCACCGGCTGGCAATTGATGAAAGCACTGGCCATTTCGGAAAAACAAAACCTGGAGAGATTTGTCACGCTCCAGGCTTTCTACTCGCTTATCGCCCGCGAGCTGGAGAACGAGCTGGTACCCTTGTCGCTCGATCAGAAACTCGGAATACTTCCATGGAGCCCATTGGGTGGTGGTTTTCTCACCGGAAAATACCGGCGCGGCAAGCCGCGGCCGCAAGGGGCGAGAAGAACCGACCCGACCAATCAATTCCTGCAGTTCGACGAAGAGAAGGGATTCGATATTGTTGATGAGCTGGAAAAAATAGCTCGCAGCCATGATGCTACAATTACGCAGGCGGCGCTGAACTATCTCCTCAGGAAACCCGGCGTCACTTCGGTCATAATAGGAGCCAAGAATAAAGAACAGCTTACCGACAATCTGAAGACGACAAATTGGGAAATGAGCTTGGATGAGGTCGCCCGGCTCGACATACTTAGCAAACCTCCCAGGGTTTATCCGTATTGGATGTTGGAGAGAATGTCGCAAGATAGGTGAAACAGCCGTGAAGTTGAAAGATAAAACCGCAATCGTCACGGGCGGCGGACGCGGAATCGGAAGAGCAATTGCTGAAGCCTTTGCCGCCGAAGGCGCGAAGGTCATCGTTACTGCCGCAAGGCACGGAGATGAAATTGAAAGGGTCGCATCGAACATCGGCGGCAGGTCCATCCTTGCTGATGTCTCAAACAGGAATGATGTACGGCAGCTAATCGATTCCGTGATGTCAGACTTCGGGAAAATCGATGTCCTTGTTAACAACGCTGCGCGAGGAATGAAATTCGTCAATGAAGATTTCATGACAGAGCCGAAACCTTTTTGGGAAGCGGATCCCGACATCTGGGGGATGATCATAAATACAAATGTGAACGGTGTTTTCCTGATGACACGCGCGGTGATTCCTCACATGCTGAAGCGTGGATTCGGAAGGATCATAAATATTTCGATTAACCATGAAACAATGAAGCGCAAAGGATTCACTCCGTACGGCCCATCGAAGGCAGCACTTGAGTCTATGAGCACCATCTGGGCTCAGGAGCTGGAGGGAACGGGAATAACTTTGAACCTCCTGCTTCCAGGTGGAGCCACAAATACCGGAATGATTCCCGATGCTTTTCCCGAATCACAGAGAACAAAACTGATCAATCCATCGGTTATGGGACCGCCTGCGGTTTATCTTGCTTCTGACGAGGCTGCAGGCATAAACGGACAACGGATAATTGCTATTGAATGGAAAGAAAAGAATAAGACAAAAGACTAAGAATCGTATGTCGAAATGAAATTTAAACGGAGAAGACCATGGAACAACGAGAGCTTGGCAAATCAGGATTAAAAGTCTCAGCCATCGGACTTGGCTGTATGGGGATGTCCGAATTCTACGGACCGAGGAACGATGCGGAGTCAATTAAAACAATACATCGTGCCATTGAACTTGGCATCACATTTTTCGATACCGCGGATATGTACGGTCCATTCATCAATGAAGAACTCGTCGGCAAAGCGCTCAAGCCGCATAGAAGGAAAGTGGTTATTGCCACGAAGTTCGGGAACGTTCGCGGGAAAAATGGCGAGCGGCTTGGAATCAGCGGTAAACCGGATTACGTCCGTCAGGCCTGCGAGGCGAGCCTAAAGCGGCTCGGCATCGAAACAATCGATCTGTATTACCAGCACCGTGTCGATCCAAGCACGCCTATAGAAGACACTATCGGCATGATGTCCCGGTTGGTTGAAGAAGGCAAGGTGCGTTTTCTCGGAATGTCGGAGGCGGCACCGGAAACGATCCGTCGCGCCAATAAAGTACATCAGATCAATGCACTCCAGACAGAATATTCCCTGTGGACACGCGATGTCGAGTCGGAAATTCTTCCGACGGTTCGGGAACTCGGCATCGGCTTCGTGCCATACAGCCCTCTCGGCAGGGGCTTCCTGACCGGTGCAATCAAAGACCCCAGGAGTCTTGATGAGAGTGACTTTCGACGACAAGCTCATCCGCGATTTCAAGGAGACAATTTGAAAAAGAACCTCAATTTGGTTTCGAAAGTTGAAGAGATCGCGAAGCTGAAACACTGCACGCCAGCACAACTTGCCCTTGCGTGGGTCCTGGCACAAGGGAAAGATGTCGTGCCAATTCCAGGTACGAAGCACGTTAAGTATCTTGAAGAAAACATCGGTGCGCTGAACGTAAAGTTGACGCTGGAAGATCTAAAAACGATCAGTGATGCCATTCCTCCCGGCGCAGCCGCCGGCATGCGGTATGCGGAAGCGGGAATGCAATCAGTGAGTAGATAGGAACAAAGTCAAATGTTAAGATTCAAAAGTGCAAGCCACGGCTCAAATGAGGAGATTATATTGGTTGACTTTTGAATTCATGTCGAAATAACAGGAATCTGAGGAGAAAAAATGGAATATCGCAAGTTAGGAAAATCGGGTTTGAAAGTCTCTGCGATCGGGCTCGGTTGCATGGGTATGTCACAGTCTTATGGAACGGGAAACGATGAAGAATCGATTGCCACACTTCATCGAGCGGTTGATCTCGGAATAACGTTTTTCGATACTGCAGATGTTTACGGCCTAGGCGCAAACGAGCTGCTCGTCGGTGAAGGTTTGAAGTCTTACCGAGACAAGGTGGTAATCGCGACGAAGTTCGGATTCGTGCGCTCAAGGGATGAAACACTAAGTGGCGTAAACGGAAAGCCTGAATACGTTAAGCAGGCTTGCGAAGCGAGCCTGAAGCGACTCGGTGTCGAGAGAATCGATCTTTATTATGCCCACCGAGTCGATCCTAATACTCCAATCGAAGAAACTGTCGGTGCAATGTCCCGCCTTGTCGAGGAAGGGAAGGTTCGCTTCATCGGCCTGTCCGAAGCTTCTGTCGATTCCATAAGGCGGGCGAACTCGGTTCACCAAATCACTGCATTACAAAGCGAGTATTCCTTGTGGACGCGGGACGTAGAAAAGGAAATTCTCCCAACTTGCCGCGAGCTTGGAATTGGCTTTGTGCCGTTCAGCCCGCTGGGTCGCGGATTTCTCTCAGGTCAAATAAAGGACACTACTATTTTTGAAGAAAAAGATTTTAGAAAGGACAATCCGCGTTTCCAGGGAGAGAACTTCAGGAAAAATCTGGAGTTCGTGAAAAAAATCGAAGCGCTCGCTGCAAGGAAGGAGTGCAAACCTGCTCAACTCGCGCTTGCCTGGATTCTCGCGCAAGGAAAGGATATTGTTCCAATCCCCGGCACGAAGCGACGGAAGTACCTGGAGGAAAACGTCTCTGCCCTTGAACTTAGGTTAACAAACGAAGACCTGGCACAAATAGGGGAAGCCGCACCCATCGGGGTTGCCACCGGAGAGAGATACAATGCGGAGATGATGAAGGCAGCGAACCGGTAAGCTGGTACAAGTTCATAGCCTTGCGAAGGCTCCGTCTGAAAGGCTCATTCAGAGGAACCTTCGCAAGCTTTTTATGTCTCCAATTCTGTTATGAATTACACTTGGGGACTTGGCTCGCCCGCCTGGGGTTTCTTACGGCGCATAATGATCACAACAACAACCAGCACAATAAGAATAACCACGAATATCGTCGCATATAAAACCATATGAGAGGGCCTCGTTGCCGCTTCCCATGTCGCAAGCTTTGTTTGCAATTGGTTCTGCTGATCTCTGGTTATTATTCCGCCGTCCACAAGGGTGGGAATCCACTGTGAATTTATGCTCGGATCCCAAACATCATCGAGAAAGTGTTTCAGACGACTTTCTTTCTCCAAGCTCGAAGACTTCGAATCATTGATCTCTGAATCGAAATAACTGCTCAGATTCGCAACGAATTCATCGCCGCCGTGGAATGGCTGGACTGGAATTTGTTTCGTGGAGAACTCTCCGTTCAGACTTACCCAGAGGCTTGAGTCCACCTTTCGTCCCCATTCTGCTATTACGGTGTCAATCGCGGCTACCTGTTTAGCACGGTCTTTCGAGTTTACATAAACGTTTGCCAGTTTCGGTCCGAGCCCCTTCCAGTAAGAGCTGAACTGTCGTTGTTCTTTGACCATCCCGGCAAGGTCTTTTCCGCTCAACTGTGTTGATTCAAGGAACTTAAGGTTTTGCTCCGCGGCTTCCATGACATTGGAGACAACGTTATGCCGCTCGACTTTTCCAACCAGCATCTTCTTTTCCTGATCCGGAAGCCCCTGGAGGTTCTCATTATACTGCATGAACAGACTGTCGGTCATAGCAAAGATGGCTTCGTCCCTCGCCCGGATGCTCCGCCGAAGTGCCGCGACAAGATTGTTAAGGGAATCAATTGCCTTCGCGTTTTTCTCGACAGTCTTTGATAATACGTCCAACGATGCCATCAACTTATTGTTTTCGGCAGATAGACTGTCGACTTTTCCAGATAAGCTGCGAACCTGTTCCTCCAGATCCGCGATGCGCGCAACAGATGACTCTATAATACCAAGTTTCTCCTGATTAAGTCGAAGCTCGACACGGGCCTCGGTAATCTGATCGTCATACTTGTTAGGATAAAGAGCCCGGCTTAACAAAGCCGAATCCGCCGCAAATTCTTTTTCCAGATCGCCAATATTTGCGCTCACCTCCGCGCACTCCTGAACGGTCTTGGCCTGTTTGATCGCCTCTCTGATAGCCTGATATTTTGCCTTGAAAGAATTTACGATGGCGTAGTCGGACCGCTCCTGTGCCATGGCAGCATAAGAGAACAGTATCAAGATCCCGATGGCGCTAAGGATCGTGGCGCCCAAAGTCCTCGAAAGATATCTCATTTCTTGCCCTCCTCTTTTATTCCGTCCTTGGTTAGCATGATCGGCTTGTCTTTGCCGTTGAGCAATTCGATATATGGCGCCCTTTGATTAAATGCGGGCGACGAAAGACCGTCCGTCGAAACGGGAATTGCTTTCTCAAGGCCAAGCCCCCCGTCAGTCTGAGATAGGACGTAAACGTTTTTGAAGTGCGGGGCAGTGATGAAATAAAATCCTCTCTCATCTCGAATGAGCCGAATTGTTTGGCCGCTCACATTTACCGAATCTTTCGTCTCCTGGTAAAACAACGGCTTGACGTTGAAAGAGACGCTGTAGCGATCCTCTTGTACCATCCCATTGGCATTAACCTTTAGCTCGCTCTCAATCGGCCACGAGAACTCCGCCGGTTTTAGCATTAGGGGTGAACAACCAGCAACCAGAAATATGACAAAAAATAATCCTACTGACTTCATGCTCGCTCCTTTTTTGTTTTGGAAGAACACTAAAACTAAAAACCCAGATAGCTGAAATGTAGAAAAGGTGCGTCTGGAATGCAAGCGAATCTCGAAGATCCCCGAGGGGGTCTTTTGGATAAGTCTCCATATAGACCGAGTCTCATACGGAATGGTATCTCAAGAATCAGTGAAATAGCTTGTTCTAACGAAATTTTGAGCGGTTTTAGCTGAATCCGCCCTTGATTTGGAGCGAGTTTGTGGGTACTGAGCCTCCACGGTTTCAATTTGAACCGATTTGTCCTTGTAAGGCTGTATCTTCACGATCTTATAGCCGGCGCTTTCTGTTGTCGGACATCTGGCATGTGGATTCGTGTTTTTCGGGCCATCTGTTCTCCGTTTTCTTTCTAAACCTGGTTGTAACCCCAAGCTCATGAATGGAATGTGTTGGTGTCGATACTGCCATGCATGCGGTCCGGGTGTTAGCCTTCGACAATCCGAGGAGCACTGTGCGATTTCTTTCTCTTGCCCTGCAAGTTAACTTCTTCCACGAGGATGTAAATTTCATCTGACACCGAAGCGTTGCATTCCAAATGAATTACAAGCTATTGCGCACGTTGTGTTTTTCCTTTTCAGGCATGACCGCAAACAATTATTTAGGTCCAACTACCAAACCCGGGGTTTGTTCCGATTACTTTTTTATTGTTATGTCCAAGGCTATATTAGCATCGTAATAGGATTTCAAATTTTATTTCATAATGAATGTCACAAACGTTTCATTATCAAAGTGCGCGGGGACGCCTTAGGACAAAACCCTAAATGGTATTAACAAAAACTTCACGACAAAGTTACCTGAACTTAATTGATAATCCGAAGTGCACACTGCAAATTTCGTTGAGCGAAATTTGGGTGTGTTTAAAGTCCGTCCGGTTTTGTAAGAACGGATAAAGAACTTTCGAGAGCAGGTCGTTCTGTTCGTAAGTAAGCATCCCCCTTTAATTCATAAACATAGTTACAAAAAGTCGGAGGAAAAAATGCGAATTGTTTTAGCTCTATTTTGCATGGTGGTCCTTTCCTTGGGCGCTTTCGCTCAAGATGCTTCTGTGCAAAACGTCGGGAATAATGGGCATGAATCCCCTGCGGTTTTGGTCGGCGATACCGTAACTGCAGTTCCAATTGCTACGGCAAGGCAAGACAGCAGCAATCTCAAAGCTTGGTATCTGAATGATACACTCAAGCTTGCAGGAGTAATTACAACTACCAACTTGCAAACAGGCAAGACGGCTTATTGTATCCAGGATACCAGCGCCGGGATATATCTTTACTGTGCAACTGCAAAGCCTTTTTCAATAGGCGACTCTGTCTCCGTAATAGGCCAGATACAACAGTACCACGGCCTGACCGAGATCGTTCCATGGGATACAGCTCATATCACACTTATTAAGAGTAACGTTGCAGTTCCAAAGCCGATTCATCTTACTCTCCATCAATTCAACAGTGTGGCGGAATCATACGAGAGTATGCTTGTCGAGGTGGACACGCTTTATAGATGGTCCGGGTACTGGCCCGCGGCGACCAAGTCTTCCAGTATCTATATGAAAGACACAGTAAAAACTCCCACTTCAGATTTAATTCAACAAAATGTGCTTTTACCGCCTCAGAGATATCCGTCTTCCGATTCAATACAGATGTATCTTACCAGCGCTAGCAACATTCCCGGATCGGCGGATTCGTTAGTGGGTTATCCAATCAATTTGGTCGGTGTCGTGAGCCAGTACAGTTCTGGTTCCACAGTTAACAGTGGATACGAACTAGAACCGCGCTATTCAGCCGACATCCAGAGCACTCTTCTTATTCCTTTCCTAACGATTGCTCAGGCAAGAGTGGAGAATAACTGGGTGCCTGTTCATTCAGTAACTAACGACACTTTTGCGGTTCGCGGCGTTGTCACATCCGTAAATCTCGGCGCCACGTCGGCAACACCTTACTCCTCGTACTTCATTCAGGATACGACCGGCGGAATTGATGTCTATTCTTCAACCCTCATGAACTTCGCGGTGGGGGACTCGGTGCTTGTGATCGGATCGGTCGATCAGTACAACGGGCTGGAAGAAATTGTTCCTCTTGTCGGTGATTCGCTGCACTTCGGACTCTTGAAGCACGGTGCTGCTATTCCTCAGCCAAAGCATCTTACATTATCTAACTTTGCCATTCCGCAGACCGCCGAGATCTATGAAGGCCAGCTCATCGAATTAGACACTGTTTACAAATCATCCGGTACGTGGCCTGCCGCAGGTTCCAGCGCAAGCATATATGCTACCGATTCCGCCAAGACGGCCACGGTCCAGCTTTATATCAACAAGAACACGGATGTCCCTGGCACAAAGGAACATTTATATCCTGTAAATGTAGTTGGCGTAGTGAGTCAATACGGCACTGACAGTACTGGTTATGAAGTCATTCCGATGGATACGACAGATATTTGGAAAACCCCTGGGGTTCCGTCGTTGGTTACAATTGCACAGGCCAGAGTCGACGCTAACAGTGATCTTATACCGGACCATAAGGTGACTGGTGACACGCTGATGATCTATGGTGTTGTTACATCTCCAAATATGGGTTCGACGTATACATCTTATTACATCCAGGATGCGACTGCGGGCATCGACGTTTATAAAGGCGGTACTGTGATGAGTTTTAGCCGTGGAGATTCAGTCTTCGTGATCGGCACGGTTACACAGAGCCATGGACTGACAGAGATCTCGCCTCTCGCGGCGGACGCAGCCCATTTTGGTTACCTGAAGCATAATGCTGTAATGCCAACGCCAAAGCATTTCACTCTCCATCAGTACGTGCTTAATGCTGAGAGCTATGAGGGATCGCTTATCGAGATAGACACTCTTTACAAGTTAAAGGGATCATGGGGTGCCGGAAAGACGGACACGGTTACCAACCTGGCCCAAACGGATACAGCGCTGATTTACATAAACTCGTACACGAATGTGGGAAGTATGCTCGAACCGGCGTATCCGATAAACCTCATTGGCATTGCTAGTCAATATTCCTCGGGCTCTTCTGTGGTGACGGGCGGGTACGAAATTATTCCTCCCGATTCTACGGACATAACCTTGACTCCGCCGGCAGCGCCTACGGTGATTGCACTTGCCGGTGCAACAAATCAACGTGCCGATACTCTGGTACTTGGTTGGCACCCGAGCGCCACAGCTACTAAATACCTGTTTCAGCTCTCCAAGGACAAGTTCTCCACTTACGCTGTGAACGACTCAAGTGTCGTGGACACAACACGGAAAGTCACCGCGCTAACGAATGGGACAAAGTACTTCTGGCGTGTAGCGGCGTACAATGCCGGAGGATTCTCGGCGTTTTCAACGGTAGACTCTTTCACAACGATTCCCATTGTGCCGGCAGCGCCCGCGGTTATCGCACTTGCCGGTGCAACGAATCAGCGCGCCGATACTCTGGCGTTGAGCTGGCACCCAAGCGCCACGGCTACCAAATACCTGTTCCAGCTTTCCGAAGACAAGTTCTCAACTTATGTTGTGAACGATTCGAACGTCGTGGACACGACAAGGAAAGTCACCGCGCTTTCGAATTTGACGAAGTACTTCTGGCGCGTTGCAGCGTATAATACTGGAGGATTCTCGGCGTTTTCAACGGCAGACTCATTCACAACGATTGTCGCTCTTCCCGCAAAGCCGGTGCTTGTCTCACCAATTGGAGGAAAAACTGGCGTGGCGAGAATGACAACTTTTGTCTGGGATTCTACGGCGCTTGCGACAAAGTATGAGTTACAGGTTGCATCCGACAAAGCGTTCACAACCATCGTAAGAGATCTTACGGTAAAGGACACGACCGTGCAATTATCCGATACGCTATTGGTAAGCACGACGTACTATTGGCGTGTGAGTGCGATTGACACAGCTGGAGCAACCGCATCAGATACGGCAAGTTTCACGACTGGAATTAAGGTAGGCGTCAAAGAACTTCTCGGCATTCCGAAAGAGTTCGCATTGTTCCAGAATTATCCGAACCCGTTCAATCCGTCAACGGTAATCCGGTACGACCTGCCGAAAAATTCCTACGTGAGGGTCGCGATCTACGACATTCTCGGCCGGGTGGTTGCCAACCTCGTTGATGGTTCGCAATCAGCAAACCGTTATAGTGTCACCTGGAGTCCCACGGACTTGAGCAGCGGTATCTACTTCTGCCGAATACAGGCACAAAGCCAGGATGGCTCAAGCAATTTCACTTCAGTAAAAAAGCTTCTTTATATGAAGTAGCTTTTGATAAGCACAAAGACTTGGAAGCGGGAGGTACAAAAACCTCCCGCTTTTGTGTCGAGCGCTCAAGCTGGTTTGCTACAAACAGCTTTTCAATATTCGTCCAACGAAATTAGTGTGCAAAGTACAGATGTCTTCTAAGTTGCAAGGACGCAAACAAGAAAATCCAATTGTTCGTGGCTCTACAGTTTGAGTTCGTTTCAGTCTTTGCCTATCTGGCTTTCCAGTGGTGTACTATTTTAGCCACGAATATTTTCTTTGCGCCCTTTGCGTCTCTCCCGCTCAACTATCTGATACGGGAATGCGGGATGCCGCAAGGCGGCACTCTGTGCCCTTTTGCCGCCCCGACATTATATCTTCATGAAATGATGCGGCATGCCGCAAGGCGGCAGCGGTTAGATTTTACCGCAGAGAACGCTGAGAAGGCGCAGAGATCGCAAACAGACTTCGGCCCTGTTCAAAGTAGCCCACTATCGGCTTTCCTTGAAATTATTTTTTTTGTTGGTTAGTTTGAAATGCACCGCAAACTTAATCTAGGAAAAGGAATGCGCGTCCTGCGTTACGCGTTGAATGCTGCAATACTGTTCTTGTTTTTTGGGGGGTCGGCTCGATCTCAGGTTTCGGATAACAATTACACCAATATCGGCAACATTGGCTTGGCGATAACAAGTTTCGGTCGCATCGGCAATGAATTCAATGCTTCCTTCTGGCCCCAGCAGCCATCTTGCGAATATCCGTTCGCTCCCATTCGATCGAGAATAGAGCATTTGTTCAGCGGAGGCCTATGGGTCGCCGGATACAAGAATGGACAAGGCCCGTTTGTCAGCACCGTTACCACGGATTACTATTCTAATCCTTCCGAGTTTACACAGCCGCTGGACAGCGGACTTACCGAACGCAGCTCGCTGACCGATTCACGCTACTATTCATCCGGTGCGGTGAGCCATCAGGATTTTATTGCGGATTATACCGATTCCAATACCGTCAATCCAAAAACAAACACGGAGATTATCGGCCACGTTCCTTTGAACGTTTCGGTTCACCAGGAATCTTACGCGTGGGAATATCCGATAGCGAACTTTTTCGTCGTTCTCAGCTTCAAAATTACAAATACCGGCACTACCCCAATCGATTCGATGTATGTCGGATTCATAAACGATTTCGCTGTACGGAACACAAACTACAGACTGCCGACGGAGGGAACTCCTTTTTACAGTGGTACAGGGCTCGGTTACATCGACTCACTACGGCTGGTTTACGCGTTTGATGCGGAACATCATACGAGCGATTTACCTACTGACAACTATGTCTCATTGAAACTTCTCGGCGTAGACCCATTGAACTCGGTAGTCAAATCAAGTCCCGCGTATCTTGACTCGCTGAATGACTACACACACTTCTCCGCGTGGCAATACCATGGATCGACGGGCGACGCAAATCTTCTTTCTCCGGGTACCGATGCTCTGCGTTTCGAAAAGATGGAAACATCTCTGCCGTCCGATTATTATAACAATCCGGCTAATGGCAGCTATCTTGGCAAGGTCGGAAACAGGTACACGCTTCTTTCGGCCGGACCATTTGAACTAATGCCGGATTCATCAGTAACGGTTGTCTTCGCAGTAGTGTGCGCTCCGAAATTCGACACGGGAATTCCGACCGACTATCAGAATAATGTCGCTGCCTGCAGATCGATATTGTGCAGCAATGCAACATGGGCACAGCGAACTTATAATGGTGAGGACAGGAACGGCAACGGCGTTCTTGACCCGGGAGAAGACCTTGACGGCAACGGGAAAATCACCCGCTATATTTTCCCGAACATTCTCCCTCCGCCGCATGTACGTGTGGAACCCGGCAACGGGCAGGCGACGATCTATTGGGACGATACTCCGGAAAAAGTCGTGGATCCGCTTCTGAACCGCGAAAACTTCGAGGGATATCGCCTCTACAGATCTATACCCGGCTACGATTTTCAGGGACTCCAGAATCCATACGAGGAGATTGCCAGCTTTGATTTGATCGACTCGATAGGCCTTGACTCGGGATTGCCGGTAAGGATAAAGGCACCGCTGCAACTTGCAGGACTGTTTGATGATGATTCCTGCTATAGATTTGTGGTTCCCTTCCTTCTGAACGGCTGGCAATATTCATTCGGAGTCGAGGCTTATGACAAGGGCGATCCAGCGTCAGGAACGCCGAGCCAAACGTCCATTCGTGCAACAGACAAGGTTTTTCCGGGACCCGCTGCAGCAACCGGCGATTCGCTGAGCATCGGCGTATTTCCGAATCCATATTATACGAAAGCATACTGGGACGGAACCGGCGAGCGTGAAAGGAAAATATATTTCTACAATCTGCCCGCGAGATGTGAGATCAGGATATATACGGTGGCTGGGGATGTCGTAGCGACGCTCGAACACAATGCGGCAACTTACAACGGTTCGGACATACAATGGTTCCAACACTATGACTCTGATAATGCTCAACGAATGCCCGGCGGCTTGCATGCCTGGGATTTGATAACGAAAGCCGATCAAGCGATTGCAACAGGGCTTTACCTGTTCACCGTAAAGAATTTAGACAACGGTAATATCAAGCGGGGAAAATTTTTGGTTATAAAATAGCTTTTAGCTGATGGCTCATAGCTGATAGCCGCTAGATGTTCTTTTGTAAATACTTAAGTCTAAAATAAACAAGAAATGTTGCGGATTGCCAAGAGTAATCTGCAAACAAACATGGAGGATTGGAATGAAGAAAACTTTATTGCTTCTTTTGATGATGACGGGATACATCTTTGCACAGAGCTATCCTGTGGTTCCGCTCGATAGCGTAAACTATATCCCAATGGATTCATTGGTAATTGCCGATTCGATGCTCGCGGCAGGTGTAACCCCAAGGGCAAGTCTGACTAACGGCAATTATCTGGGTGACACAATAACCGTTACGGGGGTTCTAACTACCGATACTCGAGTACTCCGAAACGTGCTCGCCCACTTTTCGTTTTACATTCAGAATCCGGATAGTGCAGAGTGGGGCGGAATGGACATATACACAAACGACACATCAGGTGCAATCTTAAGTGCCGGCTTCGGCGCTATAGACAGCGGCTATGTTATACAGGTCACTGGAAGGCTGACGAAATACGGGACCGACGTATGGGGCAATTTTGAAATGATCCCCATTGGAAGTCAGACTGTGGCACCAATTCCAATTAACGTTCTTGACGCAGGAGGTAAAAGACCAAACCCAGTCGAGTTGAAAGTCAGCGACCTTGTGAGCGGTGATAGAACCGTAGGTGGGGCAGTGTATTTCGACGTCGGAACAAAATACAAGAACGCCTACGTGGTTGTTCGCAATCTCACCGTAAAAAGTCGGACGCAGAACAGCGGGACCGGGCAGTGGACTGTGACAGTGATGGATTCCGCTGGAAATACGATAAGTTTGTACGATCCCTCTGAATATTTCACGGGAAGGTCATACGGGGTTACACCCAAATGGGTACCGCCCGCACCGGGTTCAAAACTCAAATTCGCCCGTGGCCTTTTGGGCGCATATTCATCTTATGGTTACGAGCTCATTCCCCTGTACCCAGGCGACATAAGCATAGATGCATACACGCCAAGCATAACGGCGACCGGCTTTTCGGGGAGGCGCTCCGCCGCGTTCCCCACGCCGAGCGACGCCGTAGTAGTTGAGGCTATCGTCAAGAATCTCGATCCTAAGGCAAGCTCTGTTGGAGTGGATTCCGCCGCCGTACTTTATTCTGTGAATAAGAGTGCTTATGCTCAGATAGACATGACAGCGAGGGATGCTTCGGATACATCTTTCACTGCAACGATTCCCCCTCAAGCAGATGGTGCCATTGTAACGTATTTCTACAAGGCGTGGCAGCACGATTCGCTCAACAACATCTCGGGATCGATGACCCCAGACACGTCGACCGCACCGCTATTCTATTACGTAAGAGCAAATGGCTATACCATTAAAGACGTTCAATACACTCCTTTTAAGGATGGCAACAGCGGCGTGGCGGATCTGCCGGTCACCGTGAAGGGAATAGTCCAGGCAGACACTACAGATTACCCGGCAGAGATTGATGAAGAAAATCAGTCTACGAAGACTCCGTATGCGTATATGCAGGATGCAGCGGCGCCGTGGCATGGAATCATGCTCTACGGTACTACGGCCGATAAGCTTCATCGAGGAGACAGTGTTTCGGTCGGCGGTGAAGTCTCCATGTACAGCGGCATGACGGAAATAGCCGTGGATACCTTCACTGTTATCAAGTCCGGTAATTCGTTATACGCACCCGTGAAACTGAAGACGGGAACAATCGGTCAAAGAGCAATGGCAGACACACTCGCGCGTATGTGGCAGGGCGTCCTCGTGGAATATGACAGCGTTCACATTACGAACAACAACCCCGATTCTTCTGGTTCCTACAGCATAACTCTCCCTCAAGGCAGTTTTAGAGAGTATTTCGTCAACGATGGATCGGGCAATACCCGTGTAGATGATGACGGCAACAATACTTACAGTGTGGACCCGAATGATGCATCATACGGGTTCCATATTATGCCCGAAGGCGCATTTATCAAGAGTCTCGTTGGCATAATAAAGTACAAGAACAGCGAGTACAAAATTGAACCCAGAACAAACGCCGATTTTGTGGGAGAGCTTGACGCAGTGAAGCAACCACAATCACCTGTTCCATCTTCCTTCTCGCTTCTCCAAAATTATCCGAATCCGTTTAACCCGACAACGACCATTCGGTATTCAATTCCCAAAGAGAGTATGGTAACGTTGAGAATCTTCAATATCTTAGGTCAGGAAGTCTCGACACTCGTGAATCGGCATCAGGTTGCTGGCAACTATACCGCCACTTTTGATGCTTCTCGATTTGCGAGCGGCGTTTACCTTTACCGATTGAACGCTGGAAGCTTCAATCAGGTAAGAAAAATGTTGTTGCTGAAGTAGGAATTCAATCTTCGCCTAATCCTTGGCCCATAAAGAGATGATTATGACCCGTCATTGCGAACGAAGCGAAGGTCGCCAAAACCTTGCCTTGCTGAGAGTGAGGAATTGCTTCGTTGCCTCGCTCCTCGCAATGGCGGTTCTATCTTTCTCCGGCTGCACGAAACATTTTTCTTCAACAAGTACCGGCAATTTACCGCCGAAAACTTTTGTGTCTGCGTTTCCGTATCGCGACTCCACGCAAACGACAACTTTTAATCCTCAATCAAGCCGTCTTGAAATCCACTGGTGGGCTGACGACGGCGACGGATTGGTTATCGGATATGTCGTGACTTTTAACAAGAAGACCTGGACATTCACCACTAAAGACGACAGCGTGTTTTTCCTTCCGCTCTTCAGCAAAGACACAAGCTACATTTTTACTGTTGCCGCGATCGACAATTCGTTCAAAGGAAAGTTGAATGAGGGCGACACGGTGATCTTTGCAAGTCTCGGAACTTCGGTGGATCCTGATCCTCCGTCCATAAAATTTCCGATTGCTAACACTCCACCAACGGTTCAGTTCATCATGGACGAAGCTCCATGGGTAACCCGGCTTGATATACCAGACACCACATTTACCGTCGTCTCATTCGGCTGGCAAGGAACAGATATTGACGGCAATAACACTATCATAAGTTATTACATTGCGCTTAACGACACGTCGGCGCAAAGCTGGATTCAACTCCCGGCACAGGCTGATTTCGTGACGTTGGAGGCGAGATTATCGGAAGCCACAAACGATACATCAACGGTTCGATGCGATGTCTATCCGAACACTTATCCCGCCTTATCGCAGTCGCCGCTGTCAACGCCGCTTCCAAACATGCGGTTAAATGGCAATAATGTTTTTTATATCAAAGCCGAGGATGTTGCTGGCGCGTACAGCCCCGCCACCCGAATGCCGGACACGACACACGCGTGGTTCGTCAAAAAGCCGAAGGGAAATTTGCTCATAATCAACGATTACGGGGTGCAAGATCAGTCGACAAGGTTTTATTCCAGCATTTTCGATACGATTGCCAACGGTGCCCTTAGCCATTTCGATTCGTGGGACATTAAGACGGGCTCGTATTATCCTAGAAAAGGAAATATGGTCCAACCGTATGTCATCCCCACTTTTCAAGAAACGCTGAAACTTTACAAATATATTTTCTGCTATTCTTCTGACGAACAAGACTTCGACATTGCACAATCCGCCGTCAGAAATTTCAGAAAGAACGGCGGCCTGTTTTTCATGACTTTTTCCGTGCCATCTTCTTATTCCTCGGGGTTGAACATAAATCAAGAGCTTAGTGATTTTACTGGTGCTATAGACAGTCTGACGGCTATTATTCTTACTGACACGCTTTCGTCAAGCCCAATTACGTCGACCGGATTCGTAAAATCGGGGACAATGGTGTTGCCTGCCGCTCCTTATGACTCGACAGTTTATCCAAACTTGATTCGTGATAGCTACCAGTCAAACGTGACAGATGGCGGAAAGGTTGTCGCCAACCTGCGCGGCATCTACCCGACATTCGGCGCATCTGTAATCTACCGGTTACAGCCTTATGGTGTAGATAACAGGCAGCCGATTATCGGCGTCATGAGCGGTGACCGGTCTGCCTTCGTTGTCGGTGTACCACTTTACAGGTTCAACGGAAATTCTACCGACATCAATAATCCTAATACGAGAGCTTATCAATTGATTTATAGGGTGTTCCACGATTTCGGAGCGTTCTAAATGGAATTCTCAATCTTAAATTATGAATTTTGAATTAAGAAGTGCCGACTACGAGCGCGTGCCATGAAGTTAAATAGCATATTTAGACTGGTTACTTTATTAGCTATCACCTATGAGCTATCAGCCGCCGGCTATTCCTCTGCCCAACAACGGGGAAGTGTTCAGGGCAAGGTCACAGATGCCGCCACCAACGAAGGGCTTGTCGGGGTCAACGTCATGATCAAAGGGACGTACTACGGCGCTGCAACTGATCTAGACGGAAAATTTGAAATAAAAAATGTTGCTGCGGGAGAATACACTTTGAGCATCAGGCTTCTGGGCTACAAAGAAGTCGAACACACCGGCGTCGTTGTCAAGGAAGGCGAAGCGACATCAGTAAACACAAAGTTGGAAGAAACCGCACTTTCACTCGGACAGGAAATCGTTGTCGTCGGTGAAAAACCTCTGATGGATCCTGCGGAGACACAAAGCACGAGGACGATTTCAGAACAGGACATGAAGGTTTCGGCGGTGCAGGACGTTAAGGACGTGGTTTCGCAACAGGTCGGCATCGTTACGGCTGACAACGAAATTCACATTCGCGGCGGAAGATCGTACGAGAACGCTTATCTACTAGATGGGATCAACATTCAGGATCCGCTTGCCGGTACAGGCTTCGGATTACAGTTGAGCTCGAACGCCCTTAGCGAGATGGAAGTGATCACGGGCGGCTACAACGCCGAGTACGGACAGGCAACAAGCGGCATTATTAATGTGAAAACAAAAGAAGGGAGCAGCAAATACGATCTCTTTCTTCTGTGCAAAACTGACAATTGGGGACTCGATAAGAACTCTCCCTCAGATTTTAATTCTAATGATTATCAGGCAAACGTCGGCGGTCCAGAACCGATAACGAAATACTTGCTTCCAGCGCTGGGCATCGCTATTCCTGGCGAGATTACTCTGTTTGGAAGTTTTGCTTCGTCGTTCTCCGATGGTCAAGTCCTCTGGGCACAGCGTTATCAAAACGGGCAGGTCGTTACGTACAAGATTGATCCGCCCTCGAGACTGAACTCTTCAATTTTCTATGGGACAAGGTTTGCTCCCAGACTTTCAAACAATTGGTACGGCCTTGGAAAAGTCACATACAAGCCGAGCCAGACATTCAAGATCACATACTCATACAATGGTAACGTGAGCATAAACGAGAATACCCAGGAGCTTCAAACAACACTGGAATACGTCGAGCCGACACCTGGTTACCAATACCAGTTCCAGAACATCCTCGGAAATGCGGATGTCTATACTCACATCAGTCTCGCTCAATCTGTCGACATAACCCAGTCTCTCAGTTCGAAAGCGTTTTACGATTTGAAGTTCGCCCACTTCTTTACTCACCTTCGTGCTGATGCCAACGGACTCTACTGGAACCAATACCAGCAGCCGATTGACGTTGTCACACTGCCGCCGCAGTATTACAACACAAGCCATGATACTATCGGAATAATTCCCGGAGATGGCTTTTACGATTACGGCGATGCGTACACGTGGCACGACCACTTCTTTGTCAACAATGAAGTGAAATTCGATCTCACCGACTTTTTCACAGAGCAAAACAAATTCAAGGCCGGTCTCGACATGAGCTTCCAAGAAATGCAGCTCGTGGATATTTATGAGCCGTGGATTGGTGTTATGGGACTTAATAACGATGTCTATCACGTTTTTCCGGCAACAGGCTCCGCTTACGGCCAGGAAACCATCACCACAAACGGGATGATCTTGAACTTTGGTTTGCGCTTCGACTATTGGTTTCCGGGAAAATATGTTGACGATGCCGTGAACAATCCGGAGGTCATTACCATACCACAGGCAATCCGCGACGCTTATCGTCAAGACACTTACAATTTTTTCGGCAGGCGCTGGAAGGGGCGAATTAGTCCGCGTCTTGGAATTTCACATCCGATATCGGACAATCAGACCCTTTTCTTGAACTATGGGCACTTCTCGAAATGGCCAAGGCCGCAATTCGTTTATGCAAAGCTACAACCCAGCACCGCTATGTCAACATACCAGGCGTTCGGCAATCCCAACTTGAATCCCGAAACCACGGTCAGCTACGAGCTTGGACTTCGAAACCAATTTACCACTGATGATGTGCTGACCGTTACGGCATATAACAGAGACATTTTTGATTACGTCCAGACGAAACAAGCGCAGATTACCTCCGCTGCGTTGATCGGGCAGAGTTTCATAACCTATGTCAATTCGGACTACACGCACTCGCGAGGAATTGAAGTCGAATATCAAAAGAGAATCGGGAAATGGTTTACCGGTACACTCAGCGGCTCATATTCCGTAGTGACGGGAAAGTCAAGCTCTGAAGACGAAGGAATTCTCGCCGTTCAGGGACTCATCACGGAAGTGATGAATGAATCGTACATGGGATGGGATCGTCCCCTCCAGCTCTCTGCCAATTTCTCGTTCTACAATCAGAAACAGAACGGTATCTTCGGGTTCGGCAAAGGAGTGCTTGATGACTTCGAGACTTACTTCAGGGTCTTTTTCGAAAGCGGGAAAAGGTATACGCCTTATTATTTCACAGGAACTTATGCTACTGACGGTGAGCCGCTTTATGCTGAAGACACGCAACACCCTTACAGCAAGGTCGGCGCCAACTGGTTCTACGTCGATTTCAATTTCGAGAAATACTTTACTCTTGGCGGAATTGACATGACCTTCATGGTAGAAGTGAAAAACCTTTTCAACAATCTCAACTCTGATATTATAAATCCTGTAACCGGCCGCGCATATCGGCTTGGTGATACGGTGCCCCCCTCGTGGAACGATCCGCGTTACCCGGAACTCACGGCACCGATAGATCCGTACCCGCTTGACCAATCTCGATATTTGCCGGCGAGAAATGTTAAGGTCGGAGTCTCAGTAAAGCTGTGATGAAAAATATATTTTTCCTTCTTTCATTGTCGGTTCTGTCGGTAAGCAGTTCTTTTGCTCAACTCCTTCCGGTTCTCGGCTCACAGAGGGTCGGAATAACCGCCGCAGACTTTCTGAAGATCGGTGTTGGAGCGAGACCCAATGCCATGGGTGAAAGTTTCGCCGCGGTGGACAACGATGCTTACGCACTATTTTACAACCCCGCCGGGATAACACAATTCGACAAAACCGAACTCGCGATCGCACACTCAACATGGTTCGTGGGATTGCAGCACGATTTTATCGGCGCCGTCTATCACCTCGATGGACAAAACAGTCTGGGAATCTCTATCGTATCGCTTCAATCCGATGACATGCCGGTGACAACGGAATTCCAGCCGTATGGTACCGGTGCCTATTTCAAATATGGTGATCTCGCTTTGGCCGCTACTTATGCGCGACGAATGACGGACAATTTCAGTTTCGGCTTGAGCGTGAAATACATTGACGAGACTCTTGCACAGTTAAGCATGCGGGGTGTGCTTATCGATCTCGGAACTTATTATTGGACTGGGCTCGGTACGACAAGATTTGCGGTTTCGGTAAGCAATTTCGGCGGTCAACTTACTCCATCCGGTTCGTTAACACTTGTTGATGGAACTAAGGTCTCAGATTTCCAGGGTTTTTCGCCACCTACAATATTCAGGATCGGATTTGCGTTTGAGCCGTACCAGGATAAGACAAATAAATTAACTGCGGCAATTCAGTTAAATCATCCGGCAGACAATTCCGAAAACCTTTCGCTTGGTGCGGAGTATTCCTTCGATTCTGCTTTCTTCCTGAGGGCAGGCTACAAAATCAATGTTGAGGAGCAAAGTTATTCGCTTGGCGCCGGAGTGAAAATTGACGTGAGATTTACGCTGGTATATTTCGATTATGCCTTTACTCCTTACGAGCGTCTTGGTGATGTTCATAGGTTTTCGTTAGATTTAAGATTTTAAGATGAACCCGGAAACAATGGCACAAAGAAGAAAAAAACTTTTGCGGATTAGTTTGTCCAATCCGATTCCATTCGTGGAAAGCGGTATCGTCTGGGTCTTCCTCGTGTTATCCTTTCTTCTGTCATGCTGCAATGAAAAATCGAATGTCGTCGATGTATCGAGGCTTCCAAAGTCGACCGGGCAAGTCATCAGCGACACGAATTATATCCAGATACAGCCCCCATGGGGAGGGTTCAATAACCCGAGGAACATGAAAATCGGATACGATTACATCCTCTATGTAACCGAACCGGACAGCAATAGAATCGTGATGGTCGATCTTGCGGGAACAAACCTAGGACATTCCCAAAATGTAAAACGTCCAGTTGCCATCACCGAAGACAGAAGATTCAATTTGATAATTTCGTGTGAATACGACACGATTGTTGGCGGACAAACAATTACCGTCGCCGCCATCGCCAAGATTCAGCTATTCAACTACAACCACGACATATCCGCTGCTCCGGTCGAGATCGTGCATCACGAAAATCTATCACAACAAATTACCCGCAACCCGGTCACAGACGGTTTGGCTTCGGGTAGAGAATATACCGGAGTCGCCGTTCTCCCCGACAACAGCTACTACGTCACTCGCTCTGGAAACAACAACACAAGTTCTGTCGATCCCGATAACATGGTTTTGCATTTTGACAAGAATGACCACGAGTACTCAAGCGATTACATTGATCTCGTGCCAAGTCTCGTACCGACCGGTACCGGTTTCGTTGCCATAAACCAGATAAGCAACATCACGACTTTCAACACGAAGCAATCCGGATCGGATTTCATCTTAACTCAGACCGATCCTGCAAATGCTTTCAAGGTCAAGTGGATTACCTTCAATCCGGGAAGCGAGCTGGAGGCACCCAGTTGGGGCTCTAAGCTCAGTTTAGATCCAACAAGTTACTCATCGGGAAAGCTACCCGATATCCTGACAAATATTTTTGTCATGCCTGTCGGAGTAATGGTTGATGATCGAAGCAACATTTACGTGATCGACAGCCAACTCGACAGCCTCATGAAATTTGACTCGAATGGGAAGTTACTGCATGAGTCCTTCGGTCCGGGAAAATTGAACGATCCGCTCCTGCGACCTTCAGGCATAACTTACTTCAACAAAATTGTCTACGTCAGCGACGCTGGTCACAACCGGATTATGAGGTACGAGCTATCGACAGACCTAAAATAACCGAACCCTCGACCTGGCTCACGGGCACATTTCTAAGGGGTTTTCAGGAGACCGTTGATTTTATCGCAGAGCCGACTTGTATCTACTCTATCCCTAAAATTCGAGACGGCATACGTGCCATTACATTTTATTTCTATGATGCCCTCGTGCGAGCATCGACTTATAATTTTCCATACCGCAACCTGTAAAACCACGAATCTTTCCTTCTTCCTACGAGATATCGTCACTAGACCGTGATGCCCCCTTATTCTTTTTCAAACAGATTGCCCTGCTCGCCGTTCGGCTCTTCTTCCTTTTCTCCGTTGGGTTCTTCAGCAAGAACCCTTGCTACGGCAGCGATGCTATCGCTCGGCTGAAGCTTGATCAGGCGCACGCCTTGAGTATTCCTGCCGGCAATTCTGATGTCCTTGACATGCTGACGGATGAGGAACCCTTTTGCAGTCACGATCATTATATCGTCGTTGTCAATGACTTCCTTGATTGAAAGAAGCTTGCCGTTCCTGTCACCTGTTTTCACCGTGATAAGTCCCTTGCCACCACGGCGGCGGAGTGAATATTCGCCGACCTCACTCCTTTTTCCAAAACCCTTGTCGGTCACAACGAGCACGCTTGCGCCTGGCCTGCTGATGAGGATCATGCCGATCACCTCGTCGCCTTTCGACAGCCTCATTCCTCTTACGCCTCGAGCGTTGCGTCCCATTTCACGAACGTCCTTCTCATTGAACCTCAGCGCAAGGCCGTTCCTGCTCCCCATGACAATGTCTTGCTTGCCGTCTGTAAGCCATGCATCTATGAGTCGGTCGCCTTTATCAAGACCGATTGCGATTATGCCGACTTTTCTCGGATTTGAAAATTCATTCAGCGCCACTTTCTTCACATACCCGCGTTTCGTTACCATCGTTACGAAAAATCCATCTTCAAAATCCTTTACCGGAAGGAACGTGGTGATTTGTTCGTCCGGCATCTTGCCGATGAGGTTGACGATAGACCTCCCGCGGGAAACCCTCCCGCCTTCCGGAACTTCGTGTACCTTCAGCCAATACGCCCTTCCTTTATCGCTGAAGAAAAGGATGTGTTGGTGTGTCGATGCAATGAACATGTGCTCGACAAAATCGTCCTCGCGCGTTGACTGTGCCGTAATTCCTTTGCCGCCGCGGATCTGCCGCCTGTAACCACTCACGGGATAACGCTTTATGAAACCGTTGTGCGTGATCGTTATGACGACGTCCTCTTCGGCAATCATGTCCTCGATGCTGAACTCGGATGCTTTCTCCACAATTTCTGTCCGGCGCTCATCGCCGAAATTCTTTTTAATCTCGATCAGCTCTTCCCGGATTATCTCCATCCGCATCGCCTTGTTTCCGAGTAACGCTTTCAGTTTCTCGATTAGTTTTATTGTCTCTCGGTATTCGTCTTCGATCTTCTTTCTTTCCAAACCCGTGAGTCTCTGGAGTGTCAAGGCAAGAATCGACTTGGCCTGAATTTCACTTAGTTTGAATTTCCTCATCAAAGCCGTCTTTGCCGCCTCCGGATCCTTCGATTTCTTTATGAGCTGTACCACTTCATCAATGTTGTCGAGAGCTATTTTGTACCCTTCAAGTATATGGGCTCTCTTCTCCGCCGCGTCAAGGTCAAACTTCGTTCTCCGAACCACAACCTGATGTCTGTGCTCAACAAAGTGTTCCATCATCTGCTTGAGATCGAGCACTTTCGGTACACCGCCGACCAGCGCAAGCATTATCACCCCAAACGTCGTCTGCATCTGTGTGTGCTTGTAAAGATTATTCAGGACGACCTGTGGTTCTGCATCCCGCTTCAGCTCAACGACAACACGAATTCCATCTCTATCCGATTCATCTCTGATATCCGAAATATCCTCGATCTTCTTTTCCCTAACGAGGTCGGCAATTTTCTCAATGAGGTTGGCTTTGTTAACCTGATATGGGACTTCGGTTATGACGATGTTTACCCTTCCGCTCTTTAATGTCTCGATATTTGCTTTCGCACGGACAACGATCCTCCCCCGCCCGGTTTTATAAGCCTCTCGAACTCCCTCGTAGCCGAAGATTATCCCACCAGTCGGAAAATCCGGTGCCTTTATGATTTTGATCAGCTTATCGACGGGGATGTCGGGCTTTTTTATTAGAGCGACAACCGCATCGATAGTGTCCGACAGATTATGTGGAGGAATGTTTGTTGCCATGCCGACCGCGATACCGCTTGTGCCGTTTAGAAGAAGGTTTGGAAGGAGCGACGGAAGCACAAGTGGCTCCTTAAGTGATTCGTCAAAATTAGGTGCGAAGTCAACGGTGCCTTTTTCCAGGTCCCGCAGCATTTCTCCCGCGATCCGCGCGAGCCGCGCTTCTGTGTAACGCATAGCTGCGGGCGAGTCGCCATCGATAGACCCAAAGTTGCCCTGGCCGTCCACAAGCGGATAACGCATCGAGAAATCCTGTGCCATCCTGACGAGCGTGTCGTAAACTGCAATGTCACCATGCGGATGGTATTTGCCGAGAACTTCTCCGACTATTCTCGCGCACTTCTTGTATGGCTTGTTGTAATCGAGACTAAGCTCCGACATTCCGAAGAGAACCCTTCTGTGTGCAGGCTTCAGACCATCCCGAACATCCGGAAGCGCACGTGCCACGATGACCGACATCGCGTAATCTATGTACGAGCCTTTTATCTCGTCTTCTATATCAACCGGAACTACTTTTTCGTTTAATGACATTTCGTAATCCTGCTTTTCAAGCCCTTCCTGCTAAACCTAGAACCCAGCTTTGTTCAAAAAAAAATTCAACTTTCCGCGGAATCCAAGACGGTAACCGAACTTCGACGCGGTTCCTCTTCCGTAGTGCTTCACGTAGCTGGCAATATCAAAATTCCGCAGCGAATATCCATTCCGTCCCGCGGCAGAAAAATTCTGAAGCGTAGGCATACCGTGGTGAATGAACGGGGAAAGCGGAAGATATAATTTCCGTCTCAGCATCATATACGGGGAGAGCAGAATTTCTATTGTGCCATCTTTCGTAGCAAAGCCTCTCCTATTGACTTTATCCACTCTTCCAATTCCATATATCTTCTCGTCTTTACTAAGCTCACCCAGCATTAACTCAATGAATCCACCGCGGTACGTTTCTGTGTCGGTATCCAAGAAGAAAACGATTTCTTTATCCACAGACCTCATTGCTCGGTCCATCGCCGGACCATGATAGTAATTCCTATCCAGCAGCATCGCTTTGGTCTTCGCGGGACTTTTCCCAACAAGTGTCGTGATTACCTCAAGTGACCGATCTTTCGATCCGTTATCCAATATGACCAGTTCTATGTTGGGATAAAATTTTCGGAATGAAGTTGCGGCAGTCTCAAGCAGCTCCGGGGTGCGATAATTCACGATAACCGTGGAAACATCATCAAATGTCAAGATTTCTGACATATTTCGCGTTTTTCTCAATGAAGTTCTTCCTCGGCTCAACGTCCTCACCCATCAAGATTGAAAATGTTCGATCCGCCTCTGCCGCATTCTCAATGCTCACCTGGAGAAGCGTCCTTTTCGCGGGATCCATCGTTGTATCCCAGAGCTGCTCGGGGTTCATCTCCCCGAGACCTTTGAACCTTGAAACCACAGTGTCGACCTCGGTCCCCTTTTTCATTTCTTTTATCAAGTCATCTCTCTCGTCCTCGCTGTACGCGTATTGCTCGGTCTTTCCTTTTTTCACTTTGAAGAGTGGTGGCTGAGCTATGTAAACCATTCCCAGCTCGACAAGATCCTTCATGTATCTGAAGAAAAATGTAAGAAGGAGCGTTCTAATATGGCTGCCATCTACGTCGGCATCCGCCATCAGGATGACCTTTCCATAACGAGCTTTTGCCGCGTCAAACTCGTCACCATCGCCGATCCCAGCACCAATTGCCTGAACAATCGCGCGTATCTCGTCGTTCTCAAGAATCTTGTTCATCCTTGCTTTTTCAACATTCAGAATTTTTCCCTTTAATGGAAGTATCGCCTGGAACTGCCGATCCCTTCCCTGTTTCGCCGATCCACCCGCAGAATCTCCCTCAACAATAAATATCTCACAATGCTCCGGGTCGTTGATGGAACAGTCCGCAAGCTTACCGGGCAGGTTTGAAGATTCCAGGGCGTTCTTCCGACGCACAATGTCTCGCGCCTTGCGGGCTGCTTCACGAGCCTCAGCCGAATTTACAGCACGCTCGATAATCTTCTTTGCAATTCCGGGATTGCCTTCCAAATACTCGCTCAATTTATCGTTTACAACAGTCTGAACGATGCTTTCTACTTCTCCGTTGCCAAGCTTGGTTTTGGTCTGACCCTCAAATTGCGGCTCCGGCACCTTCGTGCTAATGACAACCGTTAAGCCTTCCCTGAAGTCGTCACCGGTCAGGTTAACCTTATCAGACTTAACAAGATTATTCTTGTCCGCGTAGGATTTCAGGGTTCTTGTCAGTGCACTTCTGAAGCCGCTGACATGCGTGCCCCCCTCCACAGTGTTTATGTCGTTCACATACGAGAAAAGATTCTCTCTATAGTCGTCGCAATACTCGATCGCAATTTCAACCGATACACCGTCTCGTTCCCCCGAAATGAATATTGGTTCCTTCGCGAGTGTCTTCCTTGTGCCGTCGATGTACCTGACAAACTCGGTGATTCCGCCTTCATAGTGGAACACCTCTTCGTTACCGTCTCTCTTGTCCTTCAGCTTGATTATAATCTCCGGATTCAGGAACGCAAGCTCACGCATCCTGTCCGCAAGCGTATCAAACTTGAAGTTTCTGATCTTGAAGATTTCCCTGTCTGGAGTAAATGTAGTTGTGGTCCCGGTTTTCGATTCCTTGCCAACTACCTTTACCGGCTCTACGGACACGCCGCGCTTATACTTCTGATAAAATATCTTCCCGTCGCGGTAAACATTTACCTCTAAGGTCTCGGAAAGGCCATTCACCACAGACACTCCGACGCCGTGAAGCCCGCCAGAAACTTTGTATGACGATTTGTCGAACTTTCCCCCGGCGTGCAGCATTGTCATTACCACCTCGAGAGCGGACTTTTTCTCCTCGGGGTGCATATCCGTCGGAATACCCCGGCCATCGTCCTCGACCGTTACACTTCCGTCTTTGTTGATCGACACGTCGATGTTTTTGCAATATCCCGCAAGCGCCTCATCTATTGAATTGTCAACCACCTCATAGACCAAATGGTGTAGCCCTCTTTGACCCACATCACCAATGTACATTGCGGGTCGCTTCCGGACAGCATCGAGCCCTTTAAGTACCGTTATGCTTTCTGCTGTATATTCGCTTCCGTTGTTCGACCTAGCTGCCGATGGTTTCCCCGTTTTCACCTTTCCTTTATCCGTTCGACTTCTCGTTTCTATCTGGCCTTTTCGTGGTCCAATAATGTTTTTGGATTTCTGCGGTCGAGTCTTGCCGACCGCCTCCTGTTTTGACATGAACAACCTCGCTTAAATGAAAAATATATCTTCAACTCCCGATGTGGGGTAATTTTCTCTTATTTTCCCCAGAATTGCCGGCTTCATGAAAATCAACTCGTTCCGCCACGCGCTATTCTTTGCCTGCACATACAACGTTCCGTTTTCAATCCTAATAATCTCTGCGTTCTTACTTATTGCGTCACCGACTATCTTTTCCCACTCCCCGACGACCTCGTAAGATCGCAGCTTCTCGGATATTCCTTCCTGACTCGTAAACTCTTTTATCAAGTCTCCAAGTAATCTTGGTTCGTGTATGGCTGGGGCGGTGTCTCGGTTAAGATTAGACATTCTCGTAAACGATATTCCCATCGCGAACAAGATGAATTTTCGTTTCTCTCCAATCGAGAATATTATCATCAAAGTTTACCATGTCCGTCGCGGTCACGAATACCTGACCGAGCGTCGAAATCGCTTGAATCGTCTTTGTCGCTCTTGAATAATCCAATTCGGTCATGACATCATCCAATAACATGGCAGGGGTCTCGTTCAACTTCGATCTTATGTAATGAAACTCCGCAATCTTCAAGGCAACCAGAAACGTTTTGTGCTGTCCTTGCGATGCAAACTCACGCGTCGGCATCTCGTTCAAAATAAAACCAATATCATCACGGTGTGGGCCGGCAAGTGTAGCGCCTCGTTTACGCTCCTCTACAGCGAGACGGTCCAGTGCTGCGTAGAACGACTCCGTAATATTATCATCACCGCCGACTATCTTAAACGACGGCTCATATGAGATCCGCGGCACCTCATCATATTTCACCAACGTCGAGTACGCGGCAGCGAACGTTCCTTGAAACTCCCCGATAAATTCTCTTCTCTTTGACATTACTCTTGCCCCATGAGAGACCAAGGCGTCCGTCCACGCCGCAACGAGGTCCGCATTTGAGTATCCTGTCAGCTTTCCGTCCAACAGCAGCTTGTTTCTTTGCTTCAAAGCACGCCTGTATTCCATCAGCTCTTCGAGATACGAACGTGATACCTGTGATAGCACCATATCCATAAATATTCTTCGCTCGCTTGGGGAACCGCTCGTCAATGCAAAATCTCCCGGCGACAGTACCACGAGAGGAAACATTCCGATTATATCTGCGCTCCTACCTACCTCGTTGTTGTCCAAGAAATATTTCTTCCCGCCTTCATTCTCGTAGACCACCCTTACGTGGTTAACAAGATTCGTATCCCTTTCCATAATCCCATCAACCACAAACGACTGGCTGCCAAACTTTGCTACGGTTGCATCCGCTTGTCTGAGAAAACTTTTGGTAAGGCAAGTATACGACACAGCTTCAAGAATGCTAGTCTTCCCTTGTGCATTCGGTCCGCTGATTACGTTCACCCCCCTGCTGAATTCGAGCGTCGATTCACTATGATTTCGAAAATCGGAAAGTTGAATCTTTATGACTCGCATTACTCAAATCCCCGAAGGGCTTGTTAAGACAGTCTCAGCGGCATTACAAGAATCAACATCTCCTGTGTTCCGGTCTTTCCGTTTTCTGAGATAGGCTTGATGGTTGCTGCACGCGTCGACGTAGAAAAAGCGAACCTGACTCTTTGCGCGTCTAAGCTGTTCATCGCCTCCGTTACGTATGTTGAGTTAAATCCGATATTCATCTGTTCACCCCCGTTCCACTCTACCTGGAGGCGTTCTTCTCCCATCTCTCCCCGGTCCGTGTCCTCTGTAGAAATTGTCAAGCTGTCTTTATCTATGGTGAATTTCACCAGGTGATTCACCGAATCTGAAAGTATCGCGACTCGTCTAACTTTCTCAAGAAGTTCCCCTCTGTTGACAGACATTATTTTGTTATTGTCAATATCGCTTGGTATTACTGCTTCATAGTCGGGGTGTGGTTCTCTAATTAGTCTCGTGACCAGTTCCGTCTCACCGTTTTTCAGCCGTACGTGTTCATCTGCAATTGTAATCTCCACGTCCGATCCCTTGAAGCATTTGCTCGCGAGCGAGAGTGCTTTCTCTTGGAGGTTCGCTTCCTTTTTCAGCGGTTTATCAACCAGTGCCTTATCTTCAATCCGAACCAATCGGTGTCCATCTGTTGAGTATATTCTTGCTCCCTTCCCGGAAAATAAAAACAACACACCGTTCATCGATCGCCTGTGCTCATCCTTCGAGACCGCAAAAATAGTTTTCTCAATGACGTTACGCAAGGTGTCTGCTGTGATTGAAGAAATCTCTGCTCCTTCTCCAATCACAGGCAGCGCCGGATACTCCTCGGCGGGTGTACATGCAAACCTAAAGGAGCCGGATTTCGTCTTAACGGCCAGCCTCAAACTCTCGTCGACTGACACTTCAATGTCAGAGTCGTCAAGGTTACGGACAATCTCATAAAACTCTTTGGCGTCTACCGTTACCTTCCCATCAACTCCGTCACTAATATCTGCCTGCGTCGACATTGATATTTCAAGATCGGTTGCAGAGATGGAAAGTTTCTTCTTCGTTGTTTCAAGAAGTAAATTTTCAATTGCCGGGATAGTAGTTCTAATAGGAACAACCCCAATTATTCTTCCAATTGCATCTCTGAGTTCCCTACTATTCACCTTAAACTTCATTTCCACCTCCATTATTTGCAGAAAATGCGATGACCTACAAGTCCGTGAATTGCAGGTAAATTTACACATTTTCCCTCTGATATTCAATTTACGGGCAGTGTCTCAGTTTCGTTTCTTCTTTCCACGGCTAGTCCTAATCAAAACATTTCCTGCTGATAATGCAGACTCTCGCGATTATTGTTTCTGAGTCTATCGTTCGACCGGTCCCTCGGTGTGAGCCTCAGTTGAACGCGTCCGACGAAATCTGCACCATCTGCGGGGAACAAAATTTTGTCTCACACGGACGCACCTCCAATTTACGTGATCGTTTAGCAATGACATTGGTGTGAATAAATAGCAATTATTATAAATATTTATCTATATATACATAAGAGAATAATAAGAGTAAGGGATGTTAAGATGTCAATAAGATGGTACTCTCTTGACAAATGCAGCAATCACAGATACTTGTTATCAGACGGGTATTGACGGTGTGGTTATTAATATGTGTACGTGGTGTTAATAATCATCCACTGTTCAACATAGAGAACCAATAGGTGATAGCACTGTTGACAAGAGTCCAACTTTCCACCGGCTATGACATCTTGTCCACAGAGAAATCAACGAGTAATTCACACCCCGATCAACTGGATTTTTTTCCGGATCCGGTCGCACTTTGCCCGAAAATCTTCATCATTTGACAAAAGATCGGTGACGATCTGGCATGCGTAAATCACGGTTGAGTGATCCCTTCCGCCAAAATGACTTCCAATCGTCTTGAGGGGGAGCCGCGTCAGCTCCTTCGTCAGGTACATTGCTGTCTGCCGGGCAATTACGATTTCCTTTTTTCTTGTCTTACCCCGAAGCGACTCCTCTGTAACATCAAAATAGTTTGCTACAATCTTCTGAATATCTTCAACTGTAACGGCGGGTTTTCTGGTGACCGCAAGGCTGCGTACAACCTCTCTGGCTAAGTCTACTGTTATCTCCCGGTTATTTAGACTGGCCTTTGCAAGGATACTGATTAGGCTGCCTTCGAGTTCCCGAATATTTGACGTGACGTTAGCGGCGATGTACTCAATCACGTCGTCGGGCATGTGAATACCATCGTCTTCGCTTTTCTTCCGCAGGATTGCTATGCGTGTTTCGAGATCTGGAGGCTGAACATCCACGGTCAGTCCCCATGTAAATCTGCTGACAAGCCTGTCATCAACACCTTTCAGCTCCTTTGGTGGCCTGTCGGAGGATAAGACAATCTGCTTCCCGGCTTGATGAAGAGCGTTGAAGGTGTGGAAAAAAGTATCCTGCGTCTTTTCTTTACCGGCAAAAAACTGTATATCATCGACAATTAAGACATCCATGCTCCGGTAGAAATTTGAAAACTCATTCGCTCGGTCCTTTTGGATTGCGTCAACGAAATCGACGGTAAATCGCTCACTCGATACGTATAGAACCCGCTCCGCCCTGCCAGACACATGCGCAAAGTTCCCGATGGCCTGTATTAGGTGCGTTTTACCTAAGCCAACACCACCATATACAACGAGCGGATTGAAAGATGTCCCTGCAGGATTGTTAGCGACCGCATAGGCTGCCGCCCGTGCGAACTGGTTGCTGTCACCCTTAATGAAATTCTCAAAGGTGTAGCGCGTGTTTAAGTTGCTCTCAAAGGGCAATTGACTGTTCGCTCGCTGTATGCCAACCCTCTCCGAATGGGGGACGACGCGGTTGGTCTGAGATGGGCGATAAAATTGTGGCTCAGCATCGCTGGCATCATCGTCGGCAACGGTGTATTCAACTCTTGCATTTTCACCGATCACCGCCCTTGTGGACTCCAGTACAACACTGGAATAATGTTCCTCAAGCCAGTCATGAAAGAACTGGCTTGGCACCTTGAGGGCAAGATGACTATTGTCTAGAGATATTGGGACTATTGGCGTGAACCAAGTTTTGTAGCTCAAATTGTTAACCCGCGCATGTATGATCTTCATACATTCTTCCCAAACCCCCTTAGCGTCGGTGTTTATTTCCATTCAAAAACCGTTCCCTTCCTCTTCATGTTAGGTTTTAGATGTTATCCACATTATCTACAGAGTTATTGACACTAAAGCACGCGCCTATGTTCTCAGTATTCAAAGGGTTACCGAGGTAGAGAACAGTAGATTAACATTGGTGTGGAGAATGGTCGGAGGATGCGAAAACAGCAACAATGTCCAGGACGACATAAAAAGTTCACTTTTCCACAAGTTATCCACACCAAAACTCGTCAGTACAACGCTTTGAATTATAATAAAGCCTGTGTGGAAAAACAAGATGGTGCACTCGGGCCGCTTGGCTTATAAGACATTGAATTAGAGCGGCTTAAGCCGGGGGTGTGACTGGTGTGTGGAAAAAGAGGGAACGAATGCTACTTTGCCGAGAGCGTATTTTTTGCGTAGAATCAATGACGGTGTGGAAAAGTGCAAAAAGCTTGTGGAAAACGCATTGTGAACACCGGAGAGCATCCAATAAGCTGACGAAAACCTTGAATTTTGTTGACCTTAGAGCTATCTTAATCAGCAAAAATTAAATCTGCTGGAGCAACTGATGAAAAGGACATTTCAGCCCCACAATACTCGTAGAAGAAGGACACATGGATTTCGTGCAAAGATGAGGAGCAAGACGGGAAGAAAAGTGCTTGCGCGAAGAAGGGCAAAGCGACGTTGGCGGCTTACTGTCAGCGATGCAAAATAGAACGTACTGATCGACGGAGACCGAAACCCACACGCAGGGAAAGCAGATGATAATTCGGTCGTCCCAAGAAATCCGAGAAGTTCTTAGGAGGGGGAGGCGAACTTCCGGCAAATACATTTCGATTGTTTATGTGTTCCATAGAGAGCGTCATTACACGAGGGCAGCGTTCACTATGTCGGGAAGATTGAGGCGAGCGGTCGACCGGAACAGAATGAGACGTTTGATGAGGGAAGCATTCAGGCTGTCCATGGACAAGAGGGCGATGTCCGACAAGAATTTCGGACTTGATGTAGTGATGGTAGGTAACCACATTTCAACAACGTTATCATTGAAAGATATTGAGAAGGATTTTGAAGAGTTCCTATCTAGGATCGGCCAAGAAACTGCCGCGTGATGCTGCGATCGCGCTGATTTTGTTGTACAAGAAAGTGGTCTCGCCAGTATTGCCGCCATCATGTAGATTCTACCCAAGCTGCTCTTCATATTCAATCGAAGCGCTTCGGAAACATGGATTGTTTAAGGGAACGCTCTTCAGCCTGTGGAGAGTGATAAGATGCAACCCATTCACGAAGGGCGGATTCGATCCTGTGAAGTAAAGGAAGCCAGATGGGGAAAACAGAGACAATTGGAATCATATTAATCACGCTGGTACTGTTCTTGTGGATGTATCTCAACGCACCAAAGCAGCCGCCGCGAAGTGCGCAGCAGACCGAGCAATCTCAGCCAACACAGGGAAGCGGCAACAATCCCAATACCAACGTAGTCCCACCGGGCGGAAAAAAGCTATCCGAGCAACCGCCCGAAGAAAGGGGGAGAAACCGCAAAGCGACACAACGGGCATAGGGATTTACGGAAAATCATTTGCGCCGCTTGCGACGGGCACCGCGAAAACGATCACGATCAAAAGCAGCCATTACACCGCAGTGCTGACTACGGAAGGTGGAATGATAAAAAGCTGGTCGCTGACAAAGTTCAACACTTGGCGCGGAAATCCGGTTCAGCTTGTCAATTATGAGAGTAAAGGAGATTTCAGTCTTTTGTTCCAGACAACGGATGGGATGCTCATCGACACAAAGGACCTCTATTTCACTTCGGTGTACCACGATGGACAGGTGATTACACTATCGGACAGTCAACAATACACTATCTCGTTTGCGATCAATCTCAGCGATTCTGCAAAAATCATCCGCGTGTTTTCATTCAAGGGCGGTGTTTATGACTTCGGTTCCAGCGTTGAGTTCCGTAACATGGATCGCTACATCACAAACGACAAGTATGAAGTTGCTTGGGAGCGTGGGCTTAATTATACCGAGCAAAATAGTGTTGATGAGTCGAGCTTTTCTACCGCGTATGCTTACGTGGGAGGTGAGACGTCGACGTTAGAAGCGTCAAAGGCGGGCGACACACTGAAACACGAATGGAACACCGGGTGGGTTTCTCAAACAACGAAGTATTTTACTGCCGCGATGGTGGACAGGGGTAAACTCGCTTACGGATATAACTTACGAGGTATCGAGACAAAAGCGCCCGATAATGGACTCACGAGGAGTTACTACACGGCTCTTCAGGTGAAATTCGAGGGTCAACCATACCAGGCTGATTCGTTTATGGTTTATATCGGTCCGTTGGATTATCGCTTGCTGAAGTCTTACAATGTGGGACTCGAAGAGACTGTCGGGTTAGGGTGGCGCTGGCTAATACGGCCAATCAGCGAGTACGTAATGTTGCCGGCATTTCAGTTTATTCATCTGTTTATTCCTAACTACGGGGTTGCCATAATTATTTTCTCGATTTTGCTGAAACTGCTTTTGAATCCGCTGACCGCGAGCAGCATGAAATCGATGCGGAAAATGCAGGCACTCCAACCGATGATGAATGAAATCAAGGAGAAGTACAAGGAAGATCCCCAGAAGATGAACCAGGCGGTGATGAATCTTTATAAGGAGTATAAGATAAACCCGATGGGCGGGTGCCTTCCGATGGCGCTTCAGATGCCGATACTCTATGCACTCTGGGCAATATTCCGAAGCAATATTGAGCTGAGGCAGTCCAACTTTGTTTGGTGGATCAAAGATTTGTCTGTTCCCGACACAATTTTACATCTTCCATTTACAATTCCAATTCTGGGGATGAGCCAGGTAAGCGGGCTTGCGCTTCTGATGGCAATCACGATGTTCGTGCAACAAAAGATGAGTGTAAAGGATCCGAGACAACAGTTCATGGTATGGTTCATGCCGGTTTTCTTCTGGATTCTGTTCAACAATTTCCCGTCGGGCCTCAATCTCTATTACTTTGTATTCAATATTTTGTCGATAGCACAACAATATTTGATGAACAAGAAACCGCAGGAAGAGCTATTGGTAAAACCAGTTGCGGTGAAGAAAGAGAAGATGAGACCGCCGAGACCCCCAATGGGCAACAGATTCATGAGAAGAAACATGTAGCTCGACGGTCTCTAGGCGTTCGAAACGGCAGAGGACGCTGGGCCTAGTCGCGATCTGTTACACACCCTTCGGAAGCGGAAGAAACACTCCTGATGTATTTATAGAGCATACCACTTCTTGATTTCAGAGGGGGCGCTTTCCATTTCTTCATGCGTAGTGCGAATTCCTTCTTAGAAATTTCAAGCGTAATCGCATTCTTTTCCGCGTCTATTGTTATGGGGTCCCCGTTTTTCACAATAGCGATGCCGCCGCCCATTTGTGCTTCGGGCGAAACGTGTCCGACCACGAAGCCGTGCGTTCCGCCGGAGAAACGCCCATCTGTTATCAGCGCAATACTTTTTCCAAGCCCTGCGCCCATAATTGCGGAAGTGACCGTTAGCATCTCGCGCATGCCCGGCCCTCCTTTTGGTCCTTCATACCTGATGACTACTACGTCACCGGGGAAAATTTTCTTCCGCTCGAGCGCTGCGAGGGTTTCTTCTTCGGAGTTGAAAACCCTTGCGGGACCTGAAAACTTCAACCCTTCGAGGCCTGTAATTTTTGCCACGGCGCCATCGGTGGCAAGGTTGCCATAAAGTATCTGGATGTGTCCGGTTTTCTTGATCGGATCGGAAAGAGGATGGATTATCTTTTGTCCTGCGGATAGGCCTGGAACATGTTCGATGTTCTCGCCGAGTGTTCTGCCGGTGACAGTCATGCAGTCTCCGTTCAAGTGTCCTTCTTTCAGAAGCATCATCTGGACGGCAGGGATTCCGCCGATGTCATTTATGTCTTCCATTACAAATCTCCCGCTCGGCTTCAGTTCCGCAATGTACGGAACATGGTCACTGACTTTCTGAAAATCATCGATTGTGAGTCTTACACCGACCGATTTTGCAATCGCAATAAGATGGAGCACGGCATTTGTGGATCCGCCGAGAGCCGTTACCATAATGATGGCGTTCAGAAACGATTGTTTCGTCATGATGTCTCGTGGCTTAAGATCTTTTTCAAGCAGATTCAGAACGGCTCTGCCAGCCGCCAGGCACTCCTTCTTTTTTGCTGCGCTGTCCGCCGGCAGGGATGAGCTGTAAGGTAGAGTCATCCCAAGAGTCTCTATCGCAGTTGCCATCGTGTTGGCGGTATACATGCCGCCGCATGCACCGGGACCAGGACACGCATGCTGGATCACTTCTTTAAATTCCGCTTCTTTGAGATTTCCCGCGATATATTCGCCATAGGATTCGAAGACGGAAACGATGTCTAACTTCCTTCCGCCCCAGTGTCCTGCCCTGATTGTACCACCATAGATCATCAAGCTCGGACGGTTCAGTCTGCCCATTGCCATGAGGCTGCCGGGCATGTTTTTGTCGCACCCCGGGATGGAGATGTTTGCATCGTACCACTGTGCGCGCATCACAGCCTCGATTGAGTCTGCAATTATTTCTCTCGATGGCAAAGAAGATTTCATTCCTTCCGTCCCCATCGCGATTCCGTCGCTGACACCAATGGTGTGAAAAACGAGCCCGACAAGACCTGCCTCCTGAACACCCTGCTTTACAATTTTAGCCAGATCGTTCAGGTGCATGTTGCAGGTGTTTCCCTCCCAGCCCATGCTTGCAATTCCGATCTGTGGCTTATTCATGTCTTCTTCTTTTAGACCGGCGCCATAAAGCATCGCCTGAGAAGCCGCCTGCGAAAGTCTCTGCGTAAGTTGTGAGCTATATTTGTTCAAGCGTTCCTTCATCTTAATCTCCGGGAAAAAGTTTCTGTTTTTTCACTTCAATATAAGTAATAAGCGGATCAAAGGTCAAAAGGATCAATTAAAGTACCTTGAGTAAACGAAGTTTCTTTCTTACTATTATTTGATCTCAAATCTCAAAAAATGTTGACGACATGAAAACACTTTCTCTTTTAGGTCTACTTTATTGGTTCATCGCGGGGACTTTGTACGCACAAATGCTGCCGCAGCAACAACAAGCGGGGGAATCGCAAACGACCGCGAATACACAGTCCATTCAGATGCCGTCGTTGACCAGCAACATGTTCACAACGAGCGCGGATTTTTTCCGTAACCTGCAAACCCAAGGACTGATTGTGCAGCCCCCACCCTACGATGTGCCCGTTGATACGAACTCTTATGTTGTTGGCCCCGGCGACGTGCTTAACGTTGGAGTTTGGGGGGCCACACCGCTTTCGCTTAATCTAAGCGTTACACCCGAAGGAACGATTATCGTTCCGACATTCGGGGCTTTAGATATTGGTGGAAAAACACTTGCAGACGCTAAAGCGTATACGCGCAAGAGACTTGCTGAGCAATTTAGGAAGTCCAACATAACGTTGACGTTGATTTATCCGCGTTCTTTTTACGTGATGGTGGCCGGAGCAGTGAAAACGCCGGGGCGCTACGTGGTGACATCGTTCGATCGTGTGGATCGTGCCTTTCTATTGGCAAATGCTCCTCGGAATAATGCGGACACCTCCACGGCAAAGATGCACTTCTCACTCAGGAAAATAAAGTTGGTTCATAAGGATGGTTCGACGAGAAATGTCGACCTGTTAAAATTCTACGAAAACGGGAACGTAAGCGATGATCCATATTTGCAGGGGGGTGACGCAATAGTCGTCTCCGGAGAAGACCTCAAGCTGGGAAGCATTAGTATTTCCGGTGCCGTGAAAATGGAGGGTACCTTTGAATATGTTCCGGGTGATAAAATAAGGGACCTTATTGAACTCTCACAAGGGCTTACTAGCCTTGCGGATTCCGAAAATGCAAAGGTGATAAGCTGGGACGGGAAAGACTATCAAGAGCGAATCGTGAACTTGGCTAATACATCATCGGAGGATCAACCACTGTCCGTGAATTCACGCGTGGTGGTGCCCATAGACCGCGAGAAGATAAACGACTACTATGTTACTGTTATGGGTGAGGTGCAAAGGCCCGGCATATATCCAATATCCAGAGATTCAACGAAACTGAGCGGGGTTGTAAATCTTGCCGGCGGTTTCACCAAAGACGCTTCGTTGTATGATGCCAAGATATTCAGCCGGCCGATCTTGTCGACGACCGAGTCAATCAGTATCGATACAGTCTCCTTGATATTCAGGGCGTCGGAGCTCTATCAGGAAGACCTTCCGTATCTGTTTCAGGAACTGAAGATGAGAACGGACATGCAGGAAGTTTCAACTAATCTTGTAAGGTTGTTTATAGAGAAAGACTCCACATTTGACAGATATATGAGAAGTGGAGACATCATGTACGTTCCAAGAAACAACGGAATGGTTTATGCGTTTGGCCAGGTGGTGTCGCCGGGTTATGTGGTTTACAGAAGCGATTGGAATTATGCTGATTATGTCAACTCGGCTGGAGGGTTTACGGATGGTGCGGAGACGGGAAACGTAAGGATCATTAGAGGCGGGACCTTCCAATGGTTTGCGCCAGGCGAAACAAAAATTGAGCCGGGGGATTTTGTTTTCGTTCCGAGAAAACCGATCAGGTCGCGGGACTACGCGTGGAATTTTACAATAAACCTGCTCGGAACCATCGGCGCAGTTGCCTCAATTGCTGCAACGGTCATTCTCGTCGTAAGGACGGTCGAAGGGAGATAGCAGGCGTAGCGAAGAATTTCTTGCGCGCCGTAAATCTGCAGGAGAGACAGAAACGGCAGCGCGCTTTGTCGTAAACGGTGGCCCCCTAATTGACGCAGTTTCATTGTCAGCGATCAAAAAACTTTGGCGGAGAGCATATCCGACAGACCCCCGGTGTTATCATATTGAATCGATAGAAGTTCCTATTCTGGAGCGCACCACCGAAAAGAAATCTCATTTCTGGCAATCGGCGAAATTCATGGCTATTGGTTCGGCGCTCCTTCTCCTTGCCGCCATTATCATATTGGCATTTATGCTTCAGGCCCTCCACAAAGGACAACTAAGCCAAAGAGTTTTACGTCGGAAGAGCTTCTTAAACTTGTCAAAGAGCGAGGGGTTAATTTCATCGACCTGCAATTCACGGATGTCGGCGGAGCAGCAAAAAAACGTGACGATCCCAACCCAAGAGCTTGATGCGGCACTTAACCATGGAATATGGTTCGACGGCTCTTCGATTGAAGGCTTTGCTCGCATTGCCGAGAGCGATTTGTGTTTGATTCCTGATGCATCCACCATTGCGGTGTTGCCATGGCTGAGTGGGGGTGAGGTTACCGCCCGATTGATTTGCGACGACTATTTTTCTCGTTTCATATTTCCCTCGTTAGATTATTTGGAAATTTCCTCTGAAGAATTCACTTTCGTGAAACGATAATCCGTGAACCGGCTGTGGTCAAGTGGTTGTTAGTAAAAGCGTTGTCTCGCGAGGCTGTAATCCGGTGTTGCCACGCCACCAAATCTTGATTCTCAGCAATTGAGGTCATATTTTGGGTTCCAATGGAATTCCCTCAAGGACGATAGTGGTTTTGGATTTACGATTCCAAGTTTTTGGTTAAAATATAACAATCAAGAATTGGCATTTAACGCTGGAAATTTGCCGGCGAATTGGAGGTAAAATGAAAGGCGACGTCAGTGCTCTTCGGTTATTCGGTTCAACAAGAGCTAATGTTTTCGACCAGGTAAAGAGTATTTGCATGTTTACTGCACTAATTGCGATTGGTGCAAAAGTATACATCCCGCATGTGCCCGTTCCATTCACGCTTCAAACGCTCTTTGTGATTCTGACGGGCGCATTTCTTGGCTGGCGCAGTGGCATCATCAGCGTAGTATCATATCTCCTTCTCGGCGCTGTGGGAATCCCGGTCTTTGCCGGTACAGCCGCCGGGCTTCCAGTGCTTGTCGGTACAACCGCAGGATATCTTATGGGTTTTGTTCTGGCAGCTGGCATCGTCGGCTCGGTGATTAATGTTAACGATTCTTTTCTTTGGACGGTGCTCTCGATGTCCGTCGGCTTCGTAATAATATTTGCGTGTGGCGCATTCTACCTGAACGTTGTCTTCATTCACAACTGGGGGATCTCCATAACTCAGGGATTCCTGATTTTCTCTTATTGGGACCTGATCAAACTCACAGCTGCGGTCAGTATATACCGAGCGTTCTTACCTCGCTTAAATAGAAGTAAGGCCTCGTGATGTCCAGTTTCCCGGAAGGGGCAAACAAATAAACACCATCACAAGGTCGGTGCAAATCTTATGGGAGGATTAATGTCTTCAGAGCTTCTTTCTACAAAACCAATCGACCTCATACTTAAAGAAACAAGTGATACTGGGCACGGCCTGAAACGATCCTTGGGCGCGCTCAATCTGACAACCCTTGGAGTCGGGGCAATCATCGGCGCAGGAATTTTCGTTTTAACTGGAGCTGCGGCGGCAAAGTATGCAGGACCCGCTATAGTTCTGTCGTTCGTGCTCGCTGGCTTAGCTTGTTTGTTTGCCGGATTGTGCTACGCCGAGTTCGCATCGCTTATCCCGATTGCGGGATCGGCATACACTTACGGCTACGCGACGCTGGGCGAGATCTTCGCGTGGATAATCGGATGGGACCTAATATTGGAATACGCTTTCGGAGCGGCAACCGTTGCCTCCGGTTGGAGCGGCTACGTTTTGAGCTTTCTCCAGGATTTCGGGATATACCTACCGCCGCAATTTTCAGGCGCGCACGGCGAGGTGATGGTACAGTTCAACGGCCACTGGGAAAAACTGGCGCGCATAAAGGATTCGCTCGCTACCCTCAACATAAACCCTATGTCCTTGCCCCATCTCGCCGCACAATTTAATCTTCTTGCCGCGATCGCAATCTTTTTTGTGACTACAATATTGGTGATTGGAATAAAAGAGTCTGCGAATTTCAATTCCGCAATCGTCATTGTAAAAGTATCAATTGTGCTGGTCTTCATCGCTATCGCCGGAGCCTTCGTGATTCAACATCCGGACACGACCATAAAGGTGAACTGGAAACAGTTCATCCCGACAAACGCAGGAACCTTCGGCAAGTATGGCTGGTCCGGAATCGCGAGGGCTGCAAGCGTGATTTTCTTCGCGTATATAGGATTCGATGCGGTATCGACGGCTGCGCAGGAAGCGAAAAACCCCCAGAAAGACATGCCGATCGGCATCATGGGGTCATTATTGATTTGTACGATCCTCTATATACTTGTCTCTGGAATTCTGACAGCGATAGTTCCATACACAAGTCTGAATGTTTCAGATCCGGTCGCAGTCGGCATAGATGCAACCGGCGTAAGATGGGGGAGCCTTCTAGTGAAAGTCGGAGCCATATTCGGCCTCGCAACGGTGATGCTGGTTATGTTGCTCGGGCAGTCTCGGGTTTTCTATTCAATGTCTAATGATGGCCTACTTCCGAAATGGGCAAGCAAAGTTCACCCGAGATTCCGTACTCCTTGGATATCCACAATTGCGGTCGGAATATTCGTTGCGATCTTCGCGGCGGCGCTACCGATCGATATTCTCGGCGAGCTGGTAAGTATCGGTACACTCCTCGCATTCGTAATTGTCAGCACGGGAGTATGGATTCTGCGGAAACGCAGACCGGACATTCCGCGACCATTCAAGACACCGCTGGTCCCATTTGTACCGATCATGGGAATTCTCGTGTCGGCCCTGCTGATGCTGAGTTTGCCGTTTGACACCTGGCTGCGCTTGATTATATGGTTGGTTGTCGGGCTCGCAATCTATTTTCTCTATGGGCGAAACCACAGCAAGGTCAGAGCCGCACTTCACAATAATTGAGGATAAACGACGGAGACCGGTCGAGAACGCAAGATGTCGTCGTTGTGAGGATCGGAGCGCTAAAGCAATTCCTTGCATTTCACGTACCAACATCAGGGTTGCTTCTCCCGACTGAGTTTACCCCGCTGATATGGGGTCAGGACCGCAATGAACGGTTTCAACCAATCCACGATATTAGAAAGTGGCAAACGGACGTTTCTTTTGATCTTTGAGTTTTGATCGTTCTTGTGATTACATCTTAGGTTTGTCGAAATAGGATTGAGGTCCAATATGAGTGCCGGTAGTTTTTCCGCTGAATCCAGAGACGCCTCCCCAAAAGACATCCTCCAGGGCGGTGTGGAATCGAAACAACATTTCAAGCGTGAACTAAGACTTCTCGACTCAACCATGATCGTCATCGGTTCGATGATCGGTTCGGGGATTTTCATTGTCAGCGCGGAAATCACGAGGACTGTCGGCTCGCCGGGATACTTGCTTGTTGTGTGGCTCATTACCGGAGTCGTTACCGTGATAGCAGCCTTGAGTTACGGTGAGCTTGCAGGCATGATGCCGCACGTCGGTGGACAATACGCTTACCTCCGCGAGGCATACAATCCGCTCATCGGCTTTCTTTACGGATGGACGCTTTTTCTCGTCATACAAACAGGGACGATTGCTGCCGTTGCAGTCGCATTTGCGAAATTCACCGCGGTGCTTATTCCGTGGTTCGGCGAGACTAACACACTTGCCACAATCTTCGGTCTGAAAATCTCAGCCGCACAAGTTCTTGCGATAGCCAGCGTGGCTTTCCTGACTTACGTCAATACCCGTGGACTCCGGGAGGGAAAAACTGTGCAAAACGTCTTTACGGTCACTAAAACCCTTGCGCTGGTTGGGTTGATCCTCCTTGGAATAATCATAGGAAGAAATGCTGCCGCGATCTCCGCAAACATTTCAGAGTTCTGGCGTACAAGTTGGACGCATATAGACAATGGCAGGGTGGTTATGGTTGAGTCGTTATCCGGCTTTATGCTGGCTGCCGCGATTGGAGCTGCGATGGTTGGGTCCCTTTTTTCGAGCGATGCCTGGAACAATATTACCTTTACTGCCGGAGAAGTTGAAAATCCGAGAAGAAATATCCCGCTCAGTCTCGCACTTGGAACATTGACCGTCACCGTTCTCTACATTCTTGCGAACGTCTCGTACATCCTGATTCTTCCGGCTCTCGGGAGTCCGTCCGGACAGGATATTATGAGTCGAGGCATCCAGTTCGCCTCAAACGATCGGGTTGCAACTGCCGCCGCAGGAATGATGTTGGGCGCCCCGGCCGCGATCATAATGGCAATATTAATAATGGTGTCAACCTTCGGATGCAACAACGGACTGATACTCGCGGGCGCGCGGGTGTATTACGCCATGGCGGAGGATAAGGTGTTCTTTAAAAGCGCGGGGAAGTTAAACAGTAAATCGGTTCCGGGAACTGCCTTAGTGGTACAGGGAATATGGGCAAGCCTACTGTGCTTGTCCGGAAGATACGGCGACTTGTTGGACTATGTAGTCATTGCTGTCCTCGTCTTTTACATCATGACGATTGCGGGAATCTTTGTGTTGAGGAAAAAGCAGCCAGATGCCGAGCGTCCCTACAAAGCATTCGGATATCCAGTTGTACCTGCACTTTACATTCTCACTGCCACCGCAATTTCAATTGATCTGCTGATTTTCAAGCCGAAGCATACGTGGCCGGGCTTGGTAATTGTTTTACTTGGTGTGCCGGTTTACTTCATCTGGAAAAAAATAAAGTCTTAAACTTTGATTGAAATGATTCATTGAAAACTATGATTCTAAACATAAAAGATTTGTTGGCAAAGACATGACAAAGTTTTAATCGTTTCTGCAAACGCATGATTTCCGTGGAACACGAAAACGAGAAAAATCATAGCCAATCATTCAATCAAACAAATCAGAGTCAAAGACAATGATTGTAAAGAAAGAATATCCGCTAAGTGACTTGACGGGCAAGATCATTGCTTGTGCCATGGAAGTTCATCGCTTCCTTGGAAACGGATTCCAGGAAGTCATCTACCAGCGAGCATTGGAAATAGAAATGCGTTCCCAGGGGTTGGAATTCAGCCGGGAACATGAAATGGAGATCTTTTATAAAGGTCAGGATATTGGAACTCGAAGGGTAGATTTCTTGGTGGAGGGTAAGATAATGGTAGAATTAAAAGCTGTCGTTCAACTTGAAGATGTTCACTTAGCGCAGGCAATTAATTATCTTGAAGCATATGGCTTAGAGATAGGCTTATTAATTAACTTTGGTAATCGAAGTCTACAATTTAAGAGAGTAATGAAGCCCAAAAAGGAATCAACGTCAGGACTATGATCGGAATGATCTTCTGAAGACCATGATTGTCAAGGAGAAAGAACGCAGAAATAAAACCCCTAAGAAATCGAAGCTAACTAAACAATCATAGTCCGTCATTAAATCAGATTAATCAAAGTTCAAGATTATGCTTGGACTCGCGGTCGATGCAATTCCAAACAAATTAGTTTGAATGTTTGAGGGTTCCGTTTAATTTCTAAGAGATGGTGAGTCAAAAAGAAACGAATCACCCCAATTTCAACGAGTGAATTGAATTTTCGCAAGTACGGTCAGGAACCATGCTCTGTCGTGGCTGTTCATGGTGGCCCGGGCGCTCCCGGCGGAATGGCCTATCTTGCGAAGAGGTTGTCGGAAAGGCGTGGCGTCATCGAGCCCTTCCAGACTTCACGAACAGTTCGCGGCCAAATCGAAGAATTGCATTCCGTGATAAACGAGAACTGCAAACTTCCAGTCGTGATAATCGGGCATTCATGGGGAGCATGGCTGGCCTTTATGACTGCGGCGGAGTTTCCGGAAGACGCAAGCAAATTGATTCTCATCGGAGCGGGAGCATTTGGCCGAATGACGGCTTTCGGAGAAGAAAGTACCGACGTGACCGAAACGAGATTGCGCCGCTTGACTGATCGTGAGCAAATCGAAGCACGAAGCCTGATTGATTTGATGAACAACTCTTCGCAAGGAAGGGTAGATGCCCAGACTTTCCGTAGATTTGGAGAACTGATGTCCAAAGCGGATTTGTTTGACCCGATTGATCTACAGCATGAGGGGTCTGATTTTCAGCCGGAAATATACTGGTCGGTTTGGCCGGAGGCTGAGAGACTTCGAAACGATGGCACACTTATCGGGTTCGGAAAAGAAATTCGTTGCCCCGTCACAGCAATTCACGGTGATTACGACCCGCATCCCGCGGAAGGAATTAGAGAGCCGCTGCAACGGACATTGAAAGACTTTAAGTTTATTTTGCTTAAAAATTGTGGTCACTATCCATGGAGGGAGAAAAAGGCAAGCGGGAAATTTTTTGAGATACTCAAGAGAGAGTTGGAAGCAAGGGTTTAGAATTCTCACTATCAAGATCGAGAGTTTAGAATTCAACATCAAAGGCTAAAGGCAGATTGTCCCATTTCAATTGTATTATGACAAAAGAAAAATGTAACTTCTAAAAACATACTTCAGGAACGGAATACCGACGATATCAAAATCTGCGTTAACCTGCTTGCCGACAAAGTGCTCAGCATGAATCATGCCCCCACCGGTGTCACGCCATACCCGATACCGAACCCCGCCATCATCCCCACAGTGATGCAAACGGAATTCATTCGAGCTTTCATTTCAACAGCAGCATCTTCATGGTCTTCGCATATTCTTCTGACTGGAAATGGAGAAAATAGACGCCCGACGCTGCCGCGCCATTCTGTGTACTACCACCCCAAGAGACCACGTGGTGTCCTGCCGGTTGCATCTCATTGACAAGCGTGGCTACCCGCTGACCAAGGATGTTGTATATAACTAATGAGACCTTCGATGCTTTCGGCAAATCATATTTGATCGTTGTGCTTGGATTAAACGGGTTCGGGTAGTTTTGGTATAAAGCAAAACTCTTCGGTACGGAGTTATCGTTTGTGTTTTTTTCAATGGCAGTCAGGTTGCCGAATTTGCCGACGCAGTACGCAGGTTCCATGGCCCATTCAGCAGTGTTTCCTGAGGGATCTTGCACATCTATCTTTAGATCGATCGCGGCCGAATCGAAATGAGACGTTGTAGTGACATCAGCACTATACACTACGCCGACCGTTGTATCTTCGAGAATCTTTACGATGGGAATTGAAATCCAATTTGCCGACCCATTCATTTTATAATAGAGTTTTGTCGAATCACCGGCTATTGAAACATATTTTTGAACAAGATTACCATGTTGGTCCACTGAAAGGGCAATCTCAGCGGATGAAAACATCAGTGTGCCCTTTTCACCCTTCGAAAGAGAATCCACGGGAATATTTTTACTGTTAAGTAAACGCAATGAAGTAAATCCCGGAGGATCCGCATCAGATTTACGTAGATCAAATTGGGAAGTGAGCGTCGCTAATCCTTTCACCCCCCTGATGAAGTAATCCTTGGTTACCTGTTGATACCTATATACTCCGGGAGGGACGTCTATTCCATTTGGCGGGAAATTGGACTCGGTGTCTGATGCAATAATATTATTCCGGTCGTCATAAATTGTGTAGAGTGAACTGTCTGTTGAGCAGGAAAACTCCTCATTAAATGCACCATAGAGACCTGCGGAAGTGTATATGTTAGATTTGCTCAAAATATTATTGAATGAACCGACTCCCGGGTAGAATGGTGCATGTCCGAAGGTTGCATATCCTGCATTAGGTGATAAATAAGTATTGGCTTGTGGTGTGTGCCAGTAAGAATATCCGACGCTGTCGTTGATGACTACTGCAGGAGGGGTATCGAACCAATCATACTCAGGCAACGATGTTGAGGAATCCGATTGTGGACCATCTAATGCGGTAAATGAAGTTGAAAGACTAAATCGTTCATTCTTGGTCTTTGTCAAATAGAGCTCCCCACTCCAATCGCCGGTGAGGTTTCCGACAAGCTTTGATTCGATTCCGTAGCCAAAAATGCCATAGTTAGGGATGAAAAGTTCCACCCAATTCACCCAATCCATCTCTTTATACATGCCCGCGGAGTAAGGGGGAAAATTAGCGTGGATGTTTTGTGCGTAAAAATCGGCAGGAAGATTAGTGAGACTTACATTATTCTGTAATCCGGGAAGTGAATCAAACTGAACGTTGTATACGGTATTGTGCCCATCGTTTGCGGATTGCCCGCTGGCGAGCGTAAAGCGAGTGGAGAAATTTGAGAAGAATAGGGAATCCGGTGCGCCGATAAAAGAAAAGGCATCGTATGTAGATGAATCCGGAAAACCAAGCGTAAGAGACTTCATTGATGAAGAATAGAAATCTAGCGGCAGCCCATTGACATCAACTCCACGCAAAGACACAGAATTCGTTGCGTCTGTGGAATGCACCGAAACGTTGGACGTACTATCTATTGGGAATTGCTCTTTGACAACGTATCGCAATGACGTTGACCCTCCGAATTGAGCAACCAAATCATACACCCCTTTCGGGATCACCAATTGTGCATTGTACTGATCGCTCCATGTTGCATTAAAATCAGAAAATGCGACCTTCGTACTCGCTATCGCGAACAAAGGGCTCGGTTGATCGAACGTAAACAGGACTCTTGCTGCTTTGACAAATGCCCATGGAATGTGTAATGTGTCTTTGCTTCCATCCAGGTAGCCATTGCCGCCGTATGCCAGCGAGCCTTGCTGCGGATATTGCACAATTGTGTTGTCCACTCCAAGTGTGATGATAACCATTTGTGAATCGTTGCTTGCCAGAGAAAAAGTCGAAGGTGCGGCTGAAAGTGAAACGCCGGAAGGGAGATTATTGAATGACATCGTAAACAATTGACTAATTGAATCAGTATTCGCAACCCACATTGTGTCGATGACGGTCCAATTAGAGAAAGAACTGCTGTCAAGTCCGAAACTCAGGTCGGACGGATAAGCGAAAGCGGAGACTTCCGCTGCGTTCAAAGCATCTATTCTTCCTGCCCCTTGCGCCATGACTTCCTGTCCGATGTCAACAGCGGTTGTCATCACGGCCGACTTTATTGTGGCTGGCGTCCAATTTCTGTGGAGAGATTTGAGTAACGCGCAAACGCCCGTGACATGCGGCGTCGCCATCGAAGTGCCACTCAACGTTTCAATTGTATTGTTTAGATATGTCGATGAAATGTTGACACCCGGAGCAACCACCTCAGGCTTGATGGAACAGATTCTTCCATCGGGTCCTTCCGAACTGAAATATGCCAAGTTGTCGCTGCTGTCCACAGCCCCCACCGTAATTGCAAGACGGGCAGTGCCAGGGCTGCCGATGGTGTAAAATGCTCCAGAATTTCCAGCCGCGATGCAAAAGGTAATCCCTAATTCTACTGCACTATCCACCGCCGTAGACATTGCGTCGTCCGGGTCGCCCGAACCGCCGAGACTCATGTTCACGATGTCAACTTTGTCACTAGGATTTCCAACGTTGTTAGGATCTGCTGCAATCTCGATGCCGGCGATGATATCTGACTCAGAACCATTCCCGTATTGATCGAGAACTTTGAATGCCATTAGCTTCGCGTGCGGGGCGACGCCTTTGAGACTGTCGCCGTCAGCGGCAACAATTCCCGCAACATGTGTTCCGTGTCCATTGTCATCCATCGGATCTGCATCGTTGTTAACAAAATCATAACCGCCGATCACCTTGAATCCCGGACCGAACCCACCACCAAGTGCAGAGTCATCATAATCAATACCGGTATCAATGATTCCAACAATCACGCTGTCTCCCTGTGTGCCGAATTTAGACCAGACAGAGTCTGCGCGGATTTGATGTACGCTTTGCTCCAACGATGCCTTTACACGTACATCGTCATAGATTTTCTTCACATAGCTAAGTTGTGCGATCTGTGAAACCATTCCACGAGGGACTTTAACGGCGGCGCCATAAAACACTTTCGAGAATTCTCGTGTAATTACCGGACTCACCAACTGAACTTTGAGGCTCTTGCTTGCCGTTTGTTTTAGTGCATCGAGGTCAGACCTAAATTGTGAATGACGAAGTTGATAGACAGAAGATTGAAGCGTCTTATAAGGAGAGTGGAGTTGCTGGAGAAACATCGGTTCATCTTTGAATTCGACAATGAGGCTTACTTGTTCCGTCATATCCACTTGATTTACTCTTGATGTGCCATTGCGGGCAACAAGAATAGTGGTCATCTGACCGGGTTTAGACTTAAGGACGGTTCTATGAACGTTGCCGTAAACCTGGGGGAGATTTTTGTTCCTCCCTGTCTGGGAATAGACCGTCGAATAATTCAGGACAAATAGGGCAACGATAATTTCGAACAACAGGGATTTGGCGTTCATTGTCGCTCCTATGAACAGTTGGAAGACATTAGTAAAAAACACATCGAGATGAAGTGAAGAAAAGAAGAAATCATTGTTACCCTGAGAACTCCATTTGCTAACACACAATAGCTTAGGAAGAATGCTTAACAATAGCAAACACGAAGAATAAATGGTACTTGCTCAGTTTGATTTTTCCCGCAGATTCCGCAGGCTTCGTCGTGAGTTCAGTCGAACGATGGATGCAGAAAACACATCAGCGAAAATCAGCGTGATCGGCGGGAAAAAGATAACTTCTGGTAGCACGAAAATTGAAGTTGAGTCACTACCGAATAAATGCGCCAAGACATCGTTACAGTGGCAATTATGTCCCGACATATTCACCTCCTTGATTTGAATCTTCAAAAAATATTCGTTAGAATTTCCCACCATTTCAAGCAAGAATATTCCCAATCTGCGTGAATTTTGAGGAAGCTCCTTATATATTTAAGAAAAAGAAATCAGCAATGCAGAGACTAAAGAACATTCTCCAGGAACGAAATACTGTCGTCATAAAAATCGGCACCAACCTGCTTGCCGACAAAGAACGCGGCATTAACGTGGCGCGGATCGACTCCGTTGCAGAGAGCATCTTGCACCTGAAATCGCTCGGCAAGAACATCGCCATTGTCAGTTCCGGTGCAATTGGAGCGGGTGTCGCGGCGATGAGACTTTCGGACCGTCCCAAAACAATTCCCGAGCAGCAAGCGACCGCGGCAATTGGCCAGCCCCTCCTCATGGCGGCGTATGAGAACGCATTCCGCAAACAGGATCTCACTATTGCACAGATTCTTCTGACGAAAGACGACTTCGTAAACCGGGGCAGGTATGTGAATGCCAAGAATACTTTCGCTGCGCTTTTCAACAAAGGGGTGGTGCCGATTATCAACGAGAACGATACGGTTGCAATCGAAGAGATAAAACTCGGAGATAACGATAATCTGTCGGCCATGGTTGCGACACTTGTCGAGGCAGATATTTTGATTGTCCTCAGCGACGTTGACGGGCTGTATTCCAATGATCCGGCACATAATCCTGCCGCAGAGCTCATTCGCATTGTCGAGAAGATCACGCCACAAGTTGAGAGGTATGCGAGAAAAAGTAAGAATGAACTCAGCACGGGCGGAATGGTGACAAAAATTCAGGCGGCGAAGCGCTGCGTCAAAGCGGGCATCGCAATGATCATCGCCAACGGCAAAAATCCGAAAGCGATTGAGGAAATATTTGCCGGCGAGTTTCGCGGAACTGTTTTTCTTCCCGCCGAGAAGAAACTTTCGATGCGAAAACAATGGATCGGATTTGTGTCGCACACCGCCGGAGTTGTTGTGGTTGACGATGGCGCGAAGAATGCGCTTCTTAAAAGGCATAAGAGCCTTCTGCCTTCCGGCATTCGTGATGTCCTGGGCGAGTTCAAGGCACAGGAAATCATATCAATTGTAGACATCGGCGGAAATGAAATCGGAAAGGGAATCACATCGTATTCTTCAATGGAGCTTAACAAAATCAAAGGAAAGAAAAGCGTGGAGATAGAGACAATCCTTAGGCGGAAGGCTCCGGCCGAAGTGATTCACCGAGATAATCTGGCGACAATGGAATCAGAGGACTGGTGAAAAAAACAGTATGATGGAACAACAGAAATGACGTCAGTAGAAACAAAAGCACAATCGGTAAAGAGAGCAAGCGGAATTCTATACAACACGACAACGGCCAAAAAGAACGCCCTGCTGAGGGCAATTGCCCTGCAGCTTGAGCGGGAAACCAGCGCAATCTGTAGAATCAACCGGAAGGATTTAGCTGCGGCTGAGAAGGCAGGGATATTCGAAAGCTCTTCTGGATCGGTTGACTCTTGACGAAAAGCGAATCGCGCAGATGGTCGCCGGAGTCAGAGATGTGATTGCATTATCCGATCTGGTGGGTGAAGTGCTAGGGCGGACAAGGCGTCCGAACGGGCTTATGATCGAGAAAGTGCGCGTGCCGCTCGGCGCTGTCGGAATCATTTACGAAGCGCGCCCGAACGTCACGGTCGATGCTTCGGTGCTTTGCTTGAAGGCAGGAAACGCCGTTCTCCTTCGGGGCGGTTCCGAAGCGATCCACACCAACAAAAAGCTTGTGCAAATCATCAAGAAAGCCTTGAAGAGCGTTGGCCTTCCCGCAGGCTGCGTTGAATTCATCGATACCACCGACCGCAGAGCCGTTGCGGAAATGCTACAGCAGGATCTCTATCTGGATATCATCATACCACGCGGCAGCCAGCAGCTCATCAAATACATTCGGGAGAATTCGATCGTTCCGGTCATCGCACATGGCGAGGGAAACTGCCACGTGTTTGTCGATAGCTCAGCCGATCTCAAACAAGCCGAAGAGATTGTCGTAAATGCAAAAGTGCAGAGGCCGTCGGTATGCAACGCTGCCGAGAAATTGCTGGTACACGAGAAGATCGCGAGGACGTTTCTTCCGCAGATCGCCGCAAGACTCAAGCGGGCAAACGTCGAGCTGCGCGGAGACAAAACTTCACGTTCGATTGTAAAAGAGGTAATTCCTGCGACCGAAGACGATTGGTACCGGGAATATTTAGACCTCATCATCGGAATCAAGGTGGTGAAGAGTCTCGATGATGCGATAGACCATATCAACCATTATGGCTCGCACCATTCAGACGCAATCGTCACCGGCAGCAAATCGAACGGCGAGAAGTTCTTGCGACGAGTTGATTCTGCCGCAGTGTATGTCAATGCGTCCACGCGGTTCACCGACGGTTTTGAGTTCGGACTTGGGGCGGAGATCGGGATCAGTACACAGAAACTCCACGCACGTGGACCAATGGGACTCGCAGAGCTTACGAGCACAAAGTTTGTCGTACATGGAGATGGTCAGATAAGAAAGTGAAGTGTCTGGTAAATCCAGTCCCTTTGGGCGTTTTTGACCAAATCGTTTCGTTACCCTGCACAGTAGTCCCTCAGTTTGAATTTGCTTCATGTTTCGATTAAAATAGATCGAGGCTCGTGTGTGCAGGGAATGAAAGATGCGTGGGAAAACTGGAATCGAAATAGTCGAAGTTCAGACTCAAGTGGGGCAGGTCTACAAGATATTGAGTGCGGAGAGGAACCGTCGGAGTTGTCAGTGAGGTGTCTTATAAAACAGACGATTGAGTTTAATCTGCTTCTAATAATTATAGTTTCCGGATTCGGATGTAACAACGGCAGCAAGCGGTATCCTGCTCCAACTGCAGGCGCTAAAGCCGGTAGTTTTGTTGAAGAAACCAGACTTTTCAAGATAGGCTCTGAAAAGTACGATGCCGATTTTGGAACGATTGCGGTGCCCGAGAACAGAAGCAAACCGGCGTCCCGTTTGATTGACATACCGTTCCTTCGCATCCACTCTCGTTCACAAAATCCTGGCGAGCCGATCTTCAGCTTTGCGGGCGGACCCGGTCAGAGCAATATGTCCTGGGATTGGGGGAAAGCGGGGGCTTTTCTTTCTGAACACGATTTCGTCCTCGTCGGATACAGAGGTGTCGATGGCTCGACTGTGCTCGACTGCCCGGAAGTCACAGAAGCCTTCAAGGGAAACGGGGATCCTTTGAGTGAAGAATCAATGAAAAAATTTGGACGTGCATGGAGTGCAGGTGCAAGGCGCTTGAGAGCGCAAGGTGTCGATCTCGACGGGTACTCGATGATCGAATGCATCGAAGATAACGAATCTGTCCGCACAGCATTTGGCTATGACCGCATCGATCTATTGAGTGAAAGCTACGGCACTCGCGTCGCGTATCTTTACGGGCTCAAGCATCCCGAGCATATATTCCGGTCGGCAATGATTGGCGTTAATCCTCCCGGTCACTTTGTCTGGGAGCCGCAGGAGATCGACGAGCAATTGAGGCACTACGTGTCTCTCTGGTCACGGGATACCGTAGAGACCAAAAGGAGTCCTGACCTTTATCGTACCATGCGGACGGTGTTGAACGACATGCCGTGCAGATGGCTCTTCATTCCGATTAATCCCGGAAAAGTAAAAGTGGTTACATTTGCACTTCTCTATCATCGTGGCACTGCAGCCATGGTCTTCGATGCCTACGTTGCGGCAGAACACGGTGATCCGAGCGGACTCGCTCTGATGTCGCTTGCATATGATTATGTTATGCCCTCCTTGATGACATGGGGTGATCTCGCTTCGAAAGGCGTCGGTGCGGATTTCGATTCCACACGAAACTATTCCGCCGATATGGAGCCTCGCGATCTGCCACTTGGTTCTCCAATGGGTAAGCTGTTGTGGGGTCCGTTAAGTTATGGCGGCTGGCAGATAACCCCGCTGCCCGAGAAATTTCGGAAAGTGCAGCAATCTGACGTGCAGACATTGCTCTTGAGCGGAAACGTGGATTTTTCCACGCCAGCCGAGGCTGCCGCGAATGACTTGCTCCCCTACTTGAAAAACGGCAAACAGGTTATTCTTTCCGAATGCGGTCATGTAAACGATATGTGGTATGCTAAGGCAGAAAACACCAGGCTCATCTTGACGAGCTTCTACGACACAGGAGTACCGAACATGTCGTTGAACTCATACATGCCGATGAATTTCAGCGTAACCTGGGGCTTCCCGCTCATCGCAAAAGTTGTGCTCGGTGCAGTTGCCATTGGTGTAATCGCTCTTGTTGCGATTGTGACTTGGCTTGTAAGAAGGTATCGACGGCGGCACAGCACGACGATACCCGTGGTGTAAAATGATAGACGAAAAACTCATATCATGGCTCCTTGAGGGCGACGTTTCGATTCAATACCAGACGTACAAAGATTTGCTGGACACCAACAGGCCCCAGCTCAGGAAAAGGATCGCAAAGGAAGGATGGGGGGCGAAATTCCTTTCGTGTCGAGCGCGGAACGGGCATTGGGGTGGAGGTTTCTATCTCTCCAAATGGACGTCGAGTCACTACACTCTCCTTGATTTCAAATATCTTTGTATTCCAGCAAATAACAAGGTGGTCGCGGAAACTCTCAAACTGATTTTTGAGACTGAAAAAGGACCGGACGGCGGGTTAAATCCATTGAGATCAGTGAAAGTCAGCGATGTCTGTGTAAACGGGATGGTCTTGAATTACGCGTCGTATTTTCATGTCGAAGAGAAGCATCTGAAGTCCGTCGTCGACTTCCTATTGTCGCAACAGATGGAGGACGGCGGTTTCAATTGTCATTCGAATAGGAAGGGAGCCGTGCATAGCTCTTTGCATACAACGATTTCCGTAGCCGAAGGAATTCTCGAATATCAGAGAAACGGTTACACTTATAGACTGAACGAACCGCAAAAAGCTCAACGCGACTCGCAAGAGTTTATCCTCAAGCACAGATTGTTCCGCTCTGAACGAACCGGCGAGGTTATTAGTCCAGACTTTCTGAAATTGTACTATCCTGGCCGCTGGCGATACGATATTCTAAAAGCTCTAGATTATTTCCAGCTTGCAGGGGTGAAATACGACAAGAGAATGGACGATGCTATCGGTGTTCTTTTAAAGAAGAGGACTGACGCCGGGCAATGGAAACTCCCCGCAAAACATCCAGGGAAGACGCATTTCGATATGGAGAAATCCGGACAGCCAAGTCGCTGGAACACATTGAGGGCGCTACGAGTCCTAAAATATTTCGGCGAACCTGGGTAATCGACAACCGCTAACATTACAGTTCCTCAGTTTGAATTTATTCCGTGTTTCGGTTAAAATAGAACAAAAATATCGAATCCGGAAGTAATGAAAATATAATGACTGTATCGTTTGCAGATAGAAAACAATTCGGTCGGGTCTTCACTCCGAAAGAGGTTGCCGAAATGTTAGTCGCGTGGGCAATTAGGAGCGAAAAAGATTTGCTACTCGACCCTGCGTGTGGCACCGGAAGGTTCATTGCTCTCCACAACCCTTCGGTTGGCGTTGACCTTGACTCCCATTGCGTTTCTCTTTCGCACGCACAAGCTCCAAATGCTTCTGTCTATCATAGTGATTTCTTTGAATGGGCATCCACGGCTGCTCATAAGTTTGATGTGGCGGCAGGGAATCCACCTTTCATCAGATACCAAAACTTCGCTGGAAAAACTCGCCTATTGGCAAACGAGCTTGCCAGCAAATTAGGAGTTCAACTCTCAGGTCTGGCTTCATCTTGGGCATCGTTTCTCGTGGTGACAGCCGGTTTGCTTAAGCGCGGCGGCAGGATGGCCTTTGTTGTACCGGCGGAAATCGGTCATGCACCATATGCAGTTCCAGTTCTTCGGTTCTTATGCTCACATTTCAAACATTTACGTATCGTGGCCATCAGAGAAAATATCTTTTCAAATTTGTCTGAGGGCGCGTGGCTTCTACTTGCAGAAGGCTGCGGTGGTCAAACCGATTCTATCGAGTTATCGCTTTGTGATAAGTTCACTGCAGTCAACTTATCGGCTCAACCCACAAAAGTAATTCCCTTCTCATCTTGGAAAGAGGCGGGATTCCGTTTAAGAAAATTCTTGATTAGTGATACTGCCTTGTCTATCTACCAATCCATGGCGTCACGGCCGGGTGTTCATCGGTTAGGCGAGTTTGTAAGCACGAGCATCGGATATGTAAGTGGGGCAAACGATTTCTTTCATCTCAAACCTTCAGATGTAACACGTTATGGTATTCCAGAGCGGTTTGTCATCCCTACAATCAGGAGGTCACGTCAGCTACCGGAAAAATCGGTGAACAAGGAAGCAGTCAAACGTTGGATTATGTTCCGACGAGCCAATAATGTTGCTACGGCTTGATCGCAAGCAACCACTCACTTCAGAAGTAATGTCATATTTGAATACTCAAGAAGGTCGCAATGTGCGACAGCGGTATAAATGCAGAAATCGTGATCCTTGGTATGCTATACCAGATGTGCGAATTCCTGATGCTTTTCTGTCCTATATGAGTGGACAAAAACCTGCGTTGGTAAGAAATGATGCACGATGTGTTTGCACAAATTCTGTCCATGCGGTTTTCCTTAAGGGACCGGCATTATTACCGGAAATCCAAAAGGCGTGGACCCATCCTATTGTGGATCTGAGTTGCGAGCTGGAGGGGCATCCACTCGGTGGAGGCATGCTTAAACTTGAACCCCGAGAAGCGTCCAATATCCTAATTGCCAAAGGTGAATGTAAGTTCACACTCTCCGATTTACAAATATTGGGTGACTCGATAACAGAAATAAGAAAGTGGCGAAACTATGACTAAACAGATACTCCCAATGGATATTTCATTGGCCAACGCGGCGAAAGCATTTACCTCTACAGTCTCAACAGAAAGCGGTGAGCACATAAAGCCATTGCATCAATATCTGGCAACGCGTCTTGCAATCGAAGGTGGTTTTCTCCCTGAAGATATTTCTCCAACTCCCCCGCTGAAATCTGAAATCCGAAGTGGCAGTTGGTATTTGTCATTTAGTTCAACAACCGAGGACTCAAAAGAACAAGTTGTGTTGGGCGCGCTCAAAAGCAAGCGAATCGATATAGTGGTTGCAAAAGAAAGAATTGGGCCGCTCTTAGCCATTTCAGTTAAGGGTACTATAAAAGCTTTTCGGAATTTGGTAAACAGAACTGAAGAAGCGATTGGTGATTGTGCCAATATTCACATAATGTATCCAGGACTGGTTTATGGGTTTATATCCTTTCTAAAGGCCACTGAAAGCACTGGTCACGCACTCAAGCCAAACGATATCCTCTTGGATCAGAAGGGAGACATTCTTCCTTCCGTCAGGGATTATGCGAGGATACTTGAAGCCCTTAGTGGTAGAGTAATGGTACGCAACGATTACTCGAAGTATGAAGCCGTTGGCATGGTGCTCCTTAAAGTCAAATCCTCAAAAGGGGAATCACCCGTGTTGAATAAGTTTCCAGAGCTCAAAAGCTCTCTTCATATTGATGCTTTCTTTAGTAACCTTTATCGAACTTATGACATTCGCTTTCCTTATACCTATACCGACCCCGGCATCAAGCATCTGCAGCGTGTCGCTTGGCATCCCGAATCTCCAGCTTTAGTTTCATTGAAAGCGGAACCCAATTCAAAAATTTTGCTCGGCTACTCTCCTAGGGAATCTGGAGACTGAACCGAAGGTAGCCGTGGACGAAAAGCGTGAAAGGTATGCAACTCGGAAGAAGAAGATTTCTAAGTAATGCAACTTAGTATTCTATTCTAGTTCCTTGTAGTACCTCATAAAACAATCTTAAAAGAATATTGTATCTGATGCTTTAAAAAATCGGATCAGGATTAACCTATGTCAGACAAAACCGAAAAAGCTCCGCCCGCGGAGCAAGCAGTAGAAAAATTCTCAAAAGGATTTAATTGTTCGCAGGCGGTGTTCTCAACTTATGCCCCGCTTTACGGAATAGATGAGAAAGAAGCGCTGAAAATAGCGACCGGGTTCGGTGGAGGCATGGCACGCCTTCAGGAAGTATGCGGTGCGGTGACCGGAGCGTTCATGGTCATTGGCACAAAGCACGGCGTGACCGATTCTGCTGACAGACCGGGCGTTGGAAAAACGTACCGGGGTGTGCAGACATTTGCGGAGCGCTTCAGAGAGCTTCATGGCACGATCCTCTGCAGGGAGCTCCTGGGAGGTATCGACCTTAATACCGAGGATGGCCAGAAAGTGCTCAAAGAAAAAAACCTATCCAAGACGGTCTGCGACCACTGCGTGCGCGATGCGGCGATACTTTTGGAGGAAATCGAATAAGAAATTCCGGAATTTCTGCCCTTCGGAAGGGCCAAGCTTCTCACTTCAAGACACAGATCACTCGCATCGTCCGAGAACCAAATAAAATGCTGGAACGACAACCATTCAATAGTTTCAGTTGTGTTTTGCCGTCAGGATAATCTTTTCACCCGCCTTTGTTCTCATTGTCTCTATGAAGTTCTTCACTTTCGCAAAGCTATGGGCTTCGATATCCTTTGATCTTATCGAGAACGTCTCCGTCACTTTCAGATGTCCATTCCCGTTGTTTTCGTAATCCTTAAAATAGTCGAGTCCGTCACCAGTCAGGTATGAATGCTGAGGGATGTTTCGTATTTCGTATTGATTCTCCGGGATACTCAGCGCTATGGTCTTGATCACGGTTCTCGGATAATTGAACTCTATGTCGTATGTCCTCTTATCTCTCGCGAGCCAGGACCAGTCTCCTCTCAGCTTAAATGGATCGATGTTCAGGAACAGGAGGTCCCCCTGGCTTTCGATTGCGTTCGGGACTTTAAGTTTAAAATTGAATACCAGATCTGAATCCACGGAATCAAGATTGCTGTACGAGTAGTCTACAACCTCCGCGTTCAAATAGTCATCCGCAACCAGGGATTTGCAGAACTTGATCATATCATCATGGCTTTTATCTTCGAAAAACGATCTTGTATAAAGGTTCGATTGGCCTTTGAACTTCATGGTGATGTCAAAATCCGCTTCGCTTCCCGATGGGATATTTACCACCATGTTGATGTCCTCCACGTTTTGCATGTAGCTGCTGGCAGGAAGGGTCTCCATTTGGGAGGTATTATCTTCATTCAAAACCAGTGCGTTGACACCTTCATCGGTGTATGGGATCTCGCCGAGCGGAGCATATTCGACTGTTGGATCTATCCAGTAGCTTGCGCCCTCGCGCGTCGTCGCCTTAACAATCATGTGATTGAAATTCCATGAGGTGAATTGTGGATGAATAATTCCCTCGTCACTTGTCAGGACGAGGACTGGCTTGGCTCTGATGCCGAGACTCTGCAGGAGGCTGATGAGAAGGATCGATTTGTCTTTGCAGTCTCCATATTGCCGGTCGAGAACTTTTTGTGGTTCGGAAGGAGTATATCCGCCATCTCCGAGGCTTATTTCTACATAACGCAATTTCTGGACAAAGCGATAGATCTTCTCGATCTTTTCCTTATCGGAGGTACATCTGTCCGTTAGCCCCTTCGCTTTTGTAGTAATCTCGTCGGTTATGACGAGCTTTGGCTTGAAATGATTCTCGTAGTACCACTTTGAGAGGTCGGTCCACGTCTTCCATTCTGAACGAGCAAATTTCACGTACTGCAAGTAATTATCGTAAGAAGGCATCATCGGATCAGGCTTGAAAGGGGGTACGTTTGTCTTGGACCACTCGAAGGTTACTATCTGATCCAGCCTTGCAGTGGAAGCAGTTAAAGGCTGTTGAACGACCGGCTCTCCGAGATCACAGTTGTACCATGTGTAACGCCATGCCCACCCCGCTCCTCCTTTCGATTCCGGCTCAAGCAGCAGAACAGGTGCGGTCAGCCTGTAGAGGTTCTTCAACTTTGGTATGTTACTCTGTATCCTCCACTCGTCTTGAACGAAGGGATATGCTTCATCGATATCGTAATGATATTCCACGATGCAATTCTTTTCTATTGCAGGGAAAGTGAATTTGGTGGTCTGTCTGTCCGAGTAAAACACGTAATTGTCGCCACCTCCAGAAATCGTGTGGAAGTCTTCGCTTTTCAATTCGAGCACTGTGCCGTCGGGTTTAATGGTCCTGGCAGATAATCTTGTTAGTTTATCCCCGGAAGATGTATTGATCTCGATGGAAGCGTAATCCTCGATATTCTTGAAGAGCTTGGTAACCCTCGTTATGGATTCGATAGTCCGCACATCGTAGTTCCCGTCGACATAAACTTTTACGTTGTGGAGTTCATAGAGCACCAGGGCGTCGGCATCGGGATAGTCCTTTTGTTCCGGGAATTCTTTTAGGTTGAGTTCCGTCTTGAGGGAACCAAGGTTCACGAAGGAGCCGGAGGAACAAGACAAGAAAAGAAGTCCGGTTAACAATGACAATTGAAGAATCAAAACGAGGCAAACGATCCGTTGAGTCAAAACGTTACGTTTCATACTTACTCCCTGATGTGTTAGAGTGTAATTCTCTAACGATTTCTTGCCGCGTGTTCCAACTCGGTTTGAGAATCACCCGGCAGCACCTTTTATTAGTTGAAAAGGACTCCAACGTCCCCCCAACATAATGACGATGCGATTATTACTCCAACAATCTGGCCAAGTGGTAGTGGGCTATTTTAGTCGCGAATATTTTCTTTGCGTCCAATGCGTCTCTCCCGCTCAATTATCCGATACGGGAATGCGGGATGCCGCAAGGCGGCAGCGGTTAGATTCAACCGCAGAGTCCCGTCAAGTTATTTTTATGTGGGGATGGCGCAAGGCGCTCAAACGCTGAGAAGGCGCAGAGATCGCAAATAAATTTCGGCCCAGTTCAAAATAGCCCACCACTGGCCAAGTCCGAATTATCTCTCCGAGCGAACAGGAACTGCAGGTGCGCCCTTACTTGAGCTTGTTCCATCTTTCGATTAAAATGAAACCGTTGAGCGTGTGGGGAAATATTCTTTAATTACCGAATGGAAAACGATCTATTTCATTGGAGAGTGTATGAATCTGATGCTTTACCTCCTGACGGGAAAGTTCTCTATCCATTCAAGAGAATTTTCTTCGTTGCATACAAATATGGATCTGTTATCAGTTTTCGGAAGGAGGAGAATTTATGAAACGCGCGACAGGTATTGGTGGGATTTTCTTCAAGTGCGAGAGTCCAAGGAGTATCTTGCAGTGGTACCATGAACACCTTGGCATTTCTCCGGTTGGTGAGAGCGGCGTCTTCGAGTGGAAGCAAAAAGATAAGCCTGATAATTTTGGACATACGGTATGGGCGCCATTTGAAGAGGGGACCAATTATTTCCCCCCGTCCAAGAAGGATTTCATGGTGAACTACCGCGTTGAGAACCTTGAGGCTTTAATTGAACAGCTAAGGAAAGAAGGAGTCGATGTAGTTGGAGAAATCGAGAGATACAACCACGGGAAATTTGGCTGGGTCATGGACCCCGAAGGAAACAAGATCGAGTTATGGGAGCCTAATGATGAAGCATTCAGAAAAGTAAATGGACTTAATGGTTGACGTTGTTGCAGATTTTTACTTAACCTTTTTCCAATTGTCAAAAGTCGACTTTACTTTTTCGACAAGCTCATCAATTCTGTACGGCTTCGGGATAAAACCGTCGACCCCGTCAGCAAGTAACTCTTTTTCTTCGTTGTGGTATCCACTTGAAAGGAGGACTGGAACATCGAGTCCCATCTTTTTCAACGCTCGGAATGTCTCGTCGCCGTTCATCTTGGGCATGATCTTATCTAGGATTACAAGACATACATTCTCTTTGCTTTTCTTGAAGACCTCGATTGCCTCAAGTCCATTTGCGGTGGCAAGAACCGAGTAACCCGCAGCTTCGAGAACGTCGACCATTAACTCGCGGATTGCTGCGTCATCCTCAGCTATGAGAATTGTTTCATCCGTTTCTGTCATGTCCCGTTTGGTGGAAAAGTCGTCCATTCTGTTTGCCTCCTTCCCATCACTCCATCGGTTTTCACTAAAACAGTGAATCATCTGGCTAAGAGCGGAAGACGCCTGTAGAAAGGTACCTTCGGTTCAACCGCTGTTCAATCTAGATAACCATTCTCTTTCACTAAAAATTCCGTCACGGCATCTTGAAAAGCCGTAAAACGTGTTCAAATACCCATTCCCCAATCCATACCGTGACCGTCCGGTCCGACAGTAACATAGCATTCTCCGGTGCAAATGTCGACCCGCTGCGCGAAAATCTGTTAATTCCTTCACAGTGTGAGCTGCAACCCTCAAGTAAATAATTAATCAGAATCTGTGATTGAAATCTCAGCTTTGCGCGATTTACCGACCACCTGAAGGGGGCACGTCTTCTTTGCTTGATATTTACTGAAGGCTTTGATATTTTTTTGACCACAGGACTCATTAAAGCCAATGGAGTTGTCTATACATACAGATTGCTAAAGTGTTAATAAACTCAGTTCTCGAATAGTATCGCATAAGCAGTCTGTATAAGTGAAGAACTTCAAGGCTATCATAAGTCGCTTTGCGCCCCCGACTCTTCTCATGTTCATGATCTGCGGAGTGGTATGGGCATTTGTCTTTACCGGATGCTTTAGGCACGCAACGAAAGTCGGAAATTACCCACCTGGGTTAACACATGAAGATTCTGCTTCGTCAAAACGCTCTCCTGGACAAGACAGCAGCGGAACGGGCGCTCAGAAGTTTCCTGGCCCGAAGGGAGCGTCCGAAAAGAGCCCTTCTGCTATTCGGACAAACCAGGACACGACTAAAGGCTTCGTTGCCGATTCGGTGAACCGAAAGAATGACACCGTACCTGCCATCCGCACCAACACATTCCATGACAGCCTTTCAGCAAGGGGCACACTCGATACTCTTCTGGTCAAGAGCAAAAATGACACGGTGCTGACTTCAACCGATTCATCGAAAATAAAGTCCGACACGCTTTGCTTAGATTCGTTGAAGCTTTCTAAGTGGTTATCCGATATAAGACGTGATTATCCACAAGCGCAAACTTTCCCGGAATATCATTATCCGCTTTTTCTCTATTCGACCGTAATACAGAGGACCACTGCTATCGACAGTGTCGGGAACTTCGTTGGTATTCGGGAGACGCTTTGGGGGAAGGACATCAAAGTCCCGATCCAGGTTCCGTTGAATGAGTACGTCAAGCTTGAACAAAAACATTTCACCGAGCAGACATGGGATGACCTCGCACACACGTACGTCTCGAAGTCGGCGGAAAACCAGCTCGGCTCGCTGATGTCGGGAATCACCAACATAGACATCCCGATTCCTGCTAATCCTGTCCTCAGCATTTTTGGCCCTCCCCGGATCGATCTAAAAATATCGGGTGCGGTCGATGTTCACGGTGCATGGAGAAATCAGAAGACCAATCAGCAAACGCTCTCGGCGTTAGGCAACGTGACGAACCAGCCGGACTTCAAGCAGGATGTCCAGATAAACGTCGATGGAACGGTAGGGGACAAGCTGGGTATCGGAGCAAACTGGGACACCCAAAACCAGTTTGACTACGAAAACCAGCTTCACATAAAATACACGGGTTACGACGATGAGATTATCAAGACCGTAGAAGCGGGAAATGTCTCGATGTCAACGAATTCGTCGTTCATAGGGAGCAGTCAGGCTCTGTTCGGAATTAAAGCGACGGCTCAGTTTGGCCCGCTTACGCTGACGGGTCTTGCAAGCCAGCAAAAAGCGCAGGGGAAAGCAATAACTTATAACGGCGGATCGTCAGCACAGACCTTCAACCTTCACGCTTATGATTTTTCGACAAATCATTTCTTCATTGATACAAATTATATCCACGAATATGAGGACTATTATCAATCCAATCGTGTTAACATAGACGACCTGACTCTGATTATTACCGATTATGAAGTCTACGAATCGGTTTTCAATCCTGCCGGAAATCCTAATGTCCGATCATGCGTTGCAGTGATGGACCTTAAATCTAATAACAAATCGAACGGTGATTATTATAATAGCCTCAGAAATAAAAGCATCGATAATCCCATCGCGGCCACACCAGGAAAAGTTGAATATGGGAATTTTATCAAGCTTGATAACTCGCAGTTTACTATCGACAAGAACACCGGTGTTTTAACTCTCAACAGCAGCTACTCGGACGAGCAGGTGATAGCGGTCGTTTACAGAACTCAAGGCGACAGTACCTATGGAACGTTCTCTTATGCAGACACATCATCAAATGACCGGCTCGTCCTTAAACTTGTGAAACCTGCGAATCTTAAGAATCCGGGCGGCAACTATGCAGAAGCCTGGCGACTGATACTTCGAAACATATACCCTCTCGGAGGATCGAATCTCAATCAGAGCTCGATAAAAGACTTAAAGATACTCTACACGCCCTCCGGTACAACCGCACAGGATAACATCAACGGGATTAGCCTTGTGCATCTGTTCCATCTCGATGGGACCGGCACGGTAGGCGCACAGAATACTTTCTACTACAATGAAAATGTCGACATAGATCCTGCACGGGGTGAGATAATTCTGCCGTTCATCCAGCCGTTTGTCGAGGCGTTTCATCAATTGGGGAGCTTAGCGATCCCGAATCCGGATTCCATTTCATACAGCACCATTTATGACACCACATCGGATGTTTACACGTCCGATATTCACAACCTCTTTTCTATAACCGGCTCGTATGTCGGTTCAAGCTCGTCAAAGATCAATCTTGGGTTCAATCTTGTCCAGGGGAGCGTCAAGGTTATCTTGAACGGACAACCGCTGGTTCCCGACCAGGACTACTCAATTGATTATCTTACAGGCGAGCTAACGATAAGAAATCAAGCGGCGCTTGTGACAGGTGCGAACGTCCAGATTCAATACGAGACGAACGATCTTTTCCAAATAGCTTCAAAATCACTCAGCGGGCTTCGGGGGGATCTAAAAATCAATGATCAGACGGGACTTGGATTCACATTGATGAATTATTCACTGCAGTCGCCGAACGATAAAGTTCAGGTCGGGGAGGAGCCGATGAGCAACATGATTCTCGGTGTTGACGGCGGAACTTCTCTCGATCTCCCTTTTCTTACGAAAGCTCTCGATGCGCTTCCGCTGATTCAGACGGCCGCTCCCTCAAAATTGACTTTGCATGGCGAGGGTGCCTATATGCTTCCTACTCCGAACACGAGAGCTAGCCCTATTCCGGATGACAACGGACAGGGCGTTGCGTATATAGATGACTTCGAGGGAGCCAAACGAACCATTCCGCTGCCGATAAATTATTCTTCGTGGTCGATAGCAAGTCCACCGAAGAATACTGCCGTGGATTCCGTACTCAACCAGCAGATACCGGACTCAACTAAAAACAATTATCGCGGATGGGCATACTGGTACAATGTGCAGCCGCCTACCACGCTCTCTAAAGATATCTGGCCGCAGAAACAGGTGGCTGCGGACCAACAGACGGTTACCGTTTTGAATGTCGGATTCTTAGGCGGCATAAGGGGTCAGTATAACAGATCCCGCAATATAGCGAGCACTTTGGATACTAATTATAGCAATCCAAAACTAGCAAAGCTGGCCTGGGGCGGCATGATGTTGGATCTCTCTTCAAACGCCAGCGATCTTGTATCGCAAAACATAAACTATCTGGAAATTTGGATGAAGATCGACGATTCAGTCCGCACCAGAGGAACCATGCACATTGACATAGGTCAGATGAGCGAGGATATTTTCGGCGACGGTGTCTTTCGTTCTGAAGACACCACAGGATTAGGAGTGCGGGACAACGACCTTGGAATAGACCAGCTCACCACGGAACAAGAAAATACAATGTTTCCATGGATCGCCCAAAATCCAGATCGTCCATGGTGGAATGTTAATGATACTCTTACTGCAGATCCGGATGGAGGCACCTACTTCGCAGATGTAAACAACGGCAACTATTTTAGAGTAAATGGTACGAAGTATAATAGCGTTACAGCAACAGGGCTTCTTCCCGATGGTGAAGATTTAAACCATAATCGTTTCTTGGATCAGACAAACAGTTATTATGAATATAACGTGGGGTTGGACACCGTCAACAATAAATACATCAATGGCGGCGGCAATAAAGGATGGTATCAATACATCATCCCGCTTAAGGATACTTCCAAGGTCATAGGAAGCCCGAGCCTCTCTGTAGTGCAATCCGTCAGAATTTGGCTCGATGGTATGACATCGCCTATGCTGGTGCACATAGCCGAAATGGATTTAGTCGGAAACTACTGGCGAGTACCGAACGTGAAGGATACCACAATGCAGTCCTCTGTGGTTAATGTTTTTGATAACCCCGGCTACCAGGCTCCTGTCGATGGCTTGCAGCCTGTTGATCACTCAAATCCGACACAAAACCTTCTGCTTAATGAGCAATCTCTCGATTTGATCCTGAACGGCTTGCACGGGGGAGATTCAAGATACGTGTTCAAATATTTTCCAACCGCGCTTAATGTTTTCCATTATAAGAACATGAAATTCTTCATTCATGGAGATCCTAATTTTTATTATGATTCACACGATTCGGCAAACCATGACGCCGACATCTACTTAAGATTCGGAAGTGACTCTATGAATTTTTACGAGTATCGACAGCCGGTAAGATACGCAAACCAGCCGCCGTTACGAGCCGGTTGGGAAGATGCAACCATCAATTTCGCCGAGCTGACCGCGATCAAGCAGCGTCGAGACTCCGTAAACCAGCCACATGTTTTGCCCCAGTCTGCTGGAAATGGGGTACCGGGCTCCACTTATTGGCTCCAGGGAAATCCATCGTTAATGAACGTTTCTTATTTCCAAATCGGTATCGCAAACGCGAGACCGGGAAGTGCAACTATACTCCGAGGCTCCGTCTATGTGGATGAGCTTCGACTCACGAACGCCGATAATACCCCGGGTGGTGCTTATAGATTTGATGCTTCGCTCCAGCTTGCCGACCTCGGCTCGCTTTCGTTCAATTTTTCGAAGACCGATCCGTATTTCCATGGACTCACGACACAATTTGGATCGTTAAACACAGAACAGAATTGGGCGGTTAGTACATCGCTCAGCCTTGAAAGGCTTCTACCGCGCGAGTGGCAGGGAACGACAATACCCTTTTCCTATTCGCACGTCGAGAGTTTTTCAAACCCGCTGTACCTTGCCGGCAGCGATATCCTCGTGAGCGAAGCAGTGTCAAAACGGGCACTGCATCTGGTGGATGAGGGAATGTCCTCGGCAGAGGCCGCATCTCAGGCAGACAGCCTGCGTGTCAGCTCGCAGACCCTCAGAGTTCAGGATTCGTGGTCGATTCCCACATTGCGCATAGCTATTCCGTCAACAAAATGGTACGCCAAGGATATCATCAATGACATTTCACTGGGTTACAGTTGGTCCGGCTCGAATTACAGAGACACTCAGGTCAAGACGGGAAATCAATGGACGTGGAATTTCCAGAGCGGATACTCCTTGCAGTTTGATCCGGCGGCGTGGTATACGCCATTCCCCTCGAAGAACAAGCCGACCTTGAGTACCACACCTGTCTCAAATCCAGTTGTTCCCAGCTTTAACCCGACACTAGGAAATCCGGAGGGCACTAATCCGCCAGCAACCGCTCCTTCGGCGGCTTCTCTCGGCCAGGACTTCCGCATAAGGTATTTGCCGAATTCATTGAGTCTATCGATGAGCGCGTCGAGAATGCTTACAACCGAAGATTACTGGACGCAAACAACGACGAGAATAAATCCGACCTTCACGGCGCAGCGGTCGGGAGGCTTCAACTGGCAGATTACTAATAACGGAATACTAAATCCAACTATTGACTATCGCTTCAACATAAGTAGCTCGCTTTACACGATTGACGTGGATACAGCCGGACTATCTGCGGGGCAACAACCTCGTCCCCGGCCAAACTCGTATGTGTTTAGTCAGATATTTCTTAACAACGGTCTTGTAAATTTCGGCACCGACTATGACTATTCTCAACAGTTTTCGCTGACAACACAGCCCAAACTTCCATTTAACCTCCAACAGTATCTTGATATGCAGGCGAGCTACAATTCCGCATATCATTGGAGCAACTCTTTGCAGCAGGCACAATACGGGAGAGGATCAGGCACAAACGGAACATTGCAATTAGGCTCCACCATCCGTCTGAAACTGCTGACGGATCCATGGTTCGGAAACACGTCCACACAGAGTGCGGCGGCGACCACAACTCCTGTCCCCGCCCAGCAGCAACAGCAACCACCTCCGGTGGCAAACCCGGGCGGACGTGGGCGTGGACGTGAGGAGTTTGAAACCACCGCCGATACAACATCTGCGAGTGGTACATCAACGAAGGGAAATCAAATCGGCAACATTGCAAGTCTCCTGATCAAAACACCATTCTTGAATTTTGAGAGCATTTCGATAAACTTTTCATCAGCGAACACGTCGCAGAACGGCGGATTGCCGTCTCTCCGGCCGGGGATGGGTAATTTTTTCAGAGTACCTTTCATTCAGGAAAGTAATTCCTCGCTGGGACCTTCGCAGTTATATCAACTCGGACTCGTTTCCGATCCCTATGGCAAACTCGTTTTCTTCAAGAAGAACGGGTTCCCGTTCTTTGGGTTTGACCAAACCCCAACGACGAGAATCCCCGGTCCGGGCGTCCAAGTTACAGATAACTTTAGTAACACAAATTCACTTGACATCAAGACATCACGAAACTTATGGCAGGGTGCGAGAATTGACCTATCGTGGCATGTCGGGTGGAGCTACAACCGCAACCTCACATACCAAACCGATGCACAGGGTAATCCAATCGATAGCGCCGGCTTAACTAATATTTCCCTTGCCGGCCAGGTCAACAAAAGCTTCCTTACGATTCCGCCGGTCTTCATTTTTAAATTTTTTAAAAGTGGAATAAACCAGGTAGCGTCTGACTACCAGAGTGCGAAAAACCTTGATCCGTATGACTCACAATCCACCGACCAGCAAAAACTTTCACAGGCATTTGTCAAGGGGTTTGAAACTCTTCCCATTCTTGACAAAATATTCGGACAATACATGCCTCGGGTGAATTACTCCTTTAGCTGGGATGGTCTGGAGCAGCTTCCGCTCTTCAAGAGTTTCGCGACGCACGTGAGCTTCACCCATGCCTACCAATCGACATATTCGGAAAACTGGCATATCACGAATGGAGCCGCCCAGGTCAACGACGCACAAGCGATCTCTTACGGTTTCCAGCCTTTGGCTGGTCTCAACATTGCATTCAAGAGTATCGGGGATGCCACGATATCAGGCTCCGTCCTTTATAATACCTCCGACCAATATGGCTTGAACCCGTCAGCTACTCAGCCGGTTACGAATCAGCATACCGGGCAACTTACGATCACGGCCGACTATGCAAAGAAAGGATTCTCCATTCCGTTGTTCGGACTGAACCTGCAAAATGATGTTGACATAAGCGCGACATATTCAAGTGCTGCCTCCACGTCGTCGTCATTTAGCATGGACAATTCTAGCGCCGCCGGAACACCGATAAGCGGCACCACACAGACGACGCTGGAAATACGATTCAAATATGATATTAGCCAGCGGGTGACCGCATCAATCTATTATCGCAACACGAAGATTATTCCTACTATTCCTGCATCTCTCGTTCCGGGCACGACAACTAACGAGGCCGGCGTGGACGTGCATGTTTCTATTGCGGGATAACGGAAAATCTTAAATATTGAATTTCGAGTTCTGGATTGCAGAGCATTAATTAAAAATTGAAAATTTAAAATTTTGAATTTCAAACATGATCGACCATCAACATTTCATGGCTGCCGCATTGAAAGAGGCAGAAGAGGCGTATAAGAAAAACGAAGTGCCGGTTGGTGCGATAATTGTCAAAAACGGATCAATTATCGCGCGAGCACACAACCAGGTTGAAATGCTTCAGGATCCGACAGCTCATGCGGAGGTAATCGCGATCGGGTCTGCCGCAAACCACCTCGGAAGCTGGAGACTGAAAGGATGCACTCTCTATGTTACACTCGAGCCGTGCCCGATGTGTGCGGGAGCAATTGTTCTTTCTCGGCTTGATAGACTGGTGTTCGGGTCTTTCGATCCGAAAATGGGTGCATGTTCCACGATCTACAACATCATTCAGGATGAACGGTTGAACCATCATGTGGAGGCGATCTCCGGAATATTGGAGGAAGATTCACGGATACTCCTTAGAGAATTCTTTGCGAAGAAAAGAGAATCTGACCCAAAAACCTAATTATTGCAAACTTGCCTCAGCAGATCAGTTCTCTTGCCGAAGACAACACGTGGAATTTCATAAAGAAAGACCGGGGAAATCAAAGATAGTCATGGTTAATGGCGGCAGGATCATCGAGCGTTTAGGGAAGAAGGAGAATCGCAAAGTTCCAAAACAGGAGGAAAAATGTTCGTAAAGACATCGAATGGCAGGATTTTCTACAATGCTTTTGGCGAAAATAAAAACCGCGGCATAGTCTTCATCCATGGTTTTCCGTTTGACAAATCAATGTGGGACGAGCAAAGCAAGCTCCTTTCAAAGGATCATTATGTGGTCGCGTTCGATTTGCGAGGACATGGCGAGAGCGATGTCGGGAGCGGCCAGTATCTGGTGGAGTTTATTGTCGATGATCTGTTTGAAGTGATGGACCATGTCGGATTAGGGAAAGCCGTTGTGTGCGGACTTTCAATCGGCGGTTATGCTGCGCTGCGGGCTGTTGACCGTGAGCCGTCTCGTATTTCCGGCGTAGTTCTGTGCAACACTAAAAGCTCGGGAGATACGAACGCAGCAAAGCTGAATCGTGCGAACCAGATCAAAATGATTCTTGCAGGGGGCAAATCTCAGTTTGCCGAGGATATGGCGCGCTCTCTGTTTGCCCCCGAAAGTCTTGAAAGCATTAAAGCTGCGGTGGACAAGATTATTTCAATCATGAAGTCGACTCATGATGCGGCGCTTATCGGGACGCTAATTGCACTTGCAGCAAGAATGGACATGACAGAAAGTCTCAAAAAGATCTCTGCGCCCACGCTGATCATAACTGGCGAAAAGGACAAGGTCGCCACAAAAACAGATGCGGAATTGATGAGTTCAAAGATAAAGAATTCGGAGTTTGTCCTGATCCACGGTGCAGGACATCTTTCCAACCTTGAGAATGCCAAGGAATTCAACTCGGCACTGGTCGGTTTTTTGAGAAAAAACAGCCTATGAAGAAGGCACAAAGAGACTAAGGCACAAGGCAATGAAGATGGAAGCAGATAGAAAGATCGTCAAAACATACAGCGATCTGATTGTTTGGCAAAAATCTATTTTGCTCGTTACCGAAATCTATAAATTGACGAGGGCTTTTCCGAAAGAAGAACGGTTTGGTGTCACAAATTCGAAGATGTTCAATATCGATTCCGAGTAATATCGCTGAAGGTTACGGAAGGAAATCATCCGGTGACTATGTGAGGTCTCTCCAGATAGCGATGGGCTCAATTTTTGAGATTCAGACTTGATTACAAAGTGCGTTGAATCCAAAACATATAAACCCGCAAGAGTTCAACCAGATGTATGAAGACAGTCGGGAGATCGAAAGAATGTAAAGTGCTCTTTTGAATAAGCTAAAATTGACTTATTGCCTTTGTGCCTGTGTATCTCTGCCCCTTTGTCCCTTTTGCTTAGTACGGGTTCTTGATGAAGAGATAAAAGAAACCCGAGACAAAAGTATACTGAACGAGCCGCGAAAGATTGTAGTCCTTTTTCTTTAGGGTTGACCACGCGTAAGCGAGAACGAACATTGCAATTGTCAACACCACGAATATCCCGAAGCATTGTAAATAATTCAGCGTTCTCCCGACGGATTCTGCTAGCGATATGTTCTTCGCGCTCGATCCGTAAATGAAAAGGACGTGTGCGACATAAACCAAAAATGATTCGCGTCCGAACACTTTCACTGCCGACCATGTTGCAGATCCCGTTTGCGGGACGATATTTCTTTTACTTTCATACCGGATAATCGCCTTCAATATCCAAAGGAGCATCCCGAGTCTTAACAGGAACCACCCCGGTGCATAATCGTATAAATTTATCTGCGGAAGAAGGAATTTGTGCAGAAATGCGAGCGCAAGCCCTGCGACAACGAGCACTCCTCCGATTGAAAGCAGCCTTTCTCCAAACCGGCTGTCTTTTTCAAATGTGATCTTCTGTGAGGCTATTATTCCCGCGATGAGAAAACTTGACCACGGAATTAGCGGAAACAGCGAACCGTGGAGTCGATTGAAATACTGCCCGAAGAATTTCGGCAAAACCTGGTATGGATCCAGAAATCCGGCGATTGGCGCCGCGATTATGAAGAGCCAGAACAATCCCCACAAGACCATATTGAACGCGCGGTCGCTTTTGATGATTACTCTGATGAGATGGACGAGTAATAACGTGGTTGCAATACACTGAAGTATATCGACAGCAAGGAACGCGGTCATGTTCTCCGGGGTCGAGCCGTGCACGGTTTTGAAAAGCGAGAAATACGGAACGTGCATCAGGTAACCGGTTACCCAAATGAAAACAAGCCGCTTCGCGTGCCGCAGTAGCTCCGGAGAAAACTTGCGGTAGGCGTCACCCTTTCTGTTCAGGGCGAGCGTGAAAGAAAAACCGGCGACGAAAAGAAATGCGGGCGCAACAAAACCGTTCACGAAATCGAGAGTCTTAAAAACAACATTTTGCCGAAGTGAGTCGAGGAGCAGAGCGTTGACAACATGTGTCTCCACCATGAAGATAGTTGCAAGTCCCCTGAACTGATCAACGTAACCGATCCGCTTCACTGTCTGATTATAAATTTTAAATTCCGGCTTCTCAATTATAATTTAAAATTCAAAATTCAGAATTGAGAATTCTACTCTATTCATCACCCAAAGAATGCTTCGGTTGCAAATCGTTTCTTCAATTCTTCCATGCTGTCGCCGCCGAATTTTTCAAGGACGGCGTTTGCCAGAACCGGAGCGATAACATTCTCGGCGACAACAGCGGCAGCTGGGACCGCGCAAAAATCGGATCGTTCTCTTCGTGCTTCGGCGGGTTTCATTGTTGACAGATCGACACTCCTCAATGGTTTCATCAAAGTTGAAATGGGTTTCATCGCTGCGCGGATCCATAGCGGCTGTCCATTTGTTACGCCGCCTTCAAGTCCACCGGCACGGTTTGTCGGCCTGACGATCTTCCTGCCCTTCAGTAAAATTTCGTCGTGGACCTCAGAGCCCAACCTTGTTGCGTTCCTGAATCCTTCGCCGATTTCCACGCCCTTTATTGCATGTATCGACATTACCGCCTGTGCAAGCTGCCCATCGAGCTTCCTGTCATACTCGACGTAGCTTCCAAGTCCAATTGGCAATCCGGTGACATATGTCTCTACGATGCCGCCAACCGTATCGCCCAACTTCTTTGCCCGTCTAATTTGCTGTACCATCTTCCCGGCAACACTTTCGTCTAGGCATCTCACTTCCGACTTGTCTGCCTCGCTCGAAATTTCCTCCGCACCCTTCTTCCCGCTGATGATTCTGAAAAGAACGGAATCGAGGGCTTCCCTGTCTTTATATCCGGCGGAGCCGATTGAGAAAACATGGCTTCCGATTCTCACTCCGAGGTCGCTGAGGAGTTTTCTTGCAACTGAGCTAAGCGCGACTCGCATAGCCGTCTCGCGGGCGCTTGCCCGTTCAATCACGTTTCGCATGTCGTTGAATGAATATTTGAACTTGCCCACCAGGTCTGCGTGACCGGGACGGGCAATGAAAACCTTCTCAATCTCTTTAGCGACGGCTTCCACTGACATGCTCTCTGTCCAGTTCTCGAAGTCGCGGTTCCATATCACAAGCGAGATGGGAGAGCCGATGGTTTTGCCGTGTCGGACGCCGGAAAGGATTTCAGCTTTGTCGCTTTCTATTTTCATTCTTCCGCCGCGTCCGTAACCCTGCTGGCGGCGGAAAAGCTGGCGGTTGATGTATTCGACATCGAGTCGCAGGTTTGATGGGACACCTTCGATAATTCCGACGAGTGCCCTGCCGTGCGATTCGCCTGCGGTAAGTAATCTTAACATAGTGGATTTAATATAAGAAAAATCGCTGCGGAGTGGAAACGGAAACCCTGCAACTTGTATCGTAGGTTATAGAAATGCTTTCGCGGTTTCGAGGATGTCAGAGCAAGCAGTTCGCCGCTGCAGACTTCTTCATACTCAATGTCGTGGCAGAACTTGGGAGCGAACCCGGCGGGATTCTTGATCGTTTCTTGATCGCCGTAGAATTTCTTTGCTACCCTTGGATACGTCGGCGGCGCCTGGGTATTTGGATCTTGGAGCAAATTAAGGAATTCTTGGTCCATGGTAGTGCCCGATCGAATTTTCTTTGAGAGAAACTTAGCAGTTTTCCCTGATAGTAGAAAGCTTTCCACAAACAAAAAGTGCGACCCGTTTCAATCAGGTCGCACTTCTATTCAAGATTTTTCTGAAATTTATTCGCCGACTTCTACAGCCACGAACCTTGAAACGAAAGTGTCGCCTTGTTTTGTAACCACTCGCAGCATCACGGCGTCGCCGCTTTTCTTGTTCTTCAACGCATCGACAAAATCCTTCGGTGATTTGACCTTCTGGTGGTCCACCTCAGTAATGATGTCGCCTTGCAGCAGCGTCCTGTCCGCCGCTGGTCCGCTCGGCGAAACACCCGCGACAAGAATTCCCGATTCAACGTTTGCCTGCTTCCTTGTGTCGTCGTCAAGCGGCTGCACGGTGATTCCGAGTTTAGCGACACTTAGCTGGCCGTTGTCGCTGGGCGCCTCTCCTTCGTTCTCGTTGACATTTTGGTTTGTGCTCGCCAGGTTTTCTTCTGGCAGTTCGTTCAGCGTGATGTTCTTCCCAATTGTGCTGCCGTCTCGATAAATTTTCACGGAGACCACGTCGCCCGGTTTGTGTTCAGCGATTATGATCTGGATCTCGTTCGCGGCGTTCACGTCTTTTCCATTGACGGATAGAATGACGTCGCCGGCTTTGATTCCCGCCTTGTCTGCCGGAGTGCCAGATATAATATCCTGGACGAGCACGCCGGCCGGCTTGGACATTCCGAGTGCACGCGCGTCGGTTTCATCGAGCTCCGATTTCATTTTGATTCCGAGCCACGGCCTCTTGACTCTGCCGTAGGCGATCAAGTCTTCCGCCATCTTTCGCACAAGATTTATCGGAATTGCAAAACCATAACCCTGGTTGTAGCCGCTTCTGGTGGCAATGGCGGCGTTGATCCCGATTACTTCGCCTTTGATATTCACCAGTGCGCCGCCGCTGTTGCCCGGGTTGATCGCAGCATCTGTCTGGATAAAGTTGCTGATGCCGTAATTTTGCTGCGAAGTGGTTACGTCTATGTTCCTTCCGAGTGCGCTGACGATACCGGCGGTCACCGTCGAGGTCAGCCCGAGCGGATTTCCGATTGCGAGAACCCATTGGCCGACTTCCACGCTGTCTGAATTCCCAAGTGCAGCAACGGGAAGGCCTTTCGCATCGATCTTGATTACCGCAACGTCGGTGGTCGGGTCTTTGCCGATGACGGTCCCGTTAAATTCTCGGTTGTCGGAAAGCGTAACCTTGATTCCGTTCTTCTCTGCATCGTCAACAACATGGTTGTTGGTAAGAATGTATCCGTCGGCGGTTACGATGACTCCCGATCCCATTCCCTTTTCCGGCTGCGGCTCTGGAAAATTGAATTGAAAATTATGAAAGAATGGAATGCTGCTTTTCGGTTTAGTAGTGATCGTAACGCTGACAACGGCTGGAGTCACGGCTTTTGCAACCGCGACAAATGCTTCTTGCGTTGCCATCAGATTCAGGTTGGTGTTTACAATCGGTGTAGGCCCGCCCAATTTCACCTTTTCACCGGAGAAACCGAGACTCGCACCCACGCCGTTGAAACTCATAACGAGAAACGCACCGAACACGCTTCCGACCGCAATGAGCAGCGCCGCTCCGAGTATTGTTCTGTTTCGCATAATTAAACCTCCTCCGAAGAAGTTCTACGGACAAATCATTTTAAGGCAGTCATGAATTTTAAGGATTTTATCTCTTTGAGACTGTCCGAATGTCTTCTTAAGTAAACAAAAACAAAATTTGAAAGTTCATATTGAAGCGCCAGTTCCATTCTTGACCTTGCGGCGGCTCCGGAACTTAGACGGGTGAAACTCCGTAAAATTAAAAATGCCGGGCTTGAAATAACAAAAGCATTGCTGACTTTTGAGGAACAACCGTCACACAAAGGCCCGCCCTTCTCGATAACATAACTAATCTGTCTTTTTTTCTCAACATCAATCGACTTACCGCAAATCAGGCAGTCTCCGAAATTCGGTGCGAAACCGAGATTCATTGCGAGATGAAGTCCGAAATGTATGAAAACGTTTAAAGGAGAGATTTGTTTTGCTTCCGACGAAAGATTGTTGAGCTCGTCTAATGAATCCACCAGAAGTCCGAAGAGCCGCTCATTTTCCTCCTCATCGTGCATGACGCGATTTACGATTTCGATGAGTGAGATTGCGACCGATAGTTTCTCGACATTTGTCGTCAGCGATTTGAAATATTTCACGAAGTCGCTGGAAGAGACATACTGGAGCTGCCGATTCTCGCGGCGGTAGAAGACTATCTCGAGATAATTAAGCGGCTGAAAGAGAGAGCCGAATTTGCTTTTCGGGTTGCGTGCACCTTTCGCGATTGCGCTCATTTTCCCGTAACGTTTCGTATAAAACGTCACGATCTTGCTCGTATCGCGGTAGTTGATCGCTTTCAAAACAATGGCTTCTGTTTTTTCAATTGACACGAATTAATTTAACACGGACATGGTGCGAGAAAAAGGGAAGCAGAAATCAGCATCTTACAGCCAAATATTAATATAGCGCCTCGTGAATCTCTTCACTTCTGGTTCCGCCACTCTTGGAGGAACCAGGTTGCATAACGTTCAGCCAAAACGCCGTTGCGGCCCGCCACCCATTGAACGATCGGTAGGCTGTGGCTGGACGCAATGGAGTGAGCACTTTACATTTGGCCGAACATAGATTTAAGCTTGCCTATCCAGTGTGCGAGCGTCGTTTTGGCGTCCGGTTGAGCCGCATGTTAGGCCCGACCGTGTTGGACGCCGGACCTGAGCTTACTCTTGCCTGACTATATCGACCGAGATCTCCACCGCCGGAACCGTTCCTCTGTTCTCAAGCCAGTGTGTGGTGTTCCTATCCTCGGGCCAGCCCACTCCCGGCCCATAGTCCGTAGCGACTCCATTTCGATGGTCGGTGATCGTTCCTTGCAGTATGTAGACGGTGCCGGGTCTGTTTCTATGGTCGTGAATCGGGCCGAAGACGCCTCCAGGCTCGATGGTCACCATACGCGTTCGAAGTTGGCGCCCTGCCATGCCCTCGATCTCAGGGCCAAGGTCAACCGTTGCAAGTAACTTCACCGTAACACCTTTCGTCTCAGGTGCCACCTCTTCGTTGCTCATCGTGCTCTCCTCTCTGCACTTCCAGGTGCTGACTCCTTTTTATGTGGTTTCCAGATAACATCGCTCTCTGGGTTGATTAGGTGTGCCGCAAAACGCATTTAGAAAACCTATCTTTGCTTGCACGTGTTAACTGGCGTTTGGCGAAAATTACTGCTATTCATAAACCTGCAACCCAATCGAAGCCGTACAAGAAATAAAAGGCCGCATACCAAGTCTTGTGTGCCATGTCATTAGAAACGACCCTATACGTGCGTGCGTGGCTATCATCCGAAATGATCGAAGTGTATATGGCATTCCATCCACGGGAAACCGTGACATCATATTCTGTAAGATACGATTTTCGTGAAGGCGGGTTTTGCAAAAGCGAATCATTAAAGGTTACAAGATAGGAACCAGTGATTGCAGTTGAATCAGAGAAATAGAAGTATTCAACGGTATAGTCACCGACGGCGCGAACCGAGTCGGTGGTCGGCGACTTATTCTGAGCGTATAGCTCCCAGGGAACATCCTTAGGAATATCATGTACCACCAAATGTAAGCGGACATATTTTGCGTTGGTATTAGAGAAAACTCGCCCATCGGTTTCCGTGAAGTAAATCGAGGCGGGACGAGAAATCGGTACAAAACTTTTCAAGGAACTGTCAGGGGCGTTGGGTAGAGGTGCCTTAATTGAAAAGGCGCCATCGCTCTGTATATTAGAGCTGTCCAGGATGAAATTGGCGGACCAATCTCCCGCACAAGCAAAGAGTTCACTTTGGAACCAACTCGGATTCCAATTCTCGACACGACCAGAAAGGTAAAGATCACCATTGTCAGGTCCGCTCGGATTGTTTGTGCAGCCAGCACCAAAGAGAACTGGGGTGAAAATTATCACCGTGATTAATGAATTCGCTCTCATTTTCTAAAATGCCCTCTAGCCAAATGTCAGCTAACTACCTGAACTACGACAACATGTCGTTTATCCCGCTTTACTGACACGAAAGACGACATATGTCGTTTATCTGCTTTTTCGACGCTGCCCATTTGGCCTACAAGAGTATATTTGTGTTCAAAAAGTTCAAATCAGCCGTATGCTGACAAGTCGGCTTTTTGTTCCGAAAAGCGGGATCTCGATACACGAAAAATTCACTAGCGATTAGCATTCCTCCGTTGCAGCATAGCTTCTGCGGGGATAAATTTCAGTGAGGTTCCGCCAGCGCCCGCGCGATATTCTCCCCGAACGGCTTCTTGATTATTCCATTCTCAGTCACGAATGCTGTTATGTTTTCTGCCGGCGAAACATCGAACGCAGGCGCATAAACCGAAACATTCTCGGGCGCTGATCGGCAGTTCTGAAAATGCGTGACTTCGTCGGGGCTTCGCTCTTCGATTGGAATGTCGTCACCTGATTTTGCAGTCAAATCAAAACTTGAGCTCGGCGCGGCAACGTAAAACGGAATCTTGTTTTCCTTGCAGAGCACCGAAAGGTTGTACGTGCCGATCTTGTTTGCGGTGTCGCCGTTTGCCGCAATTCTGTCGGCCCCGACAACCACGAGATCAACGCCAAATTTCTTCATGGCGATTCCAGACGCGCCATCGACGATCAACTTGAATTTTATTCCAAGCTTCTGAAGCTCGTATGCGGTGAGCCGCGCTCCCTGTAGAAGCGGCCGCGTTTCGTCAACAATTACGAGAACGTCTTTCCCGCCTTCGTGCGCCGCACGTATAATTCCGAGGGCTGTGCCGTAGCCTCCGGTCGCGAGCCCGCCGGTATGACAATGGGTAAGAATTGCGGCCTTTTCGGGAACGAGTTGAAGTCCGAATTGTCCGATCTTCTTGCACGCTTCGATTTCTTCATTTAGAATCCTGTTCGACTCATTCAGAAATATCTCACCAATATTTCCGGTCAAGTCTAGTCTTCTCAAACGGGCAAGGGCATTTTTCAAGTTGACGGCTGTCGGCCGCGTCTCTTGAATCTCCGTTAGCGCTTGCTCTAAACGATTATCAATCTGGTTCTTCGATCTGAATTCGAATGCGGCAAGGGCGGCAGCGTAAGCCGCAGCTACCCCGATAGCTGGCGCCCCACGGATGCGGAGAGATTTTATCCATTCGCAAACTTCTCTGTAATCTTCCGATGAAAGAAATTTTTCGGCGTGCGGGAGCTGTGTCTGGTCGATGATTACGACTTTTCCACTGTCCCATCTTATGGGATCCGGAAGCGGCGTCATTTCCGAGGGCCTTAACCGGGAATCATTCGTCGAACTTGGAGAGCTCGATGAAATCACGGTAGCGCCTGTGAATATCTATATCCGACAGGTCTTTTAATCCGTCGGTCCCGAACTTCCCGACGCAAAACGAAGCCATCACGCTCCCGTAAATTACCGCTCTTTTCAAATTAAGATCGGATAAATCCTCGGTGCGTGCGATGTGTCCAATGAATCCTCCGGCAAACGAGTCACCGGCACCCGTCGGGTCACAGATGAATTCAAAGGGAAATGCCGGTGCGGAGAAAATTGTATCTCCCGTGAATAATAAAGCACCATGTTCGCCCTTCTTGATTATCATTATACGAGGGCCAAGGCTCATTATTTTTCGTGCCGCTTTTATCAGGTTCGGCTCCGATGTGAGCAGCCGTGCCTCTGAATCGTTCACGATCAAAACGTCGACCCTTTTCAGAACTTCCAGGAGCTTGTCGTATTTATCCTTGATCCAGAGATTCATTGTATCGCAGACGATCAGTTCGGGTTTCTTCACTAATGAATCAATCACAAGAAGCTGGAGCTCAGGGTTTATGTTCCCCAAGACAACATACGTGCTTTTTCTGTAAGACTCGGGCAAAACCGGATTGAATTTTTCAAAAACATTTAATTGCGTGTCGAGCGTGTCCCGTTCGTTCAAATCATAGTGATAGCGGCCGCTCCACCGAAAGGTTTTCCCGTCTTTGATGATCTGAAGTCCTTCAGTGTCGATTCCTCGTGACTTCAAGAAATCGATTTCGGATTTCGGAAAATCGGAGCCGATCACGCCGACAATTCTAATCGGTGCGGTGAAATAAGATGACGCTGCAGAAATGTAAACCGTACTTCCACCGGCAGCGTTGTCCGCGCGGCCGAAAGGGGTCTCGATCGTGTCAAGCGCAATTGACCCAACGACTAGTAAGCTCATTATTTTTTCTCCATTATGAGTGCTTAACGCCATGTCCCGCCAGAATATTTGTCCCGCTCGTCAATGTTCAAATAGGCTATGTAGGATACCGCTAGGCGGCACATGTCACGGTCCCGGTTCGCGGTGACCACATGCGTGTGCATGAAAATAATTGAGCGGCAAAGATGAATCTTGAGGTAATTTAACATGGAGATGAGGAAGTTCAAATATTTGCTGTTCTCGGAGTATTCGGCAATTAGTCTGTTCATGCCGGAGATGATTATTATGGGCGCAGTCATGAAACCCGCTGAAACTGTTTGGACTTAGTCTAAGAAAACGTCGCTACTTTTCTCAAGGCTATCACACATTGTGATTGTAAATTTCGACCGTATTTGTTAAAGTTTGAACAATGGGAAAAACGAGAAAATCAAGAAATGTTGCCTGAAAAACTGACCAATGTTATGCCATTGGCTGTAGGGCAGGCCGCTCAGGTTTGTCGGGTCACCACGCGAACCATTAACTACTGGATCAGAGCTGGCAAGCTAAAGGCATACGCAACCCCAGGTGGACACTTCAGAATCTGGCCGAATGATCTTAAGAAATTTCTGGAAGCGCACAACATGGATATCAATTTTGTTCTTGGGGGAGAGCATCCAAGAAAAATACTCGTTGTCGATGATGATGAGGCTTACGCAGAAATGATTCGAGAGGTGCTGCGCGACAAGCTGCCAACATGCGAGATAGCTATAACACAGGATGGGTACGAGGCGTTAATATTGCTCGGAGAACTTAAGCCTGACTTGGTTGTTCTTGACCTGATAATGCCGGGGATCGACGGTTTTAAAGTTCTCGATTTGATTGCGAACCGGAAAACAAGCCACGCTCTTAAGGTACTTGTTCTGTCCGGCAATCTTAGCCCATCGGCGATTGAGCGTTTGAAGAATTCGAGGGCTGACAGATGGCTCTCCAAGCCCGTCTCGTCTGCAGATCTCGTTCATTCAGTACTTGACCTATTATCCGGCGAGGAACTGGGCGGCAGAGGACTCTCTTGAACCCGCTGGAGTTGCATTTTCCAATCAAGGGGGCGCCTTGGTGTATGTCCGTTGGTATCATGCTCCTGCGTCGAGCGCAATCCCCCCTGGAGACACCGGTACAATATTCCGAATACTTCGTGATTATTCTCGTCGCCAGCATTATTGTGCTCCTCGTGATCGTCAACTGGTTGCTTTGGAAAAGAGTGCGAGGACTGTGCTCTCAGCTTCAGAATCAGAAGATGCGGCAGGACGCCGAGATGAAAGATATGGCCGAAATTCACGTGAAAGCAGTAGAGTCCCTGGCGAAGCTGGCAGCCTCTCTTTCACACGACCTAAATAACACTGTCGGAAGTATAATGGGATACGCATCCCTTCTCAAGCTCAAGCTTGAGCCAGGTACAAATGAATTCCATTACGCCGACATCATTGAGAAAGCCTCAAAACAAGTTGCGGAACTGGTAAGGAGCGCACTAGGTTTCTCGCAGCTTGACACTAAAACAGTTGAAGTGGTTGACCTCGTTCGATTCACGAGAACTATCGCTGAGGATTTCGTGGGTGTCAGAGGTAAGAGGTACGACGTTGTTGTCTCCGCTGCAGCTCAACCTGTTCCGGTTCGAATCAGTACCTCACAGCTAAGACAGGTCCTCCTTGCGGTTCTCGACAACGCTGCCGACTCAATGGAAACTGGAGGCATGATTAAATGTTCGATCAATGTCTTGGAAGCGTCCGATGCGGCCAACAACCTTCTTCCATTACGGAAAGAATGTTTGATCGAGATTGAAGATCATGGTACAGGGATGGATGAAGAAATCAAGAAAAGAATCTTCGAGCCATTTTTTACTACGAAGCGGGAGAAAAAAAATGCCGGACTGAGCCTCAGTCGGGCGTACAGCATTGTAAGGCAACATAGTGGTTCCATCATCGTTGATTCTTCCCCCGGAATAGGGACAAAAGTTGAGATATTTCTTCCGATTCACTCGGAAGAGGAGACCCCCATATCCGGAGAGGCTATTCTCCGGACTGTTGGGTCGGAAGGAGCCAAAATATTGGTTGTTGACGACGAAGAAAATGTTCGTCAGCTTGGCTCCGACATTCTTACAGACCATGGCTTTCAAGTTGTCACGGCAAATGACGGTCTTGATGCACTGGAAAAACTTAAGGAGAACCCCGATACTCGCCTTGTGGTGATGGACATGATAATGCCCGTTATGTCCGGCAAGGAGGCATGCGTGGAAATAAAGAAGATGAAATATCCACCGAAGGTCTTAATAAGTACGGGCTTCAGCGAGCTTGCTGATATAAAGACAGTCATCGGGACTTACGCAGAGGGAATGCTCCAGAAGCCGTATAACACCGGGGATCTCGTTAGTGCCGTGGAGAATCTTTTGAAAGATTCTCCGGCTAAGATCTAACCGAATCACACCTTCACATATTCTTTACAAAGACTTCACATAGACGACACACAATAACGCGTGTGATTGCTTCTGTACCATGGAACAGCAAAATTGCCAGTCAGGATGCTTTGCCAGCCACTTGTCGGCCAAAAAGTGCGCACTTAAACTAAATTCTTAAGGGCCTCCCTTCTTGCAGCGGTGAAACGACGGAAAACACCAAACAAAACTTGAGTTAAAGTCAATTCTTGAGCTTAAGTTCTTGACTTTGCTCATTTCCACAGATAATTTGCACGTCGATTCTCGTTCTATAGAGTAAATCTTTTGTCATTGTTGCCATAAACTTGTAAGTGCTGGCTGTCATCAAGAACCGTGAGTTAGGTCGACGCGACTTGGTCACGATGGTCAAGCCTTTAATATAAGAGGGAGGAGTAGTTCATGGGATACACGGATATTTTCGTTTCTGAGGATACAAAAGCGCACTCGAAATGGGGGGGACTGACAGTCCAGCGTTGTTTTACGAGAGAGGGTATCCATCCGTTTGATCAGATTAGCTGGGAAAAACGAACCGCATCAATTTCAAACGAAAAGGGTGAGGTGATATTCCAGCAAGAGGATGTAGAGGTTCCAGATTTCTGGAGCGTGACTGCGACCAATGTCGTGGTGTCAAAGTATTTCCACGGACAACTCGGAACTTCGGAAAGGGAGACAAGCGTAAAACAAATTGTTGATCGTGTAGCCAGGACATTTACCAAATGGGGAATCAAGGGCGGTTATTTTGCATCGAGCGAAGACGCCGCTGTGTTCTACGATGAACTAACATACCTCCTTGTAAACCAATATGCCTCCTTCAATAGTCCTGTATGGTTTAATGTCGGAATTGAAGATAGACCGCAGTGCTCGGCATGCTTCATCAACTCCGTGAAAGATACCATGGAAGCCATTCTTGATCTGGCAAAGACCGAGGGCATGCTGTTCAAATGGGGAAGTGGTACAGGAACGAACTTTTCAACTCTTCGATCATCGAAGGAGAAGCTTTCTGGTGGTGGTACAGCTTCCGGTCCAGTTTCGTTTCTTCGTGGATTCGACTCGTTCGCAGGGGTAATTAAATCGGGTGGAAAAACCCGCCGCGCGGCAAAGATGGTCATCCTCAATGCGGATCACCCCGACATACTGGACTTTATTAGAAGCAAGTCGGAGGAAGAGAAGAAGGCCTGGGCATTAATTGATGTGGGCTATGATCCAGGCTTCAATGTCCCCGGAGGTGCTTATGATTCTGTCCAATTCCAGAATGCTAATCACAGTGTCCGTGCGACGGACGATTTCATGCGCGCGGTTCTGGAAGACAAAGAATGGACAACGAAGAATGTGCGAGACGGAAAGCCAGCAGGCACTTACCGCGCTCGGGACTTGATGCACGAAATTGCCGGGTCCGCGTGGATCAGCGGAGATCCGGGAATGCAATTCCACACCACTGTGAACAACTGGCATACTTCCCCCAACACAGCGCCGATCAATGCTTCCAACCCATGCAGCGAGTATATGTTCCTGGATGACAGCGCCTGCAATTTGGCGTCGCTCAATCTCATGAAGTTTAGACAGGAAGACGGTTCCTTTAATGTTGCTTCATTCCTCCACGCGGTGGAGATCATAATTACAGCACAGGAAATTATCGTCGGAAATGCGAGCTACCCAACAAAGACAATTGAAAAGAACAGTTTCGCCTTCCGCCCGCTCGGAATCGGTTATGCCAACCTTGGTGCATTGTTGATGTCTCTAGGTATCCCCTATGACAGCGACGCAGGAAGAGTTTATGCGGGAGCGATCACAGCTTTGATGACAGGCGAAGGATACAGGCAGAGCGCGTTGATTGCAAAGACTATAGGTGCTTTCGAGGGCTACGAAATCAATCGCGAACCAATGCTTGGCGTAATACGAAAACATCGTGCATATGTCGACAAGATAGATGCAGAGCTTGTTCCGAACTATCTAATTGATTCTGCAAGGAATGTGTGGGACGACGCGCTGACAATTGGAAAGGAATACGGCTACAGGAATTCGCAAATTTCCGTGCTCGCGCCTACCGGTACAATCGGGTTTATGATGGATTGTGATACCACCGGTGTCGAACCGGATATCGCGCTTGTAAAATACAAAAAGCTTGTTGGCGGCGGCTACCTTAAGATCGTCAACAATACCGTGCCGCTTGCCTTAAGAACCCTTGGGTATTCCGATAAGCAGGTCGATGAGGTTGTTAAGTACGTCGATGCCAATGGCACAATCGAAGCTGCTCCGCATCTGAACGAGAAACATCTTCCGGTTTTCGATTGCGCGTTCAAGGCAGTCACTGGAAGTCGGTCGATTCATTACATGGGTCACATAAAGATGATGTCGGCAGTCCAGCCGTTTCTTTCCGGGGCAATTTCAAAAACCGTCAACCTTCCGGCTGAAGCAGCGGTCGAAGAAATAGAGCAGGCATACATAGAAGCCTGGAAACTGGGGTTGAAAGCAATCGCAGTCTATCGAGACGGCTCGAAGAAAACGCAGCCTCTCAGCACGAAGAAAGATGAGGGCAAAACCAAGCTGCCGCAAGAAAACCAGGCAGCCCACGTCAGCAGACGAAGACTGCCGGATGAGCGCAGAGCGATCACCCACAAATTCAGCATCAGCGGACATGAGGGTTACATTACAGTCGGACTCTATGAAGATGGTACACCCGGTGAGCTATTCATTACAATGTCCAAAGAAGGGTCGACGATCAGCGGACTGATGGACGGCTTTGCTACAGGAATCTCTCTCGCACTTCAGTATGGAGTTCCTCTGAAAGTTCTGGTAGATAAATTCAGTCACATGAGATTCGAGCCGTCCGGATTCACGAACAACAAAGAAGTGCCGATAGCCAAATCTGTTCTCGACTACATCTTCAGGTGGATGGGGTTGAAATTCCTTCCTCGTGATGAACAACCGGCTTCGGTGGTGATGGACTCAATCGCTGCTGAATCGAAAAAAGACGAGAAGGCGGAATTCAACATTTCTCTGGAGCAAACGGAGAAAAAAGTATTTCAGGAACAATCGGATGCACCGCCGTGCCACGAGTGCGGCTCCATCATGATCAGAAGCGGATCATGCTACAAATGCTTGAATTGCGGTTCGACAAGCGGCTGCTCCTGATGTAAAGCTTGAAATTATCGAGAAAGCCGCCCACCGATTTCGAGGCGGCTTTTTTATTTTGTCCTGTTTTATAATCTTGCGGTTGCAATGCTTCTGAGAATCGCTTTGTTATTGCTCATTGGGGGTCTCCAGGGGAAGCCATCGTCATGTGACAGCCTGCAAATCAAAGACAGCTTTGTCACGTGGGGCCATGAAAGAATCACCCGCTCAGGCAGAATCGAGGCGATAATAATTCACTCATCTTATAACAGGCTATCATCAGATTCCTTCAGCATAAACGGAATTCTGGATGAATACCGGCAAATTAACGTATCACCCCACTACATAATAGATCGCGACGGAACGATTTACAGACTGGTCTCCGATCAGGAAGTTGCCTATCATGCCGGGAAGAGCCGTCTGCCGGACGGAAGGACCAACGTAAACGCACTTTCAATCGGAATAGAAATCATAAATACTGAGAAAGGATTCCCCTCCGAAGCTCAATACAGATCGCTGGTGGATCTCATCAAGTGTCTTAAAACGAAATATCCGATTAAATATACACTCGGCCACAGCGACATATCTCCGGGCAGGAAATCGGATCCGTGGAATTTCGACTGGGAAAAATTTTACCAGCCTCTAAAAGAGCATTGAAGACACGGAGTCATCATTTGAGTACCATCATCTTTTTCACCTTGCTCCACTTGTCTGTGCTTATGCGGTAGAAATAGACCCCTGATGAAACCAGATTCCCGTTCTTGTTCAAGCCGTTCCATGTTAGCTCAGTGTAGCCGGCAGGATAATCCGAATCTGCGACTTGTGCCACCTCACGACCGATGATGTCATAAACAATCAGTTTTACATGTGAGGCTTTCGGAAGCTCAAATGCAATCTTGGTTGACGGGTTAAACGGATTCGGGAAATTGTCGTAAAGCTTGTAATCCTTTGGTGCTCCGACAGAGATCTTTATTTCCTTCATCCACGTCTGACCATTCCCGAGGGGACTGGCAGATGTACTAATCGTTGCCACCAGTGTCGTGTCTCTTCCGACGGGGGCTTTCTTGTCAACGGAAAACGTGAACTCTGCATCACCAGGACTGTTTGCACTCACATCCTTTAACGAGACCGTTGTTGATTTGAAACTCAGCCACGTCGGAAGCCTATTGAACGCAACGGAAACACCTTTCGCTTCGAGGCTCGAGTTGTTCTGAATGCTCAGTGATATTGTGTTGCCTGCCGAAGCAAATGGGATTTGCCATATTTGCCCATCGGTGTTGTTCTCGGCTTTAACCTGATTTACCTTCGGTATTTGGGCAAACACGCTTCCGACAAGAATAAACAACAATATGATGATATTTCTCATTCCTAAGTCCTCCATTCTTCTCAACTCAAACATGCTTCTAACTACGGTATGCTGAACCCGACCACATTGTTTGTCGCCAGATTCTGCGTCTTGTCCTGGTGAGTCGTTCCGTAAGTAATCCTGAACGTCAGATTCGCAGGGAGTAGCTCCTTGGTTACTTGACCGTTCACAGTAGGACCGATCTGCCACCAGGCTCCGGAATAATAGCTTGCCTGGACATTATTGACGGGCCGGCTTTGCGAGTTGGTGACTGTTATAGTGCACAGAACCGTAGAGAAAGCAACGGTGCTATTTGTGGAAATATCCTGCGCCTTGTCATTTGACACATACGCATAAGTCATTCTGAACGAATAATTGTTAGGCAGTAATTCCTTTGTTGCTAATCCGCCTGTAGTCGTGCCAAGATTTCTCCATGCCCCGGCATAATACTGCACCGTTCCCGTGTCGATGAGATTCCCTTGACTGTTCTTTAGCTGAACCGTTGCGTTGACAGTCTGGAAGACTACCGTAGGATTTGTTCCAATGTTTTGCTGTTTGTCATTACTTCCGGAAGCATAAGTCATTCTGAAGCTGTAGCTGTTCGGAAGTAGTTCCTTCGTCGTTATTCCGTTTGAAGTCGTACCGAAGTCTTTCCACGCGCCGGAGTAGTATTGGACAGTTCCTTGATCCCCCGAAGGGGCAGGCATAAGATTTCCATGACTGTCCTGCAACTGTACTGCGGCGTTGATAGTTTGAAAAACTACAGTTGGATTTGTACCTATATCCTGCTGCTTATCATTGCTCCCGTAAGCGTAAGTCGTTCTAAAAGAATAGCTGTTTGGCAGGAGCTCTTTAGTCGCGACTCCATTTGCTGTCGATCCCAAGTTTCTCCATGCACCAGCATAATATTGAACGGTGCCAGTATCCATCGGGTTGCCTTTGCTGTCCTGCAGCTTGATTTGGACGTTCACTGTTTGGAATATGACTGTGTCGGTTCCAACCGCCACATTTGATTTTGTCTGTGTGCCGTATTCATAAGTCATCCTCAGGCTTAATGTCTTGGCAGTGGAGCTTATGGTGAAAGTCCCGTCGTTATTGTTGGTCGCGTCTTTCCAGCTACCTTCATAATACTGGAGTGAACCACTTGTGAGTCTGCTGCCGCTGCTGTTTACGAGCTTGACAATGAAACCCGAAGGAGGAACAGGGAGTTGAGCTAACAGATACTCTGTATTGTACCGGATGAGAGCGTAAGCTTCGCTGGTCAGATTGTTTGTACTATCGGTATTAACATCCTGAAGAACTCGTTGGAGTGTTGAGCGTGCCGCACCGAGGTTGTTCTGCTGTAAGCTTGTCTTGGCTGTAGCAAAATAATTCAAATATTTATTGGCAGTTGCCTGGTCTTTTATCCAGCCAAGTGAGAGGGATTGAGTAGTGTAGGTAGCGAGGGTGTCGAGCCACTGCAATTCGCCAACTGAAATGGTTGTATCTCGCGTGCCAACCGTATGACCCGTTATCGAATTATTGAGAATATTTTGTGTTTCCTGATCCGGCGAAACAAAAACCGGTTGGGTGTATCCCTGCACATAATAATTGACAATTGTGGGCAAGGCAGAGGAGATTGTCTCAAAACCACCCATGGTTTGGCCAGGATGTATCAAATAATAAGTCCCAGCCGAATACTTGATGAACGCCCTTCCACCAATATAACTTGAACTACCTGATTGCCACATGGGGGGAGCAAGATTGCTCGTGGTGTCTTCCAAGCCGCCAATATAGATGTCCGAGACGATCTGTTTGCTTAGGCTATCGCTGCTTACGGAATAGCTGTAGCAAAACAGTTTGGCATTCTTCTCAATGGAGCATCTTACCGCTACACTTATTCTGTTTGCAGGAAGAGATTCGTCACCTCTAATTTGTTCAACATCAGGCCATAATCCACACTCTCCGCCGCTCCAGCCATACGTGACATACGGATAAGTATTCGTCGTGTAATTCCCCCAGTCCATATCTATATCAGGGAGCGAAGTTCTGATTTCTTGAATACCATCCCCGTCCTTGTCAACCAGTTCAAAACTTCCATCCCCCATCATTGCGGATTTCCCATTGCCTTGAAAAGCGTTTATGAGTTGTCCGCTCGTCCCGTTCCAGCTAAGCACATATAAATAACACAAGAACGGAGGTTCACTTATCTTGAGATAATTCCGGTCCGTTTCAGAGACAAGAAGCTCAACCTCTCCGTCGTTATTAATATCTTTGGCGTACAAAAGTTGGCCACCTAAGTCCGCACTCGTTCCCGGAGCATTGACCCATATTATCTGACCGTTCTTCATCATCCCGACAATGAAAGTATCCGGCTCACTTTCTCCATTATCCTTGTATGTGGAAAAGAGAATGCAGCCCTTAAGCGTCCCATAAGGATCCTGAATGTTTTCAAGATCTCTGTTTGAGTATGTGATCAAGGTATCAATGATAGAATACTGAACATATTGAAAAGATGATCCATACCTTGAATTGATAAGACCTAAAAGCTGATCGCGAACTACACCTTGAGGATCTGCCCAATCTTGAGCAGAACAATTTTGTACGGTCAGTAACATAAAAAAGATCGGTAAGCAGAAACATTTTGTTAGATTTTTCATTTTTCTTCACCGACTAAATTGACAAGTTCTATGGTTATGCCAATGTTATTTTTTGCCTTTTTCCTTCTCATCCGGCCAGAACCCATATTCACTTCCATTCCATTTGTACGTGACCGATGGATAAGTTTTTGTCTTGTAGCTTTTAGGTACCGTGTAAACATCGGGAACGTTTGCGGTTATATCCTGAATACCTTTCTGATTCCCAGCCACCAGGGCACAGCCGCCATCGCTCAATAGCACAGATTTACCGTCGCGGCGGAACGCGTTAATAAATTTCCCCTCCTTACCGTCCCAACTCAATATGTACAGGTAAAACAAAAATGGAGGCTTTCCCATTCTCAAAATTTTCATATCCGGTTCTGCAAAGATCAGGTCGACCTTTCCACCGTTATTGATGTCCTGTGCGTACAAGAGATCACCGCCTAAATTTGCAGGCGTTCCAGGTGCATTATCCCAGATGATTTTACCCTCTTTTATCATGCCTACAATAAAAGTGTCGGGCCCGGTTTCTCTGTGACCTTTAAATGTGGAAAACAAGATACATCCAGTTAACGTACCATATGGATACTTGTATTCGGAAATCCTTTTCAATTTTTGAATAATGGATCAAGGAATCTAACATTGAATACCCGACATACTTAAAGTCCTTTCCATAGCGCGCTTGAATAGGAGGCATTATTTGAGATCGAACAATGCCTTCGCGGTCCAAGTATCCCTGAGCATTCGAAATAGATGCATATAGAGACCCCAACAAGATAAAAAGAAGTACCTTCCTACAGATTTGTTCATTTCAAAGCACCTTCAATTAGTGTGGCAAATACTTTTGGGATTTAGCCATAACGCTATCAGCATATCCACCGCCCGCATTATAAAAATGCAAAGATCTTTTCCAACTATTTTCATATCCCTTAATTGTACCGCTCCCACTGCGCCACTGCGACGGAGCTATTCGAGGACCATCAGGGTCGAACACTCGCTTCACAGGGTAGAACACCTGGTAGAGATCTCTCAAAAGCTTATCGCTGTAGATCGGCATAAACCAGTTCTGTTCATTGAGCTTCTCAGGATATTGAGTCGTTTCAAGCTTCAACATATAAGGAGTACGCGTTGGAGCATATCTTCCATCAGTTTCTATACAATACATCCCATCTATGTCAATCGTCGTTGAGTACATTAACTGCGCGAATCCATAAGATGTGACAATCCGAGTCTGTGCTATACGGTTATACCTTTGTCCTACTTCTGATTTGGCTTCTCTTAATTCATTGCCAAGGTCTTCGTATGCTTCCTGTTTTGCCGCTTTAGGTGTTTTCTTGTTGAGCTTCGTGGGCGGCTTATAAAGCTCCTTGAATCTTTGAGTTAAATCCGTGCTGCTTAGGATCGAATCTGGCTCTCCCAATTTGCCTTTTCTCTTATACTTATCCCAATTATCAGCAATGTAGCCTCCGATTGTTACTGCAATGTTATTATACGGCCCAGGACACACATTCGAATGTGGCGGTTGAACGCTGTAGGGCCAGTTCCCAGTTCCAGTCGGGTGATCCGTCGATTTCACGAAGGGAGATTCGGCAGGAAAGAATCTTTCCATTAAGTCATCGTCTTCTTGATATCGAATATCTGTCATCGGTTCATATCGCCAGGAATTCCGAAAGTTCGATTCTTGTTCCATTTGCCCTTTGATCAATTGGGGAGGAATCCCGTTTTCACCGGCGTATTCAATAACCAGTTCATCTAAGTCAAGTGGATGACCGAATACATCCGTCACAACACTATGCCGATCTACGTCAGGGATGTTTGGATCTCCCAAGACCTTTGGTTTCTCCACCGTAATCTCAATTGCGCCCTCACTGCCATCATCCAAGTACACAGCATGTAATCTCACTTTGTAGGTCGTATCCTGTTTCCAATATCGTCCAATCACACGAATCATTCCGTCGTCCAATCCGGTACCGTCCGGTTTCAGGTAATCCCAATAAGCTCCGATCTTGTCGTTGTTCACTGCATCATCGGCAATAGTGAGATCTTCCATGATCAAACTGGGACTCTCCATGCCCGGATTACTCGAAGGATCGTACGTCTCATGAATTGTCAACGTCCCATTATCCTCTGTTGCGTAATAATACTTCGTCTCACCAAGAAGAATAGTACGTGGCTCTACTAGGCCCACGGTAATCCCATAGTCAAAGCAACCAAAATCGTTGTCTGATGGAACCGATAGGCTTCGTCGTATTGCAACATTAGTCTTCTCTGCCAAGATCTGCTTCGCATGGGATTTTGGTCCTTTGACACCGCCGTTCATCGTCGGTTTGTCTTGCATTGCGAATTTATTATTGGCCGCACTTATAGAACTGGGCGGACCTAACACTGGTGGTATTCCCACTTCTATATAAACTACCGCCGAATCTCCATTTATGCTGTCGGGAGCTATGAACTTGAATCCTGCCGGAATGTTGGTGAAGTAGCTGGCTGTATCCGTGCCATCTGATGATAAAATGGTTCCAGTACTATCGCCCAGAATCCCAACGTTAAAAAGCTGATCCGGTGGATAGTCCGTCACCTGGCAGTTCCCATGCTGTTTTACAATGATCGTCGCCGTATCTCCAGGTGATACCACCGGCGGATCAATCTGTACCATTACATTCGACGTATCCGAGACCACATAAACTGTGCAGCTCAATTTGTTATAAATCAAATCCGTCCAGTCATCAAAATTCAAGGTGCCCAGTATCTGCGCCTCCCTGCCGTCGGGCAAGAATATGGGGACAGTCCCTTCTTGTGAAATCTCCGGATACAACTTCATTCCCCCCACAACCGGATTCCCGGATTGCAGGTACAACCTGAGAGGATCACCACATTGGAAATGCCCGAGAGGGATTGTATCCCCGACACTCGCAGGAGCAATGGAAACAAGAGAGGTCTGATTCGGCAGCTCCATATACAGATTGTCTCCCTGGTTGGTAGAATTGGCAGCGTCAATCGTCAGGAAGGCGTCACCGCCGGTCGGTAGCGTGAGATCCCTTGGTTCAAATGGATTTACCAGATAAGCGCCGTCATAGATATCTGACGGAGGAATTGCATCGAGTGAATAGTCGGGCGTAAGAGTCAGGGACAATTCTACGTCGTACCAGATGTCAGTCCAGGGTTGGTCTCCCGTCGAGAAATAGACGTAACTAGTGCCACCTACAATCACGCTACACTCGGGTGGATACAGGTGAGCAACCGAATCATGAGAGACTTGGATGTCAGCATAAAGAATAAACTTTGTCCACTGCCGGACACCTTCAAAAACAATACTATCACCGACGGAATGAAAGTTGTCTATCAATGTCTTGCCAGTGGTCTCTTCGCCGATCCTCTTGGTATCACCGCCGATGTTTGCCAGTTGGACAAGTTTGACAGTCAAAGTGCCTCCCACTCTGAGCCAAATTGGATGTGTTGCATCATCGAAACCATTTGTCACCTTCAGGCTGGGGGTTATGCCCACACTTTCCCTTATGTGGACCTGCGCAAAAAGCGGACTTATTGTCAGAAAGGTAATCGCGAAAACCGCTGCAGCACTTCTCATCTCTCAAGCTCCCTTTATGTTGTTCCCGATAGAAGCATTCGGGAACGACATTTTCTATTTAAACGACTTCAACAATACGGATATGCATTCTTGCACTTGGAGAGCCCTTTGCCCCCTGCTTTTCTTCCACACGGAGTTTACTACATCATGGAACGAATGTCAAGAAAAAAACGAAGAATGCTTGCCCTAACCTAAATTGATCAGTTCTCAGAAGAATCGCTTACTGAGGGATCTGTTCAGAATCTCAATTTGATGATCCTACTTCATCCGCACGAATGTTTCCGGATTGGGAAAGGCATTGCTGTCGTTGGCAAAAGGCCGCACGATTTTCTGAAGCTCATTTGTCGATCCGGTCAAGATAAAATCTCCGTTTGCAATCGTGTATTGGATCTTTAGACGATTTGTCTTTATCATCTTCTTGACCCAATCGCCTTCGAGCGACGCGAGTCGAAGAGTGTCGGCATCAAGCCACAGCCTGAAAATCATGTGAGTCGCCAACAGGTGAAAGTCGACCACCTCACGGGCCGGATAAGTATCAAGAAACAAACTCTTGCCGAGCTTTCCGAGTTGACCCACGAATGTCATCGTATCGCCGTTAGACTCCGTGTGTTTCACAGAGTCGGTAGATTTTTGTTCGCTCAAGAGAATCCGATAGCTATTATCGCTCGCCTTTTTGAAAGTGTACCTGTCCTCTCCGTTGGCCCACGTGCCAACAAGAGCAGAACTGTACGTTATATCTTTTTCGGAGAATAGGGGTTGAAGAGAGCGGACGGGACATCCTATGAACAACGACGCGATCGCAATTGCAAAAAAGAGCCAAACTTTTCGCATACAAACCTCCGTTGCAACAGTTGACATTATCTAACTGTCATCTGTTTTGATAAATCCAGAGTTGTCGTCAATTTGCTGATGCAGGCGCCTGGTTCGACATCCTACTTTTCCAGAACAAGCTTTCTGACCTCGCTTAAATTGCCGGCGGTTATTCTGTAGAAATACACTCCGCTTGGCAAACTGTTTGCGTCGAATGCCACCGTATGAACTCCAGCATTCTGGTTTGCATTCACCAGCGTTGCGACTTCCCTGCCAAGTATGTCATAGACTCTTAATGTCACAAAACCATTAGAAGGTAACTGGTAATTGATCGTGGTCGCCGGGTTGAACGGATTCGGATAGTTCTGCGAGAGATTGAACTCTGTAGGCGGGACTTCCACCACCTTTTTTACACCTGTCGCAAAGCTGACATAAGCGCGGATGAGATAAATTCCCACCGTCGTGTCGGAGGATGTGATGTAGTACCAGCCCGCCGGACTAGGTGACGCCTCCGACGAATTCAGGTATGTAAAACTATGGTATGGATTTGTTCCTGGATAGTCGGCCACCATAACGCCGGGTATACTCGAATTACTTCCTATGACAAACGCCACGGCAAACGGATTGTCTGTAGCGACGCTTTTTGATGTCAGATCTACAGTTGTCCAGTTTTTGTATGGAACAGGATATGGACTTGCCGATGTTGTGGATATAGTTGCCGTAATGGGCGTTAGAAGTTTGCCGAGCGGGGTTGGTTGCTGCACCCCGGTAAACTGGTACACACCGCCATTGATCGTACCGGCTCTTCTCAAAGCTACACGTACCGAGTCAAGAGTGCCTTGCGGATATGCGTCAAAAGTCACACAAACCGTATCCGATGTTGCCCAGGCATAATAACCCGATGGCTCGGAAGTATCCCATTTCAATTCTGCTACAGTCGTCGGGGCAACTCCGCTAACGTCATAACTAAAAGAGGCGGAGTTATTCGGATCTTCGTTCATTATGACGAAGGCGATCGTGCTGTAAGTGCTACCGAAACCCGACTCCGAAAAGGATGAACCGAATGGAACCTGGACAACGTTTTTTGAACCACTTCCAATTTCTATCGCCGTAACCGAAAGATTTGAATTTCCACCCGTATTTGTAAAAGTTGCGCTTAAGTTGCTTCCACTTTTGAAAATTAGGTATTCCGCGCCGAGATTCTGTACGATGTCGCTTCCTGAAGTATTCGGGTTATAAAAAGACTTTCCATTAGAGAGTGGAAGATTTGGGTATGCGTAACCATAAAGGCGGTTCGTCGTGGTATCGTTAAGTTCATTCGCGATCAGCCAGTCGGAAAAGAGACTGGTGAAATTAAGCGACAATCCTTCGTTGGAGAGAGCGTCGTTTAAGATGCTGGTCCCCGAGGTCTGCTGGCTTTGGACAATGTGTTTGAAAATGCCGATACCAAATCGATCCCATATATACAGGTTGAATCTCTGCGCTCTGGCATAGTCGTTAAGGACTAGCGTGTTGTCGCCGTTTCTCCATGTAAACAGGTAGATGTTTGTCTCATTTGCATAGAGGGACAGGTCAAACAACGGATAACCACAATATACTTCCGCCAATTTCGAACAGCCTTCGTTTATGAATGTCGGCTCAGCACTTGTTTTATGATAATTCCAATTGATCATGTGCTGAAATTCATGAGCCGCCGTCGACATCGCTTCCTGTATTCCGCCTGCTGTTGTGAGATCGGTTGGGTTTGCATCGAGGTAATAAATTTCTGCCTGGTTGCTGTTGGCACCCGGGGTCTCCTGACCTGCGTCAAAAAAGCCGGCGACATATCCGCCCGTACCATTGTATCCATCTTGGATGTTGCAGATCAAAATTATGATTTTGGGATCGCTGTCGACGTCAGGCGGCGTACCGAATGCCAGAGAATCCATGACGTAAATTCCCTTGTTCGGGTCTGCAGGTGTCTTGTTGTCAAAATCGTTTTCGATGGAATCGACCGCATTCTGTGTTACACGAACACCCCACAGAGAATCTTCGACAAAGATGTAGCAGTGTTTTCCGACTGCCCTGCATGTGGATTGATCTTGGTAGTAACCGCTTTGAACATAGCTATAGGCATACCAAGTGTGAGAATCTCCGACTTGAAAATTCCACGCTGTGACTTTCTGGAGCCTCATTTGTTCGATCATGTCGGGATGTGAAGCGACATACTCCGCAGCCTGCTGATATTGTTTCTGCAGAAGCGGCGTTCCGTCGATCGGGTAACTCTTTGGAATATTGTTTTCCTTAACCGGGTTCTTCTGAATTGATTGTCCGAAGATTTGTCCGAAACACAACAACATAAGCGATACTGGAACTGTCAGCCTCATAGCCTTCTCCTGGTCTTATTGAAGTTACCTTGAAAGAATATTCGCCTTTATAACTTTCATCTCATCGCCAGAACGCTTGTTTTGAAGTTCATTGTAAAAAAGCTCGGCGATTTTACCTTGATGTAACAAAAGCAATTGCCTGATCTCTTCATTGCAGCTTATCAAATAAAGCTCGCCGGTTTCGGCTCGTACGGCAAGCCTGGTGAACGGCTCGTTCCCTACCACCATAATTTCGCCGATCATTCTCTGTGGGACATCGAAGACCGTTTTTGACGAACCGCAGCCCACACAAAGAAGGGCGGCGAGGAACAAAGCTGGAATCAACGAGTATCTCTTCATGTCAAACGTGTCGCATGTCCTGAGCCGTTTAAGAAATCTCATCGGACGATGTTCGTCTTCCCGACCGTCTTGTGCGGGATCCGATCAATTAAAGTTGCAGAGAGATTTTGTCTCAGTCAAGGTCGGAAAAACGGAATAATGGAATGCCGGAGTGTCGAAATCATGGATCGATAGATTGAAGTGAAAATCCCCGCCATTCTAATATTCAAATACCTGACTATTCCGCAATATTCCATAGACTTTAGCCTCTAAGTTGACTAAATTTTTTCGTCCCGACAAAGGTCGGGATCCCCCTCCCGAAGGGATGCCTTCGGGAAGGGATCCTTCAGATAAGGAGACATAACCATGAGTTTTCTCAAAATCAGCCACATCGCAATTGCAGTTGAAGATCTCGAGGTAGCAAAAAGGGCATTTGAAACGCTTATCGGAAACAAGGTCGAGCTCATCGAAGAGGTTCCCGATCAGAAAGTTCGAGTCGGGTTGATTCCCGTGGGCGAGTCGCGGATCGAGCTTGCGGGTCCGACCGATCCATCGTCCACTATTTCGAGGTTCATTCAGAAACGTGGGGAAGGAATTCACCACATTTGTTTCGAAGTGGAAAACATCAAATCGGAGCTTTCCCGTTTGAAAGCCGCCGGCTTCCAGATCATAGACGAACAGCCGCGTTTGGGAGCGGATGGACATTTAATTGCGTTCATACATCCGAGAACGACAGGAGGCGTGCTTGTGGAATTGAGTGAAAAACAGAAATAGGCCAAAGGTCAAAAATCAAAAGTCAAAACCGCAAATCAGAAGAAAAAACAAATTGGCTGACCGCTAATAGCTAATGGCTACTCACGAAGACATAGAAATCTACGACATCGGCTTCGAGTTGAAAGAGAAGCTGGACAACCTGCCAAGGCTCCCTGGGATTTATCAATTCAAAAACGCCGAAGGGAAAATCATTTACGTCGGCAAGGCGAAGATTCTAAGAAACCGCGTCAGGTCATATTTTCAAAAGGGGCATGACCACGACCCGAAAACCAAGGCGATGGTCTCGAGAATCGCAGACCTTGAAGTAATTGTCACCGACACGGAGATGGAAGCTCTGATTCTCGAAAACACGCTGATCAAAAAGCTCAAGCCTCGCTATAACATCGATCTTCGGGACGACAAGAGCTATCCGTACATTGTCGTGACCAACGAGCCGTTTCCGAGAGTGTACGTCACGAGAAGAATCAAGCAGGATGGTTCGCGATATTATGGGCCATACACTGACGTGAAAACGATGCGCTACGCTTTGAAATCTGTCCGTGACATCTTTCAGATCAGGAGCTGCAGACTTCCGCTTACGGTCGAGAGCATTGCCAAAAAGAAATGGAAAATCTGCCTTGACTATCACATTGGCAAGTGCGGCGGGCCCTGTGAAGGGTTGGTGTCATTGGAAGAATACGCCGAAATGATCTCGCAGGTTGAAAGACTTCTAGAGGGAAAGACTCGTGATCTTGTTCGGCAGCTAACCGACGAGATGGCGATATTTTCAGAGAGACTTGAATTTGAAAAGGCGGGATTGGTAAAAAGAAAACTTGAAGCTGTAAAGGTTTATTCCGAAAAACAGAAGATGGTTTCGATTGAGCTTATCGAGCGCGACATCATTGCGGCAGTGAGCGAAGGTGATGACGGTTGCGGCGTGATCTTCAAGGTGCGCGACGGAAAGCTCGTCGGCAAGCAGCACTTCTACCTTTCCAACGTTGCCGGGCGGTCGGAATCTGAGATGATACAGACACTCATCGAAAGATATTACGTCAACGCGGATTATATCCCGCCGGAGATTTACCTTTCAGCCGAGCCGGTCGAAGTGGAGTTTATTGAAAGTATCGCGAAGTCAAAGCGCGGCAGCGACATCAAGATAGTGGTGCCTACAGGCGGTGAGAACTTTCAGCCTGAAGCTGATACGCTTATGGCACAGAAGCTCGTCAAAATGTGCCGGGCAAACGCGAAGTTTATGCTCGATGAATTGAAAATCCAGAAGGAGAAGGGTAAAGAGACTGTTCCGCATACACTTCAAGCTCTGCAGAGAGATTTGCATCTGCCGGCGCCGCCGCGACGAATCGAGTGTTTCGACAATTCAAATATCCAGGGGAACGATCCGGTGGCATCCGTGGTTGTCTTCGTCGATGGGAAGCCACGCAAGAGCGATTACAGAAAATTTAAGATCAGAACCGTCATCGGCCCGGATGATTTCGCGAGCATGGAAGAAGTTATCGAGAGAAGATACACGCGAGTGATGAACGATGGCGGTCAGCTTCCCGATCTGATCGTGGTCGATGGCGGGAAGGGACAGCTTTCATCGGCAGTTGAAGTCCTGCGGCAGATCGGACTGGAAAACCAGCCGATAGTTGGACTTGCTAAACGCCTCGAAGAGGTTTTCGTTCCGGGTGAGAGCGAATCCGTTTTGCTTCCACGAACATCGTCTGCGTTGAAGCTTCTTCAGCATATCCGGGACGAAGCGCACAGGTTTGCGATAACATTTCACAGATCGCTCCGTGAGAAGCGAGTCATCTCGACACAGCTCACCGGTATCGAGGGTATTGGTGAAACAAAGGCGACAAAATTGCTGCGACAGTTCGGCTCGGTTAAAGGCGTTCAGGATGCATCGCTGGAAGAAATCGCAAAAGTGGTCGGCAGGAAAGCAGCGGAAGCCATCAGGGCTTACTTTTCAGTCGTCACGGAAAAGATGGAATAATGGAATCATGGAATATTGGAAACAGAAGACGCGAAACGGAGGGCGGGGCTTTCGTTTACAGTTCCCTGCCTTCATTTGTGGTCCTGATTCTTGCCTCTTGCGCTCTGTCCGGTTGCAGCAGGCTTCCCGTGATTTACGATCTCAGCGGAATGCGCTATACGTTTCTGAACCAGGATAGCATGCAGGTTTCTTTTCCATCTGCCTACAAAGGAAAGACAGTCGTGTCGTCATTCATTTATACACACTGTCCTGATATTTGTCCATTGACCACGAACAACATGCAGCATTTGCAAGATACGCTATCGGCGAGCGGATTGAGAAACGTCCAGTTTGTCACGTTCACGTTTGATCCGAATAGAGACACCCCGCACGTCTTTAAAGAGTACGCAGCGATTCGTGGAATAGATTTCAAAGACTGGGGCTTCCTTAGCGGCTCAAAAGCAAACACGGATTCGGTTCTATACTCGATGGATGTCAGATATTTTCCGGGAGATTCTTCCTACTCGAAGGACGGTCAGCTTATTTATTACATCACCCACATCGACAAATCGGTTTTGATAGATCAAGAAGGAAGAGTCCGGGGGACATACAGTGGAAGTCAGCTTGACTTCGGACAAATCGTCAAGGACATAAAATCGTTGGAGTAAGATTATGAAGACAGGAAACTGGATACAGATGACAGGGAAAAGAGATTTTGGGTTGATGCTTATGCTGCTATTGGTCTCATCAATTGCATTCGAGGCTCCGGCATCCGGTCTGCTGTCTACGGTTTCTGGAATCAAGATTGAGAACGGTTACGTTCGACCAGCCGCAAAAGGAATGATGAGCGCAGCGTATTTCAAAATTTCAAACTTTTCCTTCGAACCAGACACTCTGTATGCGGTCAGGGCGGAGTTCGCCAAGATGGCACAGCTTCATGAATCTTTTAGAAAAAACGGAATGGTCGGAATGAAAGAGATAGGCTTTGTGGTCATACCCGCGAAGGGGAGTGTTGTATTCAAGCCCGGTGGATATCATGTCATGCTGATGGACGTAAAAGAAGATTTGAAAACCGGGATAAAAGTGAAATTTTCCTTGGTGTTCAAACATGCCGGCGAAGTCGAAGTAATCGCTCCAGTTAAGTAAAGAACAAACCAGAATGAAAAGGGAAACACGATGGAAGACTTGAGCTATCCAATAGGCAAGTTCAGACCGGAACCGGAAGTAACCGATCTGAAGCGCAGTCAATTCATAGATGATATTGCCGCAGCGCCGGCAGCTCTCCGTGCCACGGTGAGTAGATTATCGGATGAACAGCTCGATACGCCGTACCGTCCCGGCGGATGGACAGTGAGGCAGGTCGTACACCATCTTCCCGACAGCCACATGAACGCCTATATCAGGTTCAGGCTTGCACTAACGGAGACCGGGCCGACAATTAAGCCTTATAACCAGCAACTCTGGGCTGAGCTTTCTGATGCAAGAACGGGCGATATAGAGATGTCTTTAAAACTATTTGAAGGTTTACATCAGAGATGGGTTCTTCTGCTTCGCTCGATGAAGCCAGAAGACTTTCAGCGAAAATTCGTCCATCCCGAGAGCGGCGTCAGTGTTCTTGAGAGGACGCTTCAGATGTACGCATGGCATGGCAAGCACCACGTCGCGCATATAACTTCACTGAAGAAAAGAATGGGATGGTAGAGGCTATACTATTCTTTCCAGCGGTACCTGGAATAGTCTGATGTGGTCGTCCGGTCTGGGAATTTCTTTGTTGGCCTCATTAATCTCTTCGACGAGTCTATCCAGTGAGGTTTCTTCTTCGAAGGCTATCATGAACACCGCATTGGTGCCGGGGAAGCTGCGAGTGTCGAGATGCGGATCTGTACCATGGCCCTTTCCCTTGACATGTTCCCAGCGAGTGTAATAATCGATTCCCGCGGTCTCGAGCAGTTTCATGACGCGTGGCGAAACGACATCGTTGCAAACCAAAAATGCAATTTTCATGATACCTCCTTGTCCGGGCTAAGAGAATTGAACACAGAAATCACGGAATGAACGGATTTTCACGGATTGTTCTTTTTTTCCTGTCATTCGTGAAGATTTTTCTTTTAAATTCAGCCTTTTTGCCGAAATTCAGCAGCAGGCCGACTTCAATATCAGTTGCGCTGAGATAATTTATGAGTTGTGCCTGGTGTTCCTCTCGCAGGCTCTCTGATGCTTTCAGTTCTGCAATGACAAGATCGTTGACCAACAAATCAGCGTAGTAATCTCCTACTTCGACACTGTCGTAGTAAACCTTAATATTCTTCTCCTGCTCAACCTGCAACCCCATCTTTGTCAATTCAAGAGCCATTGCGTTTCTATAGACTTTCTCGAGAAAGCCCGATCCTAGCTTGTTGTAGACTCTGTAAAACGCTTTGATAATCGTGTTAGTTGTTTCTTCGTGCAGAATAGCTTTCAATCTGTGCAAATCCGTATTTTCAGTATCATCGGTGTTCTATTTCTTTCTTAGTACTTTGCCGAGATCGTCGAGTATCGAATACACGACCGGCACAACAAACAAAGTCAAGAGTGTCGATGTTATGAGGCCGCCTATTACTGCCTGTCCCATCGGAGCGCGGAATTCGCTCCCTTCACGCACTCCGAGCGCAACGGGCATCATACCGAAAATCATTGCGAATGTCGTCATCAATATTGGCCGAAGCCGCGTTGCTCCAGCATTGATGAGCGCATCAGTCCTCTCCAGTCCCCGGTCACGCAGCACGTTCGTATAATCCACAAGCAGGATGCCGTTCTTTGTCACAAGCCCCATGAGCATGATTATCCCGATCATAGACATCATTGAGAGCGCGCTGTTGAAAACCAGCAGGCCGAGCACTGCTCCGATAAGCGACATCGGGAGCGCAAGCATGATTGCGAATGGGTATGTGAAGCTTTCAAATTGTGCCGCGAGGACGATGTAGATAAATACTATAGCAAGAGCAAGCGACAGAAAAATATTGGCAAACGACTCCGCCTGCATCTGTCCCTGCCCCACAACGCCGACATTGTATCCTGCGGGAACAACAAGCTTGTTCGTCTGTTTCTGGATGCTTCCGAGGACTTGACCCAGAAGTCGCCCGGAAAGGTTTGCGTCGATGCGAATCTCACGCTGGCGGTCGAACCTGTTGATCTTCGACGGACCTGAGCTCTGGTTGACGTCAGCAACATAACTCACTGGCACGAGAAGATTCTGTCCGTTTCCGACGATTTTGTTGCTCTTTACGCTCAGGTTGTTCACATTCTCGAGAGATGTCCGGTCTTCTTTTCTTAATTGGACGCGCACATCGTATTGATCCTCACCCTCCTGGTATTTCGTGGCGACGTATCCGTCGACTAGAGCGCGGGCCGTTGTGGCTATCAATCCAACATTGACTCCAAGGTCGGACGCTTTCTCACGGTCGATGCGGATCCTCAGCTCCGGCTTGGAAGTCTCGAGGCTGTTTTCGACATCGACCGCACCTGGTGTCGTACGGACAATATTCTCGACGCGGTCGGCGATCGTCTTGAGTGTCGCCAAGTCGTCGCCGCGAACGCTCATGATTACGGGTTTCTGGGGACCACCCACCCCGCCTGTCGCCCCGTAGGAGATGTTTGCACCGGGAATATTCTGCAGCTCCACTCGCATGTCGTCCATGATTCTCTCGACGCCGCGTTTGCGCTGATACTTTTTCACAAGCTTGACAAGTATATTTGCTTTTGTGACCGGGTCATTTCCTGCGCCGATGGTCGTAAGAGTAGTGATCACCTCCGGCTGTTTCTGAAGCGCATTTTCAATCGAAGCACATATTGCGCTTGTCTGTTCGAGCGAGCTTCCGGGAGCGGCAGTGATTACTACGTTGAATTCGCCCTGGTCTGATGTCGGGAAGAAGGATGTGCCAAGAAAGAAGATCATGACAACGATACTCACAATGAAAATTGCGAATGAACCCAACACAATTGTTATGCGATGGCCAAGACACCATTTGATCGCCTTCTGGTACTTCTGACTGAGAATCTGGAAGAAGTGGTTAAAGTAATAAAGCCCTCTTCTCAGGAACGAACCTTTGTTATCTAATTCTTCATCAGCCTTGCTGAGCCACCGTGAAGAAAGCATCGGTGTCAGCGTAAATGCCACGAACAGGGAGACCAGCACCGCAACAGAGACTGTAATTCCAAACTGGTAGAAGAAACGTCCGACGAGTCCGGGAGTGAATGCGATCGGCACAAATACGGCGACGATTGTGAACGTCGTTGCCATGACCGCGAGCCCGATCTCGGCAGTTGCCGCCTTCGCCGCTTCTATCGGCGTTTCACCCCGCTGCATGTGCCTGAAGATATTTTCTATCACGACAATAGCATCATCGATGAGTAGTCCGACTGCCAACGAGAGGGCCATGAGCGATATCATGTTCAGCGTGAAGCTCAGCGCGTACATGATAATGAAACTCGCGATAATGGATGTCGGGAGCGCAATTGCGCTTATGATAGTCGAGCGAAGATTTGCAAGAAAAAGATACACGACGATAATAGCAAGCAGCCCTCCGTATAAAATATCGAACAGGACGTCGTTGACCGAATCACGGATAAAAGTACTGTTGTCGCGGGCAATTGTGATCTTTAGATCGCTCGGAATTTCTTTTTCTATGTTTGCGAGTTCGTTGTTTATGCTTTCCGCAACCCTTACGGTATTGCTTCCGGATTGTTTGAGAATGCTGAGGCCAACGGCGCCCCTGCCGTTGACGCGCGTGAGACTTGTTTGCTCCTTCACGCCGTCAATGACCTGCGCAACATCGGAGAGGTGGACAGGTCTTCCACCCGGAGTTGAAACTATGACTTTGTTGAAATCATCCACGCTTGTGTATTTGCCCATAGTCCGAAGTAGAAGTTGCCGCGGGCCCTGCACCAAATTGCCCGCGGGAACTTCAAGATTCGACGACGAAACCGCCTGAATGACATCCTGAACGGAGAGGGCGTAAGCTTGCAGTTTCGCCGCATCCAACGCAATCCGGATTTCTCTCTCGGCACCGCCGACGAGATCGACCTCACCAACCCCGGGAACGTTCTCAATCCGTTTCTTGATGACGTTCTTCGTATAAGTCGTGATTTCCTTTTCAGAGCGCGCGCCGGATACGGTCAGGGTAAAAATCGGCTGGCTTGCTGGATCGAGCCGCTGTATTACCGGGTCCTCAAGGTCTGTCGGAAGGTCTGCACGGATTGCCGCAATCTTCTCGCGCACGTCCTGAGCCGCCTGTTTCCCTTCCACTTCAAGTTTGAACTGAATGATGACAATTGACACACCCTCTTGCGAGGTGGATGTGATGTGGTCTATCCCGCCGATGGTGTTTACCGCATCTTCTATTTTTTTCGTGACGTCGGTCTCTATCTGTTCGGGACCAGCGCCGGGAAGGACGCTTGTAACCGTCACATAAGGAAAATCGATATCAGGGAATTGGTCGATGTTCAGTTTGATGAATGAGAACAATCCAAGCACGATAAGCGCCAGAATCATCATCGTGGCAAAGACAGGTCTTTCTATCGATACATCTGCAAGTTTCATCTATGTTTGCTCGCTTTCTCTTCTTGGCCGCGAATGACGCAGAGAGGACGTGAAAGAAACTAGGGGTAAGCTCCCTTTCCTTTGCGTGCTTTGCGATATCTTCATCTGAAAATGTGGTCTTTGCGGTCTCTGCGGCAAATTCCTATTTGTTCGCAATGCTGACGTAGCCGCTGTCACGTGCGTTGGTTGAACCTGTCGTCACAACAGTATCTCCATCGGAAAGCCCACCGAGGATTTCAGTGTTCTTTCCATCCGTGACTCCAGCGTAAATTATTTGCTGAAATGATCTTCCATTCCGGACGACGAATACCCGACTCGTAATGCCGTCACTAAGGACCGCCGTGCTTGGGACCACGAGCGTACCCGCTTGGGACGAGATCGGCACATTTACCCTGCAGAACATTCCGGGTCGGAACCAGTTGTCTGGAGTATTGTTAAATGCCGCTTTCAGTTGAAATGTGCGCGACCGAACGTCCGCGGATTTGGAAAGCTGAACAATTTGCCCGTTGACTTTCGTCCCGGGGCGGTCTTCCGAGTAGACCTGCACACCGTGACCAACTGTTAGATTCGAAAGCTCGGTCTCGTTTACGTCGAAGTTCACCTTCATCCGATTAATCTTCGCCACTGTTATAAGTACTTCGCCCGGTGTCGTTAGGTCACCGATGTTTACATTGACAGCCGTTATGACTCCTGGGATTGGAGTTGCAAGCTCTACAGCGCTTTTCGCCCCCTCGAAATTGGCTTTAGCAACTTCGTAGGCAGTCTGCGTCCCGTCCAGCGACTGAAGGGATATCGCACCTTCATTGTAAAGTGCCTTCATTCGCTCGAAAGTCTTTTCGGCATTGTTGAAAGCCGCCTGCGCCTGATAGAATTGTGATGTCGCGCCGCTCTTGTCAAGCTCGACAAGTACCTGCCCGGCTCTCACGGATTCGCCGACCTGAGCATTTAACACAGTTATCCTCTCCGAGATCTTCGGCACTATGTTCGCCTGCTCCTCTCCCTCAAGTGTGCCGGAGAATTGCTTCGTCACGAAGAGTGTCTGGCGGTTAGCACCTGCAACATCGACCGGGATTGTTGCCGCCATGGATTGTTTCTTCTGCTCGCCCTGAGGCTTTCCGCAACCGGCCGCCAATATACAGGCAAACAAAGCCGTTGCAAAAAATGTCTTTCTTGAATAAACTCTTTTGTTCAAGTTCAACCTCCTATACATTTACCATGTCGAGAATATTTATCGGGTGATTGGTTAATCGTCAAATTATGCCCATTAATTGTAGGGGGCGCAACGGAAATACAAAGGACACAAAAGGAATGAATGAAAGGAAATGTTTTTCTCTGCGGGCGTTGCGACATTTTTAGAAAAGTGTTCAATCTTTGCGCTCTTTGCGGTTAAGTTATTTACCTTGTCCGACTGCGAATTCCCAATCCGCTTCCGAAACCAGATAGTCATAAATTGCCTGGGCATAATTCGTTTGTGCGAGCGTCATCGCGACCTGAGTATCCAAGAGTTCAAGCTGCGTCCCGAGTCCGCTCTTGTACCTCGTCTGAGCTATACTGACAGCTTTCTCCGCCTGCTCGATGTTTTTCTCCTGCCCCTCAATCCGCCGCTTTGCTTCGTTCATCTTGAGGAGTGCGGATTGGACCTGGATTGTCAGGCCTTCTTCGGCCTTCAATTTTGTGTATTGTAGTTCCCTCAGGTCGATTCTTGCCTGCTCCACCCGAGCAGGCGTTCTTAGACCGTCGAATAGGTTCCACGATATCGTCACTCCGACATTCATTATCTTTGCCCACAAATAGTTACTGAACTGGAACGTGTTATCCTCTGTCTGCCACTGGTACGCCCCAAAGGCGTAAACCGAGGGGAAGTAACCCGATTGCTCCACACTAATGTTCTTATCGAGCATCGATTCCTGGAAAGAAAGCGCCTGTATTAACGGATTGGTTGCAAGTGCACCGTGCGTTCCCTGCTCAAGCACGGACTGCGGAATCTCGGTAAATGTGAAATTGCCTTCGACGACCACATTGCTGTCAAGCGGGATAGAGAGAAGACTTTTCATGCCATTCATCGCTAGGACGAGATTGTTTTCGGATGATATCACGGACGGTTCCGTGTTCGCAACCTGTACCTCTGCGCGGAGCAAATCAAATTCCGCCGCTTGACCATGTTTGTAAAGCGACTGGATATTCTCGTAGTTTGCCTTCACGACATCAAACCCCTGCTTGTTTGCCTCGACAAGCTTCTGCATCAGCAAAACTCCGTAAAAAGCCTTCTTCACGCCGAGGATCACCCCTTGCTTTGTTGATTCGTAACTCGCATCGGAAAAATCTTTGTATGTATTTGCGATGTCGAGTGCGACTCCAACCTGGTGACTGTAGAGGGCCTGCGTCAGCGTCAAGCCGCCCTGGTAAGCATTGTTAGAGCCGATGGCAAAGGATATGGTGGAGGTGGTTGGATTAAATGGCGGCGAATTCGCTGGCAAAAAAATTACCGGCAGATTTATGTACCGCATGTACTGAGCGGAAACAGAAAGCTGTGGGAAAGCGCCAGACCGAGCCTCGGCAATCCGCGCGTCTGCCTTATAACGGTCCTGGTCAGCGATCAAGACGTCGCGGTTTTGCTCAAGTGCGATTGAGATGGCTTTGTCAAGAGTCAATACAAATTTCTGTGGCTCCTGTGCCCGGGCGGTACCGCATAGAACAATCACGAGGCCTATTTGAACCAAAGCTCGAACGTTTATTTGAGCGGCGTTCCTCATTCTCATCAAGTTATCCTTCCGGTTTTGGTTCTGAAATTCCATCGAAAAAAACAGAGACTATAAGGGCAACTTCGTCGTCGATATTATCGATTTTCTCGAGTCGGTGCGGCCCGAAATGATTAATGCAAAAGAATTGAACCATGCTGTCGAATAACGTCGCCAATCTGAGAGGATCCAGTTTTCTGATTTTTTTCTCTTCTATTTCATCTTTGATCAATTGGGCAAGGAGGTGCATGACGTTTGCGTAGCGTCGTTTGAGGTTTCTTAATTTGGCGTCGCTATTGGGAGAGTTCAAGCTGTGCATTTCACGAACGATCAGCTGAAAGATATCGGAGTTTACCTCTGCATAAGAAACAATTCTCTTTGCGTATGCTGTGAATTTACTGCGGATATTGCCGGGGGTATTGATTGACGACTGTGCAGTCTCATGGACTTCATCTATCAGGTCGTCGAGTATACCGTAAAAGAGCTCCTCTTTACTGCTGAAGTAATTGTAAATCGTTCCTTTGCCGAACTCTGCGTGCTGAGCTATTTCCTCAAGGGTTGTGTTATGGTACCCTTTTTGGAGGAAGAGTTCCCGGGCCGAACTCAATATCTCCCGCTGTCGCAATTGCTTCTCGCGCTCCTTTCGGGATAGGACATGTCGGCTATTTTCAGAAATGTTGGAATGAAAACCTTTCACATCAAACTCCAAAGTCGGAAATGATACTGCATAGTCGAAATATGACTTGACGGTCATAATATAACATCTCCCGATTCCGTTGTCAAGCCCTGTAGTAGTGGCTCAATTTCAATTTTCGAGCTACCAGAAGATATTTGTTTCCCGCTGATCGCGCAGATTTTCGCAGATATGTCATCAGCGTTCATCGTTCGACTGAGCTCACGACGGAGTCTGCGAAATTTGCGGGAGAATCCAAACAGAGGCAGTACCAGCCCTGTCCAGGGTTAACACAACCTTGCGGTGCGACGTCGTTCTTATTCTTATCAGACGGCTATCTTCTATGTTTTATTTGACGGTTCTGCCGTGGCAATTGGAAAAAGAAATGTTAGGCAGAAGTTTCGGAATCTACATCAATGGTTTTCAGACCGGCAGGATTACAATCTTCCAACGGAGCACTGCGCCACCTGACCGCGGAAGTAAAGCTGGAATCTGCAATTTATGATACGGATTCACTGGTTCAGAGTTACGGCGATTGCCCGCGATAGATTATTAGCTCCCATGCTGAAAGATTGCGAAAGAAAAAGCACTTACTTTTCCAGATCAACCTCTACTACCGGCACATCCCAATGTGCCTTCAGAATTTCGAACCGACGCTGCTCTTCTTTTTTGTGAGTCTCTGAATCCGGATAAAGCAGGCGGGCAAGCTCCGCTTCGCTGAAGCCCTCATCTGTTACCTGAATGTTCTTCCACACGATCGTTGCTCTGAAGTCCCACCGTGAGTCCTCGGTTGCATGAAGACGCGGCTTGACCATGGTAAGCTTCAATATGTGTCCCAGCTCCATCCTCTTTTTGAGAATCGGTTGATGGTTCTTTTTGTATAGTTGTAAAAATTCGTCTGCATGTCCCCACTTAGCTTTGTAATAATATTCGACCGTATAGGGCCTGTCTTGTGATGGTGTCATGATTCTGTCCTTATGTAAGATACTGATGAATAGGCATATTAGAATTAAGATTGAATGTTCTGCCGTTCATTTTACTGATAAATATCATCAAAGAAAAGTTTGCCAGGAAAGGATTGAGCATTAGTTGTTATTATATTGCTGACCGACATTAAGACGAAAGGAAAATTCTATGGTTTCCAAGAGAAAAATGAAAGATCCTCGTACCATTTCGGTGGCTCGATACGCTTCTTCAGGTGAACTGCTGCCGATCAAGCTGCCTAAGCCTGCGCTGAGTCGCGGTACGTCAGTAGTAAAGGCCCTGCAGCAAAGAAGAACCAGTCGCGAGATAAGCGACAGAAAACTTTCTTTGCAGGTAATTTCAAACTTACTCTGGGCGGCGTGTGGAGTAAATCGTAAGACGGGGCCGTTTGAAATCCCCGGAAGAACCGCCGCATCGGCAAGTAACTCGCAGGAGATCGATCTTTATGTCGCCATGGAGGAAGGAGTCTATCTATATGACGCATTCCATCATAGGCTCGATCCAGTTGTTGCGGGCGATCTACGTGGGCTGGCGATCGGTGCTGGCCAGGCGGATTTCATAATGAAGGCTCCAGTTCAGCTCATCTACGTCGTGGATATCAACAGACTCTCTCACACATCCGGTTATCAGGAACCTGGACTCCAGGATCCTGAGGTTCAAAAATCATATTATTTTGTCGATACGGGACTCATTGCAGGCAACGTATATCTGTTCGCTGCTTCTCAAGGTCTGGCGGCATGGTTTCATAATTGCAACAAGCCTGCTCTTTCGGCAAAATTGAATTTGCGTGCCGAGCAGCGTGTGCTCTTTGGCCAGACGGTTGGATATCCGACAAGGAAAAAATAGAACACGGATGATAGTAAGGGAACTGATTTTCACAGATTTAATTTTCAATTTCTTGATCTGCGAGAATCCGTTTCATCTATGCCTATCTGTGTTCTATCTTTTTAATCTCTCGACAAAAAATTACGGAGTCTATTTCAAATGGAAATTTCAGGTAATACAGTATTAGTTACGGGCGGAGCAACGGGCATAGGTTATGCCTTTGCCGAATCATTCTTGACAGCGGGGAGCGAAGTGATAATTTGCGGCCGGCGGGAAGGGAGACTTCTCGAAGCTCAGAAGAAACATCCGGGGCTCCATATCAGAGCATGTGATGTAGCCGACGAAGCTGATCGAAGGACGCTCGTGGAATGGGTTACTACTAAGTTCAGCGACTTAAACGTACTGGTAAACAATGCCGGGATTCAAAGGGATGTAGATTTCACAAAAGGCGCTGGTGAATTCTTAGCCGGAGAAAACGAAATCAAGATAAACCTAGAAGCCCCGATAATCTTATCCGGCATGTTGATTCCGTATTTGGCCGGAAAGAAAGGGGCCGCGATCATCAATGTTTCATCCGGATTGGGTTTTGTGCCCGCCGCCAGGATGCCCGTATACAGTGCGACCAAAGCTGCACTCCACGCATTCTCCATGGCACTCAGGCATCAGCTTTCCAAGATCGGGATCAAAGTGTTCGAGGTGGTTCCGCCGGGTGTTGATACGGAATTAAACCCAGAAGGAAGAGCCAAGCGAGGCAATTATAAAGCAGGCCTAACGCCTGAGGAATTTGTTGCTGCCGTGATGCTGGGTTTGAAAAATGATGTATTCGAAATCGGTTACGGGATGACGGAAGGCTCCATCAAAGCTTCGAGGGCTGAGCTTGACGAAAGTTTTCGGAGAATGAATAGCAGGTGGTAAGGTTATGAGGCGAATTTTTTAGCAACCCGTTGAAATACTCTCTGCCTTGGGAACTGGGAAACTAGGTCCGTCACCTCATCGACTACTGCAACAATGAATGCTACCACGACTCTTTCGACAATATTACACCGGCTGGTGTGTATTACGGAAGAAGAGCAGAGATACTTACTGTTGAGGAAAAGATCAAAGAGGGAACACTTAAAGCGAGAAGGTGATACAATCTTTCACAAGCATCTTTTTCTACTTGATTTGTTTTTCCTGGCATTCTTGATTGTGATTATGGCGTCTTTAAATTGGGTTAAGATTCACGTCGTGCGTGTTGTGGCGAGTAAATTGATTTATCCATTGGGTGTTATTCTGTGCATCAATCCAATACTTCAAAAGTCTAGATCCTTCTGGCAATTTGACGACTGCAAGTTTGCCGACCCAACCCCAAACGGATTTTAACACCGTTAGAGTAACTTGCACATGCGTATTCTGCCAAGTGTAGGCCTCAGTGAAAACTTTTTGCATGCTCACCCCTTTTGCGGCAGATTTTTTCTGGGGTTTTCCGTAGTTACGGGAGATCCGTTTAATAAGATTTTCGGGGTGAAAGCATTGAGCTTCGTATTGTGCTATATAAACCTTGCCATCGAGTTGCCAGACGGTTAACGTTCCGCCATTCATTATTTCGTCATCGTTAAATGAGGTAGTGTCGTAGCCGTATCCACGCATTTGCCCAATGTCAACTGTATGTCCTTCAGTCTCATATTCCTGAATTGGGAACACATTGAAGGGCAATGCCTTCCCCCATTTAATGTCCCCGTCAGTAAAGTCATGGTCAAACCACAGCGGCTTTGTAAAAAGGGTGTCATGGGTTAGAGAGTCAACTGCAACTGTTCTTTGAGCGAAAGCCAGAGATGTAGCCATAAAAGCAACAACTAAGAATAGGGACGTCATTATTTTTTCCTTGATTAAGTTCTTCCTGACGATCAAAACATAATAGATTTACGGTCGTACCTCAATTGGATAAAGCAACAGATCTCTAATATCTGCACGCGCGACCATGGTGGCGACAATTTGTCGAGGTGAGTTTGAAGAAATACAGCCTACATAACTCAATCTGGCTTCATCCCACCTCCCATTTCCATCAAATCCAGTAAGCGGGATTGAGCGAACTCCATATTCCCTGCGTGTTTTCAAAAATGTGCGAACGCCGTTGCCACCATTGTTACACGCTGAGTGCAACTCATCTACTCACCGATTAACTTGATCGCTCTAGGCAGATCATATATCGTCATTATGCCAACTATCAGTTCAGATCGACTCCCAGAAGGAGTTATGAGTAGTGCTTCCAGTCGTTTTCCATCATGTTCAAATCGCTTAAATAGTTGTATTGCCTCAAAGATGGTCGTTGTCTTGGAACGGAATTCGAACACGTCCTTATCCTCAGTGAACTGGAGAACCTTGGAGATGTTCGTCTCGGCCAGGCTGAAGATCTCTTCGTGAACCGACTTACCCAACCAACGAGCCACTGTATTTGAGGTGAGAAGATTCACAAACCTCTGACCGTCAAGAACAGGAATCTGCGAGAAATTAAACCTCTGCATCAATTCAACGGCACTGCCGATGCTATCAGTCTTTTGAAGGGTCAAGACCTCTCTCTTAAATGTTGGAAAAACTTTTGGAGGTCTGAGAATGAATTCTCGTATCCTCTCAATATCCTCAACAGCACGTTGATTGGGTTCAACGATAATGACATTTTCGTGGACTAGGGTGTTGCGTAAATTGGCGTACATTTTCAAGTCATCCTGGAAATGCTCAAGAGCGGGAATCTTAGCTATGCATTGATCTAGGAGATCGTAAAACCTCAATCGTCTCTTCTCATCCTGCATGGTCTTCCTTAGATGATACTCGATATCTTTGAACGCGGCGAGGAACTTATCTGAATTTAACATTGCCTATGTGCGACTTGTTGAGGTGCACCATGCGCACAACTACTGTAACTGCCCATTTCGTATATGTAACCCGATTCGGTCCGATCTACACGTAGCATTTGTTTTCTTTTTCTTTGCCGCCCATTTAACTTCCAAATTTATTTCTTTAATCCATGAACTTCAAACCGATTCGCTTATTACCGATCGACTGTCGCAGGGTAACCCCCAGCCCCGGGAAGGAGAGGTGACAAATTCGCTCTTTTGTCGTTCCGACCAAGTTTTCGTCGTGTGAGCGAGGAAAACGCGTGGAGGAATCTACTATTGGTGACTTCTAAATTAACATTTGAGGACTCTCGCAGAGAATTTCTCATCGTCCGTTCGTGAAGAAGGAGGGACTCGCCGAAATGACATAACCCCACGCTCTGTCATTCCCGCGGAAGCGGGAATCCAGTCCGTGAGATAACCAGAACAAATTGAAGGGACGATGTCTTCCAAAGTGTGGATTCCCGATTAGATCGGGAATGACAAAGCATTGAAGTGGACACCTTCACTTTAGAGAGACCGGTACTTCGTACAAATCGTTCCAGTCGGGATTTTCCGCCTCAATCAGTTCTATCTTCCATTTCCGATACCACTTCTTGATTTGTTTCTCCCTTTTTATCGCCACCCTCACATCATTCGCGGATTCGAGATAGACAAGCTTATCCACTTTGTATTCCTTTGTAAAACCGTCACCCATACTTGCCAAACCTGGTGGAAGAAAAAATCTCGAACCCATAGATCAACATTCCAACTATCCATTACTCCAGTATTCCATCAATCCCCCCTAGGCCATTTCCGCGCCTACAGTATGCTGCTCATCCCGACGCTGAAGAAAAGCACGTTGGGCCTGCTCACACGGTAAGTGAAGTCCATGCGGATCAGTCCGAGAATTTTTCCGAGGCCGATTCCGGCTTCGTAATACCAGCCGTTCGTGGTCGATTTTCCATTGAGCCATGACTGTGCCGCTGAAACATCGATCAGAACTTCCAGCCCTTGCTTGTAAACATAGGGAATACCGAGAAGCAGGAAAGGAACGTTGCGGAAGTTTTGTTCCACCGAAACCATAACAAACCTGTCGCCTGCAAACTCTACCGGCTGAGCGGTTTTCAGGACTCCGAAAGGCGCGAGTCCTCCAATCTGTGAGTCGAGCACAAACTCCCTTTGCACCGGCAGCGTGCCGGTTGAAATGCCGCTTGAGAACATCATTTGCATTTGAGGTGGGAGAAGATAATCCGTCAAGAATGTATCGAAGTGGTACGATGCCGTCACGTGATACCGGCTGAAATGAAAATCACTTGCCAGCAGTGATGGCGACGAATACTCGGCAGAAAGTTCAATGGCGTTTACCGGCAGTATGCCGAGCGGTGCTCTCTCGTCCCCGTAATGGACGTCCAATTTCACGCTTCGCATCTCTCCGGCCATGATCGGCGGATTCAATCGGTAGGTGTTATCGAATGAAAGGATGCGGAAATTCGCGTGGTTCACGACACTTGTTTCGTCTTCCGATAAATAGAATGCGGTGGCGCTGAGATTTCGGAGCGGCTCGACGGAGTAGTGCGCCGTCCACCCGTAAGTCATGTAGTAATTGTAATAATCATTGCATCCGAAAAGTGAAGTTATCGTGGTCGTAAGAGAAGAGAAGAAATCGTCTTCTGGATAATGGCTGATGTCACGATAGACGTCCGCGCCTATTTCATCCTGAGGCACAAAATTATGTGTTTTTATGCTGTCACTTGCGAAGTGAAAAGTGAATGGATACGCTCCGCCGACCCGCCACTTGAAAGTCTTGTCAGAGATTCCATAACCCGCTGCGAGATTGAGTTGCCAACTGCCGGTGAACCGGAAAATTTCAGATCCTTCGTTTGAAAATGACACCCCGGTATGTTTCTTACCGGGGGTCTGCGTGTAGTTTCCGCCAAGGAACCAGCCTTCAACCCTATTGAATCGTATATCGACGTATTTGAAGAATGAAAGGAGTCCACCTTGACCGAAAAGAGTTGCCGTGGCGCCAGTCGGTTTGAATTGTTTTGCCAGAGTCTGCGTGCTGTCGAGTGTCTCATATCCTTTCTGTTCGGCAGCAGTCAGCGGCAGAACTTCATGCGTGCTCCAGAATGTGGAATCAAACTTTGTCGCGCTTGAGTCGACAGCAAGAGCGGGTTTCTGAAATATCGAATCGGGGATTTCAGTATTCAGCGCATAATCGTAAATGTCCGACGTCTCACTCACAACGAGTTTCGGAAGCGACATTCCTGCAAATTGGATCTTCATTCCGAAGTCAGTTACTATGTCGGTCGGCATCCAGAACGTATCTTTGTAGAGAGAGTAATGCTGACTAAAATCCAGTTTCAGGTTGGTCAGAAAAGGAATACTGAATGCCTCGTTAGGATGGAAATCGATCCCCATCACCGCGTATGAAGAATCGGCAATTGAAATCTTGCCGGCAAAAAGTGGAACAATTCTAGAATCTGGAACGACTTCAATCTCATACACCACGATGTTGTTCTTCTCAAATGTTCTGAGGAGTTTGTATTTATAATAATCGAGAGCATTCTCTGCAATCGGACCGACAAATTTGTACCCGACAAAATCGATCATCTCATCCGTGAAATTTATTATCTCGCCGACCGACGGTATGAATCCCGCTTCGGGCAAGTTTTTAGTCTCACGTCTTTGAATGACCACCTCGTGAAGCGAATCGCCTTCATGCCAGTAACCATCCGTGTAAGATTCAGTGATTCCCGCGAGGGAAGTATCCCTGTAGATTGCCAGTCTTGTAAATGCTTTGAAATCGTACGATCGAAGAAGCTTTGCCCATTGATGTTTTTTTTCGATCGCCTTTCGGATGATCGCGTAGGCCGGGTCTTCCGCAACGGAGATTATCTCCGGAAGGACTATGTTTGCCGGTTCGAGCCTGACATCTTCACGCATATTGCCCGTAAGCGCAACACTCGCGGAATCTGTTTGATAACCCACGTAGCTGTAGATGAGAGTATAATCACCTGCCGGAAGTGAAATAAGATACGTGCCATCCAGATTGGTGATCGTACCTCTTTCTGAGCCCGAGATGCGCACACTTGCAGATGGTAGGGACTCGCCAGTCTTTGAATCTATGATCCGGCCGGAAATTGTGTACACACTCTGAGACAGCACAGATGCGCCATAAAGAGAGATGAGAGAAGACACGACGACACAGAGACCTATTCGCAGTTGCATTTCTCCATTGCTATAAGAAATAATATACTGGCTTGTGGAGTCAAATGTTACATGAAATCTGCTGCGGTCGAAGCTCCCTTAAACATTTCAGGCCGGTTCCAGAAATTGATTTCATAACCAGAGTGGAACATAATTCGCTACTTCAGCCCATGTGGCAATCATCGCCGAATGTCTCAGCAGTGCCACCTTTCTGTTTGGGTGCTAAACGGAGTCGGAACTTAAGGGATCGGCATCGAGATAACAGAGCGAATTGTCTCTCACAGCTCACAGCGCCATTCGCATCCCTAAGCTGACGCTGTATTCGCCGAATTGCTCAAGCCCTATTCCAATCCGAGGCTGAATGGCAATCTTGTCTGATACTGGGTAGTCGAGTTTCGCCGAGAATACAGTTCCATCATAAGGGATTCCACCGATCCCGAGCCACAAGAGTGACCCCGGTTTACCTGTGCCAATCCCGATTCCCAAATCCACCAGCGAGCTGCCCCCAAATAGGTTTGTGTTCTGTGCAACTCCGCAAGAGAGATAAAGAATGTCTTCAAGTCCAATTCGGAGATTCCCTGCGGGTATCGGTCTTGTACCGCCTTTTTCGAAGAGAAGTGCCCCGCCTAAATCGAGTCCGAAATACTTCGTGTCGAGGCCGACCGTGGCACTCGCGTATGGAGTTACTCGCGTTTCCGTTTGCTCGGTTGTTGAATACTCCCCCTGAACTGCTTGAGGGACGTTTTCATAATTCGTGGTCACATCATTATTGTCGCCAGTTGTCGCTCCCGCATCCGCTGTCACTTTAAGAACGGAAACTCTGTGCACTACCTTGGCTCCTGCATCCCAGAAATTACGCTTGTCAACGCTTACCACGTTCCCACTGCAATCTCTGGTGACATCCGCGTAGAGCCCTTTGCTGATAGCAAATTCGATAAACGTGCCGGGAACACTCGATGAATCACCATCCACGCTGATCAAATATGGAAGAAGCAAAAGCGTCCCGAATGCGAGTAAACGTCTCTTCTTCATAAACTCATCTCCTTCTGCTTAAATTCATGCACTTAACATATAAGAATCTGAATGAACGATTATCACAATTTTGTCAAGAATTTGCAATGATTTTGTCACGGTGGAGACTGACATACTCAGGCAAATTCAGGTAGTGGGCTACTTTGTTCCTAGAAAAGAAATATGAACACTCCCGAAGGGATGCCTTCGGCAGAATAAAACTAATAAATTCAATTATGTTTAATGACACGAATGGAAAGCCTTATTCGTGCGCATTTGTGTCCGACAAAAAGCAATTCGTGCAATTAGTGGTCAGATTTTATCTTTTCTTAATTTCAAAAGAGCCCACTACCCAAATTCAACGGTTTTTTTGAATTAGCTTCGGAAATTCATAACTTTTAGTTCGAAGAAATTCTCAACGGTCACATTATTTTGGTAAAATGAAGAAACCATTTCGTGAAAGACTCAAAGACGGCGTTATCGTGTGCGACGGTGCAATGGGGACGCTTCTCGAACTGTATGAATATGACGAGCTGCCGCCGGAGATTCATAATATAAAGAACCCGGACATTGTGGAACGTGCGCACCGCGAATATATTCAAGCCGGCGCGGAAATCATCGAGACGAACACGTTTTCTGCCAATAGGATGCGCCTCGAGGCGTACCATCTTGCCGATAAAATAAACGAGATAAACGAGTCTGCAGTGAAAATCGCTAGGCGCGCCGCCGGGGAGAATGTCTACGTCGCCGGCGCTGTCGGACCGACCGGGAAACTCCTTGAACCTCTTGGTAAGACGAAAATCGCCGATGCGAAAAAAGTTTTTAAAGAACAGGTAGAAATTCTCGTCAAAGGCGGAGTCGATCTTCTGATACTTGAGACATTCATTGATCTAAACGAGCTGGACGCCGCTATCGATGCCGTGAAAGAAATCTCGCCTGAAATACCGATAATTGCTCAGAAGACATTTTCCGAAGATGGCGCAATCTTGGCTACCGATTTTCCTGTTGAAGTTGTGAGACATATTAAATCTAAAGGTGTGGATGTTGTCGGATCGAACTGCACGGTGGGCCCGCAGAGAATGTACGGGCTGATAAAATCGATGTCTTCTGAAGATCTCGTTCTGTCGGCTCAACCTGCTGCGGGAATTCCTACACTTGTAGACGGGAGATCAATTTATCATGCGACGCCGGAATATCTCGCAACCTATGCAAAGCAGCTTGTTGAAGCTGGCGTTACAGTTATCGGAGCGTGTTGCGGCTCAACACCTTCTCACATCAAAGCAATTGCGGAAGCCGTCCGCGATGTGAGGTCCGCTCGGCCAGCAGGATTACGAGAGTCTATAACCACCCCTAGGAAGAGAATTCTGCCCAGCAAGGGACCGACAGCAGAAAAAGTTTCAACACGGTCTGAGTTCTCGAGAAAAATCGGAAAAAAATTCATCACGACCCTGGAACTCGATATTCCTCGCGGCCTCGATATTTCGACCGTCATCGAGGGGGCACGCTTCTGCAAAGAGAACGGATTCGATGCGGTGCATGTCACGGATGGAGCGCGGGCAAGAATAAGAATGAGCTCGGTTGCAATCTCAAGAATCATTCAGCAGGAGGTTGGAATCGAAGCTATCACCCACTTAGCCACGCGAGACAGAAACATGATCGGCTTGCAAGCTGAACTTCTAGGGGCGCATGCGCTGGGATTAAGGAATATTCTGGTGATTACTGGCGACCCCGCAAAGATCGGCGATCTCCCCCAGGCAAAATCAGTCTTCGATGTCGACTCGGTGGGACTTATCAAGATAATAAAGAACATGAATTGTGGACGGGACTCCGCTGGAAATCCCATTGGCGAGACAACATCTTTTACTATCGCATGTGCCGCGAATCCATCTGCGGATAAATTCGGCTACGAGATAGAAAAACTTGGTCGCAAGGTCGAATCGGGAGCGGAAGTGATTATCACTCAACCGATCTACGAGATTGGTGTTCTTGAGAGATTCATTAGGGCGGTAGAACCATTGCACATTCCGGTCATAGTAGGAGTTCTTCCCCTTCGAAGTTACAAGCATGCGGAATTCCTTCATCATGAAATACCCGGAATAAACATACCTGAAAAGGTAAGAGAGAGAATGTCTCGCGCCGGTGAGAATGCCGTTCGGGTTGGAATTGATATTTCGTCGGAATTCCTCCGAGAGGCTAAGTCTGCTGTTGCAGGGGCTTACCTGCTCCCGCCCTTCAAGAAGTATGAAGTAGCGGTAGAAGTCCTTGAATCAGCCGGGATTTAGTGTTTCGACCCAAAGGGCACCTCTTTTGCCGTGTCTGCAATGGGTACCTTCGAAATTCACAAGTGCTGAAACACGCTTCGGTAGGTGTCCGATAATGCATTTTAAACCATATGATTGCAATCTCGTCCTAAGTGAAACCAATTGAAAATGCAAAGCCTTCGGTTTCTTGAGTTAGATGGGTGGATAGGGAAAAAACGACGAAAATCACGGGGATTTTCTTGATTACCAACCGACTGTGTGTTAGATTATTCATTATTCTGGGCTCTCAGCCCAAGCGGATAAGAGCGTTCGCTTCACACGCGTGAGGTCATCCTGCTCTGAGGGATAGAACCCACGAAACGATTGCAGTGTGTGAACGCTTGTTCTTTCTCTGTTTGATGACAGATTTACAAGCCGGCGCGGGCTCTTAGCTCAGTTGGTTCAGAGCGTTCGCCTCACACGCGAGAGGTCATCCCGCTTTGCGGGATAGAGCCCACAGAACGATTGTAGTGTGTGGAAGCCTGCTCTTTTTTTGCTTGATGATAGATTTTCAAGGTGAGGCGGGCTCTTAGCTCAGTTGGTTCAGAGCGTTCGCCTCACACGCGAGAGGTCATCCCGCTTTGCGGGATAGAGCCCACAGAACGATTGTAGTGTGTGGAAGCCTGCTCTTTTTTTGCTTGATGATAGATTTTCAAGGTGACGCGGGCTCTTAGCTCAGTTGGTTCAGAGCGTTCGCCTCACACGCGAGAGGTCACTGGTTCGAATCCAGTAGAGCCCACAGACGAAATAAGCGCTCTCGTGAGGTGGTTGATATAGCCCACAGGAGACCACTGACGAAAGTGTTAGATTTAAACCAGCAACCAAGGTCATTATTTGACGGCATATGAAAACGAATAGAAGAACACAATCGGAGGGAAAAGAGAGACTTCGATAATGTATGTTAAAATTAAGTCTCACTAAAGGATAAGCGAGGAAAACATGGAAAAGGTTCTTCCCTCGGAAAAAAAGAAGGTACAAAAGAAACAGATCGAGAACCCCCTGAGCGATATTCTCACGGACGAGATCTACGAAAAGCTGATCGAAAACAGTCTCTTGGACTATAAGGCGGTTAGAGATTACCAGATCAAGCGCCGCTTCAAAGACCTGCGAAACTACATGAGTGTCGGCGATGCGATTGAGAAGATCCAGGATGAATATCCATATTTGCGGTTCGACACCATCCGGAAGATCGTCTACAACGCCAAGTCTGAAAGAGAATAGCCGTTAAGTTGGGGTGATTTGTCCGAAGACCTCTTCTGCCGAAGGTCATCAGACACCCATCGAGTACACCAGGTTCCAGCGAGCTTCTCTTCGGCGGGAACCCCCGAGGTTCTCCGCAGGGAAACAAGAGCTCTCCATTTTATAGCAAATCGGGGAATTATTTCGCCTTCGTTTCAGTTTTAGAGATAGATCGAAGGATTCGAATCCGAATTTTCGATCGGAAGGTCCTTCATCTCCTGTATCCGAAGGACAGCTTCCGCGCAATTGCAGGATAGAGATTTAGAAATTCACTAAAACTGACTTTGATAGAAGGATCATCACCATGAAGCGATATGTTTCAAACAAAGATGAATCGGCAAGGATGTTCGACAGCGACATTCTCGAATTTGTTTCCCATGTGCACCCGTCAATCCCGGCAATGATTTACTTACCTGTTATCGGTTACATGATTTATGAAACTGCAGAAGCGCACATAAACTTCGCTCGTATGTTTTCATTGTTCATACTTGGGCTTGCGGTCTGGAGTTTCACGGAATATACTCTTCACAGGTTCATTTTTCACTTTGTGCCGAAGAGCGAATGGGGAAAAAAGATCCACTTTATGTTTCATGGCGTTCACCACGACTACCCGAACGATTCCACCCGACTTGTGATGCCCCCAGTAGTCAGTATTCCTTTAGCTCTTCTTTTCTATTTTCTTTTCAAAAATATTCTCGGGGACCAGCTCTTGCCCCCATTCTTTGCAGGATTCATACTCGGTTATCTCACGTATGACCTGACACATTACGCGGTTCATCATTTCAGCCTGCGGGGAAAAGTCTCACTATATCTGAAGCAGCAGCACATGCGCCACCATTATATGGATCCTGATGGGAATTATGGAGTCAGTTCGCCGATTTGGGATTTTGTCTTCGGGACGTATATGAAGAAGCAGCAGGAAACTGCTACCAGTTAGAACGAAATGCCGAAAAGTGGACGGTGAACAGAGGTTTTACTTTAACCGCTCAAGCTCACTTGTTCACTCAAATGTATCCGGCGTTCTTCATGCTCAAATACCCTGTCGGCCCTACGATCAAATGGTCGTGGACGGGGATGTCTAAGAATTCCCCGGAGTGAACGAGATCTTTGGTGATTTGTATGTCTTCCCTGCTCGGGTCGAGCTTCCCGCTCGGGTGATTGTGTACAACAATGATGCTCGCAGCATCTTCGAGAATCGCGAATTTAAATACAGCCCTCGCATCGACAAGGCTCGCACTTAGCGTTCCCTCGGTCATTGTCTTTACACGTTTCACCCTGCCGGATGTGCTCAGTGCAACCACTCTGAACACCTCCCGCTTTTCGCCCGCGAAATCTCTCATGACAAATTTATGAACAGCTTCAGGATTGTTGAGAAGCGCTGTTTCTCTGCTTGGATTGATTTGTATCCTCCTCCCAAGCTCAAACGCGGCGACAAGAGTAACCGCCTTCACTTTTCCAATTCCCGCAATGTTTGACAATTCGAGAGCGTCCCTCGACGAAAGCATTTCGAGAGAATTATCAAACATCATCAGCACATCCCTGGCGACATCTATCGCGGTTCGTGAGAGGGATTTTGTTCTGGTTCCTGTCCTGAGAAGGATTGCGAGGAGCTCCACATCGGTAAGTTTTGTTGCGGTCTGGGAGAGAAGTTTTTCGCGCGGTTTTTCGCTCTCAGGCCACTCGCGCAACGTGTGTCGTTTCACCTCTGATTGATTCGAATTTTTCGCCATCGTTTTGCCCCCTTTGACTTAAACTAGGTTCGGAAACTCTCAGTTGCTGCTCACTTCGCCAAGGTCGATAATATTTCCTTTCTTGAATTGAAGGATATGTACGCAGTGATTCGAGTTGTCGTCGAAAAACGAAATTGTGGAATGCAAACCGCGGAAGGTTTTCGACCTTAGTCCGTTTACGATATCCGATCTGTCGCCGCCCGATTTGATCGCGTCAAGCAACATGTTTGTCAGATCGTATCCATAAGAGATCGTTCGGTCAAATTCCACGTCTGAGATCTGTGACAGCGAGTCACTTGCCGCTTTGTACGCGGCTGAGTTTGCGTCAAAGTATGTGTCGCTGCAGAAGATTACTCCATCGACGTACAAATCATTATTTGAGAGCTGGTTCAAATCATACCAATCGTCTGTCCCGAGGAGCTGGGTCCTCACATTGTAATAAGCTAATTGTGCTCCAATGACCCCGATGTCTTTCGATGAAGTCAGCGGAATGAAAATTGCGCCGAGAGATCGAAGAGCATCGAAATCTCCGAGAACGGTCCGGTTTGAAATAGGAATCCCGAGCGAATCGGCAATCCTCTGCGGATCTCCACCCAGTAGATCATAAGCATCGACGCTCCCACTAAATTTTTCAAGCGAGTCGACAAATGAAGATGCGATGCCGCAACTTTCCAATTTTGACTGCTGTTGTTTGTCGAGCTTCGAGAAGTCGACATAAGGTTCATTCAGGAGCGCGGCGGCATCGTTCTTTATTTTTCCGATTTCCCGTGAAAGGTCGGTAGCTCCGGTCTCGAAATAAACCACCGAAATTGGTTTGACGCCAAGTTCGTTCAGTCTGTCGACGAAGAAACCCGCAATGTTTTTTCCGTACGTATCTGAAGGCGACAGGACTGCCATTTTCTGAATATGCAGAACGTTGACTGCATAATCTGCCAGTGCCCGTGCACGCGTCTTGAAACTGGGATTCGATTGAAAGACATAAGAATTTCCCGCGACAAGTCCTGCCTGAGTCGCGGTAGGAGTTATTGTGGGCAACTTCGACGAGTTTGCAATATCAACTATAGTCGAAACCTCATTGCTGAATACTGGACCTATAACTCCTTTTACCGCTTCGTCTCTGGCAAGAGTGCGCATATCTGAATATAGCCACACCAGGTTGTTTCCGTAGTTTTCCAGAACAAGCCCCACTTTTGTGTGTGCCGTTGCATCATAATTGTCAAGCGCAAGTTGAATTCCAAGGAGAAGTCGGTCGCCTACGCCACTTCCGTACTGCAATGGAAGCAGAGCTCCGATTTTTATTCGAGCTTGGCTCATAACTTTGTCTGCTGCTATCCTGTCAATCCACTTCGAGATTTCACCGCTCCCTGGGCCGGCTTGAGGATACCTCTCGGTGAACTCATTTAAGAGGCTGTCGGCTGTTCCAACTCTGTCCGAAAAGTATGCTCTGCGGGCAAATGCGATTGAAATCGTCACTGCTGAAAGCCTGGAACGGCATTGATTGAACAAATTCCTGATGTTATCGAAGCTCAAATTGAAATCTACGAGAGTCCTGAGACTTGCAACAGCACGATCTTTTACCATCTGATCCGAAGCCGAATCTATTGCCACCACAAATTCCATACCCGCGGATTGGTATTTTCCCAATTCATAATAATTTGCCCCTAAGACGTAAATCATTTCATACTCATGTTCGTCAGTTGGGAAACGAGCAAGAAAAGTGTCTATTGCTACAATCGACTCTTGATAACGGTGGAGGTTGAATAGGCATTTCGAGCCGTAGTAAAATGATTCCGCCGATCTCTGGTTTAGCGAATCATTCATCACCTGATGAAGATACTGATATGCCGTTGAGTAGTCACCCTGTTTGAAGCTTTGCAGACCCAAATTGTAGCTTGCCTCGTCGGTTTGACTGAACGGCATCTGAGAGTAGGCGCAAGTTGTCAGAGACAGGATCAGAAAGGCCGTGACGATTCTCAACGTCGGGGTCTCTTCTTTGTCATTTTCGTCCCGGCATGATTTGTCCAGTTAGAAGCCCGGCTTTCATGGAGAGATCCATTCGGAGAAAAGGTTCGAGATGGGAAAATGCGGTCCAGCGTGTCCGTGTCATCTTCAATTATCGTATTTGCCCTGGCAAGTTCATCGAATAGGGAACGTGCTTTCTCAACTTCGCCGATTGAGTTGTAGAGATTTGCCATGGCTTGCTTTACCTCGGCACTCTTGGGGTTGAGATTGAGTGCTCTTTGTAAGTAGAATTCCGATTCTTTGCATTTTCCCAGTTCGAGCAGAATTTTTCCGCACATGAGCCACCCGGGAAGAAATCAGGATCTGTATCGATGAGAAGCGTAAATTCCTCCAATGCGTCGCGCAGATCTCCAAGCAAAAAAAATGACGTGGCCAGATCCAATCGAAATTCGACGGACGACTCATTCAGCGCGAGTTCTCTCTGTAGATACTTTATCGCATTCGGAAAATCTTTTTGTTTCAGAAAAATTCTTCCGAGAACCCCGTTAGCATCAGGATATTTCACGTCGGTCCGCAGAACCTGCTTCGCTTCGGCGATCGCTTCTGCAAATTCATTCTGCTCGAGGAAGATTATTGCGAGGGCAAGATGAACGCTCGGATTGCGCCACGAGTTAAGCTTTCTCAACAAGGGCAACGCTTTTTCCAGCTCTCCTAGATTGTAGTAAAGACTTCCGAGCGCATAGACCAACTTGTATTCATCCTTGATCCTAGAAAGCCCTTCGGCGAGTAGCTTTTCCGCGGCTTCATATTGATGCATGCCGATGTAGATTTCCGCCAACTTCAAATAAGCATCACCGCATTCAGGGTTGCTCGAAATGATCTTCCTTAAGATCTGGATGGCATGCAGAGGTTTCTCATCGCCGAGAAATCCAACGGCTTCGTCCAAAAGCCCCTTTACCGAAAGTCCCATCTTCTATGCTCGTTGATACAACGGATTATAATCGTTGTCAAGCAAAGTTTCACTCCCACTCGATAGTTGCGGGCGGTTTGCTGCTGATATCGTAGACTACTCGGTTGACCCCGCGAACCTCATTGATAATTCTTCCGGACACTTTTGCAAGAAGGTCATACGGTACTTGTGCCCAATCTGCCGTCATTCCATCCTCGCTGGTGACGGCGCGCAGCGCTATCGTATGTTCGTAAGTCCTCTCATCTCCCATGACGCCCACGGATTGAACGGGCAGCAGCACGGCGAAAGCCTGCCAGATATCGGCATAAATTCGGTGCTTTTTGATTTCATCGATGAAAATATCGTCAGCTTGGCGAAGCATTTCCAATTTCTCCGGAGAGACATCCCCGAGAACTCTCACCGCGAGTCCTGGTCCGGGAAATGGATGCCGGTCGATTATCTCGTTTGAGATTCCGAGTTCACGTCCGACTTTGCGGACCTCATCCTTGAAAAGGAGCCTGAACGGCTCGATCAGTTTCAGTTTCATCACAGCCGGCAAACCCCCGACGTTGTGATGTGTTTTTATTTTTGCCGATGGACCTTTGTGGGACTGCGACTCGATCACGTCGGGGTAGAGCGTTCCCTGTGCCAGGAACTCCACATTCTTTATTTCACGCGCGACCTTCTCGAAAACCTTGATGAAAGTATTTCCGATGATTTTCCTCTTCTTCTCCGGATCGGCCACGCCCATGAGTTTCCCGAGAAATGTTTCCGACGCATCGATATGGCGGAGATTCATTTTGAAATTATTTTTGAAATATTCCACAACTTTCTTGCTCTCGTCTTTGCGCATGAGGCCGTTATCGATGTGGACAGCGTGCAGCTTGTCGCCAATGGCTTTTTGTATTAAGACAGCCGCGACTGCAGAGTCGACACCACCACTCAACCCGCAAATGACTTTTCCGTCTCCAACTTTCTCTCTTATTTCGCGGACTTTATCTTCGATAAAGTTGCCCGCCTTCCAGTCGCCTGTGCATCTACAGACTTTAAATAGAAAATTCGAAAGAATCTCTTTTCCTTTAGCGGTGTGAATGACCTCCGGATGAAACTGTACGCCATAGATTTTTTTTGATTTGGAGCTGAATGCCGCGACTGGAGAATTATCGGTATGCGCGATTGGCATAAAACCGGCCGGCAATTTTGCAATTTTGTCGGCGTGACTCATCCAAACCTTCGACACATCACCGATACCGGAGAGAAGGTCGCTTGAGTCATCAACGACAAGGAGAGCTTTCCCGAATTCCTGATGGGCCGAACGGTCCACTTCGCCGCCAAAAAGGTGTGCCACGATCTGAAGTCCGTAGCAGATTCCAAGCGTTGGGATTCCCGATTCGAGTACTCCTTTTTCGGGAAGTGGAGCGTTCGTTTGGTAAACGCTCGAAGGCCCGCCGGAAAGAATTATTCCTTTCGGATCAAGTTCGCGGATTTTTTTAAGAGGGAAATCAAAGTTTTCGACAAAGCTGAGGACGTTCAACTCACGGACACGCCTCGCAATGAGTTGAGTGTATTGGCCGCCGAAATCGAGAATTAAAATCTTATCCATTCTGAACTAGTATTCAACAGCCCCACGAACATATCCATCTCTTCCCGCGTCCGCTTCTCAGTGACCGCCAGTAGAAGTCCGTTTTCACCGGGAAGCAGCCGCTGGACATCCAGGCCCGGCGAGAATTTTCTTCTGTAAGCCTGCCTCAATAATTTTTTCCGGCGGGAACTGGAGTGGAGACAAGGAATTCGTTGAAGAAAGGTTGAGGATACTTCAGGCTGAACCCGGGAATTTTTCCAATTTGATCGGCAAGATAATGCGCCTTCGCGCTCGATTGCTCCGCGACTTCATGGATGCCCTGCTTGCCCATGAGCGACATATAGATTGTCGAGGCAAGCATCATCAAACCCTCGTTGGTGCAAATGTTCGATGTTGCCTTCTCTCGTCTGATCTGCTGCTCGCGAGTTTGAAGCGTCAGGACAAATCCGCGATTTCCTTCGGCATCAACAGTTACGCCGGCCAGTCTTCCGGGCAAACGCCTGATCAAAGCCTCTTTGACTGCGAAAATCCCTAGAAATGGCCCGCCAAAACTTTCCGTGATTCCGAGCGGCTGACCTTCGCCGACGACTACATCTGCACCATATTCACCTGGCGGCACGAGAAGACCGAGTGAAATCGGATTTATATCGACAACGTATAAAGCTTTTTTTGAGTGAGCGATTTCTGCAAGCGCGAAAACATCGCTCAATGTTCCGAAAAACGATGGCTGCTGCACCATGACGGCCGCGACGCTTTCATCGACAACCATTTTTACCGCATCAACATCAATAGCTCCATCTCGTGGAGGAACCTCAACGATTTCGAGCCCCTGGCCGTGAATGTAAGTCCTGACAACTTGCAGGTACAAAGGATGGATTGGATGTGCTGCGACAATCCTTCTCCTGCCGGTATGCGCAACCGACATGAGCGCGGCTTCTGCAAGCCCACTTCCGGCATCGTAGAGAGATGCGTTGGAGACATCCATTTTAGTCAGCCGACAAATCATCGTTTGATATTCGTAGATGGATTGAAGCGTTCCCTGACTTACTTCGGCTTGATATGGAGTGTAAGCGGTGTAGAATTCAGACCGGCTTAGAAGCGCACCGACAGCCGAGGGAATAAAATGGTCGTACACCCCCGCGCCAAGAAATGAAATCGCGTCTTGTGCATGAACATTCTTATTCGCGAGAGCCGAAACATGCTTGAGTACTTCAAACTCGCTCATTGCTGGGGGAATTTCCAAATCTCCCTTCAGCCTGATTTCCTGCGGAATATCTTTTATCAGCTCTTCAAAGTTCTTGACTCCGATCGCATCCAGCATCTTGCGCCGATCGTCATCGGTGTTTGGGTAATAAGGCATTAGAAAATCTCCGTTAGGCTCCAAATTCCAAACGCCAAGCTCCAAACAAGTTCCAGTAAACAAAAAACAAATCAAAAAACTTGAGACTTATCTTTGCTCGTGTCGATTGGAATTTTGTTTTTGTTTGGAACTTGTATTTTGAAGTTCGGGGCTTTGCCGACATTAATGTCCGACCATTTCCTGATATTTGGCAGCATCAAGAAGGTTGATCAATTCTGCTCTATTTTCGATCTTTATCTTTATCAGCCAGCCGCCGGCGTACGGTTCCTTGTTCACAATTTCGGGCGAGTCTTTCAACGCAGCATTGATCTCCACGATCTCTCCGCTGACTGGCGCGAAAATATCTGATACGGTTTTCACCGCTTCGATCGTTCCAAACTGTTTGCCCTGCTGAAGTCTCGTGCCGATTGGCGGCAGCTCCACGAAAACCACATCGCCTAATTCACCTTGGGCGTAATCGGTTATTCCGACGACTCCGGCGCTGGCTTCGACACGAATCCATTCATGATCTTTTGTGTACCGCAGATTAGTTGGAAATTCCATTTGGGTCTCCTTCAGTCTGTTCCGCGAGGGCTTATCTCATTCTCGGCGGGAGGATCTTCGACAAAATTAAAAGAGTCCAAGAAGTGGGTATCGAATTCGCCCTTCCTGAACCGCTCATCTTTCATTACCTTCATCTGGAAAGGTATCGTCGTTGCGACACCTTCGACAATAAATTCTTCGAGCGCTCGAGCCATTCTATTAATGGCTTCCTCTCTATTTGAACCGAACGCTACGAGCTTTGCAATAAGCGAATCGTAATACGGTGGAATAGTGTAGCCGACGTACGCATGTGAATCGACACGCACCCCGTAGCCACCAGGCGTGTGAAATCCGGTTATGATGCCGGGGTTTGGACGAAAGTCTTTATAGGGGTCTTCTGCATTAATTCTGCACTCGATTGCGCTGCCGACCTGCTTCAGTTTTCTCTTGCTGACTTTTGCACCCGCGGCAATATTGATTTGCTCCTTCACCAGATCGACGCCGGTGACTTCTTCCGTTACCGGATGCTCGACTTGAATTCTCGTGTTCATCTCCATGAAATAGAAATTCCTGTTTTTATCGATCAGGAACTCAATCGTTCCGGCACCTTCGTATTTGACGCTTTTTGCACCTTTTATGGCGGCGGCGCCCATCTTCTCGCGGAGCTCAGCATCTACAGCCACAGAAGGAGATTCTTCGATCAACTTCTGGTGCCGCCTTTGAATGGAACACTCCCGTTCACCGAGGTGAATGACTTCGCCGTGCTGGTCGCCGAGAACTTGAATCTCAATGTGCCGCGGCTGTTCTATATACTTTTCAATATAGACATTCCGGTTCCCGAAGGCGGCTTCAGCTTCCGTTTGTGCCATCTGAAATTGTCTTTCAAACTCGTCCGGTTTCCACGAGAGCCGCATCCCTTTTCCACCGCCGCCCGCGGTTGCTTTTATGATGACCGGATAGCCAACGCCATCGGCGATTTCTTTCGCCTTCTTTAGATCTTCGACTATACCATCACTGCCCGGGACAACGGGCACACCGGCATTGTGCATTGTCTCTTTGGCAGAAGCCTTGTCACCCATGGCGGTGATCATTTCCGGCTTCGGCCCGATAAATTTTATTCCACTGCTTTGACAGATTTCAGAGAATTGAGCGTTCTCCGCGAGAAAACCGTAACCGGGATGGATTGCGTCCGCGTTTGTGATTTCCGCGGCAGCGATAATGCGTGGAATGTTCAAATAGCTCTCACGACTCGACGGCGGCCCTATACAGACAGCTTCATCGGCAAATCTGACGTGTAATGAATCGCGGTCCGCCTCCGAATAGACGGCCACTGACTCGATGCCAAGCTCCTTGCAGGTTCGTATTACGCGAAGAGCTATTTCACCTCTGTTAGCGATAAGTATCTTTTTGAACAATCAGATCTTTCTCAGTTATGGATTAAGCGGTCAAACTTTCTGGTGACTAAGGTTCTACCAGAAAAAGCGGTTGGTTATACTCCACAGGCTTTCCGTTTTCAACCAGTACTTGCACAATTCTTCCCGCGACGTCGGATTCAATCTCATTCATCAGCTTCATTGCTTCGATGATGCAAAGGACCGATCCTTGCTGAACCGTCGAGCCAATCTGTACGTACGGATCAGCGTTCGGCGCCGGCGCTCGGTAGAATGTTCCGACAATTGGAGAACGGACCTCGTGATATTTCTTTTCTTCAGGTTTTGGCGCGGAGATTGGCTCTGCAGCCGGGAGAGGATCTACTTTCGGTGCTGTCGAAGACTGTGGAGCCGCCTGAGGCTGCGAAAAGTATTGCGGAATAAAAGTCGGGATTGCATAAGAGTTGTGGTGAGCCTTGCTGACCCTAACCTTTTTTCCTTCCTCCTCAATCTCTATTTCGTCAATTCCGCTCTCGTCGAGAAGTTTTATCAGTTTCTTGATGTAGCTAATGTCCATATCGACTCCGATCCTGTGGTTCCATCGATTAAGATAAAAAAGTCCCGGTTTCGAACGGGACAGATTGCTCATCCCGGCAAGTCTGTCGCTTGCCGAAGAGGATCTACTTTACGCGCTCCACGTAGCCGCCATTACGTGTGTCTATTTTCAGCATGTCTCCTTCATTGACGAAGATCGGTACGTTTACGGTGGCACCCGTCTCCAGCTTCGCCGCTTTCATGACGTTATTGACACTATCACCTTTCATTCCCGGCTCAGTCTCAACGACCTTAAGACTAACGAATATCGGAATCTCAACTCCAGTTATTTCCGTCCCGTTGAAAAAAAGCTGAACGGTTTCATTCTCTTTTAGAAATTTGCTTCCCTCGCCGATAACTTCCTCAGGTACCTGTATTTGATCGTACGTATTGTTGTCCATGAAAACCAGCATATCTCCGTCTCGATAGAGATATTGGTAGGCACGTTGTTCGATTCTAACCACCTCGATATCCTGGCCAGCGCGAAACCGATTTTCGATGACCTGCCCAGTCTTGATATTTTTCATCTTTGCTCGGACGAATGCGCGCCAGTTTCCCGGGTTCACATGCTGAAATTCGACAATTGTCCAGAGGTCATTGTTATACCGAATTGTCAAACCTGGCCTGAATTCAGATGTTGTCGCCATAAACTCCCATAAATCTTGATGTTTTGCAAGTTATTGCTTGTCCTGAGGGTCCGTAGGACCCCGTTGGAGGATTTAGCGGGAAAATATAGTTTCGGAGCCCCCAAGAATCAAGGAAAGGGGTACTGGGCTATTTTAGTCGCGAATATTCTCTTTGCGTCCATTGCGTCTCTCCCGCTCAATTATCTGATACGAGAATGCGGGATGGAGTCCGGTGCGGAAGTACGAACTAGGCATGCTGAATTTATTTCAGCATCTAATATCCTCTTGTTTTGAGACCCTGAAACAAGTTCAGGATGACGAAACATGGTTGCTCAACGGACTCGATGCCGCAAGGCGCTCAAACGCTGAGAAGGCACAGGGATCGCAAATAAATTTCGGCCCAGTTCAAAATAGCCCACTACTGGGAAAGGAAGGGACGCGACAATCTCCAAGATTGACAAACTGCAATCAGGGGATGGTTCTCGAAGCATGCTTCTTCCTGGAAATGTCTAAGTGCTTAATTGTTTTCTCAACTTGACGCTTTTACCATAACAGCGACTTGTTGCGCCACCTCGTAATTATATTCGAAAGCAATTCTGCGGTAGTTCACCAGATCGACGATAGTTCCGATCCAGCATAATCCGACCGTGAACAGGTAAAGCAAGCCCATGCCGATGCGGTTTGTCAGAAAACGCTGCACTCCGGCAACTCCCAGAAATCCTAGCAGCGTGACGAGGAGAATTGTCTGCGGATCCTTTCTTCTTACGTTATAGATGTTTGCAAACTGCTGCGCTTGATTATCAGTCATGTCTTTGATGACTCCTTGGATGTAAACCATCTCTTCGCCGTCAAGCATCGGCATTAATTGTAATATGTTCGCCATGTTAGCTCCTTTGATTTGGGGTGGCTCGTTTTATTTTGCTTTATTGTCCTGCTTAACAAATTCACTGTACGTGAGAACAAAATAATTGTTGCGGGAATGCCAAGGATATGAGTCCGGAATGACGAAACGAGATCGCCATGAAGCAGAAAGGAAATGGACCTTCCAAGCCCGCACCCGGGGCAATAGTGGAAACCGAGTGCTTTCAACGGGCAAATTGAAAATCCATTCTGGCTATATGGGTCATGGATCGCCAAGAAAACGAAAGCTGCAATCCAGATTATCGGCTCAACTCCGATATAGGCAAATAAGTGTTTAATTCTTTCTCTTGCCAAAACCGAAAAGTATATTTGAAACCTCCTGTGAGAAGTGATCTTGACTGGACCGCCGTTTTCTTTGAAGGATCATATGATTTTCAAATCCAGCCGTCCCAAAAAGCCTTGTGTAAAGTAGTTTTGCAATTGTTATGCTTGTGTAATCATCTACTTTGAGGCTGAGGTGCTGACTCTTTTTTCTTCATTGTCTTCTCAGCGGCGTACGCTACGAGTCCTGCAATAACCCCCATGATTACTCCAAGTGCCAGTCCCATAATGACAGTCATTATGCGGCGATGATAGCTCAGCGGCATCGTCTTGTAGAACTCGCTTATGACGTGATGGTTTGCCAAGTAGGTGGACATAAAAGCCGCATGAATGACGCCGATCCAGACCCCGTTTATTATACTGGTCAAAAACGCGTGGAGAAAATATTTCCCGGTTGTTTTCCTGACAATTATGACCGCATAGATAATGAAAATGACAGGCCAGATAATAGCCTCATACCTTCCCGGCAAACCCAATACTCCGGCGAACGCCAAAGCGATACCGAAAAGGGTAAGCAGCAAGATAAGTTTCCAGTTCACGCAATCCTCCTCTATTTCTACTTTATTATGAACTGTACGAACCAAAAATTCCTGCAGTGGCTCAATTTCACCTCTTATGCTATCAGAAGGTGTTTGTTTCCCGCTGATCGCGCTGATTTTCGCTGATATATTTTCTGCGTTCATCTGCGAAATCTGCGGGAGAAACCAAACTGAGCCAGCACCAAAATTCCTGCAGTCGATTCGCAGGCAATAGGACCAACGCTGTTGCAATGTAAAACCACCGCCTCGAAGAATCAAGAAAATGCTATTCCCTATCTCAACGCTCAGTCAATCCGATCTGTTCGTCTATCACGGATCTCGTTTAATGTTTTTCGAAAATCATATGGTGCAATGAATACGTCGAACTCTTCTTGTGAAGTTTTATCTCTAAACCTTGAAATTGCCTCTTCGACACCTTTCATTCTCGCTTCTAACATCTTGCACGGATAATCGAAGCAATCAGCGCAACTGTTCATGCCGCGTTGGAGAACGCATGGTCTTATCGGGCAAGCTCTGTCTGGGAGATCGCATTCAGCGTAGTCTTGTGAGAGACAGCCAGCACAGCGAATTTTCTCGGGAGGCATTTTCAACCCGAAGTACTTCGACCATCCGGCGGCAACCCTCGCCTGGTCCGCAAATGTTTTGTTGTTCCCCGTAAAAGCAGGGCAAATGTCGCAACGGAAACCGCACCGTGAAATGATTTGATTCATCTTCTCAGCCTCCATTTTTCAACTCACTGCCTCAATTTCGCGCGTCTCTCTCGATTTTGCAAACCAGGAAGAAGAGAGATTACATGTCGCCGCGGAAAGTGATTCGCGGGATCGAGATGCTCCTCCGAACTATTCCAGCATGCATCGGCGAGACTCTTCGCCTGCCCGACAACCGGGCTACCGAGAGTCATTCACCAGCACGTTTGTGTTCTTAAGCTTTTCGATCTCGCAATTATGCAATGATTCACAGTCCTTCAGATCGGAGACCTCACCGACAGTTCTGTGGATTCACAGGAATTTCGATTTCGCTTCCTTGATTTCTTCCTCTCTCCGACCGCACATGATTATTCTATATCCGCTTTCAGAAATTCCTAAGCGAGGCTGGAACCGATTCCGGTTGCACCTCTTCCGGTCAGGATGGTGTCGTCGGATGTTTTCATTCTTGGCCATCAGATTAGAGCTTTGAGATATCGGCGCGGCCGGAGTATGAGAATATCCGAGGAAGTAAATGAGAGGGAGAATAAGAGGTTTCGTTCACAACCATGATAGCTTCTTCTCGACTCCCGTCTTGCCATTTTCTGTCACCACACCGACAAAAATTTCCTCAAGCGATGAATACGTTTCTTGCCCGAGCTGGTCTTTCAGTTTAACTCTAATCTCTTCCATTCTGCTTTGGAATACAATTCTGCCCTTGTTTATGATGGCGATCTCGTCGCAGAATTTCTCCACAGTATCAAGAACATGTGAGCTTAACAAAACCGTAGCTCCATGCTGCACCATCAACTTGAGATTATCCTTAATAATTTTTGCCGAGACAGGATCTATTGCTTCGAGGGGCTCATCGAGGACTAGTATTTGCGGTCTGTGTATGATTGCGCCAGCAAGGGACACTTTCTTCTTCATCCCCGCCGAGTATGTTTCGATCCTATCCTTCCTTTTTCCTTCCAGGTCTAGGAAATCCAGAAGCTCATCAATTCTCTTTTCGGTTTCCTTGGCGCCGATTTCGTGCATCATTGCCGCGAACCGCAAGTACTCTCTTGCAGTGAGCTTGTCTATGTAATGTGGAATTTCGAGAACGAAGCCGACATTACACTTGTATTTGTAATCTGAAGAGTTGATCTTTTCTCCCAGTATTCGCACTTCACCTTTGTCTTTCTTGACAATTCCGGCAATTATATTTATGGTGGTAGATTTACCAGCGCCGTTCGGACCTACGAAACCCAGGATCGTTCCATGTTCCACGGTCATGTCAAGCCCGTCAAGAGCTTTGATACCTCTTTTGTATGTCTTGCTTAAGCCGACTAACTCAATTGATTTCATTTCCGAACCTCAAGCAGAACCTGGATCTGTTTGGACAATTGCTTTCCCCAAGAAGGCACCGATAGCGTATAGGAAAAATAGAACGCCATGGCAACGAAAAGCAATCCCGCGAAGAGACTAAGCGACATTATCAGAATATAAATCTCAGTCAACGCAAGCTCGCATAGAACAATGATGAACAACGAGATCAATGGATGCCTTGAAACTTCCGGGAAGTAAAGGCTAAGCGTGTTTGCAAGCTGCAGAAGCACCAGCGGCAAGAAGACGGAGTAGATTGTCCCCTGTGCCAGCGTAAGAATATTCATGTTTAGATAAACACCACAGAACAAACACACCATAACATTCATCAGTGACAGCAACCCCCACGTGGAAATGGTTTTTGCAAACACGAACTTAAGTGGGTTCAATGGAGTCAGAACGATATGTGACAAACGCAGTCCATGACCCGTAAAATGATTTTCCGTGAAATAGACACCAAGGATTTGAGTAATAAAAAATATCGGAAGGATCAATGACCCCGGGTCAAAATGTAACCGCGAGACCATTCTAATTATGGCAAAGATCGCCATCAGCGGGTACAAAAGGAGAAGGAAAAGAATCTTCTCTTCTCTCTGATGAACTAGCCAATCCACAAAAACAAGATACCAGCCTATATGCGTTCCCGGTTCGGCGTCTTCACGAATGACAGCATCTCGTGAGGCTATGCGTCGCTGTTTGATCATTTTGATGACGGGTCGTTTTCCGGCTGCTTCGGCAATCGAGGAATCTGAATTCTTTCGGACTCCCACATCACCCCACATGGTAAATCGGAAACGACTATAGAACGGAAATCTGTCAAATACAACCCCGGCGCCCAAGACAGCAAGCACAATTAAGATGAAGAAAAGAAACAAGAATCCGGCTTCCATAGAAGCCACTGCGACATCAGAGGTGAGAATCGCTTGAAACCCTTTTGTAAATTGTGATACGACCGGCATCATGACGACCAGGTTAGTGTTGCCGCGAGCTAGCGCATTTATCGACAAAAAGAAGAGCACAAATGGGATCGCCGAAAATTGGGTGGCGGCCCTCACGCTAAATTTATCTGCTATCTTTCTTAGGAGGGAGTAAAGGAGAAAGACAAGTTGTGAAATCACCAGGTACATTAAGGTAAAGAGCAGTAGCATAAAAAGCATTTCGACGAACTGGCCGCGAGTCACCAGGGCGACCATCACTCCGAGTAGGGGAAGCAGATAGAAAAGAACTCTCTTGTCGACAAGAATAAGGAAGAACCGAATCGATAGTAGGCGGAGGCGCGAAACGGGGAAGAGGGCAAATGAGAGCTTATCGATCAACGACCTGCTGCGCAACTTCGCTTGGATCAAAAAATAATCGTAGAGAAGCAGAGATGAGACAAAAACTATGATCGCTGAAGTGCTATCGCGTTGGTCGTTTGAATAGATTGAGCCCAAGATCGTAGCGACGAGGAGAAGGCTCATCAGAACGTACAAGACGTACGACACGGCAGCATTCACCGCTTCTCTGTTCGAGATGATAAGGTTTGTTTTTGCCAAAGCATACAAGCTCATGACGAGTACTCAGGTCTTCGGGATGAATAATTTGTCTCACGTTCTGGACGCCACCCTTTTGGCAGGCGAGGTGACGTGACTTCGCCTGCACAGCAAATTACTTTTTTTCGGTGTTGCTAACAAGACCGAGCATGATGGGCCGGTTTTTCCTGTTGATGGATTCGATTTTCGTCTGAGTCAGTCGCGGCGTTGAAATCTTGACACTCCCGTCTCATCAGCAAGCTTTTCAAGTGCACAATCCTATCGGGGCTTGACTCGAATGTATATATGTATTATTATACATGCGTCAATTTAATGCCCATGAAGAATATAAGTCGTATTTTTGCCTCACTAAGTGATCCCACGAGAAGACTTATCTTGGAAAATCTGAGGGGGCAGGACCTCACGCCGACCGAGTTGTTAGAGCGCATCACTGCAAGCCAGCCTACTCTTTCGCACCATCTTGATATTCTTAAACGTGCGGAATTGATCGAGGGAAGGCGTGAGGGACAATTCATACGTTACTCGTTGAACATGACAGTGTTCGAAATGGCATTACAGTATATGGTGTCAATAACAAAGAAGAGGTCATAACATGAAACTGAAATGGAAAAGGGAGCTGTTTGGACTGACGGTGCTGGCGCTTATGGCTGTCGCTGCAATATGTTATTACCCCCTGCTACCTGACCCGATGCCGAGCCATTTCGATATCCATGGCAATCCTAACGGTTGGATGCCCCGAACGACCTTCTTTCTTGTAATGGCTATCAGCATCACCTTCATTTATCTTTTGCTCACATTTCTGCCGATTATCGATCCGTTGAAGAAGAAGATCGAACTGAAGTTCAAGACCGTTCTCTTTCTTCGCGATGCTATCCTTGTGTTCTTCGCAGTAATATTTCTTCTAACTCTCCAAGCGGCACGTGTGGGGATGCTTAATGCAAACCTGCTCGGAATTGCTTTAGGAATATTTTTGATCTTGCTCGGGAATTACATGCCAAAGATCCCACAAAACTGGTTCTTGGGGATCAGGACGCCATGGACTGTTTCTTCAGAAGTGATTTGGAAGAAGACACACATATTGGGTGGCTGGCTGTTCATGCTGTCAGGGGTAGCCTTTCTCTTTTGTGCATCGTTGAAAGTCAACACGATAATTCCGTTGTCCACAATTTTGATATCCGCCTTAATAAGTGTGTTGTATTCATTTTTCCTTTACAAGAAGCTTGAGGGGGCTGATGGTGATCGGGGATCTAAGTTGTAACATCAGTCGGATGCTATTGCTTGTCAACAAACTAAAAAGGAGAGAAAATGTTTGGCGTTTTAAAAACCAAGTTGACGCTCACTCTATCGGTGCTGAGTGTTTTCTTTATCTCACAATACTCGGTACCCATTTGCCAGACGAAAGCGGACACCTCGGTCATCGGTACATGGCAGGGAACTCTCGAAGCGGGAGGCACAAAACTCCGTATAGTGTTCCACGTTTCGAAAACGGACAGCGGGACAATTTCGGCAACTTTTGACAGTCCCGATCAAAGCGCCTATGGCATTCCATTCAGTTCGCTTACAGTAGAGAAGGACTCGGTTCATTTTGTTGCGGCTTTGATCGGCGGTGCTTATGATGGAAAGTTTGCTCAGGACCAATCGGCCATCGTGGGCTTCTGGAAGCAGGGCGGAGCGGTTGTGAATCTGAAATTAGAACGTAGTGCTACTGCATTGCCACCACCTAAGATGGAGAGGCCACAAGAACCGAAACCACCTTATCCCTACAGGTCCGAAGAGATATTCTTTGAAGACAAGCCAACGGGCATGAAATATTCCGGGACGCTCACGCTTCCGGATTCGGGTGGTGTTTTTCCGGCAGTAATTATGATTACAGGTTCGGGGGTCCATGATCGAAATGAAGAGATCTTCGGGCACAAGCCATTCCTCGTCATTGCTGATTATCTGACAAGAAGGGGAATCGCAGTGTTCAGGGTTGATGATCGTGGAATAGGCGGTTCGACAGGGAACAAAATGGCCGTCACGTCCGCCGACCACGCAAAGGATGTCATCGCAGAAATTGAGTTTCTCAAGAGTCGACACGATATAGACAAAAGTCAGATTGGACTTGTCGGGCACAGCGAAGGTGGGATTATCGCGCCGATGGTTGCCGCTCAATCAAAAGATGTTTCGTTTGTGGTTCTCCTCGCGGGAACCGGAGTGACGGGCGAAGAAATAATTCTTGAGCAAACAAAACTCATGGCGGAAGCAGATAGCGTCCCGGCAGACAAGATTGATCGGGAGATTGGTGTGATGGAGAGAGAATACGGAATAATGAAATCGTCGAAGGACAGCGCGGCGGTCGCGGAGAAACTGAAAGCATATTTTGTTTCATTGCCCGAATGGAGTGAGGACATTAAGAAAGGCGGAGGGGACCCGAAAAAGGCTATAGAGTCTCAAGTCGAATCACTGCTATCACCATGGTTCAGGTATTTCATCGTCTATGATCCAAAACCTGCTCTCGAAAAAGTACAATGTCCTGTGCTGGTAATGGATGGCACATTGGATCTGCAGGTTCCGCCAATCGAAAACCAGAAGGCAATCGAAGGAGCTTTGAAGAAAGGCGGTAACAAAGATTACACCATCGAACTTATGCCGGGGTTGAACCACCTGTTCCAGGATGCGAAGACGGGTTCACCGAAAGAGTACGCCCAGATTGAAGAGACGTTCTCACCTACCGCGTTGAAGTTGATGGGAGACTGGATCGAAGAAAGAACGGGAAAGAAGTGAAAGGTCAAAGGGAAAGAATGGGGGCAGGAAAACGGGACGGATAGAGCTTTGATAGGAAAGGAAAGGTGGATACCCTCGCGAACGCGAGTGTTTCCCTACTCTCCCCTTCCAATTGTCTTCGATAGCAAATTAAGTATTTTGTTTTCGGTTTCCTGCTCAATCTCTTCATTTTTTTCGTGCGCAATCAGAGCAGCCCGGTACTGGTTCCCCAGGTAGTACCGAAGGAACGCCCCACTGAACAGCATAACACCGTCAAAATATTGATGGGTGGCAATCAAATCTACCACCCAGTAGCCCAGCAGGCCATCCAGGGCTAACGCGTTTAGTGCGTTCTTATAATCACCCGAATAAAGTTGGCCTAGTCCCGGGAAAAATGCTGACAACCATTCGGCAGCATCTTCTGAAAACAGAGAGGTCTCCTTAGCGACCACGATGGCGGAATCGACGGCGCGATACAAGAAGTCTTTGGACTTACTTTCTGGCTGCTGAAGAAATGTATGTAGGGTTGAATCAGCTTGTTCCCAATCGTGCCTCTTGATTAGTGCCACGAGCTTGACAAACAAGGCTCTTCTTACAAACTGTGGTGAAGAAGAGTCAATTAAGACTCTTTCCACCTCTAACAAGCCCGATCCCGCGTCTCCAGATGCGAAATAAGTTAGTGCAATCTCCAATGATGCCGCCTCATAAATACTGTCGCTTGGTGCTAAAGCCTGTGATGATTGAAGGTAGCTGATTGCATGTGAGTAATCATGCTCTTCCCTATAGCTTAGACCTATACCCATGAACGCACAATACAATTCTCGGTCGGCCGGATGGAAGAAGACAAACCTCTTGAATTCTGTTATTGCCGCAGAGAACTGTCTGGTAGCAGCCAGAGAATCAGCATACTCCAGCAAAACGGTTGGCTGAGCTGTAAGAACGTGAGGCTGAAATAGAAGGGTGAAGGAGAATAACAGAAGATGGTACCGTGCCTGATACATCAGATTATGCTGCAACAATCTGTGTCGACGCTATTCTTCAATCCCGATCCCTTCGCACAGGTGCTTTATGTTTTCAAGGAAATTGGAATTGACCCTAATGTTGAATTCCGTTGCACTTTTCGCGGAGCCATAGACATTTCCAGCATAAAGAGTTGCGGAGAGGGTCCCAAAAATCCAGCCCTTCCAGGACTGCACACCCGCACTATGAAAGCCCGTGTAAGACAAGTAGCCTGTAAGCGCCACATAGATAAACGAATAAACCCCGTCCTGCCACTCGGATGTGTAAACCTTTCCCAGCCCGGGTACCAAAGCCGAAAGGCAACCAGCAACGAGTGGGTTCTTGTGCGGCAGTGCCTTCCCCACCCCAAGAAGCATTCTCAAGGTGAGTTCTTCTTCATTTGTCAGATACGATTTCCCCATGTCAATAGCTACTCTCGCTGAATCCCATTGTTTACCCGCCAGAAGATCAAACACTTGAAGCTGTCTGAACCTACCTGGTTCAAAGTTGCAGGCCGCGCCTAGTTCTTTTGCCAGAATCCCGAGTGAGTTCGTGTAATTGTCTTGTAGGAATGAAATATGGGCCGATTGGAAAACCGCTTTGCTTCTCCACACAGAACAGGAATCGATCGAGGTTACTCTTTCGAATAATCCATCGGCTATTGACAGCTTGCCCTCTCTCTTGCGACACATAGCCAGGCGAAATTGTACGGAGTCGTTTGGGCTTTCCACCAGAAACAAATAGCGTGCATATTCGTCGCCAGCCCTTGTGTAGTCGTGGTCAAAATGGTACAACCACTCGGCAAAACCGAGTGTCCTTTCGGGGGTGTAGTAATCTGTTTTATTCGTCTGTGAAAATGCGTTGGTAAAGACGCCAGAGACTATGAAGATGCTGCTCCAGAAACAGAAGACCGCGGAGTTAAACTTCCTAAATCTACGGGGGATCAATGAACTTGTTTGTCTTCGCATCCAAATTGTATGGTTTTTCGCCCCATCCATTGCAGCGCAAAAATCTGTCGGCAGTCGATAGAATGCCCTCCACGAGTCCAAGCTTTTGGAGTGCCAACTGCCCGTAATGAGAGCAGCTTGGTTCGAAAATGCAGGACGGACGGTCTTGAGAAGAAATGAAAAACTGATATAGACTGATTATGTCTGTCCCTACCCGTTGTGGCGCCAAGTTTTCCTCTGAGTTGTGCGACGCGTAGGAATCATTGTCTCTTGCAGTAAAAAGGGAATCATTGTTAACCCAAACCAAATCACTCGCTGTCTGTGCAGAAGACACGCGAACAAAAATCAGCCATACTGTAAGGCTCGAGAGCTTCCGCATAAGCATCACCATTGTATATGCTTCATCGGGGTATCAGGCGGAATCTTGAAATTCAGGATTGAATCTGGTATCGCCGTGTCGAATTCGGGTTTTTCAAAATGTATTATCTCAGTCTCAGTTCCCGATGACCTATGATTGTAAGTAGTGACATCTAAAGCAATAGTCATGCTTCCACATTTCTCATAATTCGAAAATAGTGCTGTAGTAGAGATTTGTCCGTTAGGTTTAAATGACTGAGCGTAGAGCAGCTTTCTTCTGCATTCCACCAGCTTGAACATTCCCACAACCTTTCGAGCATTTGCAGGAGGTCGCCAGAGACTTGTCAACGTGTCACCGTTCCGTTCGGTTTTCTCCAATTGATAGCCCATCTCAGTCAGTCCGTAGTTAGGATGATTGGGAGCGGTAATGGTGGAAACAAAGGGGAGTTCGAATGGGGTTTCTGCTTGGACCTCAAACGCCTTTTTCTGGTCGGGATAATAAATCGTCATGGTTTTTCCCGTAAGAACCATGACTTGATTTATCGGATCGTAAACTCTGACGACCAATCTATCGTTTTCTCTGAAGTACACAATGCCTTTCGATGCATCCTTATTGCCCGCGGCATCAGTGAATTCCCTCGCAAATCTGACGCATAAGGTTTGAAAAGGTGAAGCTGTCTGCAGCAATGTCAACAGAAAAAGATATATCAACATGCCCCCTCAACAAATCTTTCGCCTGGCGTGCAGGGACTCGAATAGGATTTGAATTCGTACCCCCTCTCCGCGTCTTTTGAATATGCTGTCGCAAAAGGTGACCCTGGAAATCATAGCACCGTCCAGAATTGGGTGATTGTACATGTACCCCCTCCGCCCCACGGATCCTTGGCTTGAAGGGAATTAATTCCGTTTTGTTTGATAAAAAGCATCACATTTAAAGTTGGCAATTGATCTGCCACGCTACAAGACTGTAGACCCCGAATATCCTATCATTTTGCTGTCTAGTGTCTCAACTACCGAGATTGTTTGAACAAGTCATCGGGCGTCCTGCATGTTTTCGGCGCGCGGCAATTATTGACAAACCTCTAGGCGCTCCATGCAGATTGTGAGACTTGCAAATGGGATATCATTTGTCGTGTAGCGTGGCATCACAATAAATCTTCCAACAAGCTATTCCTGTTTAGGAACCGTTAGCTGGTGGTGGTGCTGGCAGCAGCGGCCGCAACAACAATTATGTATACTAGATACACTACACCGGTCACACCACATCCAATCCACGCCCATTTTGTCTGAATGGACACAGCTTTGTCCTTGTAACAATCTGTATAAGCCGCGACGTATTCCGGCGACTTTCCCAGAAGTTTTGATGCTGTTGGGCTTGGCTTAATGACGTAGGCTCCTACTACTCCAACCCATGTAAGAGCACAACCTGCTAGGAACCACAACGCACCGCTCGTTTCTTCTTCGGCGTCCGCTTGAGCTGCGACGCAAGCTTCATCGGTCTCCGACTGGAGAGATTTAGCCATGATCGGCTCGAAACAAAGCAAGCCACTTAGAACGCCAATTAGTGAGCTACGTATCAAGATTGAACGCATTTTTGACCTCCCTTTTTTTGATTAGAAAAATAATTTACTGTATCTGTTTGATTTCAAATGATTCTCAAGGTAGATCGATTCGGGTTGGTGGTTCCAGGATCGCCATTCTACTCGCTTATTTCGCTCGCGTTGACATGGAAGATTAAAAAGACACCGAATGAATTCTTTCAACAACAAAAATCCTTATCATAAAACCAATACTAGAAAGAAAATCTAGTTTCTGCTCCGACAACCATCGCGAAGCTCCCAGCATTGATACCTTAGTCATTCACAATCGCATACTGGATATCGTCATAGCCCGCGAAAACACCTGCAAACAAAAGCGTCGCGAGTGCGTCGGGCCAATTTGTTCTCGCGGAACCCGCTGCAAAATTCGCGCAACCCTTTTTCGTCAAAGACATTCTCTCCTTGAAGAGTACACTTGTCGCAGTGAAATCGTATGCATCAACTGAAAAAAGAACAGCCCTCCTCCGACCAACTAGTTACACATCTCAGGTCGAGACCGAATCGATGGAAAAATCTTGCTCTTTTTGAAAACGTTACTCAGCTAACCTAAGACAATGCTGAAAACGCAAAACCGTTTTAATATAGAGCAGCTAAGCTTTAATGTCAAGCAAAGCAAGCAGTAAATCTGGCAGGAAACTGTGTAAGAGGAGGAGACAGATCCAATTTGTTTTCGTTCCTTCTTTTACGTATTGTTTCTGACAAACAGGTGTGTTGCCTTGTAATCGAAAGGACCGAAAGGAGATTTCTGAGATGTTTCTTGGACATTATGCTGTGGGGATGGCGGCCAAAAAGGTCGACAGTGAGCTCTCGCTCGGCACACTCTTTTTAGCGGCCCAGTTTCTTGATATTCTCTGGCCCGTCTTCATCCTTATCGGCTTGGAGCATGTGGAGATAGATTCTGTTCAACACAAGTTCTTAACGCTTCACTTTGCATCATATCCATATTCTCACAGCTTGGCGGCGGCATTATTCTGGTCCCTGATTTTTGGAGTTGTCTATTATTTGGTCAGGAGCCGCTTTGCGGCTCCCCGCGCGTCGGATACCAATAACAATGGAGCAGGGAAGAATCTCAAAGGATCACTGGTCCTCTCCTTGCTTGTTCTTAGTCATTGGGTTTTAGATTTGATAGTTCACGTACCCGATCTACAGCTATTCCCGGGAAGCGAAACGAAAGTTGGATTGGGTCTGTGGAATTCAGCAACATGGACGGTCATACTAGAAAGCTTGTTATTTGTTGCGGGTATTTATCTATACGTCAAGTCGACAAAGGCGAAAAACTTGCGCGGAAACATCGGCTTCTGGGGCTTGGCAGCTTTCCTATCGTTGGCTTACGTGATGAATTTGGAAGGCCCGCCGCCGCCGTCGGTCGCGGCGATTGGAATTGCAGGTCTGTCTCAGTGGCTGATAATCGCTTGGGCTTACTGGGTCGATAGGAACCGAAAGAGTGCCATCGAGGAAGGAAGTTAGTTAGTAGCGTATTGGCATGATTCCCGATAGCGCTTAGGTGCTCCAAGGTGGGCTTGCGTGATTTGGCAGGAAAAATCAAGGGGATAGCCAGATCGGGGTGCAAAGGGAAAACCTGTTATCACCAAGAATTCCGGGATCGCAGAGAGTTTGTCCCTAAACATACTTGCATCGGCAGCATCGCTTTCATGCGTTAGAAGGAGGGTTCAGGTTGGCTATTTTGTTCGATGAGGAAAATGTTATTGTTGACGTACCCCGGCACATCCATCATGCAATCGTGATGCTCTCCGCTTAGTAAGTACGAAATCCCGCCGAAACTATCTGGATTCGGCGGGAACGGAAAGATATCCGCTGGGCTCTCTTTGGGGGGAGGTGGGCATGCAGCAATCTCAGCGAACACCGTAATTGAAATACATCAGCATTAACGCTGCGCCGGCAAGCGAGATGTTTTTCATGAACATTGCCTGTTGTACTGCTTTCATTCCGGCATCCTGCACCTTCCAAAACGAGTGCATCATGAATGCCGTCGGCACCAGGAACAAGAAGATCAGAAGCGCTCCATAAAAAGTCTCAAAGTTGAATATCACGAAGATGCCACCAATCAAAATCATGATCCCCGTAAGAATAGTCATCAATTCTGCACTGGGAACTCCCATGCTCTTTGCATATCCACCCATCGCTTTTGCTTTCGTGATGTGTGCGTATCCGCTGGTTAGAAAAATTGCGGCAAACAAAACCCTTCCGATAAGATAAATGATTTCCATGATCGTCTCTTTCTTTTTTAGTGTTTCTTAATATGTTTTTTTCTAAAGTCTGGCACGAATTGCTCGAGGATGTCCACAGTTGCCTTCATGTAAAAATGAAGCCCCTCTTTTCGCACCTCGATCAATCCGGCGTTCTCCAAGATCCGGTAATGATGAGACATTGCCGGCTTTGAGAGTTTGAATCTGCTGTCGAAATCTGCACAGGAAAGCTCGCCTTTTTCAATGAGCAAAGTTAGAATCCTATACCGATTCGGATCTCCAAGCGCTTTGAATACTTTAGCGGCTTGCCTGGCAAAATGATCGTTCATTCGTTTCTCCAAAAACATCATACACTCTAACAGGACAATTAGTTCAATAGTTCCAAAATTTTGGAACTATTTAAGCATTATCGGAAAAAGGGGGGAAGTGCGGAAAGTGCAAATGGACAATCATACAAATCTGGACACGGGCGAAAGCAAAGCTCGGCGCTAGAAGTGGACCGACAAAAATGTGTGGTTTCCGGCCGATGGCTCATGGTCATTCTGGACGACAAGCCACGGGTACCGAGCTAGAAGAACGCCCTTACTTCTGCAGTCATCGTGTTTATCGGGGCCCCGCCTGCCAGAGTTCGTCCCGTGTAATTTGCGGTCGCCTGTATGAAAGAATTTATTCTGTAATCAAATCCGAGTTGCACTATGTATGTTTGGCCCGGCAAGAATCCCTGTGTGAGTTCGAAAGGCAAGTAAACGTTTGGCCGCTGATTTTCGACTAGCACTTCATCACGTTCGAGTTGAACGGTCAGCCGCCCTTTCGAAAGAATTGAATATGCCGCCTTCAAAATTTCCGTGTTCATCGAATTTGTAAGATCGGAACGAAAGGCATCAACCGCTTTTGACAATTCGACCTTAAAAGATGATTCGACATTCGGATCCGGTTTGTAAGAAAGCTCTGACCCAACACTGCTTGAACTTATCGAGTGGGCGCGTTCGGCGTATGTGGTTGAGACGTCGTCGTCGTTGAGCGCCACATCAAGCTCTTCGTAAAAAGTATCTGTGAGTTTAGTCCGGAGCCTGACACTCTGCTCCCGTTTGTAACCACGCTCTGTCAAGATGGAATATTGATTTAGAGACTTATTCTGCAAGAATCTCAGCCTCAAGGAAAAATCACGATTGTTCTGAAGGAGATAGAAATCCTGTTGGAATAGTTGCGAGCCACTCAATGTGAGGCTGTCATTCAGAAATTTTGATAGATGAAGAAGGTAAATGTCGCTGACATTCGTGGTCTGATTATTCTCTGTAATTTGCCAGAGGGTCACGGAAGAGAGCGACCGCAAAACTATGTTTGTAACACTGCCGTCATTCTTCACAAACTTTTCAGGTGTCAATCCCAATCTCACATTCGTTTGAAGATTCACCACGGGATAGAGAGTGGTTGTAGGCCTGGTGAGCAAAGTGTAATCGCCGTTGAAGTTTACCTCCTGGAAATCTGCGGGGTTGGTAATATCAACTTGTCCGTTGTGGTTCCCATCAATCCAAGCATACTGGCCCTGTCCTGGAAGCACTTTCCAAAAAATCTGTTCGAGACGTGCCGCTCGCTCCGTCGTAACCTGATAAAACAAATTTGTCTCGACTCCACGGTCGAGCGGCGCGTAGTTAGTTTCCCACTTTGATAAGAAAGATTCATTATCGGAATTACCTAAATTTCTGAAACTCTCGGTGTAGGTTTTTTTCCTGTAGGTGAGAGTCAGGTTGGAGGAAAAATTGCTTGCCGAGTTGAGCCTCATTGAAAAATCGTTTGTCAAGGACCGCGAAGACGGGACCATCATTCCCCCAGTTATACCACTCTCATTTCGAATGTACATATCAGTTGCAATATCGATTCCGAAAATTTGGGCGACAGAAAGATTTGGACCGTACTCGACGTATCTATATGAATTTGCCCACAGGGAATCTGTGCTGGTCGTTGCGAGCCTGCGATCTTCGCTAGCAATTCTGAAGCCGGGTGTGATCTTTCCAAGTTTAATTTGAGCAAGACCGGTCTGAGTGAACCACGTTCCAAAATTTGAAAACGCCGCGTCGTTGCTGTTAACGAGCGTTGCATGATAATCTATCGATGGGATCCAGCTTGAATCCACTCCAAGGGTAGCGAACCCCACGTACCTTCCCGAACTGAAATCGTTTCCACGTGAAATTCTGCCGATATCTCCACCGAAGGTTAACCTAGTGTTCTTCATCGAAGGAGAGAAGTCGATGTGAGCTTGATTAAGAAGCTCATCGCCGGCAATCAACGTATCTATTCCCCACTCGCGATTAAACTCAACATCGTTTGTACGATCCATCGGATTGAAGTTCGCGTCTTCATATCGTGTCATCTCGTTGAAAGTCAAAGCGCCGATGTCGGCGTCGCCAAGCCGCAAATGCTTGGGAGCGTACTCTACCCCGAATTTCATGCCATAGCCATCGGTGGTGACTCCGGGGAGCGACGACAATTCATTTGCATCGAAACTGCTTGCCGCATATTCAAGACTGACCGATCCATCTTTGTTAAAATGGTATCTCGTGTTGATATCTGCCAGTTGCTGTGACTGGGGCATCGGGAGCACTACGATCGGCGCATAATCTCCTTGACTGACTCCGACAAAATTGAATTGCCCGAACCCAACTGACTGATAATCTCCTTTTCCCTGACCGACTTCAGAGAAAGCAACACTGTATACAGCAGCTGTTAAGTTTGTGGTATCAGTCGGAAGCACAAACCTATAAATATAATACGGCTTTCCCGCAACAATTATCGAATCGAGCCGGTACTGTCCCTTTCCAATTCCCGTAATCGAATCTCGTCCAACGTAAGTAACTCCGGTTGTTGACGCAGCAAGCCTGTTCGTTCCGGCATTGCTCAGAAGAGTTTTATCAGAATCGGAGAGCGTCACACCGAAAGCGCTGTTGGGATCGTCACCTTCCTGATAATACGAAACTCCAATATCCACCTTATCATCTGCGACAGTCGTTTGGGCGTTGCCTCCGAAAAATGTTCTCTGGAATTGTCCGTCGGAATATTCGAAATCGACAAATATTCGGCTGAGATTTGTTATCAAATGTTTTGCAGTAAATGTAACCTGAGAATTCGAGTAGTCGATCACATAGTCGTTGGTTTCGCCGCGAACCATCTGGAGGCCGTCAAGGTAAACCCTTTCTGTTCCGGCGATCACAATAACATCTGGGCTTCCGTCTGAACCAACCAATTGGTATGGGCCTTCGCTCCCGTCGATCGGCGATATTTCCTGCGTACGGAATTTCCCCCTGCTTACAGCACCGCTAAGCATGACGGAGGTCTCGCCGTAATTTGCGTTTCCCATCGCGCCCTGGAGTTTCCTGTTTACAACACCGAACTCTGTACCCTGTTCCGACATTTCGAAGTCTCCAAGGGTCCCGCCAATGTGCGGCGATTTTATCGTCACGAAAACCTTGTCAAATTCCTGAAGTGTCTTCGTGTTTCCTTCCGGTTGAATCGGGCTCGACTCATCTGTAAGAGCAGCAGCTATACTCACGTCGTTCGTCAGGTTTCCGGCAAGCTGCATCCTGAACCCGGAGTTCAACGTCAAATCCTGGTTAGAGCCTATCGTAAACCCGCGGACAATGCTGCCGCTCTTTTGCATATTGCTTCCGAAAAATTCCGATGTCGTCAGAGGCGCGCTCTGCTCTATCATCGTGAGACTCTTCTTCGTGGTAGTATCGTATTTTACGATTGCAACGTTATGTGCGTATTCGAGTGGAAGTGTGAAGGGGAAATTGCGGTAGGTGATCTTTAAAAAGTAGACGGAATCCTTTCTATCGGAGAAGAACCCGTTATCCTTACGAAAACGAATTGTGCCAGCGGTGTAGCTTATTATGTAGTCCGCGTTTCGTTTTAGTACCTTGGAATCGCAGACTACAAATTCGGAATTCTGGAGAATGAATCTTTGGGGAAGCTGAACCAGCGTGTCGGGATAAATAATTTTGACGATGACAGAGTTAGTCGTAGATTCCGTTTGTGGAGAGGCCTCCTGCGCATAAGATTGTACGGGTGGAAGAAATCTACATATCGAAATTGAGCATACAAAAACCAAAACACCGGACTTGACATTAGACATCGTGTCAATAGTGCAGCAGGGACCTCAAGATAGTTTTATTTTGACTGTTACATGTTGATTTCTAGACGGCATTTCAAAATTCAAGATTTAAGATTGGGAATTATTTATGGAGCGCTCCTAATAATTTTTGCAAACGAGTCAGCTTTGAGGCTCGCACCTCCAATGAGTCCACCATCAACATCCGGCTGGGAGAGAAGCTCCGCTGAGTTTTCCGGCTTCATGCTTCCACCGTACTGGATCGTCAAATCCTGCGCTGTGCCGGCACCGAACATTCCAGCGACAAGAGACCTGATGAACGCGTGGGCTGCCTGAGCCTGCTGCGGGGTTGCATTCCGTCCGGTTCCGATTGCCCAAACAGGCTCGTAGGCGATGACGAGGGATTTCAACTGTTCTGCTGTCAAACCGTCCAATGCTGCTTTTGCCTGCCGTTCCAGGACCCTTTCGGTCACTCCTCCGTCGCGCTCACTGAGGGTCTCACCGATGCAGAATATGACTTTTAAACTCTCGCTCAAAGCCTTCCTGACTTTTTTCGCGATAATTTCATCGGTCTCCCCGAAGTATTGGCGCCGCTCGGAGTGGCCGACGATGACGTATGGAATTCCCAGCGATTTTATCATCCGGGCGGAAATTTCGCCGGTATATGCGCCGTCGTTTTCGTAATGAAGATTCTGTGCCCCGATCTTGAACCGAGTCCCCTGCGAAGCTTTAACGGCGGTTTGAAGGGCGGTGAACGGCGGACAAACCACAATTTCCACTGTACCATTATAACCGTTCATCTCCTTCTGAAGTGCCGAGAAGAATTCCGATGTCTCATTGACATCTTTGTTCATTTTCCAATTTGCGGCTATGATTTTCTTCCTCATATTTCCTCGTTAGTCAATTTTAGTGTAATTGAAGTTAAATGATTTTCGCGTGAAGAGTAATGGATTTTATTTAGAGTCGAACACGAATCATTCGAATGAGCAAGACGAATATTCACGAACCGCTTTCCTGTTCGTGATGTTCGTATTTAGAAAAATCATTTTCATGTTCGTGTCATTAGTGCTCATTCTTCATTGACAATTGGCGACTGATTCCTGAGCTTCTCCAATTGCTTCTTGAGAAGCTCGTTCAACACCTTTGGGTTCGCCTTGCCACGGGTTTTCTTCATCACCTCGCCGACGAAGAAACCGAACACTTTGTCTTTGCCGCTGAGGTATCGTTGCACCTCGTCGGGATTAGACTTTAGAACTTCCTCCACGACTTTGTCTATCTCTGTCTGATCTGAAACCTGCCGCAATCCTTTTTTCTCAATGATCGAATCCGGAGTCTGGGCTGCCTGCCCCTTCGGGGATTGCAGCATTTCCTCGAAAACATTTTTCGCAAGCTTCGTTGAGATCGTTCCTTCATTTATAAGGTCGATCATCCTCGCAAGATTCTGCGGCTCAACAGGAAATTCGTTTATCTTGATATGCTCTTCGCCGATAACCCGAAGCACATCAGTCATCACGTAATTGCTTGCCTGCTTGTAGGCATCCTTCGATTTCAATTTCAGGTTCGCAGTAATGTTCTCGTAATAATCGGCAACCGCCTTGTCTCCGGTTAGAATTTCCGCGTCGTATTTCGGTAAAGAAAATTCCTGCATATACCTGTCGCGACGCTTCGTAGGAAGTTCAGGCTGGGCGGCTTTGACTCTCTCGATCCACAACTCGTCGATAAGAACAGGAACGAGATCAGGGTCGGGGAAGTAACGGTAATCGTTCGCTTCTTCCTTCGAGCGCATTGGCTTGACGGTGTTCGCGTCGGCATTGTAGAGAAGCGTTTCCTGCAAAATTGTTCCCCCGTGTTCGAGGATTGCATACTGCCGTTCGATTTCCACATCGAGTGCCCGTTCGACATTGCGGAAGGAATTCATGTTTTTAATTTCTACCTTCGTACCAAACTCCGTCGTCCCGCGGAGTCTTAACGAAACGTTTGCATCGCATCGCAGTGAGCCTTCTTCCATGTTGCCATCACAAATTTCGAGGTATGTCACGACCTGCTTTATCTGCTGGAGATAAAGGTAGGCCTCCTCTGCGGATCGTATGTCGGGTTTGCTGACGACCTCGAGAAGCGGAGTGCCGCATCTGTTCACATCGATAAGCGTATCGACATCCTGGTCATGGATCAGCTTGCCGGCGTCTTCTTCCATGTGAATCCTGATGAGACCGATTCTCTTTTTCGAGCCGTCGATCTTCTCGATCTCGACATGACCATCTACGCAGATCGGCTCCTCGAACTGCGAAATCTGGTAGCCTTTCGGAAGATCGGGATAGAAGTAATTCTTGCGCGCGAATATTGAGTACGGCGCGATGCGGCAATCCGTGGCAAGTCCCATTTTTATGGCGAACTCGACGAGCTTCTTATTCAGAACCGGAAGCACGCCCGGCATTCCAAGGCATACCGGGCAGACGTTCGAGTTCGGAGGATTGCCAAATCTTGTCGAGCACCCGCAAAATGTCTTTGTCTCCGTGAGCATCTGCGCGTGGACTTCAAGTCCGATTACGGCTTCGTATTTATTCCAATCCAAGTTTTTCCAATGATGAATTATGAATGTTGAATTCTCAATTTCAATTCAAAACTCAAGATTGAGAATTTAGAATTTCCTTTTAGTTCCTCAGTGCCGCCACCACTTTTTCTGCTGCGTCTTTCAAGCCGGAGGCGACCGCGAAATTGAGACCGGAATTCTTCAAGAGATCGGCGCCTTCTTTCGCGTTCGTGCCTTCGAGCCGTACCACAACGGGCAGAGTCACCGAAACTCGCTGTGCTGCCTCGATCACACCTTGAGCCACGCGGTCACATCTCACGATCCCGCCGAAAATATTTATTAGGATCGCCTTCACACTCGGATCGGAGAGAATTATCTTGAAACCCTTCGAAACCGTTTCAACATTTGCTCCGCCGCCGACATCGAGGAAGTTTGCCGGTTCGCCGCCTGTAAGCTTGATAATGTCCATTGTCGCCATCGCGAGTCCAGCACCGTTCACCATGCAGCCCACATTGCCGTCAAGCTTGATGTAGTTCAAATGCGACTTTGACGCCTCGACCTCCAGCGGCGATTCTTCATCGAGGTCTCTGAGCTCAACGATTTCGGGATGGCGATAGAGAGCGTTGTCATCGAAATTCATCTTGGCGTCGAGCGCTATGACGGAGCCTTCTTTTGTCAAAACGAGAGGATTGATTTCCGCGAGACTCGCATCGGTGGCTTCATAAGCTTTATACAATGCGGTAAGAAATTTCACACCGTTCTTGTGAGCATCGCCTTCAAGTCCGAGACCAAATGCGAGGCTCTTCGCTTGAAACGGCATCAAGCCAAGTCCGGGATCGATAGTCTCCTTCAATATCTTCTTTGGAGATTCTGCGGCAACTTTCTCTATTTCGACGCCGCCTTCGGTGGAAACCATGAAAACATTTTTTGAGGTCGATCTGTCGAGCACTATCCCGGCGTAAAGTTCCTTCGCGATGTTGATTCCTTGCTCGATTAGAAGGCGCTTGACTACTTTGCCTTCGGGGCCGGTCTGGTGGGTAACGAGAGTCATTCCAAGCATTTGCGATGCGAACGTTCTGACTTCGTCGATGCTTCTTGCAAGCTTGACACCGCCGCCTTTGCCCCGTCCACCGGCATGGATTTGGGCTTTGACGACCCAAACGTTCCCGCCGATATCAATAGCCCCTCTGACGGCTTCGTCAACGTTGAATGCTACTTTCCCTTTCGGGATAGCGACGTTAAATTTTTTCAGTATTTCTTTCGACTGGTACTCGTGGATCTTCATATTGAAAACTCGAATTGTCTACAAATCAATATATTAAACGGTGGTTTGTAACTCAAGAAATGGGGCCCCGCTTATCTTGCATTCAGTCAAGAGCCGATGTACTTCAGCCTTCGGGGAAAGCCCAGCCGGAATTACTTCCAGACGGCATGCCGGAGGTTTTCACTTGGCAGGCCGGCAGGGCCAGATTTTGCGATCCCCGAGGAAATTCTGACGTAAGAGCACGCGGCGCAACCTCTCCCACAATTCTTTGGAGCTGTCGGGATCGATTCTGATTCTCGCTTTCAGAAAAACGCATTCCCATGAAAAGGATTCTTATAAAAAATTGAGTTAACTTAGTCTGTCATTTAGAAATATTAGCATCTTTGGTCAAAGGAGGTCGTCAGATGCAAATCAAAGAAGTAACCAGCCTGCGCGAACTGAAAAGGTTTGTATCATTTCAGTATTCTCTGTACGATGGTAACAAGTATTGGGTTCCCCCACTCCGAGGCGATGAAGTTAAGTCACTGAGATGGGATAAGAATCCCGCTTTCGATTTCTGCGATGTGAAATATTGGCTCGCCTATGAGGGCGGCAAGATTGTCGGCCGGATCGCAGGGATAATAAACAGGAAGTATAATGAAAAGTGGGGCGCGAGAACAGCCCGCTTCGGGTGGTTTGATTTCGTAGACGATAAGAAAGTATCTGCGACGCTCCTGAACACGGTCGAGGCGTGGGCAAAGGAAAACGGCATGACGACCGTTCATGGACCTCTGGGATTTACGGATATGGACGCCGAAGGCGTTCTCGTGGAAGGCTTCGAAGAGGTGAGCACGCTTGGTGCACTTTACAATTATCCATATTATCCTGAACATATTGAGGCCGCTGGCTACTCGAAGGATGCCGACTGGATTGAGTACCAGGTCGACGTGCCGACGCAAATGAATGAGGAGGTACAGAGGATTGCCGACATTGCGCTGAAAAGAAACAACCTCACGATTCTCAAGGTGAAGAAAGCAAAAGAGATGCTTCCGTATGCCAAGGAAATCTTCCACTTACTCAACGATGCCTATAAGGATTTATATGGCTTCGTCGAATTGTCGGACAAGCAGATTGATATGTACGTAAAGCAGTATTTCGGATTCATCATGCCCGAGTATGTGCCGGCAGTTCTGGATTCAAACGGCAGGATCGCCGCATTTGGAATTACAATGCCTTCGTTGTCTGCTGCACTTCAGAAGAACAAAGGAAGGCTCCTGCCATTCGGATTTATCCCGCTTCTCAGGGCGATGAAGAATAATCCCCGTGCAGATCTTTATCTCACCGCCGTGCGCGCAGATATGCAAAACAAAGGAGTAAATGCGATATTAATATGCCAGATCATGGGAGTCTACATTGCAAAGAAGATTAAAAAAGTTGAGACAAACAGGGAGCTTGAGGGGAACCTCAAAGTCCAGGCACAATGGAAATTCTTTGAGAAGCGCCAGCACAAAAGAAGAAGATGTTATAAGAAGGAGTTGACTTAAGAGGAGGGTTCGAGTCGGGCTCAAAAGACTTTGGTCCAGGCATGCAGTTTCCTCTAAGGCACCATGGTTGCGCATGCCGGTTCTAGTGCCACATTTCATTAGACGCAACCGCAGCATTCGGTAGCGCCTCAGTTTCAATTTTCGAGCTACCAGAAGATATTTGTTTCCCGCTGATCGCGGAGATTTTCGCAGATTGTCTTCAGCGTTCATCGTTCGACTGAGCTCACGACGAAGTCTGCGAAATCGGCGGGAGAATCCAAACTTAGCCACTACCCAGCATTCTTGAACAAGACCTAATCCTCATTTATATTTTACGCGATGGAAACTGTGCATCTTTCCAAATCCAATGAGGACATAATTGTCCCCAAGATTTTTTGTCTCGGCAAGAATTATGCGAAACATGCTGCTGAGATGAAATCCGAAGTACCCGAACTGCCGATTGTTTTCATGAAACCTTCGACCGCAATTGTTCACGATGGAGCGAAAATAAAAATTCCGGCAATGACGAACGACCTTCACCATGAGACCGAGATCTTCTTCGCGATCGGCAAGGAAGGGAAGAATATTCCTGGGGAAGACGCTAGATCATTCATAACGGCAATGGGTGTCGGACTTGACCTGACCCTTCGCGACATTCAGACGGAGTTGAGAAACGAAGGAAACCCCTGGCTTATCTCCAAAGGTTTTGATGGCTCGGCACCGATTTCTAACGCAGTTCCCGTCGAAGGGGTGGATCTCAACTCTCTGGAACTGACACTTTCGGTAAATGGTAAGCCTCGCCAGCGGGGAAGCTATAAAAACACTATCTTCAAAATCGAAGAAGTAATCGCCTTCATATCGGAATTATTTACGCTCGAACGGGGAGATTTGATTTTCACCGGAACACCGGAAGGTGTTGCGCAACTTAAACCGGGTGATAAACTCCACGCCGAACTTATTGGGTATGTTTCACTGGACGTTGAGATCGTGTAGCTATGCGAGTCATTTCGGTTGCCATTCCCAAAGGGGGAGAAGGAAAAACTACAACAGCGGTTAACCTCGCGGCAAGTCTGGCGGCGGCGGAAAAGAAAACTCTACTAATTGATGCAGACACTCTCGGGGCGAGCGGAATTTCTCTCGGATACACTGCAGATCAGGTCAAGAGCGGTCTCTACGATGTTTTCAACTACACGCATTCCCTCAATAGGGTCATTTACAAAACCGAATTGACCTATTTGGATTTCATTCCGTCGAATATTTCTACCGTGCAGATGGAAGAACGGCTTCTTCGTCTGAGCGAGAACAGGACGGTAATACGAATTGCATTGCGCGACATCGAAAGAAAGTATGACTACGTCATCATAGATTGCCCGCCGACTCTTCGAGGGATTACCACAAATGCGCTGTGCGCCTCCAATTCGGTCATAATCCCGATGCGTGCGAGCCACTTCTCCCTCGATGCTGTGATGAGGCTAATGCGATATCTGAAATGGATACGGGAAGTCGCGAATCCCAAAATTTACGTCGAGGGAATTCTTATGACGATGTTCGAACCGAACACAAAGATCTCAGAGATTACCGGCAGGGAACTTCGCTCAAGATACTCCAAGTTTCTTTTCAAGATAACGATTCCCAAAAACTCGACTCTTGCAGAAGCAGCATTCTACGGAAGACCGGTGCTCCTTTACAACATAAACTCCAAAGGAGCACAAGCTTACTTCGAGCTGGCAACGGAAATAATTTCCCGTGAACATGCTTTCAATGAGATGATGGGTGAGGCTTCATCGGCATCAGACACATCTCAAGGTGAAAACAAAAGTATTTCATCCCGGGATTCAACTGCCATAAGGGGGGAGGGCGGTACTTCTTTGGAAGATTCTGTCAGATGAGTTTTCTGTCCGGTTTATCCACCGCATTTTTGTCTCCTCTGTTGATCCATCCGGAAAATGTGATTACTGGGTTCGCAAAGCCGGTACAAAGACCACAAAAGAGAATTAATGTCAAGAGCAAATTTCTTCTTGGCGTCCTTGGCGCGTTCTTGGCGTTCTCTGCGGTCGATCTCTTTTCCGCTGGGCTTTCGACTGTTTGTTACGGGAAAATGCACGCCGGTAATTCCAAAGCATCTCCAAACGCCGCTTATCTTTTTCCCACCGATGCTTCGCGCAAAATAAATTCCGGGTTTGCCGATTATCGTTCGTCCCACTTCCACGGCGGAATGGATATTTCGACAAATGAGAAGATTGGCTATCGGGTGTTCGCGGCAAAATCCGGATATGTCTACCAGATTTCAGTTTCACCATTTGGTTACGGGAAGATGATCATACTGAGACATGATGATTCCACATTTACTTTGTACGGGCATCTTTCCGGATTCTCGGAAGAAATTCAACAGAAAGTCGAGGCAACACAACGGCAAGAAAACAAGTATGGAGTGAATTTGAAACTGAGCCCCGGTGATATCAGCGTTGATCGCGGCGAAGTCATTGCATACACGGGTGCGAGTGGCACTGGGGGTCCACATCTTCACTTCGAGATCCACGACAAGGATTTTTCCTTCATGGATCCGCTTCTCTTCAATACGCTTGACGTTGCCGGTTACAGGACGCCACGAATCTTTAATGTTGCTGTTCGTGGATTTGTTTCAGGTGCAGCAAAGGTCAGCAAGGTTGTGAAGTCAAGAGCTTCATATCTGGCGAAACAAACTTTTCGAATGACCGAGCCGTTTTATTTCGTGCTCCACGCTGCTTCTTCCTACGGAGGAAAATTCAGGCGTGCCCCGAAGCACGTCGTTCTGAAGATTGACGGTGGAGAGTTTATCGGTTTAAACCTGACACACTTCTATCCCGACGAATACCTGGATGTAGGCTCTCTCGTCGATCTCGGCCTTTCTCGGAGAATCCAAAACATATTACGCCCTGTGCGTCAATCGCGCGATTCCTTTTTCTGTCTTTACTCCAGACAAACCTTTAAGCGGACTGATAGGAGAGAACGTGTCCAACGGGGTTCATTCTTATGAGATCACGGTCGAGGACGAAGATGATAACCGTGCGTCCGTCAGCGGAAAGTTTTTCCTCGATATTCCTCGCTCGTCTGGCAAATTGTCTGATGCGAACTCCAATTCTCCCAACGGATCTCTTCAGGGGACTATTGCGCCGTTCAAGGAAAAAGTCTTCAACCTCCCGCATTCGTTGACTCTCCGATTCCCGGAGAATAGTTTTGCGAAAGATATTCATGTCGATGCGAGAGTCCTTTCACCGACCAGCTTCGAGATCCAATCGGAAAATGAAACGTTGCGAAAGAAAGTGGAACTAACATGGAAAGTGAACGATCCCGCCTTGAGACTCTACAGAAGATTGAAGAGGCGGTGGAGTTATGTTGAATGCAGAAACGATGGTGGCTTTTTGACGGCAAGGATCAGTCGCGGAACCGGCGAGTTCGCACTTCTGCGCGACAAAACGCCTCCAATTCTGGGGAAAATCGAGTTTTCAAGGAGAAATCCATTTTATAGGTCTGTCGCCCCAAAGGACTTTAGGAGAGTTTTTGTATATTTCAAAGTGTCGGATCGGCTTTCTGGAGTTAACACCGACAACATTTTGCTGAAGATCGGCAAAGAAAGACATTTTTGCGAGTACGATGTTGACAAGCATGCCGCAGTTTGCCAAGTGGACCTCAATCTGTTGAGAAACGAAAAAAAGGTCGAAGTGATTGTCAGCGATAATGCAGGCAACGAGAGAAGAGTTGAATCGAGAACTAGACTTTAATGAACCGTTTTTGGAAAAGACTCCGAAAGGGCCCCTTCGGGAAAAGCAGCGGAATAAATATAAACCTAGTACCGCTTGTGTCGGCGCTCGTAGGCCTGGTGACAGTCGGATCTCTTTTGGTCTATTTTGCCGAGGTGCGTCAGGGAAGCATACAATCTCTCTGGGATGCGGTTTGGTGGACAGTTGTTACTATGACCACCGTCGGCTACGGCGACGTTGTTCCAACGACAGTTCTCGGGCGTGTTGTCGGCATCTTTGTCATGCTGTCGGGAATTTCAGTCATTTCTTTGTTGACGGCGACGATCTCGTCAATCTTCGTGGCACAAAGAATAAGGGAGAGTCAGGGCTTGCAGCAGATTAAGTTAAAGGGGCACACCGTGGTTTGCGGGTGGAACCAGAAGTTAGAAAACCTTTTAGAAACCCTGAACAGGTTTTCCTCTGAGCGCGTTGGAATGGGCTCGGATAGACGGAAAGAAAGTGTCGTTCTTATAAATGAGATGCCGCCGGCGAGAATGGAAGAAGTTCTTTCGGGTTATGAAAATCTGAATTTAAAGTACGTCAGCGGTGACTACACGAAGGAGCTTACGCTTGCGCGCGCCAATTTGGAAGAAGCTCGCGCCGTGATAATTCTGCCTGATATGTCCCTGACTTCAGTGCCCCGTGATGATAAGACTCTTCCTGCTGCGCTTGCAATCAAATCCATGAAACGCGACCTGAAAGTTTATGCTCACATAATCGATAAAGAGAATCTTTCTCATTTGAAGCGGGCGGACGTCGACGATGTGATTGTCAGCGACGAGCATGTCGGCTACCTGCTTGCTTCTGATATTTCTTCACCGGGAATCGCTCAGACAATTCAGACACTCTTGAATCCTGAAAAGGGCGTTGCTTTGAAAAGATTGCAGATGCCAGCCGAGCTTGTCGGGAAACAATTCCGTGAGATTCAGGAGTATTTCAAAAGCCAGCACAATAGCATTGCCATCGGGTTTGTCGTACAGGAAGAATCTGTCAAGATCACCGACATACTATCTTCGGATTATACCGCGATAGATTCATTTATAGAGAGGAAGTTCAAAGCCGCCGGTCTCGACTTGAGGGAAAAAGGCGGGTTGCGTTTGAATCTGAACCCGCCGCTCGATTATGTTGTGCAGGAAAAAGAAGACGTGATCGTTATCGGATGAAACGTTCAGCCCTTGATATCGATCTCAGCAGGACGGCAATTTTTGCGGGAATACCCGAGGAGAAAATTGGGGAGGTCGCGGCACTCGTAAAGGTGCAGAATTTTCCCGCAGACCAGCAAATCATGAGAGAAGGGGAAAGCGGGAATACCCTTTTCATTCTGTTGAGCGGCGAGGTTGAAGTCACCAAGTCATTGGTGTTTCGGTCTGGCGCTACGACGCTCGACCCGTTAGACAAATCACTTCTCAGGCTCACTTCAAAGAGTTTTCCTTTCTTCGGTGAGATGTCTCTCTTCGACAAAGTTAGTGCGCGCAATGCGACAGTCCGCACTGTTGTGCCTTGTAAATTTGCAGTGATCGACCTTGCGGACCTCGTAAGACTGTCAGAAACGGATTATGAAATTGGTTACAGGACATTTCTGAACATTGCCTGGTCGCTAAGTGACAGACTCAACAAGACAAATAGCGATCTGTTGAAGGTAACTACTGCCCTCGGCATCGCGCTGGAGAGATGAGCGGGGGTACTATTAACAATGGGGACTGAAACGATCTGTCACAAAGAATAAAAATCTTGATGGTGCAATCGATCGTTTGTTGCTTTCTTTTCCCCTCCTCTTTGAGGAGGGGTGCAGGGGTGGTCGTATGACAAAGATATTTAACAGATCAAACTTAAAGCATAAGAGAAAATTCCTTCGCAATAACATGACATCTGCGGAGGTTATCTTGTGGTCACGGCTCAAGAATAGTCAGCTTGGCGGAATGAAATTCAGGAGGCAGGAAAGCGTGAACCAATATATCATTGACTTCTATTGTCCTTCACGGAAACTTGCGATTGAAGTTGATGGCGACGTGCATGGATATGGAACACGTGTTTTTTCTGACATGAAGAGACAAAAAGAAATTGAAAAGCTCGGTATCAAAGTCTTACGCTATACAAATACAGATGTGAAAGAGAATCTTGATCATGTCTTGCAGGACATCTCACAGGAAGCCGCAGAAGCTTTGAGCGAACCACCCCTTAGTCCCCTCCTTGGAAAGGAGGGGAAAAAGTGGGAATCACAGATGTGAACATGTCAGCGCTAAATGACTAAGTCGTAAATCAAAATATCGTTAGAGCGGAAACCACCCAAGTAAATAATGAATCGAGAAATACCTAAAACATATTTGCCGTCGGAAATCGAAGACAAATGGTACAAATATTGGATTGACAAGAAATTCTTCGAAGCGCGCGTAAACAAGCAGAAAAGACCTTACACCATTGTCATTCCACCGCCGAACATTACCGGCATCCTGACGATGGGACATGTTTTGAATAATTCGATACAGGATGTTTTCGTCAGATGGAAAAGGATGAAAGGCTTTGAAGCATGCTGGGTTCCCGGAACTGACCACGCTGGGATAGCGACACAGAATGTCGTTGAGAAAAGCCTGGCGAAGGAAGGAAAGGACAGGCATGCGCTTGGCAGGGAGAAATTTCTTGAGCTGGTATGGAGGTGGCGGGATGAATATGGCGGAACCATTATCAAACAGTTGAAAAAACTCGGGGTCTCCTGCGATTGGTCCCGCGAGCGTTTCACCATGGACGAGGGGCTTTCCCATGCAGTCCGAGAAGTTTTTGTGAGACTCTACCGGAAAGGATTGATTTACCGCGGGAAATATATTGTCAACTGGTGTCCGAAAGATCACACGGCGATCAGCGACGACGAAGTTGAATACCAGGAGAAAAACGGGAAGTTGTATTACCTGAAGTATCCGCTTGAAGATGGCACAGGTCATATTACCGTCGCGACCACGAGACCCGAGACCATGCTAGGTGATGTTGCAGTGGCAGTCAATCCCGCCGACACGCGTTTCAAAAATTCCATCGGCAAAAATCTGATTCTTCCACTTGTCGGAAGGAAAATGAAAGTGATTGCCGACGATTATGTGGATAAAGAATTTGGAACGGGAGCCGTGAAAATTACGCCAGCACATGACCCGAATGATTTTTTGATTGCTGGACGACACGATCTTGAAAAAGTCATTGTTCTTGATATTTCGGGTAAGGTAAATGAAAATGCGCCTGAAAAATACCGCGGGCTCGACAGATTCAAAGCACGGAAGAAAATTGTTGAAGATCTCGAAGCGCTGGGTCTGGTAGAGAAAATCACAGATTACAAATTGAATGTTGGTGAATGCTATCGCTGCCACACCGTGATCGAGCCGTACCTTTCTGACCAATGGTTCGTAAGGATGAAACCGCTTGCCGAGCCTGCGTTAAAAGCTGTGCGCGAAGGGAAAATCCAGTTTTTATCCGGATCGGTGGGTGAAAACTTATGAACATTGGATGGCGAATATCCATGACTGGTGCATCAGCCGTCAGTTGTGGTGGGGACATAGGATTCCGGTGTGGTACTGCAATAATTGCGGTGAACAACTTGTTAGTGCTAACACACCTGTGGTTGCCTGCCTAAAGTGCGGTGGGACGTCTTACCGTCAGGACGAAGATGTCTTGGACACGTGGTTCTCTTCGTGGCTGTGGCCGTTTTCCCTCTTCGGCTGGCCTGAAGAGACTCCGGACTTAAAATACTTTTATCCGACCGACACTCTCGTTACCGCTCCCGACATTATTTTCTTCTGGGTTGCGAGAATGATCATGGCAGGTATCGAATTCCGCGGAGACGTGCCGTTCAGAGATGTGTATTTCACGAGCGTCATCCGCGACATGCAGGGAAGAAAAATGTCGAAGTCGCTCGGCAACTCCCCCGACCCGCTCGATGTCATAAGAGATTACGGCGCTGACGCTTTGAGGTTCACGATACTTTACCTGGCACCCCTTGGGCAGGACGTTTTGTTCGAAAGCAGCAAGTGCGAGATGGGCAGAAACTTCGCCAACAAAATCTGGAATGCCGGTCGATTCCTGATGATGAACCAGGATAAGATTGAGATCGCCGCGGCGCCTGACAGCTCAGTTTTCGACTTCGCGGACAAGTGGATCATAAGCAGATTGCATCGCACGATCCGGGACCTGAATATTTCACTCGATCATTTTCGCATCAACGAAGCGACGAAAGCTATCTATGACTTCATCTGGCACGACTACTGCGATTGGTATGTCGAGATGGTGAAGGAGCGCCTCAACCAGCTTTCGAGTGAAATAAACCGTGCGATAATTCTCGCGAATGCAATTTCAATTTTTGAATCTGCAGTCAAGCTGCTTCACCCCTTTATGCCGTTTGTCACCGAAGAACTGTACAGCTTGATTAAGTCCGGACATGACGGTGAAAGCGTGACAGTTGCTGAATTTCCCGAAGCTGAGGCTCAGCTTATCAATGACAGAATTGAAACCGAAATGGATTTGGTTCAGGAGGTTATCACTTCGATCAGGGCCATGAGGAAGGAAGCCAATGTTCCACCGGGCGTCTTGGTAGACATTGTGGTGAAGCCGAAAGACGAGAATACGCTTGAGATTCTTTCTACAAACGAGTCGTATATGAGGCGGCTCGCAAAGGTCGATTCGGTCAGCATTGGGTTTGACCTGCACAAACCTGAGACTTCAAAAAGTGCGGTTGTTCGTGGGACGGAGATTTTCGTGTCACTTGAAGGGTTGGTCAATGTCGATGCTGAACGAAACCGACTGGAGAAAGAAATCAATCGGGTGAAAAGTGTAATCGCAGGAATCGAAGCCAAATTGAGCAACGAGCAGTTTGTCAAACGTGCACCGGCACAGGTTATCGAGAAGGAGAAGATGAAAATCGAGTCGATGAAAGTAAACTTGTCGAAATTGGAAGAAAATTATGAAGCCATAAAATGAATAAGTTTCAAAATCCAAGGTCCAAGTTCCAAACAAACGCTAATGATCAAAAACAAAAACCTCAGAATCCAGGATTTGTTTTTCGTTTTGCTGTTTGGATCTTGAGAATGGAGCTTGGAAGTTGGTGTTTGGAATTTCCGACCAAAGGGAGGAGTTATGCCATCATTTGACATAGTCAACCGCGTTGACATGCAGGAAGTCGACAATGCGATCAACAACACAAGGAAAGAAATTGCGACTCGCTACGATTTCCGCGGCTCGCCTGCCGAAGTGAATCTCGATAGAAAGGAAAAAGTAATTCATGTCGTCGCAGAACATGAGATGAGAATGGATGCAGTGATGGATATGCTCATGACTCATTTGATTAGGCGCAAAGTGGATCCGAAAGTCCTCAAGCCCAAAGCGATAGAACCGACTTCACAAGGACACGTAAAACGCAGCATAAATATTCAGGAGGGTATTGAGACGGAAATCGCAAAGAAAATTGTGAAATTGATAAAGGATCAAAAACTGAAGGTGCAGGCCTCGATTCAAGACGAGCAGGTCCGCGTCAGCGGGAAGAAAATTGACGATCTGCAGGATGTCATAAAAATGTTGCGCGGGCAGGACCTCGGAATCCCGCTGCAGTTTGTAAACATGAAAGACTAGATAAGAATTTCAAATTGTAAATGTTGAATTGTGAATTTAAAATTCAAAATTAGGGATTGAGAATTATAAGAAATGTCATCGTTTAATTTTGTTTATGTGAAAGAAATTCAAGGATTAATTTTAGTTGAGCCGCTCACACACAGCGATGAACGCGGGTACTTTATGGAAACGTACCGTGCCGACGAATTCGAAAAGGCCGGGATCAAGGATGAGTTTGTCCAGGACAATTACTCCATGTCGGTCAGGGGCGTGATCCGTGGTTTGCATTTTCAGGTGAAGCCTCATGTGCAATCAAAACTGGTGAGGTGTGTCCGCGGGGAGATATACGATGTAGCGGTTGATCTCAGGAGGAGGTCGAAAACTTTCGGGAAGTGGCTTGGAGTAAATCTTTCCGGCACGAACAAGAGGATGCTTTATATCCCCGCCGGCTTCGCGCACGGATTCTCGACACTCTCAGATGAGGCAGAAGTCCTTTACAAGGTTGACGAGTCATACTCGAGGGAAGATGAGCGCGGGATAGTTTTCAACGATCCGCATCTCGCGATCGATTGGAAAGTTGACAAGCCAGTTGTGTCGAGCAAGGATAAAGCACTCCCAGGATTCGACAAAGAGGAAGAATATTTCTGATGGCAATCTGTGAATAGGTTAAAAGGTAAACGGGTAAAAAGGCAAAAAGTAAACGAATGAAGTGAGGGCTGTAATATGAGCGGGCAAAGATTCGAGAAACTTGAAGTCTGGCAAAAAAGTAAAAGGCTTTCAGTGGACATTTACAAGGCATTCAGGGAGTGCAGAGACTTTCCATTCAAGGATCAGCTCACTCGATCCGCGTTGTCCATTCCTTCAAATATTGCAGAAGGATACGAGAGGGGCTCAAATAGGGAATTCATAAGGTTCTTATTAATTGCCAAAGGACCTTGCGGCGAATTACGGACACAAATCCTGATCGCTGGTGAGATAGATCTTGTCCCGAGTGACACCGCAAAGATTTTTGTTGGGGAGGGAAAGGAAATTTCTTACATGTTAAGCTCATTGATAAAAAGTCGGAAATCGTTTTCCTCTTGGCCAGTTCACCTTTTGACCTCTTAACCGTTGCCTTGATTATGTTATGATCTTTCAAAAAGAAATAGAGATCTCGACAAGAACTCACGGCGAAATGCACGATCTCACCGACGAAATTCAATCCATCGTGGCACAATCTGGAGCAACTACCGGCATTGTTAATGTCTCAGTCGTTGGCAGCACGGCAGCAATCAGTACCGTAGAATTCGAACCGGGTCTGGAACGGGACCTGCCGGAACTCCTCGATCGGTTGATTCCTCCGAGCAGAAATTATGGCCACGAGCAGACATGGCATGATGGAAATGGCCATTCACATCTACAAGCTACGCTGCTTGGTTCGAGTTTAACACTTCCCATAGCCGGTGGGAAAATCGTAATCGGAACATGGCAACAAATCTTCCTAATTGAATTGGACATAAAGCCGCGGCAGAGGGAAGTAGTGGCGACCGTTCATGGAGAATAGTAGAGAACGAGGGGAAGATTCAGTGACGGCGTTTCTTGGGAAGACGGATCTTTATCGGGTGGTCAAGTTCCAGGCGGGACAACACTTTCTCACAGCACGACCCCTTGTATTCAACCTCGTAATTCCTGTAGAGTATGATTGTCTTCTTAAGTGAGTCGTAATACGCAGCGCAGTCGGGGCATTTCTCAAGATGTTCACGGAGTTTTTTGCATGTCGGCGAGGTCAGGTCGCGATCGACTTTCTCGCACATCTCGAGCAAATATTTTTTGTGATCTGTTAGTTTCATCTTGTTAAATATGGATTGAGTTCGTTTCTCAAGAACAATCTTGCGCGGTGAAGCCGGGATTTTATCGCCGGGACCGATAATTTCAGCGCCTTTCCGACTTCCTCGGTCGATAGCCCTTCGACATCTCTCATCACAAATACGATGCGATACTCAAGCGGAAGTTTCTGAATTGCCTTATCTAAAACTTCTCTCAATTCCTTGTTGAGAATCGCGTCATGCGGGGTTTCTCCCCAGTGAGGTACCTGCAGTTCGCCCGTTTCACGGAATAGTTCCGTGTCTTCGAGCGAAACGACCGGTTCGTGCGATTTTTTTCTGTGCATCATGAGACAGTTGTTGGTCACGATGCGGTAAAGCCAGGTGGAGAATTTAGATTTTCCCGAGAAGGACTTCAGCCCGCGGTAAGCATTGATGAAAGTCTGTTGCATTGCTTCTTCCGCTTTTTCCTTGTCGCGGCAAATCTTGAACGCAAAACTATAGACGGTTTTCTCGTACTTCCTGATGAGTTTGCCAAAGGCAACCTTGTCACCGCCTTTCGCGGAGTCGATTAATTTCAGATCATCTTCCACTGAAAGCCCCAAACGCCAAACACCAAGTTCCAAACAAGCTCCAGCGTTCAAAATCCAAATTCCAATGAGTCAACAGATTCACATCTCGATTTTGATTAGTTGGATTTTAGGATCATGGCTGAGAGAATCTTTAGAAGCTCAGTGGCTTCGGAAATCAACGCTGAGCGATTTTCTTCGCTAATATCTTTACTTTCGACCAAGCGGAGCCAGTACCTTGTCTCTTTGGCTTCTTTCCTTGCGATCTTCAACCGCATAGCAAAATCCTTCTTGCCTAAAGATTCGTTGGCTTCGATGTAATTTGCACCAATTGCGGCAGAGGACCTGATGACTTGTTTCGTGATTTCTAAATTCGCCGGTGTTTTGGGCAGGTTACTCAAGAACATCACGACACGCGTTGCGAATAACGATGCTCGCTCCTCTAGGTCGTATAGTTTCGTCTCTTGAGATTTGTGATTTGGAATTTGTCTGGAGCTTGACGTTTGGGACTTGGAACCTTCAGCTTGCCGGCTTGCCGCCAAGAGTGTGTTTTTCATCAGCATCGTAATTGTCATGGCTCCGACCCCGCCTGGCACGGGTGTTATCCAGCCGGCAATCTCTTTCACATTCTCAAAATCCACATCGCCGCACATTCCCGTTTCTGTTCTATTTATTCCCACATCAAATATGGCCGCCCCGGGTTTGATGAAATCTTTGGTTATGAAATTCGGCTTCCCAATGACCGCAATGAGTATATCTGCCTCTCTGCAAACTTCCTGAAGCCTTTCCGTTTTTGAGTGCGCCATAGTGACGGTTGCATCTTTGGAAAGGAGCAGCATAGCAGCAGGTTTGCCGCCCAGGTTGGAGCGGCCTACTACGACGGCCTTTTTCCCGGAGACATCAATACCGTACTTTTCGAGCAGGACCATTATACCGTAAGGCGTGCACGGGAGGAAAAGTTTGTTATCAATTATCTCGTGCCATGACTTCGCCTCACAATATTTGCCGATGTTGTAAGGATGAAGTGCGTCAACGTCTTTGGATGGATCAACCGCCTCGATAACTCTGTATGCGTCAATATATTTCGGAAGTGGCATCTGTACCAGTATGCCGTGGATTTTATCGTCGTGGTTGAACTCGCCAATCTTCGCAAGTATTTTCTCCTGGGAAGTGTCTTCGGGCATTTTCTCCGTTAATGAATAGTATCCGAGTGATTCGCATGCTTTTGCCTTGTTCCTCACATAAACCTGTGACGCGGGATTTTCACCTACAAGAATAAAGGCAAGCCCCGGAGTGATCCCTTGCTCTTTTTTGAGTTTGTCTGCCAGACTTTTTACTTCTACTCTGATTTCCTGCGATACGGCTTTGCCGTCAATTATAGTGGCACTCATAGCTTTCTTAAGTTGCAAGCTCCAAATTCCAAACAAGTTCCAAGTTCAACATTCGTAGAATAGAATACTGCTAATGGTGAAGATTGGAAATTGAGATTTGGAATTTGTTTGGAGTTTGTGATTTGGAACTTGGAACGTTTTCATTTGAATGGTGGATAAAAAATCCTTTCGATGCTGATCGCCTTGCCGGTCGATTTGTCGACGGAGAAGACAACAGCGGCAAATTTTGCATCGCTGTCCGCAGCCTCGTATTTTGCCGGTGTTACGTAGAGAAATCTCTTCATTGCGCTTTCTCTCTTCATCCCTATGATCGAATCATAAGGTCCGGTCATTCCGACATCTGTGATGTACGCGGTTCCGCCAGGCAAGATTCTGTCGTCGGCAGTCTGTATGTGCGAGTGCGTCCCGATTACGGCGCTGACCTTTCCGTCTAAGTACCATCCCATCGCGATTTTCTCTGCGGTTGCTTCTGCATGCATGTCGATGACTACGACATTCGTCTCGGCTTTAATTTTTTCCAATGCCCAATCTGCAGTTCGAAACGGGTCGTCGATCGGGTACATGAATACCCTGCCTTGCAGATTCAATACGCCCACCTTTCCTTTTTCTCCCATGCTATAAATGACGTAGCCTGAGCCGTATGAACCCTTCGGGAAATTGAGCGGACGGAGCAGGTTTTTTTCCTGCATCATGTATTCATGGATCTGAAATTTATCCCAGATGTGGTTGCCGCTCGTGATGACGTGTATCCCGGCGGCAAAAAATTTTTGCGCGATTTTATCTGTGATTCCTTTCCCGTCCGCCGCGTTCTCACCGTTCGCGATGACAAAATCTATTTTGTATTTCTCGATAAAACTTCTGATGAAATTTGTTACCATCCCGATTCCGGGAGTGCCAACTATGTCTCCGATGAAAAGAATGTTTAGTGTATCCAGCGGCGTTCCTTTCGGCAAGCTCTCCCCAGGGGATCCCTTCGGGAAAGGCAAGGCTTTTTAAAAAATATAATCTTCGATGTCGAGAAATAGAAGGGAATTAGCCCATCTGTAATTTATTTTCCAAAGATCTTTGAAGTGCACACGGACAAGCGAATTGCAGCTCTTATTCGTGGCAATTTAACCGACGTTTTGTTCCTATTTGCCTCCGGCCATTCCTTGCGTCCGACGGCAACGTCCAAACAAGATATTTTCAGGTCTATCCGTTGGCACACCCATTGAAGACATATAAAATGTATGAGACGGTTTTTAAACAGACTTGTCCAGTTTCCGGGATTAGAAAATTAGTGATGGAACAGTACCTGACATTATTGCCGTTGTTTGCCGCGATCGCGAGTATCGTGTATTACCGGCTGTCAGAGCGGGCGGACAGCTTTATTCGAACTGCACGTCTGTTTTTCGGGGTGAACGTTGGTTCGATTCTGATTCTCTACTTTTATTTCATCTATCTGATTCTGTCGCACCAGTATCGGTACGCTTACATCTGGAGTTACAGCTCGAACGATCTTTCAATCCCACTCCTGCTTTCGACTTCCTATGCGGGTCAAGAGGGAAGTCTTTTCCTCTGGATCTTCTATAGCGCGGTCCTCAGCATCTTCGTCTTAATATATTCTCAGCGAAAGGCTGATGCGCCTCCGGCGCAGAGGAGACGCGGATACGAGTCAATTGTAATTCCAATCATTCTGCTGTTTGAGGTTTTTGTGCTGGCAATCTTGACGCTGAAGAGCCCCTTCGCGAAAGTATGGGATTCTTTTGCAAATGTTTCCGTCGGTATGATACCGCAGGATGGCCGCGGCTTGAATCCACTGCTGCAAAATTTCTGGATTGTGATTCATCCGCCGATTTTGTTTCTCGGGTTTGCGTCGGCAATTATTCCGTTCGCTTATGCGGTTGCCGGACTAATCAGGAAAGATTATGTAAACTGGATGAGTTACTTGCAGCCGTGGCTGGTCTTAAACGTGCTGACGCTCGGCGCCGGAATAATTATCGGCGGCTACTGGGCCTACGTCACACTTGGCTGGGGCGGATTCTGGGGATGGGATCCGGTTGAGAATTCATCGTTAATTCCATGGCTCTTCTCTGCGGCAGCGCTCCATACGATATTGGTCGGCAAGAGAACGGGGAGTTTTCTTAAGACGAGTTTTGCGTTAGTAATTGTTAGTTTTGTTCTGGTCCTCTACAGCACTTTTCTGACAAGAAGCGGAGTGCTTGGGGACACCTCGGTTCACGCGTTCGTCGATCCCGGGAGAAGCGTTTATATCCTTCTATTAGTTTTGATCGGGACATTTTTGCTTCTCGGCTTTGTCCCTCTCTTCAGAAACAGAGTTTCAATCCCGAGTGCGGGGGTAAACCACAATTTGTTGTCGCGGGAAATCGCATTGTTCATAGGCGCAGCTTCCCTCTCTGTGCTGTCGCTTTTCGCCCTCGTAGGAACCTCCTCTCCCATAATCACTGGACTGCTCCAGGGAAAACCAACTGCGGTTGATTCCTCATACTACGTGACGACAAGCCTCCCACTCGGGTTCCTTATTATTGCATTAATCGGTTATGCTCAGCTTGTCTGGTGGGACAGGTTTGATGGAAAAGCATTCAGGAAGAAATTAGTACTGCCTGTTGCCGCAGCTTTACTGACGGCGATTGTGTCGCTTCTCCTATCGGTGAAGGACGTGGCTGCTATTTTAATAATGAGCGCTGCATCTTTCGCCTTCGTGGCACACTCCGCTGCGGTTGTAAGAATAGTTCGGGGGAATCCCAAGTATACCGGTGGGCCAATAACACATGCGGGTATAGCACTGATGTTCGTCGGCATCATAGCGTCGACTGCCCTTGAATCGAAAACCACGGTACAGCTTCAGCAAGGGAAGCCCGCAAGCGTTTTTGGCAATGAGTTGACTTATGCACAGAACACAAAAGTTGACGGCAAGGATGCCTTTGTTGTTCATCTTCAGAATGGAAACAGCGTTGCAGATTTGAAGCCGGTCATGTACTTCAGCGAGTATAATCAGGGAACGATGCGCGAGCCGGATATCAAAAGCTATTTCGGCTACGATTTGTATTTGAGCCCGATGTCGATTGAGAACGCAGGATCCGCTTCCATGGTAAACGGCGGTGTTGACATGATCACATTGGAGAAGGGTAAGTCGGTGAAACTAAGCGATGGTACGCTTCTAACTCTTATGCGGTTTAACATGAATTCGATGAATCATGCCGCAATGGAACAAGGAGGAAGCTTCAGAGTAGCATCCGTGATCAGCGCCGCGAAAGACGGTAAAACGATTGAGATATCCCCGGAGCTGAATTTTAAAGACGGGAAACAAAACGCCGTCCCTGCGCAAGCATTCGGTCACATGTTAATTGTCATGGATATAAACGTTGGTATGGGCGGGCCGAATAGCACGGCAGGTGTAAGGTTAGCGATTCACTCAACTGGAATGATTCAAAGCGCATCTGTGCCTGTTCTGACCGTAGAAGTCAGCAAGAAGCCGCTCATCGGTTTCTTGTGGGCTGGCACAGTTCTTTTATTTATCGGCCTTGCAATTTCAATGTACAGACGATTCACAGAAGACAATATTTCTCAAGGGTTACCGTCGGTGGAATTGTCCCAACAGATATCGGCATCAGGTGGAGTGAAGCAGGCCAAGAAAGAGTTCGAGGTGGAAAATGTCGAAAATTGATTTTCAATTCATTGACGACATCCGGCTAAAGGTTTGCAAAGAGTGTTCAAAGAGCGACGAGAACGGAAAATGTATTGCTGTTCCCGGGACTGAGTGTGTGCTTGAGCGGTATCTCCCTCAGGTAACGAAAGCACTTGAGTCTTCTCACGGCAGAAGTGTGAATGATTATTTGGTGTCCTTGAGAACAGAAGTGTGCGCTGCGTGCGGTGAGAAGAGCGAATCGGGTTATTGCTATACGAGCGATAGTTTCGGTTGTCCACTCGAGTCTTTTTTCCAGACTGTTGCGAAAGCAGCCGCGGCGCCGGGAGCGGCTTAGATAATCCCGCGGACAAGATCTTGAATTGGACATAGAGCTCGATCCTCCTCCCTGAGAATTGACCTACCTGCACGAAACGCCTGTCCGCTGTACAAAGTACTTTGGCAGGCAGGCTTCGTGTAGGCAGGCTGTTCCTCTCCTGAAGGAATCACTTCGGGACTTAGCGCGGCCTGGCCTCCTCTCCCGGAGGGGACAAGCGGGCCGCGTTGCTTTTTATATAACCCCGCATTCCTTCCTCAATTCTCTTTTCGAATTTACATCCATTATCCAGTCCCGCAAGGCGGGCTCCCGTTTAGTTGTGGTCCGTGAACTCGATTATCTTGGTATCTTTCCCTATTTTGACAACTTGGATCAATTCTATCAATCAGGAATTTATACGCTTACGACAGGTGAAACTTGACTAATTCTTCCGATTCTCTTTGTATTCGTATGACAAATCATTAAGTCTGTTCCTATAATCTGCTGGCGAATTCCTTTAGGAATCGACGAGGAATTCCCGAGAGCGATAGTCAAGAAACTAGGTCGAACGGAGGTGGGCATGGTAAGGCGGACATTTATTGCTGGTCAATTATTCTGCTTCTTATTTCCTCTTACAATCAGTTGTCTCGCTCAGGACAGTACAAAGGTTTTGATTCTTAGCCCGAGGGTGGGCCCCAAGATAACCGCTGGGGCGCGTGAGCAGTTTGAAATTTTTCCCCAATTCGACAATTTTGTGGAAGCGACCGCATTCGAGACGTCGGATGGAAATTGCTTTGTCAGGATAACCCTTGAGCCCCAAAAAGGCGTGTTTCGTGACACCATACTCCAGTATCCTCATCAGACACTATTGATGATTGCGGAAAAGATAAATCATTTCGAAGATCTGGCCGCGGGCAGATATCATATGGGCGATGAACCGACATACATCAAGACAGTTGATGGGACAAATGCAATCGTTCCTTCTTCTGGAACGAATGCTAATGTTTCTTCCCGCTCGGGCGGAGATTCGCTCGCAAGCTGGGCACCCGATCATTTCGCATGGGGAATGGATTTCTTTCTTACGGGCGAAGCGTACACTCTTCACTTGAGTCGTGTCGGTTTTTTCCAGCCAACAGGCGAAGGCGGATTGGGAATGGAAATCCGGGTTCTCACCGTTTTCTTCGGCGCCATTGTTGGTGCGACTGGCGGCGAAATACGTCCGAATCCCGACTTCCTTTTCATGAGTCTATATGGCGGTAGGATCATTCAAGATTATCGTCTTGAACTCGGCTGGATCAATGGTGTCACGTTCCCTGATATGGGCACGCATGCGCCACCTGAAGTAAGCTTCACAAGCTATTTTCTGGGGATCAGTAAGAAATATAGCACCAGCGAAAAATATGACACAGGGTTTCTTGTTGAACCCGAGCTCAAAATAATGTTTCCTAGCATTGCTGGCTACTACCAAGGAAGAGACCGCTATGGTTATTATTTTTCCGCTGGTGAACATTACGGCATTCGAGATCTCTTTGTTGCTTTGGGCGTCAAGGTAGGTTTTGGTTTCGACCGGTATTACTAAAGATCGGCAACTCGTGGCACGTGCCGATGTCTAAGTGAGCACTCGGCTGCCTGACTGCTATTCTAGTCCGCGCAAAACAACAAAAGTTCTGTCATCTACCTCTGCCCTTCTTTCGCTCTGCGGAAATCCCAGCCCCATACTTAATCAGATCTATTTTATCGTTGTTGAACGCAACACCCTCTCTTTCAAGTAACTTTTTCTGAGATTTGTAATCAGCAGTGTGCTTCGGAAATGAAATTGTTCCCCTCGAATTTATTACTCTGTGCCATGGCACACCGGACGCGTCCGCTGAAGGCTCCTTGCCGCAGGCGGAATTCGGCTTAAGATTGTGAAGAGCATATCCGATAAGTCGTGCATGTCCCCTCAGGTCACACAGATTTGCAATTTGTCCGTAAGTCGCGACATGGCCTTTTGGGATTGTCTTTACCACTTTCCAGATTCGGACGTAAAGGTTCGGGTACTTCTTCATTGGCCCAAAATCAAATCCTCGTAGTGAAAAAGCAAGCCGTTAACATCACGATAGTTGGTGGTGGCTCAATTTTCGAGCTACCAAAAGATATTTTTTTCCCGCTGATCGCGCAGATTTTCGCGGATAGATCTTCAGCGTTCGTCGTTCGACTGAGCCTTCGGCGTGAGCCTCGGTCGAACGCTTACGACGAAGGCTGCGAAAATCTGCGGGAGGATCCAAACTGAGACGCTACCCGAAGGTTTGAAACCTTGGCAAGGTTTCTCCATATTAGTGTGGTTCGACCATGCTGAATAACTACTTTACGCTTGCTGCGCTCTTGAACGAAGAAAGGGAAAGTCTGGAGGGCTCTCGAATTGTCGCGGCATACTCACGCATCGAGAGTACTCTGTCCATTGTGGTCGAAAAGTCTGAACGCGGACTCAATACCCTTGTCATTTCATGCAAGCCGCGTCTGAATTATATGTTCCTTGACGAGAGGCCGCCGGGAAGAACGACCGGAGCAAATGTTTTTAGGGAGATTATCGGAGCAAAGATTATTTCCGCTCGCGTGGAAGAAGGAGAAAGAATTGTCGTTTTGAGAATTACCGGCACTTCTCGTGACCAGGCAGACGCGGGAGATGAACGATTTCTGAGGATAAATCTTTTCGGCACACATGCGAACGTGCATGTGCTGAATAAAGATGACAAGGTGATCGATTCTTTTCTCAAAAGGAAAGCCGGAAATAAGGTTGCTCTTATTCAGGATTCGGGCAAGAGGACATTTCCTGAAAGCAGAATTGAATTCGTAAACAGATGGAAGGCCGAAGAAGGGAGCCCGTCAAAGAAATTATCGAAGATCATCCCACCTTTCAGCGGCGAGCTTTCGAAGGAAACATTCTACAGACTCAACGGCGAGGAAGGGATTGGCAGCGACGCGTCGCTTTTAGAAGATGAACAGCTTGTCAAATTGTTTAATGTGGTTTCTGAGATTCGTCGTGAATTAGCCGATCCCCATCCGAGAATCTATTTTACAGATCATGCGCCGGTTTCAATGAGCCTAATCGAAATGAAGCACCGGGACTCCCACGAAGAAAAAGTTTTTGACTCGGTCAACTCATGTGTCGGCGCTTTCGTCTCGGCGGCTCACCGAAGGGGCAGTGATCTTGAATTGAAGAATTTAGTAGTAAAGAGGCTGTTAAAAGAAAAAGATGAACTGCAAAACACTATTTCAAAAATAGAACGGGATTTGTCAACGGACAGGGAAGAAGAATATCGGGGTTACGGAGAAACTTTGATGCAGCATCTCCAGGATATTAAAAAAGGAGCGTCGTCATTTTCCTTGAGCGATGCGAATGACAACGCAGACATTCCACTCGATCCCAGTCTTTCCGTCGTGAAAAATGCCCAGCAATATTTCGAGAAATCGAAGAAGGTGCGTCAATCCCGCCGGCTGTCAATCGCAAGAAAAGAAGAACTGAAGAAATCGCTGGATAAGATAGAGCAAGAGCTTCAGAATGTTGTCCGGATGGAAGAAGGACCTCTTTCGGGAGATTCATTTCGGAAAGGGGAAGCGGATAAAAGGAAACTCCTCTTACTTGAAAAGAAAAAGAAAAACGAGGAGGAGACTCCGTTCCGGCAATTTGAGACGATGGGATACAGAATCTATGTCGGCAAGGATGCGAAGAATAACGATAAGCTCACTTTCGGATTTGCAAAACCCAACGATGTCTTCCTTCATGCTCGCGGCGTCTCGGGCTCGCATGTCATAATTAGAAATCCGTCGCGCGAATACCCGCAGAAGCCAATTCTACGATTTGCAGCGAGCATTGCCGCGCATTACAGCAAAGCGAGATCAAGCGGCATTGTTCCGGTGGCTTACACGATGAGAAAATTCGTGAAGAAGGCAAGAGGCCAGCCCGGCGCCGTTTTGCTTGATCGGGAAGAAGTAGTTTTCGTTAAACCGGGAATACCTTAGCAGTAACCCAGGGTTATGATTTTCACCCGTACAATTCGCGCATCTTGGAATTCAATACTTCAAGCCCTGAACGCGGCACAATGATTCCAACTTCGGTCACGATTGAAGTGACAAATTCCGGCTTGACTTTGTCGAAGTAGAGATTTCTAACTTCCACCGAGAGCATCTTCCGAGAGGGGTCCTTCTCGAAGAGTCCTTCGGACGGAAGTTCGGAGAATTCAGGATTGGCATAGATTTCGTCTGCGCTTTCCTCTTTATTGACAAAGTCGTCGGATGTTTTCTCGGAATCATACTTCAAGATACTCGTCACCGCATAGAAGTTCTTCTTTGCGGCGGCACAACAAGCTGCCAGAGGATAGGATCCAATCTTGTTGATAAGCATACCGTCAGATAGAATGGAATCTGCGCCGATAATTGCCGAGTCGATTTCATTTATGAAGAATCCTATCGAAGCATCGGACACCAGAATTGATCGGTGTCCCATTTTGGTGAGGGCCCTCGCAGTTTGTCTCCCTTCAAACAGCGGCCGTGATTCCATTACGAAAACCGTGACGTGCTTGTTCTCGGCGGATGCCTGCTCAAACGTCTTTATCACGAACTCGCTCTGGCTGATTGTCGCGTAACTTTTTCCGTTTGAAACAAGTGCAGAAGCGCGTGAAGCTGCAAGAGAGGAAGCGGTTTCGATTTTGTCCCTCAGGCTCTTCAGGTATGTGCTGATCCCATTAGGCTCCATCCTGTCTGAAGCGGAAATCACAAGTCTGCACACATTAGACAGGGAAGACATCTGTGATTGTGCGTTGGACATTGCGGTGGATAGTGACTTCAGGTCACCGACGAAATTTGGAGCCGAAGGATCATCGGCGGCAAAGTTCAAAAGCAAATCCAGCGTATCTTTCAGGATTTGCTGCTGACTTGAAACATTGTCTGTGGCAATGTGGTTGGCTCTCTCAAGAAATTCTTGCTTCATGGGGCTGCAGGTTAGTTTAAAGATTTGCGGACAAAATTGCAATATTCTCTGCATAGCAAATTTAACCGCAAAGTTCACAAGGACTCACCAAGTTCTTATAGACTAAAAGCCCCTCATTTCCTTCATATCAGTTACATCTGCTTCTGTCTCTCTACGGCATTCTGTCGTTTTGGAACTTATTACAGTCACGGATGTTAAAAATGTTAGGTATGCCATGATACAACAACATAGCGGAAGCGATGAAAGATTATAAGTACATAATTGTCGGCGGCGGGATGGCAGCCGATTCAGCTGTCAAGGGGATTAGAGAACTCGACACATCGGGAGCTATTGCGGTTTTCAGCGAGGAAGAAGATCCGCCTTACAATCGTCCTCCGTTGTCAAAATCTCTCTGGAAGGGCGATTCCATCGATTCGATCTGGAGAGGAACCGAAAAGGAGACGATAGATTTTTTTATCTCGACATCTGTCACCGCCGTAGATGCTTCTACAAAGATTGTGAAGACTGCCGACAACAAGGCACATCGGTATGAAAAACTTCTCCTTGCAACCGGTGGGAAGCCGAGAAAGCTTCCCTACGGCGGAGATGAGATCATTTATTTCAGGACGCTTAAGGATTACAGGAAACTTCATTCCCTTTCTAGACAAGCCGCCGATTTTATCGTCATAGGCGGTGGGTTCATTGGATCGGAAATTACTGCTGTTCTGGCGATGGACGGAAAGAATGTCACTATGATATTTCCGGAAGACGGCATAGGAGCAAAAATTTTTCCTCGCAATCTCTCTTCGTTTCTGAAGTCTTATTACAAAGAAAAAGGGGTCAACGTTATCTCCGGTGGATCCGTTGCAGGTATTGAGAACAGGAACGGGAGACTTTCCGTGAGATCAGACAAAGGAGGAGGAGTTTCCGCCGCCGCTGTGGTTGCCGGAATTGGAATGATTCCGAATGTTGATCTAGCAAAAAGCGCAGGGATTGCGACTGACAACGGAATTATTGTTGATGAACTTCTGAAGACGACCAATCCCGACATTTATGCCGCCGGCGATGTCGCGAATTTTTACAGCCCCGCATTGGAAATGCGAATGAGAGTCGAACATGAAGATAATGCGAACACTATGGGAAAAATTGCGGGGCATAATATGTCGGGCGCATCGGAACCGTACCATCACCTGCCTTTCTTCTATTCGGATCTGTTCGACCTAGGATACGAAGCGGTAGGTGAGCTTGACTCGCGGCTTGAGATATTCGAAGATTGGGAAGAAGAATTTCGCAGGGGTGTGATTTATTATGTCAAAGATGAAATTGTACGCGGCGTTCTATTATGGAACACCTGGGGAAGAGTGGATGAGGCTCGTGGCCTGATAACGTCGAAAAGAAGATTTGAGCGCGGCTCGCTCAAGGGCTTGATAAGAAATTGAAGCGACGAAAAAAAGTTAACCCTGCGAAGGATCTGCCTGAAGGGCTCCCTCGGAGAAACCTTCGCAAGGTTTAAAGTTGAAATCAGCCTCCGTACATACCTCCAAGCACAAAGACAACGAACAGCATTAACACAATCCAGATTCCAAATACCCATGCGGTCGGTAAAATTCCCTTTTTGCCTGAAAGTGTCCCGATGCCGATTGAAGTCGCCGCTAGATTCCAGATACTGAAAACGTCTGCCACTCTCAGAAGAGAATACCCTTTGTTTGAGTTGTCCATTTGCATGAACATTCCGAGGTGCAGACCACCGTCGAGGCGGGAGAGAAGAACGGTCATGACTATTGACAATATCGCACCCACGAGTGATATCCAACTCGAAAGACCGGCGATCCCCATCATCTGTGAATAATTTACACTTCCTTTCAAGAATACTTTTCCGACGAGCAGCCAGACTGCCGCCGCAACAAAGAAAGTGATAAATATCGCAACCATCGCTCCAAATATTCCGATAGCTGTCACTGCGGAAGAACCATTTTCCATCCTTTCCTTTGCCTGCTCGGCTTGATCGGCAGGCATCTTTCCTTCAGCCACCATTTTGTCAATTCGCTGTTCTTGTTGCTGAGCTATCTGGAAGCGAAGATCTGGTGAGCTAAACCTCACATAGGTCGCAACGCCTACGACGATTGCAAGCAGTGCCAGCGGCACTAGCCAGTCCGCAACCTTTACCGGGGAGGTTTTGAAAGATGTAAAAACCTTGGACGGCTCATAAAAAACTCCCGCAGCTTTGTCCATGAAAGAGAGTGTTTCTTGTCCTGCTGGTCCACCGGACGGCGGCTGCGCGGAAGTATTAAGTTGTTCAGACATCAGTCCTCCTTTTTCGCTTAAGATAATTCAGAGATGTATGAAGTTCAAACTTTCTTTCACTTCCACCGAACCGCAATGTTTGCTAAATTATTTTAAACAGGAGTCTCCGATGCCCGCAAAAAGATTCTTTATTCTCGACGGAACCGCACTCGCTTATCGCGCCTATTTCGCGATGATCAGCCATCCTTTGATTAATTCAAAAGGACAGAACACGAGCGCAGTCTTTGGATTCGCAAATTATCTGATGAAAATCATCGGTGATGAAAAGCCGGATTATCTGGTCGCCGTGTTCGATACCGCCGAACCAACATTCCGTCACAAAGAATACCCGGAGTACAAAGCGACACGCGAGAAGATGCCGGAAGAAATGATCAGCCAGTTGTCTCACATAAAGAAGCTGCTGAATGCATTTGGGGTTCCAACCGTCGAGCGGCCGGGTTATGAAGCCGATGACGTGATTGGAACGTTAGCCCTGCTTGCCGCAAAAGAAAACATCGATGTCTTCATGGTCACGGGCGACAAAGATTTCATGCAGCTTGTGACTCCGAAAATAAAAATGTACAAGCCGGGCAGAAGCGGGGAGGATGTCGAGATAGTCGATGAGAAAGGTGTCGCGAACAAATTCGGTGTGAAGCCGTCGCAGGTGATCGAGGTGCTGGCTTTGACCGGGGACGCTGTGGATAACGTCCCGGGCATCAAAGGTATCGGTGAGAAGACCGCAATTCCTTTGATTCAAAAATATGGAACCGTCGAGAAAGTTCTTTCGAACGCCGACAAAATAGAGAAGCCGGCGCTTCGCGAAAAGTTGAAAGACGGAAAGGATATGGCGCTTCTCTCGAAGAAGCTTGTCACGATAAAGACAGACGTTCCGCTCGGCGTTGATTTTCACACGCTTAAGGAAAAAAATTCGGACAGCGGGGAGATCGCAAGAATACTTAATGAATTAGAGTTTCGTTCGCTCATCAAGAGAGCACAGCAGATGGCTGCATATTCTGCGGTTGATTCCGAAATGGGAGTTCAGGAGAAGCAAGAAGTCGGAAGCAAGGGGCAGGAAGGCGCTGTCGCGGGTTTGGATGCCGAAGTCCCAATCGAGGATGGAGATTATAAGAACATATCGACCGTCAAGCATTCTTACAAACTCATAACTGAGTTATCTGAGCTTAGGAAGTTGACGGAGAAATTGAAAAAGGCGGAGTTCATCTCGATGGACACCGAGACCACGAGCACCAACGCTCTCCTCGCCGATCTTGTTGGAATTTCTTTGTCCGTGAAGCCGCACGAAGCGTACTATGTCAGCATCGCCTCCGAAGGCGGTGATCTTTTCTCGGAAATGGAAGCAAGGCGAGGAGTCAACGTCAAAGATGCGATCAAACTATTGAAACCAATCTTTGAATCTGCAAAGATAAGGAAGATCGGGCAAAATCTGAAATATGACATGCTGGTACTCTCCAACTATGGTATCTGGACACAGGGAGTCGCTTTCGATTCCATGGTTGCAGCTTATGTGATCAATTCCGATGGCCAGCACAACCTTGATGCGCTCGCGAAAGAACATTTGAAGTACAAGCCTGTAGCGATTGAGGAATTAATCGGCAAAGGGAAAAACCAGAAAAATATGCGCGAAATCTCGCCGGAGGTCGTTGCAGAATATTCAGGCGAAGATGCGGATGTCGCGCTGCAATTGGCGGATGTGCTGAAAAAGAAGCTAGAGAAATCAAAATTGCTCAGCCTCTGTGAGAAAATGGAATTCCCGCTCATAGAGGTGCTCGCGGGAATTGAGAGAGCCGGAGTGAAAATTGACACGGAAATTCTCGCCCAGATCTCGAAAGAGCTCGAGCGCATGATAGAGAATCTTGGCGATGAGGTCTACAAGCTCGCCGGTGAAGAATTCAACATAAATTCCCCGAAACAGCTCGGGGAAATCTTGTTCAACAAACTGAAGCTCTTGCCAACGAAGAAAACCAAAACCGGGTTCTCGACCGATGTTTTTGTTCTTGAGGAGTTGAGTGCCCAGCATGAAATCGCCCACAAAATTCTCGACTACAGAAAATTGACGAAACTCAAATCGACATACGTCGATGCACTTCCGGCTTTAATCAATCCCCATACAGGCCGGGTTCACACTTCATTTAACCAGACGGTTGCTGCGACAGGGAGACTCAGCTCGTCAGATCCGAATTTGCAGAATATTCCGATTCGCGGGGAGATGGGGAAAGAAATCAGGAAAGCATTCGTGCCGGGTGAGGAAGGATGGGCGTTGGTTTCTGCGGACTACTCGCAGATCGAGCTTCGCATCATGGCGCACATCTGCAAGGACGAAGGCATGATCGAGGCATTCAATAACCACGAAGACATTCACCGTACCACTGCTTCCAAAGTCTTCAATGTGCCTCCTGACAAAGTCACATCCGATATGCGCCGTAAAGCGAAGGAAGTAAACTTCGGATTGCTCTACGGGATCGGTCCGTACGGGTTGAAGATTCGTCTCGGGATTTCACAGAGCGAAGCGAAAGAAGTAATCGACACATATTTTCAAAGATTCCCGAGGGTTCGAGATTATATAAACGACACTCTTGAATTTGCGCGCAAGCATGGATATGTCGAGACGCTTCTCGGAAGGCGCCGCTATCTCGCAAACATCAACAGTAAAAACTCCGCAGTGCGAATGGCGGAAGAGAGACAGGCTATCAACATGCCGATACAGGGCACTGCCGCGGACATGATAAAGCTTGCGATGGTGAACATCTATCGAGAAATGATGAAGCGAAAAATGAAGTCGCGGATGATACTGCAAGTGCACGACGAGCTGGTTTTTGAGTCACCTAAGAATGAATTGAAACAGCTGGAAGATACTGGTCGCCGATAGAATGAAGACCGCGCTAAAGCTTAGTGTGCCTGTCGATGTTGAAATTGGTACGGGACCGAATTGGCTGGATGCACATTGAATATTATAAGGCATGAAAGAATCAGCCTTAGAGTTGGCACTAATGCGGGATCTTATCTCAATGAAGAGCGAAACGAGTTTGTAGGCCCCTGCTCCGAATAGTGCCGAGAGCGGAATCGTAAGAATCCACACGAGGACTATATTGCCCGCTACGCCCCACCGCACAGCCGAGAGGCGATTTGTCGCGCCGACGCCCATGATGCCGCCATTTATCGTGTGAGTCGTGCTGATCGGAATACCAAGAGATGTCCCGATTAGAAGAGTGATTCCACCGGCGGTTTCGGCACAAAACCCATCGACAGGACGCAGCTTGGTAATCTTTTGTCCCATCGTTTTGACAATGCGCCAGCCGCCGAAGAGTGTGCCCATTGCAATTGCAAAGTGGCAGCTTAGGACGACCCAGATCGGCACATGGAAGGTGCTGAGATAGCCCGATGTGACCAGAAGTCCGGTTATAATTCCCATTGTTTTCTGCGCGTCGTTTGTACCATGACCTAGGCTTAAGAAAGCCGCAGAGAGCAGTTGGAGTTTTCGAAATGCTTTGTTCACTTTCAGTGAAGATTTTTTGTGGAACAACCACATTACCGTAATCATTAAAATGAAGGCTACGACAAATCCCATAACCGGAGCTACCACGATGAAAATCAAGGTCGGGATCCAGCCACTGCCGATAATCACGGAAAAGCCGACTTTTGCAACAGCGGCGCCGGCATATCCTCCCATCAAAGCGTGGGAAGAACTTGTCGGCAAGCCGTAGTACCATGTTATTAAGATCCCAGGCAATTGCACCAATCAGCCCGCTGAGAATCACATATTCGTTCACTGCACTCAGTTCAATCAGGCCTTTGCCGAGAGTCCCTGCTACCTTCAATGTGAACATAAAAGCAGCCACAAAATTAAAGAACGCTGCCCAAGCTACCGCTTTCCGCGGCGAGAGCACACGCGTCGAAACTATCGTTGCTATCGAGTTTGCAGAATCATGAAATCCGTTCAGAAAGTCAAAGACAAGTGCGACCAATATGATGAAGACAACCAGTGTGAGCATCAGGCGAAAGCCCCGTCGAATTCATTTGTTCCTATGTCGGGATGGCGCAAAGCGCTCAAGGCATCAAGCATGTTTTATCATGAGGGACTCGAAGACGTTGGCAACGTCTTCACAACGATCGGTTGCCGCCTCCAATCCGACAAAGATTTCCTTCTTCTTGATCAGCTCAATTGCGTTCTTCTCGTTTTCGAAGAGATCAGCCACTGCCAGTTCGAATACGGAATCCGCCTCGTTTTCGTACTCGTTGACTTTCTTTAAGACTTCCAGAAGAGAGCTTGGGTCTTTGAAATCCCTGAGATACAGGACGCCTTTTCCGATGAGCTCTACAGATTTTTGAATTATTTCCATCAACCTGCGCATGTACTGGTTGTCAGCTTTGATATTGTACAATGTGAATCGCGAGGCGCTGCCGTTAATGTTATCCATTATATCATCCAGAGAAGACGCGAGCTCATGGATATCTTCGCGGTCGAAGGGAGTGACAAAAGTCGCGTTGAGTTCGCCGTAGATTTTATGAGTAACTTCATCTGCTTGATGCTCGAGGTCCTCGATTTCTTTTACGAGAGAATGAGTCGTGGCCGCATCGGCATCTGAAATTTTCCTCAGCACGATGGAAGCTTTAAGAAGGAGCCTCGTCGATTCCTCGAACAACTTGTGGAATTTTTCGTCATGAGGCAGAAGGATTTGAATGAGTCTATCGATTTTCACTTAGGTGCCACCGTTCATTGATTCAATTTAACCCCGCGAGTGCGGGGATTCTCAGCCGCAGGCTGATGCGCCATTCGGCGCAGAAGCCTTAAAATTTAATCCTTACGGCTGAATAATCAAAGGTAACACCCGTTTGGTAGTGGGCTACTTTGAACAGGGCCGAAATCTATTTGCGATCTCTGCACCTTCTCAGCGTTTGAGCGCCTTCCGGCATCGAGTCCGTTGCGGATAATTGAGCGGGAGAGACGCAAAGGACGCAAAGAAAATATTCGTGACTAAAATAGCCCACCGCTACCCGTTTTTGAATGATCGATTTGGGCTTGTTCAGGATGGTACTGGCTCAATTTGAATTCTTATGCTATCAGAAGGTGTTTGTTTCCCGCTGATCGCGCTGATTTTCGCTGATATATTCTCTGCGTTCATCTGCGAAATCTGCGGGAGAAACCAAACTGAGCCAGCACCTTCAAGATCAATTGTGAATATCGTTGACTTGATTTTGTCCATAGTATTCCGAAATTATGAGCGAAGAAGCCCATCCCGGGATGCCAATAATGGAGCGGGAAGAGAAAAAGCGCCTTATTTTTGGATTTTTGAGTCGGTTGATAATGGTTTGAGGCTCTCTTAAATTTACTGCAGAATAGAACTACGTCTGGAATGGCATGAAACTCGCGGAGATTCGGAAGCGTTGAAAAAAGTATGGAACTAAAATACCAGGTCTGAAATGGAAGGTAATTTTTCTAATCGAGTCCAGGATGTGATAAGGTTAAGCCGGGAAGAGGCTTTACGACTCGGGCATGACTTTATCGGCACGGAGCACCTTCTTCTCGGTATCATCCGGGAAGGTGAAGGTATAGCCGTCAAGATCCTGCGGAACCTCGGCGTTGATTTGTACAAGCTGAAAAAAGCAGTCGAGGACACCGTGCGCACTTCCGGGGGCACGCTGACAATCGGCAACATACCCCTCACGAAACAGGCGGAAAAGGTTCTTAAGATAACGTACCTGGAGGCGAAGCTGTACAAGTCAGACGTCATCGGAACCGAGCACTTATTGTTGTCTTTGCTAAGAGACGATGACAACGTTGCTTCTCAGATTCTCCATCAGTTCAACGTTACCTACGACAGCGTTCGCCAGGAACTTGACAACATCATCAATGGCAGGCCATCCCAGCCCGCTGCCCAGGCAGCACAGCATGCGCCTGGTTCAGGCGCCGAGACGCGCAAGGGAGAAAAATCAAAAACTCCCGTGCTCGATAATTTCGGCAGGGACCTGACAAAGCTTGCGATGGAAGACAAACTCGATCCGATAATCGGCCGCGAGAAGGAAATCGAGCGGGTTGCACAGGTTCTTGCACGGAGAAAAAAGAACAATCCGGTTTTGATTGGCGAGCCGGGAGTCGGGAAGACTGCAATTGCGGAGGGTCTTGCGCTGCGTATCGTGCAGAAAAAGGTTTCACGCGTTCTACATAACAAACGGGTCGTCACTCTTGATCTTGCTGCCTTGGTTGCCGGAACGAAATATCGTGGACAGTTCGAAGAGAGAATGAAAGCTGTTCTCAACGAGCTTGAGAAAGCGAAAGATGTAATCTTGTTTATAGACGAACTGCATACGATAGTCGGTGCCGGTGGTGCATCAGGTTCGTTAGATGCGTCGAACATGTTCAAGCCAGCACTTGCCAGGGGTGAGATACAATGTATCGGTGCCACGACGCTCGACGACTACAGGCAATATATCGAGAAGGACGGTGCTCTCGACCGCCGGTTCCAGAAGATCATGGTCGAGCCGACCACCGTCGATGAGACAATTCAGATTTTGAATAACATCAAACAAAAATACGAAGAGCATCACAACGTCCGATTTACGGACGCCGCGATAGATGCCGCCGTTAAACTCAGCGATCGATACATGACTGACAGGTTCCTGCCGGACAAGGCGATCGATGTGATGGATGAAGCTGGATCGAGAATCCATCTCGCGAACATCATCGCTCCCAAAGAGATTGTTGAGCTCGAGGAAGAAATCGAGAAGATAAAGCTACAAAAGAATAAAGTTGTAAAAACACAAGACTTCGAGGAAGCGGCCCGACTCAGGGATCTTGAGAAGAAGTACCTTTCAGATCTAGAAATTGCCAAACGTGAATGGGAATTGAAGGCCGAGACGACTGTCCACGAAGTAAGCGAAGATCATATTGCAGATGTGGTCGCGATGATGACGGGTATTCCCGTCAACAAGATCGCGGAGAGCGAATCGGCAAAACTGCTGAAAATGTCTGATGAGCTGGATAAAGTCGTTGTCGGACAGATCGAGGCGGTCGACAAGCTCAGCAAAGCGATCAGACGCGCGCGTGCAGGTTTGAAAGACCCGAAGCGGCCGATCGGCTCGTTCATTTTTGCAGGTCCCACCGGCGTTGGAAAAACCGAGCTTGCCAAGGCACTCGCAAGATATTTGTTCGACACAGAAGACGCGCTTGTGAGAATCGATATGTCGGAATACATGGAGAAGTTCAATGTCAGCCGTCTCGTAGGTGCTCCTCCGGGATATGTCGGATATGAAGAAGGCGGACAACTTACAGAGAAAGTTCGGCGTAAACCCTATAGCGTTGTTCTGCTTGACGAAATCGAGAAGGCTCATCCCGATGTATTCAACATTTTGCTGCAGGTTCTTGACGACGGAATTTTGACCGACAGTTTGGGAAGACGCGTTGATTTTAAGAACGTTATCTTGATCATGACAACGAATATCGGCACGCGCGACATAAAGACTGGAGGGACATTCGGATTTGGACAATCGAGCACTGACGATAAGTATAATTCCATGAAGAATGTTATAGAAGAGGCGATGAAGAGACTCTTCAATCCGGAGTTCATGAACAGGATCGACGACGTGATAATTTTCAGGTCGCTCACGACGGATGACATCAAGAAAATAATCGACATTCATACGGAAAGCCTGCGCAAGAGACTTGGCAGTCTTGGAGTGAAGCTCGAGCTTACGAAACCCGCAAAAGAATTTCTTGCTGAAAAAGGCTTTGATCCGGCATTTGGGGCAAGACCTCTCCGCCGGGCAATCCAGCGCTACCTGGAAGATCCACTTGCGGAAGAGATGCTCAAAGGTACTTTCACCGAAGGCATGGTGGTGAGAGTGAAGATCGACAAGCGGACCGGTGAGTTGAAATTCTCGGAGCTTAAAGCGGAAAAGGAAACGAAGGACCCGAATCTTTCAGATGTGAGCACTAACTGAGAATAGGGTTTTTGGTTACGAGAAGGCGCCGATCGGCTAGAAGCCGGGTCGGCGCTTTTTATTTAACGGTCTTTACCTCCCGCACCTGACAGACCCCTGGCGGAATCTCGGCTCAGGATTGTATTTTCTTCCGCGCTTTGCTAAAATTATATTCATTAACCCCAATAAAATCGCAGGAAAGAAATGAACAAGAAAAGAAAGGCTGCAGTAAGAAAGCATCATAAGAAAGTAAAAAAGATAAAGGCAAAGGCAAGAGTTCGACGCTCCCAGGCGGGCAAACCGAAACCAGCAGCGGACTAAAAATCTATTGAAGTCCTATCTTAATGAACTGGAATACGCTCTGAGAGTCGTGAAGGCATCGGAGCGTATCACATTGAAATATTTTCGATCACGTCTTAAGGTAAATTACAAATCTGACAAAAGTCCCGTCACAATTGCCGATAAATCATGCGAGAAATTTCTTGTGGGGGAATTGTCAAAGAAATTTCCCGACCATGGTTTCTACGGCGAGGAATTCGGTGCAGGGTCGGTTCGGGAATCGTCACTGCGATGGATAATCGACCCGATTGACGGCACGAGGAATTTTACCCGCGGGATTCCGTACTGGGGGACGCTCTGCGGTCTCGAACATGAAGGCAAAATTGTTGCGGGCATCATGGCGCTTCCCGCTTTGAAAGTAACCTATTATGCCTCCGAAGGGCATGGAGCATACAAAAACGGAAAGAGGGTGAAAGTCAGTAAGGTCAGGGAATTAGAAAAGTCGACCGTGATTTTCGGCGGATTGAGCCATTTCCTTGGGACAAAGTACGAGAAAGGATTTGGCGAAATTGTAAAGTCTGCGTACCACGATCGCGGTTTCGGTGATTGTTTTGGCTACACTTTTGTCGCCGACGGATCTGCCGAGGCCATGCTCGATCCGATCGTGAGTCCGTGGGATGTTGCAGCGATAAAAATCATAATTGAGGAAGCTGGCGGAATTTTTACAGACTTTGAAGGGGATTCGACGATCTACGGCAGGACCGGGATTGCAGCCAACCCTTATATACACGAAGCTATTTTAAGAAGGCTGTCTCAGCTATGAACCGGTGCCTGCATACTCTTTGAGAAATTTTATCGTTGGCTTAATCTTCATGACCACCATTGTCATGTCGTCATGTTGTGGTGCGCCGCCCGCGAATTTTCTTACCTCGCTCTCGATCTTTGCAAGCATTTCCTTCACAGGCAAATTCCTCGTCGATTCTATAAGCTGCACCAATCTACTTTCTCCGAATTCATTAGAGTTTTGATCCATTGCCTCGGTGAATCCATCCGTATAGAAGACAAGAGAATCGCCGGGCTTCAGAGCTATTTCCATTTCTTCGAGGTTTGAATCGAATTTGTCCCCGTTGTCTAATCCCAGAGCGAGGCCGCTTGGTGATAAAAGCTTTGCGTCATTGTTTTCTGTAGAGAAGTATACAAGCGGGTTGTGTCCCGCGCGTGCAAAGCGCACCCTTTTAGTTTTGGTATCAATCACAGAGTAAATCATGCTGATGAATATCCCGCGTGCAACTGAACGATAGACGATCGAGTTGATCCTGTTCAAGACTTTTCTTGGTGACGGTTCCTCCTCACCGTAAGCCTGAAGCGCACCCTTCGTGAGAGTCATGTATATTGCGGCGGGCAAGCCCTTGCCTGACACGTCTGCGATGGTGACCCCGATCCTGCCGTCTTTCATCTGAACGAAGTCATAATAATCCCCGCCTACTTCAAGAGCTGGTATGCATATTCCCCCGAATTCAAATTGAGGTACTGACGGACTCGACCGCGGAAGAAGATTGATTTGTACGTTCTTTGCGATCTCCAATTCTCTTGCCATCCGTTCCCGCTCGCTAATTCTTCGAATGTGCTTGGGCATAAGGTTGACTGTAAACTCAAAACGCTGTTTCTTCCAGAGTGCGACAAAAGAGAACACTAACGGTAGAAGAATGATGACGGCCACGATCACCGAATTCCACTTGAAGTATGCTGCCTCAGTTCCGAAAATCGGGATCACGTTGTGGGCCAAATTGAAAAGCACACTCGTCACGAGAATGGTCAGGAAATCGTATCTTAGGAACAAGAAGATCATTGCCGCCGACAAAGCGAGAGAGAGTATGATTCGTGATAATATGGAGTATTCTCCGTATGGAAGATCGTAGAACATTGAAGGTACGAAGAGAATCGCCGACACGACTGTTCCGGTAACGAGCCGTTTTCTCCCGAAAAAAGAGAGTACGCCGAACCTATAGAAGGTTTCACAAAACAGACCGACCGCAAAAGAATCGGCAATTACCTCAATCGATGGTACGTAGCTGTCCAGAGGCGTGCTCATGCTGACATTGACAGGGTAAAGATGGAACAGAGGATGTGAAATGGCATAAACTCCGAAGAAGATTCCGCTGAAAGCATATCCGCGCAGTATGGAGACCCCAACTTTTTCGTTAAAAAACTTCATATGTGAAACGGCATCGAAAGTAAAAAGTTTTTCGGGCCACTGAGCCCGCGCGGAAGATTCCCCGATTCCCCAGGCTGAAAAAGTGAGTATTGCCAGCAGAGGGGTCCATAATAGTAGCAAGGCCGCCAGAACCACAACTGCTTCATAGAAAAGATTCAGCGAAGTTATTTGCACGCCTTTTGATATGCTTGGCAAGCTGAGGACGATTGATATTGCAGCCATGATGTAATATGTCAGGCTTACTTGAAGCGATGAGCCTATGCCGGCTTCACCCTCGTTGTATCGCTTAAGAAAAATAACCAGCCCTATTGCGAAGAGAACAAATATTACCACCCATGATGCGAAGACTAGAAAAACAAAAGGAGTACTTCTTGAATTATACAAGAGGCCAAATTCAGGTGGGACCTCGTAAGACCTCCCGTACGAGACTATTTGATCACCACTGATGCGAACCGAGACTTGCTCGGTCAATCCGAAATTATCTCCTCCCGAGCGCTTGAACGTGAAGGTCCAGTCCTGGCGATGCTCCCGCCGGATAGGCTCGGAGGTCTTTAAGATTCCAATCGTGAGAGACTGACACCGGTGGCAACATCAAGATGATAAGCCTTCCAGCATGAATCGAGAACATTCTTCGCTTCTTCTTCACCCAAATATTCTCCTGCCGTTGAATCCGGGATCGAGATTCTGTACGACATCAGTTTTCCAGCTTGAGAAAAAGCCGATTGAAACCTCTCACTTTCCTTGGTTTGCTGAGAAGCATCGAACCAAACCACTGTCCATTGGTTGACCGGGATCGAATCGCTTCTAATCAGACTGTTTGCGCGGTGAGTGCCAACCTGGCCCTGGAGAAATGTAACCAAGATATTATCAGTCCCGAATGTGGTGTTCTCCATCAAACCGCTTTTCAATTTCAATCCGATTTCGTTAGCTGTCTCCGTCGACATCTGCTGAACCTGAGAGCGGTTTAATCTGCTGTCGACTGACCAAAGCGTGGAGTATGAAGGCAATAAGTAGATAAAAGCTGCAAAACCGATGATTGCAGTTCCTGCGAGGATTATTACGGATTTTGAGATTTTCATCCTTTAGAGAATTTAGTATTGATAATACGAGATTGCAAACACGACCCGGAAAATTTGGAGATGGAAGTTCTTTTTGCGTTTACGGCGTCGCAAAAGTATATTCTGAATGCTGAAAGTACCGGAGCAGGAGAATCCACGCTTAAGCCTACGTTTCAGCCGGAAAAAGTTCCCCCGATAGTTCGATTTTATCTATGAAGCAGAATTTCAAACAATAGAAGGTCGATGAAATGAAGAATATACTCTCATGGATGTCGTTGTTTTTCTCATTAGTGTCTTTTACATCACGTGGAATGTCTCAGGAGGCTGTTGGATATAATCCGCACGATACATTCGATCCGAATTTTGATGCCGGTGGCGGGACTGTTTATCGCAGTGCGAACGGCGCGCCCGGTCCACAATACTGGCAGAACCACTCCGATTATAAGATCGAGGCAAAGCTCGACACAACCGCGAAAACCATAATCGGAGTAGTCGAGATCACCTACACAAACAACAGTCCTGAGGAACTTCCTTACGTTTGGCTCCAGCTTGAGCAGAACCAGCTCAGCGAAAACTCGCGCGCTATATTAACCGGAGGAAATTCTCCGAGAGGTTTTTACGGTGAAGACAGTATTAAAAGTGTCAAGGTTGAAGAAGGCGGGAAAAGTTCAAAGGCGAATTATGTGATCGAGGATACGCGAATGCAGATCCGCCTCCCCTCGCCTATTAAAGCGAAAGGCGGCAGAATAAAAATCACGATCGGTTATTCCTTCGTGATCCCGCCCGGTGGAATGGGAAGAACCGGTTGGATGTACACCAAGAACGGAGCCATATATGACATTGCTCAGTGGTATCCGCGAATGGAGGTGTACGACGATGTGAACGGGTGGAACAGTTTGCCGTTCCTTGGAGAAGGAGAATTTTATTGCGATTACGGTAATTTCGATTACAGTATGACAGTCCCGGTGGACATGGTCGTCGTGGGATCTGGGGAACTCATAAATCAACAAGAAGTCTTGACACGACAAGAGATCGCGCGGCTGAGGCAAGCTCGGGAAAGTGATAAAAGAGTCCACATCATCTCTCTGGAAGAAATTGGAGATCCGAAAACGAGGCCTGCAGTAAACAAAATAGCCAAATGGTTAAAGTGGCACTTCAAGATGAATAATTCGCGCGACGCAGTGTGGGCTTGTTCGCGAGCATTCATCTGGGATGCGGCAAGAATAAATCTTCCCAGCGGGAAAAAGTCGCTTGCAATGTCGGTCTATCCGATCGAAAGTGCGCCGGATTCAATGTGGGGACGTTCAACGGAATACACGAAAGCGAGCATCGAAATTTTTTCTAAAGACTGGTATGAATATCCTTATCCGGCGGCAATCGCTGTGGGAGGACCCGTCGGTGGAATGGAATATCCGGGAATTGTGTTCGACTGGTGGGAGATGAGCAACAAAGTGATGTGGTATGTCACCGCACACGAGCTTGGGCATAACTGGTTTCCGATGATTGTCGGATCAAACGAGCGCGCGAACGCATGGATGGACGAAGGCTTCAATACATTTATAGATGTATATGCGTCCGACGAATTCAACAACGGTGAATATGCACCGAAACGCGATAATGAATTTGATCCGCAAGGCAAGAATCCTGCGCGGGACATTGTACCATATCTATTGAATCCGAAATCGCAGCCCGTACTTTCATATGCCGATGCAATTCCGGGACGATATTCACATGTGGTCGAATATTATAAAACGGCTCTTGGACTGTACATGCTCCGCGAGAATGTCCTCGGACATGACAGGTTCGATTACGCGTTTAGAACTTACATAAAGAGGTGGGCATACGAGCATCCGGTTCCGACGGACTTCTTCAGAGCTATGAACGATGCTTCCGGAGAAAACCTGAACTGGTTTTGGAAAGGCTGGTTCGTAAAGAATTACAAATTGGATCAGGCAGTTGACAGTGTGAAATATGTCGATGGGGATCCTGCAAAAGGTTTGTTGATCACGATTGAAAACAAAGATCAGATGGTTATGCCGGTTACTGTCGAAGTAAAGGAATCGAATGGCAAATCGGGACGGATGAACTTCCCCGTCGAGGTTTGGGAACACGGCGGTTTGTTCACGTTCCGATACAATTCGACAAGCGCGATTGATTCGGTAACAGTTGACCCCGACAAGATCTTGCCTGACGTGAATGCGGCAAACAATGTGTGGCCGGCCGGCGGGAGCAAGTAGAGAATTGTAGGGGTTTGATCAATCAAACCCCCACATGACATGATCCTATTTCATCAGCGTGAATTTTTTCGTTGACGTGAAATCTCCGGCTTGAATCCTATAGAAATAAACTCCGCTTGAAAAGCGAGAGCCATCAAAGGTCGTTTGATATACTCCTGCGGTCTTGTTCTCATTGGCAAGCGTGACCAGCTCTCTCCCAAGAACATCGTAGACTTTCAAAGTAACATGGCTGCTGCTGGGTAACTGATAGTTGATCGTCGTGGTCGGGTTGAAAGGGTTCGGATAATTCTGTCGAAGAGCATAGTGTGATGGCACAGTTCCGTCGGGGGACACGACGACGCCCGTGATGGTTGGCTGGAAGACAGTGAAGCCTTCGTATCCGCCAGACAGACCGCGGCCGAAACTGTTTGCGAGAACCTCCGAGCCATCGTAGTAAACCCGCGTAGCTTCATAACCCGTGATGAACTTGCCAATTTGTCGGGGAGCTTGGACGTTTGAAACATCGTAGAAGTAAACTCCTTCAGCAGTCCCAATCATTAGTGTCGTCCCATCACCGGAAATATCGTAGATCACGTTTGCGGAGTTGAGTGTATAGGGAACTGCGATCTCAGATTTTAGTACGGGATTTGACAGGTTGGAAAGGTCGTAGATTCCAATCGTGTCTGCCTTAGAGAGATAGAAATATTGTCCTAGTTTCTTGACTGCTGTGTAAGCATGATTGACCTGTGTCGATGCCATAATGACAGCTGACGGAGTGAATATATATGCGTAAGTCAATTGCTGCGTCGAGGAATTCATGCTGAACAAGTAATTTCCATCCACCCATAACGCGGTCCATTTTTGCCCGTTGGAAAGCTTTTTGTAGAACACGGGCGATGCGGGGTTTGAAATATCATACAGATAGATTCCTGCCGTACCGTTTGAAACGAAAAGGTATGGGCTCTTGTAATAAACGTCATAAGGAATCGAGTCCGATGTTGTGTTTACTTGAATTGGTGGAATGATTGCTGTGCCCAAGATATTGCTGTTGCCGTCAGTCTGGCAGACAGACACTCCGACGTAATTGTTGGGTACAAAGAGCAGATTATTGCTTACGTAGAAGTTGTTAGAATATGGCAAGCCCACATACGACTGGCTGACCTGGGCTAAATTGGTGAAGTTCAGTGGAAAGTAGACACCGTCGTCTTGTGCCCAAACGGAATTGTCGCGGAACTTGCGTATGGCTCCATGTGCGTAGTATTCGCCGCCGGGGATATAAAAGGTATTATAAGAAGCACTCACCTGAACATTCTTTGTTTTAATGGGGTTGACCACAGCGTTTTGCACAGGGGCCGCATTTGTGAAGAAACTGTCCTGCACAGACAGCGAGATATTTAGTGTCGATGCACGCACCGGAACATATGCTGCTTTCGCTGAACTGGCACCGGTAAGCACGCCATGGAGTGCATCATAAGAAACGAGCTGATCGAAAATATTGTTTCCAGATACTGTCCAGGCGTACTTCAAAGAATCTCCGTCAGCATCGTATGATGCAGAACCGTCGAGGTAAAGCGTGTCCCCGATGCCTATGTTCGTAGCAGAGGTTTGAAAGCCTGCGACCGGTGGGGTGTCTGCCACAACTTGGAACGCGACATAAGCGGTATCACTTCCCCCATTGCTTCCAGTGACGGCATATCCAATTTTGTAAACTCCGGAAACGTCCACTTGCATATGACTTTCTGTTGGACTAGCGACCACAAGCGAAGCAGAGCTTGAATTTGGTTTCTGTGCCACGAACCATTGGGTGCCGGTAATTGAACCTGAATACACAGCAGACGAACCGTGAAAATTGACAACTGAATCTAGCGGATAGATACTATTGACTGCTTCAATACTTGCGACAGGCTGACCGTCAATGAAGCTTTTGACTTTCAAATCATTTGCTTTCAATAGGGTTACACTATTTGTGTTGCTTGTTCCCTGGGCAATAACAAAGGCAACGAGAATCTCCTGAGTATCTCCCGGCATTAATTTGAACGGGCCTGATGCCATCACAAGTCTTCTATCACCAGGATTAGCATCAAGCCAGCCGCTGCCCGTAGAAGGGTCGCCAGAATCTACAAATTTACTTGGGTGGCTGTTGTTGTCAAGAAATGGTTGGCCCGTAGAACCGATTGAACCGTTAAGTAGATTGTAAGCTTGTGCGGGCCATTGTGGATTTCCGAGAGGAGGATCGGAGTATGTGCTTCCCGCCGGGGAATTAATAAATTTCGCGAATGAAGTCATGGGCAAATTCTTGTATCCATGACGCCATACTCCGTTTGCGATTGCACTGTCAGTCTGATTGCCCGTCGGCACCTTAGGGCCTTCGGAAAAGTCGTAGCCATCTGCTGGAGGTATGCCGTACACAGCATCTGAAGGGCCACCATTGTAAGTGTACCCGAGGCTTAGTACCGTGTCGCAACCGTCCAGATCATCGTTTGCATCACCAAGGTCTATATCTGAAAACCAAGCGACAAAACAAGAATCATACTCTACTGTGCTTTTGTTAATGAAAGTTAGCTTCATGAACAACGTCTGCCCAATTGGTCCGGTCTTATTGAATCCAAAGACATAGTTATGGACCTCGACCCCCATGGGGTTGGCAGTGCTCAGAGTCATATGACCGGGTAAAAACAAATCGTTCATTACCCAATAAGCATTCAAATCCCCAAGAAGCTGCGGAGTACCATCTTTGTTCAATGGTGCACCCGTCTGTGATGCGTTGTTCACCCAACTCTGGTATGCAGGGTCACTTGGCGAAGCAAATTTTGACAAAACCATTAAGTCCCACCTGCTGTCACTGGCATTTGCCGCATCGCTTGGTGCGTTGTTCGGGTCGCCGTCATAGGTTGTAACAATCGGGCCCGGTTGATATTCGGAGTTATAGTCACTTGAAGCGCTATGCAGCAGGTGGTCCTGTGCGCTCCTCCCCATCAACCATGGGCCGGCTGAAAACACAGCATTCTTGCCGGAATGCGCCGGCCAGAATAGACCGTCGTTCCCTGCGCTCAGGTTTTCGAAGTAGACACCATTGTTATTCAGAAACGCTTCGATCGTATTCGGAACAAAGTCTACTTGTGATAATGTCGCCTTTGAAAGCTTGTTCTGTTTGGCTTGTCCACCACTTTTCGATCCTGATGCAAAACTCTGCGTCACAAGAAGGGTGAGTGCTAAAGCCAAGGCACTAACTAACAAAAACCTTTTTGTGTTCATGAGAGCCGTTCTCCTATTGATAGTTGTAGTGTGCTTCGTTGGAAAACCGGTATTAAGTTCTCCAACCGAAGTAGATTTTCCAAATGATAGGTATCACATCGGGTCTCGCTACCTTCTTTACCTTGATTACCTGCGGCCGCGTCTATATATTTTTTGTTACGTATTTCGACAATCTCAGCACTAATTTATTGAGAAATAATGCCTTTTCCCGCTTTTAGGAAAATATTCGGCTCTAAGCATGAGCGCGATGCTAAGAAACTTGTCCCTGTTGCTGAAGAAGTAAACGAAGCTTTCGCGAAATTGCAGGATTTGTCTGATGATGAGCTTCGACACAAGACAGAGGAATTTCGTGCGCGAATCAAAGAAGAAACCGCCGAGTACGAAAGAGAAATCGCCGAGCTGAACGAAAAACTCAAGCAGGATGTCCAGGGCGAAGAGCGCAAGGGAATTTATAAGCGCCTTGATGAACTTGAGGAAGAGCGCGACAATCTCATCGCAGATATCTTGGATGAAATTCTGCCCGAAGCTTTCGCCGTAGTCAAGGAAGCATGCCGCCGGCTTCTCGGACAAACCTGGGAAGTGACCGGACACAAGATCGTCTGGGACATGGTTCCATTTGACGTCCAGATCATGGGCGCGGCTGTTTTGAATGATGGAAAAATCGCCGAGATGGCAACGGGTGAAGGCAAAACTCTCGTAGCCGTAATGCCGTTGTATCTAAATGCACTTCCGGGAAGAGGGGCACATCTTGTCACCGTCAACGATTATCTTGCAAAACGCGACAGCGAATGGATGGGCAAAGTTTTTGAATTTCTCGGTCTAACAATTGGCTGCATTCAGGCTGAGATGGATACGACGCAGCGAAGGAAAATGTACGAGTGTGATATCACCTACGGAACTAATAATGAATTTGGTTTCGATTATCTCCGCGATAACATGGGTGTCGGATCCGATGATATTGTCCAGCGGGAACATTACTATGCAATAGTTGACGAAGTCGATTCCGTTCTGATTGACGAAGCGAGAACGCCGCTTATCATAAGCGGGCCGGTCGGGTCCACAGAACATTCGTTCGACAACATGAAGCCACGTATCGAAAGGCTCGTCAATGAACAAATTCGGCTCATCAGCAAACTTGTTGCAGATGCCGAAAAACTTTTGTCGGAAGAAAAAGAAAAGGAAGCCGGCGTTTTAATCCTTAGATCGTACCACGGTTTTCCAAAACACAAGCGATTGGCAAAACTCCTTACCGAGCCATCCAACAAGCGCCTGATGCAGGAAACGGAGCTTGAATATTTGAAGGACCAGGGCTCCAGGATGCATGAGATAGACGACGAGCTTTATTATGCAATCGATGAAAAAACTCATGTCATCGATCTCACCGAGAAGGGACGCGAATATCTGTCAGCTTCAGGAGCAGACAAGGATATGTTTGTTCTGCCGGACATAGGGACTGAAGTTGCCGCGTTGGAAAACGATAAGTTTTTGACTCCATCACAGGTTCACCACAAGAAGGAAGAATTGTATAGACTATACGCCGAACGGAGTGACAGGATCCACACGGTTACGCAGCTTCTTCGCGCATATTCATTATATGAAAAGGACGTCGAGTATGTCGTTCAAGACGGAAAGGTTTTGATCGTTGATGAATTCACGGGCAGAATTCTGCAAGGACGGCGCTACTCTGAAGGATTGCATCAGGCGATTGAAGCGAAGGAGAGCGTTAAGGTCGAACGGGACACGCAAACACTTGCAACGATAACTTTGCAGAATTATTTCAGGCTCTACAAAAAATTGGCAGGCATGACAGGGACTGCGGAGACGGAAGCTGGAGAATTTTACGACATATATAAATTGGATGTCGTGGTCATCCCGACCAACATGCCTATGATTCGCGACGACGTCAACGATGTAATCTACAGAACCAAGCGGGAGAAGTACAACGCCGTAATAAATGAAATTGAGGAGATGAAAAAAGAGAACCGCCCTGTCCTTGTCGGGACGACAAATGTTGAGGTGAGTGAGACGTTGAGCAGGATGTTGAAGCGGCGCGGTGTGGGCCACGAAGTCTTGAATGCAAAGCAGCATCAACGCGAAGCTGAGATAGTCTCACGAGCCGGACTGCCAGGTGCAATTACAATTGCGACGAACATGGCAGGCCGGGGAACGGACATAAAGCTGGGTCCCGGCGTTGTAGAGAAAGGCGGGTTGCACATCGTCGGCACAGAAAGACATGAAGCCCGCCGCATAGACAGGCAGCTCCGGGGTCGTTCTGGACGGCAAGGGGATCCGGGTTCGACAAAGTTCTTCCTCTCTCTCGAGGACGACCTGATGCGGCTATTCGGTAGCGACAGGATCGCAAAGGTCATGGACCGCTTCGGGATGAAGGAAGGCGATGTCATACAACACCCGATGATCACCCGCAGTGTCGAGCGGGCACAGAAAAAAGTCGAAGAGAACAATTTTGCTATCCGCAAAAGACTGCTTGAATATGACAATGTCATGAACCAGCAGCGTGAAGTAATATATGATCGGAGGCGACACGCACTTGTGGGTGAGCGTCTCAAGGACGAAATTTTCGACATGCTGCGAGAGCATCTTAATGAGATCATTGGAGACCATTATGATGACGGTGACATTGCCGGGCTTGTCGATGAACTTAGGAGAACTTTCCTTATAGACGTAAACTTCACGCCCGATGAATTCCGTAGACTTGGCAAGGATGGCGTAGCCGACCGGGCTTACAATGCTGCAGTTGAGTTCTACAATCAGAAGGAGCAAGAACTCGGTGTCGAGATAATGAGTCGGCTTGAGCGGATGGCGACGCTTCAGGTGATCGATGAAAAGTGGAAAGAACATCTCCGCGAAATGGATGATCTCAAAGAGGGAATCAACCTGCGGGCCTACGGACAGAAGGATCCCCTCGTCGAGTATAAACGGGAAGCGTACGACATGTTTGTCGATATGTTGGGTTCGATCAACAAAGAAGTCTTGCAGATTGTGTTTCGAGCTTTTCCGGCAGTTCCGGAAGAAATACCGCAGCAGCGGACGAGAATGCCGAGAAGGGAACAAATGCAGCTCCAACACGATTCAGCAGCGGGGCTTGGAATGCAGGCAAATCGGGAGCCGGCAGCTCAGGGACAAATAAAGAGACGCCCGATCAGGGTTGCAGAAAAAGTCGGAAGAAATGATCCGTGTCCGTGCGGAAGCGGAAAGAAATACAAAAACTGCCACGGGAAGTGACGAAGCATAATCAATTTTCGCTTCGTGTATTCTCGGCGTCTTTCCTTATTCTTGCGACGTTCCTGTCGTCTAAGGCAATCACTTCAGATAAAAACTCCGGTTCTCAGTCTGAATCTCCGGTAAAAACCCAGTCGATTTCTCCCACGCAAAAAGTCTTGACAATTACTTCTGATGAGGAAAGCGTGCGTTCGCTTTTAGCTCATCTCAAATCTCCTTCGGCGTCCGGAAGTTCTGCCGGAGGCGTGCCTTACATCTCTTTCCCATTCGTTGCCGACGGAAATGTGGGTTACACTGTCCAGCGGCAAAATCCTGAGACCGTGCCATTGCCCGAGGGAATCCTCCGAAAGGAGTCCTTCGGACATTCGGACAACGGCGTTTTGTCCGCAATATTCGACACAGCCAAAGGGAGCGATGGAATTGCGCGGGCGAGTTTTCCAGTCATGACGAGCGGCGTAATGCTGAAGCAAATCGGAATAATGCGAGGCAAGAGAGTTTTTTCGCTCATTGTTTATCCATATGATTTAAGTCCGAGCGACGGCAAATTGAAGTACTTTAAGACCGTCAGCATAAGTCTGACTTCAGATCGAGCCTTCCCCGCAGATTTTGACAAGCCATCAAAGAGCATTCGAGGAGAAGTGAAGAACAAAGTGAGCAGTACTCAACCGCTTCCAACGGGATCATTCATAAGAATCGTCGTGAACCGAGAAGGGATTTATCACGTAACGGGTTACGATCTCGATACCGCCGGAGTTGATATTTCTGGCTTCACTTCACAGAATATGACCCTGTGGAATCATGGGAAGCAAATACCTGTTTATGTTTCTACCCCTGGGGGCACACAGTTCACAACGAACAGTTACTTCGAGTTCTATGGAACTCCGAATCTTGTCGATTACTCCGGTGGCAGGACCGATTTATATCTTGATCCGTTCACTGACAACAATGTTTATTTTCTGGCCAAGGACTCTGCTGCGCCCGCTCAGCGTCTCGTGACCGAATCCGGTGCTTTGAACCGTGTCAGCAATGCCACGGATCTCTCGGGTTATTCTTTCACCCAGACTGTACATCTTGAACAAGACAAGAAATTTGAACGTCTCGACGAGGTCGATCCTGATCAGAATTACGATAAAAGGGACCACTGGTTCTGGACTGAAGTATCGAGCAATCAGATTGTACCCGTGCCATTTTACCTGTCTTATCCCGACACGACTTCTATCCAGCCGCTTGTCATCACCGCAGCATTCCACGGCATAACTCATCTCGATGGCACGAACGGTTCGCCAAATGTCCCAAATGAACATCAAGCGGAGCTTTTCATAAACCAGGCACATGCTCTCAGCACCACTTGGGATAGTCAAAACCTGCAAATAGCTCAAGTCGGCTCGGACGCAAATATCCCGCAGAGTGTACTTCACCATGGAGCCAACAACTTCCAGGTTTACGATGCAAATCCCGGAAACATTGCCGTCGCCACATTTGCTTTCAATTGGGTTGAGCTGAAATACCAGAGACTTTATGTGGCAGATAAGGATTACATTAGATTCTCTATTCCGGACAATGCTCAATCTGGTTATTATAACTTCTTGGTTCAGAATTTTCGCAATTCTTCTATCTCCGTCTACAGGCTGAACGTATCGAAGATCATGGATGTGACGATCGAAAACCTGAGCACTCAAATTTCTGGCAAGGGATATGGCGCATTGTTCCAATCTTACGTACAGTCTACGGGGGACCAGTTGATTGCCGTCAGCGACAGTGGAAAACTTAAGCCGGTTCAAATCGAGCAGATTCCTAATGTTGGTCTGTCGTCGTACGATTACTCGGCGGACTACGTCATGATAGTCAACAAACAGCTGGACGATGTCACTAAGAATCAGGATCCAAACAATCCGGTCAGCCAGTTAGCATCATGGTATAACTTGCATAACACAAAAACACTGGTCGTAGACGCAGAGGAAATTTACGACGATTTCAACTATGGAATAAAAAGCCCGTACGGAATAAAATCTTTCATATCCTATGCTTACCATAACTGGTCTTCGGCGCCCAAATATGTATTGCTTGTCGGACGGGGAAGCTGGAACACAAAGAATGGGAATGACATCACGAACCTAATTCCTGTTATGATGGTACAGACATATACATTTGGAGCGACCGCGGCAGACAATTTTTATGCCTGTGTGGATGGCGACGATCCGATTCCGGACATCGCGGTCGGAAGAATCCCGGCAACGACTGCGAGTCAATTAAAATATACCGTCGACAAAACATTGAGTTACTATTCAAATCAGACATTTGGGTGGCAAAACACTGCGCTGCTCATTGGGGGAGAGGAAGAGGAATTTCATCTTCAGACCGATTCCATTGTGCACTCGATGATTCCAGCCAACTTTTTTATTAAGCGCCTTTATACGAGCATTCAGAATCAACAGGTGGATCAAAAATATTACGGCACGACAGTTAACCTCCTAAGCTATTTTAACCAGGGATTGGCACTCGTGAATTTCATGGGACATGGTGGTGGAGCTATCTGGGCTGACAATGGAATATTGACCAATGATGAAGTCTCCGGCATGTCAAATAGCGGCAAATATCCATTCGTTTCAAGCATGACTTGCTTTGCAGGAGCGTTCGACGGGCAGGAAGGGCAGCCATTAGCCTCTACTCTCTTGTTTGCCCAAAACAAAGGTGCAGTTGGCGTGCTTGCGTCTGCAGGATTGGGCTGGCTCAACAATGATTTCTTCATGGACGGTGAGCTTCTTCCTTTGGTTTTTGATTCAACTACATCAACCGCTAGCATCGGTTACGATATTCTTTCCGCGAAAGCGCTGTACTACGCTTCTTATTATTATTGGCCGCAAGCGATCACCATGTTGAATCAGTACAACTTGATTGGCGATCCGGGATTAACAATCCAACTTCCGATAAACAATTCCACGGTCAGACTAAACTCTTACGCCATTTCTGCCGCTCAAAATGTCTCCGGGACCATTTCGGGTGGACCCCGTGGCGGATCCGGTATAGTCCAGATGACGAACGATGGCGGTGATACGCTGGCCCAGACAAACGTGATTTGGAATAACAGCGGGGCGGGAGCCTTTAACGTTACATTTCCTGGTGGGTTTTCCGGAGTTGGTCATGTCAAAGCATACACTTACAACAGCTCCTCTCAGAGTTCGTCGAGCGTAGATTATTCCACTTCGAGCGCATTCGTTCAGATAGGCAGCTTTGGGATTACGACAAGCGGCGGCAAATTTCAAATTACAATAAATGCTTTAGCAACTGCAGCCTCCGGCATTTCTTCCGTAAATTTCATCGGCAATGTTTATGCCTCGTCAAGTTCCGTCGGAAATCAGTCATTGGCTGCCATAAATATTCAGCTTTCAGGTGTTGGACAGAGTCAAACTGAATTTTCGGGCTCGACTCTGGTCGGCACAGACACGCTCAAGCCGGGCGAGGTCATCGTTGGCAGCGTTCAAGCAAAGCTTTCCGACGGGAGTACATCGAGCGGTGCGCGAGTTACATACACCGTTCCTGGTGCGGCAGATCTTTCGGCCTTTCCCAGACAGGGGTATCAAAACGTGAATTCTTCGATAAGAGTCATCGCCGACAGCGCCATCAAATTACAAGCTCTGGTTTATGATTGGAATTCGACACCAGCGCAAAATGTGAGGATTGATTTCTATGATGGCACACGCGGCACAGGAAAATTGCTCGGGGGTGCGAGAGTAAATTTTGACACGACGGCTCAAGAGCTGGCAAGCCTTCCTGTGAATCTCTTGCCGGGAAATCATACAATTTATATGTATCTGGTTTTCGACAGCCTGACGATAGGCTACGATTTGAATCCTCAAAACAACTATGCGTATAATAATGTGTTTGTGAATTTCGCGGTGGCAAATTCAGCCGGAGTTGTGGCTGTCGATTCATCGGCGTCGCTTTCCGGCGCGACTCAAGGCGAAATTTTTGTCGCTCAAAGAGCATCACCCATCCTATATCAACAGCCGCTTATTTTAGCGGCAAAAAGCAAAAATGCTTCTCCCCAATTTTATAAAGTTGTGCCAGTAAACAGTCCACAAGGAGGAAGTTATACACTTTACATTTCGATTTATAATCCTGATTCTCTTACCAACGCGAATCTTTCCGGGCTCCATCTGTACTTATATGATCCACGAACGAGAACTCTGAATCTTGCAGGTGGGAGTTACGCAAACGGAAAAGTGGGCGGAACGGTCAGTGAACTTGGAATCTTCACGGCGGCATACTCGACGGATCAAACTCCGCCGCAAGTGACCATATCTGTCGGCGACCAATTCTTCTCGAGTGGAGATTATGTGCAGCCAAATCCGCGCTTTTCCTTCCTGTTGCATGACGAGGACGGCGTAAATCTGAACAAGAAGGCTCTTAACGTTGAGCTTGACGGTGCGCCGGACACCTCCGCGATCGTGCTGCCGGATACTGTTGCTGACCCCACTTCGGTCACGGCGACGGTACAATTACAGACAAAGTCGAACGGATCTCACACCCTGCAGGTATCCGCTGAAGATGCTAACGGGAATGTGTCGAATCCCACTTCTGTTGAATTCACCGTGAGGTCTGATTTCAGTTTGAAAGTTTACGGCGCCTACCCGGATCCTTTTGTCTTTCAGACTCTCATCGCATTCGAGGTGACTTCGGCAAATCCGATAGATGCAGTTAATGTAAAAATTTATACTGTAAGCGGACGACTTATAAGAACAATTCGCTACCCGAGCAGCAATCCGGAGGAGACAGTAGGACTTTTGCAGGGGGGCACAGGGTCTCCAACTGCCGTAGGTTACCATGAAGCATGGTGGGATGGCACGGATGGTTACGGGAATCAGGTTGCGAATGGCGTTTACTTTTACAAGGTCAGCGTCAGTAGCGGCGGGAAATCTCTGGAAGATATCGGCAAGATGGCGAGATTAAGATGAGAAGGGCTTTTGCGATATTCTTCGTTCTGAGCGCGGTTTCGATGGCGCAGAGCAAGTATGCTGGAAGCTTTCTTGAGATTCCGGTCGGTGCCCAGGCGCTTGGAATGGGAGATGCATTCGTCTCGTTGGCTGATGATGGTACGGCCTTTCATTATAATCCTGCGGGAACCGCTTTGATAGATACGAAAATATTGTCCATGATGTATTCTTCACAGTATGGGTCGCTGTTCTCACCCTTGTCGAACTTTTACTTTTTGGGGTACGCCCAGAAACTGCAAGACTTAAATATCTCCATCGACTGGGTGAGATTGAGCGTGGATGACATACCTTCGACGCAGGATCTGACCCTGGTTGAGTCCCCCGCGCTGAGAGAGGATTCGGTGAAAAGTGGTTTGGCGAACACCGGCTCGTTCAGCAGTGCCGACGACGGCATTTATCTGAACATTTCCCGGATGTTCAAGTTCGATTTAGATTTCGGATGGTCGCTCTTCAAAATCCCCGTGCAATTGCCGGTCGGCGTCAACTTCAAGATCATACGTCGGTCGCTTGACGGAAGGGTAGCATCGGGGGTCGGTTTGGACGGGGGCTTCATGCTGAGATTTCCCTTTGGCGGAGATGCCGCCCAGAAAAACTCAGGTGCCCTTTCCTTCGGGATGAATGTCCGCGATGTTACAAACACACGCATTGCATGGGACACGCAAACGAATGAGACAATTCCACGGAGCCTTGTCTCGGGAATCTCCTGTGAGGTGCCGGTCAATGCTATCAGCGGGAATGTGGTGATTACTGTTAATCGAGATTCGCGTTACGGTGATTTTCTCATCGGCGGTGAGTATGTTTATAAGAACTTGTTATCGCTGAGGCTCGGATCGGACGCTTCAGATATTACAGCTGGAGCGGGAATCGACTTGAATTTTATGCATGTCGATTATGCCTTTCTCGCACAAGACCTTGGAAATGTAAACAGAGTAAGCGCGTCATTCTATTTGGACAGAATTTTTAAATGAGTAGAGCACCACAAAGATTGCAAGGAACACACGAAGTTCTACTGGTTAATCTATCCCAATTGTCCTCGTGTGCGGACAACTGCTTCATCTGTGTCAGCGATGTGCTCCCAGTTCTGACTGGAACTCGTTCCTTCACGAGTGCTTCGAACCACGCGCTTGGTATTACCGGTTTTGTACTTCAATCTCAGTTGGATTTCGCCCTTGTGCCGAAAATGGTCAACAGGCAAAGTCGACTCGGCGAATTTTAATGTCAATTCAGAAGGAGAATAGATGCGCCCAAAATTTTTCTTAATAATATTTTCGTTAGCTTTTGCAGTAAACAACTCCAGCGCTCAAGGGCTCTTTCAAAGCCAGGTGCCCCCTACTGGTTCGAATGCGCCATCGTATTACTACTTGGGCGGAAGAGAAGGGCTGACTATAGTTGTCAACCTTTGGGGATTTGTCCGGAATCCTGGCCGGTATGAGGTTCCTGGTTCGACAGATTTGGTTCAGTTGATTTCACTTGGTGGCGGCCCGCTGGAGCATGCTCAGATTGAAGGTGTCAAGATTGTCCGTCAAATCTTGCAGCCGGATTCGACTTACAAGACTGAGGTGATCCCGATTAACCTGCGCGAATTCGAGGACACCGGCAAAAAGAGCCCATTGCTTTTGCCGGGCGACACGATCATTATCCCAGGCTCAACATTCAATGCCATAGAAGAAATGCTTGCAGTCTTCCGCGACGTTGCTTTGGTCTTTTCAGGCATCGGCACTTTCCTTCTATACTTGCACTACAGTAAGCAGTAATCCAAATCTATTTGAAATGGTGCAGAGCTTGACATTTGCAGTGAATCTTTTCCGTACGGCACATGTTGAGTTGAATAGCAAGAAGAGACCTTCGTGATCTCCGGGAAAGGAAAAGAGGGAATAGGTTATGGCGTTTGATAATCGTAAGAGAGATTTTCCGATATTCGCCCATTGGGCATCGAAAGGGAAGCCGCTTGTCTATCTGGATAGTGCAGCAACGACGCAGAAACCCCGGGAGGTAATCTCGACGCTTGATGAATTTTATGAAAACTACAATGCAAATGTCCATCGCGGCGCTTATGAACTTAGCCAGATCGCGACTGATTTGTATGAGGAGTCGAGAACTAAGGTTGCCAATTTCATCAATGCGCCGGAAACAGAATCGCTGATCTTCACAAGAAACACCACCGAATCAATAAACCTGGTCGCGTACGCCTGGGGATTGAACAATCTTCATGAAGGTGATGAGATTATCTTGACCGAGATGGAGCATCACAGCAACCTCGTACCATGGCACATCATTTCAAGACAAACGGGTGCCGTCCTGAAGTTCGTCAGGTTGAGAGATGATTTCCAGCTAGACCTGGATACCTTGAAGCAGAACCTCAGCTCGAAGACTAAGATTGTTTCAGTTGTTCATGTCTCGAATGTACTCGGAACAATAAATCCCGTCAAAGAAATTACCCGCCTCGCACATGAAACCGGCGCAATCTGCATTATCGACGGTGCGCAGGGAGTGCCTCACATGCCGGTCGACGTCAAGGATATAGACTGTGACTTTTATGCGTTTAGCGGGCACAAGATGTGCGGACCAACCGGCATTGGCTGCCTGTATGGGCGTTATGCCATCCTCGAAAAAATGGAACCGTTCCTCGGCGGCGGGGAGATGATAAACGAAGTCTATCCGACCGACTCGAACTATGCAAGGCCGCCTCACAAATTCGAAGCTGGGACGCCGAACATAGCCGGTGCCGTTGGCCTTAAAGCAGCAATAGAATACCTCGAGAAGATCGGGATGGAGAACATACGAGAGCATGAGGCAAAGCTGGGTGACTTTGCAGTACACCGCCTCGCCGAGATAGACGGCATTCACATTTACAGACCTGCGGAAAAAGGAACGGGCGTCATATCGTTAACGATTGACGGCGCACATCCGCACGATATCTCAAGCATTCTCGATTCGGAAGGGATTGCGATTCGTGCGGGCCACCACTGCGCACAGCCTCTCATGAGGACGCTTCACGTGCAGGCTACGGCGCGTGCCAGTTTCTACATTTACAACGATGAATCGGACATTGAAGCACTTGCCGGCGGGCTTGAGAAAGCCGCCACAATTTTTAAACCGAGAAAGAAAGCAAATGTCGTTAAGTGATCTCTTCACGGAAATAATTCTTGACCACTATCAGCATCCACACAACCACGGAGTTGTGACAAATCCGACACAGCATTCGCGGGGTTACAACGAGTCGTGCGGGGACGACATAGAGCTTACTTTGCTTGTCAGAAACGGAGTAATAGAAGACGCAAAATTCTCCGGCGCGGGATGCTCGATAAGTCAGGCGTCGGCTTCAATCATGACTGATCTGGTGAGGGGCAAGCCGGTTGAAGAAGCGAAGAAACTTGCGGAGAAATTCTACACGATGGTTAAAGGGACTCAGTCGGATGACTCGAATGACGCCGAAGAAGAATTAGGCGATGCAATCGCGCTGAAAGGTGTTTCGAAATTCCCTATGAGAGTGAAATGCGCTACGCTTTCATGGCACACGCTGGAAGAGGCGTTCAAGGCGGGCGAGAAGAAATAAAATTCTCCTTCCAACGAAAAACCCGACTTGGATTCTAAGTTGAGTTGAAATGCGTCCGGGTCAATCACCAATCTGACAAGGCAAGATTGCTCCGTTTGTCGATGGGCGGTGGCAAGTTGCTCACACAAATCCGAAAGGAGTGGGAATGGATTATCGAATTGAAAAAGACTCATTGGGAGAACTAAAAGTCCCGACAAATGCCTATTACGGAGTTCAGACACAGCGTGCCGTAGAGAATTTTCCAATCAGCGGCATCAAGCCGCATCCGGATTGGATAAAGGCAACTGTTCTTGTCAAAAAGGCTGCTGCGATTGTCAACAACAAGTTGAATTTACTCGGCAGCAAGAAAGCAGAAGTCATCATTCAAGCTTGCGACGAAATCTTAAGCGGGAAAAATCTCAACCAGTTTGTGGTCGATGTCTATCAAGCGGGCGCCGGCACATCGCATAATATGAATGCGAACGAGGTGATTGCGAATCGGGCGATCGAAATCATGGGCGGCAAGCGCGGCGATTATTCTGTTGTCAGTGCAAACGACGATGTGAACATGGCACAGTCAACGAACGACGTGATACCGGCTGTTATCAGAATTTCGGCGATCCTGTTGGTTGACAAATTCCTTCCAGTGCTTGATGAGCTTGCAAAATCTTTTGACCGGAAAGCAAAGGAGTTTGATCATGTTATCAAGTCCGGGCGCACTCATCTCCAGGATGCTACGCCGATCAGACTCGGGCAGGAATTTTCCGGTTATGCGGCCTGCGTGACGGATCACATCAACCGGGTCAAATCGGTAAGGGAGGAATTGAGTTACCTCGGAATCGGCGGAACGGCTGTCGGAACCGGCGTTAATGCTGATCCGATGTACCGCGAGTTGATGGTGAAAGAGTTGTCCGCGTTGACAGGAGTTGATTTCAAGCAGGCGAGAAACTATTTCGAAGCTATGCAAAGTATGGCAGGTGCAGTTTCGTTGAGCGGCGCATTGCGTAATCTCGCGCTTGATATCACGAGAATAGCCAACGATCTTCGCTTGCTCAGCAGCGGTCCGCGGACAGGTTTTGCAGAAATAAAACTTCCCGCCGTTCAACCCGGCTCATCCATCATGCCCGGAAAGGTCAATCCGAGCATTCTTGAAATGGTGAACATGGTTTCATATCAGGTGCTCGGTTTAGACGCAACCGTAGCTTATGCGGCTCAGGCAGGGCAGCTTGAGCTGAACGTGATGATGCCGGTCATCGGATTTAATCTGACTTTTGCACTCGAGATTTACAGAAATGCTCTGCATGTCTTGCGCGTCAAATGCATCGACGGCATAGAAGCCGACGAAGCGATTTGTAAACAATTTGCCGAAAAAAGTGTCAGCATTGTCACCGCCCTCACTCCGCACATCGGTTACCTCAAAGCCGCGGAAGTCGTGAAAGAAGCCGTGAAGAAAAACGAGAGCGTTCGCGCCGTGCTCCTGAGAATGAAGCTTCTTGACGAAAAACTTTTGAATGAGATTCTGGATCCGTACAAACTGACTGAGGTAGGAAGACATTAGTTGTCTGCTGGCTCGCTGATCTAAGCCCCCGCTCGCGAGGATCGGTCACTCTCATGAGTTATCGTGTCCGCATCTCGACATGCAGGAGATTTATTCGGAGGGAATTGCAGGGAGTATGACGGTAAACTTGCTTCCGATGCCGACTTCGCTTTCTGCCAATAATTCTCCACCATGAGCTTCCGCAACCCATTTAGCGATGGACAGTCCCAATCCCAGCCCGTCGGGAAGCTTACTGCGGCTCTTGTCGACCCTGTAGAATCTGTCGAAGACTTTGGTTAGGTCGTTCGGTGCGATCCCCATGCCGGTATCCCCGACAGTGAAACTCACTCTGTCGTTGTTCCTTTCAAGGGACAACGTGACTTTGCCACCCGCCGGAGTATATTTAATCGCGTTGTCAACTAAGTTCAACATTAATTGACGAAGCCTTACCTCATCTCCCATAACTGTCGTTTCATCCAAATTCGAAATGGAAATTTCTATCCGTTTTCGTTCGGCAAGTACTTCAGCATCTTCCTTTATTTCATCCACCAGGATATCGAGTCTTGTCGGCTTCTTCTCTAATTTTATGCTCTCGCTGTCTGCCTTTGCAAGAAGAATTAGTCCATCGATGATACTTGCCATTCTGACCACCTCTTCAAGCACACTCGTGAGCGTCTGCCGGTAAGATTTCGTATTCTGCGGTTCGCGGAGAGCCAATTCTATCTCCCCACGCATGATAGTTAGAGGCGTCCGGAGTTCGTGAGATGCATCCATAGAAAATTGAGCGACTTTTTTGAAAGATGCTTCGAGTCGTTCTATCATTTCATTGAGCGTTGCGGTCAACCTTCCAATTTCGTCATGCGGATTAATGACATGAATGCGCTCCTCGAGGTTTGTCGCGGTAATTTTTCTTGTAGTCTGAGTAATCTCATCGACAGGTTTCAACGATTGCTTTGCAAGAAAATAACCGCCGACTACCGAGATTATCAGCACTATTGGAATCAATACCAAAAAAATTGAAAAGAGATTTTGAAGAACTTCTGTGATTTCGCCTTCAGGGTAAGCGACTCTTATCCTATAGAACCTCGTGTTGAGAGACGCCAGGCGAATCGGTCTGTCGTCTAAACTGAATTCGGAAATCATTACGTGGTCCAGCACAAGACCCTCGGGCGATGGGAGAGAGTCCTGTCCTAGATTATAGGATTTATAAAAAGTTTTTCCTCGTTTGTCGAAAACATAAACGAATTGTTTCTTAGAATTCAGGAGTGTATGCTCGTATATTCTGTCCCATATCTCATACTCTTCAACTGACTCGCCCTGTTCTTCACTTTGGAGAGTTGTATCTAAACCCGCCTGGGATTCGAGAAATTCTTGACGTGGATTTCTTGTCTTTCCGCGTTCTTTTTCCGGTTTTCCCTCAAGAATTTCTCTGAGCCATTCTGCTTCGCTTCGAAGCGAGATATCTAAATTCCGCGAGAGATTCTCGCCTGTATACAGATACGCGGTTATTCCGAACGCCCCTAACGCTATCAGGAGAACGATAGAATACCAGACCGTCAACTTCAACCTGATTGACTTGAACATTAACCGACCTTCATCATGTATCCGGCCCCCCGGATAGTATGGATAAGTTTCGTTTCTGACTGGGAATCAATTTTATTGCGCAGCTTGTTTACGTAGACTTCGACTATGTTAGTCCCTGTATCAAAATCATATTCCCAAATATGTTCCGAGATGATGGTTTGCGTTAGAACCCGGTTTGTATTTTGCATGAAGTATTCAAGCAGGGCAAACTCTCGATTTGTAAGTTCAATTTCCTTTCCTTCGCGCCGGGCTTTTCTGGTGATCGTGTCGAGCTCGAAGATCTGCTATCTTGAGCACGGTGATTTTTTCGGTTGAGCTTCTTCTCCCAAGAGATCTAACGCGCGCCATGAATTCAGCAAACGCAAAAGGCTTAACCAGATAATCGTCCGCACCTTCATCAAGACCTTCCACCTTATCTTCAAGACTTCCCTTTGCGGTCAATATCAGGACTGGAGTTGAAATTCCGTTTTTTCGGAGAGACTTCAAGACTTCAATCCCCGACTTCCTTGGGAGCATTAGGTCGAGAACGATGATGTCGTATTTGCCAGCCAGCGCAAATTTTTCGCCGGTTTCTCCGTCGTATGCGGTATCTACGTGATGGTTCTCTCCTTCGAGACCGAGCTTGAGAAATCGAGAGACTTTCTTTTCGTCTTCGATAATGAGTGTTTTCAATTGCGATTCGATTTACGGAACAAGTTCGTTGAAAGTTTGCGACATTTGATCAAATAAGAAAGCCCGTTCATGATTTCGAACGGGCTTGAGAGTTTAAAGGCCGCTTAACGCTGCTTTCCGGGACGATTGTCTCTCGGGCGAGAATCTCTATCTGGGCTTTTGTTGTTTTCTCTTGGCTTGGGCTGAATATTTGGCCGGCTTTCGTTCCGAGGAGGCCGGTTTGGATTATATGCCGGTCGAGAGCTTCTCTGGGTTCTAACTCGGGTCGGCGGCGCCACCGGCCGTGGAGTGTTCGGCGAAGAAAAAGTCCTCGGCTGATTATTGCGCTCTCGCTGAACCACCTGACTCTCATTTCTCACCCGGGGTGCAAGCGGCGCGGGAGAATAAACGAGGAATTGATTTCCTTCGGCACGTGCACGGCCAGCATCTGTAGTATGAACAACATTCATAGTCTCAATTCGATGGCGTGCCACGCGTTCGACTTGTTCTCTCGGTAATCCGGTGTTGTATACGCCGTTTGATGTGAACTTAAACTCCGTCACGTTTCTTGTACTGCGTATGATTCTCGGCACCGCCTGTCTTTCGACGTATCCGTACCGTGGTCTTCCAATCTCCTCTGCCCGAACAAAATTCCAACTGGCTATTCCAACACCGAAATCGTTATAGTCCGGTCCTACCACGACGTCGACTCTATAGTGAAATCCCGGCGGCATAGGTGCCCAGCCGACATAACCACCCCCCCAGCGCCACTCCACCCAGGCTGGTGCCCAAACATAACCAGGCATCCAGACCCATCCATACTCCGCATCAAATGCCCATCTGCCGTAGTGGAACGGCGCCCATCCCCACTCGTAGTCGGAAACCCATGTCCAGCCGTAATCAGTCCAGATCCAGTGTCCGTCGACATAAGGCCGCCAACCAATTGGCATGCCTACAGGTCGCCAACACATTCCGTAATCACCAACTGTTATCCATTCTCCATATGGGGACAGAGAAGAGTAAAATGTCTGGAACGATAATTCTTGAGCGCTCGATTCCTGCGGCACAAGAACCATAGTCGAGGCTATCATTGCTGCAACTAATATTTTCTTCATCTCGACCTCCGATACTTCTTTTGTTTCACTAATATAACGTATGGCTGGAAGTCAAGTTTAAATAAAACTCATGCTTAATGATTTTTAATTTAGAATCCACGCGCCTGAAGCTATTGCAGCAAATTCTCCCAAAAAGGGATAAGATCACATTGGAGGGAGTACGAATACAAGTGACTCCAAGCCATGGCACGTCACAAGGATTTTCTGACGACCCTTTTTGGACTTTTTCAATTTTTCCTGCGCTATTATATTGATTTTTCAAACAAGGAGGAGTGGTTTTGAAGAGGTCAGCACCTTTTTTCGTTGCGACAATTATCTTGTTTTGGTTCTCAGCCGTGAGGACATTCTGTCAGGAGAATCTACCGCCAATTCATCATGCACCCAATAGAGAGTTCCACGCATTAAACATCGATCTGGACCTGCGATTTGATTTGCAGAAGAAGGAAGTTTTCGGGACCGCAGTCGAGAAAATCGTTCCGCTTAGGGCCCAGCTTGATTCAATCCATCTTGACGCGGTGGATATGAAAATCGAGAAAGTTACGATACACTGGACGCCACCTTCCCATAATAAGCGAGCAGAAGTCGATACCGCTGGTTGGAGTGAGCACTTCCACGACCTGAAATACAGCTATGGTGAGAGCACACCAATTGGGCACTTGCCAGGAATCCCTCGGAAGCTTGGCTACAAAAACGACGGAAAAACACTTTCCATTGGTTTGGGAGAGAACTACGGTCTCGATGACACACTGACTCTTTCGATCATTTATTCGACAATCCCGAAAAAAGGAATTTTCTTCGTCGAAGGGGATACCGCATATCCTAACCGCACGCCCCAGGTTTGGAGCCAGAGCGAGATGGAAGATGCAAGATACTGGTTCCCATGCCATGATTACCCCGACGATTTCCTGAGAAGCTCCGTCACCGCGACGGTTCCCGGCGATTGGGACATGGTTTCAAATGGCGTGCTTGAGAAAGTCACAACGAACAAGATCGACCGTACAAAGACTTTTCGGTGGGTAGAGAGCAAGCCACATGTTATTTATCTGATCTCCTTCGTGGCAGGAAAATATTCAATTACTGAAGATCACTATGGGACAGTTCCGATTTATTATTATGTAGCTCCCGAATATGCAGGGTACGCAAAAGAGAATTTCTCTCAAACGCCGGACGTACTGAAATTTTTCTCTACCATCACCGGTTACGAATATCCGTGGCAAAAACTTTCGCTTGCGGCGGTCACCGACTTCACGTTCGGCGGGATGGAAAACGTCTCTGCGATCACGCTGACGGACAATACGATGCACGACATCGGCGCGGAACCGCAAGTGTCCAGCACCGATTTGGTCTCGCATGAAACAGCACATCAGTGGTTTGGAGATTTGTTGACTTGTCGCTCGTGGGCTGACGCATGGCTTAATGAAGGTTTTGCAACTTACTTCGAGGCTCTCTACGCCGAGCATGCCTTTGGGAAAGACCACTTTAATTACGAGATGTACCACGACCAGCAGGAAGTCACTGGTGCGGACCGCGGCGAGAGGCGCCCCACTGTCTATAACCGTTACAATGACCCGGTCGATCTTTTCAGCGTTTATATTTACCCGCGCGGCGCAGACATCTTGCACATGCTTCGTGGAATACTTGGCGACCAGCTTTTCTTCAAGGCGATAAGATACTATGTTCATGACTTTGAGCACAAAAACGTTGACACTCACGATTTTGCTAATGCAATTCGAGAGGCAACAGGCTATAATCTCGATTGGTTCTTCGACGAATGGGCTTATGAAGGCGGCCATCCGGTTTTCGAAGTGGATCATAGTTATGACGATAGTTCCCATTTGCTGACGCTGCATGTTTCCCAAATTCAGAAAGTAGACAGCCTCACGCCAGTTTACAGGATGCCAGTTGGCATTTATATTGTCGCTCCATCTCAAAAGATAACAGAGACGGTTTGGGTAGATTCGCTCAGCAACACTTACACCTTTGATGTTGCTGAGAAACCGTTGATGGTAAATTTCGACAGAGGAAGATTTTCTATTGAAAGAACTGAACTTCAAGAAGTCTATCGGTGAGCTTGCCTACCAGGTTAAGAACGATCCTGACGCAGCAGGACGAGTATGGGCTGCCGGAGAATTATCGAAAAAAATTCCTTTTGGAAGCGACCAGGATACGGCTGAAGTAGCAAATGCTTTGATCGGCGGCCTCAAGGATAATTTCTGGGGAGTTAGACTTGAGTGTGTGAAAGGCTTGTCAAATCTGGACAACGGGAATGTTGAAATGGCACTGAAAGCTGCCCTCGCCGACAGCGATGCTCGGGTGCAAGAAGCTGCGATCGGCGGGCTTAAGAAATACAAAGATTTCACTTTGGCACAATTGATGGAAAACCTGTACAAGACCGATAAGAACTATTTTGTGCGTGCTGCAGCCGTCAAGACTCTTGCTTCATTAGAAGGTGCGAAGGCAAAGTCCCTCGTGGAAGATGCGCTGACACAAGATTCGTACGAACAGGTGATGAAAGACGCGGGGCTTACGTCTCTTGCCATGATTGATACTTCTGAAGCCTATGACAAAGCCATCGAGTTTTCTAAGTATGGCGAGCCGCCGATGCTTCGACTGCAGGCGATGAACGAGATGGTACGGCTTAAACCTAAGAGTGAGCAAACAATTGATCTCCTCAAAGAGTATGTGAACGATCCGTACATCTGGGCGCGTATGGTGGCGATAAGTTCGCTCGGAAGAATCGGTGACCGGAGCGTCGTTCCGCTGCTTCAAGAGAGGGAAAAAGTGGAGACGGATGGACGCTTGAAGGAAGCCGCGCGAAGAGCGATCGAATCATTGAACAAAAGGGAAAGCGGCGGCTAATAACACCAACTTGATTGGGCTGGCGAGTCAACGGGTTGGAGGGCTGTGCCTTATTTATCAGCGCGATGTCGCGGTGGGACATAAAAGATTTCATGTCCAAAGAAAACATCAGGTTTTTCTTGACAATGGTTTTCACGAAGTTTAGATTGAATCGTTAGTCAGGAATGGAGCAATGTTCAGGCTGGGCGATGTTCACCGGCGAAAACGGTAACTCGATTTTAGCGAAACTCTTTACAAAAGGGCTTTAACTGAGAATCATTTAGAAAATCTCAGATCGATTCTGAAAGATTTTGTTCCCGACAGTTTTGGTCGGAGATGAATCGCAGTTAAAATAGGAGTTGTAACATGAAGGGCACTGCAGCAGTTCTCGCAATTACCTTTCTGGTGATGGGTTCACTTTTTGCGCAGGTGCACATAAGAGAAAATGCAATAATCACCCCCGCTGAGCCCCGAAGAATCTCAGAGTGGGGAGACGAACAATCATTCCATCCGTTTTGAGTTCTACTGGGATCATCCGATGTGGGCGGGAGTGGTGTTCGGGAGCAGCTGTGGTGGATCCGACTCGACGGTATCATCAGATACGAGTCCGATTATCATAGATCTTTTTGCAGCGTCGACTATTTACTATTTCTACCCTCGACTTGACATGTCATATGGGGAGGGTCCCGAGACTCATGTTAGTTACAAGTTCTATGCAGACAATTTGCTGGTGAGGGCTGACTCGGCGGATTTGGAACCTTATGGCGGCTGCTGCGGAACGTGGTGGTGGGAATGCCCCTCGTTTGATGGCTTGTTTTGGACCTCTTATTATTCGGGTTTTTCGTTCTCCTTAGGTGCCGGCGAGCTTGTCTGCGGGGATTCGACAGCGATGGGTTTGAGTGGTGATTTGCTTGACTGCAACCCTCCATTGTGGTCGCCTCACACGGACCAAGTTACATTGACAATCACTTCAGGGCGCCAATACTTATCGTTCCATGAAATCGATCCACAAACCGGAGAGGACATAGCGTTAGGAGCTTCAGCGACGACGACAGGAGACAATATCGGCCAGTATTCTCTTGTCGCAGACGGAATAACTCCCGATCCGGCTGGCAGTGCAGCGGTGATTCAAGCAGAGAGTAACGGAACAACAAGGACTCAGTCGATTCTTGTGTACCCCGGTTTCGATCATTTTGATGTCTGGACAGAACCAGATACAGCTGTGCATTCAAGCTTCTCAAATATCTATGTGCAGGCAAAGGACGCGGCTGACAATGATGTTGTGATTCCTGCAGATGAACCTCTCCACGTTACTGCCGATGACAGCGGCAAGTACGGTGAAATTGAGGAATGGTGGAGTACTCATTTGTCGTATTCGTACGGCGATGCAAACGGTGGCGCGATCAATTATAACGCTGATCAGAACGAACCGGAGGGAGTGCAAAAGATTCTCCATAAAAGTTGTAGATGCTAACAGTCCAAAAAGGACCGGAAGTGGTGACCTTTTCCTTGAAGGCGATATTGCTGTTGAGGTTGTTCCCCCGGAAATATCACCCGGTGACACGGCATTAGTCACCGTAGAACAGAGGAACTCAGACGGAAGCTTGTCGGACTTTTCATCGGACCAAGAGTTTGAGATAGGCATATCAAGTGGAATGGATTATGGGACACTCCTTATGTCTGACGGAAGCACAGGCGGATATTTCGCCAATGCGTCACAGCCTTTCAATTTCAAAGCTGCTGACAGCATAAACGCAGATTCTGTGATGGTCGGGATAAGAGTTGGCTGGCAACCACCGGCAGCTTCTTCAATTGCGCCAGGTGGAAAAGGGAGTTCCGGGCATAACATGAGTTCAAAGCGGACTACGATTAACACCAGCATCGAGAGTTCAGGTGTCAAGCCGTCCGCAAAGAAGGTAAGTGCTAGCGCGACGGGCTCCAAATCGGTTTCAGATGCGAGTGATTTTACTGTTGGTGATTATGGAGTGGTGTGGGTGGAGATAAAGAAGAACAAAGGTTGTCCTTCGGTCGTGTTTTCTGCCGATACAATCAATCCGGGGGATACCGTGGATGTGACGGTAAGGAAAGAAAATGACGATGGCACAATCACCGATTATCCGCCGGGGACAACTTTCAATATCGGAATACTTAGCGGTGGAGACTACGGTAGTTTGCTAGCAGGTGGAGAACTGGGGAGTTCATTTGACAATGTGGACGTGCCGATTCAATTTATTGCAAATGAAAACAATGCCGTTGATAGCGTTGTGGTTTCGATACGAGCAACTGCAAACTTAGACGTCAGCGGGAGCGTATTACAAAATGCCAAGGCTCTTAACAAAGGGATAAAGAAAGTTTCAAATGTAAAGAAGAACGGGAAGAAGTTTTTGACCGATGAGGGAGGCGTGTGTAGTTTGTTTTCAAACCTTTATATCCAGGGAGTAGAGCTGATAGTCGTATACCCTACAGATGAAATGAAAGACAAGAAAGACATCACCGCCGACCCAACGATGCCAGATATTACAGCAAAAGCAAAGCTTGAAAATTTCAAAGGCGACTCTGTCCATTTCCAATGGAACCTTCGGGTTCAATGGGAAGGCGATGATGGTAGACAGTTTGACGACCCTTTCAAGGGAAACACAGCTGCAAAAAATTCAGATGTGAGTTCGTGGAACATAAAATGGGATAAGATACGAGGTGGAGATGAAATTACGCTTGATGTAACGGCAACAGCAGGGGGAAAGGTTTATGATAAGACGATAAATCATCCGTTTATAATTACAGGATTAAATCCATCGATAGCTCAAGTGAAGGAAAGTTTGTCTCTCCAGGAGCAGGTGACTGTCTTTCTTGAAAGCGTTCCAAAGTGGAAACATTTTAGAAAAGACCATGATTTTCCTGTTTGGGGATCCCTAATGGATATGGTTTGATGCAACTCGACAGAATTCCCCCTACGAAACGACATCCGACCGACGACGAGGTGTGGAATTGGAGAATTAACAGAGCCACTGGTCAGGACGTTCTTCGACAAAAACTTGATTTGGCTGTAAAATATGGAAGAAATATCCGCGAAGGTACAGTGTATCGAGACCAGCCTGCTCCATATGATTGGTATAAAGAGCCGATAACACATAAAATAGTGGAGTATGAAAACGCCACCGACCTGACAACTGAAGAACAATTGTGGAAGGAGACATTTCATAGTTACCGCGGGGGAGTTTATTGGAGATGGAGACCGATTAATCCTAGCGATCCAGAAAGTCCGGGCGAATGGATAGCGCAACCTACGCAGAACCACGAACGTGGCGATGAAGCATGGACTATTTATCAGGATGTGTTAAATGGAAATCCGCCTCCGGGGTGGAACCAATAATTTGCATGAGGAGCTAACAAATGAAAATGAACAAGAAAGTATTCAGATGCATTTTGGCAATAGCCGGATACATTTTGCTTAGTTGCAGCCAGCTTTTATCACAGCCTTATTATTTTTACCTGAAGCCAATTGATGAACGGAATCTTTCTATTTATCGTCTTGATCTAAACAGTGGAACAGAGGAACGTTTCACGGATGATCTCTTCCGAGCAGCGGAGTTGGAGTGGGATGCAACTCAGACATGGCTCTATGTGTATCAAGATTATGGTCCAGCATTGGTCATCAATATAGGAAAATCATCTATAAGAGACACTTTGCCAAAGGGTAAAAATATCGAACGTGTATATCACATTTTTTATGTGCCTCAGCTGAAAAGGTTTTATATTTCTTGGACCTGCCATTGGGGAAGCGACACTGTTAATACGACTATTTATAGCTCAGAAACCTTTGACTCGCTCGGTACCGTTGATGAGACTGTCGGCGAAGGTGGAATTCTCTCAAGAGATGGTACCAAGTTATATTACGTTGATAAAGACACTTTAGATAACATCGAATATCTTTACACATTTTCCACCATTTCAAACACGGTAAGCAACGGCCTAAGATTTCTTGATATTGGTCCTCAAGCACACGTCAAGGCGGCCGAGGATGGTAAATTAGGAGAGATTCTTATTAGGTATTATTATCCCTCTTCAGGTAATGAGAACACATATTATTTTCTTTATGATATTGAATCCAGGAGATCATATACTCCGATACACTCTCCATTTAGGTCGTATGCCTTTTTGTCGGGAGATGCAGAAAAAATCATTATTGAACAAGTTAATTTCGATAAAACCTTAGTAGGCGGTGAGTACCATACCGGCAATATCAATATTTTTGACGCTTCAACCGGCGTACTCATCCAGCAACTTTCTTTGTCTCCGGGAGGAAAGGTCCTGGTCTTCGACAACTACCCAAGCATGATGTATTACTATTTACCTGCCGAAGGGCGTTCCATCAACATTAATCTCGATTCTATCGCCGCAGTAAATTCCTCTCCGAAGTTGGTAGTCAAGCTCATCAACAGCGCCGGCACAAGACTTACTACAGGCTCGCTCCAGTACTATGAAGGGAGCTGGAAAGATGCGACAAACAACAACGACGGTACATTCACAATAAACACGACTGCAAAGACTCTCAGCCTGAGAATGACTTATGAATACGGAACTCAAACAAAATCAAATGTGACCGTAGGAACCGACACAGCCGTATTCCAGATGGTAAATGCTCAAATCAAGCTGCAGGACAGCAAAGGCAATCCGTTAGATACTGGCACCGTTCAGTATTATGCCGGAGCCTGGAGAAACTTAGGCGCAACGATAAACGGAATAGCAACGAAGGAGCTTCTGCCAAACAGCTATTCTTTTAGAATGACTTACGCTTACGGAAGCAACGATAGATCACAGGACATAGGTGTAAATCCGACGATAGTTTTCCAGACCGTCAACTCTGCTGTTCAACTGCAGGACAGTCACGGCACCTTGATGCCTGCCCCTTTGGGGGACCAGGGAACAGTCCAGTACTATTCCGGCGCATGGAGAGACTTCGGGACGACTTCAAGTGGAGTAACGAGCAAAGAACTGCTTCCAAATACGTACAGCTTCAGAATGACTTATGCTTATGCAAGCAATGATAAGCAGCAGAATATCGGCACAGATCCCACGGTAGTCTTCCAAACCGTGAATGCAACGGTTCAACTGAAGAACAGTCAAGGGAATCTCATCGATACAGGCACAGTACAGTATTATGCCGGAGCCTGGAGGGCTTTTGGCACGACTACAGGCGGATTAGCAACAAAGGAATTACTGCCCAACAATTATTCGTTCAGAATGACTTATGCGTTTGTGTCAAATGACAAGGCGCAGGATATTTCCACAAATAGCGCCGTCGCTTTCTCTACGGTTTTATGCACGATTAACGTAACCAACTCGCAAAGCCAGCCCGTCAATAATGTTCAGGCAAGCTACTATTCCGGAGCCTGGTGGCAAATCGGTCCTACTGTGAACGGTCAAGTAACCAAGGAGCTACTCCCCGCGAATCTGACGTTCAGGATTACTTACGGCACGTCACACCAAGACAAGACGCAGAATCTGGCGACAAACAATGTGGTGGGGTTCAGCATACCGTAGTTAGGAGAACATGTGAGTTGAGAAGAATGGAGGAAGTAAGAATGAGAAGTATCGTCATCTTATCGTTGATTCTTGCTATTAACGCGTTCGCTCAGACCGCAAAGATCGCCAACGACAATACCGCTGGACAGGTCCCTCGAGAAAGCTCAGGCCCTGCCTTGAGCGCAGCGAAGGGACAGGTCCCTCGACAAAGCTCGGGACAGGTTTGGCAAATACCATTTGCCTCATCTGGCAACACGATTTCTCTGAGCATTCAAAACAACTCCAGCGTTGAAGCAAAGAATGTTTCTGTAACGTTCAATCACTTGCCTGCATGGCTGAGTTTCAAATCAACAACTGCATTGTTGAAAGATGTGAGTGCAAACGGTTCGGGTGATGCAGAGTTCACATTTTCTGTTGATAAGAAAGCTCCAGTTGGAAAAGATACGACACTGAGGGCAACAATAAGTACTGCCGATGGTCAAACATGGACGAAAGACATAACGGTCGAAGTGGCGGCACCAAAGGATTACAAGCTTTATGACAATTTCCCGAATCCGTTTAACCCCTCAACGAAGATCGCGTTTGAGCTTCCGAATGTGTCGCATGTAAAACTCATTGTGTATGACATCGTCGGTCGTGATGTTGCACAAGTTGCAGATGCGGAGTATCCTGCCGGTTACACGGAGCTGACATGGAACGGACAAAACAAGAATGGAAAGCTGGTTTCATCCGGAGTTTATTTCTACTGCGTAGGCACCGATAAGTGGAGCAAAGTTAAGAAGATGTTAATGCTCAAATAGTTATTAGCTAATGGCTGAAAGTTAATAGCTATTCATTTCGGAATCTTTACTTCGTGGTCCTTGTTTACCTTACAAAGGAGACGACCATGGATAGGATAAAGTCCGTCACCAATCGGACAGTAAGAGTTTCAATTGCATTTATTTTTTTAATTGGAATATTTGCCTTCGTTCTGCAAGAAATCCCGCTTGCGGGATCCCGACATGCAAGTAAATTTGACGGGACAAGAAGCCAGACGCAAGGTGTCCTAAACAATAATTACGACTGGCTCCAATTCAATTTTGATCCGCAGCACAGTGGGAATAATACCAGGGAGACAATCATCACTCCGCAAAACGTCGGAAACCTTCATCAGCTTTTTAAAATATCGTTGCCGTCCGTTGCCGATGGCGCACCCGCTTATCTCAACAATGTTAGGACCGCATCAGGGACTGTTAATTTGCTTTTCGTGACCACAAAAGACGGACGCATCATCGCTCTCAATGCCGTGAACGGCGGTGTAATTTGGTCTCATCAATATGGATCGGGCAAATATCGAATAAATAATGGATACCAGCCGACTTATACCACTTCTTCTCCCGCGATCGATCCGAATCGCGAGTTCGTATATAGCTACGGGCTTGATGGATACGTTCATAAATATCGAGTTGCTGATGGCGAAGAAATCAACAGCGGCGGGTGGCCAGAATTATGCACGCTCAAACCGTTCGACGAAAAGGGTTCATCGGCGCTTGCGATTGCGACTGTGAAGGACGGAACCTCTTACCTTTACGTTGCGAATGGAGGATATTTGGGAGACAGGGGAGATTATCAGGGACACCTGACAACGATCAATCTGCATGATGGCACACAGCGTGTGTTCAATGCGAACGGCAGCAATCAGAGCGTTCATTTCGTGGAGCGGCCGGGCAAGCCTGATTGGCCAGCAGTGCAGACCGCAATCTGGGCAAGGGCTGGTGTAGTCTATGATGCCAGTACGGACAAAATTTATATGGCAACTGGAAATGGTCCGTTTAATCCTAAGGAGCATAATTGGGGAGACACGATTTTCTCTTTGGACGCTGATGGAGCAGGAAATAACGGCGACCCCGTTGACAGCTACACTCCACAGGACTTCCAGCATTTAGACGATGCCGATCTCGATCTCGGGAGTACCGCACCGGCAATTATCCCGACGCCGGAAAACTGCACCGTTAAGGAGCTCGCTGTTCAGTCAGGTAAAGATAGAGTTCTGCGGCTGGTTAATCTTGCCGACCTCAGCGGACACGGTGGACCAGGGCATGTGGGGGGAGAAACTGGGAAAATCGTCGACGTTCCGTCCGGTGAAATGGTGTTCACGGCACCTGCAGTCTGGGTAAATTCGCGAGACAATGCTTCATGGGTCTTCGTCGGAACGTACAATGGGCTTGCGGCTTTCCGTTTGCTGGTCGACAAATCGGGAGTGCCGAGTCTTAAGCTCGAATGGAAACAGTCTGATGGAAGCAGCTCACCGATCATTGCGAACGGTGTTTTGTACTGTGCTGTCAGCGGCAGCGTCCGTGCGCTCGATCCAGTCAGCGGAAAAGTCTTGTGGCATGATGGGAATGTGGGGCGGATTCATTGGGAAAGTCCGATAGTTGACAACGGCGTTTTGTATATCACGGATGAGTCGGGGAATCTGATGGCCTATGGGCTGTAATCCCAAAAAGGAAGTTTGTTTCTTCAAGACACGCGGCTTAATTTCTGTCGAGATGCGAAACAAGATGGAACATAACTCTTTTCCTGCCGACCTGCCAGCCGCTTATTGACGGAAATGTCAAGCGGATGCGTGGGATGTTGACCATCGCTAGGCGGCAAGGCAATGTCAAAACTAACCTGAGGTAAACATGTTTGTTCTTGCCCGAGCAACTACTTACGCTGTACTCTTTATCGGCTTCGTGCTCATTTATGTACCGTCCAGCCTTTTGTCCTGGTCGGGCATTGTCCGCCCTAATGCCGTTGGCTGGGAACAGGTTGCCGGGATGATTTTCGGCATCATTGGTGTAGTGGTTGCGTTGTGGTGTGTATTCACCTTCGCATCTATCGGAAAAGGTACTCCAGCACCCTTCGATCCACCTCGCCGGCTGGTGATTCGGGGGCCTTACCGTTTCGTGCGAAATCCTATGTACATCGGTGCGGGACTTGCCCTTGCCAGCGCTGCGCTCTTCTACGAGTCATTGCCGCTTCTGGTTTATACTTGCATCTTCTTTATCACAACTCACCTTTTTGTGGTGTGGTATGAGGAGCCCACTTTGCGGCGAACCTTCGGGCAGGAGTATGAAACATACTGCCGCCGGATCAGGCGATGGCTGCCGGGCGTATGAACCGTATATGATCCTGGTACAGACAAACCTCTACAGAGACAATCAAGTCAAATTGACGGAATGAGTGTGTATGTAGAAACCTTCGCACTCACGGATCTCTGTTCCTTCATAGCCCACGAATCAAATCTTGAAATCCCCCAGTAAGTTTGGGTAGTGGCCCAACTTCAATTTTCGTATGCTCAGAAGTTGTCTTTTTCCCGCCGATCACGCTGATTTTCGCTGATATGTTTTCTGCGTTCATCTGCGAAATCTGCGGGAGAAGTCAAAATGAGCCAGTACCTAAGGTTGTTTCTTCGAGAACCTCCGCATATATTCTGTTTGATGTTGGTTATCTTAAACAGGAGGGAGCGATGGCTGTTCGTATCGTCAGGTTAGGCACGGCGCGAGCCGAAGGTGAGGGCGTTCGCATTGGAACTGTACGCCGCCCACCGAGGGGTGTGCCAAAGTCCGAGTTCGCATCGCAGAATTGGTACGACGTGTGGTTTCCAAATCTTGCTCCGAGTGCTGGAACCGTAAAGCTTGCGCAGGCGGCAAGTACGCCCGCCAAGTGGGCAGCTTTTGTCAGGAAGTTCAGAGCCGAGATGGCAGCTCCGGAAGTCAGCCGAACACTTGATCTGTTGGCAGCACTCTCTCATCAAACCAATTTCTCTGTAGGGTGCTACTGCGAGAATGAAGCACACTGTCATAGGTCGGTGCTGAGATCACTATTGGCCGAGAGGGGCGCAAAGATTGAGTGAGCGGTGCCATGAACTCCATGAGACTCAGCCTGACTTGATGAGCCAAGCACATCGACCATCGCGTCCATAGCTTTTTGCTCCCTCGCAACCTGCTAACCAAATCTTGAAGTCTTCATTGGTCTCGTTGCACTGCTCCGCGGTGCAATGCGAGCTAAAGGTTCCACCGCAGAGCGGTGGAACCAGGAGAGAATATGGAAAAGCGGAGCGACCTTGCGAAGGTATCGAAGCATTAACCTCGTAACCTTCGCAAGGTTACCATCATAACTCCGGCAGGCTTGTTTTTTCAGGAACCTCCGCTCAAGTTCCGTCGTGACACGCAACAAAATGGAGCATGCGGGACGATATCAAGCGGACTGTTTAAACCTTCATCAGCATTCCGTAGGCAATCAGCACCGCAGTCCCGGCTCCCCACGTAAGAAGCGCGATTGTTCCGCTCACTTTTGTGAATTCCCAGAACCCGAACGGCGCTTTCTCCTTTGAAAGCTCGAGCACGATCATGTTTGCCACCGAGCCGATGATCGTCAAATTGCCGGCGAAAGTCGAGCTCATTGCAAGCACAAGCCACATCAGCATCGGCGAATTGAACGAAGCTATCCAGTGCCTTACTACCATCACGTAAGGAACGTTCGAAACAATATTCGAGAGAATCAGAGAGGCAAACGAAAAACTTGTGATCTGCTGGAAAGTTGAAATGGAAAAGTATCCTTCCAACACTTTGTGTGCCTGATCCACCAAACCGACCCCGTTGATTCCCCCGACAACTATGAACAAGCTCGCGAAGAAAAGGAGGAGCGACCAGTTTATCTTTGCAAATATTTCATCGGGTCTCTTGTTGGCAGCAAGTATAAGAATCGCTGCACCCAATATCGACATGAAAGCCAGTGGCACGCCTGCGGAGAATCCGATTATTACTATTGACATTACAATGAGAGACTTGTACAAAAGAATCCGGTCAAGTTTGTGCTGATGCTCCACTTCGTGAGGCTTGAGAGGTTGGGCCAATTTATGTCTGAAGAAATATTTCAGCACGAAGAAATCGATCGCCAATCCGATAGCTGCAATGGGCAGCATCGCAAAAAGGAATTTTAAGTAAGGCCAGTGTGAGAATGTCCCGACGAGCATGTTCTGCGGGTTTCCGACGAGTGTTGCGGCGCTTCCGATATTTGCGCTCGTTGCGAGCGCGATCAAATAAGGTTTCGGGTCAGCTTGTGAACGACTCGCCAAAAGCAGAACGAACGGCGTCATCATTACGCAGATCGTATCGTTGACGAAGAATGCAGAAAGGACTCCACTTGCAATTATTATTGTGATGAGAAGCCTGTCGCCGGTCTGTGCCCGATTCAGAATAAACGTGGCGACGAGATCGAAGAACCCACTCATCTGCAGGTATGCGACGACGATCATCATCCCCAGAAGAAGAACGATCGTGTCGAAATTTAATGCCTGGTAAGCTTGATCTAATGTAAGAACGCCGAAAGCGACCATCGCAACAGCGCCGATCAACGCGCCGGATACTCTATCTAAATGAAAGTAAGGTAATCTCTCTACCGAGATTGTCAGGTAGGTAAAACCGAAAATAATTACCGCGGTTAAGACCATCTAGTCCAACATAGCTCATTGCTCTCAAGCTCACCGACTCCACCATGAGCTATCAGCTATGAGCCATCAGCTAAATCTGATGCAGCGTGTAGGAACGAAGCTTGTCAGGAACACGGACAAGACAATCATTAATCTTTGCTACCGTTTCGTCGAATGCGCTGTCGTCCGCGTTTTGAAAAGCCTCCTCATTATCGTAGGTATATATCTCCCAAAAATTGTTGGGAGAACCGTGAACTTCAAATATCTCCAGCTTCGCTGTATTGGAAGTGTCGTATGCGGATTTCAATTCGCGAATCAACTCAAGATATTCATCACGCTTGGATGGCTGGACCTCGTAGTTGACCTGCAGTAAAACTTTTGACATTTATTCCTCCTGTTTCGTGGCACCTTTAGCGCCATTTGGTTCCTCTGCAATTGGCTCGGAGTTCATCGAGGACTCCGCAGGAGTCTTCCGACTTTGCGCCGTCCTAAAAATCCAATAAATAATTCCCGCAATCCCGATCGCAGCCGCAACCACAAGCTCTATCTTTCTCACGCCGACAACCGATCCGATTGCTGCAGCAAGAAAGTAACCAAGAAAACCATAACAAACAGCCCAGACTAATGCGGCGCCGATATTAAGCAGACTAAATCTTATCGAATGCATCCTTTTCAGTCCACACATTACTATCAACGAAATGTGCAAACCGTAAAGATAGCGTGCAAAGAGGACTATGTACGTTCCATGACGCCTGACAAGTTCTTCGGCACGCGGAAGGGCATTCCAGATGTACCTGAATCTTCTAACAAATCTGTAGCCTTCATGCCGGGCGAGATGGAAAAACATCTGGTCGCCGATTGTTGACCCGAGGAATGCCGACAAAATGGCCATCTCAATATTCAGGAGACCTTGTTGAGCTAAGATTCCGGCCACGATGAGGACCGTTTCTCCCTCGAAAAGCGTCAACACGAAAATGACTAAATAGCCGTATTGGCTTAAAAGAGTTTCCATATCAATAACCGGCCTTTCTAATCTCCTGGTCCGTCATTCCGAAATAGTGTGCTACTTCGTGTATAAGAACTTCTCTTATCTTTGCCTCGACCTCCTCATCGTTTCTGCAGATTTCTTCTATGTTTTCCTTGAATAGTTTTATTCTGTCCGGGAGGACTGGATAGACCCCGTAGCCGACACCCCTATGTTTCAACGGAATTCCGCAGTATAATCCGAGAAGTGAATATTTGTTCTTCACTCTTGCACTTGACAAGTCAACGTCGTCGGGCAAATTTTCAACGACGACATGAACATTTTCTATTCTTGATTTGAACTCTCGCGGAAGTTCCGCGAAAGCTTTTTCTACGAGCATTTCAAATCTTGCCTTTTCCACTCATAAGGTCCATGATCTTTTGGCTCTTTTCATCGTAGAAAATTTTCCCTTGGAAGACCACTCTTGCGCTTCCTTCAAGAACAATATCTGAAAATTTTTCTTTATCTTTTTTGAAGAAGACAGTCAGGGTTTCCTTGCTGGTCGCAAGGATTTCGATCGGGGAATTCATACCGAAACGGATCGATGCGGCTATCGCGCTGGCAACTGCTCCGGTACCGCAGGCAAGTGTCTCGTTTTCAACTCCGCGTTCGTAGGTTCTCATTCGTATTTTGTTGATGCCACTTTTCTCGATGAGATTGACATTGGTCCCATGCGGAAAGACATCAAAATTGTAACGGATCTTTCGAGCAAGTGTGATCAGATCAGCAGTATCAACTTTGTCAAAGCCGGTGGTTAAGACCGTGTGGTCGGTATTCGGATGAACGTACGTTACATCGAGCAATTCTTCGTCAACAGCTACTTTCTTGGAGGGTATAATTTCTTCAGGAGCGGGGAAGTGGAGTCTTACTTTATTCGAGTCAAACACCTCGGCGGAGTAGTTGTGTCCGTGTGCTATAAAACTCGTTTGCGGTCCGCATATCCCGTTCAGCACGGCAAATCTTGCGATGCATCTTCCCCCGTTACCGCACATTCCGCCTTCGCTCCCGTCGGAGTTCAAGTAATACATTTCGAAGTCTGCCAGGTTGCTCTTCTGAAGAAAAAGGATCCCATCCGCCCCGATGCCGAATCCTCTTGCACACATGGCGCGAGTCAGCGCAGGAATATCCACATTCAATGTGCCCCCAAAGTTGTTGATGACCACAAAGTCGTTTCCTGCGCCGTTCATTTTTGTAAAATTTATCTCTATCAAGATTGAACCGGCTGCTTTGACAAAGACAGAATAATGGAGTGGAGCAGAATAACGCGATGCTTCAGTTCTTCAGCCGTTCCGTTATTGACGATTACGAAATCGGCTAACTTCTCTTTTTTGGTCTGCGATATTTGGGCATTCATCCGCTTGATAATATCGGCTCTTTTCATGGCAAGATTGATTGCGGCTCGATTTATCGAAATCTCTTTGCTTGCTTTGACGAGAATAATATAGTCGAAAGTTTTCTCAAGGCCGGCCTCGTAGATCAGTGCCCCTTCCACAACTGCGTAGTTTACGTTTGGAAGATCCATGACACGTTCGTTAATCGTTCTCGTGATCGCCGGGTGCAGAATTTTTTCAAGTTGAGCACGCTTCTTGGAATCCCCGAATACAATCTTGCCGAGACTTGGACGGTCAATCTTACGATCGACGAGAATTTTTTCTCCGAAGATTGCGAGGACTTTCCTTTTTACTTCTTCGTCCGAATCAAGTAGGGCGTGACCGACGTGATCTGCATCGAAAGTCGGTACTCCTAACTCCGCAAACAACTTTGCGACTGCAGATTTGCCGCTTCCGATGTTTCCAGTTAATCCGATCTTTAGATGGCGAGGTCTACTTTGCATAAGAGACGCTGCGAACCTCACGTATAACTGTTACTTTGATCTGACCGGGATATTCCATTTCTTCCTGTATCTTATGAGAGATGTCGTGTGCAAGCTGGTCTGCAAAGATGTCGTTCACCTTTTCAGGCTCGACGATAACCCGCACCTCACGGCCCGCTTGGATTGCGTATGTTTTTGCCACTCCAGAGAAGGAGTTCGCCACGCTTTCTAATTTCTCGAGTCGCTTAACATAACCTTCGAGAGATTCACGTCTCGCGCCGGGTCTGGCACCGCTGATGGCGTCGGCTGCTTGCACGAGCGCGGCAATCGGGGTCTCCATTTCGATGTCTTCGTGATGCGACCCGATGGCATTGGAAACGATCGGATTTTCCCCGTATTTTTTGGCAATCTCATAACCAAGCAAGGCATGAGGACCTTCGATATTCTTATCGACAACTTTGCCGAGATCGTGAAATAGTCCCGCACGTTTTGCGAGAGTTGAATCGAGTCCGATCTCCACAGCCATGAGTCCACTAAGAAATGCCACCTCTATACTGTGCTGCAAGACGTTTTGACCGTAGCTTGATCGGTATTTCATCCTGCCGAGGAGTTTTACAATTTCTTGATGAACTCCGTGGATTCCTACTTCGAGAAGTGCATCTTCGCCGATCTGGACGATTTCTTCTTCGAGCTCGTTGCGAACTTTATCGATGACTTCTTCGATTTTTGTCGGATGAATTCTTCCGTCGAGGATCAGCCGCTCGAGTGCAATCTTTGCTATCTCACGACGGAACGGATCAAACCCTGAAATCACCACGGCGTCCGGTGTGTCATCGACTATTATATCGCATCCGGTTGCAGCCTCGAATGACCGAATGTTCCTTCCTTCGCGGCCGATGATTCTTCCCTTCATCTCTTCGTTTGGCAGGTTTACCACGCTGACGGTTGTTTCGACAGAATGATCTGCTGCCGTGCGCTGGATTGCCTGAACGATGATCCTCTGGGCATCTTTCTTTCCTTCGATGCGAGCCCTTTCTCGGATTTCTCGCAGTTCCAATGAGGCTTCACCTTTAGCTTCGCTTATGAGATTCTCCATGAGGAGCTTCTTTGCATCTTCGCGTGAGACGCCTGCTAATTTCTCTAATTTTTCTGTCTGAAGATGGATCAGGCGTCCGACTTCTGCGTCTTTCGATTGGATCGTCTTGGATTTTTCACGCAACTCTGCTTCAGCAGAACGGAGATTTTTCTCTTGTTGCCTCAACTGGTCCCCTTTATGATCAAGGCTTTCTTCTTTGAGGCTTAACTGCTTTTCAACATTCTGGAATTTTCTTTGTTTCGAGTTGTATTCGTTATCGAGTTCCTGTTTCTTACGTATCCATTCGTCCTTTACTTCAATCAGCTTTTCTCTTTTAATGGCGTTGGCTTCACGCTCCGCTGCTTCAAGAATTTGTTTCGAGCGTCCTTCGACAGTCCCCAATCTTTTCTTTGTTGAAGCATCCTGAATGAACCATCCGAGAAGGAATGCTGCAATTGCGCCCAGCGCAGTGGTTACCAATATTATCATGCTGGACCTCTTGGCTTGTATAAAAGAAGCCGTAACGTGCGCGTGGCAGATAGGAAAGAACTCCATCTCAACACGGTGGGTGCCCTCCTGAACGAGTCATGCTTCCACCGGGATTCCGATTATTTTCGGAACCGTCCCGATTGCATGCAATGCATTCGGGATGAGGCCTGCTTTCTTCGTTCACGAGCCGGGCTCCCATAATTTCTTACTTAGCAGTTCTTTCACGTGTAACCACGGCAGCGCTACGGCTTAAAATTCATAAAAAAATTTCCGTCCGGAGCATTTTTCGGACGGATCCTATGGAAAAGAACTTAGTCTGCTTCTATCGGGAAATTCTCTCTTAAGTAGCTCAACACTCCAACGAGATTCTGCGATTTCGATTCCTTCGTTCTGTATTCGTTCTTTCAAATCAAACAATTGTTCGGCTATATTGAGGGCAGCGATCACGGCCACGGTCGAGGTCGGTGCCCCCGGGTTCTTTTCAATCAGTTCGTTCAACAACGAATCTACGTAAGCCACGACCTTAAGAGCTTTTTCCTCATTTTCCACGCGCAGCGGATATTCTCTACCTAGGATGGTCACTCTTATGCTCTTCTTTTCCATCATTTGGTCCGCATTTAAAACAAACTAAGTTGAGTATCAATTTTCGATATCAATTCTTTGGCGACTTCGATCAAGCGGTTCTTTTCTCTTTCTTCGAAGGCGCTCGATGACGCAGCTTCTCTCGCTGTCAACATCTTTTCCAGATCGGATATTTGAGACTTAAGTTTCTCGATTTCAGCATTCGCCTTCGCGAGATTTTGTTTCAGCGATTCGTTCTCGCTACGGGCTGCATTCAGAATTTCCACAGCCCTTCGGATTTCATTCCATAGTTCTCCGAGAAGCTGCTTCTTCATTGTCAGAGATGATTGTTCTTCGGACATGCTTGTATCACTGCTCATCAGCTCTTCTCCACGGCATCCCGTGACTGATCGCCGGGTTGTTTTCTTAATGTCGCGGAAAACTCTCTGCTTAGTCTTTGTTCAGCATCGTTGATGAACCGCGTGATGTCGCTATCATTCAGAGTTCTTTCATCGCTGCCGAGAGAGATTGTCAGGGCAACACTTTTCTTCCCTTCGGGTACAATTTCACCGGAATAAATATCGAACACCGAAATATCTTTCACCATGTTGCCGGCAATACCTCTAAGTGACTTAACGAGATTACCAACTTCAGTCTCAATGTTAACAAAGAATGCGAGATCAAGAGAAGCATAAGGAAATCTCGGTAGCGGCTGGAATCCGACATTTGCTTTCCTTGCTGAAACCACCTTGCGCAAATCGAGTTCTGCAAAACACACACTCTGCTCGATCGCAAATTCTTCCAAGACATTTAAGGTGGCCTGTCCTGCAATGCCAACCTCTACACCGTTTACAAATAACTTTAATAATTGCTCGTATTCTTTCGTCTTATCATAAGAAATAAAGTCCCAAGAGTCAAGGTTGAGATGCTCAAGGACACGCCCGATTTCAGACTTGAGATCGAAGACATCGAATTCGAATTCCTCTCTGTCGAACGAGAAAGGATCTGCTTTGCCAGTCAAAGCAAATGAAAGCACCTCTTTTTCGAGAAAATTTCCCACTTTTTGACTTTTTTCGCTCAGAGAGTAGATCCTGCCGATCTCAAACAACTTCATGTTTTTGAGACCGTAGGAAAGGTTTCGTCTGATTGCGTCAAGCATCCCCGGCAACATCGACGTGCGCATCGCTGCCATGTCCTCACTTATCGGGTTCGCAAGAGTAACAGGATTGGTTTCAAACATCGCAGCGATTTCCGTTGGCTGCAGAGAGTTCGTCATGATTTCGTTGAAGCCGGCGCCTGCAAGAAAACTTCTCAGGTCTTCAACGCTATCGTCTTCTTTAAAGCGTGTATCAAATAACAATTTCGTGTTCACCGCGTCGGCAATCTTCTCGTAGCCGTAAACGCGTCCGACTTCTTCGATGAGATCGGCTTCACGCTCGATGTCGTAGCGAAATGTCGGAATGGAACACGTCAGGATTGTTTCAGATTTCTTGTCGGTAATTATCTCGATGGAATCCAAATATCTCTTTATCTCGCCGGAAGCGAGACGGGTTCCGAGAATTCGGTTCACGTTGTCGACGTGAAGTTCCACTCTTCTTGGAGTAAATTTCCCGTTTGCAATATCTATGACTCCTCTGGCAACTTCGCCGCCAGCAGTTTCTCTGATGATCTCGCTGACCCGGTCGAGTGCCGTCAAGGTCAAGTTCGGATCGACGCCGCGTTCGAATCTGTATGACGCCTCGGTGGAAAGTCCGAGCGTCTTCGATGTCCCGCGAATCGAAAAGGGTGAAAAGTTTGCACTCTCGATTAAAATATTTTTTGTTCCCGGATTTATCTCGCTGTTCACTCCACCCATGACGCCTGCAATAGCCACGGTCTTTTCGGTATCACAAATCATGAGCATGTCGGGTCCGATGTTTCGTTCTTTGCCATCAAGAGTGGTGAAAACCTTTTCTTCGGGTTTAGGTCTGCGGACCACGATATGTTTTCTCTTCAGAAGATCTAAATCAAAAGCGTGCAGCGGCTGGCCGAGTTCGAGCATTACATAATTTGTGGCATCGACCACGTTATTGATTGATCTCATCCCGACTTTTTCGACCGCGCTTTTCAGCCATTGTGGAGAAGGACCAAGTTTTATGTTCTTGATGACCCGCGCGGAGTAACGTGGACATAAGTCTTCGGCAGCGACATCGACTTTCGCGGCGCCAGTAATCGGTTCATCCGATTCGCGGAGGTTCATTCTCCTCGGTTTGAGCCTCTTCGCAAACGCAGAGGCGAGCTCGCGGGCTATCCCTAAATGCGACAGACAATCCGAGCGGTTGGGCGTCAAACTTACGTCAAAGATCGTATCGTCCAAGCCTAAATACTCTGCGAGCGGCTTGCCGGCCTGGGCGCTGTTGTCGAGCACCATGATGCCATTTTTATCGCCTCCAAGATCAAGTTCATACTCGGAGCAAATCATGCCTTCGGATTCGACGCCGCGTATCTTTGCTTTTACAAGCTGGAAAGGTTTCCCTTCCGGATCATGTTGATCGTGCGGAACGGTCGCGCCAATTTGCCCGACGATGACTTTCTGTCCGGCGGCGACATTCGGTGCGCCGCAGACAATGCTGACGATTCCACTGCCGACGTCGACTTTGCACAAGCTTAACCTGTCAGCATTAGGATGCTTTTCGACTTCGAGCACGGAGCCAACCACAAATCCTTCGTACTTTTCTGACAGGTTCTCGAAAGATTCGACTTCAATTCCGAGCATTGTTAATCTGGACGCAATTTCTCCGCTCGAGATTCCGTTCAGGTCAACAAATTGTTCAAGCCACCCGCGAGATATTTTCATAGTGAATTTAGAATTACTGTTTTAAGCATCAAGATGCCGTTATCTATAAGAACAACACACTCTGGCCCGCTCCTATTAGGAAAAGGGAGGGCGAGGTCTAAAATTGGTTCAGGAAGCGAAGATCATTTTCAAAAAAGAGTCTGATGTCGTCGATACCGTATCGAAGCATTGCGAGTCTTTCGATTCCCATTCCAAACGCGTAGCCGCTCACTTCAGCAGGATCGTAACCGACGAACTTGTAAACATTTGGATCAACCATACCGCAGCCCATTATCTCTAGCCAGCCAGAATATTTGCAGACCCTGCATCCCTTGCCGCCGCAGATAAAGCAGTTAACGTCGACTTCTGCACTCGGTTCCGTGAAAGGGAAGAAACTCGGTCGGAAACGCAGCCTGACTTCAGTGCCGAAAAGTTCCTTTGCGAAATAGGAGATTGTGCCCTTGAGTTCTGCGAGGCTCACATTCTTATCGACATACAATCCTTCGACTTGATGGAAAAGACAATAACTCCGGGCGCTGATTGCTTCATTGCGGTAAACTCTTCCGGGCATGATGACTCGTATGGGCGGTTTGTTATTTTCCATGACGCGGATTTGAACGCCTGAAGTGTGCGTTCGCAGCACATATTTCCCGGTCTCACTTCCGTCCCTTGCCGGAACAGGCTTGACGAAGAAAGTGTCTTGCATATCACGTGCAGGATGGTCAGGAGGGAAGTTTAAAGCTTCAAAATTGTGATAATCGTCTTCGATCTCCGGCCCATCTGCGGTCCCGAAGCCGATACCTATGAAAACTCTTTTTATCTCTCCAAGGGTCTGAGTCAGAGGGTGTTTTCGTCCGACATATCTTTTTCTACCCGGAATTGAGAGATCGATCCTGGTGCTCGAAGTTGATTTCTTCTCTCCGATTCGCCTCGTTGCCGATTCGAGCTCCGATTGCAAGAAACTGCGCAATTCATTCAGCGATTTCCCGATTGCAGGTCGCTCGTCTTTCGGCACGTCTTTCATTTTCTCGAAGAGCTGAGAAAGAAGACCTTTTCTCGAAAGATATTTGAGGCGGAAATTCTCAGAATCTTCCGCAGAATTCAGCTGGCTGATCACAACAGCCGCTTCTTCTTTCAGTTTTGTAATTTCATCAAGCATAACTAAATCAAACTGTAAATTCTAAATCCGAAATCCTAAACGAACTCAAGAGACAAAACTTAAATTTATAAGCGAACTCCAGCTGGTGTTTCGACTTCTGGTCAATGTTTAGAATTTAGAGAATAGAATTTCGGATTTCATTTTGTCCAGATACAAAAAATCTTCCTGCGGTTCAGAACATCCGGATTTTCCGAGCGCAGGAAGATTGTATTAATTAAAAGCGAAGTGGACGACTTCCTTGAAAGTCTCGGGGCTATTCGCGGCGAGGTCGGCCAGAACTTTTCTATTGATTGCGACTTCCTTCTTTGCGAGCGCAGTTATCAAGCGCGAATAAGTCGTCCCACTCTCTCGGGCGGCGGCATTTATGCGCACAATCCACAGACTTCGAAACTCGCGTTTCTTTTTCCTGCGGTCCCTGTAAGCATGCTGGAGCGCTTTCTCGACATGGTGTTTCGCAATTGTGTGTACCTTGCTGCGTGCGCCCCAGAAACCCTTGGCTAACTCAAGAGTCTTTTTGCGCCTTCTATGTGAGGCTACTTTATTTCTTGAACGTGGCATTTTAGAATTTCTCCATTAACGATTAAATATAATACTATCTTGCAAAAGATTCACTCGAAAGTCAGGGCTCATTCGTTTAACATTCCGCGAACGCGCTTCACGTCCGTCTTGTCTAAAACCGATCCCTTTCTAAGCTGGCGTTTTCTTTTGCGGGTTTTGGATGTCAAAATGTGACTTCTGAACGCTTTCTCACGAAGATATTTTCCACTAGAAGTCCTTTTTATTCTCTTTGCCATCGCTCGATTTGTTTTTGTCTTCGGCATTTAATTCTCCTTTGTGTCCTTTTGCTTTCCGCGGAGGGGTCCTGCGGACTTTTCGTCTCCGGCTCGTTCCTGATCTCGCTTTTGGGATTCGCCTTCTGTCACCGGATGCCTGGTCTCCGTTCCACTTTGTGAAGCCGGGCGCACGGGCTTTGCAGAAGGCGCGCCATCGGAGACCTTCGGAGCGGATTTCTTCTTAGATTTGTCCGGAGCTATGATCACCGCCATATTCTTGCCTTCTAACTTAGGTGCCTGCTCCACTTTACCGACTTCGGAAAGAAACTCGATGAATCTCTTCAGAAGCTCCTCTCCAAGAGCCGTGTAGGTTATCTCTCTTCCTTTGAAGAAAACGCTTCCTTTGACTTTATGACCCTGCTCAAGAAATTCTTTCGCATGTCTCGATTTGAAGAGGAAATCGTGTTCATCGGTGTTTGGATGAAAGCGTATCTCCTTGAGCTGAGCAGAGGATTGACCCTTCAGTTTCGCTTTTTCTTTCTTGGTCAATTCGTACATGTACTTTCCATAATCGACTAGTTTGCAGACTGGTGGATTAGATGTCGGTACAATTTCAACAAGATCCAATCCCCTGTTCTCCGCGAGTCTCTGTGCCTCGCGAGGAGGCATTACACCGAGTTGTTTTCCGTCAGAGTCGATTAGACGGACGGCAGGGACTCTGATCTCGCTGTTGATCCTAAGCTTTGGTGTATTGATAGGCAGTTCTCCTCCGAAGGAGTCCTTCGGGCTAAGTTTTTTCCGAGATTTCTTTCTTTATGTTGGAAACGAATTCGTGAATCGGTTTTACGCCTTTGTCACCTTCGCGATGTTTGCGAATTGACACCGTTCCAGAATCCTTTTCCTTTTGTCCAACAATTAACATGTATGGAACTTTCTTCGTTTCCCATTCGCGGATCTTATAACCGATTTTTTCATTGCGGTCATCAAGTTCGACGCGGACATTCTCTTTAATCAGGGAGTTCACCACGGATTTTCCGTAATCTAAGAAGTTGTCGGTAATCGGTATGACGACTGCTTGAACTGGAGACAGCCAGGCTGGAAATGCGCCGGCAAAATGTTCGGTCAATATTCCGACAAATCTCTCGAATGATCCGAAAATTGCGCGATGGATTGCAACGGGGCGTCTCGCTTGTCCTTCGGCGTCAATGTAAGTCAGATCGAATCTTTCCGGAAGCATGACGAAATCAAGCTGGATCGTCGCAACCTGCCAGTCTCTTCCGATCGCGTCTTTGATATGGATATCGATCTTTGGTCCGTAAAACGCACCGTCTTTTTCTTTGACACCGTAGCTGATTCCATTCTGTTCCAGAGCCTGTCTGAGCGCGGTTTCCGCCTGTTCCCAGAGTTTCGGATCCCCCATGCCGTCATCGGGTTTGGTGGAAAGTTTGAATGAGACTTCAAACTTAAAAAGTCCGTAAACATACTTGACGAGGCCGATCAAATCATTTATTTCCGGCAGGATTTGGTCAGGGCGGCAATAGATGTGGGCATCGTCCATGGTTATCTGGCGGACGCGGAACATTCCGCCGAGCGCACCGGAGATTTCGTTTCGATGCAGCCTTCCTATTTCGGAATACCGCAACGGAAGATCACGGTAGCTCCTGGTTTTAAACTTATATATGTAGCTGCTCTCCGGGCAATTCATCGGCTTTAGAGAATAGGTTTCTTCCTCGACGTTGAGGATGAACATGTTTTCTTTGTAATGCCCCCAGTGTCCGGATTGTTCCCACAGGTCTTTCTTGACAAGCATGGGGGTCGATATTTCTAAATAATTTCGTCTGTCAAGTTCCTCGCGAATAAATTTCTCAAGCTCGCGGAATATTATCATTCCCTTCGGAAGCCAGAATGGTGCTCCGGGTGCGACATCATGGAACACGAAGAGTTCAAGCTCGCGACCAAGTCTCCTGTGGTCACGCAACTTTGCCTCCTCCAGCATCTTCAGATGATCTTCGAGCATCTTCTTTTTCGGGAAGGAGACTCCGTAAACGCGCTGGAGCATTTTATTCTTGCTATCGCCGCGCCAGTATGCTCCGCTGGTGCCGAGCAGCTTGAAATACTTCAATTTCCCCGCAGAGGGGACATGCGGGCCGCGGCAGAGGTCCGTGAAGTCGCCTTCGCTGTAAAAACTTATGGTCTCATCGAGAGCACTGATAATTTCAACCTTATAAGGATCCTTTTTCTCCTTAAAGAATTTCAGCGCGTCCTCTTTCTGAATGACTTTCCTGACAAAAGGATCGTCACGCTCGGCGATCTCGTGCATTTTCTTCTCGATTAATTCGAGATCGGCAGGATTCAACGTCGTGTTGATATCGATGTCATAATAGAAGCCCTCTTCAATTGCCGGTCCGACGCCGAACTTGGCTTCCGGGAAGATCAATTGGATCGCGTGTGCCATCAAATGCGAGCTGCTGTGCCAGTATATCTCACGACCCTCCGGATCGTCGAAAGTCAGGAATTTGATATCACAATCATCCATGATCGGAGTATTGAGATCGGAAATCTTTCCATCGATCTTTACGGCAAGTGCCTCTTCTGCCAGCGAGCGGCTGATTTTTTTTGCAATCTCCGCTGCGGGCGTGGATTCAGCCACTTCTATAATTGAATTATCCGGTAATCTTACTTTAACCATGAAAATTTTTCGCTATTATAATAAAAAATCGGAGAAGTCTCCGATTCTTGAAGAACTAATTTCGACAATTTTCCACAATAATCTTTGCGTTCAACTCGCTGGAGGTCACTTCCTTGCTAAGTATTTCAAAATTCTGCAGTGGGCGATAGAAGATTCCTCCTGCCGAAGGCATCACTTCGTGAGAAGGAGTCCCTTCGGGAGAACTTCTGACCGCGTTGCCATTCAACAGTCTTAGTGGGCGATAGAAGATTCCTCCTGCCGAAGGCATCACTTCGTGAGAAGGAGTCCCTTCGGGAGAACTTCTGACCGCGTTGTCATTCGACAGTCTTAGTGGGCGATAGAAGATTCCTCCCAAGGAGTCCCTTCGGGAGAACTTCTGACCGCGTTGCCATTCGACAGTCTTAGTGGGCGATAGAAGATTCCTCCCAAGGAGTCCCTTCGGGAGAACTTCTGACCGCGTTGCCATTCGACAGTCTTAGTGGGCGATAGAAGATTCCTCCCAAGGAGTCCCTTCGGGAGAACTTCTGACCGCGTTGCCATTCGACAGTCTTAGTGGGCGATAGAAGATTCGAACTTCTGACCTCTACAATGTCAATGTAGCGCTCTAAACCAACTGAGCTAATCGCCCGTAATTGAAACTGTGCCGAGGGCGGGACTTGAACCCGCACGACCCGTTTGGGGTCAAAGGATTTTAAGTCCTTCGCGTCTACCAGTTCCGCCACCCCGGCGATTCCTCGCCCGCCCGAAGGGCTCCTTCGGAGAAGCCTTTTTCCGAACTCTGTCGGGGTGCATAAATTTAGCCACCGAGGGCGTGAAAGTCAACGTGAATAGAAGGTAACCAGAGGAGTTACTTTGGCTTTGCATTTTGTTCTTGTGGAAACAGCTAAGTCAAGGAAATATTGGAATTAATTCCTTCTCATTCACTGTTGCCTGTGGGAATATAGTCGTGGTTCCCTGCAGTAACGACGGATATATCCTTGTCTAGAACACAATAATAAAGATAGACTGTAGCACCAGATACTCCGGTTACTGTATTTCCTCCGCCTAGATTATTGAATTGGGAGTTGAATGCTTTGAATATTGCAGTCGTAGTCCCGACGTAGACCACATACGATGTCCCCGTGACATTTGCACGTGAATTGGCTACTATGATTTTCGACCCGCTTCCGCCCAGGTAAAATGAAACGTCGTTTCCTGCTTCCTCTGCCCAGCCGAGGCCGCTTACCCATATCGTTGACGAATCATAAGAGTTAATAGATCCAGCGTGAAACGAGTCAATATGTTTGACCTTGGAAGAGTTGTATGCGTCTATTCTGCCAACGGTTTGACAAACATATAAGTTTACGACGCCATTATTGCAGTAGCAGCATGCTCCCCCGACAAGGAAGGAGTTGTATGCTTCGCTGTACTGAGAGGATCGATGGTCGATGCAATAGCTGCTCGTATAAGCAATTTGGGAATTGTGGAGCCTCAGTTGGCCTGAACCTGTTACAAGTATGCCCTCGTTGAATTTTGTGGACTGGTTTATGCAGTGGATGTTAAACGCGTGAAGGACTTGGTTATCCCCCACATTGATAGCGGCCCCACCGCAAGGTTGGCTCGTATATAAGTGCACATCAAACAAGAAACTTGTCTCAGCTGTACTGCTGCTCGCTGGAAAGTTGAGGCATGGCTGTCCGTTCCCGTCTATGGAGAGGGCTACCACATAACAGCCGCTGCCACCACTGTCAGTGGTGCCGGTAACCGCAGGGTGGGTGAGGTCTCCCTGAATTCTTGTGCTCTGGGGGCCGGAGCCAATTATCGAGACGTACGACTTCAGCGTGATCGACTCACCATAGGTGCCAGGATACACATGCACGGCATAGGTTTTCGTGGGAGATGCGTCCGTTATGCTGGTTAATGCATCATGAATAGTCCAGTAGTAAGGATCTGCCAGATTCGTGAACGATGGTGAGACATATTTCCTAATGCTTGCAGATCCCGTTCCCGCATAGATAGCTGGTTGGCATGCCACGATAGTTTCTCCTTTTCATTTGATTAACATCCCCGCCGGAGAGCGGCGGGATTTTCCCGCGAATCGGGATCCCTTCGGGACTGATTGAATAACAAAGTTATTTAATCATCAACATCTGTTTTGTGTCGATGAAAGTGCCTTGCAAAGAACTTGATATTAATCTATAAAAATAAACGCCGCTTGGGAAGTTAGACGCGTTCCACGTTATAGTGTGCATACCCAATTGTTCTTTTCCATCGATAAGCGTCGCTACTTGTCTTCCAAGTATATCGTAAACTTTCAGCGTTACATAGCTGACCGCTGAGAACTGATAGCTGATCGCTGTTGACGGATTAAAGGGGTTCGGATAATTTTGCATGAGGCGGAACGACTTCGGTTGAGGTTTAGGTTCCTTGACGGCCGTGACTCCACCGTTTGTGGTATGAAGTATTACGCCGTTTCCAACAGCCCAGCCATCGTTCTTGTTGAGGAAGAAAATGGAGTTAAGAGCAGGATAACCAGACGTATCGGAACGTTGAGCGGACCATGTGGCACCGCCGTCGGTAGTGCGATAGATTCTTCCATGATTATCGCATATCCATCCATTGGTGGTATCTGCAAAGTATACTGACATCAAAATGGCGCTATGAGAAACTGCTGTGTCGCCGGGCGACTCAACCCAATTCACGCCGCCGTCAGTAGTGCGATAAAAACTTATGTAACCTGTTGCCCATCCTCTCAGCGTATCCAGGAAATAAACTGAATACATATAATCATTTGCGGGTACAGAATTCCATGTTGCTCCCGCATCAGTGGTTCGACGGACCGAGTAGTAATCCGCAACCCAGCCGTGAAGCGAATCAGTGAAATAGCCTTCCTTAAGATGAACTTTATACTCTGAACTTCCACCGCTATCCGCATATTGGCTTTTCCATGTCAGTCCGCCATCTGAGGAATGACATATCCCCTGGTATCCGCCAACATCTCCGTATTGAGTGCTTCCACATGCCCAACCATTCATCGGATCGACAAACTGAACTGTTAACAACGCATATTTATTGCTTGCCATAGAATGTTGCCACGTGTTGCCACGATCATGTGAATAGTAAACCGTTCCACCGCTACTTACCCACACTAAGCTATCTCGAATTGCTGACACACTCGAAAACCAGGGGACATTTACTCGATTTTCCTTCCAGGATTTTCCCCCATCAGTTGTGATAAAAAGAATAGCCCCACTTGTGTCTGTGTATTGAACACTGTTTGCTGCAATATACCCATGGAGACTGTCCACAAAAACGATCTGGTTGTATTGGACATTGCCTTCAAGTGTCACATCAGTCCATTGAGCTTGAGATGTCCCAAATGAAAGGAGAAGGCATGAAAGCACTGCGGTTATGCCAGCGAAAGGATTTCTTATTAATGAATCACAAATGGTGGATTTCAACCTACTCGACTCCAATTAATCGCTGCTGACATTATATACATATTTACTATCAGTTGATGCAGTTATGCCGGTTACGTCTTTGCTTAAAGTACAATAATAAAGGTAAACCGTTACGCCTGCATCACCAGTTATTGAATTTCCATTGCTGACAGAATTCGTGAACTCTGAGCTGAATGCCTTGAAAGTGCAGCCCGTTCCAACATAAACAACATAATTTTGCGACCAAGCTGATGTCACCCCCGCTTTCGAATTTGATACAATAATTTTTGAGCCACCACTCAAATAAAATATTACGTCTATACCAGATTCCTGTCCCCACTTCATCCCGGATACCCAAATAGTAGCTCCGCCTTCAGCGCTAAGATGTCCGTCGTGAAAGGAGTTGACATGCTTCACTTGTGTCCCCCCATTAGAAGCGTAGATTCCGCCGACAGTCTGACAATTGTAGATGTTGACCGTTCCGGATGTAATTTGCATCGAGGGCCCACCAGAGGAAAGAATACAGTTATACGTTTCACTATATTCGCTTGAACTGTGATCAAGGCAGTAGGATTCGCTCACAACCGTGGACTGCCACATTCTAAGGTTACCATGTTTTGTGACTCGGATCCCCTCAGGAAAGTATATACTTGTCGGGTTTTCTCCTGGAGGCGGCGGAAGAACAGGGAAACCGATGCATGACAACTCGATACAGTCAAGAAGCTGATAATCTTCAACGGTGATTCCCGGCTGGGTAGTGGTGGGATTTGTTGTCATGATCTTGACGTTAATGATGAAATCGGTCTTAGGAGTCGAAATCGATGTGTCGTTAAACACGATTGCTGACTTCCCGTTCCCATCAATTGTGAGATTTGTAATAAAGCATTGTCCTGACCCGCTATCCGATGCAGGACCGATGATTACAGGTGAGCTGCCGCCTCCTTTGATCATGACGTCATCAATTCCCGCTCCGATTAGGGAAACGTAAGATTTCAACGTGATGGTTTCCTGATATTTGCCTGGGTAAATGTAAACTCCGTAAGGCTTAGTGGGGGATGCATCTGATATGCTATTTATGGCAGCCTGGATAGTTGAGTAATATGGATCAGTGTTAGGGAATGAAAAGGAAACATATTTCCGATAATCTGCGCTTATTTGTGGCTGGTCTGCCATTGCTTTATACTACCTCCTTAGTTTTCTTGTCGAAACTTCAGGAGTTACCCGAACTTAGTCACTATTTGAAAGTAGATTGTCGAAATCAGATTGTCAAGTCAATTAGCTAAAACCGTTGTTTTTCAAGAGAATTCTTTATTTTATGTTATTTCAACGTCTTGGAAATTACCTATACGCTCTTAAATTAAAGTAGAAGGGAAATCTCTTAGAATCTAAATCCCGTCATGGAAAGCAGAAATGTCATATTTGGCAGACATAAGAAGCGTTGAAAAGCTGAACCATCTCTTGAGCGTGTGCCGGGCGAGTCTGTACGCGTTTAACGAGGAGTTGATCAGGCGTGCTTTTGAGTTCAGTTGGAACGCACATGTGAGGGGAAAACCTCGTGCGTCAGGCGAGCCTTACTTCTCGCATCCCTTTGAAGTAGCTCTGGTTGTCGCGAAGGAGATTCCACTTGATGATGTTTCGGTTGCCGCAGCACTGCTCCATGATGTGGTAGAAGACACGCCTTACAATCTTAAGGCGATTCGAGCGGAATTTGGGGATGAAATTGCGGATATAGTTGACGGGGTGACAAAAATTTCCGGTGCTGTAGAAAGTCACGACATAACGCGCGCCGAAAACTATCGCAAGATGCTTCTCTCAATGGCAAAAGATCTTCGGGTCATTCTGGTGAAGTTTGCCGACCGGTTGCACAATATGAGAACGCTTACGTTTCTTACTCCGGAGAAACAGCAACGTATCGCAAAGGAAACGCTCGAGATATACGCCCCGCTCGCGCACAGGTTTGGTCTCGCCAAAGTTAAATGGGAATTCGAGGATCTCGCATTTAAACATCTCAGCCCATCTGATTATGAGTATATCTCACGAAAGCTCCAGGCAAAACGTCGTGAACGCGAGGGGTATATCAAGGCGTTTATTCAACCAATTAAGCAGCGTCTTGATGAAACAGGAAACAAATTTGAAATTACCGGCCGCCCAAAACATATATACAGTATCTACAACAAAATGGTAAAACGCGGCAAGCCGATAGAGGAGATTTACGACTTGTTTGCGGTGAGAATCATTCTAGATACTGAAGATAAGAACGATTGCTTCACGGTTTATGGAATTGTGTCGGAAAAATACACGCCTGTTCCCGAACGTTTTAAGGATTACATTTCCGTGCCGAAGAAAAACGGATACCAATCAATCCACACGACCGTTGTCGGACCTGAAGGAAAGATGGTGGAAGTACAAATCCGCACGAAACGTATGGATGAAATTGCAGAGCGTGGTGTCGCGGCACACTGGAAATACAAAGAAGAGATAGAAAAGGCCGATCGAAATCTTGAGGAGTGGATATCGTGGGTCCGCGAAATCCTGGAACAGCCGGCGGTTTCGAGCGATGAGGCGGCGAGCTTTCTCGAAGGATTTAAACTCGACCTGTACCAGGACGAGATTTATGTCTTCACGCCTAAAGGGGATTTGAAAATACTTCCGAAGGGCTCAACACCTGTTGACTTTGCATTTGAGATACACTCTCAAGTAGGCACACACTGTGTCGGGGCGAAGGTTAACGGCAGAATCGTTCCACTCGGCACGAAATTAATCAGCGGCGATCAAATCGAGATCATAACTTCTTCGAACCAGAATGTAAACCCTGACTGGGAGAAATTTGTCGTATCACGGAAAGCGAAATCGCATATCAAACGCTGGCTGAATGAAGAGGCGAGAAAGAAAGCTGCAGATGGCGAAGAGGCCTGGACCAAGAGGCTGAAGAAGAACAAACTCTCGGTTTCGGAAGAGGATTTTGCAAAATTGCTACGTGATTTAAAGTTCGATAATCCTCAGAAATTCTACACGGCAATTTCCGATGAGGAGGTCGAACCCGAGAAGTTGATTGCGCGGCTGAAACAGCAGAAATCTCTCAGGGAGGCCGGAGAAACCACGAAGCCTGTTCAGACATTTGTCGAGATTGCTAGAGAGGCATCGGAGGGAATTGTCGTCGATGGGACGCGGACCGACTGGAAGATCTCTTATGCGAAGTGCTGCAATCCGATTCCGGGAGATGAGATAGTGGGTTTTGTAACCATGGGTGAAGGAATAAAAATCCATCGCAAGTCGTGTGCAAACCTTCTGAGGATGGACGCGACGGCAAAAGAGAGAATGGTCGAAGCGACATGGCCCGGAGAAAGCAGCGGCTTGTTCGTTGCCGGTGTGACTATTTCTGGATTGGACAGACCTGGGATTCTAACTGAGCTTACGCACGCCATAACAAATTTCCAGAACACAAATATCCGCAGCGTTTCCGCGGAAGCTCACAGCGCGATTTTTGAAGGGCAGATCATTATGTATGTGAAAGACAAGGAGCATTTGGAGCGTTTGATAGATAAACTGAAAAAGATTGAAGGCGTGACTCGTGTGGATAGAATGTCCGCGGGAGCCTCTGGGCTGGGCCAAAATGCCTGAAGATCCATCTGCGTCGAGTCCAATCAAGGGATGGGAGACCGGAGGCAAACGGGTTCTGGGAATCGACTTCGGGTCAAAAAGGGTTGGCGTGGCGGTCAGCGATCCGATGGGTATCATCGCCCAAGGCATCGATACATTTCCCAACGATCGCGAATTGCTGAATAGGATTCTTGACATTGTGAAGAGAATGTCAATAACGAAGATCGTTATCGGCAAGCCGCTCAAGTTGAATGGGGAAAAAGGAGAGTCCGCCGTACAGGCAGCGAAGTTTACCGAATTATTGAAAGCAAAAATGTCCAAGGGTTCTGAAGGGAAGATAGCAATTGTCGAATGGGATGAGAGATTTACTACCACGATCGCTCGACAAACGCAGATAGAACTTGGCATAAAGAAGAAAGAAAGGGAAAGGAAAGGCAATCTGGATCGGATGGCTTCACAACTCATTCTCCAGAGTTACCTTGATTCTCTTAGATGAGCGATGAAATAAAGCCGAACCTACGGCGGGTGACAGTTAAGAAAGTCACCGTGACTCTCGTTGCTGCGTTTTTCATTGCAGAAGTAGTGATGCTACCTTTTCCTTGGACGGTTGCACGGTTGCGAATAGAGAATCCGGGAACGACCGCCTTGATGAAGCAGAGGATAATGCAGGCGCGGGCGAAGCACGAGCCGTATAGAATCAGACATACCTATGTCCCTCTCTCAAAGATTTCCAATTCAGTGGTACACGCGGTAATAGTTGGTGAAGACGGCACCTTTTTTGAGCATAGCGGTGTTGACTGGTATGAAGTTCAACAGTCGCTTGAAAAGAACTGGGAAGAGAAGAAAATAGTCCGCGGCTCAAGCACAATTACGATGCAGCTCGCGAAGAATTTATGGTTCTCGACGAGCAGATGATCCGTTGACAAAGTTGGATGAGATCGTCACCGCCTACATGCTCGAATATTACCTGACAAAAGACCGGATATTGGAATTGTACCTGAACGAAATTGAATTCGGGAGGGAAATTTTTGGAGTCGAGGAAGCGAGCCGGATGTATTTCGGTAAACCGGCATCTCAACTTTCCCGCGACGAAGCGGCAAAGCTGGTTGCCATCATACCGAGTCCAATCAGACACGCGCCTAATTCCGAATCGAGATTTGTTTCTATGCGGCTCAGCATGATTCTTCTGAGGATGGAAGCGCGAGGATGGTAAGGCAAATTTTGAACTATGAATTTTGAATGTTGAATTGCGAATCGAGAGATGTTTGTTCAATTTGGAATTAAGAATTTAGAATTGTGAATTACTTACGGTGGATATTGCAGAGCTGAAGGCGCTCATTTCAGAGGGCGAGAACTTCAAGATAGAATTCAAGCGGCAATTCAGCGGGATAGAAAAAATCGCGAAGGAGCTGATTGCGTTTGCAAATACGAAGGGCGGGATGATTCTCTTCGGGGTTGAAGACGACGGTACGATCTATGGTATCGAGAGTGAGAAGTCCGAGGTGGATTTGATCCATGAAGCATCCCGCAGGTATTGTGAGCCGCCAATTGAGCCGATAGTCCAGGTGATAGAATTGAACGGGAAAGACATTGTGGTGGCGATCGTCGAGGAAAGCCGGATTAAACCTCACAGGTTACAGGATTATAAAGGCACGGTCCGCCGCGATGCGAAAGTTTATATTCGCGTGAACGACAAAAGTGTGATTGCAAGCAGGGAAGTCGTGAAGATATTGGAAAGTGAAAATCCGGACAGCGAGCCTCTTTCAATCGTCATCGGAGAGAATGAGCGGAGATTATTCAAGTTTCTGGAAGACAATCGGCAGATCACCGTGAAAGAGTTTGCGGGGCTTGTTAACATCAGCGAAAGGCGGGCTTCAAGGACTCTTGTCAAGCTCGTCAGGGCGGGAGTGGTGAGAATTCACACTGAAGAGAAGTTCGATTACTTCACATCGGCTTTCTGAAAGATTCCGAATCTTGATCTTTGAATTTTGAAATTGTTCCGGGTTTAGGATATCAAAATTAGTGTTTTCCTGTTTCTTTCACGATCGAATACATTTCAAACAATCTGTAGACCGCAATCCCGTAAGCAACAGCAACATTGAGGGAGTGCTTCACGCCTTTCATCGGTATTTCTACCGCGATATCGGCAGCATCAACAACGTCTCTTGTGATTCCGCCGATTTCATTTCCAACTGCAACGCAAATTGGGAAGAAATCCCGTGGCAGTTCCCAGAGTGGAATACTCTCGTCAGTCTGTTCAAGCACTGCAAGTTTTATTCCTTGAGATCTTATTTCATTGACGGCATCGAGAGGCTTCTTTCGGTACGACCATGGTACACTCTCCACGGCTCCTAGAGCGGTTTTCGATATTTCGATTCTCGGAGGATAAGGGGTGAAACCGGTCAAATAGAGTTTGGAGAGGAGAACGGCATCCGATGTCCTGAAGATTGATCCCACGTTGTACAGGCTCCGCACATTTTCGAGAAAACCGTAGATCGGTGAGCGCTCTGCGGAGATTGCCTGTTCAACGGACAGCCTGCGATCTGAAATTTCAGAGTGCAGAAGCTTACGCATTAAGGGCTTGATTGGGAGGAAGGGATTTGGAAGCCGATTTCCTAAACCAGATCCTGTAGAAGACCGCCTCAAATATGGTCAGAAGAATGAGTGACAGGGAGTCGCCGTTGAAAATGTCGTTAATTCCCTTTTGACCGAATGTGAGACGTATTATGAATGATGACAACGTCCAGCCAGCGGTAAAAATAATTGCGGCGAATCCGAGCGAAAGGAATGCTTCACCAAGAGTTTCTTCGTAGTATCTTTTTGCGAATAGATAGACACCGGCGGTGATGTGCATCCAGAAGATCAACACGGGAATCATAGCATATTCAAAATCCGATTCCTGGATTGAAAAATCAATATCTGGTAGTGTATCATTTTGAACTTAGCCGCAAAGACCGCCAAGAGGGCCCGAAGAGCGCAAAGGAATAGTAATTATTCTCGGAGCACTTGGCGCATCCTTTGCGATCTTCGCGGTTAAAAAACGCCTAGGGATTTTGTGGAAGATTGAAACTGATACACTGCCCAATATCTGGAAGGATGAATACTAACTAAGATGAGTATTCCCAGAATTATCATTTGTTAGCTTTGATTTTGTGCCAAGTGGTTCGCGAAGAAGCTGAAGTGCACATGAGAGATATCGATCAATCTTGGCCTCGATTTGCTACAGAAGATTGGCTTGGGGATTTCAAATTTTGTATCATGTTGGACTCCGCCTGGACATTTCTTGGATCCTCCATGTCAGAAAACCCAGTTGAACCGCGCAATTAGTGCGCTGCAAGTAAGGAGGTCCCTGGACACGGCTGAGAAAAAGGGGAATGAAAGCGGCGCGGATGCCGGACGGGTGAGCGGCAGGGTCTCGTCAACCCTGAACCCTTTGAAAGTGCAGAATCAATTCCATTCTCCCTCACAAAATTTTTCGTTTTTCTCCTTGACTCTCATGGAGATATTTTGTAACCTTGAAACGGTTCAATTATATTTTAACTGGTTCATATTGAGAGAACCAAGTCAGGTTTAAAAAACAAGAAGGGCGGCATCGGACAGTGTGTTGCGCCAGGAGAAAGATCCAAGTAGTAACCGTGCACGGATCCATCGGTACGAGAAAATATTATTTGTTCGCACCCTTCAGTTCCCTACCTCAGCAGAATGCAAGCATATTTCAATCGCAATGGAATATTATCCAGAAAACAGGAGTAAGAAAATGAAATCTTTTGGTTACCAGTTTTCAAGAGAATTGAGTCTTGTTGGAGCGCTATTTTGCTTAATGTGTCAACCGCTTATGGCTGCCAGTTCTGGAACGATGAAAGGGAAGGTTCTTGATGCTGAAAGCAAAGATCCTCTTCCAGGGGCTAGCGTTCTTGTAAAAGGTACCAGCATCGGAGCCGCTACGGATTTAAACGGAGATTATGTTGTTATTGGTGCCCCGTCCGGACAGGACTCGATAGTCGTCTCGTATGTGGGGTATCTCACAGCGACTGTGGCGGTGAATGTCACTGATAATCAAACAGTGCTGAAGGATTTCTATCTCACACCCGTGGCGGTGCAGGGAAAGAACGTTGTGGTCACGGCTCAGGCTCAGGGACAGATGCAGGCGATTAACCAGCAACTTTCCTCTAATACTATAATAAACGTTGTATCGTCGGAAAAAATCCATGAATTACCGGACGATAACGCAGCGACTGCACTTAGCCGTTTGCCCGGTGTCTCCCTCATGAACGGAGACCAGGTAGTTATCCGTGGAGCTCAGGCTAAACTGAATCAGATTCTGATCAATGGCGTTGAATTACCATCGACCGATATGAACAACCGATCAACAAATCTCGGTTTTATATCATCGAATTTGCTCTCCAGTATTGAAGTCATAAAAGCACTTACGCCGGATATGGATGCCAATGCACTTGGCGGCGTGGTTAATTTAAGATTGAGGGAAGCCCCAACGGGTCTTCATTTTGACGCGCTAGCTCAAGGAAATTACAATGCGTCAGATCGTGCCACAGATAATTATAAGTTTTGGGCGAGTGTTAGTAAGCGTTTCTTTGATGACAAATTCGGCGTCTTCTTGCAAGGAAATATGGACCGTACTGATGGTGGTAATCAAATAGCTTCCATTACACCGGGATTCCTCGGGGCAGGCAATACTTCATACGGTCAGGCTACCTACATAACCACTGGTGCGACCTATCAGTACGCTGCCAATATTGTCACAAACAGCGGTGGGAGTCTTATAATGGATTATCGACTCCCCAACGGTAAAATAGTTTTCCAGAATACTTATAGCGGAAATGTCACAGATCAATTGAATAATTATACCTCAATTGGCTTTGGAAATAATTCCGTGCTATTCACCCCGGACCGCAGTGATTATGGAAAGGACTTATGGATTAATGCACTTCAGGCAGAAAACAGTTTTGGTGATGTCAAAGTGGCTCTAAGCTTGTCTCATTCTGCCACTGAACAATATACAATCTTCGGATACGCGCCTGGTATTAATGGTGGTGGATGGAACCAATTTTACAATGCCAAATCTACTGCGCCTTTCGGTACCGATGCTTCAGGCAAGGCGATTACTTATAGTTCTCAGGCTGCGGAAGAGGGCATGTCGCTTACGGAGGCACTTGGAGTCTTTGACAATCTTAACCCGGCAGACGCTACTGGTGCAACGGTACAAGGGTGGCCTTCGAGTCTCTGGAATCAGTTTTATCAGCATTTATATAATGCATCCCTCGATGTCTCGGCGCCGGTCAACTTTACTAATGATATTACCGCCACATTTAAAGCCGGCGGCAAGTATTTAAGAACGACACGTGAAAATAATATCGATGAGGATTATGCCCATGGGGCCCAAGATTTGTATTTAAATCCAAAAGCAAATGCTTACCTTGGGGTTAGTCCTTCTAATCCGCTGAGTTTTCCGATGCTCATGAATAACGACTTTACGAGAGGGAAATATTATTTAAACAGTTTATATGATTTTGCTAATGGCGGTTATAAATATACATTTAATCGGAGTGTATATGATACCTGGCTGCAATTGTCGGAGAATGGCTGGCTTATCCCCCGACAGTTAGCTGACAGCTATAAAAATGATTGGAGCGGTGCGGAACAATTTTCAGCGGGTTATGCTATGGGCACCTTTAATATTGGTCCCAAGGTGACTTTACTAGGCGGTGCTCGCTTCGAAAGCTATAATATGATTTACCATGCACAATATACTCAGGTTACTCATACCGTTTATGGCGACTGTGTTAGTACCGAAGGCGGGTCAATTGCCGTTAATGACTCCACTAATCCTTCTAACCCATATCACGAGGTACCCTATAGTGCCTTCAACGTGAACCGGACGGATAACAACTTATTCCCCGATGTACAGCTTCAGTATAAAGTTAATGATTGGTCGGATCTTAGACTTGCCTATACGACCGGTATTTCCCGCCCGGATTATACAGCAATTATTCCTAAAGTTGCTTTCTATGATGGCAACATTGAAATGGGCAATCCTTTGCTAAAACCTGCTACAGCACAAAACTTTGATGTTATTGCGTCCTTTCATAATAATTCAATAGGTCTCTTTACAATAAATCCATTCTACAAAATAATAAAAAATCAAATGTACAGTACATCGATTTACTACGCGAGTCGTTCTCAATATGCCGCTAACGTCCCTATCCCCGACTCAGCGTTTTTGTGGCAGAGATTTCAGTTTACAGTGCCAGCCTATCAAACGATTGGTGTCAGCTTAAACAATCCGAACCTCGGCTATATAAGAGGTGTCGAAATTGATTGGCAGACAAATTTCTGGTATTTGCCTGGTCCCCTTAGTGCTCTGGTTCTGGATGCAAACTATACAAAATCGGGGTCAAATACGGCTTACACTATTCTTAGACTAGATAATTCCCAATCGTATACTGATTCACGTGGCCATGTACATCCTTTATTCATTACAGAAGATACGACTTACGTCGGTAGATTAATTCAGCAGGCAAACGATGTGGTGAACGTTGCGCTTGGTGTCGACTATAAAGGCTTCTCCGGTCGTATATCGTTTAGCATGACCGGTAATCTATTGAACAATGTAGGTAACAGGCCTGAGACGACCTCCTTTACGGGCAATATTTATAGATGGGATTTTACGCTTAAACAGGATCTGCCTATTGATGGTTTGAGCTTAGCCTTGAATGGGATAAATATTTTTCATAATGGAATAAGTACGTATCAGAATTACCGAACGAGTCCGGATGCTCCAATAACCAAGAACTTAGTTTCAGTTTTATATTCCCCGTCGGTATTCGAGTTGAATTTGAGATACTCTTTTTAATGGTCTATTCTATTACAGATGTGCTAAAAGGAAGGAGGTGTAAGGAAATTCCCGAGCAGAGATTAAAAGTGTGTGTTCACAGAAAATTGTCAAACAATAATTAACCTAAGGAGATTTGAAATGAAAAGTGCAATTCTACTTTTCAGTATGGTTTTTCTTTTTGCATTGTCGGCTTTTGCTCAGGATATGCAGTATGTCCATTCAACAAGCGGCGACACTCTTGTAGTAAAAGATGATATTGAATTTGGTCATACGAATACCCTGTATCTTCTCATGGCTTCAGATAGTTTGGCTCCCGCAAGCCGTGTGTATGAGCTGAAAAGCAACGGAGTTTATTCGTGCGCAAATAACCCTGTAACTTCCTCCAAGTATAGAACCATTATTATGGGACCGACGCAAACTTCTTTGAAATTAAGCCAAGGGGATGAACCGCCGATTATTTCTGGTGATGCGAGCGCTGCAAACCCCACCTTTGGAGGTATGAACGTCGGTAAAGACCTGCTTATTAAGAACATCGATCTTGAAATTGGTAATACTGCAGGCAATGGCGGAGGATGGGCCTTCTTTAATTTTAATTGCTGCCGATTTGAGACTTCAAGTAGATAACTGCATTATGGAGCATACTTGGTGGGTATGGGTTGGAGGTCCTCCTGCTGACACGCGTGTATTTTTTACAAACGATTACTTTGTAAATTTAAACGGTCATACTTGCCGTCGAAACGGTGGCGTTATAGATTTCAATGGCACTGGCATTACTCACGAGGATACTCTGTTTATTGAAAACTGTACACACGTGAATGTCCAGGGTACTTTGTACAAATTTAGACCTGGAGTTGCGGTTGACAAAGTGGTTTTCAATCACAACGACTTTATTGACTGACTGCGGCTTTGTTCTTATGGATAACGGAGACCAGACGAATATGAGCGTCACGAATAATATCTTTGTAAATTGCCAGTTACAAGGCTATTGCACTGTCCTTTACAAATCTGATGCAGGTGAAGTTGATCCGGATAGCCTCCCAATGGGTCTTGTCAATGTACGTGTTGATTCTACTTTCAACGCAAACGGCAAAAACTTTTATGCTGACGCGAACTTAGCTTATTGGGATGCATCTCTTTCCAATATCGTTTCAACATTAAATTCTACGGCAGTTGATGGCAATACACAGTGGGTCTCCCAGATGATTCCAATGAACACAAGATCCGCGACCCTATTTGCTGACAACACGGATTATCCTCTGCTAGTAAGTCGTGGCTGGATTACGAATACATTACCTACTTTTAAGAAGACGGATGTTTTGTTTACAACTCAGCTTGCAGTGTTAAAAGCCTATGCAATAGCAGCAGTTGACACAACCTACGGGACTCCATTGGCATCCTGGCGTCAATCGACTAATCCAGAAGCTGCAAATTTCATTTATGCTGATTGGCCCATTCCTATCGATCTTTCCTATACCGATGCTGGTCTGTTGACTGCGGGACTTGGTGGTTTCCCTGTAGGCGACTTAGACTGGTTCCCGACTCACGTATACAACGTGGCAAGCTCAAGAAGGTACTGAACTGGCTCATATTGCCGGAGTTTTGGATGGCTCAATCCAAGTTGGTGTTCATAACGGGCAACAGCTTCCCCAGAAGTTCCAGTTGCAGCAAAATTATCCGAATCCGTTTAACCCAAGTACAGAAATTAACTTCACAATTCCCAAAGCGGGAAATGTAACTTTGAAGGTTTATAATGCGCTGGGTCAGGAAGTCGCCACTATTGTGAATGGCTTCAAGGAAGCACAGACTTATAACGTGAAGTTCGATGCGTCCAATTTGTCCACCGGAGTCTATTTCTACACACTGAAGACCGGTGATCAGTCCATTACCAAGAAGATGCTTCTCCTTAAGTGATATACGAAACCGGTACTATCCCTCATCTGGGGGATAGTACCGGCACGAAATTTCCATGTTACAGAACTTAAGGATATCATGTTAGTAAACGGATCATATTTTCTCCCTATAGTGTAATGCGAAAACCTGGTAAGAAATTATCAGGTTTTTGCGTTTAAATGAGCGGCTGTCATTCACTTGTTTGTTTTAAATTGACTTCGTTGAGACCCATCATGAAAAGACTTCTGTTTCCCCTTTTACAGAGGTTTGCTCTCCTTCTCCGCTGCGAGCCGCTCCTTACCCAGGAGCGGACATTGTTGCAAGAATTGTAGAGAAGCACACATAAGTCTTCTTGATGTGAACAAATATGTGAGAGACTACCTGTCTTATATAAGGGAAACGTCATGATGGCTTTGGATGCAGCCTTAGCGGATATGATCCTGAACAGAATGACGGTGAACATTTTTTTGACGGGGACTGGACTAGAAGAGTGTATTTCCTGAGTTCCTATAATTCCTACAAAAAGATCCTATCCTCATTTCGGTTATTGACTATTATTATTTTCCTCTCTATTTCTACAAATCAATTTTTGTGGTAGGTTATGAGTGATTTACAAATGGAGTTATTAATGAAATCAACAAAGTATCTGTTTTTTATCATATTATTTTTTTCCTTTGTAGGTCGTGCGCAAGACAAGCCCAATATAATTGACGATAATGAGGTAGTAGCTAAAGTAGGTAAAGATTATTTGGTAACTCTAAAGGAGCTGAGGCAATATATAGCGGATTGGCATTACCAGTATAGGTTCCGTACCAAATCCGATATTTACAGGAATGCATTAAAAGATTTGATAGTCAATCGATTGAAGATTTTTGATTTTTTTGACAGAAGATTAAATGAAAATCAAGATTTAATGGAGAAAATACGTCGTATCATTAATAATGAATTGATGAACGCTTTCTTCGATAAAAGTTTTGTGGAAAAGTATGCTAATGAAAAGACGGCAGCCGAAGCTTATAAAGAGATGGATAAGGAAATTATATGTAACGATATAACATTACCGATGCCTGCAGATCCGACAAAGGAGAAGCTTGACTCACTAAAGACGATAACCTTGAGGATAGAAACCGGTCTTAGTAAGAATCATGATATAGAGAGTCTCATAAAGCTTTATTCGTTAAGAGATTTTAAGCTAAATGCTAAAAGGAAGGTGACTTGGTCAGAAACTATGGTTGACCCGGTCGCAAATGTCATTTTTGGACTTCAGAAAGGATTCACCCGAGTTGTAGAATCTGTAGACGGGTTTCACATCGTAAAGGTACTGGATATTAGAAAAATAAAATTGGAACCATTTGAAAAAATGAAAGACAAGATAATATCACAACTTCAGAAGGGATACTATCAGGCATACAATAACGCGTACGATGACTTTAGGCGTGGACTTGTTGATAAAAGCTCAATAAAGTGGAATCAAAGCGGACTTGATCAAATTGTCAAATGGTCGTCCGAAAGCGCTACGTTTTACGGGGGCGCTTATAAAGATACAATTGAAAATGCTATCCGGAATGGCAATAATTTTGAGATACTTTCATACAATAATGGTAATGTTGATTTAAAGGAATATCTACGGCTGTTGGAAGAAGTCGTAGTTCTGAATCCCAATATTGTGCTGGGCCCTAGCAGTGTTAAGGATTTTATTCTTGATGCTGTATACGATAACAACGTTGTCATCGCCGCAAAAAAACTTGGTTTGGAAAAGAAATTAGTAAATCCGTATACGCAAAACCCCGTCATAGCAGACAGACTTCTATATTTATACAACCAGGCAGTTATTGAAGGAAGCATACCTGAAGCGACACCGGAGGCACTACATAGATTTTATGAAGATCATAAAGATCTAATATTTTATCAGCTAAAGAAAGTATACATTTACGCAAGGATCTATTCGGATAGCGCAAAGGCCGCCGCAGATATAAATGAAATTGGAAAAGGAACCCCGTTTGAAAAGGTCTCAGATGCCTGGTTGGATAAAATATTTATTCGTGAACGCGATGGTTCGCTCAAGGCTTATAGAACGGCAGGCGGAGACTACCTGGCAAAGGCGGCATTTAAATTGAGCTTAAACGAATCTGCCGGACCGATCGAATATTATGATTCTACAGAAGGAAAACAGTTTGCTGTTATTAAATGTGTTCAAATCTATCCGGAAAAGCAGCTTACTTATGACGACGTTAAAGGTAAAAAAATTGACGAAGAGTTCACAAATTATTACCGCCAAAAAATTTCGGATGAGGTCAATGCTAGGTTAAAGAAAAAATACAGGGTGGAAATATTTGAAAAAGTTTTGTCCGAGGCAATCGCATCCAAATAGAGATGAACAATGCTAGAAGCGTAAGTCTCAATATTCTTGTAGTCTCGGCAGTTGTTATTTGCTTTGAGATAATATCCACAAGAATTTCCTCCGTAATATTTGTTCAAAATTATGCTTTTATAATTTTGTCTTTGGCTATTTTGGGGCTAGGAAGCGGCGGAATTTATTCCTTTTACAAAACAAAACCGGGAGAAAAATCATCCGAAATTAGAAATATATTCGGCTTGTTCATCTTTCTTTCGGGTAGTTCACTTGTACTTTTTATTATACTTGAAATTATCTTATCAATAACTAATCCGTACATTTATTTCTTCTTTCTTTTTATCCCCTTCTTTTTTGCCGGAATAGTGTACGCCGAGTTTTTTAGAAATTACGCAAATGCCGGCTTCAAAATTTATGCATCAGATCTCATTGGCGCAGCCTTAGGGTCTGTTTTATCGATATATATTTTCAATTTATTCAATGCTGCAAATGCCGTTCTATTTTTAGCTCTTGTCTTATTCATTTCATCGGTACATTATTTCAATATTGAAAAGAAAAAACAAACATTTCTCTACTCGGCTCTTTTCTGCCTAACCATTGCTCTGGCAGTTTTTGGTAAAAAAGATTTATTGGGAGAAATTCCAATAGGCGACTTTCCTGAAAAGGACATTTATTATACCTATGATGATCCAAATATAAAGCCCTATATAATCGATAGCAGGTGGAGCATAAACGGAAGATCGGATTTGGTCGAATATAACAACCGAAATATTGTCAAAGATCTTTTCATCGATGGCGCGGCAGGGTCCCAAATGTACGAATTCAATGGGAACATTGCACACCACGATACACTTCTTAATTATCTTCTGCTGCACCATTCAACGACTATTCCTTTTCTTTTCCTGACTAATGAAGAAAGGAAAAGTATGCTGGTCATAGGTCCTGGCGGCGGGGGAGAAATTCTTACGGGGATTCTCGGAGGAGTTCAAACAATTACCGGCGTGGAGGTGAATCCTGATTTTGTAGATATAGTAAAAAAATATAGTGACTTTAACGGAGGTATCTATACAAATTTCCCAAATGTGAAAATCGAAGTAGCTGAAGGTCGCCATTTTATAAAAAGCAGCCGCCAGCATTACAATATCATTGTCCTGGCACTACCTTCAACCAAACAGCTGCAAAATATTGACGGGCTTGCTTCCAACGAAAATTTTCTTTTGACAGTGCAAGCCATAAAAGATTACTTAAATAACTTAAATCAAAACGGACAACTGATTTTTACGTTACATAACAGGTGGGAACTCGTCAGGCTTATCGTTACTACTTTATATGCCTTTAAAGAAAACGGGATTGATAATTCCGATGCAGTCAACCACTTCATGATTTTGGGTAGTGATTATGCCCCAACAATTGTAATTAAGAAATCTGCTTATACGGTTGATGAAATAAAAGCTATAGTAAAAGTTGCAGAGTCTTTACCTGCTGATGTTCCCCGAGTAACGTATCTCCCTTTTCTAAATAATCCTGTTGACAATGAAGTTGAAAATATTCTGTTGCAGGATATCAAAGATGGGCGAAGCTCTCTCAAAGAAATAATAGCAAGTAATAGCTCTGATATATCTCCTGTTTACGATGACAGCCCTTTTTTTTATAAAGTGGATAAAGGTGTGCCCGGTGACTTTGCAGACCTTCTAACAGCAACATTGGTGGTTGCCTTGTTGTCGGTAATAATCCCTCTCAGGAAGACAAAATCAGAATTGAAAAAAAACAGAAAGGGCAGAGAAAAAGGAAGGGTTTCACTCCCTCTCTTGATTTTCATTAGTATTGGTGTCGGATTCATGATTTTGGAAATATCGCTATTCCAAAAATTCATTCTTTATCTTGGCTCGCCGACAATTGCTTTATCCGTTTTGCTCGGCTCCCTCCTGGTTGGAATGGGAGTCGGAAGCTTTTTCGGAGGGAAGATATATGCACAAGACGTTTTGAAACGTTTAAAAAGTATTTCAGGATTAATAGTAATTGCCGGGGTGTTCCTGTTTATTGTACATCCTTTAATTCTAAATGAGTCGCTGGCTTTTGGGTTGTTTATTCGAGCGGTTGTTTGTTTTGTTTTATTATTACCGTTCGGTTTTTTGCTTGGTATTCCTTTCCCAACGGGGATACAGTTGTTAAAGCAAGACAATCTGGTAAAACATATTCCGTGGATGTACGGGGTTAACGGAATAATGTCGGTTCTTGGTTCGGTTCTAGCCGTTGTCCTTTCCATGACGTGGGGATTTACGTTGAGTTTTTTTGCCGGGCTAAGTATGTATTTAGTCATCTTCATTTTCTTGAGTTCAGGTTCGTTTGTCAGTAAACAGAACTAGTATGAAAATATCCAAAGACATAAAGAATCAAATTCTAGCCGATAAAGATCGACTCTCCATAAAGCAAATTTCTATGAAATACGATCTTCCGCGAAGCGACACGAGAAAAATAATCAGAGCTTCCGAGGAAAAGGCACCTAATTGGTTCTACGCAGTGTTGGTTTTGGTTCCAATCGTATTCTTAGTACTTCTGGAAGTGATTCTTAGGATCACTAATTATGGCTATAATTTTAATCAATGGGTAAGTGTAGGGGAAGGAAAATATATAATAAATTCGGACATCGGCAGGAAATATTTTACCAGCGGAAATTTTAATCCGACGACGAGTGAAGATGAGTTTGACATACACAAAAAAGCAAACGCTTTCAGAGTTTTTGTCTTAGGCGAAAGCAGTGCGGAAGGGTTTCCATATAGCCCGATGGGATCATTTGCACGTTATGTTCGGAGAAGATTGGAATTGGTCTATCCCAATACTCCGATCGAGGTTATTAATTTGGGTATGACAGCGATAAACTCGTACACTTTGTTGGATCTTTTACCGGGCGTGCTGGATCAAAAGCCCGATTTAATCTTAATCTATACCGGGCATAATGAATACTACGGGGCATTGGGTGTCGGTTCGGTTCAATCATTTGGCTCATCCCGAACCCTGATCAAATTAATGTTGTATTTGAATGAATTTAGGATAACGCAGCTGGTACGCAATTCGATTCACTGGGTCTCATCATTATTCGGATCCAAGAATAATGCAGAGGCCGGAACGCTGATGTCCAACATGGCGAAAGACAAATACATTCTTTTGAATTCAACAGTGTTCAATGAAGGCATTCAGCAATTCAAAGATAACCTTACAGACATGTTGCGCTTAATCAAAGACAAAGGAGTCCCGGTAATATTAGGCCGGCTGGTAAGCAATTCAAAAGATCAGAAACCGTTTATTTCGGTTAGTGCACCCGGCTACGAAACCGTAGATCAAGTTTATGAAGAGGCGGAGAATGAGTTAAGAAATAAAGACTCTACAAAAGCAGATTCTCTTTTCAAACTGGCAAAGGACCTGGACGCACTTAGGTTCAGAGCCCCTGAAAAGATGAATGGGATCATTGACGATTTAGGTATGGAATTCCATGATGCAGTTGTTCCGATAGACTCAATATTTGATTCGGCGAGTCCGGATGGAATAGTTGGTGACAATTTAATTGTCGACCATTTGCATCCGAACGTAAAAGGTTATCAACTTATGGGGAAAGCCTTTTACGATTGTATGGAAAAAGAGGGATATCTTCCTAAAACGGAAGATCCTAAAATTTCTTTTGGTGAGCAGGATAGCGTTACACGTGCTAATTTTGTGTTTTCAAAACTCGATTCAATCATTGGTAATGATGGTATTACTATATTGAAAAATAATTGGCCTTTCGCAAAAAAGAGTAAAGTAATGTCGGAATTTCAACAAAAGGATTTTATCGCTTTGCTTCAGCCTAGGGATTTAATCGATTCTATCGCAATGTACAAAACAGAAGGAAGAATATCCTGGAATGACGCACATTTGCTTGCCGCTGCAGATTATTTGAAAAGAGATGATATCAGAGATTATTTAAAACATATAAATATTTTGCTTTATCAATATCCTGCTCTTAAGGATTTCAATACTCTTATTACATATTTCTATTATAGAAACAAAATAGATATGTCAGATTATACTTCAAAGAGAGTTGGAATAATACAACTGTATAGAGGTAAATACGATGATGCGGTTAAGGAATTAACAGAGGCTTGTAATTCAAACCGCAAGGATCCAACTGTGTTGTATAATCTTTCCTTGGCTTATTCAAAAATGAAAGATTTCAAAGCAGCTCTTGATATAATTAATAAATGTTTAGCCATGAATCCGAATTACCCCGAAGCAAATATTTTGAAAGGGCAAATTTTGAAGCTATCAAAATAAGGTCATCGTCATTGGTATGCGGCTGTCATAGATGGAAGATGGTATAGCACAATGATAATGAGTGAGCGGCGCGGATGACCGGACGTTTCCGATCGGTCCTCCCAGAAAAAGTTTCATGTAACAAGAATCTGTCTAGAGATAAACAGAGAAGGAGATAAAGATGAACAAGGTTATGAGAGAATCTGTGAGCGGCATTTTTTCCCTGATAATAATGATATTGCTTCTCGTCGCGGGGAAACTTAACGCTCAAATTGTTACAAACGGAAGCTTCGAAAGCTCCGATACGGGGGTCGTTGATACAACTGGCTGGGCCAACGGCTCAAAGGCAGTCAAAGGTTGGGTTATCCAGGTGGCTGATACGGTAAGACCAAGACCGGTTTTCGAAATCGTCAGTGATACGGTGGAGCAAGGAAACCGTGCATTGAAGGTTACAGTTCACGGTCTTGGTGTCAACCAGTGGGACATCCAGGCAGTTGCCGAGAGTTTACATGTGATACCAGGGGCTAGTTACAATTATTCGATCTGGGCAAAAAGCCAAATAGCTGGTGAGACGGTTAATTTTACTATATGGAGTCAGGCACACGGAGAATACGGAGCAATACGTCCGGCTACTCTCACGACGCAATGGAAGCAATACACGATGCAGTTTACTGTCACCGATACTTCCAGATATATCCGTGGGCCCGTTCACTTCTACGGAAGCGTGGATACCGGGAATGCTATTTGGATCGATAATTTACAGATAGTGGACCCGAATGCAAGCAAGAGACCTTTAGTAGTGGAAGGAGAATCGGGAGGGGGCGGCAGCGATTTCTCAGTCCTGCAAGATAGCGGTGAGATTTATGTTGCTGTGAATTCCAGCCCTGTAAATACCGGAAATCCTGGCGACACGAGTCGTGTGATAACGTATCAGATGCAATTCCCCGATTCGGGAGCTTACAATCTTTTTGCACGCGTCCGAGTCGATTCAGGCAGCGGCACCTTTTTCTATGGCAATGGATTCGGCATGAAAGACGCCGCGCTGGATAGCGATTGGATTGCCGTAGCCGGCCTTGACACAGCCGGTTTCTCGCAGCCGACTTATTTTGTGGATGGTCCTGGCACAGTCGGCGCAGGAGTGTGGAAGTGGGTCAACCTGACTGAGAACGCCTATCGGGGTGCAATGGGAAATCCGTTCGTCGTAAGTATAGACAGTTTAACGAGGACTTTCCAAATCGGTGGTGGACGCCAGGGATTGGATATCGATAAGCTCGCCTTTGGTAAATCATATCTTCATTTTACTGTAAGTAATCTTGATAATGAAGGATTGGGTATAATAAATCCTGGCAGTATCTACAATGGTCCTGCACTGGCTGCTGGTATGGCTAAGTTCTTAGGGAATGCAGACGATTCCCCCGATTCAAATTTCGCCAATTTTTGGAACCAGATAACCCCCGGGAATGTAGGTAAATGGGGTTCGGTGGGTATTTCACAGGATACAACACAGTGGAATTGGAGCGGACTGGATGAAGTATATAACTACGCGCTGAGCCATCATATGGTGTTCAAAGACCATAATTTGATTTGGGGACAGCAGCAGCCTTCGTGGATCTCCGGCCTCGATTCTGCGACACAGTATCATTACATCGACACATGGATCAGAGAAGTGGGACAGCGATATCCGAAATTGGATATGGTCGATGTTGTAAATGAGCCTCTGACTGGACATAATCCTCCGGATGGCTCCGGCACTAATGCTAATTACGAAAAGGCCCTTGGTGGTAAGGGGGCAACGGGGTGGGACTGGATAATAACCGCTTTCAAGCTGGCGAGGAAGTACATGCCGAGCGATACGAAACTGCTGATTAATGATTACAACATCATTAATGACAATTCAGCCACAACTTCCTACCTGCAAATCGTCAATTTGCTGGAGCAACAGGGACTGATAGATGGTATTGGCTTGCAATGCCATAGTGGTGAAATAGAGTCTGCCGATACGAGCATATTGAGGAGTAATCTGGACCGACTTGCGGCGACCGGTGTGCCGATCTACATATCTGAGATGGATTTAGGAAATCTGAACAATGCTGGAACGCCTGACGACAACTTCCAATCGAAAGAATATCAAATGATATTTCCGATATTCTGGCAAAATCCCGATGTGAAAGGCATTACTCTCTGGGGATACAAAGAGGGTGAAATGTGGGCGCCAATTTCCTCGAGTTACCTGGTTCGTTCAGATGGCACGGCAAGACCGGCACTTTTGTGGATGGCAAACTATATCAAGAACAACCCGCTCGGCGTCGAGAATGCCGGCTCGAATCTGCCTGCCAGCTTCTTGTTGGAACAGAATTACCCCAATCCATTCAACCCGGCAACGACCATCAGGTACCGGCTGCCTGAAGCCGGCCATGTTACGTTGAATGTCTATGACATACTGGGCAGATTAGTAGAGACACTCGTCGACGCGAAGCAGAGCGCCGGGTATTATGATGTCACTTTTGATGCGAGCAAATTTGCGAGCGGAGTGTATCTCTATGAATTGAGAACTGAGCGCAACAGTTCGTTAAAGAAGATGCTATTGTTGAAGTAGTGCAGATAATACAAGGTGAACGACAACAGAAATATTGAACGGTTATCCATTGGAGTCAAGCGGTATCAAATCGAGGTACTGCTTGACTACCGATGATCGCTTGCCTTGCCGTTTCAAACGTTAGGCGATCGGGAAATGGTATGTTGACCATATGAAACCTCCGGCAATTATGTCGGCAAAACTAGCCATCCTTCCCTTTGTAGGACAACCACGACTACAAATGAAGGTTAAAACTTAATCGGGATGATAAACCCGATCTTAAATAACTACTATGTCAAAGGAGGATAATCGTGCAAAGGTATTGTTACTTCATTTTAGGAATTTTTGCTTTCGTCTTATCGGCTACTGGCACAGCGATGGCACAGCCATCACAGTTGAGCAAAGCAGTCAATTTTCGAGTCAACTATATTCCCATTGAGATACAAAATGGGTTTGTTCTGGATAGTGTTGTGTGTACGTACGACCCTGGCTTTTCACACTTCAATACCTTTCATTTCAAGTATAACAGCAGCGGCCAATTGATCTGGGAAGACGACATGGGGGCGTTAGTCTTATCTTCTTTTGACAGTTCCAGCCACCGTGTGGTCAATGTATATTATCAGATGTTTTCTGATAATTCGTACAATGAAAAAGGACTGCTGTCCCTGCAGAATGTGCAATACTATCCAGATTCAGTTCTGAACGATTTCGTCCACTTCATCTATTCATACGACGCCAATGACAGGATTATTTCTGTTAATTATACTTCAAATGGCGACACCACCATTTCCAATACTTATCAATACAACTCATCAGGAAATCTGACAAGCTATCACTGGGATAATCATGCGATCGGTATGGTCGACTCGTCAATTATGGAGTACGACTCGCTTGGAAGGCTGAAATCAAGATTGGATTCAAAAGATGACTCCCCTAATGGGTATTTCTACAATTATGATTCCACTGGCAATGTGTTCTGCACTATTGTTGACTGTAATGACCTACCGACAGACACCATGCAGATCCATCGATTTAGATATGATGGCTCAGACCGCGAGCTGCTTGATATTTATTGGCCAGGAGATACCTCATATTATGAGAAAGTAGTGTCTACCTATGATGGCTCTGGCAAAATCCTTTCCATAATTGATTCTTCTTACCATTCTGGAACCTGGGCCTGGCCCCCTCCATATAATTTTTCTTACAACTCGGACAATAATTTAGACTCATGCGTTACAGGCGAGGAAGAGAACAATTATTGTCAGCCGAAAGGTATTTTGTTGTACGATCACTACGGAAATGCGTTTCTTGAATGGTTCGATTCTGGCTATAAAGGTTTTAAGATTTTTCCTTATTACAGCAACCTTTCCTCGGTGGGCGTAACAAAATCTAAAAGTACGCCAACAAATTTTTATCTCAGTCAGAATTATCCAAACCCGTTCAACCCATCAACTACCATTCGCTATGACTTATCAGGTAACTACTTTGTTTCGTTGAAGGTTTATGACGTCCTCGGAAGAGAAGTTGCGACATTGGTTAATGCTCGGCAGCCAGCAGGAAGCCATTCGGTTACATTTAATGCTGATAGATTCCCCAGCGGAGTCTATTTCTACAGGTTGGTGTCAGATAGTTATACTGCAAGCAGGAAAATGATTTTCATTAAGTAAAGTTGAATAATTTTGGATAGACAGGGTGAAGGAGAAAGGTGAACAAGTGTACCATTATGGAACGCAGTTCAAAATGAAAACGAAGCTACCGGGTGTTTCCCGGCACATTCGTTCACGCAGATAACGGTGAGGATTAATTAGCAGAGTAAGACTCCTGATAAAAGAAAGACAAATAAAATTGAGATGAGGGAGAATGAATTATTCAAAAGTTCAAGAAAAACAGATTGCCCCCGAGTTAATCCCAAAATTAACTCTGTATACCGGAAGTAAAATTCCTTCCATTGGATTGGGAACATTTGGTTCCGATTCCGTAGGACATGACACCGTAGCAGCGACAGTAAGGAAAGCAATCTATTCGGGTTACAGACACATTGACTGCGCTTCAGTTTACGGGAATGAAAAAAATATCGGCCATGTGCTAAGCGAAATATTCAAAAGTGGTTTTCTGAAGCGAGATGATCTGTGGATTACTTCGAAGGTCTGGAATGATATGCACGACCACGTTGCAGAATCATGCAGACAGTCGTTAAGAGATTTTCAGATAGATTATCTCGATCTCTATTTAGTTCACTGGCCCTTCCCAAATTTTCATCTCCCTGGATGCGATGTCACTTCACGCAGCCCTAATGCAAAGCCTTACATTCATGAGAATTATATGAAGACCTGGCGGCAGATGGAAAAACTAGTGGAAGAAGGACTAGTCAAGAATATTGGAACATCCAATATGACGATTCCGAAGTTGAAGCTTCTGTTAAGGGATGCGAAGATAAAACCTTCATGCAACGAAATGGAATTGCATCCTCATTTTCAGCAGCCGGAATTGTTTGAGTTCTGTTTGAAGAATAATATTCGACCGATAGCTTATTGCCCTCTAGGTTCGCCGGGCCGGCCAGAACGTGACAGGACCCCGGAAGATACTGTTGACCTTGGAGACAAAGTAATTCTATCAATCGCAGGACGATTGAAAGTTTCACCTGCACAGGTTGCAATCAAATGGGCTATTCAGCGCGGGCAAATCCCAATTCCATTTTCTGTAAATCATTACTTTGAAAACTTGGAAGCCGTTCTCAAAATCGAGCTGACGGAAAATGAGATGAAAGAGATTTCCAAAACCGATAAGAATTGCAGGTTGATAAAAGGACAGGTTTTTCTTTGGAAAGATAACCAAAGCTGGGAAGCGCTGTGGGATCCAAACGGAGAAATCACTCCAGCATAAGAATTATGCGTTAGAGAAAGAAAGGCTAGAGGATGGGAAAAATGATTGGTGCAATCTTGCCAGGGAACAGTACGGTCGAGTTGAAAGAATTTGATGTCCCTGTTCCAAAGCATGGTGAAGTCTTAGTAAGAATGAAATCATCCACAATATGTGGTTCGGACATCAGATGTATATATCATGAACATCTCGGCAAAGGACCGGAAGGATACCAGCCTGGGATGATTGCCGGGCATGAACCAAGTGGTCAGATAGTAGAAACCGGTCCTGGATGTCGCCGATTCAAAAAAGACGATCGCATAATTGTCTATCACATTTCCGGCTGCGGTGTCTGCAATGACTGCAGAAGAGGCTACATGATTTCGTGTACAAGCGAATACCGACGAGCTTATGGCTGGCAGCGCGATGGCGGCATGGCTGAATATTTGCTTGCTGAAGAAAAAGATCTTGTCTATTTACCGGATGAGCTAAGCTATTCCGATGGAGCCCAGGTTGCATGTGGCTTTGGGACTGTTTATGAAGGCCTGGAAAAAATCGGAGTCAGCGGAAATGATGCTGTCCTCATAACAGGTTTAGGCCCGGTTGGACTTGCTTCTGCAATGCTTTGTAGAGCATTGGGGGCGCAGAAGATTTTTGGAATTGAAGTCATTGACGAAAGATTGTCTATCGCAAAAGGGCTGGGATTATTCACAGAGGTTATGAAAGCCGGGGAAAATAACGTTGAGCAAATCCGGGACTTGACATCAGGATATGGCGTAGAAAAATCGATTGATTGTTCTGCTAACAACAAAGCGCGTCTTACTTGCATACAAGCAGCACGTAAGTGGGGTAAGATTGTATTTCTTGGCGAAGGCGGTACATGCGAATTCCAACCGTCGAGAGATATCATCCATGACCAGAAAACTATTTATGGCTCATGGGTAACGAATATCTGGCGTATGGAGGAACTTGTCGAACGATTGGTCAGGTGGAATATTAAACCTGAATCGTTGATTACACACAGATTCAAACTGAACGACGTTAGTAAAGCTTATTCATTAATGGCAAGTGGCAAGTGCGGAAAAGTTGCCGTTGTATTTGATGAAGAAATCAAATAGAAAATGGAGTGTGCTAATTGTTAAAGAACATATCAAGTGTTTTAAGCCCCGATCTCCTCAAAATTCTTATGGAGATGGGACACGGTGATGAAATAGTTGTTGCCGACGGAAATTTCCCTGCGGCTTCAATAGCTCAGAGACTCGTCCGCCTGGATGGACATTCGATACCGACAATTTTGGAAGCGGTGCTGAAGCTATTTCCTCTCGATACCTATGTCGAAAGGCCGGTGAGTTTGATGGCGGTTACAGCGGGTGACAAGAATCAGCCCGTGATCTGGGAGGAGTACGGAAAAATAATCCAGGAGAGCAAAGAACCTTTTAAAGAATTTGAATATGTAGAACGGTTCGCATTCTATGAAAGAGCCAGAAAAGCCTATGCTGTTGTTGCTACAGGTGAATCCGCTTTGTATGCGAATATCATCTTGAAAAAGGGAGTAGTTGCTTAGCACTCATTTAGTGCAAATGACGGGAGCAATTGTGAAAAAGGCATCACTATCCTTTGTGCTCGGTCTTGCGATTATCAGTGGCGCAAACGCTCAGAGTGACTCTCTTCTAAAACTCTGGTACAACCATCCCGCCAGGCAGTGGGTCGAAGCATTGCCATTGGGAAATGGTCGCTTGGGTGTCATGGTATATGGAGATCCCTACAAGGAAACAATACAACTCAATGAGAATACAGTTTGGGCTGGCCAGCCAAATCGGAACGATAATCCTGATGCAAGAGAAGCACTGCCGGAGGTCAGGAAATTAATCTTTGAAGGCAAATACAAAGAAGCACAAGATTTAGTTAACCAAAAATTCATCAGTAAGATTTCAAACGGGATGCCTTATCAAACAGTCGGAGACCTTAATCTGTTATTTCCCGGACATGAAAGTGTTTCAGGTTACTATCGAGACCTCGATATTGAAAGGGCGGTGGAAACGACCCGTTACCAGGTTGATGGAGTAAACTACGAGAGTAAGGTATTTGCTTCGTTTCCCGACCAGGTAATCATTGTTCGAATTACCGCGGACAAACCCGGCTCAATCAATTTCTCCGCTACGATGGACAGACCATCGAAGGTCGATATTTCCACAAAGGGTAATAGCGAACTAATCATGTCCGGCATAACAGGCGACTGTGACTCAGTAAAAGGCAAGGTGCAATTTCAGGCTCAAGTCAAAATCCTTACTGAGGGGGGGGCGGTTAGCGCTGGCGATACATCGCTGTCAGTAACAAATGCCGATGTTGCCACCATATATGTCTCTATCGCGTCCAGCTTTAAGAACTATGCCGATATCAGTGCGGATGCTGGAGCCAAGGCAGACGCATATCTGCAGAGTGCTTTAAAAAGAAATTATGAGCAGGCATTAAGTAGCAACATTGCAGCGTATCAGAAATTCTTCAATCGTGTAAGCATCGACTTAGGAGTGACTGATTCCACGAAAAACCCTACTGATGTCCGTATCGCCGAATTTGCCAATGACAGCGACCCTCAGTTGACAGCACTGTATTTCCAGTTTGGCCGTTATCTTCTAATCTCGTGTTCCCAGCCGGGCGGGCAACCGGCAACACTGCAGGGATTGTGGAACGACCAGCTCTATCCACCGTGGGACAGCAAATACACAGTCAACATTAATACTGAAATGAATTACTGGCCTTCTGAGGTTACTAACCTCAGCGAAATGAATGAACCCCTTATCCAGATGATAAAGGATGTCTCTATTACGGGAAGACAGACCGCAAGAGTCATGTACGGTGCGAATGGATGGGTATTGCACCACAATACAGATATTTGGCGCATCAACGGACCAATAGATGGTTCATTTTGGGGAATGTGGCCGATGGGCGGCGCATGGCTTTGCCAGCATCTCTGGGAAAAATATGAGTATAATGGCGACAAGAAATATCTTAAATCCGTTTACCCGATTTTGAAAGGTGCGGTTGAGTTTTATCTTAGCTCCCTGGTCAAATATCCTGGACACGATTGGCTTGTAGTTTGTCCTTCCGTCTCTCCTGAGAATGCTCCGTCATCTCATCCCGAATCATCCATTTCTGCCGGGACAACAATGGACAACCAGTTGCTGTTCGATCTTTTTACCAAGACAATAAGGGCAGCAAAAATTCTGAATATCGATAAAGATTTTATTCCGAAAATCGAATATGTGCTTAAGAGACTACCTCCGATGCAAATCGGTCAATATGGTCAGTTGCAGGAGTGGATTGAAGACTGGGACAACCCGCAAGACCACCATAGGCATGTTTCGCACTTGTATGGAGTGTATCCATCTAATCAGGTTTCTCCGTTCCGAACCCCTGGGCTCTTTGATGCAGCACGTACTTCACTCGTCTATCGAGGTGATCCGTCAACAGGCTGGTCAATGAACTGGAAAATAAATTTGTGGGCTCGTTTTCTAGATGGCAACCATGCCTATAAATTAATAACCAACCAAATAAATCTCGTTGATAAACCGGCGTTTGAAAAAGGCGGAACGTATGCGAATATGTTCGATGCACATCCTCCTTTTCAAATTGATGGAAATTTCGGTTTTACCGCCGGCATCGCCGAGATGCTTCTGCAGAGCGATGATGGAGCACTCTTCGCGCTTCCCGCATTACCAGATGTTTGGAAAGACGGGAGTATAAAAGGTCTCCGTGCTCGCGGCGGATTTGGAATAGAAAATATGGAATGGAAAGACGGAAAAATCTTTAAGCTGGTGATCAAATCCAACTTAGGAGGCAATTGTCGCATTCGATCTTATTCACCGTTGAAGGCTGAAGGTAACGCGACACTCGTTCAAGCTAGAGGCGAGAATAGCAATCCGTTTTACGAGGAGCCACAAATAAAGAAGCCCTTGATTTCCCCGAAGGCGAAATTGGAAGCGGCCAATATTAGAAAAACTTATCTTTATGATTTTAGCACTAAAGCAGGGCACGAGTATGCTTTAGATTTATCGGAGTGAACGAGACATTAACAAGACATTCGAACAATTTCATGGACCATGTATCATGCGAAACTTCAGTTTTCCTCCGTTCATATTAGGTATTCTAGTATTAGCCGTCGCACATAATCTATATGCTCAAAACCCGATTATCAGGGATCAATTCACAGCTGACCCTGCTGCAAGAGTCTTCGGGGACAGTGTCTATCTCTATCCTTCACATGATATTCTGGCAAAAGAAGGACGAGGGCGCCCGGGTTGGTTCTGTATGGAAGACTATCATGTATTCTCATCGGCAGATCTTACAGATTGGACAGACCATGGCGTTATTCTAAGTCAGGACAAAGTTCCCTGGGTTAATTCAAAATGGTACAGCATGTGGGCTCCGGATTGTATTTGCAGGAATGGAAAGTATTATTTCTATTTCCCGGCTCCCGCTGGAGATACAACCTATGGAAGGGGCTTTTCAATTGGAGTCGCTGTATCGGATGAGCCTTATGGGCCTTTTGTTCCGCAGCCTGCACCAATCAAAAATGTTCATGGAATTGATCCTTGCGTATTTGTCGATAAATATGGACAGGCTTTTTTATGCTGGACAGGTAGAGGTTTTTATGTGGCGAAGCTGAAAGAAAATATGCTGGAACTTGCATCTGAGCCACAGGTGATTCAAGGTCTGCCCGAAAAAGGACTCAAGGAAGGTCCTTACATATTTGAGCGGAACGGAATTTACTACTTGATCTACCCGCATGTACAGGATAAATCCGAACGACTCGAATACGCGATCGGCGATAATCCCATGGGTCCTTTCAAGGTTACGGGAGTAATAATGGATGAAACGCCTGAATGCTGGACCAACCAGGCATCAGTTGTTGAGTTCAAAAATCAATGGTACCTGTTCTACCATCATAATGATTTGTCTCCGCATTTCGATAAGAACAGGTCCGTCAGAATTGATAGTCTGTTCTTCAACGAAGATGGTACGATCAGGAAAGTAATTCCCACTTTGCGCGGCGTAGGAATAACCGATGCTTCCCGGGAAATACAGATCGACAGGTACAGCCTCAAGAGTGAAGAAGGCGCATCGGTAGCTTTCCTCGACACACTTAACACGTTCGGAGGATGGAAAACAATTCTCGATACCGCGAATGCATGGATACAATACAACAGTGTCAATTTCGGACACGGTAGGTTCAAATCAGTCGAAGTGAGAGCGTTATCAAGAACCGGAGGCACATTACGAGTGCGGTTAGATAAAGTGAACGGTCCTATAATCGCCCGGGTAAGAATTCCGAAAAGCGAGAAGTGGGAAATTGTCAGCTCACGCATATCGGAACTTCAACCGGGAATCCATAACTTGGTCGTACTATTAAGAAGTGATACGAATGTTGAAATAGACTGGGCAAGTTTTAAGTGATCGTAACTTATGCACCCTCCGTTCAAGAATTTATGACAGATCGTCTGAGCCTGTAGAAATGATGCTCAGAGATCGATTGTTAATAAACTAACCACTAACAAAACAATGGACCACCATGAAAAAGACAATTCTTACTTTTTTGCTCGGTCTTTCTCTTCCTCTGTCTGCTCAAACAGCAAGAATCAAGATCGACGTCACGAGAGCAGTCGGAGAGATTGATCCTAAGATTTACGGCGTATTCATGGAACCCATCCACTTTAGCGGAAGGAGGATGGGTCTACCGGACACGGCGAACTTCAACACACTTTATGGAAATCTATACGATCCATCCTCGCCCCTTGCAGACGAGAACGGGTTCAGGAAGGACTACATTGATGCGGCGAAAGAGCTGAAGATAACCGACATGCGCTGGCCAGGCGGGAACTTCGTGATGGGTTATGACTGGGAGAACGGCATCGGACCCAAGGAGAAACGTCCCGTTACCTTAAATCTTGCATGGGGCGGTATTGACAACAATAGCGTGGGAACGGACGAGTGGGTCGAACTGAACAAATCGATAGGAAGCGAGAACGTCGTGTGCGTTAATCTTGGTCTCGGCTCAGTAATCGACGCTTGCCACTGGGTGGAATACTGCAATTATAAGAAGGGAACATACTTTTCCAACATACGTGCAGAAAACGGACACGAAAACCCTTACGATATTAAATTATGGGATTTAGGAAATGAAGTCGACGGCGCGCCATGGGAGCTGGGCCATAAAGACGCAGATGACTATGTTAAGATTGCAAGAGAAGCCGCCAAGGCCATGAGATCCGTAGACAACACGATAAAATTCGTGGCCTCGGGATCGTCAAATTACGAGAGCACCGGTATGTGGGTTAACTGGAACCGCAAAGTGCTTGAGGGTCTCGGTGACATGATAAGTTATATTTCCATTCACCGGTACTGGGAAAATTCCCCCGACTATTATTCTTTCATGGGACAGAGTGCTATGGATTTTGAACAGAAGATCAAAGTGACGGCAGACGAGATTGATGCCGTGAGCGCGATGAAAAACTTCAAGAACCCGATCTATATTTCAGTCGATGAGTGGGGATCTTTCGGAAGAAATTTCATGTCCGTCCTGCCGATAGCGCAATGTCTCAATTCTTTTATACGTCACGCCGACGTTGTCAAAATGGCTAACTTCACTATGATGACTTCATTACTCGGTGCCGACAGAGAGAAGGGAACCTTCAAGACGCCCTTGTTTTACACATTCAAATTGTTTTCAAACAACTGCCGCGGCACTTCCGTTGACACCTACGTTGAGTGCGATACCTTCAACACAGATATGTATAAAGGTATCCCCTACCTCGATGTCACAACCGTATATGACAAGGAATCAAATTCGATTTTCATAAACGTCGTCAACAGGAATAAGGATAAAGGAATCACTGCGGACATAACCAGCAGTTCTGGTGAATTTGCCGGAAAAGCCGAGGCGACATGTTTAAACAGTGGCTCACTTACCGACCCGTTCACGTTTGACAAGCAAGACCAGTATGTGCCTCAGACGAAGGAGGTCAAAGTTGATGGAAATGAAATTACCTGCTCGTTTCCAGCTCATTCGTTCACGCAGATAGTCGTTAAAAACAAATAAAGCCTGTGCTTGTTGATATCTAGGAGAAATAAATGGGACAGCAAATAATCAAATCGATATTGGCGATGGCAGCCTTCTTCTTTCTAACTTCCGCTTCACCCTTCGCTCAGCCCGTGAAGATAACCGCCGGAAGCAAACAAATCATAAACTGGGAAACAACACACTCTGCACAGCTCAAAGGAAGTGTGTCTTCGGACAAAATAAAAGTGGAGTGGACGTGTCCTCAGAATTCGAAGGTTGTATTCAAGGATCCTTCCAATCCTGTCACAGAAGTCACTTTTCCCCGTCCCGGCTATTATTTGCTGTTCCTCTCCACAAAAGGTGTCGGCAAAGACTCGGCTGGCAGTTCCACAATTGTGAATGTCTTCAAGCCTCACTCTTATGAAGAAAGACTTTCTGACATGATAAGCTTGATGACAGTCGATGAGAAGATCAGGCAATTGACTAACGAAACGGATTCGATTTCTCGATTGGGAGTTCCCAAGTACAACTATTGGAGCGAGGCTTTGCACGGTATACTCGCAAGCGGAGCGACTTCCTTCCCACAGGCCGTTGCCATGGGAGCTACATGGGATCCGGATCTTGTATACCATGTGGGTTCAGCCATATCTGATGAAGCACGGGCTCTGAATGTCATTGAAGGCAAAGGATTGACTTACTGGAGCCCGACTATCAACATTGCACGCGATCCACGATGGGGTCGGAATGAAGAGTCGTACAGTGAAGATCCATATCTTCTTTCTCGTATGGGTGTCGCATTTGTCAAAGGCATGCAGGGTGATGATCCGTATTATTTGAAGACCGTTTCCACACCTAAGCACTTTCTGGCAAATAATGAAGAAGCACGCCGGCATACGGGTTCTTCCGACATCGATATGCGAAGTATGTTTGAATATTACTTGCCGGCCTTCAAGGCGGCAGTTGTTGAAGGTAAAGCCTACTCGATTATGGGTGCATACAATGAAGTTAACCATGTCCCAGTCAACTCAAGTACTTTTTTGTTGACTGATCTATTGAGACGTGATTGGGGTTTTCAGGGTTATGTCGTAACGGACTGCGGCGCAATTACGGATATGGTATACGGGCACCATTTCTTCAAAACCGGTGCGGAAGCGGTCGCAAGAACTATCCGCGCCGGATGCGACCTGGACTGCGGGGTTGAGTTTCGCGAGTACTTGAAGCAGGCTCTTGATAAAGGGTTGATAGAAGAAAGAGATATCGATAGCGCACTTGCGAGGGTTCTTTCTGCGCGTTTCAGACTTGGCGATTTCGACCCACCTGAAGCGGTACCGTATGGTTCAGATGAAGTAGCTAAACTCGACTGCAAGGCAAATCGCGACCTGGCGCTTGAGGTTGCGCAGAAAGCAATAGTGCTCCTCAAGAATAATGGCGTATTGCCTTTACAGAAGGATAAAATAAAATCGATTGCGGTAATCGGTCCGAACGCTGCCGAAACTCAACTCGGGAATTATAGTGGTTGGCCGGATGTTCAGATCGCTCCTCTTGAAGGAATAAAAGCCAAGGCTGCTTCTCTGGGAATCAAAGTGGAATATTCGATGGGATCCACGATTACCAACGGGGCATTGAGGCCCATTGACCCACAGTATTTCGCCAAAGTCGAAGCGACTAGCAAAACCGGCATGATGGGTGAGTATTTTGACAATATGAACCTGAAGGGGAAACCCGTTCTAACGCGCATCGACTCCATGGTGAATTTCAATTTTGGTACCGGTTCTCCGGCTCCCGGCTTGCCTGAAGATCATTTTTCTATCAGGTGGAAAGGCAAGATAATTCCCCCCGATACTATCCATCATATTGGTATCAGCACCGACGATGGCGGGCGTCTCTACGTGGACGGCAAGCTACTAATTAATGATTGGAGGGACCATGCTGAAGAGCAGCATAGTGTGAGCGTTGAATTGTTGCCCGGCAAGGAATATGAAATTGAACTCGATCAGTACGATGACGAGTTAGGCGCGGCTGCAAGATTATTATGGGATCTTAATCTAAAGGATTTTAGTGCCGCAATAGAGGCCGCTGCAAGAAACGATGTCGTTGTTCTCGTCGTGGGTACATCTCCTCTTGTTTCTCGTGAAGAGCTGGACCGCACCTCGATCGAGCTGCCACAAGTACAACAAGACTTAATTGATGCTGTGGCGTCCGTTAACCCAAATATAATTCTTATCCTTGTGAACGGAGGTCCCGTTGCTCTTGATGGCACGGAGAACAAAGCAAATGCAATAGTTGAAGCATGGTTTGATGGAGAATTCCAGGGCGATGCAATCGCCGATGTTTTGTTCGGCGACGTTAATCCGGGCGGCAAACTCCCCGAAACATTTTATGCTTCGACGAAAGAGCTACCTCCAATGTCTGACTACGACTTGATAGATCAGCCGCGAACATATATGTATTTTGATAAGCCCGTCTTATATCCGTTTGGATATGGACTCTCATATACTCAATTTGAATACAGCGATCTGAAACTTAGTTCAGACAGGGTTAAGGAAGATGGCGAGATCGAAATCCAGTTTACAATACAAAACACCGGTAAAATCAAAGGTGATGAAGTGCCTCAGGTGTATGTCCATGGTATTGATGCAACTATGAATGTCCCCATCAACCAGCTAAAGCGGTTTCAAAGAATTACTCTCGACCCCGGAGAAAGTAAAACTCTTACGTTCAAAATACCGGCATCCGAATTTTCTTTTTACAGTACAAGAACGAACGATTTCAAAATAGAACCGGGACAATGGGAAATTCAAATCGGCAGTTCATCGAAAGATATGCGCCTGAAGAAAATGATCATGATAGAATAAAGATTGTAGCTCCCCGATGTTCGCGGCGCGGAGATTCAGTTATTCGTCTACTATGTTTTCAAAAGGTACCATACTCGATCACTATCTTGCTGGACAATTGGCTCATCGATATTTGTCTTGTATCAAATGCTAAATCAAAGGTGTGCAATTGACTAAAGTTGTCAAATTATCATTGATGTTTCTTGCGTTTACTTTCTTCAATGATGCTATGTGTGTTGAGAGTCATACGTTAAAAAGTCCTAATGCTAAAATCTCTGTTGACTTTTGGCTTACTTCTGCTGGTAATCCGGTTTACTCCGTTTCTTATTCGGGCTCAACTATCCTTAAGGGCTCAAAATTAGGAGTTGTAAGGAGCGATGAGGATTTTTCGGCCAATCTGACTCTTGATTCGGTTTCTAACATCGTTGTTGTTACCGACAACTACACGCTGGTCCATGGTAAGCGACTGAATTGCAGCTACACGGGCAACAGGCGCGTCTTCTTTCTGAAGAATTCAAATTCACAAGCCATGGAGATCATTTTCCAGGTGTCGAACGATGGCGTTGCGTTCAGATATTATTTCCCGGGGGAAGCGGATACAACTTTGACAATTTTCAAAGAAGTTACATCCTACCACTTCGATCTTTCTACAAAAGCGTTTCTGGAGCCGTGTGATGATGCACGAATGGGATGGAGCTACGCCTCGCCATCCTATGAGAATTATTATGAAAAAGACATACCTGTCGTCACTCCTTCACCCAATCAAGCAGGCTGGGTGATGCCTGCGCTTTTTAATTCAGGGAAATACTGGATTGGTATTACTGAGACTGCCGTCGACACAAATTATTGCGGATCACGATTAAGCCAATTTTCTCCGGATGGCGAATATACTGTGCAATTTCCCGAGCCGCAGGAATGCAGATCTGGCGAACCCGTTTTACCGACATCAGCATTGCCATGGTACACACCGTGGCGCATCATAGCAATAAGCGATGGCCTTGCGGGTCTCGTTGAGTCTACTCTGGAAACCGATTTAGCCACTCCGGCCAAATATGATGTCTCGTCATGGCTTCATCCAGGAATCGCGTCCTGGAGCTGGATTATTCTGAAAGATGATTCTACAGTTTATCATGTTCAGCGGGAATACATAGACTTTGCATCATCCATGCACTGGGGATATTGCCTAATCGACGCATTGTGGGATATTCAAATCGGTTATGAAAAGATCAACGAACTTGCAGATTATGCCAAAACTGAAAACGTGAGACTTTTATTGTGGTACAATTCAGCGGGCGATTGGAACATAACTCCCCAAGCGCCGCGCGGCAGGCTGCTGACAGAGAAATCGAGATGCGATGAGTTTCAGAAGTTGAAAGATATGGGCATTGCCGGCATCAAGGTGGACTTTTTCGGTGGCGACGGCCAATCTATGATGAAATATTTTATAGATATCTTAGAAGATGCAGCAAAATATAATCTTGCAGTAGACTTTCATGGCTGTCCTTACCCGAGAGGATGGTACAGAACCTATCCTAATTTGGTGAGTATGGAGGGTGTCAGGGGAGAAGAATATGTAACTTTTGCACAGTATTTCGCAGATAATCAGCCTTCGCATTGTGCAATGCTTCCGTTTACAAGAAACCTTTTCGATCCGATGGATTTTACTCCTGTAAACTTTTCTGGGATACCGCGCATAACACGAAGAACTACAGACGGCTTTGAGATTGCTTTGTCGGTTATGTTTACTTCGGGCATCCAGCATATCGCCGAGACACCGACCGGTATGGCTGCGCAAAAAGATTTTGTACAGGAGTATATGAGAACACTACCTGAAACTTGGAATGATGTGAAATTTATCGATGGCTATCCCGGGAAATATGTCGTACTGGCGAGAAGGAAAGGCAATCGGTGGTATATAGCAGGTATCAATGGCGAAAATTCTGAACGGACAATAGCTGTGAATCTCCCTTTCATTAGCAACACATCAAAAGGCGTTATGATCACCGATTCGGATGACGCGAAAGGTCTTACTGAGAGAGACGTGGATTTTTCATCTCCGCTCAAATTGACTATGCACTCTTATGGCGGGTTTATCATTAAGACTCAATCAAAGTGAAAGAGAATATTTGGGAGGCAACATGAGAAAGGGATTACTGTCTATATTAAGCTTTCTAATTTCGGCGAACTTGTGGGCGCAGACTATGCCCTATCAGAATCCGAATTTAGGTTCTGAAGAGAGGGCTAAAGATTTGATTTCCCGGTTAACATTAGAAGAAAAAGCATCTCTTATGCTTGATGAATCTGCTGCTATCCCACGTTTGGGAATAAAAAAATTCAACTGGTGGAGCGAAGCCCTGCATGGCCTGGCGAATAATGATAGCGTCACGGTTTTTCCCGAACCGATTGGCATGGCAGCCTCATTTGATGATGGATTAGTCTGCAAAGTTTTTGACGCCGTTTCGGATGAAGTGCGAGCCAAATATAACGAATCGCAAAAGGAGGGTAAGGAAAATCGTCGGTTCCTTAGTCTTTCTGTTTGGACTCCCAACGTTAACATTTTTCGCGATCCTCGTTGGGGACGCGGTCAGGAAACGTACGGAGAAGATCCTTATCTAACTTCGCGCATGGGCATTTCAGTAGTGAAAGGATTGCAGGGGCCTTCCGACTCAAGGTATAAAAAACTTTTGGCTTGTGGCAAGCACTTTGCAGTTCATTCGGGACCCGAATCGAGCCGTCATACCATCAACCTCGACAATATTGATCCTCGCGATTTGTGGGAAACCTATCTGCCCGCATTTAAATCCTTAGTCCAGGAAGCTGATGTTCGAGAGATAATGTGCGCCTATCAACGTCTGGATGATGAGCCGTGCTGCGGCAACAGCCGCTTGCTCCAGACCATTCTGCGCGATGATTGGGGCTTCAAATACATGGTTGTTTCTGATTGTGGAGCCATAACCGATTTTTATATGAGCCATAAAGTTTCGTCTGATGCAGTTCATGCCGCGGCCAAAGGCGTTTTAGCAGGAACCGATGTCGAGTGCGGATATAATTATGCTTTCAAGAAATTGCCTGATGCCGTAGCAAGAGGTTTAGTATCCGAAAAAGAGATAAACAAGCATGTGATGCGCTTGTTGGTCGGTCGGTTTGATCTGGGAGAAATGGACGATGATTCTTTAGTTCCATGGTCGAAAATTCCGATGTCTGTCGTCAATTCCGATGAACATCAAAAGCTGGCATTGGAGATGGCACGGGAATCCATGACTCTATTACAAAACAAAAATAACATTCTGCCTATATCAAAAGGAATAGGAAAGATTGCAGTAATCGGTCCCAATGCCGATGATAAACCTCTCATGTGGGGAAGCTACAATGGCACACCTATTAACACCATCACGATTCTGGATGGCATCGAAACAAAACTCCCTGCCGATAAGATAGTGTACGACAAAGGGTGCGACTTAATAGAGAATACGGTTATTGAACCAGCATTTGGTGAATGTTCCATAGACGATAAAAAAGGTATTAAAGCTACATACTGGAACAACCGTGAGTCTAAAGGTGAAGTTGCAGCCACCGATCAAATCGTTAACCCTATTCAACTAACCACTTTCGGACAGCATGAATTCAGCACAGGTGTTCATTTGGAGAATTTCTCGGCAAAATACGAAACTGTCTACAAACCTTCCCAGTCGGGTGAAATCGCATTTAGAATAGAAGCCTGTGGAGGACTTGTGCTTATTGTAAACGGCGATACGCTCTCAATAGTTTTTATGTGGATGCCGCTACCCAAGCATGTTATATATAAGGTTGAAAAAGGAAAAGAATATAGGATTCAAGCCTATTTTAGGCAGATTCAGAACTGGACAGCCAGCCTTAGTCTGAATTTTGGCAAGGAAGTGCCGGTTAATTACGATGCACTTGTCGAGAAATTGAAAGGTATTGATGTGGTTATTTTCGCGGGCGGAATTTCTTCTCATTTGGAAGGAGAACAAATGCCTGTTGACCTTCCGGGTTTCAAAGGTGGCGACCGCACCGATATTCAACTTCCTGAAGTGCAGCGTAATTGCCTAGAAACGTTAAAGCAGGCTGGCAAGAAGATTATTTTTGTAAACTGTTCAGGCTCAGCGATAGGATTGGTACCTGAGACAGAAAGCTGCGACGCAATTCTTCAGGCGTGGTATGGAGGAGAATCGGGCGGGCAAGCAATTGCCGATGTGCTCTTTGGCGATTATAATCCGTCGGGTAAACTGCCGATCACTTTCTACAAGAACATCCAGCAATTGCCCGATTTTGAGAACTATTCAATGAAAGGTCGAACTTATCGTTTCATGTCCGATCCTCTTTTCCCATTTGGTTTTGGCTTGAGTTATTCAACTTTCTCAATTGGTGATGCCAAGATCAGCAAGTCGGAAATCAAGAACGACGAGAGCGTTGACCTCGCAATACCTGTGTCGAATACTGGCAAACGTGATGGAACAGAAATTGTTCAGGTTTACGTGCGCAAGGCAAACGACGTTGATGGACTGCTTAAAACTTTAAGAGGCTTTCAGCGAGTAAAAGTTGCGGCTGGCGAAACAACTCAGGTGGCCATTAACCTCCCTCACAGTGCATTCGAATTTTTCGACAGATCACTTGGTCAAAAGGCTGTAACTGCCGGAGAGTATGAAGTGATGTATGGAACGAGCTCCGATAATAAGGATCTAAAGTCGGTCATCATTACAATAGAATAGTTGAACGGATGATACGAGAGAAATACATTGACACCAATTTGCATGGAGACATTGATTGTATGAGCGGAGTGTGCCCCGACGCGAATAGTGTCTTGCATTCTCCAAGAAAGCTAGAGGATTCGCCAAAGCAACAAAACCAACCATAATACATTAACATATTTTGAAAGGAGTAATCATGTCACGGTTCTTTTACTTTTGCGTAACAACATTTTTGGTCGTGAGCATCTGTCATGCTCAGGGTATTGACGGAAAGTGGAAGGGGGAAATGCAAACTCCAAATGGCCCTATGGATTTGACATTCAATTTCAAGGTAAGCGCAGATAGCTTAACTGGTACAGTTGCAACCCAAATGGGAGATATGCCAATTATTAATGGAAAAGTCGATGGCAAAAAGTTCACCTTCGATGTGAGTTTCAATGAGATGACCATTAATCATCAGTGCACGTTTATGAGTGATTCCATCTCCATGAGGGTTCCGGGAATGCAAGGAGATACTATGCAGATCATCCTGAAGAGAGTTCCTGTGCCAAACAGTGAATCGAAGTAGAACGGGCCTTCATGCGGACATTGAATTGTCTTTCTTACAATGTGCTTGGATTGAATTACTTCAGGAAGCCGGGAAGAAGATTGGATAATTATTCCCGGCTTTGTAGACGCTGCTGACACTTGTTCAATTAAGGCGTTTTGCAATGCGGCATGAATTGTATATACCAGTATTATCGAAAGAGATTCGTCCTCTTTTCGCTTACATGAATCTAAAATTCTATGAAGGGTCTACTATGAACATGTTCCGCAATATCATTACGCTGGCATTCAGCCTCTTGGTTGTATTGGCATTTCAAGGTTGCTCTGCTTCGTCAGAGAGTACCGCTCGCGGCGCCACATCCAGCGATACTGCCAGCGATACTGCTCGCAGCCTCGCGCCTTACTTCACGCCAGCCACATTGTCCTCCAAGGCACCGGACGCCGAAGGCTTTCTCCAGCGCTGGCTGCTCCTCGAGCCAATTAACAAGCCGAACCGCAGCAACACCGTATTTACCGACAGCTACATTCGGAACGCCTTCAATACAGAGTACTTCCCCAACCAGTTTACCGTGGTACCGCACGACGGCGACAGGGTTACGGTTGCAGGTCAGGATACTCACATGGCACGCCTTAGAATCTCCTAATTTCAACGTCAAGCTCTTTCGTTTCGCGTACGGTCTAAACAAGCAAACGTACGGTGTTCTGTTCTGGGCTGTTACCGTTGTCAACAGCCCGCGGGAAATGAATAACGTTCGCATGGCTGTCGGCTCCAATTCGGCATCCATGTGGTGGCTCAACAGCAAGGAAGCCGTCATCCTCTCAGGTGATCGGCGCATGGTTATGGATGACTGCGTCTCCAAACGCCTCACACTCAACAAGGGCCCGAATGTTATTCGCAGCGCTGTTATCAACGGCCCCGGCTTAAGCGATTTCTGCGTTCGCTTCATCGATGAGAATGGTGAACCGATCAAGGATCTCTCCATGAGCTTTGAAAACGCTGGAAATTAACGAATTGTCCTAATTTTAGTCTTAATCGTTTTGTTTTCGGAGGATTTATGAAATCCCGTATATTAACAGCAGCGGTTTCCGCCCTGCTCTATTTTGGGTTGTCTAGTCCGGCATTCGCCCAGATCGGCAAACCTTACATCCACGATCCCTCGACCATCATGTGCTGCGATGGCAAGTATTACGTTTTCGGCACTGGTGGTGGAGGCTTGATCTCCGACGACGGCTGGACATGGAACAGCGGGGCCGTGCGCCCCGGCGGCGGAGTTGCTCCAGACGTCATCCACATCGGGGATCGCTACTATGTGACCTACGCGAAGGGAGGAGGCGGATTGGCAGGTGGACACGCCAGTAATGTCCACGTCATGTGGACGAAGACGCTCGATCCCAAATCCCCCGATTTCGGATTTAAAGACGACAGCGTCGTGGCCTCGTCTAACGGCGTCGAGGACTGCGATGCAATCGATCCGGCGTTCTTGCTCGATCCTACCGATGGCCGGCTGTGGCTCACCTATGGAACTTTTTTCGGTTACATACGGATTGTCGAGCTCGATCCCAAAACGGGCGTGCGCATGCCCAGCAACCAGCCCGTTAATATCGCCATCGATTGCGAAGCCACCGATTTGATTTATCGCGACGGCTGGTACTATCTTCTCGGCGATCATGGCACGTGTTGCGACGGCCCCAATTCCACCTATAATATAGTCGTGGGTCGATCAAGAAAAGTGACTGGCTCCTATCTTGACAACATGGGCGTGGACATGCTCAAAGGTGGAGGCAAATTTTTTGTCGGCGCCAGCGGTCACTTCGTCGGGGCGGGTCACTTTGGTTTGCTGGACCTTGGCGACGGAGTTCAGAAATTCTCATGTCATTACGAGGCCGACCTGGAGCAAGGTGGTCGTAGCGTGCTTGGCATTCGCCCGCTGCTCTGGAAAGACGGATGGCCCGTTGCCGGCGATAACTTCAAGGAAGGCACGTATGAGATTCAGTCTGAGCGCAGCGGCTACGCACTGGAACTGGCTGTGGATTTCGTGCGAATGGCCGGCGGCATGCGCTTCTTTGGACGCCCTCCTGATGAACCCGTGAAACCGGTTCCGCCCCAGAGTCTCGCCGAGGATTCGAAGAATTGGCCGACCGGGGATATCGAAGTCCGCTTGGGCGATTACTTGTTCCGCCCTCATCAGGAGTGGACAATCACACCCGTCGACAGCGTTGGCGGCTATCCCGGCTCACCCTATTTCAAGATCACTATTGCCGGAACGGATCGCGCGCTCGCTTCCACAGCGGACAGCGAGGTTGTGACGGTTCCAACCTTCACCGGCAGTCCGGAACAGCTGTGGCGCATCGACCAGTTGACCGATGGCACTTGCCGCATCATGCCCAAGGTTGTGCAAAATTCCGACGCACCTTTGGTTCTCACCGCTGTCGGCAACAGTACGCCCACCCTCGCCAAGTTCGACCCAACGAGTGACAAGTCGCGTTGGACCTTCAGAACGCCATGAAGAAGATCGATCAATATCTCATACACGGTTCGGGAGAAAACGAAAAATCTATTAACATACATTTGGAGAGCTAGAATGAAATATAGGTTTCTGAAGTTTCTGTTGATGGGGTTACTCTTAACAACCACAAAGGTCTTTTCACAAGATCAGAATTTTTACATTTTTTTGTGCTTCGGACAATCAAATATGGAGGGCTTTCCAGGAGTTGAACCGCAGGATACTACGAACGTGGATGATCGTTTCCAGGTGCTGGCAAGTATTGATTTTCCAAAACTAGGCCGGGAGAAGGGACATTGGTACACTGCCGTTCCACCGTTGTGCCGTCCCAACACCGGTCTCTGCCCTGTGGATTATTTCGGAAGAACAATGGTTGCCCACCTTCCGAAGAACATAAAAGTGGGAGTCGTGAGTGTGGCCATTGCAGGGTGTAAGATAGAATTGTTTCAAAAAGATAGTTTTCAAACGTACGCTTCGACGGCACCATCGTGGATGGCTAACATTATTAAAACCTACAATGGCAATCCATATGCATATCTCGTAGAAATGGCAAAATTGGCGCAGAAGGAGGGAGTGATAAAAGGCGTTCTGCTGCACCAGGGAGAATCGAACCCCGACGACAGCGCGTGGACGTTAAAAGTCAAAGGTATCTATGACAACCTGATCAAGGATCTGAATCTCAATCCCACATCAACACCGCTGCTTTCCGGGGAGCTGGTGAATGCCGACGAAAACGGTGCCTGCGCGGCGATGAACAACGTCATTGCAATGCTTCCGAAAGTACTTCCAAACTCGTACATCATTTCTTCAAGCGGCTGTGCCGCACGGTTCGACCATCTGCATTTTACCCCTGCCGGGTACAGAAAACTTGGGACGAGATACGCCATTAAAATGCTTTCTCTGTTAGGATACGAAGTTGCGGAACCCAATATACCGCAAGACGAGAGGGGAGCAAGTGAGAAAAAACAAATAGTTCCAGGTATACAGGCGCCCCCTGCCGATTCGGGACAGAAGAATTTCGGAGGACCACCTCCAGGATCCAGCGGACAAGGACAGATAATGCCGCAGCCGCGTCCCGAATCGAAAATCGAAATGGTTTCACTGGACGACATTTCAATGAGCGATCCCTATATCTGTCCCGATGAAAGGTCCCATATGTATTATCTGACAGGGACTGGCGGCCGCCTCTACAAAAGTAAAGACTTAAAGATGTGGACTGGTCCTTATCCGATCATCGACCTCACGGGAACATGGATGAATGGACATTGGGTAGCGGCAGTTGAGATCCATCATATCGGGAATAAATATTATTTAGCCGGCACCTGGAGTGATCACGGTCATCTGATCGAATACGTACCCCGCCGATACAATGTGCCGCGTAATCAGACACAGCTTTTGGTCGCCGATTCGCCCGATGGACCTTTTAAACCCCTCGTAGTCGATCATGAGTTCTGTCTCGGTCCTGAAGATTGGGATATTATTGACGGCACACTCTATGAAGAGAATGATACTACTTATTTAGTATTCGTTCATGAATGGACACAGCTCATCGATGGAACCATGGCGTACATGCCGCTTTCAAAGGACCTGACACATCGAACCGCAGAACCGACAACCATCTTCCGTGCCAGTGAAGCACCGTGGTCGAAAGAGATGAACAGCATCGGTGAAGCCACCTTTGGATTAAAGATGCCAGGATGGGTTACTGATGGACCGGAAATGTTCCGCACTAAAACCGGCAGGCTCGGCATGCTGTGGTCAAGCTGGGGTGCTCATCGATATGCGCAGGGTGTAGCGTATTCCGAATCGGGAAGCATCAAAGGTCCGTGGGTACAAGAAAAAGAAGCGTTGAAAGGAGACAATTCAGGTCATGGTATGTTGTTTACTACGTTCGAAGGCAGGCGTTTGTTCATAGTGCATCACGCAGAGGAGAAAGGTCCGAGGAAGCCGCAACTGTACGAGGTGGATAATTTAGGTGATAAACTGATACTTGGGCCGAGATATAATCCGTAATTGATAGTTTCTTAATCTCGTTCCCAGATTCTATTTGGGGACGTGAAAACAAACTTGAGTAGTAGATAATATTTGTAAAGGAAACCATTCTCATGAAGAACATAAAATTGTTAGTTGCAATGTTTGTGATGTTTGTTGCCGGACATGCCACAGCGCAGCAACCTGCGCCGGTGAAAGTGGAACATGGACTGTTACAGGGAACGTATGAAGACGGGTTGACAGTTTACAAAGGCATCCCGTTTGCCGCTCCGCCGGTTGGCGATCTACGCTGGCGTCCACCTCAACCCGCTGCGAAATGGAAGGGCATGCGGCAAGCCACCAAGTTTGGGCCATCTCCAATTCAGGGGGCGGGAAGCGGTCCTGATATGAGTGAGGACTGCTTATATCTGAACGTTTGGACACCGGCGAAATCTGCGAGTGACCGCATTCCTGTGTTTGTTTGGATATACGGGGGCGGGTTCAACTTTGGATCTACCTCTGACCCGAATTACAATGGTGCGAATCTGGCTAAGAAGGGTGTAGTACTTGTTAGCATTGCCTACCGAGTCGGTCAGCTTGGATTCTTTGCCGAACCGGAATTAAGTGCCGAAAGTCCGCATCATGTTTCGGGGAATTACGGCATTCTGGATATGATCGCAGGTCTCAAGTGGGTGAAGAAGAACATCACAGCATTCGGCGGCGATCCAAACAATGTTACAATTTTCGGCGAATCAGCCGGAGGAATTGCGGTCAGCATATTATGCGCATCTCCGCTGGCTAAGGGATTGTTCGAAGGTGCAATTTCGGAAAGTGGTGGCAACTTCGGTCCTCCGCGAGCCACCACCTATCCTGGCGAGAACTTAAAACGACTGGCGGATGCAGAGCGTGCCGGGCAAGCATATGCCGACAGCGCGAGGGTTTCGTGTATCGCGGAACTGCGAAAAATCCCTGCCGGCAAACTTCCGGCTATCCGCGGCCTGGCGTGGCCCACCATAGATGGGTGGGTTATTCCCGACAATCAGTACAAGCTCTATGAGGAAGGCAAGTTCAATGACACACCTATTCTTGTGGGCTACAACTCTGACGAAGGCGCGAGCTTCTCACCTCCACAGCAGACCTCGGAGCAGTACATCGCCGGCGTCGAGGCGCGCTACGGGCACCTACGCTGATAGTCTTCTGAAAGCCTATCCTGCCGGTTCTGGGAAGGCTCCGAAAACTGCGCGTGACCTGATGCGCGATGCGGCATTTGGCTGGCATACGTGGAGCTGGGCTCGACTCCAGTCGAAGATGGGAAAATTCAAGGCATACCTCTACTATTTCGATCAGCATCCTGACTACCCGAAGGACTCGCCTCGATATGGATATGGCTCGCCACACGGTCAGGATGTAGCATATGTCTTCGAGCACCTCGATGCCTCGAATCCTCAGACTACAAAGACGGACCTGGCAATCTCAGAGGCCATGGCTACCTATTGGACGAACTTTGCCAAGTATGGCGATCCCAACGGAAAAGGTGTGCCATCATGGCCGGCATTCAGCGATGATAATCCTGCGGTGATGTACTTCAGCCAGACGCCGCATACGGGAACGGTACCTAGCGCCAAATCTCTTAAGGTACTGGATGCATATTTCAAATGGCGGTGGACGCCAGAGGGAGAAGCGTGGGCTAAATGATAATTATGACATTGAAAGTAATTCTATATAAACCGTCTTAAGAAAAAGACAGGAATTTCTTCTTTATAATATTTTCTAGTGATGATTCTGGAGAGCAAATGTGAAAAGAATCAACATTCAAATGATAGGAACCAACGCATGAGAAACCTAGCTTTTTGCGTTGCGGCGTTTTTGATGTTTGCTCCCCTTTCCATTGCGCAACAGGCTGAGCCGGTGAAAGTCGAAGAAGGATTGTTACAGGGAACACTCGAAGATGGAGTCGCGGTTTACAGAGGCATTCCTTATGCGGCGCCGCCCGTTGGTGAGTTGCGTTGGCGCGAGCCGCGTCCTCCGGCACCTTGGGAAGGCGTACGAAAAGCCGACAAGTTTTCGGCTAATCCTATGCAAGTAATGGTGAGTGGATTGGGACCGTGGACCAAGGAATATCAGCCGCAAGGGGAAGTGAGCGAGGACTGCCTGTACCTGAACATCTGGACTGCGGCGAAATCGTCAAAGGAAAAGCGTCCGGTCGTGATGTATATTCCCGGCGGCGCGTTCACAGGCGGCTCTGGCGATGTACCAGTCTACAACGGCGAGCACCTGGCGAAGAAAGGATTGGTTGTTGTTACGATCAACTACCGAGCTGGTGTGTTTGGATTTATCGCACTTTCAGAATTAACGAAGGAATCGGAACACAATTCTTCTGGAAACTACGGCCTGCTGGACCAGGTGGCGGCGCTTGAATGGATCCATAAGAATATTTCGGCTTTCGGTGGGGACCCGGCTCACGTGACGATCATGGGACAGTCGGCAGGTGCGGCATCTGTAAACTATTTGACAGCATCACCGCTCGCGAAAGGACTGTTCATTCGGGCGGTCGCCGAAAGCGGCACCGACTACAGGATCGGCCCGGGAGAATATCTGAAGTCGGCGGAACAGAATGGAGAAAGGTTCGCCAAAGCCATGGGTGCCTCTTCATTAGCTGAATTAAGAGGGATGCAAGCGGCTGAATTGATCGATTCTACTAAAGACAAGTACCACTTTCTTCCGATCGTCGACGGATGGTTTTTGCCGAAGAGTGTGGATGATATCTTTAAAGCTGGCGAGCAGATTGATGTCACTACGATTACCGGTTGGGTCGCAGACGAAGGGAGCTTCGGCGACAGCTACGGCAAGGTCTCTGCTGAAGAATTTCGGAAGCGGGTGAGGCTACAGGGCGGTGCACTGGCTGATGAAATTCTGAAACTTTATCCTGCTTCTACGGAACGAGAAGCTGCAGAGTCGCAAAAGATATTAGCACGTGACATGTCTATGGTCTCAATGCACCTGTGGGCAGAGAAACGTGAGGAGACCGATAAGACAAAAACATACACATATCTATTTATGCATTCGCAGCCGGGAGCCACAAAAGAACAATATCAATCATTTCACTCATCCGAACTGCCGTATGTATTCGACAACCTGAGCCAGTCACCTCGACCGTGGACGACGGAAGACAAGAAGATTGCGACGACAATGTCGACCTATTGGACGAACTTCATTGCGACGGGAGATCCGAATGGAATTGGATTGCCAAAGTGGCCGGCCTTTAATGAAACACCAGAGGAGACGATGGAATTGGGCGACAAGATGGAACCGCGACCCATTACCAGCCCTGAGAAGTTCGAATTGCTGAAGAAGCTGTTGCAAGATTCAGTGCACTGAATGCGGTAACAGAAGAACTATCGAGGGCCCGACGACATATTGAGAGTTGCAGGAGAATTCGAATTGAACAGGACAGTTCTCATCATAGACATACTGATTGTGCTGCTAGCCGCGAATCTTGCGGCACAGGATACCATGGATATCGGCAAAACAGGTTGGGCCGTAAAGAGGCCAGTTATGGCCGCCGCTTGCGATTGCGGATGTCCATGGGGAGAACTTGGCGATTTTGTTCAAGAACCAATGAAACCTTTTGGCTATTCTGTAATTCTCTGCCGTAATTGTAACCGATCATATGGACCGCGCCTTGTTTCTGAGCATGATTATCCCCCGCAGCTTGATTCAATAAATCTTGAAGATGGAGTGAATGTGCGTGTCAATGCACCTGTGGATTTTGGCGCAACATCGAGTGCTATGTTGAGTGCCGCATACAACGGGAAACTGGCTGGCAAGGGACCCTATCGTAACATTCGCCTGATCGCAAAAATCGAGGATCCATTTTATTATCTCTTCGCTGTAAAGAAGGAATCAGGAATCAAAGACTTTGCCACCATCAAGCGGCAGCACCTGCCCGTAAAAATTATGGGTGCCGACGGCAACATGATGACCATCCTGAAATATTATGGCATATCTGCCGATGATATAAAAGCATGGGGCGGTAAAATCGGAGTCACCATGGATGAGGCTTTGAAAGGCGATTTTGATATTGTTGCCGGATTTCTGGCAAGTCCATCATTGAACCCTGAATCTGCTTCATGGACAACATTGAGTCAGAGATTTGATCTATATTTCTTAGAATTGCCTGAGGATTAGATGAAACTAATTGCTCAGCAAAATGTTGATGCTGAATTTGTTCAGGCTCGTTGCGGTTTACTAAGGGGTCTTGATCGTTCGATAAAAACCCTGGGCAGATCTGGAGAAGCCATCTTTGCGCGCGATGACACTCCTGAAAAGGCTGCGTATGACCTTGCTAAAGCTATAGATGAAAACCATGGAGCATTAAAATGGTTCGTCAGGCCATATACTTATGATCCGAAGACTGTCTGGCAGAATTTTGGTGTGCCATTACATCCTGGAGCCGAAAGGTATTACAGGGGAGTGAGATACATGAAATAGGCTCAGGAACTGCAGTATAGAATTAATAAAGCAATTATGATTAATCGAAAGTGGGTGCATTATGAAAAATGTTTCGTTCATTCTTTGTCTGGCTTTAATGATAAGCTCCATTGTTTATGCTCAGGTAAATTTTGATGCCACACCGAAGGTAAGAACTGAGAATGGTGTGATCGATGGGATCGACGATTCGGGAGTTCTCATCTTTAGAGGAATCCCTTACGCTGCCCCGCCGGTAGGTGATCTCCGCTGGAAAGAACCCCAACCTGTAAGAAACTGGACTGGTGTGCGTGAAGCAAAGAAATTTGGCCCGCGACCGATGCAAGCACCAATTTTTTCCGATATGGTTTTCCGATCGGATAGTGTTAGCGAGGATTGTCTGTATCTCAATGTATGGACACCTGCAAAATCGGATCATGATCGCTTGCCGGTTCTCGTCTATTTTTACGGAGGTGGTTTTTTGGCTGGAGGTGCTTCTGAAATCCGATACGATGGCGAATCCATGGCCCGACGGGGCATCGTGGTGGTCACGGTAAACTACCGTCTCGGAGTGTTCGGTTTTCTGGCATACCCTGAGCTAACGAAAGAATCGCCGCACTATTCATCCGGCAATTATGGATTATTGGATCAAGCGGCTGCATTGCAATGGGTGAATCGCAATATCGAATCCTTTGGCGGTGATCCTTCTAAAGTTACTAATGCCGGCGAATCGGCAGGATCATTCTCGGTAAGTGCACAAATGGCTTCTCCATTGTCAAGAGATTTGATCGCAGGAGGGATAGGCGAAAGTGGTTCACTTCTCGGGGGTACTCTTTTGCTGACGCTTGCCGATGCTGAAAAAATTGGAGTTGATTTTGCAAAAAGCATCCATGCAAATTCGCTTGCAGAACTCAGGGCTGTCCCGGCAGAGAAATTGCTGGCTGCAGCCTCGAAGCTGCCGGGTATATATTTTTCAGTAACTATAGATGGTTATTTCCTTCCCAAGAGTCCCGATGAGATTTTTAGAGCCGGAGAACAGGCTCATGTGCCGCTGCTTGTCGGATGGAACTCGGCAGAGTCGAACTACCATGGAGTGCTTGGTCAGGAGAAACCAACGGTAGAAAACTTCACTAGGGCTGTGCAGAAGCTCTATGGCGAAAATGCAGAACAAATGTTGAAAGTCTATCATGCTTCTAGCGATGATGAGGTGGAACAGGCGGCTACTGATTTAGCTGGAGATAGATTTATCGGGTTCGGTACGTGGAAGTGGTTCGACATGCAGCACAAAACAGGCGGGAAACCGGTGTATCGATATAGGTACGAACGACCGCGTCCCGCGCTAAGATCGGAAATCAATGTGGCTAATGTTGATCCTAAAGTGTCGCCAACAGGAGCTAAAGGTGCAGTGCACTCATCCGAGATAGAATATGCATTAGGGAATTTGCCGACTAATCGGGTCTATAACTGGCAGCCTGAAGATTATAAAATATCTGAGATTATGCAGTCGTTCTTTGCCAATTTTATTAAAACAGGTAATCCCAACGGTTTGGGCGTTCCCGAGTGGCCTGCTGTCATAGATTCTGGGCCGGTAAACATAATGCACATCGGCTTAAATACCATGGCAATGCCTGAGACCGCCATGGTACATGAGCGATACATGCTCCTTGATCGGCTCTACGGCAAATAAGTGGTTGAGGTTCAAAATTGCACGAATGAATTGTCTATAGAGATCTTAGTTGTATCCACAAAATTGTTGAATAGGGCTAAAAACATGAACAAGAAACTTTTCGTGATCGCATCACTTGCAGTCGCCATGGCGGTTGCTGCTAACGCTCAATCGTACAAGAAAACCGAGTTGGGAATAAAGACCACGATTGACTCCGTCGATATAGAAATTCAATTCTATAATCCATCCACTGTCAGAGTATTGAAATCGCCGGATGGTAAATCTCTTACTAAGAAAAGTCTTTCGGTGATTGAAACTCCGCAAAAAACTTCATTAAAAATAAAGCAGGCAGGAGATAAACTCTTCTTGAATAGTGATAGTGTTCAAGTCGGTCTGAATTTGAAAAGCGGAAAAATCTCCTTTTCAGCTCCAGCGGGTGAGCCGTTGTTAGATGAAAAGGGAAATGGTGTTGCCTTCACCGATTTCAGCGATGCCGGAGTCAAAACTTTTACTGTGAGTCAATCATTTATCCTGGATAAAGATGAAGCCATTTATGGGTTCGGACAACAGCAACAAGGCAAAATGGACCAGCGCAATGACACCTTACATATGGTTGAGGGAAATACAGATGATTATATTCCTTTCTTCATATCCGTAAAAGGTTACGGGTTGTTTTGGGATAATTATTCACCCACTCTTTTCGTCGACAACCCGGACAGCACAACATTCAAATCGGATGTCGGCGATTGCATTGATTATTATTTTATGTACGGCGGCAATGCCCATGGCGTGATCGCCCGAATGCGTGACCTGACGGGAAAGGTGCCGATGCTGCCATTGTGGACTTACGGTTACTGGCAAAGCAGAGAACGCTATAAAAGCCAGGATGAAATAGTGGGTGTTGTCAAAAAGTACCGTGAGTTGGGAGTTCCCCTGGATGGCATCATTCAAGACTGGCAATATTGGGGCGACAACTTCCATTGGAATGCCATGGAGTTCCTGAATCCTGAATTTCCTAATCCCCCCAAAATGGTCGATGAAATTCACGATACGCACGCTCATATCATCATTTCGGTTTGGGCCTCATTTGGTCCCAAGACAAAGCAATATGAAATTCTAGATAAGAAAGGGATGCTGCTTGACTTCAATACCTGGCCGTTGTCTTCCATAGACGTGTGGCCTCCTGATCTCACGCATCCTTCGGGAGTGAGAGTCTACGATCCGTTCAATCCTGAGGCGCGTAGAATATTTTGGAACTCTCTGAACAAAGGACTCTTTTCGTTAGGTATTGATGGATGGTGGCTTGATTCTTCGGAGCCTGACCATTTGAATGTGAAGCCTTCCGATTTCGACGATCATACCTATCTGGGTTCGTTCCGCAAAGTCCGCAACGCCTTTCCTTTGATGCACGTTGGCGGTGTTTACAAAGGTCAGCGTTCCATTACATCTGCCAAACGAGTTTTCATACTTACGCGCTCAATGTTCGCAGGTCAACAGAGGTACGGTGCCGACACATGGTCAGGTGATGTAGTGGCATCATGGAATGCTCTAAGAGATCAGATTTCTGCAGGCTTAAATTTTTCGCTTTGCGGCATTCCATACTGGAACAGCGACATAGGCGGGTTCTTCCTTTGGAATTTTCCAAAGAAATTGGATGACGCCAATTATCGCGAACTGTATGCGCGCTGGATAGAGTTCGGAGCATTTTGTCCTATGATGCGTTCGCACGGGACTGATGCACCGCGTGAAATTTATCAATTCGGTAAAAAAGGTGACGAGATTTATGATGCGATCGATAAGTACATAAATTTGCGTTACAGGTTGTTGCCTTATATTTATTCTACCTCATGGGATGTTACGGCTCATCAGGCAAGTATGATGCGTGCCCTGGTGATGGATTTTGCAAAAGATAAACATGCGCTGGACATCAACGACCAGTATATGTTCGGCAAGTCGATATTGGTTTCCCCGGTAACCACGCCGATGTATTCCAAAATAGTTGTTCATGATAATGATACCAATAAAGTTGGAGATTTCAGCAAAATAAAAAGTGATGAGGTTTATCTGCCAAGTGGGACAGATTGGATTGATTTTTGGACAGGTGAAAAATACAGCGGCGGACAAACAGTAAACAAAGAAACACCAATTGACATCATGCCATTGTACGTGAGAGCAGGTTCCATAATCCCGATCGGTCCCAAAGTGCAATATGCCACTCAGAAAAAATGGGATAATCTTGAAATCCGCGTCTATCCCGGTGCCGACGGCAAGTTCACATTGTACGAAGACGAAAATGATAATTATGATTACGAAAGAGGAATTTATTCTACTATTACTTTTACCTGGGACGATGCGAAAAAGGTTTTGACCATCAGCGATCGTCATGGCTCTTTTCCTGGAATGCTCAGTGAGCGGAAGTTTAGTATTGTAAAGGTTTCTAAAAACAGTGGCGTCGGGATGGAGCCGGTTGAAAAGTACGATAGAGTAGTGGCTTATAATGGGACGAAAGTTGTGATTGACTTCTAGTGCTGCCAAGATCTCTTGTTACTAGTTCGAATAGTTTCTTTTATGACATTTATTATCGAGTAAGGAGTTACCCGTGTTGAACTTCAAACAAACTCTAGCCATCTGTCTGGTCTTCGCATCTCTGATCCCTATCACGACTGGCAAATGCGGCGGCATCAGGGAAAAAAGGCAAGTCGGGTCGTTCGATTCGAACTGGCGATTCTGTGCAGGTGAAATCAACGGCGCCGAAAAGCCGGAATATAACGACTCATCATGGCTCAAGGTAGATGTGCCCCACGACTGGAGCATTGAAGGTCTTGCCAAGTCTGAATCGAAAGGCAATGATGTCACCGAGTTTCCGGTCGTGAGAGGAGAATGGAAATTCAACGAAGGCGACGATACGCTTTGGAAGGCCCCGGATTTTGACGACAGCTCCTGGCAGACCGTAAAGCTCCCCGCGTCATGGCAGGAACATTCGAATTATACCCAGGAATATGTGTACGGCTGGTTCAGGCGTGAACTGGCCATCCCCGCAGATTTACAGGGTAAGAACATCGTCATCAATGTCGGCAAAGTGGACGATGCTGACGAAACCTATTTCAATGGCGTGAAGGTGGGCGGCATGGGTCATTTTCCTCCCGACTACGTAACTGCATGGGATATCATACGGCATTATAAGGTCCCACATGAAATCATCCATTATGGCGGCAGGAACATCATTGCGGTTCGGGTGTTCAACGGAATAGGCCAAGGCGGCATCTATGATGATGGAACAAGAGTGACGGAGGGAATATTTGAATCGACCTGCCCGGGCGGAAGCGGCGCGGGATACATAAACGCAGGCACGGGCTGGTACAGAAAAGATTTCAAATTGCCCGAAAGCATTCGAGGCAAGCTAGTGTTCATCGAGTTCGACGGCGTGTACATGAACAGCGATGTCTGGATTAATGGCGTTCATCTCGGCAACCGACCGTACGGCTATTCCAGCTTTCAGTACGAATTGACTCCGTACCTGAAATTCGGCGGCGAGAAAAATGTCCTTGCAGTCCGTGCCAGTGTGCAGCAGCCGTGCTCGCGCTGGTATTCGGGCGCAGGCATTTACCGACATGTGCGTTTGACGATGACAGACTCAGTCCACATTGCGCATTGGGGAACGTATGTCACTACTCCAGAAGTGTCTGAAAACGAGGCGACGGTTCGGGTTGAGACGAAGATAGGGAATCAATCCAGCTCAGTTCAGCAGGTAAGGCTTGAAACTGTTATCATGGATGCAACGGGTCGAGAAGCCGTCAAAAGCAGCTCCAATCAAACAGTGGAACCAGACAGCATCGGCGTCTTCGAGCAGTTCCTCAAAGTTTCAAAGCCAAAATTGTGGTCGCTGGAAAATCCTCAACTTTACCATGTTGAATCCAAAGTCAGTGTGAATGGGGAGACATTGGACAATAGTGTCACGCCTTTCGGTATCCGCACGTTCGAATTTACCATGGACAAGGGATTTTTCTTAAACGGCAAGCATGTCGCAATCAAAGGCGTGTGCGTGCATCATGATCAAGGATGTTTGGGCTCAGCAGTGCACAAGCGGGCCATTGAGCGTCAATTGGAAATTATGAAAAGTATGGGATGCAACGCCATACGCACGAGCCACAATCCTCCTGATCCTGAGATGCTGGATTTGTGTGACCGCATGGGCTTCCTGGTTATGGACGAGGCTTTTGATGAATGGAAAAAGTCAAAGACGATGTACGGATACGGCCGGTTTTTTGACGAGTGGAGCGAGAGAGATCTGACGGACATGATTCATCGCGACAGGAACCATCCCAGCATTATTCTGTGGAGCATTGGAAACGAAATACCTGAACAGGACAGCCCTGATGCCTACGAAATGTCTAAGCGGCTTGTGGATATCTGTCATAAGGAGGACTCGACCCGGCCGGTTACCTCAGCATGTAACTCACCGGCTGAAGCAGTCAAAAGCGGTTTTTCTAAACCACTCGACGTGGTTGGCATCAATTATCAAATACCCTTTTACAAAATTTTGGAGGGAAAAGCGAAGCTGTTTGCTTCTGAAACCGCATCGGCAGTCAGCACGCGCGGAGAATACAACCTGGTTCTAGACGCCGGTACTTTGGAAATCAAAAAAGAGCTAAACAACCAGTGTACTTCTTACGACGACAGCACAGCGGAATCTTATCTAAAAGCAATCAAAGATGCTCCATGGGTTGCTGGTGAATTTGTGTGGACGGGCTTCGATTACATCGGCGAACCATCACCTTTCCCCTGGCCTTCAGTCAGCTCGTATTTCGGAATTGTGGATTTGTGCGGTTTTCCCAAGGATCGCTATTACCTTTATCAGAGCCAGTGGACGGACAAGCCCATGGTTCACATTCTTCCACACTGGAACTGGCAAGGTTTCGAAGGGCAGGAGATTCCCGTCTGGTGTTACAGTAACTGTGAGTCGGTGGAGCTATTTTTCAGCCAGAGGCTGATCAGCCTTCGGCTGAGAATTGGAAATCACTTGGTGAAAAGAAATTCAGCGATACAAAAGATTTACATTTGGTATGGAAAGTTCCGTATGCTGCCGGGAACATTAAAGGCAGTTGCTAAAAACGGCGGGAAGATAGTTTGCGCTGATGAAGTCCAAACCGCAGGCGCTCCGGCCAAAATATTACTGGTGCCGGATCGCACCAAAATCAACGCCGAGGGTGAAGACCTTTCGTATGTCAAAGTCGAGATTGTGGATAAGAAAGGTGGGGTCTGCCCCAACGCCGACAACCTTGTGAAATTTAAAATCGAAGGCGAGGGCGTCATCGCAGGAGTGGGCAACGGCAACCCTATCAGCCACGAGTATTTCGATGCCCCGGGGCGAAAGGCATTCCATGGTCTGTGTTTAGCTGTGGTTCAATCGAAACGAGAACATGGCACAATTCATCTTTCCGCGAAGTCTGAAGGTCTTCAGGGCTCGAATATCTCAATTCAAGTAAGATAGATAAACCGTGGATATCCTTTGCAAAAATGCTGAAGTGGAATTTGTGGGAAGTCGTACTAAGCAAACTGGCTTATTGTTTTCCGCATTCATCCATTTGCTGACACAAAAATGAAAGTCATACTCCTTTTAGCAGTTGGTCTGTTCACTGTCATTTGTCAAGGACAAGATCAGCCAGTTTGCTGTCGACGCCTTAATTGTCCGGTAAAGGTTAAGGACAATTGAATCTGCAACTCAACTTGGTGGTTGGACCAATTAAGCAACTAAGTCTGATTCAGTCGCAATACCGGCGGGAATCCTCAGCCAAACGGGAGTCAAAAAAATGAAAACAAGAAAAAACAACATTCTATTATCATTTGCAATTCTATTCTTTTTGGTACTGGCTCAACAGTTATATGTTGATGCCAATTACCATCCCCAGGATGATAAAAATATTGAAAAAATCAGAGGTGGTATTCAGCGATAGCACCTATTTATGTCGAGCTGGAGCGCCTGTAGCTCCGCCCAGATGTGGTGTGTTTTCCCATGAACTTCGTGGGATTCATGCCGAAATATCTCGTGAATGCAGTCGTAAAATACGAAAGAGAGCTGAATCCAACTGAATATGTCACTTCGGTCACATTACTATCCGTTGTGGCCAAGAGTTCAGCGGCCTTCTTCAGTCTTGTGACGCGGACAAACTCCTTTGGAGATTCACCGGAGAGCGCATAAATCTTCCGGTACAATTGGGTCCTGCTCATCCCAATCTCGGATGCGAATTCATTTACGTCGAAGTTTGGATTGTCCAAATTCTTCTCAACGATGGAATAGACTTTCTGAAAGAGTCTCTCGTCAGTCTTAGAAGGAGAGATGTCCGCTAATGATGCAAATGGCTCTTTCATGAATTTTCTTCGTAGCGAAATCCTGGCATCGAGCAAGTTCTTAATTCTGGCCTTAAGAATGGCAGCATTGAAAGGTTTGGCGACATAATCGTCTGCACCGCTCTCAAGTCCTTGGATTGTATTTTCTTCGGAACCTTTTGCGGTTAACAGTATGATGGGTATGTGGCTTGTCCGCTCATCATTTTTCAAAGTTCTGCAGACCTCGTAGCCATCTTTACCGGGCATCAAAACATCACAGATAATCGCATCTGGAATTTCTTCGAAAGCCTTTTGAATTCCGGTGATTCCGTCACGAGCCTCGCCAACATTGTAGTTGTCTGTAAATTCATTCTTAATGAACAACCGCATGTCTGCATTGTCTTCGATTATTAGGATTCTCGGGAATCCCTCCTTGGTCTTTTGGCGCCCGCTGGATTTGCTTGATCTATTACTTTCTTCGACGAAAGCCTCTCTCCCATGCATGCTACTTGACTTTTCGCTTTCAAGGAGACGCGGTGGCTGCGGCAGTTCAGCCTCATCTAACCATAGCGGAAGAGCGACCGTAAATACCGACCCCTTATCCGGTTCACTTTCGACAAATATGTTTCCATTGTGAAGCTTGACTAACTCAGATGTAAGGGATAATCCTATGCCTGTGCCCTGGTTGGTAAGGGGGTTTTCCACCTGATAGAATCTGTCGAAAATTCTTACTTGAGCATCCTTCGGAATTCCGATCCCAGAATCTCTAACGGATATCTTGAATGTCTTGTCTTTTGGCTCAACCACGTTGTTATTTTGCCTCGATACTTCGTCGGTACAGGGAACATCGATATCCAGTGAGACTGTAATTGCACCGTTATCGCGAGTGAACTTGAACGCGTTTGCCAGAAGATTATAAATAATCTTGTCCAGCTTGTCGGTATCAAACCAGGCATCAAATGACGGATGAGAATGCTTGAAAGTGAAGCTGATGTTTCGTTGCACGGCGTCCTGGCTGAAGGTATCGACAATTTCTCTCAAGAAAAGGACAACATCGTTTTTCGTGAGATTCAATTCCATTTTTGCTCCCTCGATCTTTCTGAGATCCATCAACTGATTGATGAGGCGAAGCAATCGCTTGGCATTTCGGTTCACAAGTTTCAGTTGCACTTGCTGTAGTTCGTCCGTTACATCATGGATTAGCTTTTCTATCGGCCCGATAATGAGAGTTAGCGGAGTACGGAATTCATGAGAAACATTGGCAAAGAATTTCATCTTCGACAAATCCATCTCATGAAGTTTCTCTATTTCAAGTTCCTCGAATTCCAGTTTTCTTTTTATCGCGGCTTCATGCAGCGTCAACCGTCTAAAAACGTAAAGGAGAAAAATTACAAATGCGAAATAGATGGCATAAGCCCAGCTCGTTTTCCAGAATGGAGGTTTGACAATGATCTTAAGCGACGCCCCGTCGTTGTTCCAAAGCCCATCATTATTGGATGCTACTACTCTAAAGACATATGTTCCCGGATCAAGGTTCGTGTAGGTAACCTCCCTCTTGTATCCTGCAAACGACCAATAATGGTCGAAACCTTCCAATCTATATTTGTATTGATTCTTTTCAGGGTCAAGATAATTCAAAGCGGCAAATCCCAAAGTGATTACATTTTGGTCGTGTTCCAGCGTAACTTCATTGCAAAAGGCCACCTGCTGTGGGATGGAGATTCCATTTGTGGCACCGCCTTCAGCTATCTTCACATCGCGATTGAATAATTTGAATTCGGTTATATAGACTGGTGGTTTGTAGCTATTTATTTTTATGCTGTCGGGATTGAAACGGGTCAATCCCCCTTTCCCACCGAAATACATTTCCCCCTTTTTGTTCTTGAAAGATGCCGGTTTATTAAACTCGTCGGTTGCGAGTCCGTCCCGTATTGAGAAATTTGTGAATGATTCATCCTCTTGATGAAATTCTGATAAGCCATTAGCTGTACTTACCCAAATATCGTGATTATTGTCTTCCTGAATACCTGTGACTACGTTGTTGGGGAGTCCGCTGCTCGTAGAATATCTCTTTATGATGCCAGTCTTAGGATCAAGTCGATTCAGCCCATCTACCGTTCCTATCCATACAAGATTCTTCGAATCAACGAGGCCTACGAGAGGCAAATCGCTAAGGCTGTATTGTCCGGATTTGTTCTTAGTATAGTGTTTAATGGCTTGCCCTTTTTCTGAAAGAACCGAAACACCCTCAACAGAACAGACCCAGATATTCTCCTGTCTGTCGCAGAAGGTTGCATATGTCCAGTCGTTCAACATCGTGGTCGATGGATTGCTGTCATCATGTTTATGATGAGTAAATATTTCGGTTTTTGGATCATACATATCGACCCCGCCCCCGTGAACAGCGATCCACAAATTCCCATGGCTGTCCTCTGAAATAGATCTAACATCGTTTCCTGCAATTGACCTGCTGTCACCATCTTTATGCTTGAAGGAGATAAATGATTTGGTGGCTTCGTTGTATTTTCTCAATCCGTCCAGATATTTTCCAACCCAGATAGTTCCATTCTTGCTTTCATAGATAGTCATCACGGCCCCTGGGCCGAGTCCGGACTGATTGTCCCCCTTGATGTGTATTCTGGGATTAACATTATCTGCATCAAGAATATCTATCCCGCCGTCGTCGTACCCCACCCAGATCCTATTCCTGGAATCTTCGATCACCGTGTTTATTAGGGTGCTTGTCAAAGCATGCACAGAGTTTGCATTCTCAAACCAGTTGCGAAATGGAGAATCAAGCGCAACACAGTTCAAATCCCCGAGTTTGCTCGTTATCCATAGATCTCCCTCTCGATCCTGGAAAATATTTGACAATGAGTTCGAGGAAATACTATTTTGGTCTAAGTCATCCTCCTTATAATTAATCTGCTTTTGTCCATCTATCAATACCAACCCTTCTGTCTCTGGGCTGTACCAGAGTCTGTCTCCGGTATCTTTGAAAATGAAATTTATGTAGCGGCTTTTTTCGTTTTCGAATGGCCATAGTCGGCCAGTAGTTTTGTCAAAAACCCAAATTCCTTTGCTCCAAGTACCTATCCAGATTTTGTCATTATCCAACACGAGTGATGTTACCGCGAAAGTTGCCGTCTCGTAGCTTGGGACATCAAACAATCTATAATTCTTGAATGTCATGGCGGTTGTATTCAACGCACCCAGAATTCCTGTTGGATAAGCGATCCACAAGGTGTTGTCGTCTGTGACCATCTTGTCTATGTAATTACCAGCGATTGCGTTTGAGTCTGCCGCATTGAATGGGCTTATCAAATACCGTTTGAAGCTATTCCTTGTGGAATCAAGCATGTAGAGGCCCCACGTGGTACCTATCCAAAGCCTTTCATATTTATCTTCGGCCATGCAGGTTATGTTATAACTTTGAAGTGCTGGATACGTGTAGAAATCATCTCTGTCTTTGTCGTATCGGCTTATCCCCCCTCCCAATGTCCCAATCCACAGTTCGCCTTTGCTATCGACAAACAGGCAATTGATTACGTTGCTTCTCAAGCTTAGGCTATCGGCAGGATCTTTTCTATACACCCTGAACGTGTAACCATCAAAGCGGTTTAATCCGTCGTTGGTACCGATCCAGATAAATCCCTCTTTGTCCTGCACAACGCAGTTTTGTGAATTCGAAGATAACCCCCTTAGCATCGAGTATCTAACAAATTTGATGTTTCCAATTGAGGCATGAGAACACAAGGGGATGCCTATCGTGAAAGGAATCAAGCAAGGTAAGAAGCTAGAAAGAATTCTATGATACAGCAATTTTATTTTCATTCTTATCGACGATGAAGGATGTTTGAGACTATTGACCAACCTGAAGTTAATCAAAAATTCAAATCAAGACTACACCATACCTCCAGTCTTGTTTTTTCGCTCGTTTTTGATAGCGCTAACAAATTTCGGTACAATTTCAAAAAAGAATGGAACGTTAATGAAACAATCATTTTCGATTCCAAGCTTATTTTCTAACATGAGAATCATATTGTTAAAAAGTTGCTGCGTGTTCGAAGTTGACGTACTAATGGAGGAAGATCATGAAAATCAAAGCGTGACAACTGCCCAATGACATAGAGGTTTCGCGATTAATTCTAGTGCTTTCATTTGCGGCTCAGCTTAATCCTAAGGAGTTACAATCTATGAAAAAACTGAAAGAGGCAATATCGGCGATTTTATTGTCAGTATTGGTAATTGTAAGCCCTGTATGGTCAGGGACTACTGGAAAGATCGCCGGAACGGTAATCGACAAAACGACCAGCGAGACTTTGCCGGGAGTCAACGTTATCGTCATGGGGACATCCTTGGGTGCTTCAACCGACATCAGCGGCCAATATACAATTTTGGAAGTCCCTCCCGGTACGTACAAGCTTAGAATCTCTATGATCGGATATACGCAGGTCCTCGTAGAGGATGTCATTGTGAATATCGATCAGACAGCACGTGTTGACGTGTCACTACAGCCTCAAGCGGTTCAGGCTGGTGAAGTGGTTGTTACTGCCGAGCATCGGCTAATTAAGCCGGACGTTGCGACAAGCATAACGACCGTAACTGCGCAGCAGGCCGAGCAGCTTCCGGCGGTGAATGCCATGAGCGTTCTCGGACTCCAAGCTGGTATCCAGGGTGGGTTCAGTGGACCTCTTGGATACGGAGGTGGGATCAGCATCCGCGGTGTAGGTGGAGATCAGATTCTTTTCAACGTAGATGGAACCACGTTAAGGGATCCTCGAAACAACGATCCTGAGGAACGCATATCACTAAGCGATGTAAAAGAAATCTCTGTCGAACGTGGAGGGTTCAATGCGGAATACGGTCAGGTCAGAGGCGGGGTGGTCAACGTCGTAACACGTGAAGGTGATAAAGGGGTTTACTCCGGCCGATTTCAACTACGAGTTGCTCCTCCTCAGCCTAAATACTGGCTCGCCCCCGGTGTCTATGACCTGAACAACCCCATGTCGTTCGCTTTGCGTCCGGCCTATGATCCGGCTGTTTGTTGGACTGGAACGTTGAATGGCAACTGGGACTATTATACCCGTCAGGAATATCCCTCTTTCGTAGGTTGGGATCAAATTTCTCAGCAGTTGAATGCGAGCGGTTACGATTTAACTCCTGTCGAGGCGCAGCGGGAATTTGAGTATGAGACGCGAAAAGCTCAGCCGAACAACCAGCCTGATTACGATATCGATGCCGGCTTCGGCGGACCTGTACCGGTAGTCAGTGATGCCCTGGGAAATCTTAGATTCTTTGCTTCATATCGAAGCAACCGAACGATGCTTTTGTGGCCCATGTCTCGACCGGATTATCGAGATTATGATGGTACATTTCAGCTAAACTCTGATATTACACCGACCATGAAACTCCAAATCAATGGGCTTTATGCACAGACTCTTACAGAAAGGTCCAATTGGGATGGTGGAGGGGCGTCGTCATTTAACTATTTTTATCCTCAATCTCCTTCAGATGTCTTAAACGTCCTGGGCACTGTCGATGATGAGTCTTATCTCTTCAATTACTATTCGGACTACAGTTTCTCTCTCACCGACATTCGTAACTGGAATGTCTCGGCTAAGTTCACTCATACTTTGGGCGCCGATACTTACTATGAGGTATTGCTGCAGCGCTATACGGTGCGGTATAACACTGGTCTTGCCGCTCAGAGAGATACGTCTTCAAAAGTTGAGGTTCTGCCTGGTTTGTTTGAGGACTCATTTCCATTCGGCTTCTCGTCCCCCTCTATCGGTCTCTTTTTGTCCAGTACACTTTACTCCAGGGCTCGAGATAACAGTTTTGTTACGACCCAGAGTGCAAAATTTGACTTAACCAGTCAAATCAATTTTGAAAATTTGGTGAAAGCCGGAATAGAGTTCGACTACAACGACCTCAACTTCGACTATGGGATAATCAACACTCAGGCGGGCCCCAATGTTTATGGAAGTCGTACCCAGCTTCAAGTTTTCCCATACCGTGGAGCAGCCTACGTTCAGGACAAGTTAGAAACTAAAGAATTCACCATGAATGCAGGCTTGCGGTTGGATTTGGCTGATGCGAACACCCATTGGTGGGATGTGAATCCTTTCAATGGTGTCTTCTTCAATCCTCCGGACAGCGCTACTCTTGCCAATACTAATTTGCCAACGACGCCATCTAAGATGGAGCTTGACTTAGAACCTCGCCTCGGGATTTCACATCCGATTTCAGAAAATGCAAAGTTGTTTTTCAATTATGGCTGGTTTAGAGAATTACCGATCTACGAATCCATGTTCCGTTTGAGTCGGAGTCAACTCGATGTGATGTCGAGCTTTGGAAATCCTAACTTGATTCTTGCGAAGACCGTTTCTTACGAACTGGGCGTTGACTACGCTCTTGGAGACGAGTATCTGTTCTCGGCAGCAGCATACTACAATGACGTCACCAATCAACAAGACGTTGTGAACTATATATCAACTTCGGGATTCTCTTATCAGGAATCGAGTGCAAACAGCTATGCTGACAACAAGGGTGTTGAATTGACTCTGCGCAAGGCAAGTGGAGATTGGGTGAACGGTTTCGTGAATTACACTTATCAAGTCAATACTGGTGGCCATTTCGGGGAGTCAAACTTATATGACAACCTTCTGCAGCAAACTATCTATAATGATAACACGACCAACCTCTATCAGAATCGGCCAATTCCTGCCCCATTCGCAAGAGCAAATGTGAATTTCATGACTCCAAGCGATCTTGGCCCGCAGGTAGTCGGGAATCATATCCTGGGCGCCTGGATGTTGAACGTGGTTTTGGATTGGCAGGCGGGTTATTGGATTACATGGAATCCTAATAACATCTTGAACATCGCGAGCAACGTTCAAGTGACAGATTACTTCAACGCATACTTGAGGTTGCAAAAGACTGTCAGTTTTGGAAGAGCTAGCCTGCAACTCTTCATGGACATGAACAACATATTCAATAATAAGTCGAATGATTTTAGGTATTTGGCAGGAGGGACTCAAAGTTACATGGAATCTCTTCATCTACCAGTGAGTTCGGCTTACAACAACATTCCTGGAAATGACAAAGTCGGAGATTACAGGAAACCAGGTGTAGCATGGCAACCAATTGAAGAGCAGGGCGTGCTTGATCCGAACACCGCCGAGCCAACGCCGGACAAAATGAATGGAGCCAATTCGATCGCAATTTTCTACGAGATTTCTACGGGAAAGTATTGGTGGTACGGACCTCATGGCTATTCTAATGGTCAAGCTGGCTGGTGGCAGGTTCCGTCAGATAGGATGAACGAAGTTCTTGCGGACAAAGCGTACATCCAGATGCCTCAAGAATCGACTTTTTGGTTCTTAGATCCGCGGACTTTCTACTTCGGACTGACGTTTTCATTCAACTTGTCCGACTAAAGAAGGAAATTGAATAATGAAAAAACTACGAACTTATGTCATACGAAATGTCTATCTCTTTACGTTCCTTATTTGCATCATTGGTGCTTCACAAGATACTATGGCACAGCAAGTCAGGTGGCTGGGTGTAACTGATCTGCAGTATCCAGCGAATTCGATTGGCTCGATCTACGAGGCCGAATTTAATAGTAATCAAAATGGCGGTGACTTTCTGACGTGGCCCGCACAATATGGCCCCGCTGCCACTCAAAATGACCAGTCTATGGTGAGAGCAGAGGGATTGTGGTTAGGAGTCAAGGATTATAACGATCCGGTTGCGGGAGAAACGTTGACGCCGAAAGTGGTTGCCTCCGGGCCCCGGGATGACCAGGACCGTCCCCAAAAAATCTTTCCCGTGTCTATCAAACTCATTGGAAAATATCACCACCCCAACGTTACCGTAGTGACAGGTGGCAGTCCGGCAGATGCGAGCTTCATATCTACATACGAATCGTCGAACACCCCGGTTGACGAGTATAACCCTACCATGGCACCAGATCGGATGGTGACCGTTAAATTCAATACCTCGTTGGGTATTAGTGTAACCAGAACATCAATGGTTTTTGCCAACACCTATGATGGTAATTACATCATCAATGATTGGGTTTTCAAGAACACCGGAATTTATGATGCGGCGGGAGATGTAAAGCAGCAGACCCTGGATACTACATGGATTTATCTTCAGTATCGATATAGTTTTGCGGGTGAAGGAAATGGAGCTGCCTCTGAGACCCTTGGTGGAAGTCAGAGTGCGAGCGCCTGGGCGTCATTTGCTTCGGATTGGGGATTAAGCACGCTCAATCATGATTTTGGTGATTACGGCGTTGGAAAACAGGCGTTTGAAGATCCGTCGTCGCCATGGCATGGCATGAGAGGGTTCTATTCATATTATGGTCCCGATGCCAGCAGATCTGTCGCCTATGACGAAGATTGGGGATGTCCCGCTCAAACGTGGGATGGACGAATGTGCGCATGGAAATTCTCTGGAGACGTCGTGCTTCATGCGGACAAGAGTCAGACTGATCAATCGGATGACATTTCTCAGCCGCAAACATCGTGGTCTATCTCTTCGGATATCAGCGTGACGGAATCGTCCAATAATCAATACAGTCAGACAAACAATGCTGCAAGGTGGTCTTTCATGATAGAAGGGCATCCGCCGCTCCCCATGGACAGCACGGTTCAAGTGGTAGTGGGTGGAGCGACACCCTATCCGGCCCAGTACACCGACCCTCGGCACGGAAGCGCCGGCGGCGGCACTTCTCAGGGAATTGGGTTTGGCCCCTACGCCAATCTGGCACCCGGGGACAGCATCCATATAGTCATCGCACAAGCCGTGGGCGGAATGTCGCGCCAGAAAGAACTTGAGGTCGGCGCAAATTGGGAGGCCTACTATCAAAATGCAACGAATAAACCGACACTTACAATGCCAGATGGCTCGCAAGCGCCGCAGACACTTGATGGAGCAAATGCCTACAAAAAGGCGTGGGTTTTCACGGGCCGTGATTCACTCGTTGATAGCTTCCGAAAAGCGATAAAAGCTTACGTGTCGGGGTACAATATTCCTCATGCGCCGCAGCCGCCGCAGAATTTCACTGTAACCTCGCTTGGCGACAGGATCAATCTTCAATGGTCTGAAGAGGCTGAAAGTGATCCGCATTTCAATGGCTATGTAATCTACCGCGCCGAAGGGACGTCTATGAACCCGCTTGCTGTTTACACCAAAGTCTTCGAATCTGACAAGAACGGTCTTCCCGGTGAATCCTCAACCGGGATCCGTAGCTGGGATGATACAAAAGCCGCGAGAGGATTTGATTATTATTACTACCTGCAAGTAAAAGATGATGGTACACAAGCCGAAGATCCGATAACAGGGGCTGCCGTCGTACTTTACAGTAACCTTGAGTGGACTGTTACAACACTTCCGGCGAGATTACAGCGGCCGGCGATTCCAGATTATCCGCCGAACAGGATACCATTTACTTTCACCACCATGAAGTGGATAGCTATGAGTGGCCCGCGGCCATGGACCACTGGTGTGAAGTATGGCTGGAGTGATTCTCTCGGTGCTGCAGATTGGGTGACATATATCGGAGTAGATTACGTCTACGTCGGTCCGGATTCATTAGTAAGTTCGAACGGGTCAAGTCCAGCAATCGCCGACAGCATTTGGAAAAAGGTCACTTTGACAGGAAAAGAATGGGTAAGTGGGGCGGCATACAAGGCTTATGATGCGGTAACTTATATGGGGACAGTTTTCTTTACGCCTTTCCAAATTTCAGGCGGTCAAGGACTGGAATTGGTGCGTGTTGTTCCGAACCCTTATGATGCGCGCTCTCGTGCTTTCCAGTTCGGGATCACCGCGGAAGAGCAGGATAAGATCGCTTTCTATGGACTGCCCAATGATTGCATGGTGAAAATATTCACCGAACGTGGCGATCTCATATACTCCAAGCATCACTTCGGCACCGGCGATGAGGTATGGTATTCTACCACAACATACGGCCAGATAGTCGCAAGCGGAATTTACATCCTGGCTGTTGAGAAGCCTGATGGTGGTAAAGTATTTCGCAAATTTGTGATAATCAGGTAAAGGAGACACTGAGATGAAAAAGAGTCTGGGAACTGCCAATATGGCTTCAGCTACCTTCTCAATTCTTGCGACGGTTTTGGTTCTGAGTTGTTTTCCTACGTTAGGATTTCCTCAGCAGAAATTGGCGCAGAGTGGGTTCCAATTCCTGAGTGTTGTTTCGGACGCCCGCGGGGCTGCCATGGCGAGTGCCGTGACGAGTCTTCAATTAGGATCAAGTTCGTTGTTTTTCAATCCGGCTGGGATGACAGAGTTGCAGGGAGTCGTCGATGTCAGCGGGAGCACGAACAAGTGGATCGCCGACATTACCCATAATACTTTCAGTCTTGAAATCAATCCCGCGAAAGGTCAATACGGCGTGATTGGCTTTAGTTTTCAGTACGTGAATTATGGGGATTTTTATGGAACAATCGTTGATCAAGCCAGTCCGCAGGGGTATGATGATCTCGGCATTTACAGCTTGACGGCCTATGCCGCCGGCATCGGTTATGCGAAACAATTGACCGAACAGTTCAGTGTTGGCGGCCAAATAAAGTTTATTCATCAGGACCTGGGATCGAGCATAGTACCGATAGTAATAGGAAATGACACGTCGAAACAGGCTGTCTCAAATAAAATGTCGCCGCTCGCATTTGATTTTGGCACTCAGTTCAAGACAGGAATCAAGAGCCTTGTCTTCGGAATGTCCGTCAGAAATTTTTCAAAACAGGTACAATATGTCAATGATGGATTGCAAGCACCGCTTATGTTTTCACTTGGAATTTCAATGAACCTATTGGACTTAGCGAGAGAGCTCCCATTCAACCAATCTCTTCTCATGAGCGCTGATGCGAGCCACTATACAGATCACGCGGAAGAAGTCAAGGCTGGGTTGGACTACCGCGTGTATGATATTTTGTCCCTGCGTATCGGTTATTCCTCGACAAACCACCTTAGCGATGAGGGAAAAGGGTTTTCGTACGGTATAGGTATCTCGAAATTAGGTTTTTCAGTTGACTACGCCGACACTCCGTTCGGTGATTTCGGCAACGTGCAGCGGTTCACCGTGCGGTTTTCGTTATAAAATGAATATCATCAAAAAGTCGAAAAGAGTTTTGAAAATGGGAAACAGCAAAAGAAATCATTCGGGTGTCATGGAGCAAGAGCTCCTGATTAAAAAGTGTCCTAGTTCTAACCTGGAACGTGCAAAGGAGAAAGCAAACATGAGAGCATGCCCCTTTTTATCAGCCTCACTTCCACTTGTGTTAGGGTTGCTGGCATTTATTTCCGGGTGTAAGTATAACGTTTCGGCGCCTATGTATGATCAGCCTACACCCTACAAGGTGGCTCCAGCCATTACTTCGGTGCAGCCTCCAGGTTCGGCGGTGGCAGGCGTGAATACTATTGCCATTCATGGACATAATTTTGTGATAGCATCGTCTGATACACTTACCCCAGGCAACACTATCGTGTATTTCAATCACACTCTTCAAGCTAGTATTTTTTCGATCGATTCAACATCCATAGTCGTTTATCGCCCAAATCTCACCGGTGATTCGTGTACAATAACTGTGGCTCCGCATAACACTATGGGCGAGGCAACTGTAAGCCCTTATGCAATAACTCAAGTCACCTGGCAATATGGTGGGTTGCTTCAAAATACACCTTTGGAGGGGATTGCCGTGGACGATCAGGATCACGTGTTCGTTGCTGAGAACAGCACGACCCCTGTTGTGCATGAAGCCACATCTCTCACCGATAATAGTGTTATCGGTACTCTGAGTGGAGTCGGGCCTTCACCATGGGGAGCCTGCCTGGGCCCAGATGGAAACCTGTATGTGATGTCAGGCTTAACTTCAAGGTTGATTTCAAAAATAATTATCTCTTCTGACTCGGTTATTCAGAAATGGGTACAGCTTCCAGCCGGAAAGGTTACTAGATTCGGAGACATTGACGCAGGCGGATTTTTGTTTGCCGGCGGTTTCAGAACTGACCTTGTAATCATTCCAACCTATCTCTCCGGCCAGCTTACTGCTTCTCAGGTGAAATCGGTTGGCTCTTATTCTTCTGATTCTATTTTTGCCGTAAAGGTCCACAACGGCTACGTATATGTTGCCTCTAAGTCGGTTGCTTCATCGAGTACAGCTAAGATATGGAGGCATCAACTAACATCAGATAGCACTCTTGGATCTCAGGAACTTGTGCTGGACATGAACACGACTGCCTTTGCCTCCGAAAGAATATCGGGTATAGCATTTTCTTCGAGTGGTGATATGTACATTTCCACAAATTCCGCGGATCCGCTTCTCGTTGATCCTGGCGCGAGCTCTGATGGAACAAAAGTGATCGACTTCTACAAGGGGATTTTGCCATCCAATTGCAGTGGAATTGCGTGGGGTAAGTCCTCGCATTATTTATACATGATAACCGGTGATGGGACTAGCGCAAACCAGTGGACTGTTTATCGAGTCGACATGGGTGAAAACGGAGGGCAATGACGGGACGAAGGTTCTTGAATAGATAAAAGAGAAGTGATGCCATGAAAGTCAACAAGATAGTCATCATGATCATATTGGTCTTCAGCGGGATCTGCCAGACCTTTGGACAGGGCACTCCAAATTGTTTTCTGAACGATTTCGAATCAAAATACGCAGAAATCCCTCCGTCGGTAAGTGCACAAAAGCCTGTTGATATGGCCTCTGTTCTTATTACGATAACCGGGGACACTATCGGAGCGATTTCTAAGTATGTATTTGGGAATGCAATTGCAGCCTGGTGTGGATCCAGTAATTTAGATCCTGCTTTGATTGTAAACACGAATCTTCTTGCACCGACACTCATCCGCTATCCTGGTGGAAGCTGGGCAGACGGATTTTTTTGGAATGGAATACCCTCCGATGTTCCGGATTCAGTCTATGATGGAACGAAATATAACGGAATAACTGCACCGAAGATGCAGTTTTCGGGGCAAACGGGAGCTGGCGGATGGCAAACTTCGACCGATCAGTATTACCAATTCCGTGATGCAACGAATACTCAAGGACTGATAACTGTTAATTACGCATATGCACGGTACGGAACGAGCGCCGACCCTGTGGCTCAAGCTGCACACTTAGCCGCTGATTGGGTGCGTTATGATGCGGGGCGTACGTTGTTTTGGGAAATTGGAAATGAAAACGCTGGCCCGTGGGAATATGGATGGATGATCGATACAACATTGAACAAAGACGGACAGCCGACAATTATCACAGGAAAACTTTACGGAAAGCATTTTAAAGTATTTGCCGATTCGATGCGAGCCGCGGCCGCTGAAAACTGGGTACCTATTTATATCGGGGGCCAGGTATTAGCGAATAGCGGGACGTTCATCTCTGAAAAAAACTGGAATGAAGATTTCTTTAAAGAAGTCGGTGATGCTGCAGACTTCTATATCGTACATGATTATTATGGAGGAAGTACCGTTGATGGTCTCCTAAATGGCGCGGTGGGAGGACCCGAAAAGGATATTGCTTTTGTCCGACAGGATATCCAGGCGAAAAACGCGTCTTCAAAACCAGTTGCTTTGACAGAATACAATATGACCGGCGATTTGGACCAGTGCATCTCCAACATCGACGGCGTTCAATCCGTTATTCTTGTTTGTGAACTGATTAAGGAGAATTACGGGCTTGGGGCACGATGGCTGCTTCTGTCTGGGGAGGGTGCCATGTTCTACGGCGGGTCGGATGCCAATTATGCTTTTCATCCCCATGCGGATTTCCATTATTTACGTTACCTGCAGAAGTTCTATGGCGATCACGCAATTTCTGCTTCTTCGTCCGACGCCGGCGTACTCTGTTATGCTTCACGGTATTTCTCGGGTGAAACCGGACTGATCGTTATTAATAAAGGTACTACAAACCAGATCATCAGCGTTGATACGAAATTGCTTGGAGTCGGCCAGAAGTATTATATATACTCATTCACCGGGGGAACAGACAGTGGTGATTATTCTCCAAACGTTTATATCAATGGACATGGTCCAACTATGTATCAGTGGGGCCCATTTGAATCACCTTCTTCTCTTCCGGCGAACTCGTATGCGATAGGAAATGAAATTAAGTTTTCCTCACCTGCGCGGTCCGTCCAGATGGTTATGATCGAAGGTGGAAATAATATTCTCGGAGTATATGACAGTCCAAACTCAACAACCCCGCGTTCATATGCTCTGTTTCAAAACTACCCCAACCCGTTTAATCCATCGACACGTATCAATTATCGATTACAAAAAAGTATTTTCGTGAGTTTGAAAGTATTCGATGCTCTCGGAAGAGAAGTTGAGACGCTGGTCCATGATCGCCAGAGTGCTGGTGATCATTTCGTTCAACTTTACGCAGCAAATCTGCCGAGTGGAGTCTATTTTTGCAGACTGGTGGCCGGAGACTATCATGATACCAAAAAGCTTCTGTTGTTGAAATGAACAAGAACGGTTGGTCTCCAAGGGAGGTGATGAGTGTCGGCAGCCTGGCTGAACATTCTTTTGTTACTTGACTAGATTTCTCATTGCTAGGGGCATGTTGCTTCTCTCAACGAGATGACTTAATGTTCAAAAACACTTGAAGGAGATGAAAAATGCGTGGCATTAAAATCATATTATGCATGGCGACAGTTTCGCTACTGAGTTCACTGGCTATAGCTCAACCCGAGGAACGTGTTATCGAGTCATTCGGCTACCCATTGAACTCGGTCCTGGATACTTTGGGGGCAGCTGGAAATGGTTGGGCCGGCGGGTGGTATATTGCTGATTCCTCATGGAACTACAATAGCAAACTGCTGTCCGTCGCGGACAGTGGAATGGCAAGCTATGAAAGCAGCCTGTTATATCCGATCTACCGGCCGGTTGATGGAAAAGCAGTTGTCGGGACAATTCCCGCAGGATGGAGTTATATCCGTTATTCCCGATACTTAGATCATCAATGGACCAATAAAGCCGGTGCTGTTTATTGGCTAAGCTTTGTAAACGATTTAGAGAACGGATCCCCAAACTGCTGGAACGTTTGCTCTATGTGGGATAGCTTATATGAAGAGATCGGTGCTCCACACGGATGGGGTAATGATACTGCACAGATAAATGGAACGGGTTCCTACGCGGCGGGTGTTGTATGCCAGGGTACAGGGCCGCATTGGTGGGTGTTGCGAATGAACATGTCTGGAGATTCAAGTGCAAGAGTCTACATGTGGAACGACATCGATCCGAACGCAGGGGAACCTGATACAGGAACTGCTGTTGCAAAGGGAACGTATGGCTTCTGGCAGCATGGTACAACCGTTTATGATTCAGTGCTTCATGACGGTTTTAATGCAATCCATATTGAGTTTAGCAATTCGGATATTGGAACGCAGGCTATGTTTGCTGAGATTAGACTCGGCACTTCGTGGGCAGCGGTTTCCGACAATAATGGCGGGACCTTCGTCGACGGCTTGACGGGCCCTACCAATACAATCCCGTCACGTTTTGCGCTCTCTCAGAATTATCCGAACCCTTTCAACCCGACAACTCGGATCGAGTACGCCGTTCCAAATAACAGTTTAGTGACTTTGAAGGTTTACAACGTTCTCGGGCAGGAAGTTGCGACATTGTTCTCTGGCCAGCAGACGGCTGGTACCCACTATGCTACCTTTGATGGCAGCAAGCTCCCTAGTGGAGTGTATTTCTACAGATTGCAGGCTGGATCGATACAGATTACCAAGAAGCTCATGCTTTTGAAATAATAACTTCTGCTTTGAAGCTCTATATTCATGCGACACACCTGCAGCGGTATGTTGCAGGTGTGTTTTTTATCATGGGTTACCCGGATAGAGTGAGGCTCGTGAAGAAGAATAGTTTCTTGAAATCATGATAGTTGTTCTGTTTGCTCCAAGGTTTTCCGCTCAAAAACCTCTGGCAGGTAGCCACCGGCTTTCGCTAAAGCTTCTATAGAGAAACGGTTTGTGAAACTTAAATTGTTCTGCAGCCTGCTAATAGCCAACAAGTCACAATTAGAAGCTATAATGAAAACGATTCTATTTGCCATGGCATTTGTTTCGGCGGCGAGCGCCGCACAAGCCGCCACATTTACCAATGAGCAGCGTCAGAATCAAAATAGCGCAGTTGTGCTGAACGATAAACCATTCAATGTGCAAGCCGATAGTATTACGCCTGACTCGACACGCATGGACACATTGAGTTCCGTCGCCTTTTCCCGGAAACTTGTTCCGGGTTGGAATCTTAGCAATGCGTTGGAGGCTACACCGACTGACACATCATGGGGCAATCCTTTGACCACGCAAAGGCTTATGGATTCAGTAAAAGCGGCTGGGTTCAATTCTGTGCGAATACCGGTTTCGTGGAGCAGCCATTTTACTGGTGATACTTCAAAATATATCATTGACTCAACATGGATGGCACGCGTCGATACGGTTGTAAACTATGTGTTAAGAGACAGCATGTATGCGATTATCAATGACCGCTGGGACGGCGGGTGGCAGCAGCCGACGTACGCAGACTCGGCTTATATCAACCATCGCCTAGCTGTGATGTGGAAGCAAATCGCAATCCATTTCCGCAATTACAATGACCATCTCCTATTCGCAGGATTGAATGAGGTCGCGGTCACCGACGATTATGGTATGCCCACGCCAGAACGTGCACGTGTCGAGAATAGTTTTTGCCAGACTTTTGTAAATACGGTCCGCTCAACGGGTGGAAGGAACCTCTATAGTTATTTACTTGTGCAAGGATATCGTGCAGATATTAATGCTGCCATTGCTTCCTTTGTAATACAGACCGACATTGCGCCGAACAGGCTTATTGTGGAAGATCACTACTACGACCCTTACGACTTCACCCTCAACTCCAGCAGTTCTATAATCGAATGGGGCATGTATGCAGGGGATCCTTCAAAAAGTGAAACCTGGGCAAACGAAGCTTGGGCTGAAGGCCAGATCCAGAAAATGAAAAGCACGGATGTCGACCCTCGCTACGGTGTCGTAAAAGGAGAGTATGGTGCTATGGATCGCTCTATCTCAAATGCACAGCCCTATGCTGTCTTCGCGGCATACCGCAGATATTACATGCAGTATATTACACGGTCCATTCAAAGGCACGATCAGGTGCTGTGTATTGTGACGGAGGTCTTTTCAATCGTTCGACCGGAGCACATCTGTCCCCCGATATCCTAAATGCAATTGTTGATACAAGTAAGGTTGAACCAGTCGTTGGAGTGCAGCAAACTCCATCAACTCCGACAAAATTTTTCCTTGGACAGAATTATCCCAATCCGTTTGATCCTGCTACGACAATCGGATATCAGGTTCCGACAAATGGTCATGTCACGATAGAAGTTTACGACGTGCTCGGAGGAGAGGTGGAAACGCTGGTCAACGAAACAAAGGAACCGGGAAAATATGAAGTTAAGTTTGATTCCAGCAATTTGCCGAGCGGAGTTTATTTCTATAGGATGCAAGCGGGAGACTTCAGTCAAACTGAAAAACTCTTATTATTGAAATAATGCAGAGGGGAACCCGTAGGTAAGAAATGAAAAGAATTATCTTGTTTGGCTTTTTGATATTACAATTATTTTCGACGGCAGTTACCGCACAAGTAGTCTCGTATCTGCAACAGTCCGATGGTGTTACCTTTAAGTCGCATGATGGTACGATGAAGATATATATCTGCCAGGATAATATTGCTCGTGTAACTTATTGCGCCGACACGGTCCTCCCATCCAAGACGATTCTTACGGTGAACAAAGTTTGGAGCCTGCCGTCATTTACTGTCAATGAGAATGACACGTCGATAGTAATCGCGACAGAGAGGATAAGAGCTGCCATATCCAAAACTTCTTCATTGCTTACTTTTTACTCGTCTGGTGGGAGCTTGATACTGTCAGAGGACAGCAGGCAGACAGTTCCTGAGACTGTCTATGGTGTGAACAGCCATAATTGCATCGTAACATTCGATTCTCCTCCCGACGAAGCGATCTTTGGTCTCGGGCAGCATCAGCAAGGGATTATGAACTACAAAAACCATACACAATGGCTCGATCAGGCAAACATGGAAATTGGACTGCCGGTGATAATTTCCAATAAGGGCTATGGCATTTTGTGGGATAATTATTCAAAGACATTATTTGATGGTACAGTCGCTTCGGGGACGAAATATCAGTTTAACTCCCAGTGTGGCGATATGATCGATTACTATTTCATGTACGGCCCGGAAATCGATTCCGTTATTTCGGAATACAGAACCGCGACCGGGACGGCGCCGATGTTTCCAAAATGGGCATACGGTCTTTTTCAATCGAAGAACCGATACGCATCCAGCGCAGATTTGATCGCCGTGAAAAACGAATATCGGAACAACGGAATCCCCGTTGACTGCATTGTTCAGGACTGGTATTATTGGAACCCGTATCCATGGGGATCGAACATAATGAACCCGTCATATTACCCTGACCCCGCTGCGGTCGTCGATTCACTTCATAAAGCCAACGTCCATGCCATGATATCGATTTGGGGAGTGTTCACTCAAGGCGATGCGAATTACAATGACTACAGTGCGATTAACGCGTTGTACCCGAGCGACGAGACGCGTCATTATTACGATCCGCATAATGATTCGGCGCGGACAATTTACTGGCAGCAGGTGAGAGATCAACTGTTTGAAAAATACGGATGGGACGCATGGTGGGCAGATGCGGACGAGCCGGACACGTATCCCGATACTTACGACAGAGATTCTGCCAACACTGCATTAGGCAAAGGAGTGCTGTACCACAATACCTATCCTCTCATGCACACGACAAGCGTCTATGACGGATGGAGGAAGGACATAAGCGGGAAGAGACTGTTTGCTTTGAGCAGATGCGCATTTGCAGGGAATCAGAGGAATGCTGCAGCAAGTTGGTCGGGAGACATACAATGTTCCTGGAGTGCATTCAAGAATCAACTGTCTGCCGGCCTCAACTTTTGTCTCAGCGGTATTCCGTATTGGACCACAGACATTGGTGGATACTCGACCAACTGGGGACCGACCAACTGGGCGGCACTGGACAATCAAGAATTATTCATTCGCTGGTTTGAGTATGGCACATTTTGCCCGATATACCGCATCCATGGTGTTGATGACAAATCCTTGCTGTCCGCTTTTTGGGACTCCACGACAAGAAGCATTCTCCTGGACTGCGACAAATTGAGATACAGGTTGATGCCGTACATTTATTCCCTCGCTTGGATGGTAACGAGCGAGAATTACACCATCATGCGGCATCTGATTATGGATTATAGAACCGACCCCAATGTTGTCAACATCAACGACCAGTTTATGTTCGGACCGTCCATGATGATCAATCCTGTTGCCAAAGAGTTCGCTCGAAAGAGAGCTGTTTATCTCCCAGGGGGCAACTGGTATGATTTCTGGACAGGAAATATGGTAAGCGGAGGCGGAACTGTAACCGTCAGCGCTCCGCCCGATTTGATGCCGATTTTTGCGAAGGCCGGATCGATAATTCCGATGGGACCAAATATTCAGTATGCTACTCAATCTGCGGATCCTCTTGAGATAAGAGTCTATCGGGGAGCTGATGCAAAAGTTACTTTGTATGAAGACGAGGGAGACAATTATAATTACGAGATGGGCGATTATTCGTTGATTCCCTTTTCGTACAACGAAGCTACTGGACGACTTGTGATTGGCGCGAGACAAGGATCATATAGTGGTATGCCAAAAGAAAGGACATTTGATATTGTATTTGTCGGGGCGAATCATGGTGCAGGAATTGGTGTTACGTCTGCTTGCGATACGGTGATTCACTACGATGGTACACAGGAAATAACCGCAATCGATGCAGGTCGCAATAATCTTCCTTCGGATTTTGAACTGAAACAAAATTATCCAAATCCGTTCAATCCGACAACAGCGATCAGCTATCAATTGCCGGCAGTCAGCCATGTAACTCTAAAGGTTTACGATGTACTTGGGAGAGAGGTGGCGACTCTGGTTGATGAAAAACAAGATGCTGGTACACATGTCGTGAATTTTGATGGTTCACGCTTTTCGAGTGGAATATATTTTTATCGACTTGCCTCGGGATCAAAGATGCTTGTCTGTAAGGGATTGCTAATCAAGTGATTTCTTATCAGCCAGGAAATCTTGATGGAGAGATGATTTGCGAGACTTGAAGTGTTTTACAACCTCGCAGCAGAGCAGAAGCCATAATTAAGGAGTGTGATAAAAGGTTATTGGTTATAGTTCCCTCATAAAATTACTCAAACATATGAAAACAAGAACAAGCAATATTTCATTTTTAATTACAATTCTATTCATTCTTTGCCCACTATCGAAAGCTCAAGAGTTGTATGTTGGAGCAAACTATCATCCGCACGATGATAAAAATATTGAAAAAATCAGAAGTGATATTCAGCTTATGAAAGACGCTGGGTTCAATGTTGTGCGGATGGGCCATTTAGCATGGGATAGTTACGAGCCGTCTGAAGGAAAATTCGACTTTGCTTGGTTTGACACCGTGATGGACATGATGAATGAATCTGGCATTAAGGTGATTTTGGATATTGCTATACGACCCGCACCAATCTGGCTGCACTACAAATATCCTTCAATAAACATTACAGATGCAAATGGTAATGTGCTGTACCCTAACCATCGTTACATGGAAGATATTGGTGATCCAATGTATCAGAAGTATGCATTGCGGTATGCTGATACACTCACCAAACGCTACGGAAAACATCCGGCATTGCGGGCTTTCGGAATAGACAATGAATCTGGAGACGGACAAATTTCTTATTCTGAAACAGCAAGACAAAGATTCATTGCCTGGTTAAAGAAAAAATATTCCACTATCGACAATTTAAACAAAGCCTGGGCAACGCAGCGCTGGTCGAGAAGGATTAATCAATGGGAAGAAATTGGATTCCCGGTTTCAACCCACTTTAACGATGTGCCGGAAAGGATTCTCGATTTCAGGCGTTTTGTCTCTGACGAAATCAATCAATTGCTTTTTAAAGTGATTGACAAAGTAAATACCAATGCGCCGAAAGCTTTAGTAACTACAAATGCATGGTATTTCAGTCAAATGAAGTATTTCGATTATGCCCCGATTGCCTATTCAGGTGAAATGACTCGCGAAGGTGAGGGATTTTATGCTGGCACTTCCTTAATTAACAACGATGGCCTTTTGTGGGCTTCATTTGGAATTGTTCGCATTCAATATGAGAGCACAAATCCTTTCTGGTGCACTGAGTTTACGACAATGACTGCTGTTCCGAATTCTTGCAGAAAGCAGGCTTATGCTTCGTTGATGTTTGGGAACCAGATGGTTTGCGGATGGACATGGCAAACCATGAAGGCTGGTGAAGAACAATATTTAGAGGGCATGATCGACTGGGATGGTATTCCAAACCGCAAATACTATGAATACAAAAAAATTGCAGCAGAATTTAAAAAGATTGAGAAATTTTTCCCTCATAAACTACAGCCTCAAGTTGGATTAGCTTTTTCATTTCCAAGCCAGATTGCTAGTTATTCATTCCCTGAACAACACGAGAGCCAGGTTGGAACCTGTTTTAAACAGTTTTTCGACCGCAATATGGATGTTCGAATGCTTGATATCAGCCGCAGCGACCTAAACTACAAACTACTAATCATACCTGGTGTTACAGTCATGGATCCGTTAACTGCAAAAAAAATTCGCGACTATGTATATAATGGTGGCACAGCGATTATGACAAGCTATTCGGCAGTTGTGGATACCACCAACCAGGTATTTAGAAGTACCCATCCTGGTTTGTTAAATGATGTCTTCGGAATCCGGGTTGGAAGCTACGAAGAAACTGAAAACATGAACGAAATATCCAGAATCTCATATAAAGGAAAACACGTTCGGGTGAGTTATAAGGGGAAGAATATAGAGACAGAATCACCCCGCTATGATGTGATTGATCCGCGAGGCGCTAACGTAATAGGAAAAATAGCCAGTCTGGATAAAGACTACCCGATTATTACTGCCAATAAATACGGTAAAGGAAGGGCGATCTATATTGGTCTGCCGGCAAGAGACGAGGTATTAAGCCCGCTGTTGGATGACCTGATCAGTGACCTTTCTATTAGAAAGGGACCGGACGCGCCTGACAGTGTGATGGCAAGACAGATTGACCAAAACCATGTTTTGTATCTGAACATAAGCGGTGAACCAAAAGAGGTCCATATGAAAGGGAAATCAAGAAGTATCCTTTTAGATAAAGATTACAATGGCAATTTTACCATCGCGCCATACGAGCCTGAGTTCATAGAAATTAGATAAGGTAAATAACATGATCAGAGAATTTCTGTTTGGAGTCATTCTCTCCGTAGTTTCAGTCAACTTCAGCAATGCTCAGACAAAAGCTCCTGCCTCCTACGGACCTGTACCAACTGAAAATCAGACGAGATGGCAGGAAATGGAATATTATGCTTTTGTTCATTTCTCATTGAATACCTATACTAATCAACCATGGGGATATGGGAACGAAGATATAGAGATGTTTGATCCCACAAAATTGGACTGCCGGCAGTGGGCTCGCATCTGCAAAGAAGCAGGTATGAAAGGTATCATAATTACGGCAAAGCATCACTGTGGCTTTTGCCTCTGGCCTTCTAAGTACACAGATTATTCCGTAAAAAATGCTCCATGGAAGAACGGCAAGGGCGACGTGGTTCGCGAACTGGCAAATGCCTGTAAAGAATACGGTTTGAAATTGGGAATATACTTGTCACCATGGGACAGGCACAGCGCGGATTATGGGAAGCCTGCATACATTACTTACTTTCGGAATCAATTGAGGGAACTCCTCACCAACTACGGGCCAATTTTCGAAGTGTGGTTCGATGGAGCCAATGGGGGATCGGGGTACTACGGCGGTGCCAATGAAACCCGCACTATCGACCGGAAAACCTATTATGACTGGAAGAATACATACGCTCTGGTCCGCAAGTTACAACCCAATATCGTGATTTGGAACGATGGCGGCGACCGGGCTGACCTGCGCTGGGTTGGAACCGAGGCAGGTAATGTCGGCGAAACAAACTGGAGCTTGTTGAACAATACAGGCGAAGTGTCATGGAACATGCTGCATTATGGTCTGGAGAACGGGAATTCATGGGTGCCGGCTGAAGTAAATACATCGATACGACCTGAGTGGTTCTATCATCCGGGGGAAGACTGTAAGGTGAAGACATTACCTCAGCTTATGGACATTTACTACAACTCTATTGGCCATAATGCCACGCTGTTGCTCAACTTCCCGATCATGCCCGATGGGTTGATCAATGAAAGAGATGGAAAAGCGGCATTGGAATTTGCCAAAGCTGTTAAGGAAGCATTTGCCAAAGATCTGGCGGAAAACAAGAAAACAACTGCCACTAATGTTCGCGGGAATGCGAAGGAATTTAGTGCAGCCATGGCAGTGGACCACAATAAAGATACCTATTGGGCTACTGACGGTAGCGTGACAAAAGCTTCAATGACAATAGATTTTGGCAAACCAACCACGTTCAATCGTTTTCTGGAACAGGAGTATATTCGTTTGGGACAACGTGTGAAATCATTTACGGTTGAAGCGCTTATCGATGGTAATTGGAAAGAAGTAGCAAGGGCAACCACTATCGGGTATAAGCGTATTCTCCGCTTCCCGAGTGTCACGGCAACACAGGTTCGTTTCAATATTACCGACTCAAAGAGTTGCCCTCTAATTTCCAATATCGAAATTTATGATGCACCGCAAATCCTGACTGCTCCTTCCATTATCAGGAATCAATCGGGCGAAATAATCATAACCCCGGCTGATGAAGAATCGATTGTTTACTATACATTAGACGGTAGTGCGCCGACCATGGACTCTAAAAAATATTTAGGTCCTTTTCAAACAGAAGGGAAATTGGAGGTGAGGGCAATCGCTTACGATCCTGCCTCGGGCAAAAGCAGCCCTGAATGCCGGGATAGATTCGACCTTCCTCGAACGGACTGGAAAATTGTCGGAATAGACGATGAAAAGGTTTACGCAATCTTGGACGGCGACACAACTACTGCGTGGCATCAAAGCAAAGACAAACAAATGCCCATTGATTTGGTAATCAATTTGGGAAAAGAAGAAAATCTTTCTGGTTTCAGATATTTGCCGGATCAGGGTTTATGGGGTCCCGGCATCATTACCAACTACCAGTTTTATGTTTCGGAAGACAACATAGTATGGAAGCTGGTAAATCAGGGAGAATTTTCAAATATTGCAAACAACCCGTTGTGGCAAGCCAGGAATTTTTCACCGGTAAAGGCACATTATGTCAAGCTACGGGCTTTGCGTAACACGGAGGGTAACAATAATATAGGATATGCTGAAATAGATGTAATCACAAAATAGCCGGTTTTTGGAGACTAATTTCTAAGGAAAACAACCAATGATGGATCGATATGAACACGAATAAGATTTTGCTACTGGTGACCATCTTGTTTATTCAACTGGCTCCCTATGCAGATGCCCAATATCAAACCACAACCACCGAAGGGAGCACAGGATTCTATGTGAATCCGATTTTTGCGGGAGATTACCCTGACCCAAGTATTTTGCGTAATGGCGATGATTATTATATGGTTCATTCGTCTTTCGAATATTATCCGGGCTTGTTGATCTGGCATTCAAAAGATTTGATCAATTGGACACCGGCTACAAATGCATTGCATAAAGATGTTGGTTCAGTATGGGCTCCGGATTTAGTGAAGTATAAAGACAAGTATTACATCTACTTCCCGGCTAATAATGAAATATATGTCGTAACTGCCGATTCAATTAATGGCACATGGAGTGCCCCAATTGATTTGAAAATTAACAATATCGATCCAGGTCATGTTGTCGATGACAGTGGGAAGCGTTATTTATATTTCAGCAATGGCGGTTATGTTCCTTTATCTGACGATGGACTTTCTGTAGTTGGCGAGATGAAACATGTTTATGATGGCTGGCCGATCCCTCGCGACTGGTCGATTGAATGCTTCTGTTTGGAAGGTCCAAAACTCGCAAAGCATGGCGGGTACTATTATTTGACAGTTGCAGAAGGTGGTACGGCAGGTCCGCCTACAAGTCACATGGTAATTTGTGCACGTTCGAAGTCTCCTTTTGGTCCATGGGAAAATTCCCCATACAACCCGGTCATTAGAACAAAAGAAAGCTCTGAGAGATGGTGGTCAAAAGGACATGGTACTTTGTTCGAAGATGCAACAGGAAAGTGGTGGATGATTTTTCATGCCTACGAAAATGGACATTATAATATGGGACGCCAAACCTTGCTTCAGCCCATAGAATGGACGAAGGACGGTTGGTATAAAACACCGGATGGCGTTAAAACTGATGAGCCTATCAATAAACCTGCAGGTACAGCTCCGAATATTATGTTCACTTTAAATGATAGCTTTGACGGTACCGAGTTGAAACCCCAATGGAAGTTTTTTGGCGAATACGAAACAAGCAGATTTCATTTGGTGGATAGCAGTCTGGTTATTAAGGCTAAAGGAAATTCTGTCGGTGATTGTTCTCCTTTGCTTTGCATCCCATCAAACCACTCATATATAGCTCAGGTAGAGCTTTTTATTGAAGGAGGGGCAACAGGAGGATTAGTGCTTTTTTATAACAATATGGCACATTCAGGTATATTAGCAGATAGTGTGAGTATTTTAGCAGATCTTCGCGGCTGGCAATTTCCTGCAGAGAAGAATGTAATTAAGAATCATGTATTTCTCCGGCTAAAAAATGTCAATAACACAGTTGACATGTATTACAGTGCCGATGGCATAAGATGGAACAAAATAGAAAATTCTGCCGAAGTTTCCTGTTATAATCATAATGTCCTTGGCGGATTCCTAAGTTTACGAAGTGGACTCTGTTCTATCGGAGACGGGATTGTGAAATTTAAGAATTTCGTATATAAGCCAATAAAATGACGATGGATTAATTATTAGAAATAATTTACAGGGAGATTCCAAGATGAACATGAAAATCTATTTACTGAACTCAATGAAACTATTTTTTAGGCGAAGCTTAACCATTTCCCTTCTGGGATTATTTCTTAACACTCCGCTATTCTCACAACTGCCAACGGCGCAGCAGGTAGTTAGCCAAATGAAAGTTGGGTGGAATATGGGAAACACACTTGAAGCCATTGGTGGAGAAACCGCATGGGGAGGTGCATATACCACTCAAAAATTAATGGATTCTGTGAAAGGCGCGGGGTTCGATGCTGTCCGGCTCCCATGTGCATGGTTCGCACATTCAGATACAAATACAAGCAAGATTGATTCGGCCTGGATTGCCCGGGTGAAACAAGTAGTTGACTATTGTATCAATGATAGCTTATATGCAATCATCAACATCCATTGGGACGAAGGCTGGCTGGAAAATAGGGTTGATACGACGGATTCGGCCCAGGTAAATGAAAGACAGCGTGCCTACTGGACCCAAATAGCAAATTACTTCAAAGACTACGATGAACATTTGCTTTTTGCCAGCGCAAATGAACCCAATGTCAATGATGCCACAGGAATGTCTGTGTTGCTGTCGTACCACCAGACCTTTATAGACGCTGTTCGCGCGACTGGTGGAAATAATAGTTCCCGTACCCTGATTATCCAGGGTCCATCCACAGATATAGATAAAACAAATAGTTTGATGAACACGATGCCAAACGATCAGATTGCTGACCGATTGATAGTGGAAGTTCACTACTATTCGCCGTATCAATTTACCCTTATGACTGCAGACGCCAGTTGGGGAAAAATGTTTTATTATTGGGGAAAGAACTATCATTCTGCAACGGATGTCATCCGCAATTCAACGTGGGGCGAAGAAAGCTATTTGGATGGTGAATTTGGGTTGATGAAAACTAAGTTTGTTGATAAAGGGATTCCTGTAATTATTGGAGAATTTGGCGCATACAAACGAAAACTTAGTCCACCATCAGATCAAGCACTTAATAATGTTTCAGTGGAATATTATAATGGATATGTTGTAAAATCGGCGATCAGTCGCGGAATCGTACCTTTCTACTGGGATACTAACATGGGCTTATTTAATCGTAGTACTGGAGTTGTTCTGGACTATGGAGTCCTTGATTCGATCATGGCGGGTGCGGGAATCTTGACGTATATACATGACAAAACAAAATCAGGTAGCCCCAATGAATTCCGTCTTGCGCAGAGTTATCCAAACCCGTTTAATCCATCAACGATGATCAACTATCAGATCCCAACAACTGGCTATGTCACAATAAAAGTTTACGACGTACTCGGAAGAGAAGTTGGAACGTTGGTAAATGAAATTGAAGTGCCAGGGCAATATGAGGCTAGATTTGATGCGAGCAATTTGCCGAGCGGAGTTTATTTCTATGAGTTGCAAGTCGAAGATCCCGTGCGCGGGACTGGAACGTATCACGATACGAAGAAGCTCCTATTGCTGCGATGATGGAGCAGGCAAACATAATTATCAAAACAAACGTCGTGTCATTTACATTCTTAGAGTGTAGTAGGCCTTGGGTGGTTGTCGGCGAGAAAATTGAGGTATGACTAATATGAAAATGAGAATCAAATACTTCTTAATGATCAGCCTTCTTACTGGTCTTTGTCTGGGCCAAGTTGTGACAGGTTTCAGGCAAGTAGCGGATGGAGTGAACGTCAACCTAACGGAAGGTACACTCAGCATTTCTCCGTTCGCAGAAAATGCTGTAAGAATCAGATTCTTCAAAAATGTGGAACCTTGGGTACCTGAACTTATTTTTGCTTCGGGTCATATAACTCCTACATTTAAGGTAGTAGATTCACGTTCGAAACTTGAGATAAGGGAGAAGGAAATTACTGTTGTTGTTGATAAGCAAGCCTGCAGTTTGTCTTTTGAGAATAATTCAGGGAAAATATTTCTCAGCGAGAAAGCGGGCACCCGCAAGTTAGTCCCTGATTCTGTTATGGGCGAACCATGTTATATGGTGGAGCAGAGTTTTGAGTCGCCAGCCGACGAATTTCTATTTGGATTGGGACAGTTTCAAGATGGAAACTATAATTTAAGAAATATCACCCGCCGTCTAGCGCAGGTTAATTCCCAAATTTCATTACCATTTATATATTCAAGCAAAGGGTACGGATTGCTTTGGCATCAATATGGGCTAACCGATTTCAACCCGGCAGATAGTTTAATAACACTTGAAAAACAAGAACGATCTGCCGCAGGTAACAACCAGTCTGCTGAAGTTACAACTACATCCGGAACCCAAAAAGTATCGCAGAACCAATCGCTATACTTTGGAAAATTTACCGTCCCTGAAGATGCAATTTATTCCATATTTCTTGATTTGGGCGACATGGATAACCGTCAATATGTTGTCATCGATGGAGAGCCTTGTATCGACATCACCAATTTTTGGCTTCCGCCTACTGCAGATGCTTTGGTGGATTTGAAAGCCGGAGAACATCAAGTGCAGGTAGTTTGCAAGTCAAGCAACAAACCCAAAGTATCGTGGAGACTTGCGAATGACGAGACAACGTTCCGTTCTCCCAACGCAAAGCTGTTTGATTATGTTGTGTTTTATGGTCCCTCGGCTGACAGTGTAATTGCCACTTACAGGAATCTTTCCGGCAACGTTCCTATGCTTCCCCTTTGGGCTTATGGATTTTGGCAATGCCGTGAACGGTACACTTCCAGTGCAAATCTTGTAGAAACCGTAAAAGAATTTCGTGAACGTAAAATACCAATAGATGTCATTGTGCAGGATTGGCAGTATTGGGGAAATAACGGCTGGGGTGTCCCGGAGTTTGACACAATAAATTATCCAAATCCTTCGGGTTTTATTAAAGAATTACATGACTTAAATGTGCACTTCTGCATTTCCATTTGGTCAAACCCGGATAAGAATTCCGCTTTAGGAAAAGAGTACTTGTCGAAGAATCTTTATATACCGGATAGTAAATGGCTGGATTATTTTAATCTACTTGCCAGGAAACAATACTGGAATACTTTGAACCAAAATCTATTTAGCCATGGTGTCGATTCGTGGTGGATGGATGCGACGGAACCCGAAAACGATGCTCTGCATGGTACGAAAACATATATGGGGTTGGGAGACTTTTACCGTCTTACATATCCGTTGTTTGTCAGCCAGGCAGTCTACGAAGGGCAACGTGAGACAACATCCGACAAAAGAGTTTGCATTCTTATGCGATCTGCTTTTCTCGGTCAGCAAAGATATGGTACGATAAACTGGTCAGGCGATATAGGCGGGACATGGGACAGTTTTAGGCGTCAGATTGTGGCTGGATTGGACTATACTATTACTGGTATGCCATATTGGACGACAGATATCGGAGGATTTTTCCGTCCTGGGAAATTGCAGTACACAGATGAAAATTATCAAGAGTTACTTACCCGCTGGTATCAATGGGGCGCTTTTAATCCTATTTTTCGCATCCATGGATTTCAATCGGAGACCGAACCATGGCATTACAGTCGGCACGTCCAAGATAATATGCAAACAATGTTGAACTTGCGTTATCGTTTTCTTCCTTACATTTATTCCGCTGCGTGGCAGATTACGAAAAATGGCTCAACCATGATGCGTCCGTTGGTTATGGATTTTGACGGAGACACTTCTGCTTTGAAACAAACTTTCGAGTATATGTTCGGAAAGGCTATTCTGGTAGCACCGATTACCGAGCCTAAGGTTGAAGAGTGGAATGTTTATTTGCCGAAATCCACTGCATGGTACGATTTCTGGACCGGCAAGCACTTTGATGGCGGTAAAACGATAGAGACACCCGCTCCGTTAGATAAGATTCCTCTTTATGTTAGAGCTGGCTCAATAGTTCCGATGGTAGCATTCATTCAATATTCTACAGAAAAAAGTGACCCGATTGAATTTAGAATTTATCCTGGCGCCGACGGCGAGTTCACACTCTACGAGGATGAAAACGACAATTATGATTATGAGAGAGGGATTTGCTCGACCATCGGATTCAATTGGGACGACGCCGCGCACACTCTCACAATTGGCAAACGACATGGAACCTTTCCCGGTGTGATGAAGACAAGAACTTTCAATGTGGTAATTGTTTCGCCAGATCATGGAACGGGGATAGGAGTGACAGAGAGGACCGATAAGATTGTGAAATATGATGGAGCAGAAAAGGAAATAGTGTTTTGATGGGACCAAATATCGGTAAAAAGTGAGGGGGCCTTGGATAAAAATCAAATTTAAGCTTTTATTATTCAATTTTCTTATTTCACTTTGGATATTGTCACCGATTCTCTATGTCGCCTTCGCCCGGCCGCCGACAACTGAGGTGTTTGCCATGAACTGGCATTTCAACTCAGGGGACGTCCAGGATGGACAGAACTCATCGCTGGATGACTCGCACTGGAGCCTTCTCGATCTTCCGGAGGACTGGAGTATTGACGATCAACAATGTGCCACTTCGAGAAATACATTGTAGGTGTGTTCATAAATCAACCAAAATCTTATAAGGAGATTTTAAAATGAAACAAACACTACTGTCTATTTTTCTAATTGTATTATCAATTAGTGGGATCTGTTCAGCTCAAACAGGTCAGGTCCTAGTCAACTCTCGTATTGATACAGCACATGCTTCACCTTACAATCTCTATGGAGCTAAGTATCCGCGTATCGAAGCCGATTCGCGAGTTACTTTTCACTTTAAAGCTCCCGATGCAAAGATGGTGCAGGTTTCTATAAACAACGTTCCGTTTGATATGACAAAAGGTGAGGACGGTGTGTGGACTTACACCAGTGAACCGCAGGATAAAGGTTATCACAACTACTGGATGATTGTCGATAGCGCTATCGTGCTTGATCCGGCGACCAATGCATTCATAGGCTATAGCCATATGTGCAATGGTTTTGAAATACCCGATCCTGATGGTGGTTTTTATGACTTAAAGGATGTGCCGCATGGCAATGTGCTTATCGAGAATTATTTTTCCAAGACGATCAATGCCTGGCGTCATATTTTTGTTTACACTCCTCCGGGTTATGAGACCAACACCTCAACCCGTTACCCGGTGCTTTATCTTCAGCACGGCGGGGGCGAAGATGAACGGGTATGGATTGAGATGGGACGAACGAATGCAATACTCGACAACCTGATCGCCGAAGGGAAAGCTAAACCGTTTATAGTTGTCATGGAAACCAGCGCTGCTTATAAACCGGGTGAGGTTCCCCCTCAGCCGCCGCGTATGACGAGACCTGCCGGGGAAAGACAAGCCCCGTCGGATTCAGTCGCACGCCCGCGCTTTACATTTTCATTTGACACTTACAAAGAGGTTATGCTCAATGACCTGATTCCTTTCATCGATTCAAATTTCTGGACCTTAACTGACGCCAATGACCGTGCCATGGCAGGCTTATCTATGGGTACGTTTGTTACCAGAGTGGTCGCACTGGCTAATCTCGATAAGTTTGCATATATCGGTATCTTCAGCGGCGGTACCGTTGCCCCGAAAGACATTTCGGATAAATCGAAAGTTAAACTTGTATTTATGAGTTTTGGCAGTCGTGAAAGAGGTTCCGAAAATCTCGAGAAAGCAGCCGATGCATTGCGGCAAGCAGGCATAAATGCCGTTTCCTACGTATCCCCGCTCACAGCTCATGAATGGCAATCCTGGAGAAGAAGCTTACGCGAATTTGCACCGCTACTATTCAAAAACAATTAAAGGAGAAAAATTATGAAACGGTATACAATTGGTTTAATCTTGCTGCTGACTTTTTCAGGTTCGTTGTGTTTAGCGCAAACAGACCAGCCAGCGATTAAAGAAGACTTCAAGCCCTCGACCTTAGATCAACCCGGTCAAGAATATCCGCAGGTCAACTCGCAAGGCTATGCACGATTTCGCATTGTGGCCCCCGAGGCCCAAAGTGTCAAGGTGAACCTGGGGCTGGGCGGTGCACGTGGGGGTACTATCCTCACAAGAGCTGCGGATAGCTCATGGATGGGCACCACTGCAGTGCCGCTGGATAATGGTTTTCACTATTATCATCTCATAATCGATGGGGGAATATTTAACGATCCCGGTACATTGAACTTCTACGGTTCTACTCGTTGGGAAAGCGGAATCGAAATTCCCGCTCCCGATCAGGATTTCTACGCGCTCAAGGACGTTCCCCACGGTAAAGTGCAGCAGATTCTATTCTTCTCTAAGAGCACCAACACCGCACGCCGTGCGTTTGTCTACACTCCACCCGATTACGACAAGGATCAGGCGACACGCTATCCGGTGCTGTACCTGCAGCACGGCTGGGGAGAGGATGAAACCGCCTGGACTAACCAGGGTCACGCAAATCTGATCATGGACAACCTTATCGCCGAAGGCAAGATCAGGCCTTTCATCATAGTGATGACCTATGGCATGACCAATGACACCAAGATCGGTGGTCTCAGAAACTTTAGTATAACTCCATTTCAGACAGTTCTCATCGACGAATTGATTCCTTACATCGATGCCAACTTCCGTACGCTCTCCGATCGATCCGATCGTGCCATGGCAGGCCTCTCCATGGGCGGAATGGAAACCAAGACGATCACCATGGCCAACCTCGATGAGTTTGCGTACATCGGTCTTTTCAGCGGCGGGACTTTCGCCATGGATGATGTCAACAAGACGCCCGGTTTCAAGGAGAAGGTTAAACTGGCTTTCGTTAGCTTTGGCAGCCGCGAACTCGGTGGCAACCGACCAAGTTTCTTTGGCGGAGATCCAAAAGCGAATGCCGACTCATTGAGACAAGCCGGTATTAACAGTGTCTTCTTCGTCTCCCCAGAAACAGCTCATGAGTTCCTGTCCTGGAGAAGAAGCCTGCATGAATTTGCACAGCTTCTGTTTAAACAGTAAATCATCGGACAAAGAGAGTGTGTGGCAATTCGTTTTTTCCGAAAGTAAATTTTGACACTGTTTAAAAAAGAAAATCAAGATTTGTTTTCATACGGATTTTCACACACCCTCTAAGTATGAGAGAGTACTTATTGCGTATAGATAGGCGCGATGCGCTTTTACGACCGTGGAATCCATCAAAAATTCAAAGAAATGAAAGGAACCGCATGAAGACTTTATTGGTGTCGATATTATTCGCGGTGACATCTTGTTCATTATTTAGCCCAAAAGAGCTGGCGAAGTTGCCGGTGACGAACAATCCTAATTCGCTTGATTCAATGCAGGCGCAGGCCGTCTACGATCGTGCGCAGTATTTTCCAAATGGGACTCAGCTTTCTATCTGCATTATCAAAGGAGACTCGGAAAAATATGTCGGCGTCGAGCGGCGTAACGATTCACTGGTATATGTTGATAACAGTGACAGCGTTTTTGAAATAGGTTCCGTCACGAAGACTTTTACAGGTACAATGCTTGCAAAACTCGTGTACGACGGAAAGGTCAAGAAAGATGATCCTGTAAAAAATTATCTCCCCATCACTCTGAATCAATCTTCGCTCAACGGAAAAGAGATGACGCTGGTTCAACTCGCAGATCACACGTCTGGCCTCCCTTTTGAACCGACCAACGTGAGAAACGATGATAGACATCCGTTTGATCTATATGCTCTGTATAAATACTACAGTAAGGAACGACTGTATGATTACCTGTCGCACCAACTGGTTCTGCAATCAACGCCTGGCGAAAAGAGGATATACTCAAATCTTGGGGGCGGTCTGCTCGGCCACATATTGACTCTGATTTCGAAGAAATCATACGAAGAACTTATGTTTGAAACGATCTGCAAGCCGTTGGGGATGTCTAACACATTTGTTGAACTTACGCCAGATCGCGAACGTCGGATGGTTCATGGAAGATATCCAAACGGCGATCTGCTTTCTTTTTACGATGGCGATTGCGGTGTGCTTGCCGGTTGCGGCGGGATAAAATCCTCGGCCAAAGACCTTGTGAAATATCTTAGAGCAAACATGACCGATACCACATACTTCTACCTTGCCCAGAAACCGACAAAGCAATTCGACGAGCACTTTTCGGGGGCGCTAGGCTGGGCACCTTACAGCGAGCGAGGAAAGGTTCACCAAGGGGCGTTCGGAGCTACACCAGGCTACACATGCGGGGTTATTTTCGAGAGGAACACTCGTGTCGGGGTTGTTGTTCTCACAAACGTTTCAGCTTATCTGGCTGCAAAAGGCAATTACACTGAAGGACTGTGCCGTGTGCTTTACGATCCACTACCGTTTGCCTCTGAGAATAAGTGAGTACAAATTTATCAACCTCGTTGATGCGGTTACTATCATGGAACGGCGGCACGGCGTGATGCGGCAGGACGATAATCCTAATAAAGTTTTTTAAGGAGGCTAGTAAATGAAACACAAGTATATGGGTGTTCTAATAGCGATCCTATTCACAGGTGGAATCTGTTTGGCTCAATCGAGCCAGACTGCATCTGTGGAGGATTTCAACCCCGCATCTACCAATCAGCCTGGGAAGCAATATCCTCAGGTCAATTCTGAAGATCGGGTGCGCACGAGCATATTTGCACCCCAGGCTCAGAAAGTCCAGCTCGACATAGGCGGTGTAAGGTACGACATGACAAAGGACGAAAGAGGTGTTTGGACAGGCGATTCGCGTCCCCAGGATGAAGGTTTTCACTACTACCAGCTCATCATAGACAGCGCTCAGGTTCCAGATCCAGGGAGCATGTTCTTCTACGGCGCCAGTCGTTGGGGAAGCGGTATCGAAGTGCCTGCACATGATCAGGATTTTTACGCTCTCAAAGATGTTTCACACGGTGAGATTTGCCAGAATCTCTATTTCTCCAAGATCACTAACGCGTGGCGCAGATGCTTCGTGTATACTCCACCGGATTATGAATTGAATACCACTGCCCGCTATCCTGTACTCTATCTCCAGCACGGCATGGGAGAAGATGAGACCGGCTGGTCTGCTCAGGGAAAAGTTAATTTAATTCTTGATAACCTGATCTCTGAAAAGAAAGCAGTTCCCATGATTATTGTCATGGATAATGGATATGCATCAAAGCCTTCGCAGGCACCGCAGGGTGTTGGAGCTCCACCGAGAGGGCCTGGCGCTTTTTCAGTTTTTGAAGAAGTCTTGATAAAAGAAATCATCTCGATGATTGACAGCACGTATCGCACTTATTCAGACCGAGAGCACAGAGCCATGGCTGGTCTATCCATGGGTGCCAATCAGACCATACAGATCACTATGAACAATCTGGACAGGTTCTCGTATATCGGTGCCTTCAGCGGCACATCGAACTTTCCAAGCACGGCGGAAATTGATCCAGCGACATTCATGAACGGAAAATTCAAAGACGGCAAATCACTCAACAAAAAGATCAAGCTTTTCTGGCTTGGTTTGGGCACGAAAGAGCCCAATCCGTTTCCTGGTTCTGTTGGAGCATTTCGTGCTATGTTAGAGAAAGTAGGTGTCAAGTATGTCTTTTACCAATCCATTGGCACTGCACATGAATGGTTAACATGGAGAAGAGATCTTTACCAGTTTGCGCCGTTATTGTTTAAATAGAAGAATCGACGGGAAGTCTGTGTTAATCCATGGAGCGCTTCAGAAGGAGGCGCTCCTTTTTTCTATATTGTGCAGCAGGACTGGTCCAGCAATTAATTCAATCCGTATGGCTCGATCATAAGTTCATTAGGTTTGAATTTATGCAGGCAATCATTGAGGTCAGCACCAACGACTTTGATTTTGTGAAGATACCCCTGACCTAGCCCTGCTTTATTCATCGATGATATGTAAAGAATTTGAGCCGGATCTCGTGATCCTCAAAGAACGGAGAGCCCCGATCATTGAGCAGATAGGCAGCTACGAAAAACATTCTAAAAAACACTTGACATGTAATGTAATATAGAGTACATTATAATCGCTTGGTTAATCTTATTAATTAGTTTATATGTGTGTGTACTTAAATCTATGGAGTGAAAAATGGACGAAAACAAATTAACACCCGAAGAAAGTCTCTTGTTAATTACAAAAACAATAGAAGAGACTAAAAAAAGATTTGAAGAAAATGGCCACATAATTATTTTGTGGGGCACTTTGACGTTTATTGTATTTTTAAGTCAGTATGTTCTTGTATTTTTGGGATTATACAAGATGTTTGACATAATGTGGACTTGTATTTTATTTCCGCTTGGGGGGATCTATACATTTATATATGTTAGGAGAAAAGTAGAAAAGAAGAATATACCCATGACTATCATTGGAAGGACTATAGGAACAATGGGATGGGTGTTTGGTTTCAATCTTATGATATTAGGTTTCATTTTTGGCCGTCAACTTGATAAAGCCGCTGCACCAATATTTTTAATTCTCTTTGCTTTGTTTATAATTATGACTGGAATATCCCTCAAATTTAAACCTCTTACAATTGGCGGTATCTTACTGAATTTAATCGGATTTGGTACTTTCTTAATTAATACGGATTATTATGGGCTTAGCATGATGATAGGAGCGTTAGTAGGATTGATAATTCCCGGGATATTACTCAATAGGGCAAATAGGAAAGAACATGTTTAACGATTTAGATCCCATATTACACTCGCAGCTTCGTTTGTCAATTGTTTCTATTTTAATGACAGTAGATGAAGCTAATTTTACTTTTATACAAGAAACTACAAAAGCTGCGGCCGGCAATATAAGTATCCAGATAAAAAAATTACAGGAGGCGGGTTATGTTAAAGTTAAAAAAACCTTTAAAAATAATTATCCGAATACTACCGTATCAATTACAAGTAAAGGAATAAAAGCATTTGAGGACTATGTAAATAATCTTAAAAAATATATAAATCCCAAATAATAATTTTTTTACTAATAAGGTTAATATTATTAACTACTTAAGAGGATTAACCATGAAAACCACAATATTTATCTCAATGATCTCCATCCTGATGGAATTCAATTGTGCTGAAAATGGCACGCAAAAGGCTGATGGGCAGGTTCTGAAAAACACATTTAACAAAGACAGCATTTCGGTATTAGACTTCTATCGCCAGTATAGTTCATTTACCGATCCGGGAGAATATGCATATTTGTATAAAAATCTTCCTGATTCTCTACCAGAGCTTTGCAGTCTAATTAAATCCCAGTCTATTCATCCCTTTGCCGAATTACCTCAATATCGTGATCGAATTCCCAAGGAGAGATGGAATGAGTGGCTAACGACGTTTCCAACAGTTAAATCGATATTGAAAGGTCTTCTATCCTATGACTCCAGGGGATTCGTGAAAGATCGGAAACCAGAAAATCGATTAATATTAGGTTGCAGGGAAAATTCAATCTTACTGGCATCAGTACTTAAATATCGTGGCATTCCTGCCAGGGTCCGTGCTGGACATGCCGCATATTTAATGCCCGGTTTTCATTCGAGCCACACAATCTGTGAAGTATGGAATGAAAAAGAGAAGCGCTGGATGCTTGTGGATCCAAGCACAGGAATGATTGATTTTAGCAGAGAAAAATTCGACTTCAGCAACGATGTATGGTTAAAACTGCGAAAAGGGGAAATAGATCCTGACCTTATATGGGACTCCCAGCAATTATACAGGATTGGTTTCAATAGTAGGGAAGATTAGCCCGGATCTGGCATCGATACTGGGAACCGAATATACACTTACTCAATATGCACCAATGATTGGAGTATGTCTTTAAAAACAACAACCAATTGCCAAAAGAACAAACGGAAATCCTGGACAGAATCTGCGAATTGATGAAGTCAATCGATGCTGATAACCTTTCGAAATTACAGGAGATTTACAATAATACTCCTGAAATTCAAATAACAAAGACATTCGAGCCAGATATGAAAATATCAGAAGCTTAGCCCGAAAGCTGAAAAAACATCAGCGAATAAACCCAATATTGAATTTGTGGATATACCGGCAGGAACATTCACAATGGGAAGTCCTTCTTCAGAGAAGGGAAGAAAAGATGATGAGGTACAACATCAGGTCACACTGAGCGCTTTCAAAATGGGCAAATATCCTGTGACCTTTGAGCAATATGATTCATTCTGCGAGGCCACAGGGAGAGCCAAACCTTGGGGATTTAAACGTGGAAAAATGCCCGTGTCACAAATAACATGGTACGATGCCAATGCATTTGCCGAGTGGATGGGTTGCAGGCTGCCGACAGAAGCAGAGTGGGAATATGCTGCCCGTGCAAATACTACAACTCCTTTTTATACAGGTGATAACCTTACATCGGATCAGGCATATTTTGATCACAAATCAGGAATGGAAGCCATGCCCGTTGGAAGTTTTCCACCGAATGCCTTTGGATTATATGATATGCACGGCAATATGGGTGAATTATGCAATGATTGGTACGGTGAATACGATTTAAAAGAAACACTAAACCCCAAGGGGCCGGAAACCGGCGGACAAAAAGTTCTTCGTGGCGGTGGATTTTGGGTTTCAGCACAGGAATGTCGGTCAGCTAGCCGTGTCGGTGTTCCTCCAGGAAACAGGGGTGCAGGAATTAGTTTCAGGATAGTAAAAGATGAATAGAATACGGAAGATAAATAAGCGGCACCGCTTAACTTGCTGTATAGGCCATACTCTTCGGGATAAGGTACACACGTTAGCATGGAAAAGAGATCTTTACCAGTTTGCACCGTTATTGTTTAAATAGAAGAATCGACGAGAAGTTTGGTTTGATCTATGGAGCGCTTCAGAAGGAGGCGCCCCTTTTTTCCTAAACTGTGCAGCAGGTCTGTTCCAGCAATTAATGCAATCCGTATGGTTCGATCATGAGTTCATTTGGTTTGAATTTATGCAGGCAATCGTTGAGGTTGGCGCCAACGACTTTGATTTTGTCGAGATCCCCTGACCCAGCCCTGCCTCGTTCATTGATCACATGTAAGGAATCTGGGTGGGATCGAACCCCATTATTTTTGTGCCGACGGTGTCTAAGGCAAGCGGATCAACGCTGGCAAGCGCGAGTCTGGTATCAACAGGAGTTCCGTCGATTGGACCATTACCCTCCATGGCTGTGAATGCATCAACTACACCAAGATCCGGATACACTATTTGCGTAAGCTGAAAGAGATTATAATGCAGTATCAAATCTTTTCTCATTGAAATCTTCATACCCGGCTTATAGCCTTGAAGGTCCCAACTGTGCATCAGCATTTTACCCTTTTGACTCTTATAATCGTTTACGGGAGCCCCCATAAGTACATTTTTCAGCGACATGGTCACCAGCACGCAGTTGTGCGCCTTCCCTTTGCCGGCAGAAATAATGTTTAGATCTCTGTCGAGATATCTTTCTACAATGCAGATGCGTTGTGGTTTATTGTCGTTGGAATTGAAAACAAAAAAAAACTTACTGTCGGTTCTAAGTTGAGATCATTGGTTTTGGCACCTGAACTCACATAAATTCCTCGAGACGGAATTAGGGTGGTGTCCTAATTTGAAACCGGTCTTGTTCTTTCATGTTGAATGCAGCAAGAGGCCGTCGTTGCGGTCATTCCTGAGTGCTTTTATGTCGCTCAATTATTCTATACAAGCATGCGCTAGGAGCGTGCGGGAATGACGAATGAGCAGTGTGGCTTTGATTCTCGTGGTGAAATTGGGACACTACCGGAATTAGTTGCAACTTCAACAAATGAACCATATACTATTTTATTCATGATCGCAAGTTTTGAAAATAAGAAAGAGTAAGAACCATGAAAATGCGAGTTGTTCCAATCGCTGCAACAATTGCGATGTTCTCCATGATTATCACATTTGCGGTGGAGAAATGTGATGCCGCTACATCGATCACACACAGCATAGCATCGGGCGGCAGGGTGAAAGACCTGACCAGCGGATGGCAAATCCAGTCTTCTCAATTTATGGCTTCCACAGGGAATACGATTTCGACGGAGTCGTTCGTTCCAGAGAGGTGGTACAAAGCTGTTGTGCCATCAACAATTCTCGGGACATTGGTGACTGACGGCGTATTTAAAAACCCATATCAAGGCAGAAATCTCAGCAACATTCCAGATTCGTTATTCGATGTGCCATGGTGGTACCGAACGGCATTTTCTCTTCCGAAGAAAGCAGTGGGTTTTGATCATGTAACACTCAAATTTCTTGGTATTATCTACAAAGCAGATATATGGCTTAATGGCAAATTGATCGCGGATAGCAACTCGGTATTTGGAGCTTTCCGGCAGTTTGAGTTTGATGTTACGAACGATGTGCACTTCGGCGCCATGAACATATTGGCTGTCGAAGTACACAAACCGGGGCCGGGAGCGCTTACAGTTGGCTTTGTGGATTGGAGTCCCGAAGCCCCAGACCACAATATGGGGCTGTGGCGGCCAGTCGAGCTTCACGTCATCGGTGACGTTGCAATCGAGAATCCGTTCATTGCCTCAAAAGTCGATACTGCGACGTTGAAGGAGGCCTCGCTTACGGTTTCTGCGGAGCTCGTAAACAAGATAGACCATGATGTGAAGGGGGAATTATCGGGTCGAATTGGGAACCTCTCATTCTCTCAAAAGGTATCTTTGGCACCGCTTCAAAGAAAAACAGCTGCGTTCTCGCCGAAGGCTTTTCACCAACTTGAAATGAAAAACCCGCGACTGTGGTGGACGCACGATTTCGGGAAACCTAACCTTTATGAAATTCATCTTAAGTTTGTGGAAGATGGTACGGTTACGGACTTTACCGATTTCAAATTTGGAATAAGGCAAATTAATGACTACATCAACAAAGAAAGCTTTCGCGGCTACATTTTAAACGGGAAGAACATTTTGATACGTGGCGGTGGCTGGGCAGACCACATCTTCCTGGATCAGAACAAGGAAAATCTCGAAGCGCAGATCGATTACGCAGTCAACATGCACTTAAACGCAATAAGAATGGAAGGTTTCTGGGGAGAGAGCAGCGACATCTTCAATCTCTGCGATGAAAAAGGGATTCTCATCATGGTTGGCATAAGCTGCCAATGGGAATGGAAAAATCTCTTTGGAGGCAACGCGGAGGATGAGTATGGCTGCATCGTGTCACCAAAGGATATGGCGACGGCGGCGGAATCATTCGAAGACGAAATAAAGTGGCTTCGAAACCACCCGAGTGTTTTTGTGTGGCTATACGGAAGCGACAAGTATCCGCGGCCTGAACTTGAAAAAGATTACCAGAGCATTTTGAGTCGATATGATACCACACGCCCGTTTCTTTCCTCTGCTGGCGAGCACACAAGCACGATTACAGGATCTTCCAGCGTGAAGATGCGAGGGCCTTATGATTATGAGCCGCCGGTTTATTGGTTTGCAGATACTGCGTATGGTGGTGCATTCGGTTTCAACACGGAAACAGGGCCAGGCCCACAAGTGCCGCTCCTCGGTTCGTTGAGAAAAATGCTGGATCCCGATTCTTTGTGGCCGATAAATGGGGAGTGGTATTATCATTGTTCGATCGGTGAATACCAAGGTTTGCCGAAATACGATAGCGTGATTGATGCGAGGCTTGGGAAGCCGACTGACTTGTTTGACTACGAACGGAAAGCACAGTTCACGAATTATGAGGCGATGCGTGCCATGTTCGAAGCGTTTGGCGCGAAGAAGTTCAAATCAACCGGTGTAATTCAATGGATGTACAATGCCGCATGGCCGAAGGTGTGGTGGCAACTTTATGATTACTATCTTAATCCGACCGGCGCTCTTTACGGTGCCCAAAAAGCCTGTGAGCCGATTCATGTGGAATATAACCCCGCCGACCATGGCATTGTTGTAGTGAACTCGACGCTTCAACCATGCAACAACCTGACATTGGAATCGGACATGATGGATTTCAACTTGAAGAAGGTATTTTCCAGCCAGAAGAAGATTAATATTCCAGCGAATGCTTCAGATGAAGTCCTCGTTTGTCCAGAGATCGATCCGGGCACCCCTACCTACTTCATAAGCCTTCGGTTGTACAGCCGCGGTAGTTTGGTTAGTTCGAACTTTTACGCGCTTTCGACTACACCCGATAGCATCCGTGAAAAGAAATCATCATGGCACGCTACCGAGAGTTCTTATGCAAACCTGACGGAGTTGAATACGCTCCCGGAAGTCAAATTGGAGACGAAGCATGAATTTGTTAGGCGTAGAGATGATTGCCTTGTAAAGGCAGTAATTCGCAATCCTACGACCGAACTTGCTTTCATGGTTTATCTTTCGGTCAAACAGGGGGATACCGACGACACCGTTTTGCCCATATTTTGGAATGAAAATTATGTCACGCTTCTCCCTGGCGAGACGAGAACAATCGAAGGACACTTCCACGCAGGCGACCTCCATGGTACTCAGCCCCGCCTTGAAGTTACAGGCTGGAATATCAAATGAAACACTTCAGGCGCGATGAAGCGTATTTGTTTATCAGTGGCTAAACCATAATAATTCCGAAAAATTCAATAAGGACGTCAAATTAATGTAAGTCATGGAAGTCAGTTGCAATTGCCCGTCACAACCACAGAAAGGAGAAAGCAATGGAACACATCTTCCAATCGCTCGCACTGTTATCCTTCACGCTTTTGAGGCCCCAAGCGACCCTCGCGCAGTGGGTGCAAACTAATGGACCTTTCGGTGGTGAAATAGGATGTTTAGCTGTCTCTGGCGCGAATCTTCTTGCAGGCGCTGACGGCGGCGGCATCTTTGTCTCCACCAACAACGGTGTAAGCTGGTCGACGCGCAATTCGGGCTTCCCGATAAACGTTGGTGTCAACACACTTGTTGTCAATGGAACGAATCTTTTCGCAGGAACTAATAAGGGAGTCTATCTCTCCACTGACGACGGCTCAAGCTGGACGTCGATCAATTCAGGCCTGACCAGCCAATACGTGTTCGCGCTTGCTATACTGGGCACGAATCTCTTTGCAGGGACTTCTGGTGGAGGAATCTTTCTTTCCACCAATAACGGCTCAAGCTGGACGTCGCTGGATTTGGGCCCTCGTAAGGCCAATCCTGAACGGATTTTCTTTTGCCGTAATTCCCAACGGGGCAGGCGACACAGACCTCTTTGCTGGAACAGATCGCGGAGTCTTTCTTTCTGCAAACAACGGGACGACATGGACGGAAGTTGATTCGGGCTTGACGAATGTTTGGGTCTATTCTGTTGTCGTGAGCGGCACGAATCTCTTTGCGGGGACTTTCGGCAACGGCGTCTATCTTTCCACCAACAATGGCATAAGCTGGACAGCGGCCAATTCAGGCTTGACGAACACTGTTGTCCAAGCTCTTGCTGTAATCCCCAACGGGGCAGGGGACACGGATATCTTCGCAGGGACTAACAGGGGCGTTTACCTCTCCACCGACAACGGGACAAGCTGGACGGCGATTGATTCAGGGTTAACGAGCAATCAGGTCATGGCTCTTGCAGTGCTCCCCGATGGCGCAGGCACCACGAATCTATTTGCAGGCACTACCAGCGGCGTCTGTATTTCCACAAACAACGGGACGAGTTGGACGGAAGTCGATTCAGGCTTGACGAATACAGTGATCTATTCTCTTGCCGCGAGCGGCACGAACCTCTTCGCTGGAACTGATGACGGCATCTATCTCTCCAGCGACGACTCGAGTTGGGTCAGATCAGGCTTGAAGAACACATTTGTCTATTCCTTTGCCGTGAGCGGGACCAATCTCTTCGCAGGCACCACTGGCGGTGGAGGTGTCTATATTTCTACCGACAATGGCTCAAGCTGGTCTGCGGTCAGTTCAGGCTTGACGAACATTACTGTCCTTGCCCTTGCCGTCAGTGGCACAAATCTGTTTGCGGGCACCGGCGGTGGCGGTGTTTGTCTTTCCACCAACAATGGCGCAAGCTGGACGGCGGTCAATTCGGGGTTACCAACGAACGCGTATGTCAGTACTCTTGCCGTACTTGGCACGAGTCTCTACGCTGGGACTGATAACGGAGTCTATCTTTCCACCGACAACGGCTCAAGCTGGACGGCGGTCGATTCAGGCCTGACAAACATGGATGTTCAGTCTTTTGCTCTACTTGGCACGAATCTCTTCGCGGGCACTGGCGGTGGAGGGGTCTATGTCTCCACCAATAACGGCTCTGACTGGACGGCGGTCGATTCAGGTCTAACGAACGCTTGGGTATTCGCTCTTTTGGCGAGCGGCAGAAACCTCTTTGCGGGGACTGATAGCGGTGGTGTTTTTCTTTCCACCGACAACGGTGCAAGCTGGTCGGCGGTCAATTCAGGTCTGACGAACACTTACGTTCGCTCTCTTGCCGCACTCGGCACAAATCTCTTTGCTGGGACTGATGGCAGCGGTGAGTGGTATCGACCGATTTCGCAGATGATTACGGGGGTTGAAGAGAAGCAGAAGGATCTGCCGGCTGATTTTTCATTGCAGCAGAACTACCCCAATCCGTTCAACCCATCGACAGTTATCAGCTATCAACTACCAACAAACTCGATTGTTGTCCTGAAGGTATTTGATATTCTCGGGAGGGAAGTTGGAACATTAGTAAATGAACGCCAGATCGCAGGCAGCTACTCTGTGAAGTTCAACGCAGTTAATCTGCCAAGCGGAGTGTACTTTTACAGGCTTGACGCTGGGATGTACCATGATATCAAGAAACTTTTGCTTTTAAAATGAGACGGGCAACTGCAACTAACAAGCGGCAAAAAAGATGCTCGGCTATTGTATATGATGGAACTTGCTTTATCCCCATTGCCGCTGTACCATGGACGCTACGCAAGATCTATATGCGGCGAGCGGGTTGACTTTTTTGCGGTGGAAGAAAAGCGAGGTCAGAAGGAGAACGCTGAAAAAGTTGAATATGTTCTCTATGCGTCTTGAGAGACGCGAGTGAATCATTGGGAAGGTCTAAAGATAGTAAATGAGATTGTGAGTCGAAGAGGATTAGAAGAAGCTATAGAGAAGTGGGGACTTCCAGAGACGGCATCGAATAGCGGGTATGCTCCGGTCGATACCGTGATGAGTTTCATGGTACGATTAAAAGACCGGCTCAAGAACTCACTGAAATTCACCGAAAGAAGCGACCGCTAAGAGGACGCTTGCTGCCACTATCCATTGTTTCGGAAGTACATTTTCGTTACTTTTTTACGATTCAATCAAAAATTCTCAGCCTATGAAAACTTCCATTCTGACAGTCGTGTGTCTCTTTATTGTGTGTCAAGCATCATACGCCAGGCGGGACACAAAGTCATCCAGATTCGATTTTACCGGCCCCAATGATCCATCTCTCATCAGGGGCTTCAACTATACTCCAGCTAAGGTGGCTTTTCCACGAGAAGATATTGATGGCTGGATTCATTATGACTCCGCTGCAACCGAATTCGATCTTACCCTGGCGAAAAGTCTCAAGCTCAATCAGGTGCGCGTTTTTGTTCCTTATGCAGTCTACACGGAGGATAAGAAAGACCTTCCGGCAAGGCTTAGGCAGTTTGTTCGCGAATGCTACAAGAAACACATAGGAGTGATGGTCGTTGTAGGAAGCGGACCATGGCTGCAGGATACGACGCTGCGGCCTCAGGCGAGAGAATGGGTTCGGTTCCTCGTCAATGCGATATCGGATGAACCGGGACTTAAGATGTGGGACGTCATGAACGAACCGGACTGGCCCACTGTGCCCAAAGAACTGGTTGCGAGGAAGATTGAAAATGCCAGGTTCATGGCAAAGACCTTCCATGAACTAGATCATAATACTCCTGTAACGATCGGGTGGGCTTTCGTGGACGGCATGATTGAATGTGCAGACGATGTGGATGTATTGCAGTTTCACAATTACTCGCCGACGCGCGAACAGATCAGGAATAATATCATGCGGGCTAAAGAATTTGCAGCAAAGGTACATAAGCCTTTGATAGATGGTGAAATTGGTTGCGTCGCGCGGGCCAATCCGTATGATGTCACCCTCCAGGAACATATGAATGCAAAAGTAGGGTGGTACATCTGGGAATTGATGATCGTCCGAAAAGGATGGGGTCCTGTCCAGGGCGTGTTTTATGACGATGGTACAGTTCGCGATCCGTCAATTCCCGCCGCAATCATGGGATTTTTCCGTAAACGTTCTGCAGATATACTACCGTCCGTTCCGGATAGGGAAGGCTGGGTTTCAAGGACTATTGATCGCAGTGAAAAGTGGCTCAATGATACGACCAGGACACGGAAGGATGGATTAGATATTGCCGAGATTGAAGCGAACCTACTGGAAGCAGGCCAGCTTACAGCAATGAGAATTCCTCCCGCATGGGAAGTTGAAATGCTGAGGCAGGGTGAGGATAACTTCGAGGCTCTGAAGAAATTGATTATCAAATTCAAAATGGAACTCAAGCCTTACAGAAAGCAGCAGGTGAACGATGATTGAGATGATCTACAAAATATTCATTAAGAAGGAACGCAGCTATGAAATGTAGAATTACTGTTTTTCTATTTCTCTTCCTTGCAGGAACAATTGGCAAAATCTCGGCTCAGACACAGGAGCAAAATTTCCAGCCGACCTTTGAATCGCTGGAGAAGGCGACCCCTGTACCAGAATGGTTCAAAGACGCTAAGTTCGGTATTTATTTCCATTGGGGAGTTTATTCAGTGCCGGCATTTGAAAACGAATGGTATCCCCGCAGCATGTATATAAAAGGGTCTCCGGAGAACAAGCACCACATAGCGGTTTATGGCGATCCGTCTGTGTGGCCGTACAACTACTTCATCACAGGAGCAAAGGACAAGCAAGGTAACTTTGTACAGTTTGCGCCGAAGCTCAAATCAGAGGGCGGTAAACTTGACCCTGATGAATGGGCGCAGCTATTTGCAGATGCTGGAGCTAAGTTCGCGGGCCCGGTGGCTGAGCACCATGATGGCTTCTCAATGTGGGCAAGCAAGGTCAATCCATGGAACGCAGAAGATATGGGGCCGAAGCTTGATCTGGTGGGTTTGTTGACGAATGCCATCCGCAAGAAAGGAATGAAAGTAATCCTTTCTCTGCATCATGCATACAACATCACCGGATATTATGATCATGCGCCACACACGGACGATCCGAAACTTCAAATGCTTTTTGGCCAGCAGGGAAAAGAAAAGAATGAAGCGTTTTGGCTAAACAAGCTTAAGGAAGTTATCGACGGCTATAGACCCGATATTGTCTATCAGGATTTCAATTTGCATGCTATTTCACAACCTGTTCTTCTTGAGTTCTTGTCTTACTACTACAACAGAGCCGCTGAATGGAACAAGGAAGTTGTCGCCACATATAAAGATGGCCTGAATACGAAATGTGCAGTGCTGGACTATGAACGCGGAGGGCCCGCCCGATATTACTGACAATTATTGGCTTACCGATGACGCAATCAGCTCTTCAAGCTGGTGCTACACCGAGGGAATCGGGTATTATTCCAAAAATCAGATACTCCATGCCTTTTTGGACAGGATAAGTAAGAATGGAAATATGCTGCTCAACATTTCTCCAAGAGCCGATGGCACAATACCGCAGGAGCAGAAGGATGTCTTGCTTGCCATGGGTGCGTGGCTTAAAAAATATGGCGAGGCGGTGTACGCGACGCGTGCGTGGGAAGAATACGGAGAAGGTCCTACGAAAATGGGAGCTGCATATGGGGTCATGACAGCTCCGACTGCAGGGACAGCCAAGGATGTTCGCTATACCAGGTCGAAAGACAACACTACACTTTACGCAATTATGCTCGGCTGGGAAAAGGACCAGAAGGAAGCGGTACTCAGATCATTGTCCTCCAACAGAATCGATCTCAAAAATCTGAAATCGGTCGATCTTATTAATGGCGAAGCCGGGAAGTATCTGCCGTTGACATTCAAGCAAGACGCGGAAGGATTGGTCGTCAGTTTGCCTGAACGCTCTTTCGACGAGATGGCATACGTTCTAAAACTCAGCTTCGATGGCATGATTTCGAGAGTCGACAAATATGCTGACCTTGACTGTGCTCCACATTACTACATTGTCCCCGGCGATAACATGGGCAGCCTGGTGCTTGGTTCAGACTTGACTCTCACCGGCAAAAAAAAAGATTTCGCAAACCAATGGAAGTTGGAATCTGTAGGAAAAGGTCTTTACAAAATACTGAACCGTGAAAATGGCGAAAAGGTCTTCGAGTGTAATATCTCTAACCATGGCCTCATGATTTCTAACTTCGCAGGCACTGATAATCAAATTTGGAAAATTGACGAAGCACATAATGGATTATTTGGAATTTCAAATAAACAATTTCCCGATATGATCTTGTCTGTAAGTACTCCCCTCGCTGAAGGGAACAAAGCAGGATTGCTTAATTCGGAAAACGGTTCTTCTTTTGGTTGGAAACTCATCGAGGTTTGCGAGACAAAGCAGGAAGCCTTCAAGCCGCATACGGTTCCATGTACCATTGAAGCCGAAGATTTCGATGCAGGCTGCCGGGGCGATGCGTACTATAACAGAGACAACATAAACCAAGGTGGCCAATATCGTCCGAGGGAGGGCATTGGTATTGAAAAATGCACTGCTGGCGGCTACAACGTGGGCTGGACGCATGCCGGTGAATGGCTGGCATATACAGTGACAGTTAGCAAAACTGCAGCGTACCAGGTGTCATTCTATGTTGCTTCGGCGTACGATAGTGGAAAGCTCCATCTCGAATGTGATGGCACAGACAAAACCGGAATCATTTCAATTCCAAACACAACAGGATTTCAAAACTGGGTAGTTGTAAAGAAAATAGTAAACCTCGATGCGGGTCAGCATGCGCTGAAACTGGTTGTTGATGGTGACTTCTTTAACATTGACAAAATGGTTTTTGAAGAAGTAAAATGACGGGAATGAAGTCCTGCTGTGCCGGCTAACTTATCTCAAACTACTAAAAGTAGGTCGAGTCACGAACAGTCGTATTTGTCAACTTTTGAAACTGGCTTTAGTCATTCTCGTAGTGCCAGACTTTCTTCCGGCGCAATCACACGAACCAGCTAAGGCACTGATAACGGTGGAGGTGAATAAGCCGGGACATAAAACCTCTCCGATGCTTTTTGGAATCTTCCTCGAAGACATCAATCTTTCCACCGATGGCGGTATGTACCCGGAGCTGGTTCGCAACCGTTCATTCGAGGACGCGGACTCACTTCAACACTGGAAGTTCGAAAGCACCGACGGCAAAAGCGGTGCGACAATTTGTGATAAGTAAGCCAGTTGCATTGAATGATCAGAGTAAAATCAGGGAGGTTTATCACCTCATGTTTTTTTCAAATAAAACCGGGGAGAACAAATGCGAACTATAGGGGTTTGTCTCACATTGTTGCTTGCAATTTCGTTGACCACCAGGGCACAGGAAATAATAAATCTGTATCCTGGCACAATTCCCAATTCAAAGGAATCGGATGTAAAAGAAACCGAAAGTAGTTCACCTCCAGGAATGTTTCTCGGAGTAACAAAGCCGACCCTGGAAATCTATCTGCCGGAGCAAGCAAAGTCCACTGGCGCGGCGGTTATCATTTGTCCGGGCGGAGCTTACGCTGCGGTTGTTTATCAAGCAGAAGGAATACGAACTGCGAAAGAATTTGCTAGGAATGGTGTCGCCGCTTTTGTGCTTAAATACCGACTTGCCAGTAATTCAACAATGATTGACAAGAAAATAGGTCCTTTGCAGGATGCTCAGCAAGCAATTAAAGTTGTGAGAGAAAATGCTTCGAATTGGGGAATCGATCCAAACAGAGTCGGAATAATGGGCTTCTCTGCCGGCGGACATTTGGCCTCGACCGAAGCTACTCATTATGAAAAAGCAGTCATTGAAAATAAAGATGGCACGAATTTGCGCCCGGATTTTCAGATATTGGTTTACCCCGTAATAAGTATGCAGGACAGCCTGACTCATCCTGGTTCGAGAACAAATTTATTAGGCAAGAATCCATCGACGGAAGTAATCGATGAGTTCTCGAATGAATTGCACGTTGATGAAAACACACCACCGGCTTACATTACTCAAGCTGGAGATGATAAAACGGTTGATGTTGATAACAGCATTGTTTATTACGAGGCGCTAAGACACCACAAGGTCGCTGCTGAGTTACACTTATATCCACATGGAGGCCATGGTTTTGTCTTGTTTGAAAAGACTGAGGATTGGATGGCACCGATATTCAAATGGATGAGAAATTCTAAGTGGATTGGCAATTAGTATACGACCAGAATCATATTAAATGATAAAGAATTTGGAATCATGTTAATAGTAAATGAATAAATAAAAGCCAAAGGGATAACCATGAAAAAAGTAATTTACACGATTTTTTGCTTGTTGGTGTCTTGTTCTTTTGCTGACGCACAGAATATTGTTAATCAAGCTCCAAAGGGCTTTGACAGTTTGCAGGCTGACATTGCACACGGGAACATTGATTCTGTCTACTACCAATCAAGAACAGTCGGCACAAAACGCAAAGCTATGATTTATACTCCGCCGGGATATTCCAAAGATAAAAAGTACCCTGTGCTGTATCTTTTACACGGTATTGGCGGCGATGAACATGAATGGCTTAATGGAGGTCACCCCGAAGTTGTTCTGGACAATCTTTATGCCGAAAACAAGATTGAACCTATGATTGTGGTTATGCCGAATGGCCGTGCCATGAAGGATGATCGCCCTATTGGAAATATTTTTGACAGTGTCAAGGTGCAAGCATTTGCAACTTTCGAAAAGGATTTGTTAAGTGATTTGATTCCATTCATTGAAAAAACTTTTCCAGTTTATGCTGATCGCGAGCACCGTGCCATTGCGGGTTTATCGATGGGCGGGGGACAGTCATTGAATTTCGGATTAGGTAATCTCGACGAATTTGCCTGGGTGGGCAGTTTCTCGGCTGCACCAAATACAAAGCCGCCTAAATTATTACTCCCTAATCCTGACGAAGCAAGAAAGAAATTGAAATTGCTTTGGATTTCGTGCGGTGATAATGATGGTCTAATCACATTCAGCCTGCGCACTCACAATTATTTACTGGCTAACGATGTTCCCCATATCTTTTACATAATGCCGGGTGTTCATGACTTTAATGTTTGGAAAACTTCGTTATACATATTTGCCCAGCTTATCTTCAAACCTGTTGATGTTTCAACATTTACTAAGTATAGCATTTTGGGAATACCCGCTTCATCCAACGTGAGGAGAGCAAAATACCCGCAGATTTTGCCTGACAATCGTGCCATCTTTCAAATCAAAGCGCCCGATGCACAAAGAGTCCAACTCGATCTAGTTAAGAAATACGACATGGTAAAAGATACTGCAGGAGTTTGGGAAGTAACAACGGATACATTGAGCGAAGGTTTTCATTATTATTCTTTGTTGATAGATGGAGTAGCCGTTGCCGATCCTGCAAGTGAAACCTTTTATGGAATGGGACGGATGGCAAGCGGTATTGAAGTGCCGCATAAAGGAGATGAGTACTACTCAGAAAAAGATATTCCACACGGCGATGTTCGAATAAAACGTTACTATTCCACCGTTTTTAATCAATGGCGTCAACTTTACATTTATACGCCTTCCGGTTACGATGTGAATACAAACGAAAAATATCCTGCATTATACATTTTACATGGCGGTGGTGAAGATGAAAGAGGGTGGGCAACACAGGGTAAAGCTGATCTAATACTTGATAACCTCATTGCCGAAAAGAAAGCAAAACCAATGCTTATCGTAATGCCGGATGGAAATACCAATACTGATTTCGCTGGTTTTGGCGAAAATACTCTGAAAATGTTCGAAGCAGAACTGAAACAGTGCGTAATTCCATTTGTTGAAAAAAACTATCGTGCAGGGACCGATTCAAAAGATCGGGCACTTGCTGGCTTATCAATGGGCGGAATACAAACCCTGTATATAGGAATGAACAACACTGATCTGTTTTCGTGTCTGGGAATATTTAGTTCCGGATGGATACTACCAATGCAAGGCAAACTCGCTGATGCACAATACGATTTCATGCAAAAGAATATTGATAAGATTAAAAGCAACCTAAGACTTTTGTGGATCAGTGTTGGCGGAAAGGAAGATATAGCCTACAATAATTGTCAGGCTATGCGCGCGAAACTTGATGATATGAAGATTAAGTATGAATATGATGACTATCCCGGTGGACACGCATGGCCAGTGTGGAGACATGATCTATATAAAATTGCGCCGTTGTTGTTTAGATGATTACACCAAAAGATAGAAGTGAAACTTAAAAGGATCTCGGTTCTCGGTTTTTATCTTTATTTGATTTCAATAATACCGTTTACCAATCTGACTGCACAGAAAATGCACAGCGACAATGGTGACGGGACTTACACAAATCCGGTTATAAGTGCAGATTTTCCCGATCCGGACGTAATCCGCGTGGACTCCACTTATTATATGGTTAACACTACCATGTTTATTTTCCCCGGCGTAACCATACTCAAGTCCTATGATCTGGTCAACTGGCAATACTGCTGCAATGCCGTTCAGCGTTTTGATTTTAGCCCGTGCTATGATCTGGATGGATGCAATAGGTACGGCCACGGGCAGTGGGCAACCAGCTTGAAGTACCGAGATGGGAAATACTACCTGCTGTTTATTACGCTCGACGAAGGTGGTTTTCTCTTTACAGCGGCCAAACCCGAAGGATCCTGGGAGATGAAACACTTACCCAAAGGATTTTATGATCCGGGTTTGTTCTTCGACGAGGATGGAAAAATCTATGTAGCACATGGCTATAGTAAAATCTACATGACAGAGCTTGACACTAACTTTGCTTCTAAAGGAGATGATTCTTTAGTTTTCATGGGTGATATCCGAAAGGGACTCGAAGGGACGCACGTTTACAAAATCAACGGCTATTACTATTTATACAGCACGTATGGAGGCGTAGATGGGATACAGGTGGCGCTGCGCTCAAGAAATATCTACGGACCTTATGAAGAAAAGGTAGCCATAAGGGACACCACACCCGGAGTAAATTTCGGAATACATCAGGGAGCGCTCATAAAAACACAAACCGGAGAATGGTGGACGATGCTCTTTGTTGACCAAGGGGCATTCGGCAGATTTCCTTCTTTGCAGCCTGTAACATGGATAGACGGTTGGCCAATCGTTGGAGTTGACGGTAAAGGTGTTGTGACATATAAAAAGCCAAACGTCAGTAAAGAATATCCAATCAGGGTGTTGCCAACCTCCGATGAATTTGACAGCGCTCGTTTTGGGATGCAGTGGGGATGGAACCATAATCCTGATTCAACGAAATGGTCGTTGACAGAACGTCCGGGATATTTAAGACTCAGGACTGCGAAAGTTGTCGATAGCTTGCCCAAAGCCCGCAATACACTTACGCAGAGGATGTTTGCATATTACTCTGATACGTTGGCTTCTATCGCCTCCACTAAAATGGATATTGCTCATATGAAGGAAGGCGATGTTGCAGGATTGGCTGTATTTGATGATCCTTATGCCTACATAGGGATAAAGAAAGTTGACGGAAAGAATTACATAATAATGGTAAGTAATGGTGAAACAATTGATTCCTCGGCAGTCGAAGGATCAACAATCTATTTACGCGCAAGTGCGATTTATGGTTCCGGTGCTGCTCACTATTTTGACGGGAAGGCCGCACCCAGCTCAGGCACTGCTTCATTTTCGTATACCTTGGATAATCGGTCATTCGTAAAGATTGGGAATGAGCTTCATATGAGGTTCAGTCTTAAAATCTTTGCCGGAAACAAGTTCTGTCTCTTTAATTATGCAACGAAGGCATTGGGTGGATATGTTGACTTCGACTGGTTCAAGACCTACGCGGGCGGTCCACCGAGGTGATGCCAAATTTTGTTGTTAAGTAAACGTAGTGATTAGCTCATGGAGGATACTATGGAGCATTTAACTTCTTTAATAAAGAAAGGCCTTGCTTTACTTCTCCTGTTTTCCGCGTTCGACGTGGCTTTCTCCCAAAAGCTTCAGTTGAACGACCTCGGTTATTTTGAGACACGGGGTCTTAACGTGCTGGTGTTCAGTAACGAGTACAACGGCTACTTTTTTGATGAAAAAACTGCCGGCATAGAGCTGATACATCATGGTGTACGAACCGCCACGGACGGCGCGGTCAGGTTAAGATCTACTCCTGAGCAGTGGGATGCAATTCCTGCTGTGGTCGAAAGAAATGTCGACAGGAAAAACAACAGCATAGAAGTCCTTCTCCGGTACAAAGAATATGACTTTGATTCGAAGGTCGTTGTAACGGCGGAAGATGAGGGAGTGACGATCGATGTCTATCTCGACAAGCCTCTGGCGGAGAAATTGGTCGGCAATGCAGGCTTCAACCTCGAGTTCTTACCATCGGCATACTTCGAGAAAACATATTTAATGGACAGCAGCCCTCACATTTTTCCACGCTACCCAGAAGGTCCGACAGTAGTTAAACCAGACTCTCTTAAGGTCGAGCAACATGCAGGACATTCGACGTTCGATGGTCGCGGAAGGGACGTTTATGTGGATCCTCTGCCGATGGCGGAAGGTTCAACGCTGGTGCTTGCACCGGAGGATCCTGAACAAAGAGTTGAGATTCAATCGACAGAAGGCAAGCTCATGCTCTATGACGGCCGCAATGTCGCACAGAATGGATGGTTCGTGGCACGGAGTCTCATCCCGGCAAATAAGACGGGCAAGGTTGTAGAATGGCATTTGACTGCCAGCACGATCAAGAATTGGATACGTAAGCCTGTCATTGAATTCTCTCAAGTTGGCTATCATCCCACACAGGCAAAAGTCGCGGTAATAGAGCTTGACAAAAACGACTCCGCTCTCAAGACAGCTTCTTTGTATCAGGTTACGCCACAAGGCGATTATGTCGAAAAACTTAGCGCAGATGTTAAAAAGTGGGGTCAATTCCTCCGTTATAATTATGTCACGTTTGATTTCACTTCGATGAAAGATACCGGTCTATATTTCATAAAATATGGGGACCAGGAAACAGACGCCTTTCCGATCGATTCTCGTGTCTATGACGATGTTTGGCACCAGACGCTCGATGTTTGGTTTCCAGTGCAGATGGACCATATGGAAGTCAAGGACGCATACAAAGTCTGGCATGGTGTTCCATTTCTTGACGATGCGCGGCAGGCGCCAGTTAATGAGGAGCACTTCGACGGTTACAGAATGGGGCCGACGACAGGCACGCGATACAAGCCGGGTGAACACATCCCGGGATTAAACGTCGGCGGCTGGTTTGACGCCGGCGATTTTGATATCGATGAGCCTTCGCAATGTGAAACAATACTCAACCTCTCCGCAACCTGGGAGCATTTTAAGCCGAAGATAGATGAGACATTCATCGATGAACAGCATCGCTACGTTGACATCCATGATCCAGATGGCAAGCCGGATATTCTCCAGCAGATTGAACACGGTGTTCTTCAGCAGCTTGGACAGCAGAAAGCATTTGGGCGCGCAATATTCGGAATTACGCAGGCACACCTCTATGAATATGATCATCTTGGCGACGCCTCGACCATAACGGACAATCTAATCTACAGTCCAAGACTTAAGCCGTATGAAACCGGAGGAGATTCAAGCGGCACGCCCGACGACAGATGGGCATTCACTAACGACATGCCATGGGTGAATTATATGTCTATAGCTTCCCTTACCTCCGCAAGTCGTGCGCTGAGAGGATTCAACGATTCACTTGCCGATGAGTGTCTGACCGTCGCCGAGAAATCATGGTCAAAGCAGCATGAAGATACCACTGCAGCCAGCGACACCCTCGCCGCTTTTTTTCTTCAGTTCACAGAGTTACCTGCCGACCTCCAATTGTTGATTTCCACTAAAGATAAGAAGTATGCAGAGAGGTTTGACAAGCTGATCTGGCCTGCACTCGATAGAGCACTCGATTACGTTATTGAGCCTGCAGTACTCGCCATGCCTTATTTCGGGAATGAATACAGAGAGAGATTGACCTCATACGTAGAGAAATTCAAGAAAGAGAACGACGAATTGTTCACAAAGAATCCGTACGGCGTCCCGATAGGGACGAGACCGTGGGCGGGTGATGAGGAGGTTATTAGATGGGCGGTGACGAATTATTATCTGCATGAGGCGTTCCCTCGGATTATCGGACCCGAATGTACTATACGCGGGATCGATTATATCTTTGGCTGCCATCCATATTCCAATCTTTCTTTCGTTTTGGGCGTCGGCACGCGCTCGAAGAGAATCGGTTATGGAAACAACAGAGCTGACTTTAGTTTTATTGCCGGCGGTGTTGTTCCAGGCGTTATGATGTTGAGACCTGATTTCCCGGAGAACAAAGATGATTGGCCATTCTTCTGGGGCGAGAATGAATGTGTTATTAATAGTTGCGCCGACTATATATTTCTTGCAAATGCCACGAATGATTTATTGAATGAAGACACTGGCCGATAGGATTCTATCTTTTCGGGTTCAGCCATAATGTTTTAGTTGCCTCGCTCTATATGAGTTGCGGCGAGATACGAGCTGCCGACTAACACATATGCAACGGTCGCTATCTACGACGTCCTCAGTCGGGAGGTTGCCAAATAGGCAGATGGAATGCAAACGGCAAACCGATGCAGTGTCCAGCGGAGTCCGGCCGGCTTAAGCTGCGGAATTTATTTCTGCCATGCGGGCATGAACACCGGGAATGCATCAAGAAGGAAGATTATGTCTGATGCGGGACGGTGTAACGACAGGCATGTCCTGGGGGGCGGGGGTTGTAGTGGGTCAATTTGAAAATGCCTCGCAAACCGGCTAAATTCCTTCGTTAAAGTCAGTAAGAATTCGGCACTCATGCTCGCAGAAGATTTCTGAAATAATCAATTACAAAAGGTGAGAGTTATGAAAGGATTCAGTATTATCACGGCATTCTTCGTCATATCGTTTTTTGGAAATTCTTTTTCCCAAAGCACGCATTCTGATACGGCGCTTTTCGTTCAGCCGAAGAACGAGTTTTATGATTCAATCCAAACTTCTCTTGGGAAATTTAATCATCAAAAGGACACCGTCGAGGAGAAAGTCATTCGTCCCGATTTCAGCAGCTTCAATCCACCGAAATCGGTTGATGAGTTTACCTCATACTGGCGCAATCCACCAATATCGCAGGGAAACACCGGAACTTGCTGGTGTTTTTCTACGACATCGTTTCTCGAATCTGAATTGTATCGCCTGACCAAAAGGGAGATGAAATTCTCCGAGATGTACACCGTCTACTGGGAGTATGTTGAAAAAGCGCTCGGTTATGTGCGGACGAGAGGGAACCAGGAATTTGGGGAAGGTTCTCAGGCGAATGCTGTATTTCGGGCGTGGAAAAATCATGGTGTGGTTCCGGAAAAAGATTATACGGGACTACTGAACGGTCAACCCTTTCATGATCACTCGAAACTTTTTGCAGAGCTCGATTCGTACCTGAAGTCGGTGAAGGCATCGAGCGCCTGGGACGAAACGGCAGTCGAGAACACGGTTAAATCGATTTTGAATCATTATCTCGGAACGCCGCCGGAAAGGATTGATGTGGACGGGAAGCAAATGACCCCCGAGGACTACTTTTCGCGAGTAGTGAAGCTTAACCTTGACGATTATGTCGCGCTGGTCTCGTTCTCCGATCGGCCATATTACGCCTGGGTTGAATATAATGTGCCGGATAACTGGTGGCACAGTAAAGAGTATTTTAATATTACCTTGAACGAGTTTATGGATGCCATTAAAAGTGCTGTGAGATCGGGTTATACGATGGAAATATGGGGCGATGTTTCCGAGCCGGGAATTGACGGGCATGCTGGAATAGCGGTGGTCCCAAGTTTCGACATCCCGTCTCAGGACATCGATGCGAATTCTCGGATATTCAGGTTCTATAATCAAACCACAACCGATGACCATGGAATTCATCTTGTTGGCTATACGCAAAGAGACGGCTGGGATTGGTACCTTATCAAGGACTCGGGATCGGGATCGAGGAATAATACTCACCCCGGATATTACTATTACAATGAAGATTATCTAAAGCTGAAGATGCTCGGCGTCGTGCTCCCTAAGAGTGCGATACCGGGGATTGTGGAAAAGATGAAACATTAGGGATTGATTTTTCCTTGCCAATCTCGCCAGAGTTCGTGCCGGCTGTGGCATAAACAACTGCTTTCCCAAGGCGTAACAAGTTTGGGAAGCGCAAATCATATATATGTAATTATATATGATGCAGAGGGGCGAAATATTGGCTTGAGGACATTCCTCGTCGACCGAGAATCTTTTAAGAGCGGGCAATTAGTGTGCGATCCCCCTGTCTGGTTCATTGATTTTTGGGTATCTTGAATTCTTATTTTTCGGCGATGATATATTTGACAAACCGGCGAGAAAGAGATTTTCAAACACGAATCGCACGAATAGTTTCTAATGTTTTAAAGCGAATTTCACGAATATGTTCTATTCGTGGCATGCATAGTTTCATGGTTTCTATTCGAGTCATTCGTGGTTCTGTTTTTGGACGGCGTGGTTTGTCAAATAGACATTCTCGTATTTTTCGCCTTGACTTTTGAGGGGTTTCTTTATATCCTTGAAACGGTTCAATAGACATAAAACTGATTCACAACGAATAGGAAGTCCCTTCGTGAACTTGGCGAGAAGATCAGAATGAGACGGCTATCGTTGCAGTGTGGTCATCAGGTACAAAGGGCCGGGTGCTCCTGCGAGGAAGAAAGCGATGAGGGAAGCATCCGTGGTGACTGAATCCTTTTCGATTCGGGTAATGTTCTGCTCACAAGGCCTGACGAAAAGAGTAGCCCAGAAAGCCGCAAACGAAAAAAAACAGGTGAACCAAGGTTGGCGTTGATAAAGAAACAAAAATTCGTAGAAACCCACCTTCTGATGTTTTCCTCAACGGTCTCGGGAATAGCCGTAAGACAAAATCAACTCTATAGAGATTTTCACTTGCTGTCAAAATCACTTCATTAACAAAACAGAAAGGTTGTTGTTTTAGACATGTCAGACAAATTTTTTCCAAAGCTAAGCAAACCCGTTCCTTACGAAGGTAAGGATTCTAAGAATCCGCTTGCATTCAAGTACTACAAGAAGAATCAAAAAGTCGGCGGCAAGACGATGGCTGAACACTTGCGGTTTTCCGTTGCGTACTGGCACACGATGATGGGCAACGGGCAGGATATGTTTGGCGGTCCTGCATTCAAGAGAGAATGGTACAAGGCAAGTGATCCAATATCCCGCGCCAAGGATACAATGGAGGCGGCGTTTGAACTTTTCACGAAACTGGGTATTGAGTATTATTGCTTTCACGATCGGGACATTGCGCCCGAAGGTGAGACTTTCTCCGAGACATGCAAGAATTTAGAAACCATGGTACAGTTTGCCAAAAAGCTTCAGAAGGATACCGGCGTAAAGCTTTTGTGGGGCACCGCAAATCTTTTCAGCAATCCTATTTACTCGCAGGGAGCAGGGACGAGTCCGAATGCGGATGTCATGGCACACGCTGCTGCCCAACTTAAGAATGCGATCGACGCAACCAAGGAACTTGGCGGCGAAAACTATGTATTCTGGGGCGGCCGCGAAGGCTATGAGACTCTGCTGAATACCGACTTGAAAAAAGAGCAGGAGCACATGGCACGTTTCCTGCACATGGCTGTAGATTACAAGCGCAAAATCGGATTTGGCGGACAATTTCTAATCGAGCCAAAGCCCTGTGAGCCTACAAAGCATCAATATGATTCTGATGCGGCTACAACCCTGTACTTTTTGAAAGAGTATGATCTGATAAACGATTTCAAACTGAATATCGAAGCCAATCATGCCACGCTGGCCGGAAATACGTTCGAGCACGAGTTAGCAGTTGCCTCCGCTGCCGGAAGATTGGGCAGCGTCGATGCAAATCGCGGTGACCTCCTACTCGGTTGGGATACAGACCAATTTCCAACAGACATTTACAGTACCACTATGGCGATGATGATTATATTGAACCAGGGCGGCCTGGGAAGCGGAGGCCTTAACTTCGATGCGAAGGTGAGGCGCAGCTCCAACGATCCGATGGATCTTTTTCATGCACATATCGGCGGCATGGATGCATTTGCACGCGGACTTCTGATCGCGGACCGAATAATCAAGGACAAGGCGCTGAGTAAGTTCGTTGAAGAGAGATATAGCAGCTTCAAGACGGGAATGGGTGCCGATATTATGTCGGGAAAAGTAGGTCTCGCAGAAATCGACAAACATGTGCGCAATAGCGGTACACCGGTGCTGCAAAGCGGCCGTCAGGAAATGCTTGAGAATATTTTGAATTCATATATCCAGTAATAAGATCACGCAGGTGCATTTGTTCTTTCCTTATTTAAAGGCCATTCATGACCGACGTCTCATTGACTGCAAAGTACGCTGAGCCGCGCACTTTAAAGGATGCGTTTGAGGACGACTTCTATATTGGCGTCGCCCTCAGTTTAAATCAGATACCTAGGCGGTGAGCCGGACGCTCTCGCTCTCGTTGAGAAACATTTCAACAGCATCACGCCGGAGAATATCCTGAAATGGGAGGAGATTCATCCGGAACCTAACAAATACAACTTCGGACCGGCGGACCGTTATGTGGCATTTGGTGAGAAGTACAAAATGCACGTCGTGGGACACACCCTTGTCTGGCATGTTCAAACGCCAGACTGGGTGTTCCAGGATAAGTCAGGCAGACTCCTTGATCGCGAGTCGTTGCTTGCTCGAATGAGGGAACACATCTTTACCGTGATGGGGCGTTATAGAGGCCGAATCCATGGCTGGGATGTTGTCAACGAGGCGGTTGACGCTAACGGTCAGCTCAGAAAAAGCAAGTGGCTGGGAATCATCGGCGACGACTACATACTGAAAGCCTATGAGTACGCGCATGAAGCCGATCCGGACGCTCAACTCTATTACAACGAGTATGATTCCGAGATCAAGCTCAAATGTGATGGTATCATCCGGCTAATCGAGAATCTGCAGTCGAAAGGCGTCCGCTTGGATGGCGTTGGTATACAAGGACACTGGTTCCTCGACTATCCACCCATCAAGGAAATTGAGTCATCCGTCTTGGCTCTCTCAAAGTTGGGCATCAAGCTGATGGTTACAGAGCTGGACGTAAGCACCTTGCCTTATTATCCGGTCGATGCCAAAGTCGTAGACATCTCCTCCTTTGGCGCTGATGAACAGAAGAAGTACAATCCGTATCCCGATGCTTTGCCAGTCTCTGTTCAGCGAGATCTGGCGAGTCGGTACGCCGAATTGTTTTCGTTGTTTCATAAGCACCGCGACAAGTTCAGCCGGGTGACACTATGGGCCGTCGACGACGGCCAATCGTGGCGCAGTTACATGCCGATAAGTGGAAGGACCGACTATCCCATGCTGTTCGACCGTCAATGCAAACCAAAACCGGCGCTTGATGCCGTCGTTAACATTGCAAAAAACGAAAAGGAGAATTATCAATAAATGAGTTTCACAACTATCTGGCAGAACATGAGAAGGATCCCGGACCGATGAACGAGAAAGATATTGAAATTGTGGCGGCAGGTCATACTTGTCTTGACTTGATTCCAGCATTTAGAATTGATGGTAATGTGGATAAACTTACTGACGTCCTCGTGCCCGGTAAGATGATCGATATGGGCGACTGCGTCGTCGTGGGAGGAGGTCCTGTAACAAACGCGGGTGTATCTATTCGACGGCTCGGAGTAAAGACTGAATTGATCGGCAAAGTCGGGAATGATGATTTTGGCAAAGAGGTACTTAGTTGGTATGAAGAGAATGAGGGCCATTTTACAGGGATTAAGATGGTCGAAGGTGAATCAACATCATATACAATTGCGATTTGTATCCCCGGAATAGACCGTTTTTATCTGCATCATTGCGGTGCGAATGATACATTTGGTTATGACGATATGGACTTTGGTCTTGTCCAGCGCTCCAAATTAATGCTCTTTGGTTATCCGCCGTGGATGAGGAAGCTATATGAAAACACGGGTCGCGAGTTAACGCGGATCCTCAAGAGAACCAAAGAATTGGGAACTACGACTGCGCTTGATCTTTCGCTTCCCGACGTAGATAGTTATGCGGGGCAGGTCAACTGGTTTTCAATTCTGAAAGATTGGGTGCCGCTTTCAGATATTATGGTGCCGAGTGCGGAAGAGATATTCTACTTTCTTTACAAGAAGGAGTTTCTCGAGAAGAAGGCGAAGCTTGGTCCGAAAGAAACCGTACTTGATCATATTACCGTGAAAGAAATTTCCACGTTGGGAAATGACCTCATAAAAATGGGCGCAGCAGTGGCCATGGTTAAATGTGGCCATAGAGGATTATACGTACGTACCGCCGACAGAGATCGGCTCATGAAGATGGGCACAGCAGGGTGCGCGGATATTGAAAACTGGGCCAGCCGTGAACTCTGGTTCCCTGTGTACCGGGAAGAGAAATTCGTCGGCGCGCTGGGCTCAGGTGACTCGGCTATCGCAGGATTCCTTTCTGCATTTGTTCGCGGCAATACTCTTGAATCTTGTCTGAGATATGCAAACGCTGCCGGAAGCATGAACGTCACCGTTCCCGACGGACTTTCCTGGAACAAGGGATTTGACGATTTGACAAGGCGCATCAAGAAAGGTTGGAAAACAAAAGAACTGAGAATCGACGAGGCCGGCTGGAAGAAGGAGCGCGAATTCTGGGTTGGGCCTGATAATCGTGGTAAATGGGAATCATAAACGAGAAAAAAGGGCATTAAAAAAATGGTGAAAAAGGCCAACTTGAAAAGAGATACATTCATTAGCAAGAAAATTGCAAAGATGAGTTTGGAAGAAAAGATCGGCCAGCTGCTTACATTTACCCGCCGTGGTGCAATGATAACACCTAGCGGAATTGAACAGATCACGAAACTGGAATGTGGCGGTCTTTGCCTCGAACCGTACGCAGTGGAAACCTGCAAGAATCTTTACTGGGGTAATTCTCAGGTTGACCAGAATTTCAAAAAGCCAGCGGACTATTTTACCATAGCAAACACTTATTTTGCAGGCAAAGCATTCGGCATAAGTATAACACCTGAAGATTATACAAAGGACTTGAATAGACTACAGAAAATTGCCATGGGCAGGCGCTCAGGAATTCCGCTTCATATGACCATTGATTTCGAAGGCGATTTTAAAAATGATTATATGGCGGGCGGAATAAGACAGTTCCCACCTCCAATGGGTATGGCAGCCATCGGCGATGAAAAGCTGACATACAAGATCGGCTTAACTATTGCCAAACAATTAAGTGCTATTGGTGTTACACAAATGTATTCACCGGTTTGCGACGTGAATATCAATCCCAAGAACCCGGAAATCGGAGTCAGGTCGTTTGGTGATGATCCTGAAACTTGCGCAAAGTACGCTGTTGCATTGATCAAGGGTCTGCAGGACGGTGGCATAGCAGCGACCGCAAAGCATTTTCCCGGAAGAGGCGATTCTGCAACCGACGCCCATGATGTCTTGGATGTAATAAGAGCTGACAAGAAAAGGATGCAGGAGGTTGAGCTGGTTCCTTTCAAAGCGGCGATCGCCGCGGGTGTAAAGGCCATTATGACGGGACATTCGGTCTACCCGGCGTATGATGAGAAGTATCCGACCACGTTGTCAGAGAAGATTCTCACCGGGCTCTTAAGAGAAGAGCTGGGTTTCGATGGCGTCATAGTGTCTGACGCGATCGGTATGGCTGCCATTCTGAAACAATGGCCTCTTCCGATGGCTTGCGCTATGGCAATAAAGGCGGGATGCGATACGATACTTTTGAAAGCCGACGACGAATCAAGGTCGCAGTGCTTCTTTGGAATCAAGGAAGCAGTCAAAACCGGTGAACTCTCCGAGCAGAGAATCGATGAAGCTGTGACGCATCTTCTAAGAATGAAATTCGATCAAGGTCTTTTTGAGACAGCAGGGAAGAAGGATCCGAAGAAAGCTCAGGCTTATGCGATGAGCAAGCCGGTCATAGATTTATCATGGGATGTCGCAAAGAAAGCATTGATCGTAATGCGCGACGATAAGAAAATGCTCCCTCTGAATCCCAAGGAAAAAATGCTGGTTATCGAGCAGCGTATTCCCTATGAATTCTGCGGAAAAGATCCTTATATGCACCAACATATGTTTTGCGAGGATATGGTGGAACATGCTCAAAATATGATTCTGGTCGATACCGACTTTGCCGCGACGGAAGATGAAATTACAGAGTGCCTCGAGCTTGCCAAGCAGGTGGAGCTTGTCGTTATGACGAATTATTATGCGCGAATCGTAAAGACCGGCAACAACCGGCTTTTAATCAAGAAGCTCAAAGAAGCAGGTAAGAAGATAGTAGTTGTGACAAACTACCCGTATGTGGAAGGTACTACAAATGAGGCTGACGCTGTGGTCTGCAACTTCAGCGGAACGCCTGATTCCATAAAAGCCGCAGTTGGTTTGCTCTTCGGGAAAATCAAGCCGTCGCCAAAAACCAAACTGCCGATAAAACTTGGCGCGCAGCAAGAAGCTCCCGTGAAAAAGCCGGCGGCAAAACAAAACCCTTGGGGTCTATCATATTGTTAGCGATGCTATGTCAAGATCTAAGAGTCTAGAAATTAGCGACGTTTTTGCGATCTCAGGATCACAGATATCCGAGATCTATGTTAAGAACAAAATGTTGGTTCATTTCCAGGGAATGTCAAAGACCCTTCAGTTCCCTCACACTATTGCTCTTCAGGGCGCTCCTACGTGTTCGATCGGCATATCTCCCGACGGTTTGTATAATAGACTTAACAATGCCGGCAGGCTGATCCTATTAAATCAAAATGCAATTCAGTTTGCCTCCGCGCCTTTTATCCGCTTTGGCGACAAATGTGTTATGCTCACCACAAAAGATCCAAAAGCGGCCGAAGGCCCTGACGATGTGCCCGCCTTGAAAAATTACTATCATCCTGCAGTATTTGAAAAGCAAACCTCGATCTCTCTTGCTACACCTTTGGCGGAGATGGCATACGACCTGGGAAAGGTCAAAGTGACAAGAAGAATGATTTCTCCTCTCTTGTCTGGAAACGCCCAGGCCCTGATGCCTATGGGGGTAGAGGAGTATGAGGTAAAGAATGCTTCAAACAAGGAACAACAGATCACTTTAGTAATTCCCCGACCGTCCCTGGTAAATCTACAGGAAAAGGAATTGAAGCCGACGGATCAGGACACTGTTTATGTATGCTCCGCGCCGGTGAAAGCGCATGTGCATAAAGCTTTCAGCAGTGCTGCCACAAGGGGAGTGGTTATGGGAAGCAAGGAATGTGCGGACAGGATGATTGTTGCTGTGCCGGAAATGGAAGGCATAAAAGTAGATGTACAACCTTACTTCTGCTTGAACAGGCTGAAGCAGGATTTGTTGTTGAATAATGATGGGAGTTTCTACGAAAAGAGAGAGCCCATACTCAATCAAGATTATGGAGCAGCAATAAGCCTGACTTTCGCATTGAGACCAAAAGCAACCATGAAGATACCTGTTGCCATCGTCCTGGACTTTCCGCAGCAGCGGTATATAGATGGCAAAACCTTCGAGCGTAAGTATGTCAAGAGCTTTGAGAATGAAGAAACTCGGGCGATGGATATGACAAAAATCGCTCTTGATAATTATTCTGAGTGGTTGAGCCGCACACTGACGATTCAGGGCAGAATCTTTGATTACATTCGGAAGAATCATGCCTATAAGGACGACAAGGTGGGGGCATTGAGACTGGCAAGATTGATCTTCAACGAATTTAGTTTTCCATTGTCGAATGCCGCCGTATGGATTGAAGACAGCGACGGCAATGATATGGCCAGGTTCCTGGAATGTTTTGATTACGCTTATATAGATCCCTCGGATGTTGAGTGGTATTCAATGGTTCTGCTTGTCCTTTTTCCCTCTGTAGAACGAGAGCTTTGCCAGCGGTTCGTCGACTCGATTCAAGCAGAGGATCTCACAGAGCGTTATTACCATTATCACGCATCTTTTGTCGAGGCCAGAAAACATTTTGAAGAGCATCCTGAAGAATACAAAAACATGTCGCTGACTCAGATACGAGATGCTTTCAAGATTAAGGGGAGCGTGGCGCATGACTTGGGTGCTTTGCCGAAAGGACATGCCTTGCGCAACGTGAGCGACTACGCTTGGTACAATAATAACTACTGGGTCGACCTCTTCCCCAAGCTGGCAACAAGAGTACTGCGCAATGTTAAATTCCTGGGGGATATCGACTTCTTAAAGAAGAATTGGGAGACACTGAAATTCGGGTTTGAACATTTGAAGGAGCTAGATAACGACGGGGACGGCGTGCCCGAGGGCAATCCCCACGAGGTGAAGAATACCTTTGACAATATCCCACTCTTCGGCGCGGATGCCTATGATGTGACTACTTTTATGGCTGGCTGTCGAGCCATGATGCGAATGGCGGAGTTGATGGATGATGAGCCCGCGAGAAAGGAATATGAAGAGAGCTTTGAAAAAGCATCCACGACATTCGAGAAACTGTGGAGAGACAAGAAGAAGGGAAATGGCCGCAGACTGCAGTATTATGTCACCTGCTACGATCCCGTTACTGGAAAAACAAACACGGATGTCTGGACTAATCAACTGGATGCCCTGTGGTCATTAATCGCGATGGGAGAAGAGTCTTTCGTAACTGATGAGCGGGCCAGGAAAATTCTCAAGACAATTTATGAGAACAATCGGACCTTCATGGGCTGGGCGATGTGCCGAACGGAGAACGGCGGAGCAGTAGAATCGGAACAGGGACAGGATGTGTACACCACGTCGAATTATGTTTTTGCACAACTGCTGGATTACTACGGCCTGGTCAAGGAAAGCAAAGAGGTGTACAAGGCAATGGACAGGGTCGTCTTCCAATATGCAAATTCTCTCATAACTCCGGATAACCTGAGAGCGGAATTAGAAAAAGAAGAGGGAGAACCGACAAAGGAGCCCCATTACATTGTAGCCGCTTATCCGAGGCCGGGTGCGGTACTAACCCAAATCGTGATGCAGCATATTAAGGAGCTTCAGGAGCGGACGAATTCCAAGAGAATAGCTCCTGAGGATTTGAAATCTTTTGTAACTGATCTGGTGAAGTAAAATGCCTGAACATCTTGAAAGGACGATGGTCAGAAAAAAAGGATCAAGATCGGCTGGCGGAGGAAACAAAGTCTATTCTAGTACGGTACAGAAAAAATCAAGCAGATATTTGAGGTGAATTTTGCAAACCGATACAGGGAAACTTCTTAAACGAGAAAAAATCGGTTATGGTTTCGGAGACGGAGCGGCAAACTTCGTGTTCCAAACGATGCTGATATTTCAACTTCCTTTCTACACTAATGTTTTCGGCATTACTGCCGCTGCGGCAGGCACACTTCTTCTAGTCGGACGCTTCTGGGATGCGGCATTCGATCCGTTTATGGGCACCCTGGCAGATCGCACCAACACAAGATGGGGAAAATTCCGGCCATGGATTCTGTGGTCGGCAGTTCCCTTCGCAGTTGCATTTGTCCTGGTGTTCACCACTCCCCATTTTGGAATGACAGGAAAGATGATATACGCATACGTGACGTACATCCTTCTAATGACACTTTATTCCGTCAACAACACTCCTTATTCTGCTCTTAACGGTGTCATTACCGGCGATGTAAATGAGAGAACCTCCCTTTCGTCTTACAGGTTCTTTTTCTCGATGGCGGCGGCGCTTATCGTGCAGGGTTTCACACTGCCGCTTGTGTACAAGTTCGGTCAGGGCGACGCTCAGAAAGGCTACTCGATCACGATCGGGATGTTTGCTATAGTTTGTATCTTCTTTTTCCTCATAACTTTTTTCAGCGTCAAGGAGCGTATTAAACCCGACCCGAAGCAGAAATCTTCTCCGAGGAAGGACCTGGTCGGTCTTCTGAAAACCGGACCGTGGATCACGATGTTCGTTACAACTCTTTTCGTCTTCATAACGCTCGCGATGTGGGGAAGCGGCATGTTTTATTACTTCACCTATTATGTGGACAAAGACTCACTGTTTAACTTCCTTCAATCGATAGGTTTGGGGCAAGTCCCTTCGGGAACAGGCGGTTTTTGGTATGGAATCTTAAATACCTTCGGGCTAATTGTCGGCAAGGATGCGAGCAATGTCTCCGGTGTAGGATTCAGTCTCTTCAATATGGCCGGCATGATAATGAATATTCTCGGGGTCATGGTTTCTACCGCTCTGGCGATACGGTTCGGGAAGAAGGCTGTTTTCACTATCGGTCTTTTCTTCACCGCAGTATTTACCGCATTGTTTATCGTTCTGCCCGCGCAGGCAGTCGGACTGGCGTTCCTTCTGAATATTCTTAAATCGCTCGCTTACGGTCCGACCATTCCTCTCCTGTGGGCAATGATGGCGGATGTGGCTGATTATTCGGAATGGAAGACAAAACGTCGCGCTACGGGTCTTGTGTTTGCTGGAATAGTCTTCGGCTTGAAGGCGGGCCTTGGATTGGGCGGTGCAATATGCGGTTGGATTCTGGCGGCTTACAACTACGTTCCCAATGCAGTGCAGACCGCTCATGCTATCTTCGGCATTCGGATGGCGGCCAGCATATATCCGGCGTTGACTTTCTTTGCCGGCGTCGTTGCGATAATGTTTTACGGTATCAGCAAGAAACTGAACTTGCAGATCCAAGATGAATTGGCGGAGCGAAGGAAGAGCTTTGAGTATTGATAAGATGGAAGAGAATGCGGCAGCGAAATTATGCAAATTATGGAAGGTAATTGGACATTTACATTCAACAGCGTCTCAGTTAACCGAGAAGTCGCCAATTGCGACTCGCCTTGGTGGTGAGACACGGCTAACGAGTCATAGATCTACGTACGAAGTGGCAAAGAAGAATTTTGCGAGGTCTTTTTTTGATGGTTTTATTTGTATAAGCTTATCTAAAGATAGGGAGAAGAGTATGCTTTACAGTGCTAGCAAGTTTTCAGCGAAGTCATTGTTCCTTCTGAGCATGTTTTTCTTTTTCATGGCGCAGTCCTCAATGGCTGCCAGCAGCGGAACAATGAAAGGGAAGGTTTTTGACAGAGACACGAAAGAAGCATTAACGGGCGCCTCGGTCCTCGTGAAAGGAACCAGCATCGGAGCATCTACAGATCTGGATGGAGGATATATTATTCATAATGCACCTGCTGGGGATCAAACCATCGTCGTGTCTTATATCGGATATGTTTCGATTACCATGACGGTCAATGTTCCAGAAGATCAAACATTAACGAGAGATTTCTTTTTGGAAGCAACGGCCGTCCAGGGTAAAACCGTCGTGGTAACCGCGCAGCAACTAGGCCAGATACAGGCGATCAACCAGCAGCTGTCGTCGGACAAAATCGCCAGTATTGTCTCTGAAGCAAAGATTCAGGAACTGCCGGACTTCAACGCTGCGGCGGCCATAGGCCGTTTGCCAGGCATCTCGGTCACGCAAAGCTCCGGCGAGGCTAACAAAGTTGTCATCAGGGGTTTGGCTCCACAGTACAACGAAGTTGCCGTAGGCGGAGTAACACTTGCGTCAACTGGAAGTGCCCAGATCGGTGCGACTTCGCATATTGATTCGCCTGGCGGCGGATCAATCAGCAACGATAGAAGCGTTGATCTTACCATGGTTACTCCATACATGATTAAGTCAATCGAAGTGTACAAGACACTCACCCCCGACATGGAGGCAAACGCCCTCGGCGGTTACGTCAACATGGATTTGAGAGAGGCGCCGTCTGGAGTCCATGGCGACGCCTTGTGGCAATCAGGCTACACTCAAAAGAGCAACACATATAGCAATTATAGAGCTGTGGCATCGGTGAGCGATCGCTTCTTTAATGACATGCTCGGGGTGTATGTTCTTGGAAACGCTGAGCAATATGACCGCAATGCGGATAACATGAGTGCCACCTACACTATTCCATATCCTGATTCGGTTAAGGTAACAACTGTTGGACTTGATCGTCATCTCGAAACCAGAAAGCGCTACGGTGGGAATCTAATCCTTGATTACAAACTGCCTTCGGGCTCTATAAAGTCGGTAAACATGATAAGCCGTCTCAATTCTAATTATCAAGATTACCAGGAGAACCTAAATTATTCGAGTAGAACGCTTGGTTTCACGTACAGGGAAGGAGATCAAAATACTGATCTTGCCGTCAACACATTGAACATTACGAATGATTTTGGATTCATGTCTGTGGATTTATTAGCTGCCAACACATATTCCCGCAACCATCTTCCCGCCTTCCCTGATTTTCAGTTTCAACAGCAGCAATCATATCCTCCAACTTCTCTCAACACTCCTCCAGAGGGTTTGGCAACTGAGACACAGTATCAAGGTACCAATGCGACGACATTGACTAATATGGGTTTGTTCAGTTCCGACTATCATGAGAACGACCAGGTATACAGAGGTGATTTCAAGGTGCCTTTAAATTTGGGTACATCAGTTTCGGGCTTCTTCAAATTCGGCGGTGAGTATCGCTATAACTATCACACAAATGCTCAAAGCACCCCTTACGGCAATATAAGTGGTCCGACAACCGGAACTACACCTGGTCCTAATACAATAATGGGGGATTCCATCATAGCTCATTTTCCCCAGTTGGCGGGAGCCTCCGGCAATTTCACTGGTACTAATTTCACAACGCCCCTTAGTTCGAAGCTTTATGATAGTTTCCTGAACAATGAATTTGGAAAGATGTATTGGATTGTCGACCCAACCATCTTGAATTTTGCCGTGAATTATCTCTCCAGCCAGCCCGAGTTCGCTGCGATAAGTGGTGAGGGCGGTTGGTATAACGGCCTATATCAGAATTATCCTAACGACTATAAGTACATAGAGAGATATTATGCTGCGTACTTGATGTCGGAATTGAATTTAGGACCTGACTTTATGGTGGTTGGCGGTGCAAGGTATGAACAGGACAGATCGCTGTTTTCTGCATGGGATGTGCTTGACGACCCTACTCCCTCAAATCAAAAAGCTGTCCCTGTGACTGCCTATCCAGAGAATCACTACTGGCTGCCCATGGTACAGGCAAAATATGATGTGACCGACTGGAGTGACATACGATATTCTTATACTCAAACGCTTGCTCGGCCGGATTATTCGGCACTCGATCCACATTTTTACCTCGACTACAGTCATAATAATGTATGGGCAGGGAACCCTGATCTTAAGCCTGCGCAGGCATACAATCACAATGTTGAGATCACGTTTCACAGCAATGACATAGGACTCATAACAATAGGCGGATTTTACAAGACTATCTCCCACTTTACATACTCTACGTCGTACCCGATGCTTGATAATTCTAGTGCTGTTCCGCCAGGGTTTGATTCTACCGGGTCATTCGTATTTCCAGGTACCAACGTCAAGCCAAATCAGCAGGTGGGAGCATTGTACACATACATAAATAGCCCTTACAAGGCGTATATTAGAGGTGTCGAAGCAGATTTCGAGACAAGATTTTGGTATTTGCCATCTCCGTTGGACGGGGTCGTTTTCGGCATTAACTATACTCGCATTTCGTCGTCAGCGACCTATCCGTTCTTGTTCCTTCGTACTGTTAACAATCCTACTCCGCCTCCGAAGTACAAGACGGTTTTGATCGATAGTTCCCGCGGCGGAAGATTGATTGACCAGCCAAACGACATTATGAACACGTACATAGGCTATGACTATAAAGGGTTCTCTGCCAGAGTGTCTTTTCTTTTCCAGGGGAATTCGGTTAGCTATGTTGGAAACTATCGTCAACAGGACGGATATACCAAGGATTATTTTCGGATAGATGCCTCCGCAAGGCAGATGCTTCCGTGGGCAGGCGCTCAAGTTTACTTGGATGCAAACAACCTCAACGACGAGTCGAATATTTCCGCTCAGCAGACGATTGGTGGCTTCACTTCCGAGCAGTATTATGGTCTCACCGCAGACCTTGGAATCAGGATTACGCTGTGATGCAACCAAGAAATTCAAAACAACTATAGGAAGGAGAAGAAAAATGAAAAATTTTATTCGTGCGCTGCTTTTCTTGGCGGCCATGGTACCAGTGTCATTGTACGCACAGACTGATACCGTGGATGTGCCTCCGGATAATTCCAGCGGAGGAAATCTTGATAACGCCATCAACACAGCCATAAGTGGAGGAACGCTGTCCAACACTGTTTTCAGGTTGGCTGCCGGAGGTGGGTACGGACAGGATTATATCTTGAACGGTATAATCACCACGCCAGTCCATCAGAAACTCACAATCATTGCCCCGGATCCAACGCCTACTTCGCCGCTCCCGCAGATAGTGATGAACGCTCAAGGAGGAGTAACATGGACAGAGAATTTCGATTGTTTCGGCGATCTCTACATGAAGAATCTCTGGATAATGTATGTAAACACCAGCGGCACCCAAAATGGTGCCGGTTTATTTATAGAGGACGACAGTATTGCGAATCAAAATAATGAAGGAGAACATGGCTATTTCGAAAATTGCATATTCGATTTGCAGAAAACAGGTGCGAATGGCTGCATAAATCCAGAGTGCCAGCATTTTAAAGGGACTTTCAAGAACTGCTATTTCCGGAATGATGTCGATCAGTATTTCATCTATTATGGCAGAGCGATCTCATTCCAATACTCAGATACAAAATGGCACACCGACAGTCTCTCGTTTGAGAATTGTACGTTTGCCAACCTGGGGTATGTTCTAATGAATGAGAAACCTTGCTACTCAGATTATGTTTGGTTCAATCATTGCACGTTTCTCAATATTATGTGCTACCCCCTTGAAGGGGATGTATGGCATTGGCTTAATGTCAGTAACTGTATTTTCCTGAATACATGGGTTTATGGCGACAACATGTCAGCCGTCTACGGTAGATTTTCGAGAGCGGCGGGCACGTATCCAAACGGCGGCGTATTCACAGTTGACAGTCTAGCGGCGAGTGGTTATACTCAAGGTAGTGGTGCGGTGACATTTCCTTTCACCGATGCTGATCGGCATATACTTTTCTCAAACAATAGCTATTATTTGGAGAAATGGCTGACGGACTTCTACTTTAGCAATCCGGTTACTATTACTGCCGCCGCCGACACTTCTCAGCCGCGTCCTCAGCCATTTATTAACTACCCGACGCGTCAGATGTTTGGTAATGACTCCTTGGGCAATAAACGCTTTCCCCTCATGAACTTAGCCAACCTTTACCCATCCGACGATACCTCATATAATGCCGCCATTGGAAACCCAGGTTTCTTGCTGCCGCCAACCAACACAGATAGCATTGAAGCCTTCTTGTTAGGCAGGTACTACTCCGGCGAGCAAGTGAACTGGGCATATCAAAAGACCGATGATATCAATGGAGTATGGCCAGTGAGTGAGGATCTGTCTTACAACACAAGCTCTCCATTATTTACCGCAGGAATGAATGGTTTTCCGCTTGGGGATTTGTACCGCTGGTGGGGACCTAGTTCTTTGTCGGGAGTAGATCGGTACACCGCGTGGAAGGCACAGTCAGCTAATGAGGATTCGGCGATCAATAATGAACTTACCACTGGCATCATAACTGCCGTGAAGCCGCGCCCGGGTGCTCTTCCTGCTAAGTACGAGCTCTCTCAAAACTACCCAAATCCATTCAACCCAACAACGATCATCGAATACTCAGTTCCAACGAACGGTTTCGTTACGCTGAAGGTTTATAATGTGCTCGGGCAAGAAGTAGCCGCGCTGTTCTCTGGTCAGCAGCACGCTGGAAATTACACCGCAACATTTGACGGCAGCAAGCTTGCCAGCGGAGTCTATTTCTATCGCCTGCAGGCTGGAAGTGTTTCTATTACAAAGAAACTTGTTCTAATGAAGTAAAAAAAAGTGAACTCACCCCCGTCCCCCTCTCTTTTTGAAAGAGAGGGGGTAATAGGGTGAGTTAGATTAAAGGAGGTGGTTCGTTTCAAGTTGAAATATGTTGCGCATCGTGATTTATTTTCAAAACGATCTGAAAGTGTCGGAAAATGTTAAGCGGTAGTCTTTATTTAACTAACAGTTGTTCCGACAACAAAAAAACTTTGGAGGAAATATGAAAAGCTTTATACGTTCATTCTCATTGGGAGTCTTGTTGCTCTTCGTGGGTTTGAACATGGCCCACGCTCAGGCAGTGACTTTCTCTGCTGGTCCCTCTATCTCGGGGACGGGAGGCGGGGCAAACGGCGGCTTTGCCTGGGCTGATCTGAATGGGAATGGCAATCTAGACGTGTTTATCCCTTACAACATTGTCTATCTGAATAATCTCACTACGTTCGCTGCAGCATCGACAATGGCGGCAAATGTACCTGTTAATACTAATTCAACAGGTGTGTTGCTTGCCGATTTCAACGGTGACGGCGTACCTGACCTGTTTACAACTAATGGCGGTACTCCCAGCGGCGGTCTACTCTACAACACCGGTGGAGTATTTACAGCGGCAACGGGGACAGGTGATCTCGCCACGGCGGGCGTTACTGGCGAAGTCTTCCAAGGAGCTGCTGCGGCACCCATCGATCACAGCAATTATCTTAGCCTCTGCTGGCCTGGAACCTTTACTGGTATTGCCGGTGGTAGTCCCGTGCCACCCGGAGGCGGTATGTGGCTGCTTAAAGGAGGTCCCAGCGGCTTTACTGACATCGGAAAGGGAGCAATAACACCCTCCTCGAATCTTGTCATGGATTTTGAAAGCCAAAGCGTTGGAACTGCTTACCCGACGGTTGGTTGGTCTGCTACGGACATTCAATCTACAGTCGCTCTTGATCCGGTTAGTGGAACGAGCCACGTTCTGAAGAATGTAATTCATAATTATAATGCAGGGCCTGTGTTGGCATTTACTTTGCCCTCTGGCAAAACGCTGGCTGATTATAGTTCTTTCATCTTCAATGCCGACTGGGCGCAAGGAGATGTTGGCTATAAGTCTATCGTCGTTGAAGCCTGGCAAACAATGCCGACAGGTCAGGCGTTTAATAATGCGGCTAATCAAATTGGCTCATGGAGTCGCGCCGCGATGGGCTCTAACGGTTGGGAAACTGATACTGTTAGCATTACCAATACCAGTAGTTACAGCGGAACCGTATATCTTGACTTTGGAATAAACTGTGCTGGCAAAGGAACTGTCAATGCCACTCCCGCGGATAGTACAACTATCTGGTATGCCGATAATGTCACACTTGTATCTAACTCCGGGCCAGCAGTCTCTAATCTTGCTATAGATACTTCGCTTTCGTATGAATCATGGGATGTCCGATTCTTCGATGCAAATAATGACGGCTATCTGGATTTGTTAATGCCGAGTTTCCGAAATGGATTCGCCCGAATAGACACCGGATCATCGGGTGCTCGAAAGGGATGCGTCCTGTTCCTGAACGATGGAACCGGCAAGTTTTATGTTCCGACTTCAGCCACGCTTCCCGGGAATCCGACTATTTATTCCGTGGGTGCCGGTGGTGTTGTAAGCACAACGGCTGACACTGGAATTATTGTTGACGATACCGTCCGCCACTTCACTGCCATTGGCGAGCAATGGGCTGACCTCAACAATGATGGGATCCCGGATCTCGTATTGAACGGTCTTGGTGGAACAGATAACGAGGATGGAAATGGTAACTTCGTATCCGACATTATACTCTACGGAAACGGAGACGGCACATATACGTACAAGTGGGATGGAGCACACATCGTTGCCAGCAACGGATTGGTTCAGAATACCGGTCAGCGCGCAATAAGCATAGGCGATGTCAATAATGATGGGTTGCAAGATATATATACATGCCTGAACGGCGGAGCCCAACATTTGTACATGAACAACGGAGATGGTACGTTCACTGACGTAGCTGGCTCGGGTGATGGCCTGACGGCGAGTGGTGGGCGAGCCGGACAGTTAGTTGATTACAACAACGACGGCTTCCTTGACGTATTCATATATACTGGTGGCAATGCTTCGTTGCAGAAGAACAGCGGCAACACGAACAAATGGATCGGCTTCAAACCGATTGGCTCAGGCCATAACATGTCGGCAATCGGAGCGAAGTTCACTGTGTGGACTGGAGGGAAGCAGCAGAACCGCTGGATCAAAGCAGAAGGCGGCAGTGCAGGAATGGGCGGAACATTAAGAGCAAACTTCGGTCTCGGGACGAACACCAAGGTTGACAGCGTTAGTGTTTTGTGGCCTGATGGAACGCAGCAAACCTACAACTTTGGCGCAGCGAGCAACACTCTTGCATTAAACACATACTATACGATTCAAGAAGGATCAGTGATTCCATCTGCGCCTACGAATATCAGGCCGTCATGGGCGTCAGTGGATACGTCTCTGGCATCGACGGTTGCGCTGAGCTGGGACGCAGCGACCACTGGCACCGGTACCACCACATACACGGCACAAATTGCCTCGAACGCTTCGTTCTCTTCGATAATAAAGACATTCTCGGGTTTGCCGACCACCAACACAACAGCCCGGCTTGGACTTTCCACGAAGTACTACTGGCGTGTGCAGGCGATCGACAACAATTTGCCGGGTCCGTTTGCCATCGACAGCTTCCATACGAAGACCACGGTAGACACCGTGACCCCGAATCAGCTATTGCCGGCGACTAATTCGACAACTGTGCCGAACAAGCCTACATTGGTGGTAAGCTTCGTATCTACGGCATCGACGTATCATTTCCAGGTTGCCGTCGCGGACTCGATGTTTACGATCGCGAAACCTACTTTTGTAATTAACGATTCGACCAGTGATTTCGATACGACCTACGCGATCACAACGGCTTTGACGCCAAGCAAGACTTACTACTGGCGTGTAAGAGGATACAATCCCGCCGGGTCGTCAGCATTCTCACCGGTAGATTCGTTCACTATTATGTTTCTCCCAGCGACGCCGTCAGTTATACATCCTTCGGTTAATCAGGCGAACGTGCCGGTCAATCCTCTGACTCTGACCTGGCACCACGAAGCTGGGGATAGCAACTATGTTGCCCAGTTGTGGACTTACACCACTGGTGGGCAGGTCCTCCTGGTAGATACGACAAAGCATGATACGTCATGGACAATTAGTAGTGGTCTATTGAATCGCGCGTACTATTACTGGAAAGTACAATGCTACAACCAGGGTGGTGCAAGCGCATACAGTGCGGTCGATTCGTTCACGAGCGTCATCGAGGTGGCTTCTGCGCCTCAAGCGGTGTCACCGAAGGGTATTGCGGTACCACAACCAAGAAGGACGATTTTTGCATGGAATCCTGCAGTGAATGCAGTGTGGTATCACCTGCAAATTGCAACTGCCAGTGACTTCTCAGGGGACATTGTCGTTGACACGACGATGCTTCCAGATACTACTATGCAAATTGCCGATACACTTGTTGCCAAGACGACCTATTACTATCGCCTAAGCTCGATCAATTTGGGTGGAGAAGGCGCATTCTCTGGCGCCACGGTCTTCAAAACAGGAACAGGTGTCCTTGGCGTGGAGGGACTTCTCGGAGTTCCGGTTGAGTACGCACTCTTCCAGAATTATCCTAACCCGTTCAACCCATCAACGACAATTCGCTATGACCTTCCGAAGAACGCCCATGTTCAAGTCATTATCTACGACGTGCTCGGTCGCCAGGTTGCGAAGTTGGTCGACGGTATGGAACAAGCGAGCAGGTATAGCCTCGAATGGAATCCATCACGATTGAGCAGCGGCATTTACTTCTGCCGAATTACAGCTCGCAGTGTGGATGGCTCCGACAATTTCACATCAGTGAAGAAACTGGTCTACATGAAGTAGAGGCAATTATTCACTTCCTTGCCCCCTCTCCAGGACTTTTCCTGACAAAGGAAGGGTTGGAGAGGGGGAAGGAGTGAGACGAAACTTGTTTTAGCTAGTCAACTATTCTCCTTCTAGTCATGCCGTCCCGATTCATCAGTCAGGACGGCATGAGTTTTTTGATGCAAAGATAGCCTGTTCCGAACCTGGTAAACGACGGAACGGGTTTGTTTGAAGAATTGAAGATCCCGCTGGACGGGAAAGGTTATGCACGAGCTTATGGAAAAGAAAAGTTTGGGGATCTTCTGTCTCGTTGCTTTGTCAATCATGGTACAGTGCTTCGACAAAGTCTCATATGCACAAGTTCCCCTCAAAAGTGGATCTTACTACTCAGGAATCTACAGGAATCTTTTTGCCGACCTGTTAGGTAAGAACGATTCAGAAGTGAAATCGAAGCTTGACAGTGCATTTGATCAATTGTTCTTTGGGAACGACCAGACGGAGCGAGTCTATTACCCTGTCGGCAGCGACATGGCGTACATTGAAGACATCGGAGATGCCGATGTCAGAACCGAAGGAATGTCTTACGGCATGATGATAGGGGTGCAGATGGATAGGAAGGATGTGTTCGACAGATTGTGGAAATGGGCAATAACTCATATGCAGCTCAAAAACGGGCCGCATAAAGGATACTTCGGATGGCACTGTAAGGAGGACGGCACCGTTCTGGATTCGAGCGCGGCATCCGACGGTGAACAGTGGTTTGTAATGTCACTTCTCTTCGCATCCGCAAGATGGGGGAACGGAATCGGCATATATGATTATCGGACACAGGCACAGAACATTCTGAACACAATGCTTCACAAGGCATCTGAGCCTGGACATGGAAACGTAACGAATATGTTCAGCGATGAAGAAAAGCTGGTTGTTTTTGTGCCGGCTACTCAAGCATCGGGATTTACTGATCCATCGTACCAGCTGCCGCACTTCTATGAACTCTGGGCGCGCTGGTCGGACAGGGATAACCAGTTCTGGTGTGATGCGGCGAAAGCAAGTCGGGCATTTCTGAGAAATGCTGCAAATCCCAATACCGGCTTGTCCCCTGATTATTCACAGTTTGACGGAAAGCCTTTGAGTTCCTGGCGCGGTGGGCACGATGATTTTCGGTTCGATGCTTGGCGGGTGGCGATGAACGTGGCGGTCGATTACGAATGGTTCAGGGAGGATCCGTGGGAAATAATTGAATGCAACCGCATGTTGGATTTTTTCCGATCGCAGGGGATAAATGACTATGGAAATCAATACACTCTGGACGGGAAAAAACTCGGGAATGACCACAGCAAAGGGTTGGTGGCAATGAATGCTGTTGCCGCAATTGCATCTACAAACAGTAGCGCGAAGGATTTTGTCGAAGCGTTGTGGAACACACCGATTCCAACCGGTTTATATAGATATTACGACGGAATGTTGTATATGCTGGCACTGCTCCAAGTCAGCGGGAATTTTAGAATTTATGATCCGACGGGTAAACCGATTCCAGCATGCGCAAATTGAGAGAACGGTGAATATGGAAAGTGAAACAGGGATGAGAAAGAAGAGGTCGGAAGCAAGAATTGAGATTTCAGATTTCAAAATTGTTGCTTCTCTTGTTTCTAGCATCCTTTTTTTTTCCGCATTGTTCTTTCTTCCGCAGGACACGTTTGCGATTGGCGGGGAATCCTACGTCCGCTTTGTCCGCGGGGATGGAGATTTACCGCTGTCGGTATCCGGGAAGTCGACGCCTTTGTGTGCAAGTTCTAACGACTACCCGGGTGTTCAGCTCATCTTAAAATATTTTCAAGCCGATATCGAGAATGTGACCGGGGGACGACCGGAGATATTCATCGACAAAATTCCTTCGTTAAAAGAGGTCGTCGTCGTCGGTACAATTGGCAAGAGTTCACTGATAGATGGGTTAATCGAGAAAAAGAAGATTGATGTGAGTGAGATTGCCGGGAAATGGGAAGCGTCACTGATCCAGGTAGTGGATAACCCCTTTCCCGGTATCGGTCGCGCATTGGTCGTCGCGGGAAGCGACAAACGCGGCACGATTTACGGCATGTTCGATATCTCCGGTAGAATTGGTGTGTCGCCATGGTACTGGTGGGCTGATGTTCCGGCAAAGCGCCACGAGGACGTTTTCATACTTCCGGGAAAACATATTAACGGATCTCCTTCGGTAAAGTATCGCGGTATTTTTATCAATGACGAATGGCCGGATTTGACAGACTGGGTCATGGAAAGATTTGGCACCGTGCCTGTGAGTGGAAGCCCGCCGATACCTCCGGGGGTCGCGAATTATGGGCACCAATTTTATGAGAGGATCTTTGAGCTTCTTCTTCGTCTGAGGGCCAATTATCTGTGGCCTGCAATGTGGAATAACGCATTCAACGAGGACGATTCATTGAACGCACAGCTTGCTGATGAATATGGCATCGTAATGGGAACGTCTCATCAAGAGCCGATGCTCCGTGCTCAAAAGGAATGGGACCGGCGTCATATGAAAACACTCGGCAATTGGAACTTTGCTAAGTATCCCGACGCTCTCGAAGATTTTTGGCGTGAAGGCATCGGGCGGAACAAGAATTATGAAAGTATCATCACCATCGGCCTTCGCGGGGAGAACGATACGCCGATGACTTTCGGTGGACCCCAGGAGGCCATGTCGCTACTTGACAAAATTGTCAAAGCTCAGCGAGAATTACTGGCTGACGAAATAGGACCTGACGTTACTAAGGTGCCGCAGTTGTGGTGTCCCTACAAAGAGGTGCTTGACTACTACGATGCTGGATTCCGCGTCCCTGATGATGTGACGATCCTTTGGACTGACGACAATTGGGGAAACATTCGCCGTCTGCCCACCCCTGAAGAACGCAAGCGCAGCGGTGGCGCCGGTATTTATTATCACTTTGATTATCATGGCGGACCACGAAACTACCAATGGATCAACACAAACCCGATTGCAAAGATATGGGAGCAAATGTCGCTTGCAAAGGAGTACGGCGCGGATCGGATTTGGATCGTTAACGTGGGCCACTTGAAAGGTTACGAGCTGCCGATTCAATATTTCATGGATCTTGCGTGGGACACGAACGGGTGGACCAATGAGAATATCTCCGAGTACGCGCGTATGTGGGCTGAACAGCAATTCGGACCGGAGTACGCCAAGGAAACCGCTGAAATTATTTCGAAGTACACAGAATACAATGGCCGGCGAAAGCCGGAGCTTCTCAGTCCGACAACTTACAGCCTGGTAGATTATCGGGAAGCCGAAAATGTGGTGGCGGATTTCAAGTCTCTCGATTCGAACGCCCAAAAGATCTATGATGACTTGCCAAAAGACGAGCAAAACGCCTTCTATGAATTGGTGTTGTTTCCAACAAAGGCAAGTGAGATTGTGAACGAGTTGTATTTCGCTGCGGGAAAGAATGCCTTGTACGCGAAGCATGGACGAGCAAGCACAAATGACATGGCTGCCGAAGTTCGTTCCCTGTTTCGAGCGGACACAAGCTTGATGGGATATTTCAATCACACGCTTGCCGATGGCAGGTGGGATCATTTCATGGATCAACCCGTTTTCGGATACACAAGCTGGAACCAGCCGCAGAACAACAACTTGGACGCAATTCATCTTGTCGACGTAAAGGTTCAGGACTCCGCGTCGATGGGAGTTGCGGTGGAGGGTTCGAGCGAGTCATGGCCCGGATCGGAAACTGAGGCAGTGCTGCCAGAGTTTGATTCATTCAATAGTCAATCGTATTACATAGAAATATTCAATCGAGGAAGAAGTCCTTTCAAATATTCGGCAAAGGCGGATAAACCGTGGATAAAAATATCTTCGCCGATGGGCGAAGTCGATAAACAAACTCAGGTCTGGATCAGTGTAGATTGGAATAGACTCATGAAGGGGACCGATAGCGGTACGGTAAACATCATGGGTAGCGGCCGCGAAATTTCCGTGAAGGTTAAGATGTTCAATCCTGAAGAGCCATCACGTGATCTGCTGCAGGGTTTCGTGGAAGGAGACGGCTTCGTTTCAATTGAAGCCGAGCATTACACGAAACTTAGCGGTGGAGACACTAATCAGTGGATCAGGGTTGAAGATTATGGGAATACGCTGTCGGGTATGAAAACAATCTCGACTTTTGGCGCGCCAGGTGCCACTCCGGGCAAAGACTCTCCTCATCTGGAATATGGAATGTTCCTTTTCGATTCGGGAAAAGTCGATGTGGAAGGAATTTTTGGTGCGTCACTTAACTTCATGCCGGCACGAGGTGTTCGATATGCAGTTTCGTTTGACGATGAGGCCCCGCAATTTGTCATCCTTATTCCTGAGAATTATAGAGCGCAGAACGGAAACGCGGACTGGGAAAAGTCTGTCGAGGACAATGTTCGATGCAGTCATACAACGCACACGTTTACAAAGCCCGGCTATCATACACTTAAGATCTGGATGGTAGATCCGGGTGTGGTGCTCGAGAAAATAGTTGTAGATCTTGGCGGCGTAAAACCAAGTTATCTGGGACCGCCAGAAAGTTTTCACAGGCATGTCGCAAACGATGAATGAAAGTAGAGAGAGGTAAGACACGTATGGTAAGGAAAAGAAACATTCGGACCGATTCTTCATCCTATTTTGCTTCATCTATGCAAATCCATTTCCTCTGTGTCATCGGTGTGTTGTTGCTTGCTACTGCCGGTGTTGCTCATGCACAAATGTCGAACTTCATGAAGATGTCGCCGGAGGAACGGACCGCTTACTTTGCAAAGATCAACGCCGAGTCCGAAAAGGATTGGCAAAGGATGATTAGTCTTCTTCAAATGAAACTTCCTGACTCATTGCCGCCTGTGACGGAAGATCCCAATCGACCGAAGAATACATTCCAGAAGACAGGATCGAGCAACTGGTACGACAGTACCGGTAACACCTACACTCGTTCAGCCTGGGGAAAATGGAATAACTACGATGAGGCAAAGGCAAACCCGTTTCCAAGTTTGCCCGATCCGTTGAAACTGGACGATGGGAAACCAGTAAAGACAGCGGAGATGTGGTGGAAAGAAAAGCGGCCGGAGATCGTGGCACAGTTTGACAGCGAGATATTTGGCAAAGTCTCTTCAGATGTGCCTGCTGTGCACTGGGAGGTCGTCAGCACAAAAGACACGATGGTTGGTGAGATTCCTGTCATTACGAAAGAACTTGTTGGCCACGTTGATAATTCGGTCGATACAAGTATCCATGTTGATATTCAGTTGACCGTCACTACTCCCGCAAGAGTCAAAGGCCCTGTGCCGGTAATAATGGAATTCGGCTTCGTGTTTCCACCAGGATTCAAGTTCCCGGGGATGCCTGAACAGAAGGGGCCAAGCTGGCAGGAGCAAGTTCTCGACAAAGGCTGGGGATATGCCATTTACGTGCCCACGAGCGTCCAGCCGGACAACGGCGCCGGACTTTCGGAAGGAATCATTGGATTGGTGGACATGGGTCAGCCGCGGAGTCCGGATCAGTGGGGGGCATTACGAGCATGGGCGTGGGGAGCCAGCAAAGTTTTGGACTATTTCGAAACCGATAAATCGGTGGATGCGAAGAAAGTTGGCATCGAAGGCGTGTCGCGATATGGCAAAGCAGTTCTCGTGACCATGGCGTACGACCAAAGGTTCGCAATTGTTCTTGTGGGTTCATCCGGAAAAGGCGGTGCATCGCTGTACCGTCGCGACTTCGGAGAGGACATGGGAAATAGCTGCTCATCCGGTGGATATCATTGGTTTGCGGGCAACCTCATGAAATACGTTCTGACGCCTAACGATTTGTCCGTCGATTCGCATGAGCTAATTGACCTTTGCGCACCGCGACCTGTTTTCATAAGTTGCGGCTCGCCGCAGGAGGAGGGAACCTGGGTAGATGACAGGGGACAATTCATGGCAGCGGCTGCGGCTGGACCAGTCTATGAATTACTTGGAGAAAAGGGAATAGGTACTTCCTCGATGCCGCCAATTGGCACTTCGCTTTTGGATGGCACGCTAGCTTTCCGTCAACACGAAGATGGACATATGATCGGTCCCAATTGGCCGTACTTTCTGAATTTTGCACAAAAATATTTTAACGGAACTTCGAATTCACTTTCTAAATGAAATCATTTGATAATGGTTGACTTCTTTTGTCATGGCCCATTGCTGTTTTGTAAAAAAAAGAGCGTAGGAATGAGTGTGCATGAATTCACGTACGCACTGGCACAACTCTTCTCCCGCTGTGTTCGCTGCTTGATCGTGAGTACATGGAAGGCAGTCGTGTTCGCCATGGCGTTATTACTTCCATTCATGTTGGCCTTGCCGACGAGTGCCCAGTCGCGCGACAACAGAATGCCGCACTTAGTGAAGCATGGAACCGCCATGCAACTGATGGTCGATGGTAAACCTTTTCTTGTCCTCGCCGGCGAGCTTGGCAATTCCTCCGCCTCAGATATGAATTACTTGAATCCATTTTGGAAAAACTTTGAGCGGATGCACCTGAATACCCTTCTTGTTCCCGTTTACTGGGAGTTGGTCGAGCCTCAGGAAGGACATTTCAACTTCATGTTAGTTGACAGCATTATTCGCGCGGCGCGGCAGCATAAATTGAAAATCGTCTTCTTATGGTTTGGTTCGTGGAAGAACAGCATGTCCTGCTATGCACCGCTGTGGGTAAAAACTGATGAGAACAGGTTTCCAAGAGCTTGCACGAAAAGCGGAACGGCACTTGAAATATTGACACCTTTCAGCAACAACTCCCGCGACGCTGATGGGAGAGCCTTTGCTACGCTGATGAAACACGTCGGGACGATTGACGGCAAGAACCATACGGTTATCGTGGTACAGGTAGAAAACGAGATTGGAATGATACCGGACGCCAGAGATTATTCTTCCGAAGCAGACAAAGCTTTCAAGGCGGCGGTGCCACAGGAGTTGATCGACTACCTGAAGGCACACAAAGATTCGCTTGATGCCGGCATTAAAAGTAGCTGGGAGGCAAATGGGTTCAAAACTTCTGGAACGTGGGAAGAGATATTTGGAAAAGGGCTGAACACGGATGAGTTGTTCATGGCGTGGTATTTTGGAAAGTACACGGATTACGTTGCAGAGGCAGGAAAACGTGAGTATCCCCTGCCTATGTACGTGAATGCAGCTTTGATACGGCCGGGATACCAGCCGGGACAATACCCGAGTGCGGGACCGTTACCTCATCTCTTTGATGTGTGGAAAGCGGCGGCCCCTCACCTAGATTTTCTGGCGCCCGATGTTTATTTCGCTAACTTCTCTGAGTGGATCGGCAAGTATGATGGTAGAGGAAATCCACTTTTCGTTCCCGAGTGCGCCAACAGTCAGAGCGTCGCGAACGGTTATTTTGCATTTGCCGAACATAATGCCATCGGCTTCAGCCCGTTTTCAATCGAGTCGCTCGAGGATCCTGATCATAATCAGGTCTCACAGGGATACGAAGTGCTTCAAGAGCTTGCTCCGTTAATACTTGAAAACCAGGGAAAAGGGACAATGGCAGGTGTTCTGCTTGACAGCGCAAGTCAGGAAGCGCGGATTACTCTTGGCAATTATGTCTTCACGGTGAAGCACGAGTACGCATGGAGATATGCAAAACGGGAAAGCGGGCCGACGCCGAGGGTTGGAGGCTTGGTAATTATGCTGTCACCCGACGAGTTTATTATTGCCGGCACGGGATTACTTGTCACGTTTGAGACACTCAGCGGAGGAAATTCTGTGGCAGGCATAGGCACTGATTGTGAAGGAAGATTTGTGGATGGGAAATGGGTTCCCGGGCTTAGTCTGAACGGGGACCAGACAAACCAGGGAAGACAGGTTTTCTTACCTGGCGGAGAATTTACTATCCAGAGAGTCAGACTTTACAATTACAACTAATGGTTTAAGACAGATGAAGAATATATTTTATTTCACGGTGTGTTCGATCCTGCTTGTCGCTTCGCAGGCCGGCGTCTGCAATATCAAACTGCCGCGTCTTGTCAGCGATGGGATGGTCTTACAGCGAGAGGACTCCGTGCGCATCTGGGGCTGGGCCTTAGCCGGCGAGAAAGTGGCCATTAGATTCCTGGGACGAATCGACACTACAACAACAGGTTCGGACGGAAAGTGGGCGATCATGCTTCCACCAATGAAAGCAGGCGGCCCTTATAGCATGGAGATCGACGGCAACAATCATGTCGTATTAAATAATGTTTTGATCGGAGACGTTTGGGTTTGTTCAGGGCAGTCGAACATGCAATTGCCGATGGCGAGAGTGGCGTGGAAATACCCGGACGTAATATCTCATTCCGACAATCCCTGCATACGGCAGCTGCTTGTTCCCAACGAGTACGACTTTGGCCCACCGAAGGAAGATATTCAGTGGGCACAATGGCAGCCTGCAAATCCTTGGACAGTACTCCAATTTACGGCTGCGGGTTATTTCTTCGCGCGAACGTTGTACGAGAAATATCACGTCCCAATTGGCTTAATCAACGCGAGCGTTGGCGGAACTCCCGTCGAGGCGTGGATGAGCAAGGATGCGTTGAAGGAGTTTCCTGCCATTTTGGGAAAGGGTGAAAAGTTTAGCGATGCAGCTTATAGAGATAGCGTTACAAAGCGGAATGACTCAATAAGTGGTTCGTGGAATACCAATGTGTGGCAGCAGGATGAAGGATTAAAAGGCAACAAGCCGTGGTACGATCCGACTTATAATGACGCTGAATGGTCGACGATGGTGTTGCCTACATATTGGGAAGATGAAGGTCTGAAAAATACCAATGGAGTCGTCTGGTTCAGAAGAGAATTCAACGTGTCCGCATCACTGGCAGAAAAGCCGGCAAAGCTTATCATGGGCAGAATCGTTGACGCCGATTATGATTATATCAACGGCGTGTTCGTGGGTTCGGTTTCATACCAATATCCACCGAGAAGGTACGATATCGCTCCTGGTGTGCTCAAGGCAGGCAAGAATACTGTAGTCGTGCGAGTGATTAATTCAGGCGGTCGGGGAGGATTCATAAAGGACAAGCAATACGCATTAGTGATCGGGAATCATATTATTAATCTCGCTGGGAATTGGAAATATAAAGTAGGTGTTGCGGCGCCGCCTATGGCATTTGGCGGGCCCACAATCATCTATCAACCGTTCGGATGTTTCAACGCGATGATTGCTCCGCTCTTGAACTACGCTATCAAAGGCGTCATCTGGTACCAGGGCGAGTCCAATGCCGGTTTTCCCGAAGGATATGCAAGGAAATTTTCTGCCATGATAACAGACTGGCGAGAAAAGTGGAACGAAGGAAATTTCCCGTTCATATTTGTCCAGCTTCCAAACTACGGTGAACCGTTCGACCATCCTATCGAGAGCGGTTCGGCGGGACTGAGAGAAGCGCAGCTCGAGACTCTTGCACTTCCGAATACCGGCATGGCAGTCACGATCGATATTGGTGAGTGGAACGATATTCATCCGCTTGACAAAAGTGATGTCGGCAAGCGGCTTGCGCTCGCTGCGGAAAAGGTTGCCTACGGTGATAACAGAGTTGTCTATTCCGGCCCGATCTTTGAAGATATGAAAGTTGAAGGAAATAGAATTGTCATCTCGTTCAAGAATATCGGCAAAGGCTTGGTCGCCAAAGGCGGGTCGCTGAAGACTTTTGAAATCTGCGGAAATGATGGTAAGTATCTCCGGGCCAACGCGGCCGTCAAAGGAGATAAGGTAATTGTTTGGAGTGATTCAGTTTCAAATCCCGCCGCTGTCCGCTATGCCTGGGCAGATGCTCCGGTCGGTGCCAACCTGTATAACAAGGAAGGCCTGCCGGCGTCGCCGTTTGAGGCAGGAGGAAAATGACCTTGCCAAGATTTCATGTTTCTGACTTTGCTGGTTTGTTGGCTGCCGTCGTTCTTGTTTTCTTTCTCCACGGCGCGGCTGCGGGCAAAGAAAAAACGGAATACACGAACCCTATAATGGCCGGCTTTTATCCAGATCCAAGCATTTGCCGGGTTGGCACCGATTACTATCTGGTCAACTCGACGTTCGCTTATTTTCCAGGAATTACGGTGCATGCGAGCAAAGATCTGGTTCACTGGAAATTGTTAGGCTATGTGCTGGACGATCCGGAGGTCTTTAACTTGGATAGCGCAGGCGTGTCTCGCGGGATTTTCGCGCCTGCCATCAGATATGACAGGGGTGTCTTCTATGTGACCTGTACTCTGGTGGACAAAGGCGGGAATTTTGTAGCCACTGCAAAAAATCCCGCCGGCCCGTGGTCGAAACCCGCTTGGCTCCCGGAGATCAATGGAATCGATCCATCTTTGTTCTTCGACGACAACGGAAAGTCGTATATCGTCTACAATAGCGTCGCTCCGGACGACAAGCCGCTGTACAGTGGCCATAGGACAATTAGGATCCGTGAGTTCGACGCTGAAAAACTCACCGTCGTTGGCGAGGAGCGCATTCTCATAAACGGCGGCACGAATATCGCGGAGAAACCCGCTTGGATTGAGGGCCCTCACATCTTCAAGAAGGATGGCAGCTACTACCTCATCTGTGCCGAAGGTGGGACTGAAGACAACCATTCCGAAGTCGTTTTCAAGAGCGGGACGATTGACGGACCATATCTTCCCCATAAGAACAATCCGATATTGACCCAAAGGGATCTTGACCCGCGGAGGAGCCATCCGATTACCTGCACGGGTCACGCCGATTTTGTCGAGACCCCGAAAGGCAATTGGTACGCGGTATTCTTGGGTTGCCGTCCCTATCCTCCATTTGGCGAACTTTATTACAACACCGGTCGGGAGACATTTTTGGCTCCGGTAAAGTGGCACAACGGATGGCCGACGATCATCAGCAAGAACAGAGAGGTGAAATACCGATACCCGTCACCGCTCCCGGTCTCCGCGGAGGAAGCGGACATCCCTCACAGCGGCAATCTTGAGTACTCTGATAATTTCAGTTCCTCGAGCCTGAATCCAAATTGGGAATTTCTCCGGACACCCCACGAGAGATGGTACAACCTCAAGGCTACTTCCGGTTTCCTCTCGATTCGAGTAAGGCCTGAGACATGTGCCGGCAAATTGAATCCGAGTTTCATCGGCTTCCGCCAGTCAAATGCCACATGTGAAGCAAGCACGGCACTTGATTTCTCTCCAAAAGGTCAAAACGAAAAAGCCGGACTTCTCATCTTCCAGAATGAAACGCACTTCTATTACCTCTGCAAATCGCGAGAAGGAAATAACACGGTGGTACAATTGTACAAGTCTCTCGACGACGCGTGTGCCTCCGGCAATATGCAGTTGCTCTCTTCAACTAAACTGGATTCGACAGATGTCAGTAAGGAATTGTCTCTGCGAATCGAAGCCCATCAGTGCACGTATTCTTTTTCGTTCGCGCCGACTTCCGGGAAGTGGATCACCATGAAAGACAGCATCGACGCAACTTACCTGAGCACAAGGACTGCTGGAGGTTTTGTCGGATGCATGTACGCGATGTACGCGACATCGCTGGGGGAACCCTCTGAGAATGTCGCCCGATTCGATTGGTTTAAATATAAAGGGCAAGATGAAGTCTACACTAAATGAAATATCGCCCGCCGGAAAGTATGCAGACCTGAAAGACAAAGTCATTCTCGTAACGGGTGGTGCAAGCGGGATTGGTTTTGCCATCGCACAAGCGTTCGCAGCGAACGGTTCCCACATTCCGTCTAATTTCAACAAGTATTGGAACCAGGTCACGCCGGGGAAAGATGGCAAGTGGGGCAGTGTCGAGGGCACTCAGGGCGTGTTCACCTGGACCGGACTTGATGATGTCTATGATTATGCTCTGTCGATCGGTTTTCTTTTTAAAGATCACAACTTAATCTGGGGTCAACAACAACCGGATTGCATCACTTATCTTGATTCGGCAGACCAAAGAGCTGCCGTGAAAGCTTGGATTGACAGCGTAGGGCAGAGGTACCCGCAGATGGATTTTGTTGATGTCGTCAATGAACCCTTCAATGCTCCACCGAATGGGACGAATGGCACAGCGAACTACGTCCGAGCGCTTGGCGGAGCGGGGACTACGGGTTGGGATTGGGTCGTCACCGTTTTCACACGGGCAAGACAATCATGTGCACCTGGAGTAAAACTGCTCATAAACGAGTACAACATTTTGCAGAGCAATACGGTGACAAGTAATTACATAGCGCTTATAGACACTTTGAAGGTGAGAGGACTGATCGATGGCATCGGGATACAGGGTCACTACTTTGAATTCAAGGATGCTGCTTATCTTGGATCGAGATATTCTTATCCCATAGGCACTACAAAATCAAATCTTGATAGATTGGCTTCCGCCACAGGGTTGCCGATCTATATTTCTGAATTTGACATCGACGAGGAGGACGATAATACCCAGCTTCAAAATTATCAAACATACTTCCCCCTTTTTTGGACTGATCCTGCCGTAAAAGGCATTACTTTGTGGGGCTATAACTACGGCGACACATGGAAGCCTTATGCTTATGTAGTTTCGCTTGGAGTGGAGCGGCCCGCACTCCAATGGTTGCGGACGTATCTCGCCAAATACTTGCTGCAGCCTGAAGTTATAAGCCCTGTAGACACAACCGGCACACTACGGAATCCCCTGATAGTGTGGCATTCGTCAGTTGCCGCATCATCTTATCGTCTGCAGGTGGCAACCGATGATATTTTCACGGCCATTGTAGTAGATTCCTCGGTCGCAGATACTCTAGTGCGTTTGTCCGCGCTAAATGCAAGCACGAAATATTACTGGCATGTCAGCGCTTTGAATGCAAGCGACACTGGTGATTATTCTGCTCCAGTAGGTTTTACAACTGGCGACTCGCTCGACGCT
>CAVYHK010000032.1:0-75561 GCA_963768145.1 uncultured Bacteroidota bacterium | reverse complement strand
TGCTTAGGCGGTTCAGGGTTCAAGGTTCAAGGTTTGAGGAAGAGGGCATGAACATGGTCCGCGGCCTGAACTGGAGACGCAGTTGCCCGCACCTGATCGCCGCTGGCCCCGATCGTCCGTGCTGGAGGGTGACGAGGACTCTGGTGCCAGTCCTCGTGGCTCCCCGAACCTTGAACCTTGAACCTTTAGACCTGAGTAGTCAAGAATGACGAACGAATCGACACGGCCGGATATTATCTTGGCGTCCGCCTCGCCGCGGCGCGCTGCGCTGCTGCGGCAAGTCGGTCTTCCGGTTCGCATCCACCCCAGCGGGCTGGATGAGGACGGCGAGGAGACACGGGAGGGTGAGACGCCCGAGGCGTATGCCTCGCGTCTGGCGCTGGCCAAGGCGAGGGATGTGGCCGACCGGCTGAAGCGCGGTCTCGTCATCGGGGCGGACACCGTGGTGGTCTGCGACGGCAGGGTGCTGGGCAAGCCCCGGGATCGGGTCGAGGCGCGGGCCTTTCTGCTCTCCCTGGCGGGGCGGACCCACCGCGTGATCACCGGAGTGGCGGTGGTGGAGGCCGAGACGGGTCGGGCCGAGGTCGACACGTCTGCGACGAGCGTCCGGATGCGGGCCTTCGACGCGGAGGAGGCGGCGAGATACGTCGCCAGCGGCGAGCCGCTGGACAAGGCCGGAGCCTACGGAATCCAGGGACGGGGAGCGCTCTTGGTCGAGGAGATCCAGGGGGACTACTTCACTGTTGTCGGTCTGCCCCTGGTTTTGCTGGCTGTTTTGCTCCGGCGGTTCGGAGTCGATCCGTGGGGCCAGGAAGACGCGGGAGGGGACCCCCCGGATGCGGCCCGCGCGAACGATCGGAGAAGCGCCCGTGGATGGGTTTTCCCTTGACACCCCTGGTCAAGTGTGAGAATTTACCGCCGCCTAAACGGCGTGGAACGCCAGGCGCGTACTCCTCCTCCGTTGGCTGGTAACCCCGAACACCCTGAGGCGGATATGGCACAGTCCTCGTTCCTGTCGCGGTGGACCGGCCGTCCAGAGGCCGGGGAGAATCCCATAGCCGATATGGACCGCTCTCCTCAAGAAATTCTCCCTTCTCTCGGTCGCCGGAGCCAAGTTTCCGTCTGGTCCTCCTCGCCCTCCCTGGAGCGTCTGTACCAGGAGTTCGACGAGCAGGTCCGGATCATCGACGAGGCGCGGCGGCTGCTCGAGGAGCGTCTGGCTCCATTTCAGCGCCATCTCCTGGAGCAGCGGCGAAACGTCGATCAATGGCTGAAGCAGCTCGATGCCCGCATCAAGCCGTTGCGGCAGTATCTGGAGGGGCAAGGCAGCAATCTCGAGCGGGTCGGCATGCACCTGAACACGGAGCTCAAGGAACAGTTCGAGGATTTCGACCGGTTCCTGTCCGATCAGCGGCAGATCCTGGAGCGAGCCAATCGCTACCTGGACGAGCAGCCCCGCCCCCTGGCGCAGTTTCTCGAGGACGAGCAGCGCGCCATCGAGCAGGTGTTCCGGGATCTGGAAGAAAAATTCGAGCCGCTCGGGCGCTTCCTCAAGGAGCAGCAGAAGCTGCTGGAAAGCATGACCGACCCGCGGGTCAGCGAGGAGTTCGACCTCCTGGCCAGCTTCTGCAATGAACGGCACGCGGCCGTAGAGCGCTACGCGACGTCGCCCGAGCATCGTCCCCAGGCGCTCTTTGCCGACCTGGACGCGGTCTACCAGAAATACAAGACGCAGGACGCCGGCAAGAGCAAGCTCCTGACTCGTTTGCTGGAGCAGACCCGGCAGGCAGATCTCCGCCTGCGGGATTCCTTGAAGCCGCTGCCCCGTGAACGTGACGATTCCCGCCCGCCCAGAATCGAGCCAGCCTCCTAGCCGCGCCGTCCGGCTTTCTTGAGATCTTCCGTGTCTGGCTGATGGTATGCGTGTGCGAGAGGGGGCCGTATGCCGCCCCCGGCCGGCGTTTCCGGCGAGCGGTGCTGAAGAATCCGACTTCGCTCAGGCTGCTCAAAAAGGTCCAGATGCAAGGCGGAACGCGTTAGACCGAGTGTCAGGCGTACTCCTGTACGCCGCAGCGAGTGCCCCAGCGTGCGGGTACCCATCCGCAGGACTGCGGTGACCGCAGATGGGCCGTTTTCAGCAGCCTGTTAGCCGGCAGCTCCCCGCTTGCGGCGGCGCAGATACTCGGCGATCAGATCGTCAACGGACTTCGGGAGGTCAGGCGGAACGGCCGAGGAGGACGGCAAAGACGGGGAGGCGGGAGGCATCGGGAGGCCGTCGCCGGCGACGTGTTGCAGGATCCGCTGGTGCTGTTCTTCCATGAAGGTCTTGATCCGGGCCGGGGAGGCTTGCTTGCCCAAGATCTCCGGATAACTGACTTTCTCCCGCGATACGATGGCCCCGCCCAGGTAGACCAGGGTCAAGATGCAGGGGTTCTTCTCCCCTAGGTCCTCGGTCTGGACGTGATACTCGATTCCGCCGTGAGTGACGCTGCTGTTGAAGCCGGGAACCATGGGTCACCTTTCAGTCGGCCGCTGGAGACATCGAATATCACGATAGCAAAAGGGGCATGTCCGGGCAAGGGCTATTGTGTTTCCACTGGCGGCATGCAGGCGCCAAAGGTATACTAACCCGAACGTTGCAGTTGAACCGCAAAGCACGCAAAGAGAGACCTGCTGTTTTCAGAGGGTTCCGGAATCACCCGGTCTGAGCGAGCCGTACGATTTCCATTCGTGCTCCGAGGCCCGATCTACAGATCCTGGCCTGCTTTGCGGTCTCTGCGAGCTTTGCGGTGAAATCTTTGGGCTGAAGCGTTTACGCCCGCCGGGGAGCGGGCGGGCGATTCCGCGAAAGCGAAGAGGACAGCATGGATCAATTGATCATTCCAGTCTTGATGCGCGCGGGCCAGTATCTGGTGGCTTTCACCTTGACCGCCTTGGCCCTCTTCTCGGTGTATTCCCTGTCGGTGATCGGCGAGCGCTGGTGGACGTTTCGTCAGGCGCGCATCGCGTCGGCCGGTCTCCTCACCCGCGTCCTCGACGAGGTGGAGCGGGGACGGCTTCAGGGGGCCCTGGCGGACTGCAAAGCGGGGCGAGGGAGCTACCTGGCCGCGGTCCTGGCGGACGGTCTGCGAGAGTTCCTGCCGCTGGAATCGGCGAATCCCGGCCTGCACGCCGGGCCGGACATGGATCGGACCACCTTCGCCGCCCGGGAGGCGATGCAGCGCTCTACTGCGGTGGAAATCGAGCGGCTGGAGCAACGGCTGACGGCCCTGGCCACACTGGGGAACATCAGCCCGTTCGTGGGACTCTTCGGCACGGTGATCGGGATCATGCGGGCCTTCGATGCGATCTCCCGCACGGGGACCGGCGCGCTGGCCAGCGTCTCGACGGGAATTGCGGAAGCGCTGGTGGCGACCGCGGCCGGGCTGTTCGTCGCGATCCCGGCGGTCATCGCCTACAACCACTTCGTGTCCCGGGTCAAGTCGTGCGCGACCGAGATGGACGCGGCGGCGTCCGAGCTGGTGGCCACGGTCCACCGGGCCGCGCAGCGCTAGGCGCGAAAGGAGCCCTGCATGGCGATCTCCTTGCCGTCGCGCTCCGCGGATCGGCGCGTCCTTTCCGAGATCAACGTCACGCCGCTGGTGGACGTGATGCTGGTCCTCCTGGTGATTTTCATGGTGACCGCGCCGATGCTGCAGCGCGGGACCGACGTGCAACTGCCCCAGGCCCAGCATTCCGAGGCGAAAGAGCAAGAGCAGCTCACGCTCACGCTGGCCCGGGACGGGCGCATCTACCTCAACGGCGAGGAGGTCCCGCGGGACGCGCTCCGCGACCGCCTGATCGCGGCGACGCGCGGCCGGGAGCGGACGGTGCAGTTTCGCGGGGACGCCCGAGTCGCCTACGGGCTGGTGATCGAGGTGATGGATACCCTCAAGGATGCGGGCATCGAGAACGTCGGCATGATCACGGAGCGTCCGTCCGCTCCGAAGAGGTAGCGAACGCGCCCCAGCCCGTCGGCCTGCGTCGGCACCCAATTCCGATATGTGAGTTGCCATGGATTTCTTCTCCCTGATTCTGGCCCCATTGTCGCGGTTTGTCATATGGATCATCAGCAGTCTCGGGTACGGCGGTATTGCGGTCGCCATGGCCATCGAGAGCGCCTGCATCCCACTGCCCAGCGAAGTCATCATGCCGTTCGCCGGCTACCTGGTCAGCCAGGGCCGCTTCTCGCTCTGGGGCGTCGCGCTGGCGGGGGCCATCGGGTGCACCCTCGGCTCCGCGCTGGCCTACGCCGCCGGGGCCTATGGGGGGCGGGAGTTTATCCTCAAGTACGGGCGGTACGTACTGATCACCCCGCACGAGGTCGCATGGGCCGATCGGTGGTTTGCCCGTTACGGCATGGCGGCGACCTTCACCAGTCGCCTGTTGCCGGTCATCCGGACCTTCATCTCGCTTCCGGCCGGCGTGGCCCGGATTCCATTTGGCCGCTTCCTGTTCTACGCCTTCCTGGGGTCCCTGCCCTGGAGTTGGGTCCTGGCCTATGCGGGAATGCTTCTGGGCGAGCACTGGGACCGGGTGGGAGGAGTCTTGCACTCCCTGGATATCGTCATCGCGGTCGTCCTGGTGGCGGGCGCCTGCTGGTTCCTCTGGCGCCACTGGCCCCGGCGGGCGACGGCGCCCGAACACGAGTAGGGGGACGTCATGGTAGGATTTCGGTTTTTTTCCCGCAGCAAGAAGTTCTTCGAGATGTTTGGTGAGGCGGCGCGCAACGTCCATCAAGGAGCCAAGGCGCTGCAGCGGATGCTGGAGGAGTTCGAGGACATTCCGGAGCAGTGGCGAGCCGTCGAGGAATACGAGCATGAAGGGGACAAGATCACCCACCGGATCCTCCAGACTCTGCATTTTTGCAATCGGCAATCACGTACACGTCATCCGGGATTCTCGCGATCGTTTCCCCGTAAGTTGACCATCCCTTGTCCCCCAAGACCTCATAGAACGCCGTGTTCAGCTTGTAAGCACAGACGACATCCCGGGTTGCCTCTATGATACGCGTGTTAAATTCAAGAACAGGGTCCTCATATTCAGACAGGAACTCGGGAATTTTTTCCACCAACGGGTCCAGGCCAATGCACAGATTGCTTTTGTGCTTTTCAATTGAAGTTGAAAGTTTCTTGATGCTCATTTCAAAATTCTCTAGTCAAAGTTCTCCGATATTGTTGATTTGACGGTTCTGTATATGTTGAAGTGTGCCATTCTGTTTTGTGCAGCCGCCTCCCAGGCGTCACCTTTGTGTATCGTCATCTTGATCTGCTACTGAATGCATAATCGCTTGATCGAAATTAGTTACCTTTGGATAGCCAGTTGACGACATTTCAGTCCTAAATCTTCCCAAGAATGTTTTTTGTCATCAAGGGCCACACCTAGTGTTCCTTGCGATGTGCGTAGAAGTTCAGGAGAATACCGACCATCATCCAATCGGATACTATTGAAGAGCCGCCATAGCTTATGAAGGGGAGCGGAATTCCCACTATTGGCGCAAGATTTATGTTCATGCCGACGTTTATGAAAACATGGAACAACAATACCGAGGTGATTCCGACCGAAGCAAGACTGGCGAACCTTGTTTTTACAGATTCTGCAATTCTTATCCCCCTGAAGAACAGTGCGCCGAATGCCAGCAGTGTCAAAGCCGCTCCGGCAAATCCGAATTCTTCTCCGATTACTGTAAAAATGAAATCAGTCCATCTAGCGGGCACAAAACGAAGCTGGGTCTGGGCACCCTGGAGGTAGCCTTTCCCAAATAATCCGCCGCTTCCTATTGCAACTCTCGCTTGAAGCGCGTTGTAGCCAGCGCCTTGTGGGTCTAGATTTGGATTCAAAAAAATTTGGATCCTTTTCTGTTGATGCGGCTGGAGGAGTTTCTTGTAAAAATACTCCATGAACAAACCGAAAGACACGGCAACAAAACTCAGAGTTACGGCGAACAATCTTCTTCCGCTTAAAAAGAAGAACAACAAGCCAAAGGCGATAACCGTAATAATGAGTGCCGTAGTGCCCGTGAATTCGGCAAAAATGATTGCAACAGGCGCGATCAGCGCGACGATAACGATCGGCTGCAATCCAGACCAGTAGAGAATCGGGAAGAAGATCGCAAGATAAACTATCGTTGTTCCAAGATCCGGCTGAAGCATTGTGAGCAGCATTGGCAAGCCGACAATTCCAGCGCAAATTCCAATCACCTGCCATTGGGTCCGCTCATTACCTTTCTCAGAAATGAACTTTGAAAGCGTAAGTATCGCTGCAACTTTTGCAATCTCTGAAGGTTGTCCTCCGCCTCCGAAAAGTCCGAGCCAGCTTGCATGACTGGCCACCTTCTTGCCGGCAACCAGGACGAACAGTAGCAGTAGTATTGTGACGGCATAGAAAAAATAAGCGCTGTTCTGCAAAAACCTGTTTGACGCAAACATGATTACGAGTGCAATGATGCAGCCCCCGGTCTGCCAGATAATATCTCGGACGAAGAAATCGTGCATCCCTGAATTGTAAGTGGCACTATTTACGGAGATAACCCCGATGAAACCCAGGAAAACAGCCAACAAAAATGTCTTGTAATCGAAAGAGTTCTTGAAAAAGTCAAACATTAATGTAGCGCTGTGGTTGTTGCCACCAAGCCTTTATGTTCTTGCTGTGGCAGGATGCCGATCGCATTCAAATAATACTGAATAAGTTGTTTCGCAATGGGAGCTGCGAATGATCCGCCCCAACCTGCGTTCTCGACCAATACGCAAAGCGCGATCTTAGGATTTTCGAATGGGGCAAAACAAATGAACCATGCGTGAGACTTGCCATGCGGATTCTGTGCGGTTCCGGTTTTTCCCGCCACGATAATACCCGGAATCTGGGCACCATGGCCTGTTCCGCCAGGACCGTTTACGGCCAACTCCATCCCTTGGCGAAGTTGATCTAGGATTTCTTTGCCGATCGGAATATTAGTTTCACCGTATTGAGTATAATAAGTCTTGTCCGCTTTGTGATCGCGAACGTATCGGACAATATGCGGCTGAAAATATCTGCCATAGTTCGCGAGCGCCATGGTATATGCAGCCAATTGAAGGGGCGTGACACTAACCTCGCCTTGGCCAATTGCCAGACTTATCAAATAGCCGGTGGTCCATCTGTTTTTACCGAATATCTGGTCGTAGTATTCTCTTGAAGGCATTATACCTGCACTTTCCTCTCGCAGGTCTATTCCTGTCTTGGTCCCGAATCCGAACATTTCACCATACTTTGTCCATGCATCAAAACCGACCTTCAACATTAAGTTGTAGAAGTAGACATCACACGATTTTTCGATCGCCTCAAACAAATTGACTTTTCCATGGACAGCATCATCTTTGAATACTCTCCCTCCGAAGTAGAACGAACCCGGACAACGCACGGTCCAACTATTTTTTATGATTCCTTCCTGGAGAGCCGCACTTGCCAGCACCATCTTGAAGGTGGACCCCGGCGGCAACACGGACATAGTAGCGCGATTAAACAACGCGTGATCGTCACCTTTATTCAGGTCGTCCCAATCCTCCCTCGAGGTGTATCCCGAAAAAACGGAAGGATCAAAATCAGGCGCGCTCGCCATCGCAAGAACCTCGCCATTATCCGGGTCGAGTGCTACAACAGCCCCTTTTTTGCCGACCATCAATGATTCGGCCAAAGCTTGGAGACCTTCATCGATGGCAAGACGTAAATCAGAGCCATCCTGTGCTTGGACGTCTATTTTTCCGTCGTCATACTTCCCCACTGTCTGCCCGCGAGCGTTGACCGCAAGATACTTCAAACCTTTCTGACCGCGAAGAATCGTCTCATAGCTTGCCTCAAGTCCGGTGTAGCCAACAATATCACCGGGTTTGTAGTAATCTCCCAAAGTGGCGAGCTGCTGTTCGGAGATTTCCTTAGTGAATCCGAGGACATGCGCACAACGGGCCTTGCCGACATAAACTCTCTTCGGCTCGGTATCAAAGTAAACGCCAGTAAAATCTTTGAGGTGTTCTTCAATCTCTGAAAAAGTGCCGAACGGAATATCGCGTTTCAGCCTGACCGGAAAGTAAGGAGAAATGCTCTCACCGATACGGATTCGTCGGGCAATATCTGTACTATCCATTTGCAGTACAGATGAGAGAGCGGATATTTGATAATCTTTGAATTCATATGGAATTATGGAAACCTCATAAGCCGGGTCGTTCTCAACCATGACGTTTCCGTTCCTGTCAAAAATCTCACCACGCAGAGGCTGCTGAACAAAAATTCTCGTGGTAATCTCCTCGGACTTTTTTCCATAGACCACTTCGTTCATCAGCTGCATGTCGCCCAGTTTTGCAATGATCACAAGCAGCGCAACCACGGCGACACACCTTAGAATAACCGATCTTGTCCTTGAGCCAAAATCAGCGTCAAACATAGCTGCTTTTCTTCCCGTTAATGAAAACGATTATCATCGCAAAAACCGCGGTATATACTGTTGTTCCAAACGTGAATTTCAAGAAAATGTACAAATAATTCAACTCTCCTGAACCGATGATGGGCAAAGCAAAGAGCTCCGAAATGAACAGCGACATAGATGAGATCCAGACGAAATTGAAAGTCTTTGCTGTCAGCTCAACGTCACTTTCTTTGTAAAAGAAACCTGCGACGAAGCTTGCGACAACAGCGATGAATGAAGTGAGCCCAAGAAAGTGCGTCACAAGCAAGTCATGAAAAAAACCGGTGATAAATCCGTTGCACATCCCGAAGAGTTGGCCTTCCCTTAGAGCTACGAAGACCACGAACAATATGACAAGCTGCGGTGAAACCAAGTTTATTGCGGCAACGTTGTCTAGGAACTTTTGCAGCAAAATGGCTGCGATGCCAAGTCCGGCATAGCCAAGCAACTTTTTTGTCATCTTTTTCGCTCTGCTTCTTTTTTCTCCAGGTCGGAGGCTTCATTCGGACGATTGTATCGCATTATGAAGGCGTCGGATATCGAGGATAAATCTACGGAGGGTCGAATCTCGATCTCTTTGAAAATATTTCCGGTTTCGTCCGCCGCTCTGGAAACTGTTCCGATAACAATCCCTGGAGGAACAAGGCTGCTCAATGAGGAGGTCTCGACTATATCGCCTATTTTGACCTCAAATCTTCTCGACACGTTCTTCATGATAAGCTCGCCGTACTCCCCAGCGACGACAATCCCGTCCGCACTCGCATTCACTAACCTTGAAGCAATTCTGCTGTCGCTGTCCAGAAGTGTGCGAACAAGGCAAAAATTTCCACTCGTTGCGATGACAGTGCCTACCAGTCCATCGCCGCTCACTACCGGATCACCTATTCGGATATTCTTGTTTTCACCGACATCGAGAGTTATGAAGCACTTTCCTTCCTCTGTTGAGCGGCCCACAACGTTTGCAGGCGTTAGAGGAGCGGTGCTCTCGCTTCTGAATTTCAACATCGCACGAAGCTGTTCGTTTTCGTTCAACGCGCGCCTTATCTTGGCAACCAGATCAATTAATTGAGCGTTTTCTTGCTCAAGCTCCTTGTTTCGAGACGATAGAGTGAAATAGTCAGTCACGGACCTAACGAGACTCTCGAGTTGCGAGGTTGTAAGCAGGCCTATTGTCTGCAAGCTGCGTGTATGGACGTTATTGTTTGTTGAGATCAAAAAAAATGAGAAGGAGAGAAGGAGAGCAAAAACTACATAATTCTTTGCTAATCTAGAGAATTCAGAAAGCCATTTAAACATTCCCTGTTTCCATCAATATCGCCTGCTCTTAATCAAAACTTTTGAATATTCATTTATCTTGTCTAGAACTTTGCCGACGCCCCGAACAACGGCTGTAAGGGGATCCTCAGCAACATGGACCGGCAGATTTGTTTCCATCCGGATCCGCTCATCCAGACCTTTCAGTAAAGCTCCACCGCCGGAAAGCATTATTCCACGGTCGAGAATATCTGCCGAAAGCTCGGGCGGAGTTCGTTCGAGAGAAATCTTAACCGCATCCACTATAGCTCCGACGGGTTCGTTCAAAGCTTCACGAATCTCGGCAGAGCTTACCTCTGTGGTCTTAGGAATACCAGCCACGAGGTCTCTTCCCTTGACCTGTATAGTGATTTCTTCTTTCAGAGGCATCGCCGATCCAACTTCACACTTTATCGCTTCAGATGTTCTTTCGCCGATCAAGATGTTGTGGTTCTTCTTGAAAAACTGGATAATCGAGTTGTTCATTTCGTCGCCGGCAATGCGGATAGATTCTTCGTTCACTATTCCGGAAAGAGCGATGACTGCAATTTCGGTTGTACCACCACCTACGTCAATCACCATATTGCCCACCGGCGCATCGACGTCGAGTCCGATCCCGATTGCCGAAGCCATCGGCTCGGCTATCAGATGTACTTCCTTTGCACCTGCGTGTTCGGATGCGTCGCGCACTGCACGTTTCTCGACTTCGGTTATTCCGCTCGGAACACTTATCACTATTCTCCGACTCGGGATCATTCCAGCGTGAACTTTTTTTATGAAAGCCCGAAGCATACCTTCCGCGATTTCAAAATCGGCAATTACGCCATCCCGCATTGGCCGTATCACCTGAATGTCTCTGTGAGTCCGTCCGAGCATTTCCCGCGCTTCATGCCCGATCGCGACGATGCGCTTTGTGTTCTTGTCGAAGGCAACTATCGATGGCTCGCGAAGAACGATGCCTTTTCCACGTACCCAGATCAGAGTATTCGCCGTTCCGAGATCGATCGCTAAATCGTTTGACAATAATCCAAATAGTCCCATTATTTCGCTTCCTTCCTTCAGTAGGACATGCTTCTAATGCTTAAAGTGTCTGATACCGGTGAATACCATGGAAATGTTCAGGCGGTTTGCTGCCTCTATAGATTCTGAATCTCGCACCGAGCCGCCGGGCTGGATTATCGCCACAGCACCGGCCTTTGCAATCTCCTCGACATTGTCGGAAAACGGGAAATATGCGTCGGAAGCCACACAGCTTCCCTTCAAATCCAAGCCGGCATCCTCCGCCTTCATCCTTGCAAGTTTCACGGAGTCAACTCGAGACATTTGTCCTGCTCCTGCGCCGAGAGTCATCCCGTCTTTTACAAACACGATTGCATTCGACTTGACATGCTTGCACACTTTGTAAGCAAACTCTAAATCATTCAGCTCACGCTCGGTAGGCGTGCGGTTCGTTACCACCTTCAGGTCATTCTCGTTTAAGACTATGTCATCGGCAGTCTGACCAAGAAAACCACCGCATGACGATCGAACTTGAACATTGCCCGGCAATCTCTTTCGGCTCAGAATCAGTCTTCTGTCTTTTTTCTTCTTCAATAAATCAAGCGCCTCGTCAGAAAAACCAGGGGCAATCAACACTTCTAGGAAAATTTGATTCAATAAATCAGCAAATTCCGTTTCCACGGTGCCGTTCACCGCGACGATGCCACCGAACGCACTCTTAGTGTCGGTCTTCAGCGCTTTTGTGTACGCCTCTTGAATATCGCTGCCCGTCGCTACGCCACACGGATTCGTGTGTTTGACAATTATTGCGGCGGGCTCGCTGAACTCTTGCACCAGTCTTTGCGCCGCATCAACATCGACCAAATTGTTGTACGATAGTTCCTTGCCATGAAGTTTGTGGAAATACTCTTCAAAATTCCCAAAGAAACCGGCGATTTGATGCGGGTTTTCTCCATACCGCATGTCCATCGTTTTTCGTTCGGATATCAGAATGGAATTGCCGAATTGAGATTCGTCGAGGAATTTGCGCTTGAAAAAATTTGCGATCGCAACGTCATACTCAGCCACCCGTTCAAAAGCCTTCGCCGCAAGATTTCGCATCAGTGTCTGAGCTAATCTCGCCTTTGGTGTTGATCTCCGACGCCACTTCGGCATACTGGGACGGGTCCACAACGGCTGCGACACTTGTCATAATTCTTTGCAGCGGCGCGCAGCAATGAGGGACCACCGATGTCGATATTCTCGATTATCGTTTCCAGGCTTGCACCTGACGCTACGGTCTCTTCGAAGCGATAGAGATTCACGACAACCAAATCGAATAACGAGAGATTCAGTTTTTGAAGCTGTTCGATGTGTGCTGGATCGTCTTTTCTCGCCAAGATGCCGGCAAATACTGCAGGATGAAGCGTCTTCACTCTACCGTCGAGTATTTCGGGAAATCTAGTCACCTCGCTGATACTTTTCGCCGCGATCCCTGCCTCCTGAAGAACTCCTAAAGTTCCTCCTGTACTAAAAATCTCCGCTCCATTTTTGACCAATGTCTGAGCAAAATCGACAAGCCCGGTTTTGTCTGTAACGCTAATCAGTGCTCTCTTTATCTTCACTAAAGAAAAACCCTTCTCCCTTCTATCCTGATCCTATTCTCTTCGAAGAGTCTTATCGCCTCAGGCAGAAGCTCATACTCAAGCTGATGTACTTTTGATGCGAGACTTTCAGGCGTGTCGGCAGATTCAACCAGACACGCACTTTTGCAGGACAACAGGACCATGGTCGTATTCGGTGTCCACAATATGAACCGTCGCACCGCTGACTTTGCAGCCATAACTGAGGACTGCTTCGTGAACCTTCAAGCCGTACATGCCTTTTCCCCCGAATGAGGGAAGGAGCGCGGGATGGATGTTTATGATTCTATTTCTAAAACTCTCGACGACAACCTCTGGAACTTTCTTCAAGAAACCTGCAAGCACTATGAAATCAATTCCGCGTTCTTTCAAGATGTCAGCAGTGTGTATCCGAACTCGGCTTCAGTCGCGAAGCTCTTGGGATCGAGCCACCATGGTAGAGATGCCCGCTTCCCTCGACCTTCCAATTGCTTCGCACTGATGATCGGAAACCACCAAAGTGACTTCCGATTTGAGAAATCCATCTTCGTGCTTTTTTATTATATTAAGAAGGTTTGTGCCTCTGCCAGACACAAATACCGCAAGTTTCATTCATCGAAAATTTACCAAAGGAGCGGACAAATAGCAATTAACTTCTTGAAAAATCAGCTCTTTTCATTCTGGAGGGACTTCTCCACCTTTGAAGCTCAAGGCTGATTATTGTAAATGAACATTGTACAGGTTTAAATTTTCTTGTGAGAGATTTGAAGCCTTTCTCCATGTGCGAGTCAGAGAAATCTTCCGCCGACTCAACAGGTTGCAATCTTTTAGCGGCTCTTTGCTCGCTCGGGCCTGACTTTAAGGCGAAACGGACCTTGATCTGTGACGCATGAATATCGCTAATCTGTATTGCGTTTGAAATGGAAAAGAAGACACACGTCATAATTGCTTCTATTGTGCTTTCAATCCTTGTTTGGTTATCAGTTTCCATGAATAATCAGTACTCGGTGACAATCCGAGTCCCATTCAGAGTAAGCGGGTTCCAGCGAAACATCGCTCTGGCGAATCCTGTTCCAAAAAGCATTTCAGTGAGAGTCCGCGGGACGGGCTGGCAAGTAGCTTCGTCATATCTTTCGACGGCCTCAAGCATTGACTTCGATGCTTCGAACCTTGAGAAAAGAAAGATCCTTCTAACCAGCGCGGAGCTTGCCTACTCTTTGGATCTCGGCTCATCTGCGGAGGTAGTGAGTTTTACCCCGGACTCCATCTGGTTAATTCTCGACACTGTCATCACGAAAAGAATCCCTCTGCTGGCTAAGGTCGACGTGGTTCCACATGACGGGTTCATTGTGAGGGGCAAACCGGTAATTCAACCAGATTCCGTCACTATTTCCGGCGCAAAAAGGGTGGTCGACGGAATTGACTTTTGGCCTACTGAGCTAAAGAGATTCAGGAACGTTATTAACTCTGTCGACACAAGAGTCTTATTGTCGATTCACTCGCCCGCCTGATAAAGCTCGATGTTGCAGCAAGCAGAAGTCAAAATCGACATCGAACAAATTACTGAGAATACGTTCAAGAGTATACCCGTAAAGATCTTGAACAACAGAGATTCCGCACAGATTTTGCTTCTTCCCCCGACCGTCGATGTGACCCTCCGCGGCGGAATCAATATGATGTCCGATATAGCGGCAGATTCTTTGGGCGTCTCGCTGGACTACAACAATCTCATCGGCTCTCTTTCTTCACATGTTGAACCGGTTGTCAAAGCCCCATCGGGGTTTAAAGTGATAGGCGTACACCCCGACACTTTGGAGTTTGTGATAAGAAAATGAACCAGCATCAAAAGAAATATTGTTACCTCATCAACGATGAGAGTCTGAAACCGCATTCTGGGAAATCATGAAGTCAAGGAAACTCTGATGCCAAACGATAGAATACTGAAACTCGGTTTGCCGAAAGGAAGCCTTCAGGAATCAACTTTTGCTCTTTTTCAAAAAGCAGGATATAATATTTCTGTATCGTCCAGAAGTTATCTGCCAAATATTGAAGACGATGAGATAAGGCCGATGCTTGTAAGGGCGCAGGAGATCGGACGATATGTCGAGCTCGGGACGTTCGACGCGGGAATAACCGGCAAAGACTGGATATTGGAAACAGGTAGCAAGATAATTGAAGTTGCAGAGCTTGTTTATGCCAAACAAAGCATGCGTCCGGTAAAATGGGTTCTCGCTGTCCAGGAAGATTCAAATTTCAAATCCCCTCTTGATCTCCAGGGGAAAAGAATTTCAACTGAAGTTGTCAACATCACGAAGCAATATCTGAAGAAGCATAATGTTGAGGCTTCCGTGGAGTTTTCCTGGGGGGCGACTGAAGTGAAAGTTCCGGAACTGGCAGATGCAATTGTCGAGGTGACGGAAACAGGGAGCTCGCTTCGAGCAAACCATCTGAGAATTATCGATACGGTACTTGAATCGTCTACGCGACTGATTGCCAATAAGGAGGCTTATGAGAATCGGTGGAAGAAAGAGAAGATCGACACTCTTGCGCTTCTGCTGAAGGCTGCAATCGCGGCTGAAGGAAAAGTGGGACTGAAGATGAACATCAAGAAATCTGATCTTCCGAGAGTAATCGGAATCATACCGGCCCTTCGAAGGCCAACCGTGTCTCCACTTTCTGACGAGGAATGGGTTGCGATCGAGACAATAATCGAAGAGAAGATTGTTCGGATCCTCGTTCCCGAGCTGAAGAAAAACGGTGCAGAGGGAATCATTGAGTACCCGCTAAACAAGATTGTGCCATGATCTAAAATGGGTTCCAACCTCCAAAATCCTCCGTAGGAATCCCATTGGCGCAGGTTCCAAACAAGAACAAAATTCCAACTAGCAAAAAGGAAACAAGACATGAATCTTTGTCCTTGTTTCTTTGAAATTTGTTTGGAACCTGGAGCTTTTCTCATTGGATTGTTTTTGTCCTCTAGCTCAGACCAAATTGGACAATGAAAATCAAACTCGGCAGATACGACCTTGAAAAGCCGATCGCGCTTGCGCCAATGGAGGATGTGAGCGATCTCAGTTTTCGCCTGATCTGTAAAGATTTCGGCGCGGATATTGTTTACACTGAATTCATTAGTTCGGACGGCTTGATTCGTTCTGCGAGAAAGAGCCTCGCAAAGCTCGTAAACAGCGAAAAAGAACGCCCGATTGGCATTCAGATTTTCGGAGGTGATCCGAGCGTGATGGCCGATGCCGCAAAAATCGCCGAAGATGCTGGGCCTGATTTTGTCGACATAAATGCTGGCTGCTGGGTTCCTAAGGTGGCACAGCGCGGCGCTGGAGCGGGACTCTTGAAAGACATGAAACAAATGCGTGCAATTATTCACGCCGTGAAAACTGCTGTGTCAATCCCGGTTACGCTGAAGACCCGGCTTGGTTGGGATTCTAATTCCATTACAATATTTGAAGTGGCGACAATTTGTGCAGACTGAAGGTCTTTCTGCCTTGACAATTCATGCACGTACCAGAGACCAGCACCATGACGGGGAAGCAAATTGGGACTGGATACGTCGAGTCAAAGAAGTTGCCGAACTGCCGATTATCGGGAATGGGGACGTCAGAGTGGCGCATGATGCGATTGATATGTTTGATTCCACAGGCTGCGATGGAGTCATGGTTGCCCGCGGTGCCGTGGCCAATCCATGGATTTTCAGAGACATTAAATATTTAAGAGATCATGGTACACTTCCGGCGGGGCACACTTTCGAAGAACGAATTGCTACTTGTCTTCGACATCTTGAGATGGAAATAGAGTTGAAGGGAGAGCGACGCGGAGTTTTAGAATTCAGGAAATACTACCACGGATATTTCCATGGGTTCAGGAACGGTTCGGTGCTGAGATCGACTCTGGTAAGGCTTGAGGCTCTACCAGAAATAAGAAAGACTCTTCAGGAATTCTCTGAAGGTTGTGCCTTTGAAGAAAAAGAGGGGAATGAGATTCTGGGACTAAGTGGACCGGCCAAAATTGCTTGAGAGCATTAAATCGCTGTACGAACTATTGATTTCCTCAGCGACAAACGGGCCAGCCAGACCTTTCAACTTTTCAAGGAGTTTGGCATCTCCAGTGTCGTCCCCTTCGGAAACCACTTCAAACTCGAGAAATTGCCCGAGGCCTTTGACCTGATCAAGATGGATCCGGGCATTCTTTAGCTTCAATAGCCGTCGTTCTTTCTCTACAATCGCTTTTACACCGAGCGATTTGGCAAGGAGATCTTTTAACGATGGCTCGCTAAGCTGGAGGACAGTGTAATTGCTTTGCATACTTGCTGTGGAACTTTCGTCTCTCTCGTAATAAATCAGCTCGGGTTTTTGACCGACCGTTTCTCGGAGTTTCAATCTTCCGTTCTGCACGCAAAAGTAAGTATCGGTCTGAATCAAAACTTCACCGAAGACAGCCCCGTTCTGTTTTGCCGCCTTGCGGCATCCCGCATACAAAATTTTATAAATTGTTGAGCGGGAGAAAAGTCTCTCAAGTGATGAGGGGTCTTTCACCCTCGCTTTGAATTCTAGGTTTCTTCTCACAACGGGTTCTCTATTGGGAATGAGACAATTAATTCAGAATCGAGAATTTAGAATTCAGAATTTTACCAATTGTCTCACTTGCCGATTTGGAGAATCTTGTACTGTTTCATCCCAGCAGGAACTTTCACGCTGACAACCTCACCTACGGTCTTGCCAAGAAGACTCTTCCCGATTGGCGAGTCGGTCGAGATTTTCCCCTTCAAAAGATCTGCCTCTTCCGTCGAGACCAACTGGTACTCAATGGTTTTGTTCGATAGCATATCGAGAAGCTGAACTTTGCTGAAGATATAAACTTTATCCGTTCTGACTTCATTTGGGTCTATCACGCGAGTTCGGGTAAGAGTCTGTTCAAGCTGCGAGATACGCAGTTCCAACATTGCCATTTCTTCTTTTGCAGCATCGTACTCGGAATTTTCGGAGAGGTCACCGTGGCCCCTCGCTTCGGCAATCTTGCGTGCGGCTTCCTGCCGACCCTTGGTTTTCATCTCTTTCAGCTGCGCTTCGAGCTCCACCAATTTTTCTTTTGTCAAATAAATTGAGTTATTTGACATCAGCACCTCCTAACTCGGCATAGCCGAAACCAATAAGAAAATTGTGCCACGATTTGCACGAATTTGAAAATATTCTTTTTGTCTGCACGTATAACACGAATAGTGAATACAAAGGAGATCGATTATTCATGAGTGGTTTTTTTATACTAGTCATTAGCCTTCAGACTATGTTCCTTTGTTCGTGAAATTCTGCCGACGGCATCCCTTCGGGAGTGGATAAATCTTTTTGCTCTTTATTATGCAAAGTCTACTTCCGGGAGACTAAAATGCGAAAGCCTTCGTCCCGGCTCTACGGACAAAATGGCTTTGACTAAAGATAACAAATTTTACTTAGATATTCTCATCCTCAGAATCGAGAATAAGATGACCCAATTTATCACGTTTGGTCTCAAGATACTTGTGATTTATTTCATTAGGTTCCACTTCTATCGGCACCCTCTCCACAACTTCCAATCCATAACCTTCAAGGCCAACGATTTTCTTGGGATTGTTTGTCAGCAAACGCATTTTTTTGACTCCGATGTCGACTAATATCTGTGCTCCAATTCCATAGTCCCGCAGGTCTGCCTTGAATCCCAGCTTCTCGTTGGCTTCGACGGTATCATGCCCGTCGTCTTGAAGTTTATACGCCTTAATCTTGTTGACCAATCCGATCCCCCGTCCCTTCCTGGCGCATATAAAGGACGATTCCAGCGCCTTCCTTCTCGACCATCATCATGGCATGGTGAAGCTGCTCGCCACAATCGCATCTCCGCGAAGCGAACACATCACCCGTCAGACATTCAGAATGGACGCGGACCAAAACCGGTCTATCGGGAGAAATCTCTCCCTTCACAAGCGCAAGGTGTTCCTTCTTGTCGATTATGCTCTGGTAAAGATGCAAATCGAAATTCTCCATATTTCGTCGGCAATCTTCGTGACGACAATGCTTCTTAACCATTTTCTCGCGCTTCATCCTGTAATGAATCAAGTCGCGAATCGTCACGATGTGGAGCCCGAACTCATGAGCCATTTTCATCAAATGCGGAACACGAGCCATTGTGCCATCATCGTTCATGATCTCGCAAAGAACGGCCGCGGGATAAAGCGAAGCCAATCGCACCAGGTCAATTCCTGCCTCGGTGTGACCTGAACGCCGCAACACCCCTTCTTTCATGGCACGAAGCGGAAAAATGTGACCGGGCCTGCCGAGATCAGACGGAAGCGTGGCAGGATTTACAAGTGCACGAACAGTCGCAGCGCGATCAGATGCAGAAACTCCGGTCGTCGTTCCTTTCAGCACATCCACGCTCACGGTGAATGCCGTCTGATGAAGCGACGTGTTTTCTCCGACCATCATATCCAACTGCAGCTCATCGGCACGCTCAGGAAGAAGCGCCACGCAGATTATTCCACGCGCATATTTCGTGAGGAAATTGATTGCATCGGGCGTCACCTTTTCGGCAGCAAGAACGAAGTCCCCTTCGTTTTCCCGCTCCTCATCATCGACAACTATAGCTATTCTGCCTTGACTTATGTCTTCGATTGCTGCTTCGATGTTATCAAACTCAAAATCTCCCCGCATGCTGGATCTCCGATCATTCCGGCACTATAGCCGACACCGCAGATTTCTCAACTTTTACTTTTACGTTGTCAGCAATTTCGACCAGGACAGTCTTATCTTCCATTGCAATGATTTTACCATGGATGCCACCGCTTGTCACGACTTTGTCACCCTTCTTCATGGCTTCTAACATCTTTTGACGTTCTTTCTGCCGCTTGCTCTGCGGACGGATTATCATGAAATAGAAAATAACAATGATAAGTCCAAACATTAATAATGTGCTGATCATGCTGCCGCCTCCATCTCCACCTTGAGGCGCCATTAATGCCAAAAATAAACTGCTCAAAACTCCTCCTTTTTTTTCTCTTCCATTTTTGAAAGTACCTCTGATTTAAGTTCGACGAACCGACCCTCCGTTATCGCGAGCCGTGTTTCCTCCATTAATTTAATGAAAAACCTCAAATTATGTAAGGAGACAAGCTGAAGGCCGAGGATCTCATCGACATTGAAAAGATGACGGACATAGGCTCGCGAAAAATTCTTGCACGTATAACAATCGCACTCCTCACACAACGGAGACTCATCAAATCTATAGATTGCATTTTTGATATTAATTGTTCCTCTGATGGTGAAAGCTTGGGCGTTTCGGCCGTTTCGGGTGGGCATCACGCAGTCGAACATATCCACTCCTCTTTCGACCGCCTCCAGCAGATTCTGGGGGGTTCCGACGCCCATCAGATAACGTGGCTTATTCACTGGCAGGATGTCTGTCACAAAATTTGTAATGTGGTATAACTCATCTACTGGTTCCCCCACCGCCAAACCGCCAATCGCGTATCCGTCAAAGTCTGCTGTGACAAGATCTATCGCGCTCTTCTCCCGGAGGCCGGGATAGATTCCACCTTGAACAATTGCAAAAAGAGACTGGTCGTAATTGTAAAGCGTCTTTGATGCCGCAAACATCTCCCTGCATCTCATCGCCCAAGCATAAGTTAAATCTATGCTGTTGGCAACATATTTTTTTTCGGAGGGATATGGTGCACACTCATCCAAAACCATAATGATGTCTCCACCGATCTGACGTTCCACTTCGATGATTCTTTCGGGTGTAAAAAAATAAGATGAGCCATCGATATGTGAACGGAATTCGACTCCATCTTGAGAAAGCTTGCGGAGCTCCGCGAGGCTGAGTATCTGGAAGCCGCCGCTATCGGTCAAGATTGGCCGCGGCCAGGAGATAAACGAGTGAAGCCCGCCGAATTTCTGCAAGACTTCCACCCCCGGTCTCTGAAATAGGTGGTATGTATTTCCCAGAATAATCTGCGCACTTATTTCAAGTAGCTCGCGCTGCTCCACTGCTTTGACGCTGCCGCGTGTCCCGACCGGCATGAAGACAGGAGTTTTAATCGACCCATGATCAGTCTGGATTATGCCGGCACGCGCTTTCGTCCGCGTATCCGTCTGCATCAACTTAAAGTCAAGCATACTTCGATCAGCCAAGAGAAAGGGTGAGGTGATTCATCCACGCAAGCGATGAGTTTTCTATGTACAAAATGATTTCAACAGGGAAAGAGACTTTCTGCGCGTAATACAGAATTACCAACCTTCCCGCGCCATTTCTCGTTTCGAAGGTGAACTCATCTTCTTTTTCTCTAACTATGTCAATTTTCTCCCCGCCTTCGCTCACCACGAATTTTCCGTTGAGATGCCCGAATGGGACCCTGAAACCTAGCCGATTAAGAGGGAATACTTCCACACTTATCGGCGACGCACTGTTGGTGAGAATCTTTCTGGGATGGCTTTCGAAAGTCACACTGACTGGAGAAAACATCACCTTATAAATTGCAAAGCCAGCCAGGACGACGATCACCAATGACAAGAGAAATTTCCGGCTCAAAAGCTGATGGCCTCCGTCTTTCCCCCAGCTTCCGTAGCCAAATACTCAAAGGCATCTTCGATCTTTCCCGCGAAAGGTGAAAAAACAACCGGCGCCCTTTTCCCACCCGCTATCTCCCCGTAAGAATTATTTATGTCCAAAAAGTCAGAAGCATCGGTCGTGGCCATACGGAAAACGGCCGATGGACTACACAAGCCATGAAACTCGCTGTAGAAGGCGGACAGCTCTTCGAACATATCAATGTCAGGTGAACTCGCTATGCTGTCAGTGCCCACCAAAACTCTAATCCCTTTTTTCATAAACCGAGAAACGTTCGGAATTGAACCCGTTAGACAGCGGTTACTCCGAGCACAAACAACAACGGCGCACTTGCGTTCCTTCAATATTGCCACGTCCTTCTCATCGACAAACACACAGTGAACGCACAAGGTCTTTTCGTCCAGCACTCCGAGAGAGTCAATATACTCGACGGGCGATAACGCCGTCCCATGGAATGACCAATTGCCCGAACCCAACCTTGCGTTCAAAAGATCAATCATTCGTCCTCTTCCTGACCTTATGAACTCAGCCTCGTCTTCGGTCTCTGCAAGGTGGATGGACGTGACTGCATTCCTTTTGTTGTTGTAAGTCTTTATCTGTCTCATGAGTGACGGCGAGGTCGAATAGGGTGCGTGTATTCCTAGCGCGACTTCCGAATTGACACTGCCCGCGGCAAGTGAGACAGCTTTGTCGAAAATGCCGTCCGCGGCAGTGTCATTCATGCCAATTTGCTCAAATTCGAAAAGCTGGTTTTTGCCGAGCGATCTATTGAGTTTCCAAGAGTTTCCGACGTTGACAAAGTATGCAGTCCCTGATTTTTCAGCTTCGATTTTAGCTTTCGAGCACTCGGAACTCAAGTCATCGTGCTGTCTCGACAACCTGGCAGCGACAAGTTGGAGCACCCAATCGACAAAATCTCTGTGAGGAACCGGGCCGCCAGTATTGTCCGTTCCATCCCGCTCGACGAAGTTGGAGTCTCGTTTTGACGGTGTCGAAGTGGATAGGTCTGCTGGGATAGACCGGGAATCACGTTGAGGTCTGGCGGACTTAAAAGGAGACAGTTCAAGATGAGTATGTGCGTTGATCAAAGCCGGACAAATTATCCCGTCATATTCTACCGTACGCGCACCAACGGTCCTGATCTTCACCTCTCCATATTTTCCTGTGTCTGACACAAATCCGTCTTCCAGCACAATTCCTCCGTCCTCGGAGCTCGACATTGAGTTGGCCAAAAATATTCTGCATCGAAGTATTACTTTCACTGCTTGAATATAAAAAAGGATAAAAAGCCCTTCAAGTTCAACTTGTTAAACCTAAAGCAGGGACTGGATGTCAAAGAAGAAGATCAACAAATAGGAGTAGAAAGATGAAAACAACATTGATGATGACTATACTCAGCTTTCTTGTCGTTTCCGGAGGTGCATTTGCTCAGACGGAACAACAGCAGAGCAAGTCTAAATCGAGATGGGAAAACCCTAAAGGGGCCCGTGAGTTGAAACTCACGGACGAGCAGAAAAAGGACATTCAAAAGATCAAGTTCGACCTGATGCAGAAACAGATCGATGTTCGTTCCAAAATTGCACATGCACGACTTGATTATGAGCAGTTAACATCCGCTGATTCCCCCGACGAAGATGCGATCACCTCAAAGATAGACGAGATCGCTAAACTTCAGGTTCAATTGAAAAAGAATCTTGTAAGTGGTTGGTTTGCGGTGAACAAAATTTTGACACCTGATCAACAGAAGATTTGGAAAAGAGTCCTCCAGCATCCGAGAATGGCAGCCCGAAGAATGGTAATGAGAATGCGGACAAATGGGGGAAATCGCCTCAATGGACTCATGCAATGGAGAGCACCTCAGGTCGGCCAGGGACCAGTACCCTACAACGAGCAGATGCTCGGCGAAGGGTCAGATGACGAAACTGAAGTGAATGAAATGGATTATCTGGGGCCTGCGGCAGATCTATATTTGTTTGATAATGGGCTAGATGATTCGGAATTGTTTGATGAGCTGATGCCGGGGAGCGGGACCTTCGAGATGGGCAACATGGATATGATGGAACAGAATAATGCAATGGGGTCCGGCGGATTCATGAAGAATCGAATTGAAATGATGAAGAGAATGATGAATCAAATGCCTGAGCAGCAGCCTCAAGATTCCACAAAGTAGGTCGAAAGTTGCTGGGACGACAAGCATTGCGAAGGTTTCGCTCTGATCTTAACCGAACAGTTCTGAACTCGACGAGTCCAGTAGACTGGCCAAGTTCAGGCGAAACCTTCGCAGAGTTTTTCCTACCCCTCCTTCCTCACGCGTTCAGCAGTCTTCCTCCTTATGTAAAGCGTCCCTACTCCAACTCCGCTCAAACAAAGCAATCCTTCAATCAAAATCATAGGCGCAGTTCCAAGCAGATCGGCGACAAACCCGGTGAACAATGCACCGATGGGCGTGCTTCCTGCAAAAATCATAACATATAATCCCATTATTCTCCCGCGCAGTTCTTTAGGGCTTTGCAATTGAAGCGAAGTGTTTGTTGAAGCAATATAAGCGATACTTGCGAATCCGAGTGAAACGAGAAAGATTACCGTCAACACATAGCTGCGTGAAAATGAGATTGCGACATCCATTACACCAAAGACGATTGCGAAAGAGTAAATAAATCTTCTTGTCGGTTTTTGTCTGCCGGCAACAATAAGAGCGCCCAACATTGAACCAATTCCGAGTGAGGAAGTGAGCACCCCAAACATCTTCGGTCCCCCGTTCATCACGAATTTAGTAAGGAGAGGAAGAACCGTATTGAAATTATACCCGAACGTTCCGACAAAAATCAGGACAATCAAAAGGGAAGCGATTGTCGGTTTATTGACGGCAAAAGAGATTCCTTCCTTCAACCCTTCCTTCATCTTGAATTCGACCTTGGAGCCAAAACTCCTGAGCTGAGATTTCTTCATCATCAAAAGTGCGGCAATTATGGCAAGGAAACTGATTCCGTTCAAAAGAAAACTGGGTGCGACGCCAACAGCCGCGATTGTAAAGCCGGCAACGGCGGGGCCAAGTGTTCTTGCAGCGTTGAAGAGAAGTGAGTTCAAAGCAATCGCGTTCCCCACATCTTCATCGGTCACCATCTCAGCGACGAATGCCTGCCTTCCCGGCTGGTCAAATGCATTTGCGATGCCGATCAGCAGCGAGAGAACGTAAATCTCCCCAAGAGTAATCACGTTGAAGGCAACCAACACCCACAAGATGAAAGCCTGCACGGCAAAAACCGATTGCGTCGCGATTATGATTTTTCTTTTCGGCAAACGATCGATCAAAACGCCAGCGAAGAGAGACAGGAAGAGTGTGGGAAGGAATTGAAGTGCCGTTGCGGTGCCGAGTGCGACGGCGGACCCTGTAAGGGTAATAACAAGCCAAGCAACGGCGACATTTTGCATCCACGTACCGGAGACTGAAATCAGTTGTGCAATCCAGTACAAGCGGTAATTGTAATGTCGCAATGACCTGAAATTTTTTCTTGTTCGGGAATTTATGCGGAGAAGTATCAGACCGGGCAATTCGGGAAGTCTCATTGACTATAATATAAATAGGGATATAGTTCTGCTCAATTATCAAGAGATACTTTTCTCCACCGATTGAGTTCGAATTAATCTTCCCCCTTCCGTTGTTTGAAAGCCTCACTTTCGATATATTTTTCGTGCAATGTTTGGAGATAATAGGCATCCCGGTCGAAAATTCCATACTAAGGATAAGAGAGGACTTGATGTCTATGAAACCTTTTGGGGACGAGTAAAAAAATCACTTCGAGTAGATCAACGATATTCTGTATTGGATTCTCACTTTGGAAGTCGGATGCCCCGCACACCGGGAAACTTTTTGCACATCTTTACCGACTCGGTCACAAACGCAATCCGCATTTCTCGGATCTACGAAAAGATGTTCCATGATGTCCCGAATTCTGCGCACCGGATTTTCAAAATAAGAGTTGTTCTCCTGCCGGACAGGTCAGTGGGGAATTTCAAGAAAGGCATTTGTCATGTCGGAGTTGCGCCTGTAAGGAAGTCGAACGAGTCATCGAGCGAACAGGTCACACAGGTTTTGTACGGCGAAAGCTTCGACACACTACAGAAGCTTGGAGACTGGCTAAGGGTGCGGCTGCACGCCGACGGCTACATCGGATGGGTTTCTTCAAATCAGGTTACGCTCTTCACTGAAGATGGATTCGGGAAATATCAATCGCTCCCGAAAGGAATTGTTGTTGAGAAGGTACTGCCGTTTTTTGAGAAACCCAACACCCGCTCGGTTGTGCTCCGCGAGGCGGTGGTCGGCGCTGAACTGGCGGTAGTGGGGAGGCATAATGGCTTCATTGAGATCAGATTGCCGGACGGCCCTTGCGCGTACGTTGAAAAGGTGGGCGTCTCCCTCAATTCACGCGGGCAAAAGTGGTCACGTCGAAACCTGCTTGAGACCGCGAGAAGCTTTCTAGGAACTTCTTATGTCTGGGGTGGAAGAAGCGCGAAAGGTTTTGACTGCTCAGGTTTTGTCCAAACCGTATTCCGACTAAACGGGATGGAATTACCGCGCGATGCAGACCTACAGTTCTCTGCAGGGAAATTCGTTGGAAAGGCCTTTCGCAGGATGCGACCGGGAGATTTGTTGTTTTTTTCCTCAAAAGGCGATAAAATTAATCATGTTGGAATCTTTCTCGGTACAATTAAGGAAATTATTCATTCGTCTGGATTTGTCAGAATCAACAGTCTTGACCCGAAAAGAAAGAATTTCGACGAGAGACTACTCTCATGCTTTGTTGGCGCGTGCAGAGTATTCTAACGAAAAGTCCGAAGGGCTCCTTCGGAGGAGGTGTTTGAGTCTTCAGCTCTTATGACCAAAAGATCAATCGAAGTGATCGTGAAAGATCGTACGGTAAAGTTCTGCTCTTGAATCAGAATTACGAGCCGCTCACGGTTTGCAACTGGAGGAAGGCTGTAATCCTGCTTTATCTGGGGAAAGCAGAGCTTATTGAACGTTATGATGGAAGGATTCTTCGGTCAGTATCCAGATCCTTCCCGATGCCGAGCATCCTTAGACTCTCTGTTTATTACCGCGTCCCGCACAAGCGTGTGATTCTCTCCCGAAAGAATATCTTGAGACGCGATGGCAATCGTTGCCAGTATTGCGGACATGGAGACTTGCCCCTGACCATTGACCACGTTATCCCGAAGACGCGCGGCGGCGATGAAAGCTGGGAGAACCTTGTTTGCGCTTGTATGAAGTGCAACAATAAGAAAGGGGACCGGACTCCCGAAGAAGCAGGGTTGAAACTTCTTTCATTGCCTCGCAGACCGAACCACGTAACCTTCATCAGACACTTTGTGGGAAGGGTCGATGAAAAATGGAAGCCGTACCTTTTTATGAAGTAGGAACATTTCGTAAATTAGGCGCGCAGAAATATAAGCCACGAATTACACCAACTCTTTTGCTAATGATCTTGATTCGTGCATATCTGCCGAAGGCGTCCCTTCGTGAGATGCGAATTTCATTTGCTTTTGTTGCATAAATTCTTTTTTTATAATGACGGATTTGAACAAGAAAATCATTCTTAGCGGGATGCGTCCAACGGGGAAACTGCATCTTGGTCATTGGGCGGGTGCACTCGAAAATTGGGTGGCCCTCCAGAACGAAGGTGGCTACTCGAATTTCCATCTGATAGCGGATTATCATGTCTTGACGACGGATCTCGATTCGTCTCAGATATACAGGTATTCGATTGAAATGATTCTCGACTGGCTCGCTGCCGGGATTGATCCAGCACACAGTCCAATCTTCAGACAATCCCAGATAAAGGAGCATTCTGAACTTCATTTGATCTTTTCGATGCTGATTAGCCAACCCCGGCTCGAAAGAAATCCGACATTGAAGGAGCAAATCCGGGATTTGAATCTCGGCCCGATAAGCTATGGTTACCTCGGTTATCCCGTGCTTCAGGCAGCGGACATTCTTCTATATAAAGGAGAAATTGTCCCGGTTGGCGAAGATCAGTTGTCGCACATTGAGATTACGCGGGAAATTGCCCGCGATTTCAATCACCAGTATGGTAATGTTTTTCCGGAACCGAAGGCAAAGTTGACAAAATTTGCCCGGCTGCCAGGTCTCGATGGGAAGAAGATGAGCAAGTCGTTGAACAACGCAATCCTGCTCTCCGATTCCCCTGATGAGGTCACGAAGAAAATGAGGAAGGCGGTCACCGACCCCCAAAAAATCCGCAAAGGCGATCCGGGCAGGCCGGACCTCTGTCTTGTCTTCATGTACCATCAAAAATTTAACCCGGGAGAAGAACAAGAAATCAGACGCGGGTGCGAGAGCGGGCAGCTTGGTTGCGTCGATTGCAAGCTGCGAGCGGCTGAAAGGATCAATGAATTCCTTCATCCATTTAGGGAGAGGCGCAAACGTTACGAGAGCACGCCGGAAGAGGTGAAAAGAATTCTGACGGACGGGGAAGATCGAGCCCGCTCAGCGGCCAGGAAGACCATGGCGGAAGTTCACCAAGCAATGAAGATGGGATGAGCTACAGAGTAAAATTAGATGACTTTGAGGGACCGCTCGATCTCCTGTTGTTCTTCATCAAGCGTGATCAGCTGGACATATATGATATTCCGATCGCGCGAATAGCGAAAGAGTTTCTCGAGTACATTCATCTTATTCAACTTCTCGATCTTGAGGTTGTCGGCGACTTTCTCGTTATGGCAGCCACGTTGATGCAGATAAAAGTGAAAATGCTCCTGCCGCATGAAGCGGGAATTGAGGACCTTATCGAGGAGGATCCACGGAAAGGTTTAGCGGACAGGCTTGCCGAATACGCAAGGTTTAAAGAAGCCGCAAGGAATTTCGGGCACCTTGAGGAAGAAGGAAGCAAACTTGTATATCGGACTTATTTCAAGCAAGATGAGCGGCAATACACTTCACCTGAGAACGAACAGCTGAAAAGCGCAACTTTGATCGACCTTATTACGGCATTCAAGAGAACCCTGGACAAGCTGGATGCGACTCCGTATCACGACATCCAGCGTCTTAATGTGACAATCGATGAACAGATGGAGTTTCTCCTGGAGTCGGTTGAAGGAAAAAAGCCGGTCCACTTCCTCGAATTGGCAAATGCAATCCGTGAAAAGATCAGACTTATCGTGACATTCATAGCGCTCCTCGAATTGATCAAAAGACACGTCCTTCGTGTTCAGACAAGCGGAGGTTTTAACGATTTCATAATTTCAAAATGTGAAGAACGGTCCGAGAAATCCTTGTCGGGAACGGGATCTTCACTCATCGAGGCTGATAATGTCGGGACCTCCTAATGAGACCAACAACACGAACGCGTCGACTGATGGCCGCCAGCCGACGGAATCCCCGGTGACGGGCCCCTTCATGCCTCAAGCCGAAGATAGTGGTTCGCCGAAAGAACCTGCCGATGCACACGCGGAAGAAATTGAAAGATCAAAAGGTAAGAATCAGAATCATCCAAATGAAAATGGTGATATGCATGACGACATCGATGACTCGGGGCCGGATGTTGAGCAAAATGCGGCTGATCAAGTTACAACCACGGAAACCCACATGGCAGAGGAAGATAATGGAAATGAGTCAGCCAACGTAAAACAGCAGGGCGAGGTCTCTTTGGCGGCGAAGCCCGTAAGGAATTCGCTCGATGGTTTGGCAGAGATTGTGAACCTTTCGGACGCATCTGAAAACAATGAAGCTTCTGCCCGGGAAGAGACTATTGACGAACTTGCTCACGTTATCGAAGCTATCATTTTTGCTTCAGATGAACCGCTCAGCGTTGGGACCATAAAATCTGTTCTCGATGCCGCTCATACATTTGGACGCCTAAACTCTGATATGATAATTTCACGCATCAATGTTTTGAATGACAAGTATGACTATGACGGGAACGGCTTTCACATCATAGAAATTGCAGAGGGGTATCAGTTCGCCACGCGTAAAGAATTGGCACAGTGGGTTTCTTACCTGTTTAGAGAGAAGGCGAGGCGCAAACTTTCGAACTCTGCGCTGGAAACACTCGCTATTATTGCATATAAACAGCCGATCACGAAACCGGAAATTGAGTCGATTCGCGGAGTAAATGTGGATTATGTTCTGCACAATCTTCTTGAGAAGGAGATTGTTACCGTGATCGGCCGGGCCGAGACCGTCGGGCGGCCGCTCCTCTACGGAACCACTCAAAGATTCCTTAAGATTTTCGGGCTCAAGAATCTTGAAGACCTACCAAAGCTTCGCGAGATCGAGGAGATAATAAAAGAAATCAGGAGCAAGGGGGCCGAGGAGTCTATTCAACTTGAGATTACAGCTCTTGGTGATCAAGTCGCCACAGAATCCATGCGGTCCGATGATTCAAGGCCTGATGCGCTTTCGAAGGTTTGATCAGAGGACGAAAAGCAGGAAGTCCAAGAGAATTCATCACTGATGTTACCGTCACCGAAACATAATTCAGTCGGCTTCCTCAGACTCAACAAGTACCTTTCAGCTTCAGGAATTACATCCCGCAGGAAAGCGGATGAATTGATCGCTGCCGGAAGGATAAAGGTAAATGGCAGGGTCATAAAGGAGTTGGGGACGAAAATAGATCCTCGCAAAGACAAGGTAGAGGTTGATGGCAGAGGAGTGAGAAGCCACACAAATCTTGTCTACATTTTGATGAACAAGCCAAAGAACCTGGTCACCACCTTGCGAGACGAGAAAGGAAGACGAAATGTCCTTGACGTCGTGAAGGTCAGAGAGCGTGTCTATCCGGTTGGCAGGCTCGACAGGAACACAACCGGTGTTCTGCTTTTGACAAACGATGGAGAATTGGCAAATCGATTAATGCATCCGAAGCATCTGGTATTGAAGGTCTATAAGGCGACTTTAGACAGATCCATGAGGGAGCGCGAGCTTGGCAGATTAAGGAAGGGTGTCATGATCGACGCTACAGTTACAGTCCCAGATGAGCTTTACGTTTTGCCGGGAAGCGATGGCAAGGAGGTTGGGATCGCCGTTCACGAGGGCAAGCACCATCTTGTCAAGCGAATGTTTGAATCGATAGGTATCAGGGTAGTACAACTTGACCGTTACTCTTACGGTGGTTTGACCCACCATGGATTAGAGCGCGGCAGCTGGCGCAATCTTACGAAGATGGAAATATCCGGACTGAAGAAGCTCGTCGAACTTGAGGGAGGTGAAGGTAAGGAAACAAAGGCCGCAGTTTCCAACTTATCATAGATGAAAACCATATCATGGTTCGTTTCGATTTGCGGTGAAAACGGGTTAAGACTCAGCGACGAGCAGGCGGCATGTTTTGAGAGCTATCTTAAACTTCTCCTATCATGGAACAAGCGGGTAAATTTAATTTCGCGGAAAGATGAGGATAACTTCTATTCCCATCATGCGCTGAATTGCGTTTCATTTCTTTTTACAAAGAAGCTGAAACCCGATGGGAAGATTCTCGATTTGGGCACTGGGGGCGGGTTGCCGGGAATTCCGCTGAAAATCATCTATCAAGATCTGAACCTCACATTGCTTGATTCGATTGCGAAGAAGACGGCCGCTCTGTCAGATATTGTCGTCAGGATGGGATTGGAAAATGTCGGGGTCATGAAAGGCAGGGCTGAAGAACTTGCAAAATCAGATGAATTTCAGGGAAAATTTGATTATGTTGTTACCCGTGCGGCAGGAAAGCTGGATGAAGTCATAAAGTGGTCGCGTGGTTTTTTGAAGGTGTCGGAAGTCTCGCACCGGGGATTTGATTCGCTTGGCAACAATATGATTCCGATCGGAAGTTTGATTGTCCTCAAAGGAGGCGCGATCGATGACGAAGTCCGCGCGGCGCGAAAAATCAAATTCCTTGAATCGATTGAAGTCCACAGAATCGATTTCCGCGGATCGGACGATGCGGGAAGCAAAGAGAAAAAATTGGTTTTGGCAAAATATCGAAGGACCGATGCAGAGGTAAAGAATTGAGCGAGCACGAGGAAAATCTGTCCCGAAGGGACCTATTCGAGCAAGAGCAGAATGAGCTTACCAGGAGAAGACTTGAAGAGCTTGACGAACTGAAGAAAAAAAACATTGATCCCTATGTCTACGACTTTGAGGTAGACCATTATTCTCTCGACATATTGAATTCATTCAAGGATGATTCTCCGGCGGCAGACGTGGCTGTTGCGGGTCGAATAATGTCGCTTCGGAGAATGGGAAAAGCATCGTTCTTTCACTTGCAAGATTCAAAGGGAAGAATCCAGATTTATCTGAAGCGCGACGATCTTGGTGAAGCGTATGATAGATTCAAGTTGATGGACATTGGCGATTTCATTGGCGTCAGAGGTTTTGTCTTCCGAACGAGAACGGGTGAAGTATCGATCCACGCGAAGTCGATCGAACTCCTCAGCAAATCGGTCCGTCCGCTCCCCATCGTCAAAGAGAAGATTGATGAGCAAGGGAACAAAACAACCTACGATCCTTTTTCCGACAAAGAACTGCGATACAGGCAACGGTACGTCGATCTCGTGGTAAATCCCGAGGTGCGCGGGGTTTTTGTCAAAAGGGCAAAAGTTATTGGATCCGTTCGCAGGTTCTTGGATGAAAGGGGTTATCTGGAAGTGGAGACCCCAATTCTCCAGCCTTTATATGGTGGGGCGGCCGCCCGGCCGTTCGAAACTCATCACAATGCCCTCGACATGGACTTGTTCTTGAGAATTTCCGATGAGCTTTATTTGAAGCGGTTGATCGTCGGAGGGTTTGAGGGCGTTTATGAAATCGGCAAAGACTTCCGGAACGAGGGGATGGACAAATCTCATAACCCTGAGTTCACCATGTTAGAATTGTACGTTGCCTACAAAGACTACAATTGGATGATGGACCTCGTCGAGCAGCTTTTTAGGTCGGTCTGTGAGGATGCAGCCGGCGGTATGAAAGTGCCCGCTGGCGACAATGAAATCGATTTTACTTCTCCATGGAAGAGAATAACAATGCTGGATTCGATCCGTGAGTCTACCGGCGAAGACCTGAAAGGCAAGTCTGAAATCGAGTTGGCAGGCATTGCAAAGAAACTCCACGTCAAGGTTGAGAGTTCAGTGGGAGCCGGGAAAATCATAGATGCAATTTTCTCCGAGCTTGTGGAACCAAGATTGATTCAGCCCACCTTCATAACGGATTATCCGGTAGAGATGTCTCCTCTCGCCAAGCGGCATCGCTCAAAGGAAGGGTTGGTCGAGCGGTTCGAGTTGATATGCAACGGGCACGAGCTGGCGAATGCATTCAGCGAACTTAATGATCCGCTGGATCAACGCTCACGGTTTGAAGATCAGGCCAAGCTTCGTGCCCGGGGGGATGAGGAGGCGATGGTTATCGACGAAGATTTCCTGCGCGCACTCGAATATGGGATGCCGCCGACTGCGGGACTCGGAATCGGCATCGACAGGCTAACGATGATCCTGACAAACCGGGATTCAATTCGAGACGTAATTTTCTTTCCACAGATGAAACCGGAAAAATGATGCAGTCCGGCACAGAAGAAAGAGAACAGGACTCTATCCACCGGTTGTCGCCATGCGGCAGCCCGCATGGAAATACTGTTTTTCCGATGAGCTGGAAGCGCCAGGAGGTGCTACGAAGGAGTCCCGTTGGTATAGAGATTGTTCTGACGGGTTCGAACGACTCACCGAGTCTCAGCGATCTTCGTGGCTAAGAAATAGTTCTAAAGAGATTAGAGATGAAAAAAATAAATCTTGTATTAGGCATTCACAATCACCAGCCTATCGGGAATTTCGATCATGTCATCGAAGACGCGTATAGAAAAGCGTATAAACCGTTCCTTGATGTCCTCGCAAAATTTCCCGGGATAAGAATCTCACAACACTATACGGGATTTTTATTTGAATGGCTAAAGAAGAGCCATCCTGAGATTTTCTCCGGATTGAAATCATTCATAAGAAGCGGGCAGGTTCGTTTGATGACTGGCGGTTTTTACGAGCCGATTCTTGCGGTCATTCCCGACAAAGACAAACTCGGGCAGATCAGGAAACTGAACGATTTCATAGAAAAGAATTTCAAAGTCAAGCCGACGGGGATGTGGCTTGCCGAACGCGTCTGGGAACAGCACATTGTGAAACCGATTGCCGAATGCGGTGTGCGGTCGGTCGTCATCGACGATACGCATTTCAAATACGCCGGGCTAAAAGATGAAGATTTGCTGGGTTACTACGTCACCGAAGAGCAGGGGAAGTCGGTGAACATTTTTCCGATCAGCAAGTCGCTGAGGTATTCAATCCCGTTTCAGCCGGTGGAGAAAACGATTGAGTACCTGCGTTCGATTGCGAGCGAAGATGGTACGAGGGTTGTGGTTTACGCAGATGACGGCGAGAAATTCGGTGTTTGGCCTAACACTCACAAGCATGTCTACGAAGATAAATGGCTTGAAAAATTTTTCACGGCACTGGAGAAAAACTCAGATTGGATAAATATCCTGCACTTCTCAGAAGTTCTTGAGAGAGTAAAACCGATCGGGCGAGTTTATCTTCAGAATGCTTCGTACTCGGAAATGCTACATTGGGCTTTATGGCCAGAAGCTTTTCTCAAGTTCGACGAGTTTGAAAATAAATTGAAGAACGCAGAACTTTTCGATAACTATGAGGAGTTTGTTCGTGGCGGCTACTGGAGAAATTTTCTCGCTAAATATCCCGAGTCCAACAATATCCACAAGAAAATGATTCGACTTTCAGAGCGCGCGCACGCGCTGGAGCGCAGAGGCGTCAAAGTGGAGCATGTCCTGGATAAAGTCTGGGCGGCGCAGTGCAACGATCCATACTGGCACGGAATTTTCGGCGGTTTGTATCTCCCGAATCTCCGCTATCCTGTCTACAAGAGTCTCATTCAGGCCGAGGTGGAGCTTGACAAATTGGAGCACAAGAAGAAGCTTGCAATTACCCGTGAGGACTTTGACCGGGATGGATCGGTGGAGGTGTTAATCGAGTCAAGCGTTATCGACGCATATTTCAAACCAGAAGAAGGGGGGATGCTTTTCGAGCTTGATTATAAACCTGTCCCTTTCAATGTTCTTGACATTCTCAGCAGGCGACCGGAAGGCTATCATAAGAAACTCGAACATCCCGCGAACTCGGAGGCAAGCGGGGATGGAATTCACAGCATCCACGATATGGTTGTGGTCAAAGAATCGGGACTTGAAAGGCTCTTGAATTATGACTGGTACCGCCGTGCTTCCTTCATTGACCATTTCATTGGAGATACGACATTGGAAGAATTTGCAGCAGCCAAATATCCGGAGAATGGAGATTTCGTGCTCGGGAAATACGAAACGAACATTTCTCGCCGGGGTGACAAAGGCCGCGTGCAATTCTCGCGTGAAGGCCGGGTAAGTGGAGTTCACAGTGTAAGGGTCACGAAAGATTTCGAAATCGCATCGGATTCTGGCAGAATAGTCTGCAGATACATTCTTGAGAATCTTAACGAGGATCCATTCGATGTTGACTTTGGCGTGGAATTTAATTTCGGTTTTATGGCTGGTGATGCTCATGACAGATATTATTTGATTAATAATGTCAAGCCGAGCGACCCTCGCTTGAAGAGTTCTGGCTCAACTGAAGGAGTCAGGTCCGTTTCGTTGTCTGACGAATGGCAGGGCCTGCGGGCCGAAATTGAAATTGACAAACCGCTCACACTCTGGAGGTTCCCGATTGAGACGGTTTCTCTATCCGAATCTGGATTTGAACGGGTTTATCAGAGCTCGGTCGTTTTCCTGCACTTAAAAACAAGACTTCAAAAGGAATACGCCATCGAGTTTGGGCTTTCGTTAAAGAAGTTGAAATAAGTCGCTGTCGGTATAATTGTGACATCTTTCCGAGTGTTCAGAGCCATCGCGGGGCCGGCCGGGTCGCCCACTTTTCCTTCATGAATTCCTTGTTGCTCGTAAATGTATGACATATATTTAATGGCTTGATAGAGGACGAAGCGACGATCGTAGTCACAATAATAGAAGAACTGGTAGAAAAGCAATCAATTATTATCAGTAATAATCCTAGATGAGGAAGAATAGATGAAGCTGTTTAGGAACAAGCTATCCGCTGTTGGCGGGCACATGCAGAGAAGGCTTCGTGTCGCAGGCGGAATTTTCCTGATGGTCGCCGGGATATTAATCGGGACGCAGATACAGAGTGTTTTCAGCGGCGACAATATATACCAGCAGCTAGACAAATTCGGAGATGTTCTCAGCTTCGCAAACAAATACTACGTCGATAATATCGACACGCAAAAACTTGTGGACGCGGCAATAAATGGTCTGCTTGGGCAACTTGATCCACATTCGGTTTATATACCTGCAAAGGAGGCCCAGCAGATATCGGAGGAATTTCAAGGCTCCTTTGACGGGATCGGAATTGAATTTGATGTTGTGGACGATACGTTGCTCGTGGTTTCCCCGATAGCTGGCGGACCGAGCGAACTTGTCGGACTCCAGGCGGGAGACAAGATAGTGGCTATCGACAGCAAATCCGCAGTCGGGATTACTCGCGACGACGTGATGAAGAAGCTTCGCGGTCCGAAAGGGACGAAGGTTGACGTGACGGTCGTCCGTGAGGGTGTCGAGAAGCCGCTGCAATTTGAGATCATTCGCGATAAGATCCCGTTATACTCGGTAACCACATCTTTCATGGTGAATTCGGAAGTCGGGTATCTCTATCTCAACAGGTTCTCTGAAACCACCGGCAAGGAGCTTGATGATGCTCTCCAAAAGCTGCGATCGCAAGGAATGAAAGAGCTGATACTCGACTTGAGAGAAAATCCGGGCGGTCTTCTGAACCAGGCGGTCGGCGTCGCAAGCGATTTCATACCGCGAGGAGATACGATCGTGTATACAAAAGGACGCATCGCGGAAGCAAACGAATATTTCACCTCCGATGGCGGGAATTACAAGCAAATTCCATTGATAGTCCTGGTGAACAGCGGGACCGCATCTGCTAGTGAAATAGTCTCAGGTGCCGTCCAGGATCTTGACCGCGGTTTGATAGTAGGTGAAACGAGCTTCGGAAAAGGATTGGTCCAGAAACAATTTGATTTGAAAGACGGATCTGCTGTCAGGATTACAATTGCCCGGTACTACACGCCAAGTGGTCGGCTCATCCAGAGGCCGTATGGTAGTGACCGCAACAAGTATTATATGGGTGCATACGTTGCCGACACTTCCGAAAAAGCTGGTTCAAACTTGGCTCATACAATGGAAAGTGATTCGACTAGGCCGGTATTCAAGACTCTTTCAGGGAGAACCGTGTATGGGGGTGGTGGAATAACTCCGGACTACATAGTCAAGATGGCGGAAGTGCCGGCGTTCGTCTATCAATTCCAGGTAAAGAGGATATTTCTGGAGTATGTGGACGACCATTATGCACAAAATCAGGATGAGCTCCAGAAGGAATACGGCAGCTCGGAAAAGTTCTGCGCGAAGTTTCAGGTTTCTGACGAGATTCTGTCGGAGATTTTTGATCAGGCAAAGAAAGCCGGCATAAAAGTCACTCGAGATGAGTACGACAAGAACAATAAATATATTGCGTTGCTCGTTAAGGCTCAGATAGCCCGTAATGTTTGGGGAAATGAGGGATGGTATAGAGTTATCATGGCATTCGATAACCAATTCCAGAAGGCTTTGACACTTTTCCCTGAGGCAAAGCAGATTGCCGGAATCGACTAAGAGCACTCAGTTTTTCAATCTGATGCTGAATGACCGAAACCTAATTGTGATATGGCTCCCAACAGATTCTGTAGTTAGATAGAATGATCGCAATATCCATAGCTTGTTCGCATCGTTTAAGACCTTGAGTCTTGCGCTTGGAACTCCAAAGATTTCACCTCCGATTAGAGTTTCTTTTCCTATTCCAGGAAGGTCATTCATATGTGTAATTACATGATTGCTTTTTGCTGAAGGTTGAATTAACAAAATGAAACTGATAGATAAGTCGGGTAGAAAGAGAGAAGTTCGCCTCACGAAAATAATAAGCGTCTTCTTATCATCGTTGCTTGCAATGCTTCTTCTATTATTCATGCTGAGAGCAGTGTTTGCGTTTTCAGCATTCAAGAACGTGACCCAGAATATGCAAGCATCAGGCTGGCTCAGCAGTGGAAATGATTCGCTCATGCAGGTTAAGGAGGAACTTACATACGAAGCAAGTTATCTACTCTTCAAAATTGGTTCGGTTCGCCTTCAGGTTCTGAGCAGGACGGAATATGACAACTTGCCTGCTTACCGTCTACGAGCTTACATAGATTCATACAGCGGAATACCGTTTGTTGATCTTCACGCAGTCTATGAGACGTACGCTGACTCAAGAACATTCATGTGTCTGTTCACATCTAATAGCCAGAAAGAAGGTGACGGTTGGGTTTACACAAGTTACCATTTCGACCTCAATGGGAAAGTTGTTAAATGGGAGCAATCCAGAGATGGAAAGATCATCAAGACGGTCTCCTATCTCTTGGATCATTCATATACAGATGGGGTGAGTTTTTTTTACTACTTGCGGGAATCGAGCAGGATTGCCGGAAATAGGAGAACAGATATTTCAATTCCAATTGCGATTGACACAATCCGATCATCAATTGATCTAACGATTAACGAGGCTCGAGAACCGTGCGATGTCACCGCCTTTGATTTCCCGGTCGATTCATATCGACTGTCGGGGCACATGAACTTCAAGGGTTTTTACGGGGTGACCGGAGACTTTGTAGGTTGGATGAGCACGGATTCCTCGGAAGTGCCCTTGAAAGCGAATGTAAAAGTCGTACTTGGAAGCGTTGTCGTGAAACTGAAGGATGTTAGGAGAGATGGTTGGACGCCTTCAAGGGGCAATGACTGATGATTCTGAGCAATAGGTGGACGACCCCGAAGCAATGCAGGACCGTATACGCGGCGGAGATATTGTCGATCGTCGGAGAGGTCAGGATGTGCAGAGATTCCGTCATTTGGTGCAATGCAGTGAGTTTTGGAGAATTTAATTTCATCAGAATTGGCTGAAGAAGAAATGTTCATGGTAATGGTGTGATACGCGTTACGAACAGAAAGCATCCAACCTTCGTAGATTCTAACGGTACGAACGGCCATGCTGCGACAATTGATTGGGTGTTGCATGGGAAATTGTTGTTTGATAGGAACGGGTGCTATATTGTTTGTTAAATGCAGGATTGGAGATCACAGCCTTGTTGGGGCTGGAGCGTTGCTTCGTGATGGATGTGTTAGTCATCCTATGAGATTAACTAACATGAGAATTCAGGAAAGCACCTCGTTGGCTATATCGCAGACCACAGAAACGGAACTCACATTTGACGACGGAGTTTAAATGAGAATTAAGTTCTGGGGAGTTCGTGGCTCAATCGCAACGCCGGGCGAGTCAACGGTAAGATATGGCGGAAATACTGCGTGCATTGAAGTTACATCTGGACGACGGGAGTTTAATTATCCTGGACGCTGGAACAGGAATCCGGAATCTGGGAAACGAATTGATCAAACACAAGCAAGAAGGTACGTGCGCATATTCTCATTACTCATCCCCATTGGGACCACATTCAGGGGTTCCCGTTTTTTAAACCGGCTTTCGTCTCCAGGCAATGAATTGACGATTGTCGGGCCAGAAGCAAGAGATGTCAAACTCGCCAAACTCATTGCGGAACAAATGAACAAGATTTATTTTCCAGTCACCCTTTCCGAGCTCGAGGCAAAAATAAATTTTGTCCCGTGAAGGAAGACTTGATAGAAGTTCAAGGGGCGAAGGTTCAATCTTTCTATGTAAATCATCCCGGTTTTGCTGTCGGATATCGGATAACGCTATAACAATAAGTCGCTTGCGTACATCAGTGACAACGAACCGTTTACTGAGGAGACGGCCCACCTGTTCACCAATGGGGAGGCCGAAGTGATGAAACTGTTCCGGGAATTTAAAGGCGATCCCGAACGATCGCGTTCTCGGTTTCATCAAGGGAGTCGATGTCTTGATTCATGACACGACTTATACACCTGAACAATATAACGATCATATCGGCTGGGGTCATTCGCATTATTTATATGCACTTGGTTTGGCATCTAAGGCTGGTGTCAAGAATCTTTTTCTGTTTCATTATGATCCTTCTCTCACCGACAAAGACGTGGATGAGGTTATGGCAGAAAGCAAAAAAGAGATGAAGAGACTAGGCTACTCGTTCAAGCTTCACGCTGCCAAAGAAGGTCTGGAATTCAAGTTCTGACCCTAAACCTTATTTCTTCGTCTTTCGTCTAATTGACACGGCGAATCGACCCTCAATCGTCTGCCGCCAAATTCAGGGAATCAGAAACTTTGAAATCTTGAATTTCGTTGGTAACATTGGTATGTTTTTTGGGAGAAGAGCTACTTGAAATCCGTTCGAAGATTACTGTTATTCGGAATTCTTACAGCCTCTGCAGCCTGCTTTGCACAGGTTGATGAATTTGGTGAGAATAAGGTGCAGTACCGCTCGTTCGAATGGTATTTCATCCAATCGAAACATTTCGATATTTACTTTTATCCTTCCGAGTATCAAATAGCGGAGTTTGCGGCACACGCCGTTGAAGATGCTTACGCCCACCATAGCGCTGCTTTTCACTATGACATAACTAACCGCATACCTATCATTGTTTATGATTCTCACAACGATTGGCAGGAAACAAATGTTGTGTCTGAATACCTTGATGAAGGCGTGGGCGGGGTTACCGAAATATTTAAGAACCGTATTGTGGTTCCATTTGAAGGCTCGTATCAATTGTTTCGCCACGTGATCGCTCATGAACTTGTCCATGCCGTTCTGAACGATATGTTTTACGGCGGTTCGCTCCAATCTATGATTTCGAATAATATTACTCTCCAGTTGCCGATGTGGTTCAACGAGGGGCTTGCTGAATATGAATCACTTCGGTGGGATACGAACTCGGACATGTTCATGCTGGATGCGACGGTAAATGAGTATATAGTGCCGGTCGACGAACTGAATGGTTACTTTGCATACCGCGGCGGGCAGTCAATATGGTGGTACATCGCGAGCAAATATGGAGATGAGAAAATAGCCGAGATATTGAGCCGGATTCGAACTACGAGAAGTGTGGAGTCCGGTTTCAAGAGTGCCCTCGGAATAAGCATAAAGGAATTATCGAAACGATGGCAGTATGAGCAAAAAGTCATGTATTGGCCCGATGTGGCAATGAGAAAGAGACCGGAGGATTTTGCCAAGCAATTGACTGACCACAAAGATATTGGTGATTTCTATAACACAAGTCCAGCAATTTCTCCGCAGGGTGATAAGATCGCTTTCATTTCTGACCGCGATGACTATTTCAGTATTTATCTTATGAATGCGGCCGATGGTAAGGTAATCAAAAAGTTAGTGGATGGCCAAACCCAAACGAATTTTGAAGAGCTTCACTTGTTGACTCCCGGACTCACCTGGTCACCTGACGGGAAATCGATAGCCGTGGCGGTAAAAAGTGGGTCGCATGACGCGATAAACATAATTGATGTCTCATCTGGAGATGTGAAGGAAATTCCATTCACGAATCTGGAAGGCGTATTCTCCGTATCATGGTCGCCGGACGGAGACAAATTAGCTTTCATTGGCGATAACAATAGGCAATCTGACATCTATGTCTATGATCTGAAAAATAAGGTCCTGGCGAATCTGACTAACGATATATTCAGCGATTCCGATCCCTCATGGTCCCCGGACAGTAAGAAAATATACTTTGTGAGTGATCGCGGCGATTATCTGACGAAGTCTGAGGCTCCGAAGGACTTCAAAATGTGGAACTACGATTTCAATCAGGGTCATGTTTATTCGATAGATGTCGCGACTGGCTTGGTTGCGAGGCTTACGAGCCAAGAGCTTGGAGAGGATTCATATCCAGTCGCGGCTCCAGATGGAAAGCATCTATATTACGTTTCCGACAAGACAGGGATTTCAAATATCTATTATATGGATCTCGACAGCGAAAAAAGCCAGCCGGTAACAAATTCTATTAGCGGAATATATCAGTGCTCAGTTTCCAAAGATGGCTCGAAGCTGGCATTTTCAAGTCTTGCGAACGGAGGTTTTGATCTCTATCTATTGAGGAATCCGGGTGAACATTTGTTGACACCAAGTCAAGTTCCTTTGACAGGTTTCATGAAAGTGCAAACGACCGAATTAGCCGCCTCCCAGAAAACCGAAAACGCCAGTAAGAAACCTGCCGTAGATTCAAGCAAGACCGACTCTTCTCAAGTGAAAGACCTATATGGCAAAGACATACAAGTTGACCTCAGTAATTATGTTTTTGGAAGCACTTCGAAGGTTGACAGCCTGTTCAGTCCGCCGAACTTCAACGATAATTTCAACGTGAAGGGAAATGTCGACAGCGCAGGAGATTTCATCGCTCAGAGGTACAAAGTCAATTTCACTCCTGACATCGTTTACGGAAATGCAGGATACAATACTTTCTTCGGTGTTCAGGGTAGTACTGCAATGGCGTTTAGTGACATGCTGGGAAATCATCAGATTTTCTTGCTGGCTGACCTGATTATGGATCTGAAGAACAGCGACTACGCAGTTGAGTACGATTACCTTCCGAATAGAATGAATTATTCCATACTAGGCGAACACTTGGCAAGATTTCTTTACTTGTATTCCACGTACCCGCAAACATTGGGCGATGAAGACCTTTATCGCTTTCAAAGTTACGGACTTTCCTTTAGCACATCGTATCCGTTTGACAGGTATAATAGATTTGAAGGCGGAATAAGCTTCGTGAATCTGACTCGCGAGAATCTTGACGAAACGATCGAACCGACACAAAATAGAAATCTGATTGTTCCAGCTCTTCGTTACGTTCATGATAATTCATTCTTCGGTTATATCTCGCCGATCAATGGATCGCGTTACTACATATCTTTGTACGGGACTCCAAAGATAACGGGTGATGGGATTAGCTTTGCAACCGCAATGGTTGATTATCGGGACTATGTCAGACTCTTCAGTACCTTCTACACTTTTGCGTGGCGGATTTTTGCCGGCACGTCTGTCGGACCGAACTCTCAGGAATTTTTCATAGGTGGAACTGAGAACTGGATCAATGCGCGATTCGACGGGGATTTCATTCCAGTCCGGAATGCGGAGGATCTGGAATTCCTGACGCCGGTAGTTCCAATGCGTGGCTTTGATTACAACGCAAGATTTGGAAACAACTTTGGCCTGTTGAACCTTGAGCTGAGATTTCCGATGTTTGGTTTCCTCTCGGCGGGTCCCCTTCCACTTTTCGAGACGCTGTTCGGAACTGCTTTTGTCGATGTGGGCTCAGCATGGGGATGGAACAATTATCCTGGTTATGATCAGCTTGCGACGCCGATATACGAAAAATTTCAGCCCTTTGACCGCGATGCTAACGGGAGTTTAGAGACGAGAGACTTGCTGGTTGGTACCGGTTTCGGGGCCAGAATGGTAGTACTCTATTTCCTCGTCAGGCTCGATATAGCATGGGCGTACAACATACAAAATTTCTCGCCGCCGCATTACTACTTTTCGCTAGGGTACGACTTCTAAAATAAGGTATCATCATAACACGAAGGGGACGAACATTTTCGTCCTTCTCATGTAATCCAAGTAGGTTTTCCCGAAGTATTCGATGTCTTCCTTCTCTTCGACGAGGGAGGTCAGGACTAAGAAGATGGTCGATACTGATGAGATAGCAAAGAGGGTGAGGTTTGTGTTCTTGAAGAATATTCCCCAAGTCAAGAATATCAAAGAGCCGTACAGCGGATGACGGACATATCTAAAAATTCCCGTCTCGACCAACTTCGTTGTCTTTTCAAATTGGAATAGAGAATCATCGGTTCTGTCAGTATTTGCGTCCCCGACATTTCTCATCAAAACTGCACCCAGCACAAGCAAGACCAACGCATAGATGAGAAACAGCCATGATACAATCTGAGTGACACATGATGGATCCGCGAACCAAAACGGATAATTACACAGAAACAGCCATAAGATGCACTCCCAACTGATGAATCTGTACAAGCCATGGTGGCGAAGACCAAACAGACTTCTCCAAGACAGCCAGAGGATTGGAGCACTAAGCAGAATGAAAACGATCAGCTTTGTCATTTTGACAATTGTTCCGTACGATGCTAATTACTTAAAGCATTTTCTTCAATTCCCATATTTAAAAGAACAGACCGACTGAAGAAAATCTTTGGTCTCTCGACGGTCCTGAAGCCCATTTTTGTCAGAGACTCGAGCATTTCATCAAACTCTCTCCTTGAAACATGAAATTTCGGTTCAACGATCAGCATTTTCCCGTCACCCTTTAACAGGCTGTGCATTTCCTCAAAAAAATTTATCTTGTCTGGCACTTCGTGAACCACATAGAACGCCAAAATGAAATCGACTTGGGCAGATAAACCGGTGCTTTCCGCATTACATTTACTGAGCTCGATAATACCTTCTAGATCGGATCCTTTGATTTTGTTTCTCAATATTTGAAGCATACCCTCTTGTAAGTCTGCCGCGATGACGCGGCCTGGCTTACCGACGATTTTCGCCAGTTCGATTGAGAATACTCCGGGCCCGCAACCGATATCGAGAGCAGTCATCCCGTTCCTAACATAAGGCGAAAGAATGTTCCGTGGGTTCTGGAAGAACTTTCTGATCGCGCTTTCCAGGCCGCCTGCGTTTTCTACGGGGCAAACCCGGTTACTTCTGTTTTGACTCATCTGACTTCCTTCCCGCTTATAAGACGATCACGAGGGAGAGTTATTTTTCGCCGCCTTTATTCCAGACAAAGATATGCAGCCACTTCGTGAATAACTAATCCTGAGCCGGTAACCGGACCCCGCGTGTGATGACGATGGTCCCGCAAGCGAACCACATTGAAGAGACACCATTTCTGTCGGATGGACTTTTCAGAAGCGGATTACGAGGAGCATGGCCATGCAAATATGGAAAGACGTAATACTCTTGTTGAAGGGCTAAACAAGGAGGTCTGAGGAGTTCTACTATCCCGGAGCAAGCATTGAAACGCTGCCCTTCGTGTTGCGCGCGAATAGTATCGAGAAGCGATCCTTTGATTTTTATCCCTCCGTTGTTTAGATTTTTTCTAAACGAGAACGAAGTGTTGATTGATTATATCCCAATTTTCCTATTGCTCGGTGTCGCTGCGACTCTTGGAGTAATATTGGCGAACATAAATCGTTTTCTTGGCCCGCGCCTGCCGAGCGAAGAGAAATTGTCGACATACGAGAGCGGTATGGAGCCGATTCGCACAGCGCGCGATCGATTCACCGTGCGATTTTATCTCGTCGCCATTCTTTTCATCTTATTCGATGTGGAGATTGTTTTCATGTATCCTTGGGCAGTGAACTTTTTGTCACTCGGATGGTTTGGATTAATAGAGATGGCGGTATTTGTGGTCGTGCTTCTGATCGGATACTATTACGTAATTAAGAAAGGTGCCTTGCAATGGCAGTGAGTAGGTCGGACGGGAACGAAGGTTTCATAACGACAAAGGTAGATGCCCTGTTCAAATGGTCATTGAAGAATTCACTGTGGCCGATGCCGCTCGGCATATCATGCTGTGCAATAGAAATGATGGCTTTCGCAGGCCCGCGTTTCGACGTCAGCCGGTTTGGTGCGGAGGTTTTCAGGTTCTCTCCGCGCCAGAGTGATTTGCTTATAGTTGCCGGAACTGTAACGTATAAAATGGCGAGGGTCGTCCGGAAAATCTACGACCAGATGCCCGATCCCAAGTGGGTGATCTCGATGGGCGTGTGTGCGTCGAGCGGTGGAATGTATCGCTCATATTCGGTGGTACAGGGAATCGACCAGTTTGTCCCGGTTGATGTTTATGTTGCCGGCTGTCCGCCGAGACCGGAGTCGGTCTTAAAGGCTTTGATGGTAATACAGAAGAAAATTTCCGAGGGGGTCCCTTCAGGACAGGCTGGCAGGAAAGTGGTCGGTGAACTTGAGCATGGAAAAGATCTTGTGGAATAATCCGGAATGCAGGTTGTGATGGATTTGTTTTCAAAACAAATAGAAGAAAAGCTTCGCTCGGCTTTTGGGGATGCGATTCATTCGGTCGATGAATCTAGCGGACAGGTGTCGGTCGTGGTGAAGCGTGACCGAATAGCAGACGTCTGCAGGTTTTTGAAAGAGGAGTTTGAATTTAATTATTTGTCCGATCTCTGCGGGGCAGACATGATGAGTTTTTCCGAATGGATTCCCTCGGGAGAAGAAGCCGCAGTGCGCAAGGCGTATCTTGCAATCGAACATGAGCATCGGCCAAAGCCGATTCCAAACGAAGAAAGATTTTCAGTTATCTACCAACTGACTTCGTTCAAAAATAGAGGACGATTGAGACTGAAAGTCAAAATTGACGGCGACAATCCGGTTTGTCCCAGTGTCACTTCGGTTTTCAAATCGGCAAACTGGCACGAACGTGAAGCATTCGACATGTTCGGGATTTATTTCGAAGGTCATCCGGATATGCGAAGGATCTACATGCCTGAGGAATATGAATACTATCCTCTTCGGAAGGATTTTCCTCAGATGGGTGTACCAGGATCGATTCCTCTTCCGAGAAAGTGACCTTCTATTTGTCCACCAGGCGATGCCTTGCAACATTCCGCGTTCTCAATATCCAGTTAACGATCAAGGAAAAATGCAGAGATGATATGGTATATGAAGAAGCCTTACGCCTCCCATCGATCTTCGCGGTCAGAATCAAGAGCTAAAAACTGAACCGATGCAAGAAGATAGAAAAAGCGTTTCCCAGATACTGAAGGCGCTCGAAGATAGAGACACGAATGTGGTCCTGGAGGATCCGCTTGAGAATTACATGGTTCTCAACATGGGTCCCCAGCATCCTGCGACGCACGGCGTCTTGAGGCTTCTTTTGAAATTGGATGGTGAAACGGTCGTCGATTGCATTCCAGATCTCGGCTATCTCCATCGGGGCTACGAGAAAATTGCAGAAGCTTGTTCATATCATGAATTCATCCCGCACACGGACCGGCTTGATTATCTTTCCCCACTTGCAAACAACGTCGCTTACGCTTTAGCTGTCGAGAGGATCGCCGGAGTTGAAGCTCCGCCTCGTGCACAATATATCAGGGTCATCTCGGCTGAACTGGCGAGAATCTCTTCCCATCTCATGGCGGTCGGCGCGATGGCGATGGATGTGGGTGCGATGACGGTTTTTCTCTGGTCGTTTCGCGAGCGGGAAAAGTTGTATGACGTGTTCGATCTGTTTACGGGAGTCCGTTTCACTACGAGCTACACCAGAATTGGCGGCGTCGCACAAGACGTGGATGACAAAGCTGTACTTGCGATCAAGAAATTCGTAGATGAGTTTCCAGGGAATCTCAACGAGATGGGCAGCATGCTGAGTAAGAATAGAATCTTTCTTGACAGGACGGTAGGTGTCGGTGCGATCAGTGCTCAGGATGCCATTGAGATCGGCCTGAGCGGCCCTAACCTCCGGGCTTGCGGAGTCGAATATGACCTCCGCACTTTTTCGCCATATCTAGTTTACGATCAACTTTCGTTTGATGTTATTACCGAAAAAGCCGGAGATTGTTTTGCCCGGTACATGGTTCGGATGCGGGAGATGGAAGAGAGCGTGAAGATAGTGAAGCAGGCATTAGATGAATATGCCGGACGGTCCGGTTAAAGCTGATTTGCCGAAGAAAGTTCTTCCCGATAAAGGACGCGTCTACACAAAGATGGAAGAGCTGATTCATGACTTCGTAATAGTGAATGATGGAGTCCACCCACCTGTTGGCGATGCATACGTTGCAATCGAAGGATCCAAAGGTGAATTGGGGTTCTATATTATAAGTGACGGCAGCGGCCTTCCATGGCGGCTTAAGATTCGCTCGCCATCATTCTGCAGCCTGCAGGCACTCCCGCTTCTGTTGAAAGGACAAATGATCTCCGATATTGTAGCGGTCATCGGAAGCCTGGACCCGGTGATGGGCGAAGCAGACAAATAGAATTTCTAAATTGTGAAATCAAAATTCAAACTTTAAGATTCAAAATTCCGAAGGCAAAGTGTTCACAGAGGAAAATCTCCGCAAAGTCGAGGAAATAAAGAGAAGATATCCGAACCAGATGGCTGCCGTGCTGCCCGTATTGTGGTTGGCGCAGGAGCAATTCGGATGGATCTCGGAAGAAGTTATGCATTATGTAGCTGAGCTTCTGGCCGTTCCGTTTAGTCATATTCTCGGCGTTGTCACCTTTTACACGATGTTCAACAAGAAGCCTGTCGGGAAGTATCACATCCAGGTGTGTGCCAATGTTTCGTGCATGCTGCGTGGCTCGGACAATTTGGTCGAGCACCTTGAAAGGGAATTGGGAGTCAGAGTCGGAGAGACCACTCCTGATCAGATTTTTACGCTTGATGAGGTTGAATGCCTTGGGTCATGCGGTACTGCGCCCATGATGCAAGTCAACGACGATTATTATGACAATCTCACTCCGGAAAAAATAGACCGTCTTCTTGACAAGTTCAAAAATCAGAAGCAAGAAACAAGAAATAAGAAGTAATAAACCAGCAGAATGACTGATACTAACATAAGACTGTATGCGCAGAGCGGTGATCCGGCATTTCCCAGGGTTGTCCTTCCGGAGATCCCTGATCTTGACAGAATTGAAGTCTATGAGGCTAACGGTGGCTACTCGGCGTTCAAGAAAGCTCTCGGAATGACGCCCGAGGCCGTGACTGATGAAGTGAAGAGATCAAATTTGAAAGGACGGGGCGGAGCCGGGTTTCCGACTGGACTCAAATGGACATTCATGCCGAAGGAGACGGCGAAGCCGAAATACCTTGCGGTTAATGCTGACGAAAGCGAGCCGGGGTCATTCAAAGACAGGCAGATACTTGAGTTCAATCCGCATCAGTTGATTGAAGGAACTCTCATTGCGTCGTATGCGATGGGGGTAAAAACGGCGTACGTTTACGTTCGCGGCGAGTTTGTGAAATGGATGACGATATTGCAGAAGGCAATAGACGATGCCTACTTGCACGGCTACGTTGGTGAAAATATCCTTGGCTCAAAATTTTCCGTGAATATTTACATTCATCGTGGTGCAGGCGCGTATATCTGCGGTGAAGAGTCCGGGCTGATGGAATCCATCGAGGGAAAGCGAGGGTATCCCAGGGTCAAACCTCCGTTTCCTGCACAGAATGGTCTCTGGGGAAATCCGACAACGATTAACAACGTTGAAACGATCACAAATGTGCCGGCCATTCTGTTCAATGGCGCGCAGTGGTTTTTGAAGATCGGAGCACCGAGGCATCCTGGCACACTTCTATTCGGAGTCAGCGGACATGTGAACAAGCCGGGAGTGTTCGAACTACCATCGGGTACTCTGTTGACCGAGATCATTTACAATTATGCCGGCGGCGTTATCAATAATAAAAAAATAAAGATGGTGATTCCCGGTGGAAGCTCGATGCCGCCTCTGAGGGGCGATCAGCTGGAAGGAGTTCGGATGGATGCCGACTCACTCAAGGCCGTTGGAAGTGCGATCGGTACTGGCGGTGTGATCGTCATGGATGAAGATACGGAATTGATAAAAGTGCTGCTTCGAATCACCAAGTTTTACTGGCACGAATCATGTGGTCAGTGCACGCCCTGTCGCGAAGGAACAGGCTGGATGAAAAAGATTCTCGAGCGGATGTACCACGGCAGTGGAAAGGTTGACGACCTCGATCTGCTAGTTAGGGTCGCCAACAACATCGAAGGGAACACAATCTGTGCGCTCGGCGATGCGGCTGCCTGGCCGGTGAAATTTACAATTCAAAGATTCAGAAGAGAATTGGAAGAAGAAATACTGCATCAGGCCAAAAATGCGGCTTGAGAAATAGGATAGGGAAAAAAGCGGTGACATGGATTAACGCGGATCAATAAGAAAAAGGGGGCTGCGTGAATCCGTTTCTGCTGTGTTCCCCTCATGCTGTTTTTCTCCGCGCAACGTTTGAGCCGATCGAAGGGAGCTTGAGTGGATAGACTTAAAGTAAGAATTTTCAGAGTGTCGGAGGATTTCAAAGATTTGCCGGTCCCAAGTTACATGACCGAAGGCTCGGCAGGAATGGACTTGTATGCAGCTGTCGATGAGCCGACCGTAATTAATCCGATGTCTTCGGCGCTCGTTCCAACAAACCTGAAAATAGAATTACCGATCGGCTTCGAAGCGCAGATCAGGCCGCGAAGTGGTCTGGCTTTTCGGGATAAGATTATCCTACCAAATTCCCCCGGCACAATTGACTCGGATTATCGCGGCGAAATAAAAGTAATCATGATGAATCTCGGAACGGAAGCATTTGTCGTCAATCGGGGTGACAGAATTGCGCAAATGGTTATTTCGGAGTATAAAAGAGTTAGCTGGGAAGAATCACAGTCTCTCGGAAAGACGGATCGCGGAGAAGGTGGTTTCGGTTCGACGGGAAAGTGAACAGTGAAGAGTGAAAAGTCGAAAGTGAAAAGTGAATAGCGAAGAGCGTCGTCAAGAGGATGGATTCGGCATAGGACAATGGTAATTCTCGCTTATCATAAAGTTGACAACAGATTTGAATTTGGCTTGACGAATGTTAGACCGGGAATGTTTGTCAGGCAAATTTCCGCTCTGAAAAAAAACGGGATCGAAATTTCGGCATCTGCGGATGAAGAAGTCCAAGGTCAGAAGGCTGTCTATCTGACATTCGACGATGGTTACGATTGTTTTTACAGAAACGTTGTCCCGGCTCTCATATCCTTCAGCACAAAAGCAACAGTGTTTGTGATATCAGACTATGTTGGTAAGGAAAACACGTGGGACATCCGATTGTCTTACAGACCTTTCGTCCATATGAATGCTGCCCAGATTCGAGAGATTGCGGCTTTAGGTTTTGAAGTAGGAAGTCATTCGTGTTCGCACAGAGACCTGACAAGACTTGATCGGAAATCGATCTGGAACGAGCTGAGAAATTCCAAAATGAAAATCGAGGATTTGGCCGGTCGAGAAATTGAATCGGTCTCATTCCCTTTTGGGAAATACAATTCGATAGTGGCCGAAATTGCCAGGGAAGCTGGTTACCTGAGACTCTACGGGCTTGGGTCCGCCGGATCAAACGGAGTTTCTGAAAGATTACCTGTTTACAGCATAGATTCGCCGATGTCAGTGAGGAGAAAAGCCGAGTTCAACAAGCTTGAAATCATAAAAAGTGATTTTATTCATTCTTTTGCAGAAATTTCCGCATTAATTTCAATCATGCGCAAAGAGAAACCCGCTGAGAAGGAGGGAAATTAAAGATGAGCGAGGATGAATCGCGGGAGGAGAGCTCCCATCTCGTCGCAGAAAAGGTGGATTCTGATGAAAGGAGAAAAGGGGAGGAGAATCCTCTAACCGCACTTTGGTCGGGAAGACGCGAGTGGGTTGTTTATGTCGTTGCGCTTGCTCTCCTTTTAGTTCTCGGTTATGCGGTCCACGAAGTGTTTAGTCCGATATTTCTATTCGCCGTTTTCTTGATTGCAACATATCCGTTCAGACGAGATTTCATTGTTCGTCATCTTATTTTAATCGCGTCGATTGTTTTTCTATTCTGGTTCTCGATTGAAGTTTCGGGAGCGGTTCTTCCGTTCGTCATTGCATTTATTTTAAGTTTTATTTTCTCGCCGCTTGTCGAATTGCTGGAAAGGAAAAGAATACCGCGTCCGATTTCGATCATCGGAATCCTTTTAGTTCTGCTCGGGATTCTGGCGACGATAACTGTCGTGGTTCTTCCAATGGTATTCCAGCAGTTCCAGAATTTTTTGTCAGCAATTCCGACTCTTGCGACGGAACTGAGTAATTCCTTGAACAATCTTGTCAATCGCGGTTTTCTTGGATTCGTTCCGGAGAATCAGGGACTCCAGCAGGCGGTCATAAATGAGATCTCCTCGAGAATTGAAGATGTGACCCGGGCGATTCCGAACGGAATTTTGAGCTTTGTTGCGCAAGCGGCGACTGCTTTGACAAAGATGCTGAATCTCGTGCTCGTGCCTTTCTTGAGCTTCTATATCCTGAAGGATTTTGGGCTTATAAGACATCGGGTCAAAATGTTGTTTCCGCGGAGACATCGCAATCTTGTTTCGGAACTCTACTCGATCATCGATCGAATTCTGGGAAGTTATCTACGGGGAGCGTTGACCGTAGCATTTATAAATTCGATCGTCATCTTTTCGTTGATGTCCATCTGGGGCGTGAAGTATCCGCTTGTGATCGGCATTGTCTCGGGAGTACTTGATATGATCCCTTATTTCGGAGTCATCATCAGCACTTCCGTCGCGGTACTGATAGCACTTTTCGGCGACAATCCCGGTTTCCAGGTCATCATGGTACTCTGCTCGTTCCTCGGTATGAACCTGACGGAGACGGCGATCCTTTACCCAAGACTCGTAGGCTCTAAGATAGGTGTGCACCCGGCTCTTCTTATTCTGGCTCTTTTAATCTTCGGATACTTCCTGGGATTCCTCGGTTTGTTAATAGCAGTGCCGGCGACGGCCATCCTCATCGCCTTCAGAAAATATTACGAACAGAACCTCAGAACGGAACATTGAACTCGACTCTCTACATTGTGTCGACTCCTATCGGCAACTTTGACGATATTTCGTTGCGGGCATTGGCTGTTCTAAAGCAAGTTGATTTCATAATCTGTGAGGAATTCAAAGAAGGCTACAGGCTCCTTCGATATTATGGTATCGATAAGCCTCTGGAGGCATTGAATGAACACAATGAAGCCAGAGATTCCGTGGCGGCGGTCGAGAGAATTAGAGATGGAGCCAACGCCGCGTTGGTTTCCGATGCGGGAACTCCGATCTTTGCAGATCCGGGGGCGAAGCTGGTTCATGCCGCACTAAAAGAGGGAGTCAGGGTAGTCCCGGTCCCGGGAGCATCTTCAATACTTTCCGCATTAGTGGTCTCGGACTTTGACATTAACACCTTCTACTATGCTGGCTTTTTGCCGCGAAAAAGAGAAGAACGTTTGAAGAGGCTGAGGGAACTTGCGGCCGTTAAGACAGTTTCGGTGATCATGGAGACCCCGTACCGGTTCGGCCCCCTTATCGAAGATTGTCTCGGCATGTTCGGCAAAGAACGCAGGGCGATTGTCGCTGTCGATCTTACTATGGAAACCGAGAAAATTATCCGGGGCAGACTGGGCGAAATCGAAAAGGAATTCCGAAGATCGCCGTTCAAAACGGAATTTGTTCTGGTAATAGATGCGCCGGCGAAAAACTAACGTGAGAAAAGGTACCACGGCACAGAGATGCAAAGGTGCGAAGAAAGCAAGTCCACTTTGTGCCCTTCTGTCTCTGTCGCTGTTTGTCTTGTTTTTCGCATCATGCTCGGACAAGCCCCCGATTCCTGAGAAGAGTTTTGTGGAGATTTATGTCCAGCTTCAACTGCTGGCCACGCAATATGCCAATCAACCTTCAATACAAAAAGTCAAGGTCGATTCACTTCTTAAGGCGTTTAAGGCAAACGATAGCCTGATTTCTGCCTCGCTATCATGGTACAATCGCAAGCCGGAACGGTGGCACGAATTCTTCTCGGATGTTCAGAATAGGATGGATCGGATCAAGGCCGCTTATCTTCGCGAGAAGCGCTGAGAATTTTCGAAACAAGTATCACTTCTGCCAACTCATAATCCGGTAATCCCTTGTGGGCTTCAACGGGAGTAGTCGCTCGGTCTAGCTCCGAGGCAATGAGATCGAATCTTTTCTTACCTACGAGAGACCTGAAATCTATGTTGAAACCTTTCGCTTGAATTCCTTCGAGGGTATCAATGACGCTCTGATAAGAAGTCTGAAGAAACGATGCAATTTCAGAGGCAGTGGTTTTTTCCAGGTAAAGTTCATAAATCTGTCTTTCATTCTCCGACAGGTCAATCGTCTCAGCGGGCGCAAAATCACGACAAACCTGTGATAGCCGCCGGAGGATTTCTTTCGTTTTGATTTCGGGCAGGGAACGGGAGATTTCTTCTTCGGTCGATGGACGCAAGTTTGAGATGCGGATTAGATCGTCATCTGTGCTGATTGCGAATACTGGCAGCCGCAGCTCGCTTGCAAGATCGCGTCGCTCCTGTCTTAACGCTTTGTAAAGAGCCTTCCTGAATCTGAATTGTCTTTTTGCCGGAATGGATATCCCCGTCTGCAGATATTTCCTGCCTTCTTCGGTTATCGATACAGTGGGGTTGATGAATTTTGCTTTGATCAAGTATCCTCTCGATAGAAGAAAATCAAATGATGCGAACACGACCTGAGGAGGCAACTGGCCCAACGCTCTGGAAAATTTCGGTCGCAGCTCCTCTTGGAGTTTCTCGCTCCCTTCGAGCAGAATTCTGCAATAAGTTGATCTTCCGTATCGTCCCTGTGTTGCCTTCACCAAAGAAAGAATTGAGCGATAGATCTCTAACGAGCTAGGTAGTTCTCCGGGCGCTGCCGCGGTAAAAGATTTTCTGATGGTGCAGTTGTCGCAGCTTCCACACCCATCCTTGATCTCCTCGGCGCCAAAGTAGTTGAGTATGAAATTTGTGCGGCAAGAAGTTGTTCGGGCATACTCGACCATTCTTGTCAGCCGCTGATTCGCCCGTTCTCGCAGCAATGTGAGTTGTTGAAAGTCAACAGGCAGTCGATCGGTCCGCCTTTCCAGCATCTTGAAACTTATCCCTTCGGATGGCGGCTTATACTCGATAATTCCAGATCGCTGGAGAATTGAAAGAGTACGGCTGACAGTTGAACTGTCAAGGTCCGACTTGTGCGATAGTTCTTCAAGGCTGACGGACTGCGCTTCAAGGAAAACCGAGCTTCCGAACAAGCGGAGAATAGTCTCGAGCACGAGTCTCGTATTGTGGGACGATGTTCTATCGATTGCTCGTTTCATTGAATCCATATCGACTTTCGAACGGATGTAAGCGGCTGCTGAAACACTGGGAACAAGTTGTATTGCGTTCGATTGCGCAAGAATATTGATGACGGATTCTATTTTGCGAGAGCTGAGTTTTGTGCGGTCCGCGACATCGGCTGACGAAATCGTAAGATGATCTGCCGATTTGTCATCAACCTGGATCGAAAGCGAATCGAAGATTGAATTATATGCTTGAGTGAATTCCTCTTTTGTCGGATAAAGATTTTCGATAAAATAGTTCTGTACCCCCAGGTCCTTTTTGTGAAATAACAAGAGGCATTCAGAAGGCTTCCCGTCTCTGCCGGCTCTTCCCGCCTCCTGGTAATAAGCTTCCAGCGTTCCCGGGATTTCATAATGTATTATGAACCGGACATTCGGTTTGTTGATCCCCATGCCGAAAGCATTTGTTGCCACCATGACGCAGTCGGAGTTCAGGAATTCCATCTGCGACCTTGTTCTCTCCTCTCCGGTTAGGCCCGCATGATAGCGGAGAGCTTTTATACCGTTCGAGCGGAGAAAATCGTGAATTTCGTCAACGCTTTTCCGCGTGGCGGCATAAACGATGCCGGCGCCCTGCTGAGACGCAAGGTTTTGCGCCTTCACGTATTTGAGTATTGATTGGGTCTTACCTGTTTCGACGAATACCTGGAACGAAAGGTTTTCACGCGCGAAGCCGCTTATATAAACCCGAGGGCCTCTCATCTTCAACTGTGCCACGATGTCATCCTGAACGTCCGGAGTGGCGGTGGCTGTGAGGGCAAGGATAGTCGGATTTCCGACGCCTTCTAAAAAATCGGAGATCCGGGTGTAATGCGGTCTGAAATCGTGTCCCCACTGGCTGATGCAATGTGCTTCATCGACGGCAACGAGTAATATTCTCACGGTGGATAGAGACTCTACAAATCTCTTGCTGGTCAATCGCTCAGGTGCAACGTAAAGGAGTTTCACTTTTCCTGATCTGACCAGCCGCATCCTTTCCTGTATCTCGTCGAGTTCGAGAGTGCTGTCCAACTGCGCCGCGACCAACCCATCGCGGTTGATCTGTGCCACCTGATCGCGCATCAAGCTGATAAGCGGAGTTATAACGATTGTCAATCCATCGAGGAGGAGCGCGGGAAGCTGGTAGCATATAGATTTCCCGCCACCGGTCGGCATGACCGCAAGCGTATCGAAGCTGTTCATCACCGAGTTAATTATTTCGACCTGCCCCGGGCGAAACTCCTTCAATCCAAAGAATTTCTCAAGCCCCATTTGCAATCGTCTGCGGGAAATCATAAGTCTAATTTAATCACCAGAGGTCAAATTCCGATGAATTGAAAAGCGATGGACGTCGCTTCTTGTTCTCAATGAACCTGCCGGATCACTTCTTGGGGTGGTCGAGATAATCCTTTTCTCCTGTGTAATGACATACACTTTCACGTGGATTTAGGGGAACCAAGAGAAGGAGCCATTCGTTGAAGGATTTGTCCCGCTATCTCGCTGAGTACATACCGATTTCTTAGGCGTTTTTCCTTTGGAGTAATCAGGGGACTCATCTTGCTTTGAGATTTTTCTTTCGTGACAAATGCTGGCGGTTTTCTTGAGCAATCATTTTAGGTCATCATACAAAAACATGGAGGAGCTGTGACTTTGAGACGATTTGCGGCGGCGCAAGTATTTTTTCTTTTCTTTGCTTTTGCCGTTGGTAATTCCCAGACATTAAATGATACGCTTGACTCGCCGTTAGATGGACAGGTGAACAGTGTGCTCATCAGCGGGACCAAGGTCTACATGGGAGGGACATTTACCAAGTTTGGTTATTCCAGCGGTCCAGGAGTTCTGCTGGATACAGCTACGGCTTCACCCGACCGAACATTCCCAAAATTTGATCCGATGGAAGGGCTGGGTCAATACCTCTTTGCCTCAGCTCCGGACGGTTCAGGCGGGTGGTACGTCGGCGGACAATTCAAGTATATAAACGGCGTGCCGAGAAAATATCTTGCCCACATTCGAGCGGATCACACGCTGGATCCATGGGACCCTGAACCGAATAGTTTTGTCAGGGCCATCTGTGTCACGGGAAGTCGTGTGTACATAGGAGGAGTCTTTGATTCTGTAGCGGGTCAGGCTCGCGGATACGCTGCAGCATTCAACATTTCGGATGGATCGTTGTTGCCATGGAACCCGCAGGCTGATAATGTAGTGACAGCGTTACAGCAGATGGGACCTTATGTTTACATCGGAGGTTACTTCTATAGTCTGCACAGTCAAACTCACTTGGCGCTGGCCTCCGTTGATACGCTGACCGGGAATCCGACGAATTGGTCTTTCTACAACACGGTTCCGGCATTTTCGGGATATATTTCCAGCTTTGTCTATACCGGGGCTTACCTTTACGCGGCGGGGCTGTTCTCCGAGGTCGATAGTGTCAACCGAAACGGTCTTGTGAAATTCGATCAGGCGGGGAATGTTGTATTAGGCTGGAACCCCGGTGCGACAATGAGTGGGGGAAATGATTATGCGACAGCCATTGCGGTCTCAGGTAGCCATGTCTTTGTCGGCGGTTCATTCACTGCAATCGGCGGTGCCACAGTCAGCAATCTTGCCGCCATCGACACCGGGACCGGCCTTGCGACATCATGGAGTCCGAATCCCAATAACAACGTAACTTCTCTCGCTGTCTGCGGATCAAGGTTGTATGTAGGCGGACCGTTCACGTCAATCGGGGGGAGAAGTGTCAGCTATCTTGCCGCCATAGATACGTCAACCGGCAATGCCACAACATGGGATGCGAAGCTTGATAATTATCCATGGACAATCACTCCAAGCGGCGGTGATATTTTTGCCGGCGGGTACATGACTTCAGCTGGCATGACACTTAGAAGCGGTCTTGCTTCAATTGATTTCTCGACAGGGCGTGTGACTTCATGGAACCCCGACGTCAGCGTAAGCGGCGGACTCGGAGTCAACGCAATTGTAATGGCGAACGATAAAATAATTGCCGGAGGCAGCTTCACTAATGTGGGAGCCACCAATCTTTCAATTCCTTACCTAGCAGCTTTTGACACGCTGACGGGGTTGCCAATCCAGAGCCCAAACTGGCAGGGCTCCGCTGGCGGAACAGTGCATGCTTTGCTTGTCACGGGAAACAGGTTGTACATCGCGGGTGACTTCTACGGCCTCGATGGCACGAGCCGGGATTACTTGGGAGTAGTTGACAAAAATGTCGGTACACTGTACCCATGGCATCCCATTTTCGACAACGGAGGCGTGTGGTCTCTTGCTTCTTCCGGATCAAAAGTTTTCGCAAGCGGGTTCTTCAATCATGTAAATGGCATAACTCGCAGTTACGCGGCGGCTTTCGATACGACCAACGATACATTGACCGCGTGGGATCCGGAACCTGGATACCTTTGCTTTTCAATGGCGACGCTTGGAGACAAGGTATATCTCGGCGGAGGATTCTACGGTATCGGGGGAAATTCCTCTATAAAGAGCCTTGCAGCAGTCGATACTGCAACCGGAGCTCTGATACCCGGTTTCAACGCAAATTTCTATCTAGCACTCACTGTCTATGCGATGGCCGCGGTCGATACTGAGCTGATAATCGGCGGGCAGATGTCAAGTTCATACAGCCCGTACCGGTCGGCACTCGCTTATCTTAGCGCGAATACTGGTGCGGTTAGTTCATTTAACAGCCACATGAACCTCGATGTCGGCACTGCCACGGTTTATGCGATTGGTCTCGGGTATCATACCCTTGTCGTCGGCGGACAGTTCTTGAATCTCAACTACTTTCCGCAAGCCAACCTTGCCGCATTCGGAGACAATTCAATCGACGTTGGGCCAAAACTAAAGATTGTACCTGATACGTTGGCGACCGGGTATGTCATCGTCGGAACCTACAAAGACACGACAGTCACTTTGGAAAATGTCGGCACGGCGCCGCTATATATTACAAATGCCGTGTCAACGAAAGCGACTTACTCAGCCAGACCGACAGTCGTAACCATACAGCCCGGTCAATCGGTTATTGACACGATCCGATTTACGCCGACAACCGTCGATGAGGAAAACGCGCTTATCTTATACACGAGCAACAGTCCGACCAATCCAGATACACTTTGGGTGAGCGGTAGGATTGAGGCTCCGTTGTCCGTTGAAGTGACATCATTTGCTGCCACGCCTGGTGTGGGCGAGGTTGCATTGTCGTGGAAGACCCAATCAGAAATCGACGTTGCGGGATTCAATGTGCTACGCGAGGAACCGGGCCAGCCGGGTTTCGTTCTGATCTCAAGCTACCTAAGCAACGACAAGCTGAGGGGCCTGGGAACGAGTCCAACCGGACGGACCTATGGCTTTACAGATGCCAAGGTGGTTTCCGGTAAGAAATATCAGTACAAACTTCAGAGTGTGTCGACCGACGGTTCAACCGAAAACCTGAATACGGTGTCTGCTACTGTTGGTGTCCCGGCGTCGTATGCACTTTACCAGAACTATCCTAACCCTTTTAATCCAACAACCACGATACGGTTTGATCTCAAGGAAGCGTCGATCGTCGTTCTCGATCTATACAATGTTCTCGGCCAGAAGTTGGTGGAGAACAATTATGGTACCATGAATGCTGGAAGATACGAAGAGGCCATCAACATGGACGCGTTTTCAAGCGGTGTTTACTATTACAGAGTCGCTGCTGTCGGAATTGACGGAGAGAAATTTGTGTCGATTAAAAAATTGGTCCTAATGAAGTAAGAGAGGAAGAGGGATAGGGAGCGGGCTTTGCTGTCCGCTTTCTTCTATGTTATCTGCCTGAGCCGTACTACGCATCAGCAACAAGTGGATTTAGAGAGACCATTGAAGCAAAGTGGATCACAGGCCCTGAATGAATTTCGTATTAGGGAACTATCCATCGTTTCTTGCGGTTGGCTTTTAAAAGGAGAGATGAGAGCCTGCGATTGACACAGTCCAGCAAATGGTTGCATTGCAACGTTCATTCCCCATTTCATCTCATTACCGACCGCCCGAAATTCCTATGATCAAAGCCAAGTTGGAACATTAGTTTGAAACATCCTTTGGAACAATTCTATAATCCATCAATTCAAGAGGGAAGAAACATGAATGACTCTAATACTGAAAAGAATCAAAACAGCGGAGAAGCCGGAGAACGGCGGCGCTTTCTGGCAAAAGCTCTGGGCGTCCTTGCAGGGACCGCTTTGATCGGCGGAGTTGCAAAGGCGTTCGCGCAGATAGGTCAAAAAACAGTTGCCAGTAATGGTGGGCAGAAGCGGGTTGCCGGAGAATATCCGTTCGTCGGAGAAATAATGATGTTTGCCGGCAATTTTGCGCCGACCGGCTACGCGGCTTGCGATGGGAGCCTCCTCCCGATCTCATCTTATGAAGCACTCTTTGCTGTCATCGGCACATATTACGGCGGAGACGGTATAACCACGTTTGGTCTTCCTGATTTCCGCGGAAGAGTTCCGATACACGTGGGCACCGGCTCCGGGCTAAGCACGTATGTCCAGGGTCAGAAGGGCGGACAGGAGACCCATACTCTTTTAGCAACCGAAATGCCGGCGCATAGTCATACTGCTTTTGCGAGCACATCAGGCGGGACTTCATCTTCCCCCTCGAACAACTACCCTGCAGCAAACAGCGAAGGGATTGAACACTACGGGTCATCTGAGAACGGCAACATGAATGCAAATGCCATTGGCACGACGGGTGGAGGCCTAGCGCACAATAATATCCAGCCGTATCTTGCGATCAATTTCTGCATTGCAATATCCGGAATTTTCCCATCTCGCAGCTAAAATTCTTCTAAGAAAGGAAGAGTTATGTTAAGAAAGACCATACCGGCTATCTTCGGACTGGTCGTGATTTCAGGAATGGCGAACGCACAGGGAGTTTTCTGGACTGAAGTCGGCGGTGGGAAAATTGACAGTTCCATATTTAATGGGAGCTCGGAGGCAACGTTGCTAAGTTCGATCTTCGAGCCCCTATGGGATCGCGTTCGATGCCGGTTCTCAAAAGATCTACTGGACTGACGTCACCGGTGGTCTCATAAACCGCTCGAACAGGGACGGGACAAGTTCCGCGATAGTCCTGGAAGGACTCAACCTTCCGCGGGGCATTGCTATCGATGAGGCCACGGGAAAAATGTACTGGGTAGAAAATGGAAGCAAGAAAATACGATCGGCACTTCTCAGCGGCGCTGCGCTAACGGATCTTATCACGACAGGTTTGTCTGCACCGACAGGGATTGCCATCGACGGGAAGAACGGGGAGATCTATTGGACCGACAACGGTGGAAGCACGAAGTATGTTGGAATGTGCGGACTTACGGGATCCAGCCCGACGCACATCTATACCACGTCCAATTTTATATCGGGTATTGCAGTAGACACCACGCATTCAAAAATCTATTGGACGGAATACGGGCCGCAAAAGAAAATAATGTCTGCGGCACTGGGTGGGTCCGATACGGCTACCGTCGTGTATCTCAGTTCATCGGATCCCAGAGGGATCCAGCTGATGTCCACGTCAGGGATAATCTTCTGGACAAATTATTTGACAAATACAATCGAGAGTGCAAATCTGGACGGCTCCGATACGGCGATTATCGTGTCGAGCGGGTTGAACAACCCCTTGTCGATATTAACCACGTCAGACGGCGTGCTTGAGTCGGTGTTTGCCGGAGACCCGGGGACGGCGCTCTATTTCGATGGAGGCAGCTTCGTCGATGTCGGATCTTCATCCTCTTTTAATTTCACCGGGCCTTTCACTGTCGAGGGCTGGTTCAATGTGGCATCGTTTGTATACCAATGGGAAGCGCTGATTACGAAAGGTGATGACTCATGGCGGGTTGCCAGGTCGAACTCACTGAATTATCTTGCGTTCAGCACAAACGGGCTTTCTAATGTGGACATGACGGGGATCACGAATGTGAATGACGGCAACTGGCATTTCTTCGCTGCGGTGTACGACGGTTCCAGGAAAACGCTCTATGTGGACGGCCACGTTGACGCAACCAGCCCAGTTACGGGGACGCTCGGCACCAGCACATATCCTGTTTATCTCGGAGAGAATGCGGGACATACTGGAAGATATTTTAACGGAACATTGGACGAAATAAGAATCTGGAATATTGCGCGCACCGAGCAACAGGTAAGGAACGACATGTTTTCAACATTAAACGGAGCGCAGGCTGGGCTACTCGGATATTGGCAGTTCAACGATGGGACCGGGACCACCGCTACTGATATGGTAAGCGGGAACAACGGCTCGATCAGCGGCTCAAGTGACTGGGTTACCTCGAACGCTCCTGTGGGAGAATACGGCGTGTACGACGCAGGTATTGCGACAGATAGCGTCGGACCTACTGGCGCGAAAATCGGTCTAACGATCCTCTCCTCTCCGGACAGCCTTGATTTTGTAGGTGCCTACGCGTACGGTTCGCCAACAGCCGCAACAACGTCCGAGACATTTCCAGCAGGCATCTCTAAGCGTTCTTCGCTTGTCTGGGGATTGTATGGCTATGGAAGCAACACCGTTGTCTATTCAATGAACTACGGAGGCATCAGCGGAGTGTCGAACGAGTCTTCGCTTCAACTTATTGGACGAAGCAGTGCCGACGCGGCGTGGTCGAATCTCACCGGCTCCTACTATCAAAACAATTTGCTCCACATTTTCTCATCGCCGTCGACATCTCTGGGTTCTATAACACCCTCGAAACAGTTCGCCCTCGCAAGCGGGAATGACAATTCACTGGCAGTCGAGTTCTCGTCTTTTACGGCGACTACGGATGTGAATTCGGTGACCTTATCGTGGCAGACCAAATCGGAAACTGGCATTGCTGGTTTCAACGTGCTCCGAAGGAATCCTGCGAGCGCGGCTTTCACGCTTATCGGAAGTTACATCAACGATGACAGCTTAAGAGGTCTCGGGACTAGTGCGACCGGCCGAACGTACAACTTCCTCGATTCGAAGGTGATTTCCGGAATGAGCTATGAATACAAGATACAAAGCGTTTCAATGGATGGGACAATCAGCGATTTGAGTACCCTTTCGGTGGAGGTGGGGGTTCCTAAAGACTATGCGCTTTACCAGAACTATCCGAATCCGTTCAATCCGAGTACGACGCTACGGTTCGATTTGAAGCAAGCCTCTTCGGTGAAACTTGATATTTACAATGTACTTGGACAGAGGGTGGAATATTGGAATTATGGAATGATGGATGCGGGACGGTACAATGAAGTGGTGGATATGAGCAGGTTTGCGAGCGGAGTGTATTACTACCGAATTAATGCCATCGGGAATGACGGAGAGAAATTCGTGTCTGTAAGAAAGTTAGTGTTAATGAAGTAAGGAAATCGAAAATGCCGTCGTCATCATTCTCCACTTCTCAGAGGGCTGCGAAGTGAGTTTTGCCTCCGATGGGAACTTAAAACTTGATGGAAGCGTTCTGGAAATCTATAGAGGAGGAGAAAGGTAGGCACATTTCTAAAGTATTTTCACCGGATACTTCGGTCCAATTTACAACGGGCGTCAATCCACTCTCACAAGCCTCGGGGAAGACTGTTGCATACTTCTCATAGATGCATTCCCTGATACCTCAATGACATTAACCAATTAAGGAGGAAACAATGTTTCAGCGTCACAGATTTTTCTACTTTATATTTGTCATATACTCGATATTAAATCTCCCGCAGGCGGGGGTTTCTGCCATATATGACGGCAAACACAATTCAACTACACAGACGAAACACGTCGCTGCATTCCAAGGCAAACGGACGTCGGCACTCGTAAAAAAACCTTCCAGAGCTGAGATGTCTGCGATGAAGGCGGCATGGCAAGCGAGGAACAAGAACATTATCTCTTCGACGAAGAAACGGCCCTTTCCTTCCGGTCGGAAAAGCGAAGCGGCATCTTTCAGGCGTCGCTACTTACCTTATTCCCTGGGGGCGATTACGGTTACCACTACTGCTGACGATGGCGCCTTCGATCCCACAACTTCAGACACGACCGCGGCCGGTGCCATCAGCCTCCGATCAGCAATCCAGTATACCAACTATGTGGCAGGCCCGGATACGATCATCGTTCCTGCCGGACTCTACACTCTTTCAACAATGGGAGTAGATGAGTATAACGCCGCGACCGGCGATCTCAACATTAATGATCCGCTTACAATCATCGGCGCCGGAGCTGGAGTGACGATAATAGACGGCAATTTCCTGGATCGGGTATTCGGCATTGACTACTATGAATCAGGGATCCAGGTAACCATATCCGATTTGACGATAACCAATGGTCAATCCGAAAACAGCGAAAATGGGGGAGGGATTGAGATTTATGATGGAACTGTCTTCCTGGATTCGGTGAACGTAATGGTTAACAGTGCGGCCGGCAACGGCGGGGGAATTGACCTGTTGATGGGATCACTGTATATGAGCCACGGAAGCTTATCCTACAACCAGGCTTCAAGCGGTGATGGCGGCGGCGCAAATGTTTATTCCGGAACAGCGGCTTTCGAAAATGTCCCCATCGACAGCAATTTGGCAGGTGAAGGAGGAGGATTGGAAAACAACATTTCTGGCGGAGGTACGATAATCGCAGACACGTGCTTCTTCATCGGAGACTTTGCGGGTTCAAGCGATGGCGGGGCGGCAAACAGCCAGGCCGGGATCCTGGAGATAGACAATTCCTCGATAAGGTATTGCGAAGCGCTCGATGTCGGCGGCGTCGCAATCTATGGGGGAACAGCAGCGATCACGAACTCTGTCATCGATAGCAACTATGCGGCAGCGTTTGTTGGAGGTGTCGCCATCGTTCCATTTGCGGGCGGGATTTCACTCACGATGATCGGAGACACGCTGATCGGTAACGACGCAGCGGGGGGGGACGGAGGAGGAATCTACGCCGCTCCACTCAATTTTTTCTCCTTCAGAGATGGGCTTTTGGCTGACAATGTCGCCAACGGGCGCGGAGGAGGAATTTACGTTGACGGCGGCCTTGACACTCTGGAGTCCTTATCCATATCTGGGAATTCAGCGGGCGACGGCGGCGGTATTTTTAATGACGCCGGCTCTTTGCTCCGCCTGTCGGGTGTGGACATCCTCGACAACACGACAGGAGGTAACGGCGGCGGAATTGACGACGAGTTTGGATTGATATCCTGGTACAACGGCTCATTGGGAATCAATCATGCGGCTGGACTGGGAAATGGAATTTACTTTGATGCAAGCGCAGGCAACGATACCCTTTCGGGCGTCTTGATGATAGGCGCATCTCCTTCAGACATATATGATAACACTGGCGGGACCTATCAAGTGGTCCTTCTCAACAGCACATTCATTCCTTTCGCTGTAGTATTGCCCCCCTCGTTTATAGATTCGACACATGTGATTCTTGAAGGGATGGCTTATCCGGCAGACTCGACCATAACCGTTAGGTTCTTGTATGGAACTGCCTCGCACAGTTATACGGACAGTGCGACTGCAACTCCTCACCCGCAAGTGGAGACACTGGTGTGCTGGTTTCAACAACGATTGCAGGGGTGGATCCTTCGACCACCTATTATTATGCTGTCTCAATTACAGGCTCCGGAGGGTATTATTTCCGCTCTGGTGAAACCAGTTTTCATTCAGGGGCCCAGATCGCAAACGGCTTTGCCTTCAGAACTGCAAGCGGCACCTTTAACAGCATATCATCTACGGGAATTTCTGTCGGCAGTTTCGACGCGGATGAAGGGGTGATAGGTCCTATACCCATAGGATTCACATTCTTTTTCAACGGGACACCATACACACAGGTGTTCGGAGCAAGCAACGGCTGGTTATCGTTTGATCCATCAAGCAACTCTGAAGGAAGTTACTTGAATACCGGCCAATTGAGCGGTGCGGATCTAAATATGCTCCCATTCCTCGCTCCCCTGGATTGCGACCTGTACGTAGATGGAAACATCTTTTTTGAAACTGATGGCACGCCTCCAAACAGGACATTCACAGTCCAATGGGATTCCGTCGTTGGATATGGGAACTACGACTCACACAATGCATTTGACCAGCTTTCATTCCAGGTCATCCTCCATGAATCCAACGGCGAAATCCAATATGTATACCGGCGTGGGCCTGATGCGTACGTTCCTTTCTCGACAGAAGACAGCCCCACTGCGGTTGGGCTAGTCGATTCCAGCGGAAATTTCATATCCGTGAACGACCTGACTCCACTGGCCGTTGTGAGTTCCTCGACGGATAACGAGAATGTTACCCCGCCGCCCTCCGAAGACGGGTTGACTTTCTCTTTCACTCCAATATCATACGACGTTTCTCTCGCTGTACAAGCTGCGGACTTCCTGGTGGCGACGGACATAGGCTCGGTTACACTTTCGTGGAAGACGCAGTCAGAAGTTGATAATGCCGGCTTCAACGTGTTGCGTGAAGACACTGGTACAACATCTGGATCGACTTCGCTCACCACAGGCTTCAAACTCATTGCAAGTTATACAAGTAGTGACAACTTGAAGGGCCTCGGCACGAGCAGCACGGGACGGTCTTACAGTTTTACGGACAACAAAGTAACGTCGGGAAAGACGTACAATTACAAGGTCCAGAGCGTATCCACAAGTGGAACGACAAAAGACCTGACGACTCTCTCGGTCACTGTTGACGTTCCGAAGAATTATGCTCTTTACCAGAACTATCCGAATCCATTCAACCCGAGTACCACGATACGGTTTGATCTGAAGCAGCAATCAACTGTGAGTCTGGAGATTTACAATGTGCTGGGACAAAAAGTGGATGAATGGATTTATGGATTAATGGATGCGGGACGGTACAACGAAGTGGTGGATATGAGCAGGTTTGCGAGCGGAGTGTATTACTACCGAATTAATGCCATCGGGAACGATGGACAGAAATTTGTGTCAATTAAGAAGCTAATGCTCGTCAAATAGAACAATGGATTAATAGATTTGTGGCCTGTCCGCCGAAGCTTTAGCGCAGGCGGACCTGCCGCCGAAGTATTAACGTAGGCGGACGATGAAGAAAGCTGTTGATGATGAAATAAGAATTTAACTCACCCCTTTTTAATTCCCCCTCTCTAAATATTAGAGAGGGGGAAACCGCCCCTGGTGAAGAGAGCCTGCCCCGCAATGCTCTTATGCAGGGGTAAGTATATTCAGCAGACCTTAGATTTACGGAATCATCGCCGGTGGCACTTATGCCGTCCTTTTCTTGCAAAGAAGGGCTCGGCAGAAGAGGTACTGCCATGGCCTTGCATCTTTCCGCGTCATGGGGTAAAATTAACCTAATGATTTGTGAGCTTGTGTGAAATGTTGTTACCCTTTCCATATACAATTCCCAAAACAATTTCTTTTTTTCTTGCCCCGTTAAAGCCGGAGCTTGACAGCCGTCCTGATCCGCTTTTGGCGGACAAGGCTTTTCATATAGATTTCTGAAAAACTGCTCGTCCCGATCAACCATAAGCTCCCGCCTGCCGGACGGGCGAGGATGCGCCTCGGGCGCAATAGTCGGGTGTTTTAACTATGACCTTGTGAAGGGTTAAACCTTCGCCGGAAAGGAAAATTATTATGTCATCTCTACCTCGTTTCATACATTGCATTTTCTTTACTGTACTCTTGTTATTTGCCGGCAATGTATTAGCACAGACAGCAACGGCGCCATCCGGCAGCGGTATTCCCGCTGACCCTTATCAGATTGCAACATTGAATAACCTCTACTGGATTACGCAAAACAGTAGTTGTTGGGGCAGTTATTTTGTTCAGACCGCAGATATCGATGCCTCAGGAAGTTCCTCGTGGGCCAGCGACACAGGGTTTACTCCCATTGGAAATAGCACGAAACACTTTACCGGCTCGTACGATGGGCAGGGGTACAAAATTACCGGTGTGTATATTAACCGGCCCTCAACGAACTACGTTGGTCTCTTCGGATACGTCGGCGCTGCTACAATCAAGAATGTGAAAATCGAGAGTGCGAACGTAACGGGGAGTCAATGGATCGGTGCCTTAATTGGCGGTCAATACGGTGCCACCGTGACAGACTGTTCCAGTAGTGGCTCAGTAAATGGATATTGTGTTGTCGGAGGCTTGATCGGGTGCGAAGAACCATCTGGATCTACCACCACGAACTGCCATAGCAGTGCCTCTGCAACGGGAACGAGTTCGTTTAGTCAGGAAATCGGCGGGTTGATTGGTGAGCAATATGGTTGTGGCGCCACGCAATGCTACAGCACCGGTTCTGTGACGGGTGGTTCTTATGTCGGTGGCTTGATTGGGGAACAATATGAATATGCCACAGCGACCAACTGCTACAGCACCGGCTCTGTCACGGGATCTGGTTCTTGGGTCGGTGGCTTGATCGGGTGGCTGTACTCTAATAACTCCGTCACGAAATGTTACAGTTGTGGTTCTGTGTCAGGTGGTTCCACTCTCGGCGGCCTCATTGGGTTTCAGGCTAATTCTCCCAACACTGTAAGTAGCTGCTTCTGGGATAACCAGACATCCGGCCGTTCATCCAGTGCAGGCGGAATCGGGGAAAGCACAACCAACATGAAAACCCAGAGCACTTTTTCCGGTTGGGATTTCACAACTGTCTGGGCAATAAGCAGTGGAGTCAACAATGGATACCCGTACCTGCTTGGTGTGACGGACCTTCCGCTTGCCGTCGAGGCGACAGACTTCCTTGCAACTGCGGATCTCGGTTCTGTGACACTCTCATGGCAGACACAAAGCGAAGTGAATAATGCAGGGTTTAACATCCTTCGCGAAGATCCAAGCACGACTTCTGGTTCGACTTCGCTCACCACAGGTTTCAAGGTAATCTCAAGTTACACAAGCAACAACAATTTGAAAGGATTAGGCACCAGCACTTCAGGCAGAGCTTACGACTTCACAGACAACAAAGTGACTTCCGGCAAGACGTACCAATACAAGATCCAGAGCGTATCGACGAACGGAACAACGAGTGATCTGACCACACTTTCAGTCACTGTTGACGTTCCGAAGAATTATGCTCTTTACCAGAACTATCCGAATCCATTCAACCCGAGTACCACGATACGGTTTGACCTGAAGCAGAAATCAACTGTGAGTCTGGAGATTTACAATGTGCTGGGACAGAGAGTGGAATATTGGAATTATGGAATGATGGATGCAGGAAGATACAATGAGGTAGTGAACATGGACAGGTTTGCGAGCGGAGTGTATTACTACCGAATTAATGCCGTAGGGAATGATGGAGAGAAATTCGCGTCAATTAAGAAGCTAATGCTTGTCAAATAGAACAATGGACTAATAGATTTGTGGCCTGCCTGCGCCAATGGATTTCGGCAGGCGGACCTGCCCGCCGAAGTTTTAACGTAGGCGGACGATGAAGAAATTGGTGTTGATGAAGTAGCGGTTTGGCAACCTTGCGAAGGTATCACTGCCAAAGCGTGGTCACCTTCGCAGGGTTCGCCTGCGCTGAAGCGTTTGGCGCAGGGGGATTACAATGGAATCATTCTTCTTTTTGAGTTGTGCACGACTTTAAGCTGTACGTCTCGGTCTTAATGCCTATCATGGAGATGGAGAAATCAAGAAAAAAATGAAGGGCGTATCAGTTTGTCTTCTTGTACGGGTGCGAACCGCGAAGCGGTGATATTACTGTAGAACGGAATATCAAAAATCAATTAAATCCTGAAGGGATGACATTATAATTTCACCCTTTCGGGGTTCACATATTCTGTGTCTCATTCTTCTATAATAATTATATCCCTTCGGGATTAAACTGATACACTACGCGACTCTGACAAAGGCCAGCCCCGCAATTGGGGAAAAGTTGAATACAAGATTCGGTTAGTGTAAATTCAATCATCGTGCATCAATTGCGAGGCAATAAATGACTAAGAACTCAGCACATTCAAACCTATTAGAAGCCTTGAAGCAGTTCGCCGAGTCGGTCACATCAAAGTTCACTGCAAGAACTCAGGGTCAACCTGAAGCGCAATTGAAAGCTCCTTTTGAGCAGTTGTTGAATGAGTACAGCAAGTCGACGGGGCAGAAGCTTGTACTGAAAGATGAATCTATGATTGACCGTCTGGGGAGGCCGGACTATGCGGTTGAGAGCGATGGGCTGTTGATAGGCTATATCGAGCTTAAAGAACCCGATAAGGGTGCGGACCCCAAAAGATATAAGGGTCACGATGCCGACCAGTGGGAGCGTTTTAAGAATATCCCGAATATCATATACTGCAGCGGCAATGAATGGGGGTTGTACCAGAATAGCGAGCCTACGGGAAAGCTAGTTCGCCTCAACGGGGACGTCTGCTCTGACGGAAGGAAAGCGGTCTCCGAATCGAACGCGAAGGACTTGTTTTCTCTCCTTGTTGATTTCGTATCATGGACGCCTATCGTTCCTAAGAAACCCAAGGAGCTTGCATCGTTCCTCGCTCCGTTCTGCCGATTGATCCGCGACGAGGTAATCGACTCTCTCGCAGACAGCAAGTCCGCGATGCACTCGCTCAAAGATGAAATCAAGAAGCTCCTCTTCCCGGATGCAGACGATATGCGCTTTGCTGATGCTTACGCCCAGACGGTCGTATTCGCCCTTCTACTTGCCCACCTTGAAAACGCCGATGTCCTTGACTTGCGGGATGCGTATGACACTCTCGACAAGCATCATTCGCTTTTGTCGCGGTCGCTTGAGTTCCTCACTGACAAAGAGGCTCGCAAAGAAATAAGCACATCGTTGTCTCTCACTCAGCGGGTCATTCACGAGATTCCTCTCCATGCACTTGCCCCGTCCCGCGAGACTAAAGATCCCTGGCTTTTCTTTTACGAGAATTTTCTCGCTGCGTATGATCCTAAATTGCGCAAAGAAGCCGGAGTATACTACACGCCGCTTGAGATTACGCAGTGTCAGGTTCGGCTTATCGACGAGATTCTACGAAAAGAGTTTGATAAGGAAATGGGATTCGTCGAAGCCGAAGTCGCGACGCTCGACCCTGCAGTCGGGACAGGAACGTACCTTCTGACTATCATTGACCATGCGCTGAAAAGAGTCGAGAAGGAAGAAGGCAAAGGAGCAATCAAGGGAGGCGCGCGGTCTCTGATCCACAACATCCATGGTTTCGAATGGATGGTCGGTCCGTATGCCGTCGCTCAGTTACGGCTTTCGCAGGCGTTTTCCAAGTACCGCGTTGCCCTTCCTGAAACCGGTCCGCAAGTCTATCTAACAAACACGCTCGAATCTCCCCACACTAAGCCGCCTGCACCTCCGCTCTTTCACAAGCCGATAGCCTTGGAACACGAACGGGCATTGAATGTAAAAGAATCGCAGCGTGTGCTTGTCTGCCTCGGCAATCCACCGTATGGCAGGCATGAATCAGCCGAAAAGGATGGAAGCAACAAGGAAATAACGGGCGCGTGGGTTTGTTATGGAGGTGACGGCGAGACCGCAATCTTGGAAGATTTTCTCAAGCCTGCGCGGGAGTCTGGATATGGAGTGCACCTCAAAAACATTTATAATCTTTACATCTATTTCATTCGATGGGCGCTGTGGAAGGTTTTCGAGCACAAGACTGCCGTCGGGCTAGGTGTTGTTTCGTTCATAACAGCTTCGAGCTACATAGATGGCGACGCTTTCAGTGGACTCCGGGAACACATGCGTAGAATATGCGACCACATCGACATAATCGATCTCGGCGGCGAAGGGCGCGGCACTCGGAAAGACGAAAACGTGTTTGCAATTCAAACTCCCGTCGCAATCTTCGTAGCATGGCGAAAGACGAAGAAGAATTCCGACACACCAGCCATGGTGCGATACACGCGAATAGAAGGAACGAAAGATGAGAAGCTGGAAAGGCTTGCCGAGGTCAAAGCGTTTTCCAGTCTGAAATGGGAAGACGCTCCGGATGGATGGCAGGCACCGTTCAGGCCAGAGACCAAAGGTCGATTTGCCAAATGGCCAAAGCTCGCCGATATATTTCCGTGGCAAAACAATGGAGTAAAAGCTGGAAGAACTTGGGTTATTGCATCTGAGAAGCATAGCCTGCTTCGAAGGCTGACCGAGTTGGAGAAACTGCCAGACAAAGTAAAGGCATTCAAGAACTCTCCCACAGGCAGGAAGTTCGATGAAGAACCAAGACAGCTGCCACCAGAGCAAAAGGACTTGTTGGCTCTTTCTAAGGAGCAAACATATGATGATATTAGAATTGTGGGGTATTCGTATCGATCTTTCGATCGGCAGTATGTGATTGCAGATGCCCGTTTTCTGGATAGAGCGGCACCGCAATTGTGGTATGCGCGCAGCGATAAACAAATTTATCTTACCAGTCTTCTTACTAAGCCTTTGGGCGTTGGGCCCGGGCTGACGGCTTGCGGGGAAATACCCGACCTTGATCACTTTTCAAATCGCGGTGCTAAGGACGTTGTGCCGCTCTATCTTGATAATAACGCTGACAAAACAAACGTGACCCCTGGACTATTGGAATTACTGGGAGAGGTTTCTGCCGAAGATCTTGCGGGATATGTTTACTGCATGCTTGCACATCCGGAATACACGCGACGTTTCGCTGATGAACTCGTGAACCGGGAAGTGCGCGTCCCCCTCACAAAAAACAGAGAACTATTTGCTGAAGCCGCAGAGTTCGGCAAGCGGCTTATATGGCTTCACACTTATGGCGAGCGGTTTTATAATTCAAAAGATTGTCCTAAGGGGAAGATACCAAAAGGAAACGCAAAGTGTTTGAAGGCTGTGCCGGGCAGCGAAGATAAGTATCCCAATGAATACGCCTACAACGACAAGACGAAAACTGTGATGGTCGGCGACGGCGCATTTGCTCCGGTAGATAGGAAAGTTTGGGACTTTGAAGTTTCCGGCTTCAAGGTGGTTCAATCATGGCTCGGCTATCGCATGAAAGACCGCAAAGGGAAAAAGTCTTCTCCTCTCGACGACATTCACCCCCGCACTTGGACATTCGAGTTCACAAGAGAGTTTCTGGAATTATTATGGGTGTTGGAGAAGACTATAGAAGGCTATCCCGAACAAAAGAAAATATTCGAGCAAGTCCTGAAGAGTGATTTGTTCAAAGCCGACGAGTTACCGCCAGTACCCGAAGAGCTACGGAAGGGGCCGGAGATACCGAAGGCTAAGGGGAAGCAGATAGTGATTGGGGAAGAGGAGTAGCCGCAAGGACCTACATCGCAGGAGGTTCACAGAAGATTCGTCTCCGCCAGAGGCGTATGCGCCCATGGTGCAGTTGCTTTGCAAATGCGAGACAATCCGCAGTAACAATTTGTTTCTCTTTGTACGGCGTCGGCAGATAAATCGCTGCGAACGACTTGTATCTTACCACCTCACAAGTTAGAATTAACCTAATGATTTGTGAGCTTGTGTGAAATGTTGTTACCCTTTCCATATACAATTCCCAAAACAATTTCTTTTTTTCTTGCCCCGTTAAAGCCGGAGCTTGACAGCCGTCCTGATCCGCTTTTGGCGGACAAGGCTTTTCATATAGATTTCTGAAAAACTGCTCGTTCCTATAAGTGGATTGACCAGCGCCCGTTCATCCACACCGTCGGTTTAACAACGTCGGAGAGCGTAAAGGAAAGCTTTATGAGATCAAGCCAAAGGCAGGTTAGTGGCAAAGTGCAGTAAGTTCGCGTGCATCGAGTAGCTTGCGACACGGTTTTGCAAAATCTCAATTGAGACGAAAATGAGGATGTTGCCGAATGATCTCGATGGACATAAATGTGGATTCTTCGGTCGTTGCACTTCCTCAGAATGACATGATCCGGAGGGTTTTGTCATTCTGAACGAAACCTGCCTGCGCGTAGCCGCTTCGGCGAAGGCAGGCGAGGTGCAGTGAGGAATCCATTGGGCAACAGCCTCAAAAAGGGAAAGGAAATCAACATGAAACGATCTTACTATCTTAAACTTCTATTACCTTTGTTGTTGATGTTTTCCTGTTCAACGGCATTTGCACAAACATCGAAGAACCTCATTGTCCGGACAGGTCCAAAACAGACTTATTCGCTGAATGCCGCCAGGGCGAGTGCCATGAAGCAACAAATGAAGGAGCGCCTGCAGCAGATGCGCGCAATGCACGAGAAACACAAGGAAGCCATGAAGGCAAAGCGTGCAGCAAATGCACAAAAGGCATCGAAGTCCGCCAAGGTCGCATCGGTCAGGAAGTCACTTCCGCTCGGTGTGCCGCACACCAATGTTACTGTGAACTCCACGGACGATGCGGATGCCTACGATGCGACTTCATCTCCTGCTACTACAGAAACCGGAAGTACAATAACGCTTCGCTCCGCAATTGATTACGCCGACACTACTGGTTCCGTTGACACCGTCTTCGTTCCTGCCGACACATATACCCTTTCGTTTGGTGAGCTCGATATAAAGCAGCCTGTAGTGATCCAAGGCGGCGGTGCTGGAAGTACGGTTGTAAACGGCGGCGGGGCAAGCAGAGTTTTTCAGATCGACAACGGACCAGTCACAATCGTTGACCTCACAGTGACCCAGGGATACGATTTAGATGGTTATGGCGGTGGGATATTAGTCAGCGGCGACAGCACGGTCGATCTCGATTCGGTGAATGTGACCAATAGCCGCGCAGACTACGGTGGAGGTGGGTTGGCTATAGTTGGAAGCGCAACCGTCACTGCCAAAAACTGCACATTTACTTATGATAGTACAACCGTCGGGGGGGGGGGAACGGTAGTGGTGGTGCAATCGGTAACAACGACGGCAATCTCACCATTGATCACTGCATATTCACACATAATTATGGCGACTGGGAAAGCGGAGCTATTGACATTGACACTGAAGGTGGAACAGACTCGATATCGAACAGCGTCATCGACAGTAACTATTCGCCTAATTATGTTGGTGGAATCGGCTGCTGGGCAACTTCTCTTGTAATGGTTAACGATACGGTTGGATGGAACTCTGTCGGCAGCGGCGGCGGAGGCAGCGATGGCGGCGTTTATGTGGGAAATCCAGTCGTTATCCATGGCGGCGCAATCATTTTCAACACCGCACCGTATGAGGGCGGAATCGAAATGGGCAGCTCTCCAGATTCACTCTTCGACGTCACAATCTACGGGAATAGCGCTGCGAGTGATTATGGGGGAGGCGTTTACCTAGATGACTGGCCTGTCTATTTTTCAAATGTGAAAGTTGACAGCAATAGTTTGGGTGGCCTGGGCGGGGGAATATATGACGACGCCGGAGGCCTTACATGGATCGGCGGATCATTGTCGAAAAACGCGGCAAGCGGCGAAGGTGGCGGATTGTATTTCAATGGCTACCACAACGATACTCTCTCCTCAGTCACAGTTGCAGGGAACAGCCCGGACAATATCTATAACAATACATATGGAGCTTATCGGGTTTTGGGCGTAGCATACGCGACAGCCGGGGCGGCAACAAACGTCCTCGTCTCGGTGGCTACGGTAAATGGGAGCGTTAATCCTAATGGTGTGAGCACAACTGTGAGATTCTTATACGGCACAGTTTCCGGTAACTACACCGACAGCGTGAGCGCATCTCCCGCAACCGTCAATGGAGACACGATGACGTCTGTATCATCCCAGTTGACCGGGCTTACTCGCGAAACAACATATTACTACCGCGTGTCCGCAGTGAGCACCTCACCTGCAAATTATTTTGTCAGCGGTGAGGGAAGCTTTACAACTAACAACCCTTATGCTACAGCAGACTCTGCAACAAACATTGCCACTAGCTCCGCGACACTATACGGAACCGTAGTTCCGGGGAGCGTAAGCACGGTCGTGCGATTTCTGTACGGGACAATCTCCGGCAATTATCCGGACAGCGTGAATGCATCTCCGTCTTCCGTCAACGGGACAACGGGGACTTCCGTCTCAGGAGCGCTGAGCGGACTTACTGCCGGAGTCACATATTATTACCGTGTGTCCGGGACAAGCAGCTCTCCGTCGAACTACTTTGTGAGTGATGAGAACAGCTTCGTGACCACTGTGACCGCCGGGGAAGATGCGCTGAGTTTCAACAGCAGCAATGACGGCTTTGTCGAAGTACCGAACAGCAGCTCCCTTGATCTTACAACTAACTACACGATCGAGGCATGGATTAAGCCTCACTCTTTCAGTTGGCTTGCAGGCATAGTATCTAAGTACCAGAATTCCGGCACCAACGGATATTTTCTTCGTCTTACAAGCAACGTACCCCACAGCGGAATCGGTTTTGACGGGATGGAGACCACTGATGGAATACTCGCTGCAGACACATGGTATCATATTGCCGCTGTGAACAATGGCGGTACAAGGACGCTCTACGTCAATGGGATCGAGGTACCTCTGAGCCTTACACCGGAGACCGTCGCGTCTAACACTGATCCCCTCACAATTGGAGTTGATTACCTGGCTAGCCCTCGCTACTTCGACGGCGTCATCGATGAAGTGCGGCTATACAATGTTGCTCTGGATTCAACACAAATCCGTGAAGATATCCACCGTACACTCAGCGGCAGCGAAAGCGGTCTTGTCGGCTACTGGAAATTCAATGAAGGGAGCGGCGCAACGGCGCATGACCAAACAGCCAACGCAAACAACGGTACGTTGCAGA
>CAVYHK010000031.1:0-76375 GCA_963768145.1 uncultured Bacteroidota bacterium | reverse complement strand
GTCGTGTCGTGCTCTGTGCGGGCGCGTGCCTCTCACCCATTAGTCATTCATTGTCCATTGTACAGCATCCCGCGCCTTTTCATATCACCTCTACCATGATTTCCGCCGCTGTGAGCAGATGCTCATTCCGCGTGATTGATTGTAAGCCTTTTTTTGGGTATTTCTATAAACAAATCATGGTATGAAATGACACACCCCCTCAATGTATTATTTCTGTCCTCAGAGGTATTTCCTTTTGCAAAAACAGGAGGACTCGCCGATGTTGCAAGCGCTCTGCCACAGGCACTGAAAGAAATCGGAAACGATGTGAGGCTCGCGATCCCTCGTTACGGCTTTGTAAATGAGAGGAAATTCCGCATTGATGAGATCATCAGACTGAAGAATATCGACATCCCGATCGGGAAGAAGACTGCGAAGCTGAATGTGAAATCTTCTTTCCTGGTCGGAGAGCGAATCAAGGTGCATTTCTACTTTATCGACAGCCCGGATTTCTTTGACAGGGCCGGAATCTATCAGGACCCGAAGTTGAAAAAGATTATTCGGATAACGACGAGAGATTTATTTTTTATTCCCGGAGTGTCTTCGCATCTTGAAACTCCTTGGTGGACGCCGGATATTATTCATTGCAACGATTGGCAAAGCGGACTTGTACCGGTTTACTTGAAGAAGATATACGCCAAGGATCCATTTTTCAGGAAAACCAAGTCCGTTTTTACCATCCACAATGTCGCATACCAGGGCAACTTCCCGACGGAGACGTTCCGGAAGACCGGCTTACCCGAGGATGTGTTCACTCCAGAGGGTGGCAGAATTCTACGGGAAGTTCAGTTTCATGAAGGCCGGTATTGTTTATTCAGACTACGTGACGACGGTGAGCGACACTTACAGCAAAGAAATATTGGACAGCGAAGAATACGGCTTCGGAATGGAGGGAATTCTGAACAAGAAAAAAAGTCTTTTCGGGAATCGTCAACGGTATCGACTATTCAATCTGATCCGATACTGATAAGTACATCCCTTTCAAGTACACTGCTAAGACTGTCGACGCAAAAGTCGAGAACAAGAAATACTTGTTGAAGCGTTTCAATATGGAATTCGACCCTAAGGCACCGTTGATAGAAATGGTGACCCGTCTTGTCGAGCAGAAAGGGATCGATCTATTGATACAGGCTTTCCCTGAGCTTATGAAGATGAATTTGCACCTCATTGTTCTCGGATTCGGTGAGAAGGAATATCACACCAAGCTGGAATCGCTGGCAAAGAAGTACCCCGGGAAATTTGCGCTCGAGTTGAAGTATGACGATGAGCTGTCGCATCTCATCGAAGGCGCGGCTGACATTTTCCTGATGCCGAGCAGATTTGAGCCCTGCGGGTTGAACCAATTGTATAGTTTGAAATATGGAACCGTACCAGTTGTGAGGAAAACGGGAGGTCTTGCAGATACGGTGAAGGAAGTGAATCTGCAGAAGGGAACGGGGACAGGATTTTTCTTCGAGGAATATAAGGCGAACGAGATGTTGAAGGCCATTTCGCGAGCAATAGCAGTGTTTAATGACGGAAAGAATTGGCCGAGAATTATGCGGAATGCCATGGTCGAAGATTTTTCGTGGGAAAATTCCGCGAGACTTTATTCCGAGCTTTACACGAAAATCCTTGAGAAGTGACGAGAGCCATATTCATCGATCGTGATGGCACGATCAACGTGGATAAGGACTGCCTCACTGATCCAAACCAGATTGAATTCATAGACCACTCGCCCGAAGCAATTGCTATCGCAAACGGACTTGGACTCAAAGTCGTCGTGATTTCAAATCAGTCGGGGGTTGCACGCGGATTAATGACTGTAGATCAAGTTGAGAGCGTGAATGCACATTTGGTTTCCATGCTGAGAGAGCGTGGCGCCCTGGTCGATGCGATTTATTATTGCCCGCATCATCCGGATTATGGGCAGAAGATTCGGTGCACTTGCAGAAAGCCTGACATCGGGATGCTGCTGCGGGCAAAGGAAGAATTCGACGTTGACCTGTCGTCCTCGTTTCTGGTCGGTGATAAATGGAGCGATATAAAATGCGGTCAAAATGCCGGCGCAGCGACTTCGCTCGTGATGACAGGTTACGGCAAAACCGACTATCAGCGGTGCATTGACGACGGAATAAAAATAGATTATCTTGCTCAAGACCTTTTCGATGCCCTCAATAATTTCGTGAAGAAGAGAATAGAAGCCGGAAAATCCTAACAAAGATGCGGATAAATGTGACTCACCCCACCTTTAATCCTCCCCTACGAGGGGAGGACGGAATTCGTTGTGACCTTATAGCGAATGTTGAGGCTGTCGAAGAAATCCAATATGTCAAGCTAAGTCCTGCTATTGGCGGGACTTAGCTTGACATATTGGATTTCTTCGACAGCCTCAACATTCGCTATAAGGTCACAACGAATCCGTCCTCCCCTGGTAGGGGAGGATTAAAGGTGGGGTGAGTCACATTTATCCGCATCTTTGTTAGGATTTTCCGGCTTCTATTCTCTTTTTCACGAAATTATTGAGGAAATCGAAGAGGTCTTGAGCAAGATAATCTATTTTGATTCGGTCGTCAATGCACCGCTGATAGTCTGACTTGCCATAACCTGTCATAACAGCGAAGTCATTGCACCGGCGTTTTGACCGCATTTTATATCGCTCCATTTATCTCCGACCACAAACGAGGAAGACAAATCGAACTCGAATTCTTCCTTTGCCCGAAGGAGCATGCCGATATCCGGCTTTCTGCATGTGCACTCGAACTTCCCCTCATGCTCCGGAAATGCGGGCAATAGTAGATCGCATCCACCAGGGCGCCACGCTCTCTCAACATGGAAACCAACTGTCGTTCACATTTTCAGTTTGTTCTACAGTCATTAATCCCCGTGCAATCCCCGATTGGTTGGAAATGACGACTACTTTCAGTCCAAGTCCGTTTGCGATTGCAATTGCTTCGGGCGACTGGTCTATAATTCAATTTGGTTTGGATCAATGAGGCAGTCCTTATCCACGTTGATCGTGCCATCACGATCGATGAATATGGCTTTCGTCACTTCTCAAGGATTTTCGTGTAAAGCTCGGAATAAAGTCTCGCAGAATTTTCCCACGAAAAATCTTCCATCATGGCATTCCGCATAATTCTCTGCCAATTCTTTCCGTCATTAAAAACTGCTATTGCTCGCGAAATAGCCTTCAACATCTCGTTCGCCTTATATTCCTCGAAGAAAAATCCTGTCCCCGTCCCCTTCTGCAGATTCACTTCCTTCACCGTATCTGCAAGACCTCCCGTTTTCCTCACAACTGGTACGGTTCCATATTTCAAACTATACAATTGGTTCAACCCGCAGGGCTCAAATCTGCTCGGCATCAGGAAAATGTCAGCCGCGCCTTCGATGAGATGCGACAGCTCATCGTCATACTTCAACTCGAGCGCAAATTTCCCGGGGTACTTCTTTGCCAGCGATTCCAGCTTGGTGTGATATTCCTTCTCACCGAATCCGAGAACAATGAGGTGCAAATTCATCTTCATAAGCTCAGGGAAAGCCTGTATCAATAGATCGATCCCTTTCTGCTCGACAAGACGGGTAACCATTCCGATCAACGGTGCCTTAGGGTCGAATTCCATATTGAAACGCTTCAACAAGTATTTCTTGTTCTCGACTTTTGCGTCGACAGTCTTAGCAGTGTACTTGAAAGGGATGTACTTATCAGTATCTGGATTCCATATCGTATAGTCGATACCGTTTACGATTCCCGTAAAGACTTTTTTCCTCTTGCTGAGAATTCCCTGCATCCCGAAGCCGTATTCCTCGCTGCCGGATATTTCTTTGCTGTATGTGTCGCTCACCGTCGTGATGTAGTCCGAGTAAACAATCCCGGCCTTCAGGAAGCTGAACTTTCCAAAGAATTCGGCCCCCTCGGGAGTGAACACATCCGCGGGCAATCCTGTCTTCTGAAACGTCTCTTTCGGGAAGTTGCCCTGGTAGGCAACATTGTGGATGGTAAATATGGACCTGGTCTTCTTGAAAAACGGATCCTTGGCGTATATCTTCTTCAGGTATACCGGTACAAGTCCGCTTTGCCAATCATTGCAATGAATTATGTCCGGCGCCCAACCGAGCAGTTTTAATATCTCAAAGACACTCCGGCAGTAAAAAATAAATCTCTCGTCGTTATCGGAGTAATCTTTCTTCGACCTCGGATCCTGATAGATTCCCGCCCTGCCGAAGAAATCCGAGCTGTCGATGAAGTAGATCTGGACCTTTATTCGCTCGCCAACGAGGAACGAAGATTTCACATTCAGCTTCGCCGTCTTCTTCCCAATTGGTATGTCGATATTCTTCAGTCTGATGATTTCATGAATGCGGAATTTCCTCTCATTCACAAATCCATAACGAGGAATCGCGAGCCTTATATCGTTTCCGATTTCTTTCAAAGCCTGCGGAAGAGCGCTGGCAACATCGGCGAGTCCTCCTGTCTTGGCAAAAGGAAACACCTCGGAGGATAGAAACAAAACATTGAGGGGTTGTGTCATTTCATACCATGATTTGTTTACTAAAAATACCCAAAAAGAGGCTAACAATCAATCACGCGGAATGAGCATCTGCTCACAGCGGCGGAAATCATGGTAGAGGTGATATGAAAAGGCGCGGATGTGGTACAATGGACAATGAATGACTAATGGGTGAGAGGCACGCGCCCGCACAGAGCACGACACGACAGATTGGACTTTTAAGATCGCGTCTTGTGGGCGGCTATTGGTTACTCTTGACGCCGAGAGCGACTCGCTGAATTACTCGACCACTGGCCAATATGAGAAACGACGTTATCCTTTCAACCCCCTCTCTTTCCCAAGCAGATTGTGAGCGATGGCGTGAATTAGTCGATCACGTGGTAACAATACCAGTGCCCGCGAGACAAGTGTGATCATTCTCCATGGGGCTCGCGAAACATTGATCTGATCCCTGTTATTATTTCAAGAAATATTCCCAGCAAAAAAGTCAATATTACTATCTTCACAAGCCCTGCAAAAAACAAAAAGCAATCTCCCCAAATGAATGGACCGTTCCGAGCATTCCACAGAGACAAAGGTTGATTCAAAGCAGTCATTATCTTTCCCAAGAAACCTCCACTGAAGTCTGGCATATCTCCAGAACTGAAGATAGAATATCCATATTCAGTGACTGAGCCGACGTTGATGGTCTCCAGACCTATTAGAAACAAGATGCTGAGCAGGATTACCCTTATCACAAATCCAACTATCAATAAGAGAACAGAATAATACACTTTAGAATCTGAGGTTAATTCGTCGTCTTTATAGTAAATGTCCGGGATTTCTTCACCTGTTATGGCGTGCTTCAAGTCAATGATGAAAGAAATGAAAAACATGAGAACAAACACTATGCAAGCGAAGATATTAAAATAAAGACCGACTGAGCTTATCCCGCCAGTGACAATTGGTGCTATGCTTCCACTCTGAGCAGAAAAAGATGGAGCACTTGGGAAGGCATCCAATTTATCAATTAGATAAATAAGAAGGACGAGGCCTGTCACAAGATAGAAATTGTGCACATTGATCTTCCAACGTTTGTTAAGAAAATACTTAGCTGGCATTACCCCAAATGACAGGACGTCAAGAAAATGGAAGAGTTGTTTTCTATTGACTATCGGCATTTGTGCCTCGCTCCCAAAAGATTAGTCTCCTGTTGAGCGCGTGAAAAGCATAATTTGCGATATATCCCATGCCTCCAAGTAATAGTATTGTGATTATGATTTCTTTGTAGTTCAGATATTCCTTATAGTCATAAAGCATAACCCCCAGACCTAAATTGTTGCTCGAACCAACAATTAATTCTATGCTTACTAAAACCAGAAAAGAGAGGGAGACTGCTTGTCTGATCGCAATAAGAATTATAGGAAGGGATTCAAAAACCAGACAATTAAACATAATGAATCTAAAACTCGCACCGAGGTCTTTGAGGTGGTTAATTCTAGTTCTGTCCAGTATATATATGTGACTCGACACATAGAACACAATAGTGAAGAAGGTTATGTAAAAGACCGGAATATTTCGAGAGACCTCATTATCACTGAAAGCAACAAAGACAAATGTTACAATCGTAGTAGCTGGAATCGAACGCAGGAAATCTATCTCAAAATTTGTCAACTTGTATATTGATTTCACGTAACCGACAGTAATCCCCACGATCACTCCGGCAGCTGAACCTACGAGGAGGATAACTGACCATCGAATAATGCTCGGCAAGGCGTTTTGACAAAACTTGCTCAAAAATCCGTTCTGAAGAAGGTCCACGAATGCGGTTATTCTTGGGAAGGCAGGTTTGTTCATCGCCGAACTTATCCAAACGTAAATCAAAGCATAGAATGCGATTCTTACTATTATAGGTAGGAGAAGCTTTCCTATCCTTAGGATTACCAATAACCCTCTTGTTAGAATACCTCTCATTGTTGCCAGAACATGCCTCGAACGTCTATGTCTTTTTTCATAATGTCGTTGTCCTTTAGCATCCTATAAGTAGCTTCTGCCGATTCGTAAAGGCTTTCATTAGGATAATGGAAATCGTCAAAATGCACCAAGTCAAGAACGTTTTCTGGCGCTCCTATCTTTTCCATGACGATTTTCGTTATCCTTTTCGGATCGTCTCTAATGATATTCATGGCCTCGTTCATTGCATCTCTGATCGCTCTTGCCTTTTGTGGATTCTCCGCTATTAGTTTTGATCTTATGAAGCCACCCCCATTAAAAATCGGAGAACCGGTCTGCAGCTTTTGGAGTTCATTTTCCGCAAAGATTACGTAGTCTTTCTTGTCCAATAATTGTGCAACTCCCGAATCAAAACCAAACACGGCATCGACTTGACCGTTCTCTAACATTGACGGCCATTCGTTAGCGTTATATTTCTTTATTTCATAGTCACCATCATTCAATCCATTGTTCCTCAAGACCAGTTTAACGAATACCTCAGCAGTAGGACTTTTCCATGTTCCAATCTTTTTACCTTTTAGGTCGGTGATTAAACTAATGCCCGAGTTCTTCTTGGTGACAAAATAATAACTTCTCAGATATTGGCCGTACACGAACTTCACCAATCCGGGATTGTCTGCTTCAATAGGAAACATGGTTAGGGAACTCTGGGCCGTTACATCAAGTTGATCATTTAACAAAAGGCTAACCATTTCTGCGTTATCTTGAAATCTCTGCAATTGAAGACTGTAACCTCTTTTCTCCAGCAATCCTTCACTCTCCATGACCAGGAAAGGTAAATAATAACCTGCGGGAACGTAGGCTGCAGTGACAATTGTTTCGTTAGTGGGCCCGTTTCGAGAGCAACCCTTAGAACAACTAAAAAACATTACCGACAAAAGAAGAAGGGTAATTACTGATAAAAAACTGCGCGACCTATTCATCTTTGCACCTCATAAAGAGAGTTCGCTGTATCTTTATCGTTTTGTTTCCAAAACCCGGAAAATCAATCGATTCTCTGGTTTCACTTTTCTGAATGTCATCATGAGTAACCACAATGATAATCTTGTCCGTGTTCTCGCTCAATTCAAATATCAACTTCCATGCTCTGGAGAAATTCTCCGCATCGACGCCAGCCGTAGGCTCGTCTAATAACAAAACCTTATGGCTCGAAAGGCTGGTCCTCAGTAAAACGATCAGATGCATCTCACCACCTGATAATCCAATATTATGGCCTCCTCTGCCAGATGGCAGCCTCTCGATGTTATCAAAGTTCAGATCAAACTCTTTCAGCTTGTCACGCGCAAGTCTCATTGCCTCATCGTTGGGTATCCTCTCCTTGATTATTCTCGGCAACATGATGTTCCACCATATTGGTTTATACGGATAAATATAAGACGAGAACATTTGATCCATCAGTGCGATGTCGCACTTCATTCCATCGACCAACACTAACTGGTCTTCACGTAGTTGCTTCAGAAAAGTTGTCTTGCCAGTTCCGTTGCTTCCCCTAACTATCAATATTCCCTCTGAAGTCCAACTCATTCCTGGGAAGCTTAGTTTGCCTGGGGTTTTCTTAAACTCCTTAGTGAACGGTAATATGCTGACGGTTCTCACACCAGTCCAAATCTCAAACCATGCCGTGAAATTGCGAAGTTAAATCAACACGATTTTGTAGCACTGCCTCTAATTTGCACTTGGAAGTCTTACTCCGGTCTCCCCTTCCATGTGTCAACTAGATTTTACTCAGTCTCCAAGTAATATTCAAGCAAGTTTCCAAGAATTCTTCTCACTTCACCATCTCCTTCAGAGGGACTTGCCAGCTCTCCCTTCGGGAACGCGGCAATCGCGCCGATGAAGTATTCTGGTACATTCGTAAGCTGGCTTGCAATGACGCTGTGAAAAAGGAAGAAGCCGCTGTCGTGGTCGCCTCGCAAGGGGCAGCCAACTTTATGAAAACACACTCTCGTATATAGCTAGCCTTTTCCCTAAGTCCGTTGGGCTAGGTACACTTCTCTTGTATTCATTCATCATGGAGTTTAGATTCTCAAACCCGACCCGCAAGGCAATGATGCTCTCGAAGAGAAGTGCGGTTGTATTCACCATGAATGACAAATTGTCGCTGAATCCTTTTATCAGATCGTCGGGGGCCTGCGTAATGAAAATCTCTACGTCTTTGTAATTTGATTTTATTCTCAATCTGTGCAAGAAATCCAAAATGGTTGTGTACCCAGGATCTTGATCACACTTTAGTCGCTTCTTCCTACCTGCTGCCTTTTCGGACTTTGTTAGTGGCCTCGGTGTGAAGTCCTCAATTAGATTGACATGTTCGGCTCTGAGACAAGAGGCCAGCATATCCACAGGCCTGACGGCAGTCCTTGTCAACACATTCAACAGTTTAACACCCAAAGGAAAGTTTATTGGCTGGTACCCTCTTCTCTGTGTTCCAATGAAAGCAAACGCCCACGGTTCTATCTTCACTTGCTTGACCAAGAAAGTATTGAGCTTTCTTATGCATCCAGTATGAGATTCAGGATTGTGTCCATCTATGCAATGGGCAAGCGCTTCCCCGATTGAATAGACCGCATAGTAAGACTGAATTGGTTTCCAGTGGTTGTTGATTTTCAGAATTTCAGGTTCTCTGTCGTTGTTAAGGTTACATAGAAATTCCGTGTTCCAACCAATGAACAAGAATTTCTTTATGACATTGATATCAAGGCTAGGGAGCCTCCGCAATCCTAAACCCAGAGCTGAAAGTACGATGTCCTGATCGGCTGTAAAATGGCATTCGATAAATGTTCTGTACGACCTCAGGTAGTACTGGTAAACATCAAACTTAATCTGCGTGTCGGTAACTGGCCGGCCGGTATGTCTGTAAAACCCTTCTAAGCCCATTGAGACAACACTCGGGTTTTGCATGACCCAGTGACCCGTATTAGTCCTAAAGGTTGCATGGCATTCGCCGCTTTCCAATATCTTTTTGTAAAGTGAATCGCCAACCGCCCTTGTTAGTCCCGATGCAGTTCAGAGGATCATCTCGTCATCAATATCCTCGTATTGATAGTTGGCTGCCTTTACCCTCGCGATGGATGCACTTCCCTCAACATAGCGGAGTATTAGTTTTGTCGGATGGTCAAGCTCGATGCCGGAGATTATAGTGTCGATATCGTTAAAGAACGTTGTGCTGTCGTCTGTTGGTTCTCCCCCAGGAGAGATCGCTTCGGGATCAAACAATACAATGTTCTGTTCAGGTTTTTCAGTCTGAGCCGAAGAATAAATGATTCCATCATAGCTCAAAATGTTCCGCACGAAATCAGCTACCGCTTGGGTTGGCACATATTCGATCTCTTCTTCTTCTGGTTGTATCGGCCTTGTAATTTGTTCGTGAAAGGACTCTAAGAATCTCCATCGTTCCAAATTTTCGTATTCGTCTTCATCAAATGGATCAATACCGGAAGGCTCTCTGTCGAAGACCGTAAAATCAAGAAGTTTTATTTCTCTCGAGGGCTCAAACAGCGCATGAACAACAAGTGATCCTGCGGGGGGACGCAATTCCGCAACACAGGTTCCCTCCTTCAGAGCTCCGTAAAACACCGATATTCCGGCAGGATTCATCCGACCAGCTTTTGCTGATTTCGGAGGCGGAGGTCCTATCTTGGACCAAGGCTCTTTCATAAACTCGCGGGCTTGATCACCATTAGTAGCACGTCTTGCTCTACACAATTGAATTCTCTCTTTCGCGGGATCCAACAGCTTGATCGGGGGCTTACTTCCGCCATAGGAGAAGTCTCCAATATCTTCAAAAATCGCCTTCAGTAGCTCCTGTCCCTTTAGATCGAAAAATCTCTTTTCATGTCTAATCCTGTCGCGAAAAGAATACCAAATCGAAAAATACCTGTCCGAGTAGGGACGAGTCTCTACATAATTTGAAGTTGAATCATAATAAGGGGCCGCACCATCTCTGACCACGGCATACCTCTCCTTGGCAGACATAATATCGACCAACGCTTCGGCAATCTCATAGTCAGCCTCCGTTAGATTTTCCAGAATTTCCTGCGGAGGATTTCCCTTTTGTGACCATGTCGTATGGTCTGAGCCAACCTCATATTCCGGCACTTCTGGGCCAGGTTCATAGAAATTTCTATACGCTTTATCGACTACCTTACCCAATTCGTCCAGTGTGACTGCGAGTTCCGTGTTGCCGCAGCAAGCGCAAAGGGACTTTTTCCCAGTTGCTTTTATTCGTTTCTTAAGATTTGAGTCGCCAATGCAGTCAATGCAAATGAGGGATTTCGAATCCAGCTTCCGCGATTTAGTCATTTCATCAGCTTCTTAATCTCGGTTTCCTCTTTCCCTTGCTCGACAAGGTAGAACTCGGCATTCTCATTGACCTGCTTGAACAACTCTCCCTGGGCTGCGTTCACGATCTTCTTTTTCTTGTGTTGCTCAGTCATCAAATTGAGGACTTCCTTCTTATACTTGGTGTCCTCGTTTCCTATCAGGTGTTCACCCTTGCTTTCCAATACATAGACGATCTCAAGCTTGTCCCCCTTGCCTTTCTTTGCCGCGACGAAGTCGGGCCTAATCTTGTACTTCTGCCAGCCCTGGATTGAGTACCAGTTCCCTCTGTCTTTATTCCTGAACCACCACAAGATATTGGCTTGGTCGTCTATGATCCGCGCGACATCTCGCTCGTATTTATTGAGCGCCGAGAAGTCAACATCATCAAACAGGTAGTACTTGAACGAATCACCGCGGACGTTTGGGTCAATTTCGTCCGACTCAGGAATTTTATAACCACTCTCATCATCGTTGGATACCGCAAGGACAAGTTTGCCTTCACTCAAGTATTGTTTGAACGTCGTTTCTTCCATTCGCCTTTTTTCTTCTTGCAATCGTTTGTGGAGTTCCGAAGCAACGTACCCGAAGCTTCCATTCAACTCGGCATCAGTTATTTCCTTTCGCAAAGCTTGGATATGCTCTTGAGCGAGTCGGCGAGCGAGAAAAGCATTTCCTATCGTTTCAGTGTACAGGCGCGTCAAATAATCAATATCGATCTCCTTTTCGCCGCTCTCTTCGAATTGTTCTTCCCAATCTCGTTCTTTGCTTTCTTTGTCCAGAGTGACGACACGACCTATTCGCCGATGTGCCTCTTTGCTCATTGAATCTTGAATGGACTTGATTGCCGCTTCGCTAAGAACGTAAGTAGAGAAGTCAAGGCTCGCCTTAATGTCCATCTCGTAGGAGAAACGTCGCTTCCTGCGGCCGCTGTCAATCATCAGCCAGACCGGCAAGTAGAACGCAGGCTCGAACTTCTGATATTTCTTCTTAATTCCAACCCGCTTCGTTCTCGTTGACATCGTGGCTCCACTACCAACGCCGATATGCCCGGTCAGGTCTTCAAGCCCTTCGTTCTTGAAACCGGCGTCGACTCTTTCTACCATCTCCCTCGTTTGACCCCTCGAAAAATAGACATAGCTCTCATCGAGCTCTTTAATGCCAGTCTTCGTCGCATTATGCTGCCTGAGGATCCTGCCTATTATCTGCGTGACGCTCGTGTCCGATTCAACGTTCGGTATTATTCCGAGGATGTAAGCAAAAGAGCAATCCCATCCCTCACGCAGCGCCTCCTTTGTAATTATGTATCTTACTGGACATTCGGAACCGAAGAGATCGACATCTTCAATATCATTCTGGCTGCTCGTCTTTATTGCCAATTCGTCGGCATTTAATCCTATCTGAGTTAGATACTCTTTCACATCAAGGCTGTGGACTCTACCTTTTCCTCTTTGATCTTTCCCTGTGGCCTCGACCTGAATTAATGAAATCGGTCTTATGTAGATTCCGCTCTTTCTATGGAAGGAAATCGCTTTCTTCTCAAGCTCTTCACGTTGTTTCTTAATCTCCCTGACCATGGCGTGCCAATCATTCGTTCTCGTGTGCGACGGTGGAATGATGTGCATATCCAATTTCACCATCTGTTCGTCCTTGAGCTGCGCACCGGTTATGCGGACGATGATGTTCATCTCGTGTTCCTTCGGCGTCGCCGTCAGTCCAAGCACCGCCTGAGGATTCAACCCGTCGATGGTGCGCCTCGCAATATCGGAAAAGACCTTGTGCATCTCATCCACTATGATAAACGCCGATGAAACCCTGATAGCGTTGGCAAGGCTGGTCCTCATCTGAGGCGCGATTGAGTCCTTTCCGGCAATCGTGTCAAGATTCGGATACTGATCGAGGAGTTTCTTGTGGAGATCATATCTCCCGTCCAGCGGAAAGAAGCTCTCGTAGCCGCCGGAATCCTGAAAGACTTTCAGCGATTCCTTCGCGTTCAGGCGGCTAACCGACTGAATCATGACAAACAGAATAACAAGGTTCTCTTCGGTATCCTGGGCAGTCAGGCGCTGCCCTTTTTCGAGAATTATCGTTCGGCCGCCGCTCGATTGGTCTAATATCTGTCTCAACGGATTGCTCTTGTCCCTGAGCCGCTTCACCGTTTGGGAATAAATTGTTTCTGTCGGGACAATCCAGACGACGAGTCCAGTGCGCTTTTGCGCAAACAAGGTTTGGTATTCTCTTATTGATTCGACTGCTAACAAGGTTTTGCCGCCGCCCGTGGGCACCTTCATAACCATTCGGGGATAAAGCTCCCCAAGTCCGTTCCGACTTTGATCATTGTACTCGACGTTCATCCCTTCGAGCACGTTTCTAACCCAATTCCATGAACCCTGTACAGCCGATGGCAGCTTTTCGAATTCAGGAGACGGTACCCAATCTTTGCTCTCCTTTGCTTTTTGGAAAAACTGCTTTAATGTCCGGACAACTTCAACTTGATAATTCTTTAAATACATGCTACTCACTAACGTTTTCCGGCTCAAGCAAAAGCCCGTGTTTCTTCATGAGCGCCTCATACTCTTCCATAAACGTTGTCTTCTTATGATGCTGCTTCTGGTTGCGGATATAAACCTCAACATCGTTCACAGCGGACTCGCTTACCGAGAACGCTCCGTAACCCACCTGCCAGGCGAATTTCATCGTCGAGAAGTCTTGTTGGTTCACCCAGTGTGATGATTCGCCTTTTATGTTTTGCATAACATCCTTCAATGAAAGATTGGGAGTCATCAGGAAAAGAATATGCACGTGATCCTCGGTTCCGTTGACAATTCTTACCTGACAATTCAAATCGTTTTCGAGATGTTCTTTCACATGTGTGTGGAGCCGTGCCTCAAATGATGGCCTTATTATGGGAGTTCTCTCCTTCGTTCCGAAGATTGCATGTATCCATATCTTAGTCAACGAGTGTGACACGATGCGACTCCCTCAACCCACGGGCGCAGCCCATGAATTAATTCATGGGCTTGTGGGTTCATGAACTCCATGCTCCATGGGAGAAGAAACCGTTTAAACGGTTTCCCGGAAAATGCGGAGCACACATCTTCCAGCCCATGGCTTAAGCCATGGGCTATCGTCATGCCATGGTGTGTGATACCATAAAACGATTTCGCGCTTTCAAATGTCAGACTCGGAGTTTTCATTTATTCTTAGTAAACAGGTTGTAAGGAATGCTAACGAACTCAATCCTCTTCTCCGACATGTATTCTTCATCGAGGAAACAAGCGGGGGCATATACAATAATCTTCTTGCCGGAACTCTCCTTGAGAAATTTCTCGACAAGGTCGAGGTTCAAAGCAAGATGGGCCAGCTTGTCGTAAGTATTATCGTAGACCAAGTAAATTCGCTCGTTGCTTGTCAAGCCGACAAAAAAGGATTCTTCATCGATATTCTTCTCATCCGGCACATGGCTTCCGGTGCAGAGGTAATAGACGTAATTGGCAAGCTGGTGAAAAGTCGGAAGTTTGCCTGACAGCATGGTCTCTGCATCGATTGCCTCGCCAACCCTAAAATATCTGAACCCGCCCTTGTAGCCATATTTTTTTATCGCCCTCCTTATTCTCTCCTGACTTATGTCTTTGCAGATGTTCTTCTTGGGGTCATGCTCGGTGGCTTCAGTCATTTGGACCATTATGCACTTCCGGTTGCCGCCATCTTCGTTGTTTAGGTCCATGACAGCGTGCATGGTTGTGCCGGAACCGGCAAAGGAGTCAAGGATTATTGGAGACAGGTCCTCGCTCGTCACTGATATAATGAGTTCTCTCAAAAGACTCAAAGGCTTTGGAAAAGCAATCGCACCTGCCATCCCGAGCTCTTCTAGGTCCGCCGAACTTGATTTAAACTCATTCTCGATAAGTGATCGAATTTTTCTGCCTTTACCAATCCGCTGTTTGAACTGAACCGACCAAGAGCCATCCTTTTTCTTAACAAATCGCATATCCCCCGCCTGCAAATCTTTGAGGAATCGATCTTCAGCTCTGAACCATTTACCAGTTAGCATGGTCCCATCCGGAGCCTTTATCTTATATGGTTTGGTCTGCGTATAGGAACGTTCAAACGTATCCCAAAAGAACCTGCTAATTTTGTCTTCTTCGGAATACCTCTTTGCGTATTCGGGGTCGTGGGGAATGAACATATCCTCTAATTGATCCTTGTGCCTCGCATAAGCTAGAATATAATCATGTTCAATTGCAAAATCGGACGCGGCACTACCGCCGCCAGATTTTGTCCTTCGAGGAAGATTACCCATAAAATTATCTTGTCCGAATATCTCATCCATCATCATTTTCAAGAAAGTTTGCTCGTTGTCATCTATACTGGCAAAAATAACTCCGTCGTCTCGGAGCAAATCTCGAAGAAGTTTGAGACGCGGTACCATCATGCAGAGCCATTTGTCGTGCCTCGTTAAGTCGTCCCTCCCGACTTCCTTGCCGATCCAATCTTTAATCAGCGGGCTGTTCACGTTGTCATTGTAAACCCAGCCTTCATTGCCCGTGTTGTATGGCGGGTCAATGTAGATACACTTCACTTTCCCGCTGTACTGTGGCAAAATGGCTTTGAGAGCAAGAAGGTTATCTCCTTCGATGATGAGATTCCCTTCGCCCTTCTCCGGTTGGAAGCTCAGCTTCTTATCTTCTTCGAGCGTGTGGTATGGTACTGAAAGATGATGGTTCCAGATTACGCTCTTGCCTTTGAATTGAAGTGTTGGCATTGTTTTATTTTAACTCCATAGTTCACTAACTGTCTTGGCGCTTAGAAGCTTGCTCAACGTTGTGTACCGCGGCGCTTGAGGAGCTTCGCCAGCTTTGCCGCTGCCAAGGTTAATTGGTTTCACGGTCTTCTTGTTCTTTAAATATAATATGTACTTACCCGAATCTTTGTAAGGTTCAATACGATCAATTTCCGCATAGTGGCTTATGTGTGCAACGGGTTTTTTTTCATAAATCGCAAGGTACTTCAATTGTTCGCGTGCTTTCTGAGAAAGCCGGATGGCCCACCACGCATTATTGTCGAGATAAGCATGTTTGAAGCCATCCTCAAAGGCTGCACATACCACTGTGTCAAACTCAACGACCTCCCCGGTCTTCCCTTTTTCGTGTTCAATGTCTTCGATCTCCTCCCTCATCGGCTCATAATAGTATGAGATATCTTCCCCCGACGAGTATCGCTGCAGTACAACGATATCTGGTGGACTTTTAAAAATTTTGAAAGCAAGGTTCAAATCTGTAGTCTCCTCATTGATGGCAACAACGATCTTTATGTCGCTTTCAGTAAGGTATAACATAAGCTCAGTAATGGTTTTGAAAACGGTCCGGGGTAAGTAATTCTCTATTTCTTTCTTCGTGTTCACATCATTCTCGACCGCTTTTATAAGTATCTCACGTATTTGGTTTGCGGAGGTTATGGCGCTCGTCCCAAACCGCACAACCTGCTCGGCAATGTGGGCGTAAACGTCATGAGAAGCAAGCTCGTTTTCTACGATGTACAACTGGGGATGTTTGGCGTCATAGAAGTCAATTACGAAAGCATCCGGAATCCCCCGATGCGGGGTCTTTCCAAAGGGCCTTTTGACGTCCACGTACACAGCGTCTTTCCCAAACAGATACTTCTGGTTTTGAATCACAGCCTTCTCAAACTCCGACTCTAGGTCGAAGTCTAGAAGTGAATACTCCTTTTTCTCTAAAATTATTCTTGCCATGGCACAATGTCCTTTCTTTTCTAATATCTCACAGGTTTCATCCTGCTGGAGCTGCGTCTTCACGAGCGCTGTCGAGCCACTCCTGGTCAATCGAGACCAACCTGAAGGGAATTGAATCTTCTAACGAGCTGCCGAAGACAAAGATCCTCCCAAAGTATCTGGCCTTGATATCAAATGCGGCCAATCTGTCCAGGTTAAATTCCTTCCAATATCTGAGGATCAAATCAAGAATGTAAAAATCATACTCGGCTCCTATCTCGGCGTTTCTTCCAGTGCGCACTGACAAAGTCCAGAAATTGGGTCTTTCGTCCTGATAGTGGATTTGGCCCAATAGATCAGAGAACCGGTACTCCTCTGAGAAAATGGTCGGACCTCCAGTGTCCCGTCGAAACAAAAACAACAAATCCCCAGTTTCCAACAGGCCGACGTTGATCCTCTGGAGAACTGCAGACACCGAATCCAGAATACCGGGGTACTTGGTCTGGCGAATCGATCTGTCTTCTTGCAATCGGTGTACCACGTTCCTAAGCTTTTTGGATTTGTCCTTCAGCAAATCATACAACTCACTTTGAAAATCTAATGGTAGGCTATCAAGTTCCGACTGACTAAGTGACTGGATATCATGCATAGTATGGGGATCAAGAAACCAGCTTAAGTCGAGCAATGGTATTCTATTGTTAGCTGCGAATTCAACGGCCGGTTTCCTGAAACCTTTCATTGATGCAACGCCTACTTGGTAGTTAAATCTCTGTCTAGTCTCGATGGCGTATGAAGCTCTCCTATTGTTTTGCCTTTTTTCAAGGGACTCTTTAGTGACAATCTCAAAATCGTTGATATCACTGCGCAATCCCAAAGCGTTCCGGACAGTTGGGAGAGAAGCCTTCCCATCATAGGCCTTACATTCAAAGATGATCCTTGTCGGATAGGCAAAGGGCATCTGAACGGGAGGATCCATGAGCACATCTGCATCGTGAGCGGCGCCTTTTCCATTGATAAAGAACAGTCCACCGCGTTCAAAGGTGTACAAACGGTCTGCCTTTACATTCGTGAAACCGCAACTTCGCAGGAGGTTGCGCACTATGCATTCAATGAGAGCGCCTTTTATGTTTCCGATCTTCATGTTGGTTCCGCCCCAAAATCATCGACTTCGAAGGTTTCCCTGAATGTGAGTCTTGCTTCTAGCTTGATGACATTTATAAAGCACGCTTCCTTATCCAAGTCGCTTAAAAGTAAGCGACACAGCCTTTAGATTCAACTTTTCCAACTTCGTGCAAAATGGCACTTGAAACTCTACAAGACGCTGCAGAAGCTGTCTTTTTCCCAACGGGAAAAAGATTGACTGCGGCTCACCCCTCACGGTTATAGATGACAAGGAGGTACTTATCTCTATGTAACAATGTTCGCTTTGTAATGAGCCGCAGTTCATATCATCTTATCAGCTTCACATCTTATCTTCAGCCCTTTTTCGGCGCAGTCGTCTGCTCCGTAGGAGTCGGAGGCTTCACCTTGTGCCGTGTTCCAAGCGCCTTCACCGGACACGCTGCAAAGTACGCATCGTAGAATGCGGGTCGAAGATCCCGCTTGCGGGAGTGGTCCTTCTTCACAAACCAACTGTGAGGAAAAATTTTAGACACGAAACATGCTGTTGAGAGAGAAATCTCCTGTCGATTACCTCTACTCCAGCTTTTGTGAATCTCCACAGAAGATTTCTCGTCGTCCGGCAAAAGCGGACTCCTCGAAATGACAGATGGGCGGGAAGAGTTCCCCCTCAGGCCTACTGTCTTTGTCCCGAAGGGATCCCCGACAAAGTCGGGACGCGCCAGTCCCAGACTTAGTGGTCTGATTATGGGGATAGCCTCTCGGACTTCCGGCAAGAAAACAGCGGACACCTCGGTGATCTCCCCCTCTCTAATTCTAGAGAGGGGGACTAGGGGGTGAGTTCGTCGTGGTACATCCTTTGGGATTGTTCCGCAAGGCAGGCTTTCGCAAAGCTCAACTTCGCCGCGGAACTGCTCATGATAAGTGGTCAAGGGAAGGCACTCCCCTTCTCTTGGTAAGAGAAGGGGCCGGGGGATGAGTTTCCAATCAGATTCCGACGAGACTTTGCTTGATCCACAGAAAGAGGAATGCACTCCGGTATTCCACTTTGCGCCTTTGTGCCTATGCCTCTTTGTGCCTTATCCATCTTAACCTTGAATCACTAACCATGGTAAAATATATTTGTTCAAATTTAATCGGATACTAAAATGAAAATACAATTCATAGGTGCGGCACAGACAGTCACCGGTTCAATGCATTTTCTCCAGGTCAACGGCAAGAAGATCCTCCTCGAATGCGGTTTCTACCAGGGGAAACGAGCCGAGAGCACAAGAATAAACAAGAATTTTGAGTTCTTTCATCCCGCCGAAATCGATGCGCTGGTTCTTTCTCACGCTCACATCGACCACAGCGGCAATCTTCCGAACCTCGTCAAGCAAGGCTATTCAGGACCGATTTACACGACACCTGCGACTCGCGATCTAGCCGGAATCATGCTCGCCGATAGCGGAAAGATTCAGGAACAAGATGCGGCTTTCTTGAATAAGAAACTTGCTCAGAAGCATGAGCCTCCTATCGAGCCGATATACAATACCGAAGATGCCCTGGCAGTAATGCCGCTCTTCGTTTCTGTTTCCTACCACAGAGAGACAGTTGTTGCCGACGGAGTGAAACTCACTTTCCTCGATGCCGGACATATACTTGGCAGCGCACTGGTACAACTGCAGATTAACGAAGATGGCAAGGAAAAAATCGTTCTGTTTACGGGGGACCTTGGACGCAAGGGACTGCCCATCTTAAGAAATCCCGAACCGGTTCAGGATGCCGATCTGCTGATAATTGAAAGCACATACGGCGGAAAACTTCACGAGCCGATACAGGGAATGGAAAGCAAATTGGCTGAAGTCATTTTGAGAACAATTAAGCGCGGAGGAAAAGTAATTATTCCCGCATTCAGCGTGGAAAGAACTCAGGAGATTACCTATACGCTCCATCGCCTATTTGAAAACAAAACTCTCCCTCGAATTCCTGTTTTCGTTGACAGCCCGCTTTCAGTCAACGCAACCGAGGTCTTCAGACTTCACCCAGAATGTTTCAATAAGGAAATTTTCAAGATAGTTCTGAATCACGAGGACCCGTTCGGATTTGAGTACATAAATTACATTCGGACAGTCGAAGATTCGAAGAAGCTCAATGATATCCATGAGCCGATTGTTATCATTTCAGCTTCAGGTATGTGCGAAAGCGGCAGAATACTCCACCACCTCGCGAACAATGTAAACGATCCCAAAAACACAATTCTGATTGTCGGTTATCAGGCGCAAGACACTCTCGGAAGACGCATACTGGAGCATCAACCTGTCATAAAAATATTTGGCGACGAGTATCCATTGAAGGCGGAAGTGGTCGAGATGCAATCCTTCTCCGCCCACGCAGACCACAATGATCTGATGGAGTTTACAAGCCAATTGGATAAGAAGAGACTTCAAAATATTTTCCTCGTGCACGGCGAAGTTCCGGAACAAGAAGCATTTACGCAGTCGCTTTCTCAGGCTGGCTACAAAAACATCGCTTCTCCCAAGAGAGGAGACGTATTTAACATTTAGGATAGGCGGTATATCGTCATATCATTCGGACTCACGGACAAAGAGGTGGGTGAACCAAAAGTATATTACCATCGACATCTGCCACATTGGCAACCGGAGGGGGCAACATACCATGTCGTATTCCGGCTTGATGGGTCATTGCCAAGAAATGCCGTCGAAGATTTGAGAGAAGAAAGATGCAAGATGGAAAAGCAGCTTGCGAACATCGAACAGCCGGATAGGCGAAAGGAACTGCTGAAAAATATTCGTTGGAAAATATTCGAGAAATATGAGGCTTTACTTGATGGACGTTGCCGTGGGCCGCACTGGCTGCGAAAGGAAGAAGCGGCTTCAATCGTTAATGAGGCGATTTTGCATCGCGACCCGGAGGAATACGATCTGTGTGCGTTCACCATCATGCCGAATCACGTACACATGATTTTTTCTCTCGTTCGTCAGGCCGACGGGACAGGCGTCCCATCGGACATAGCACAAGTCGACGGGACAGGCGTCCCATCAGACGCAACACAAGTCGACGGGACAGGCGTCCCATCAGACGCAACACAAGTCGACGGGACAAGCGTCCCATCGGACGTAACACAAGTCGACGGGACAGGCGTCCCATCGGACGTAACACAAGTCGACGGGACAGGCGCTTCGTCGGACGTAACACAGGTCGACGGGACAAGCGTCCCATCGGACGTAACACAAGTCGACGGGACAGGCGTCCCATCGGACGCAACACAGGTCGACGGGACAGGCGCTTCGTCGGACGGAACACAGGTCGACGGGACAGGTGTCCCGTCGGACGTAACACAGGTCGACGGGACAAGCGTCCCATCGGACATAACGCAGGTCGACGGGACAAGCGTCCCATCGGACGTAACACAAGTCGACGGGACAGGCGTCCCATCGGACGCAACACAGGTCGACGGGACAGGCATCCCATCGTACGTTGTTTCGAATATGTTAGGCTCCCTCAAGAAATATACAGCGCGAAGAATAAATAAAATGCTTCACCGTTCAGGTCCTTTCTGGCAGAACGAGAGTTACGACCATGTTATTCGTAACGACCGTGAACTAGAAAGAGCAATCTGGTACGTGCTGAATAATCCGGTCAAAGCACACCTTGTCGATTCGTGGGAGAAGTGGCCGTGGACGTACGTGAAACCGGGAATCTTACAGGATTGACAATCCGACCTACTACAAGTATTGCTTAAGAAAGGATTTCTATACAAGTTTTAAGGATGCAAATAAGGATCCCCAGAAAGAGTTCATATCTCCCCCCTGCTGGAAGGAACATTTTTCTTCTCGTTTTGTTCTCATTTTTCATTTTCTCCGGCTGCCAGAAAATTTCTTCTATCCCGACGGCGGAAGACAGTTTCATTATTGTCCCTCCAACAGGCTTATCGGTTTATGTTGCAAGCGATGCTTCAATAGACATTTACTGGCAGCCAGTCTCCGCGGTCGGTTTCTTTTATTATAACGTCTACTTTGGCACAAATAGCAAGAGTCTCCATCTCGTCACGGAGACCTCTGACAACTTTTTCTTCATCGACAGTCTGAGCTACGACTCCACCTATTGTTTCCAGGTGACCGCAGTTTATTTCAACGACAGCGAGAGTACACCCAGCAATATTGTCTCCGCCGAACCGATCAACCGATATCATCCCCAAATTCCAACAGGTTTGATCGTCGGAGGACATAACGACAACTCTGGAAAGTACATGACAGTGATTTGGTCTGCGAATCCCGACGGCGACATAGGAGGTTATGAGATCTACAGGGATTCAACGGCTGCATTTGCCCCGGACACGACACACTTCACTAATCTCGTTGCAGCAAGTAAGACAAATGCATATCGCGATTCCATAGGCCTCAGTCTTGACCGGAGTTATTATTACAGAATAATCGCATTCGATTATGATCATTGGAGAAGTCAACCTTCAGCTTCTGCAAGTGACCAAATATTGGATCGCCCGGAGCTTGTTTCTCCTGCCGACAATTCGATACTGGACGCGGGAAATGATCTGGTATTCACATTCGGTAACGTCACCGGTGCTAATGCCTATATCTTTTATATCTCCGCATCTTCAAACGGCAGTGATGTCTACACGACGAGCCTTCCTGGCAATCAAGATTCTTTACTATTATCGGGTTCATTGTTGAATCCGAATCAATTATATTTTTGGCACGTTGCTGCGACAACCTTAGATCCCAATACACCTAATTCAGTCAGCAACGCTTATAGTTTTACGCTCACTCAGTGATTGAATTTAGAAAAGTAAGCAAGGAATATTTCGGCAAAACCGCCATCGATTCGGTTTCATTTCGCATCGACAGCGGCACCGCATGTGGTTACATCGGACCAAACGGTGCCGGTAAGACCACAACCGCTAAGATTATCGTCGGACTCGAGCGGCCCGATTCCGGTGAAGTCGACGTATCTTCCAATTCAGAAACTATAATCTCTAACGGCAAAACTGAAGATTCGCGATCCACGGTGCGAATCTCGAAATCTGAGATCGGTTACGTCCCTGAATCGGCGAGACTCTATGAGTCCATGACACCGACCGAAACTATTACAATGGCAACCCTCTTGAGAGGAGCCGACAAAAAAGAGGCCCTTACAAAACTCGAAGCCCTTTCCGAGATATTTTCCTTCGGGGAGTATCTAAAGAAACCGATACAGAATCTCTCGAAAGGAACAAAGCAAAAAATTGTCATAAGCCTCGCTCTTATTTTCAATCCAAAGATTCTCGTCCTGGACGAACCGACCGATGGTCTAGATGTCCAGGCGGTCGTCAGCCTGAAACGACTCATCAAATCATTCACTGCCCATGGCGGAACTGTGTTTTACAGCTCTCACTTGCTTGACATTGTCGAAAGTGTTTGCGACAATGCCTGCTTCATCGACAGAGGCCGGATTGTCGGAGAATTTGCAAGCGCCGATTTCAACGCCAAACGAGGTTTCTTAGAAGACGTTTTCATGAAACAGGTGGACATGCAAAATCATTTGGTGGATGCCTTTTTTGAAAACAAAATCTAGCTCCCTCATCATCGTCGTCATGTCCATTTTCAGTTCTACAATATCGGCACAGTCTCAAGATCCCAGCATACCTGCCGACAGCAATTCAGTCATGACTGCATTCGATCGTAATCTAAATACAATGGACTGGTACGGAATCACCGGCTTGAACGATAATACCAAATTAGGAACGATCGGAATCAACGAGAGTTTTCACTCGGTATTGATAAAGGGGTCACAAAATCTGATCCGGGACGAACAGAATCTCGATGGAGAAATGAGACGGGCAGTTGGCGCCAATATCTACGGCACTGCTGAAATGCAATCCAATTTTGTCAGTGACAACAGACAGATCGGCCTGAATTCTGTCGGCGCGTCTTCTGTGATGGGAGGACTTTCCTACTCGACGTCTTTGGACACGGTCATGGGCGAAATTGGCAACAAATGGGACCGACAGGGTGGAATTGATGACATTGGATTGGACTACGCCGTTCATGGTGTGATTCCAATATCACCGCTCGACGGGAGCCGGCTTATCCCCTCAGTCACTCTTGAAGATGAGCAGATCTTCCCACGGCGAAACTACGACAGAGCCGCAAGTGTAAACTACTCTCAGAGGTTTTCGCCACAGTCCTCCGTGAATTTCAACGGGTCTTACTTGTCACAATTAAGAGCATTCTATTTCGGCGCAGATTCTGCCGTGAAAAGCATTTTCGGAGTCGCAGATAATATTGAAGATAGATCGGCGAATCAAAGCTCGTTTTCCGCCGGCTTCACCATGCCAATTTTATTTTTTCAGTTTATCACTCGTGACAGCGTTAGCCAGACCCAAATTAATTTTACGAATCGTTATAAACCCAGAAACGATCCTGCAAACATTTTGTACGACACAAGGATCAAAGTTCTTAATTTCGACTTATCCGGCCAATTGCTGACGGAAATAGACGAAAACACCCTGTCCATTAGCATGGTACATTCCGAGAGAAACGAAACACACGCGGTAATCAATTACGACACGCTCAATTCATTCACCCAGGCACAGATCTCGCAACAGCTCCAGCTTAACAGTTTGGGCACGAGAAACACGCTTGCCGGAGAGATCCATTTACGGCTCGGGAATACATCAGTAGGCCTGACCGGATTAGCCTCCCTTCTCCGCTACGACACGCCGAGCGACCTCAACTTTGACGACCGCGACGAGCTTAGCAACACGCTCGCTCTCAATGTCAACCGACAATTCAGCCCCTTCTTCCAGGGCGGTGTAGGAGTAGAAGCAGACCTCATCCACATCGTGTACATCGAATCACAGCGAAGCGCAAACAATAACAGGAATTTCATCTACAGACTGTTCCCCACCATCATTTTCTCCGACTCAAGAATCAATTCTTTCAACCGATTTGAAGTCTTAGCAAACTATACGGTCTATGACTTTGAAGCTTTTTCTCTGGTTCATTCTTATTCTTTTAGACAGGCTTCATTCCTGGATTCAACGGTAATGAAATTGTCTTCTAAGATCTCGGCTTTTGTTTTCGGCGATCTCAAATTATACACTAGAGGTGAACTCTATTGGTCAAGTTTTTCGGAGTATCCACTCAACTATTTTGTCGATAAGACGATCTGGCTTTCATTCTACTATTCCTCCGAAATCTATCGCTGCGGTATCGGCTATAAATATTTTGCACTGGCTCAATACAATTACGCCTCCGCCACAACAAGATATTTCGCCTCCGAACAAACGAATTCCGGACCGACTACTTTCCTATCGCTAAACTTGTCTCATCTTCAATTGCTGATAACAGGTTGGTACCAAATCTCATGGCAAACATTGCAAAACCCGATAATCTATCCTAATTTTCAATTGAGTGTGAAGTATAATATATGATGCCAGAATTACATGAACATATAGTCCTCAGCAGCAAAGAGTCATCGATTCTATCCGCTGAGCACAAACTAAAATCAGTTCTCGACAAGCTTGACCTTGAAGGGTCGCAAGAACATAATCTCCTGGTCGCCGCAAGTGAGGCTATGAACAATGCGGTGGTACATGGAAACAAGAACGATCCGATGAAAAAGGTGGTGCTCAACATAGATTATGATGATCACAAGATAACCCTGGAAGTGCAGGATGAAGGAGGGGGATTCGATCCGAAGGATCTTCCGGATCCGCTATTGCCTGAGAATCTGCTGAAGCCGAGCGGGAGAGGAATCCATATTATGAAATCGCTGATGGACAGCGTCAGCTTTGACTTCAACTCAAAGGGGACAAAGATTATCCTGCAAATGAAAGTTGGGGAAAATAAATCCTGAAGCGAGAGTAGACATCCGACCCTGTCAAGGCTCCGCGGAAGGGCTCTCCGGATGCTTCAGTTTAAACAGTTTCGGGCAATATTAGTCGAACTTCACCTTCGCCATGTTTGACTTTACATCGGCAGCAGATTTTGCAAGTTCGGCTTTTTCGGATTCGGTCAATTTTATCTCGACAACCTGCTCCACTCCGTTCTTGCCAAGTTTGACCGGAACACCGATAACAACATCATATCATTCCGTACTCACCCTTCAAATAGATAGAAGTCGGCAAAATTCGTTTTTGATCTCTGACGATGGCTTCGACCATTTGAACGACGGCCGCAGACGGGGCGTAGTATGCGCTCCCGGTTTTGAGCAGCGAAACTATTTCAGCGCCGCCGTCGCGCGTGCGCCTGACCAGCCTTTCAATTTTATCCGCGCTCATCAACTCTGTCAACGGAATACCCGCAACTGATGTGTAGCGAACGAGCGGCACCATCGAGTCACCGTGGCCGCCGAGGACAAATGCTTGAACATCTTCAACAGACACCTTCAGCTCTGAAGCGATGAAAGTTCTAAACCTTGCCGTATCCAAAACCCCCGCCATTCCAATCACGCGGTCCCTCTCGAAACCGCTGACTTTCAACGCAACATAGACCATCACATCCAGGGGGTTTGATACCACAACGATCACACTTTTTGGGGAACGGACCGCAACCTGAGCGGTGACGGATTTCAAAATCCCCGCATTGGTTGAGAGCAGGTCGTCGCGACTCATCCCCGGCTTTCGTGCAATACCTGCCGTTATCACGACAATATCGCTGTTGGCAGTTTCATCATAGGAATTTGCGCCAACCACCTTGAGATTGCTCCCGAGCACGGGCGAAGACTCAAGCATATCGAGAGCTTTGCCCTGTGGCAAGCCCTCGACCACGTCGGTCAGGACAATTTCGTTTGCAAGTTCCCTGTCAACCAAGCGTTGTGCGACAGTTGCCCCGACATTTCCCGCCCCCACGATTGTGATTTTCATTGCCAACTCCTTCTGATTTTCCGAACTGTCCCTTTGGGATTAGTCTGTGCCGGCAGTCTGAGGAACAATGCTGACTTTTTTTCGCACTCTTCTAAAGGTTTCAAATTTTACGACCCCATCTCTCAGCGCAAACAGGCTATCATCTTTTCCTACGCCGATGTTTTCCCCGGGCATAACTTTCGTCCCGCGCTGCCGGACGATTATGCTTCCCGCGGTAACTCTTTCTCCGCCGAATGCCTTGACCCCAAGTCGCTGGGAGTTGCTGTTGCGGCCGTTTCGAGAACTTCCGCCACCTTTTTTATGTGCCATGAAAATCTCCTCTTGTCGATCCCGTCAGTGGGATTGTGTTATACTGTCAATATGGATTGTTGTGAACTCTTGCCGGTGGCCTTTCTTCACTTTGAAGTTCTTCTTTGCTTTCTTTCGGAAGACAAGGATCTTGCGTTCTCTGTCGTGGTTGACCACGGTGGCCTCGACTATCGCCCCTTTTACATAAGAGTTGCCCACCGATTTTGCCTTATCGTCTTCAACGAGCAGGATCTTGTCGAGCTTCACTTTGTCTCCCACTTTTGCTTTCAGCTTGGGGACTTTGACGGTGACGTTCTCAGCAACCTTGAATTGTTTACCGGCTATTTCAACAACGGCTAACATTTAACCTCCAAAATTAGACACTAATTTAGTGCAATTTCGCCTAAACTTCAATTAGAAAAATTGGTGATTATATGTTTGACAAACCGGCGAGAAAGAGATTTTCAAACACGAATCGCACGAATAGTTTCTAATCTTTTAAAGCGAATTTCACTAAAATGTTCTATTCGTGCTTGCGCGCCGAAGGGCGCTTCAGCACGCAGGCGTGGCATCCATAGTTTCATGGTTTCTATTCGTGTCATTCGTGGTTCTGTTTTTGGACGGCGTGGTTTGTGAAATAGGCAATCTCGGAAAAATTCGCAACGGAACCGTGGCGAACGTGCTGAAGAACTAAATCTTAACCTGAACGGTTTTATATTTCAGAAGATGATCAACGAGAGAATGCGCAAATGAGAAGAATCTACCTCGATTACGCAGCTACAACCCCAACGGACAGCCGGGTTGTCGATGCAATGGCTCCATATTTCTCGGAAATATTTGGAAACGCATCTAGCATCCACGGGTACGGAAGAGAGGCAAAAGCCGCCATCGAAAACAGCCGGACCAAACTGGCAAATCTCATCGGTGCTCGCGAATCGGAGTTCTTTTTCACCAGTGGCGGCACAGAATCCGACAATTCAGCATTGTTCGGCATTGCAGCAAAATTCTCATCTTCACAGAAGAAGCATCTTATCATTTCTTCGATCGAGCATCACGCTATTTTTCATGCGGCTGAACGATTAAGAAAGAATGGTTTCGAAGTGACCACTCTTCCGGTGGATTCGAGAGGCTTTGTGTCTGCGAATGATTTAGAACGCGCCATTACTCACAAGACTTTCCTGGTGAGCATTATCCATGCAAACAATGAAATAGGGACAATTCAAAATCTGCCGGACCTGACAAGAGTCGCGCACGACAAAGGAGCTCTTTTTCATACCGACGCAGTCCAGTCTTTCTGCAAGACAAGATTCTATGTAACGGAACTGGGCGTCGATCTCGCCTCGTTCGCAGCACACAAGATTTACGGCCCAAAAGGGATAGGCGCGCTTTATCTCAAGAATGGAAATGATTTCGAGCCGATGTTTCAAGGTGGATCACAAGAAAGAAATCGTCGTCCCGGCACGGAGAGCATTCCACTTGCGGTTGGTTTTGCCAAAGCAGCAGAGCTTTGCGCCGAAGAATTTGTCTCCGGCAATCCTTCAGGCGGGCCGGAGAAAATTCGACTCTCGAAACTCAAGGCGATCCTGCGAGATAATATATCAACCGGCGTCCCGGGTGCCATATTCAACTCCCCAGAAGAAAATTCACTGCCCAATATTCTCAGCGTGTCAATTGACAGCAGCAAGGTTGATATTGATGGCGAAGCCATAATAATAAATATGGACCTCGAAGGCATCGCAGTCGCAAGCGGATCGGCATGCAGCTCCGGAAGCCTCCAGCCCTCTCACGTCATCAAGTCACTCGGAAGAGACGACAAGACCACCATGGCAACGGTAAGATTTTCATTCGGTAGGTTCACGACAGAAGAGGAAATATTGATTGCCGCTGAAGCCTTTGCAAAGATAGTGGCACGGATAGGAAAGCGAAAGACGCTCGGATGAGTGAGTAATCGGACTCATCCATCGACAAGCCGGACTGCTAACTCATCCTTTTCATGACCGCCACAAAAAACCCATCCGTCTCGGCCCGGTGCGGATAAATCGTGAGGAAACCATCTTCGATCAAGTCAGAGTATCTCGGCCCAATGAGAAACTGCGACACGTCGACAAACTGGAATTGCGGATTTGAATCCATGAATTGCTTTACCACCGACTGATTCTCTTCCTCAAAAATGCTGCACGTGGCGTAGTATAAGAATCCACCGACTCTGGTAAGCTGCGAATAATGGCTCAACAAATTCTTTTGATAACTAGATTTCTTTTCGACTGACGATTTCGTCAACCGGAATTTCTTGTCCGGGTTCCGCCGGATAGTGCCGCTTCCCGTGCAGGGCGCATCGATAACAACCTTGTCCGCGGCGGCAACAAGCTCTTCAATCCCTTGAAAACTATCGTTCGAAACGAATCTTGGAGATATCTCTTTATGCCCGCCCCTTTCCGACCTTATTCTCAAATTGTCGAGCCGTTCCTTATCGATGTCGAGGGAATAAATTTTCGATAGTCCCCCCGACAGCGAGGCGAATTCGAGACTCTTTCCCCCTGCGCCGGCGCATGCATCGACCACAATCTCATCTTTCTGTGGGTCGACTATCAATCCAACCAACTGACTCGCTTCTTCCTGAACTTCTACGAACCCATTTCTGTAAAGCTCAACGTTGTTCAGATTCACTCGCTTCGATAGATAGATCCCAAGCGGAGAGATGCCTGACACTGAAGCTTCTATCCCTATTTTTCGAAATGAATCTACGACTGCTTCCCGAGAAATTCTCGTTGTGTCAACACGAACACAAACATGTGCTTCACGGTTCAAAGCTTTCATTATCGGAACGCATTCGCTTCTCACACTTGACGGCAAGAGGTCACAGAAGAAATCCGGAAACGAATTCAAGACAAGCTCGTTGTTGCTTGCCTTCAGCTCCGTCATTTTCCTTTCGCAACAAGTCGACGACTCTTCCAGGTCGATCTTGAGGCCTGCAAGTTTATACATATCAAGAAGATCAGTATAAACGCCGCGGATTTCCTCCGGTTTCATGCCAGCAATCAGGATTTCATGGAGCAGGAAAATAACCAATGCCTTGGAATCGGAAGAGCAGGCTGCTCCTATTTCCTTGAGAAGCAGAAAATTCCTGATGATTCCGTAGACTTTTTCGGTTATCCACCGGCGGTCGTGCGACCCCAAATATCTTCTTGACCTATAGAAATCGGCAACAACTTTGTCGGCTGGAAGATCTGCTTTCACAATCTTGTCGATAAGCTCGACAGCATGCCCTGCAAGAGACGACGGAGTCATTTCTCAAAAAACTGCTTGTGCTTATAGAGAAGGTACCCATACCGAATTCCGCGATCCGTCGTCAGAAATTCCGAGGCATTCGCCGCTTCAAGAATTTTCCGAAGAATCAATGCGCCGGCAACGAGGACATCTGCCCTGCCCCTGGCAGCTTCGGTAAGACTAAGGATTTCAGCTGTCGATTTTTTCTTGATTGCTTCAAAAATTTCAACGAGCTTTTCAACGGAAATGACATAGTTCGTGACTGCCGACACGTCAAAGTCATATCTTTTCTGCGCTATCAGCGCGAGAGTCGTTGCTGTTCCTGCCACTGCAAAAATAACCCGCGGCTCTATTTTCACAAACGGAAACGAACTCAAATGGACCCTTATCGATTCGCCGGCTTCAGCCAACTCGGCTGGATTGGGCGGATCATGATGAAGAAATCTTTCCGTAATTCTGACTGCACCGATGTCCAGGCTTCTGGCGATGGCAGGACGCATGCCCGTTCCGTAACTTAACTCGGTACTCCCGCCGCCGATGTCAATCACAAGGGTCGGTTGATTCCGGTATGGAGACCCACTTATTGCGCCCATGAAGCCTATATCCGCTTCCATCTCTCCGCTTATCACTTCGACTTCTATTCCCAGATCGTTCTTCACCCGTCCAGTGAAGTCTTCTCTGTTGACTGCGTCCCTAACTGCACTCGTGGCCAGAGCGATAATCTTGTCGACTTTGTAATCGCTCGCAATGGCTTTATAATCTCTCAAGACTTCCAGCCCACGCTCGATTGAAGCCGGATCAAGTTTTTTTGTGACGGAGACATTCTTGCCGACTCGCGGTACTTCGTAGAAATCCCTGAGAGGTTCAATCCTCAGCTCGCTCTTCCCTCGCCCACCATATTCGATCACTTCCCCTATCAACATCAGAATCGTATTCGTTCCGATGTCTATCGACGCATACCTCACTTCTTATCTCGCTAGGGAGACTTCCGAAAAACCAAGGCTGACCATTCAGCTTCTCGAATCGCCTCGACCGAAACAAACCCCTTTTCCTTATAGCACTTGGTTACGTCTTCTTCGTCGAGCGTAAGAACTCCAGTGACGAGCAAAATTCCTCCCTTTGTACACCGACCGGAAATTTCATTCCCGATATATAGAAGCGTATTTCGATTTAGATTTGCAACCACGACATCATACTCTGAATCCGGGACGGCGGCCAAATCACCCTTTATGAGTTGAATCCTGTCGTTCACACCGTTCTTGCTAATATTCTCGCGAGCGTTATCTATCGACCAATCGTCGTTGTCGATCGCCACGCAGCTCATTGCGCCCAGCTTTACAGCAGCGATCGCAAGAACACCGGTGCCTGTGCCGATGTCCAAAACTCTCTCGCCGCCTTTGACGAACTTTTCCAGCAATTGGATCATCATCCGTGTCGTCTCATGATGACCAGTACCGAACGACATCTTTGGATCGATCTCGATTACGATTCTTGCATCTCCATTGTATTCTTTCCAGCTTGGCTTTATCGCAACGTTCTGCGTTACTTCGACAGGCACCACCGTATCTTCCCACTGCCGGTTCCAATCCTGATTGCGGATCCTCTGAGACTTCTATTGCGAAACTACTTATCTTCCCCTGCTTTTTTAAGTTGCCAAGAAACTCGCCAACGTCGGTCCGGAACGAGGGATTCCATTTGCGATCTGCGAAGTAGCAGGAAAGTTCATTCGACTCTTCCACAAACCCCTCTGCTCCAACATCACTGAGAAAACCGACAACGAGGTCATTCACCTGCTGGTCAGTAGAAATCTTCAATTGAATATATTTCTCTGCCATTGACTTCAAAGAGGTATTTTTCTGTATAAAACCTGGATAAGGACCTTGCCGACAGCAGCGAGACTCTCTCCGCTGCACTTGTCCGGCGTGTCATCCATTGTGTGCCAGTACCGGTTCGTCTGGTCCGGATATGCAAAATCAATTATGTCAATACATTTTGCCCCTATATTGTCGAGGGAAAGATGATCATCGGAAATTGCATCTCCAACTTTATCCTCGAACTGCGAGACGCCCATTTCTGCAGCGGTGTTCCAGATAAGGTCGACGATGTCCGGTGCTAATTGAACGGAGTTACGCTCTTTCGGAAGAGTCAGTTCTTTGTCACCGACCATATCGAGGTTGACGGCAAAAATCGGATAATACGAAAATGGTTTCGTTGCCGCCCAGTATTTCGAGCCAAGAAAATAATAATCGAGACTGCCCTCTTTGCCATAATCTTCGCCGTCCCAGAGTACTAGATCAACGCCTTCAGGAGGAGGATTCTGCTTGAAGCAGCGTGCCATTTCAAGCAAAACTGCGACCCCGCTTGCACCATCATTCGCACCGAGGATTGGCCGATCCTGCGGACCATTGCGCTCCTGATCGTTGCGCGGTCGTGTATCCCAGTGCGCCGAAATCAAAACGCGCACCTTCGCTCGCAAGTTGAAACTTGCAATCAAGTTCGTCAGGTGCAGGACTGTTCCATCATACCCGGGAACAGTGAAACTCTGTAGTCCGACCGAATCGGCGTAAAGACTGAATTGTTGTTGAAAGTATGCAAGACATTTTTCGTGTCCGACGCTGTTCGGATTCCTCGGACCGAAATCGCATTGCTTTACCAGGTAGGAATATGCCGAGGCACCATCAAACTGCGGTATTGGCACCGAAGGAATCTGGGCCACACGCTGGGCTTCCTGAGTTTGCTCCTGCTGAGCTTTTTTTGAACAAGAAGAAATCATTAGTGCGATTGCCACCAAGTATAGAACTCGTTCCATGTTAAAGTTTAAAGGAAAATGCGCGAAAATCCAAAGTAATTCGGTAGTGTCCTAGTTTGAATTCGGTTCTAAAAGAAAGCCCACCAAACCGCCAAGCGCGCGGAGATGCGCAAAGATTATAGTTGAAAGGAAATCGATAAAGGTACTTGGCGAATCTTTGCGACCTTTGCGGTTAGAAATGTTTTTACAATTTTCAAAGAGAATCGAAATCAGGACACCACTAGTAATTCGAGATCTTTATATCGTGATTGCCGCCGAAGCCGCATATACCTCTGCTGCTCCATTTTCCTTCAGCGCTATCGCACATTCTCTGATCGTTGATCCGGTTGTGATTACGTCGTCTATCAGGAGGACGTTCTTGCCTTCTGCGGCATCTTTGAATTTTTTTCTTATTGAAAACGCACCGGCAATGTTTTTCGTCCTTCCCTCAAGATCGAACAGCGTCTGCGACTGAGTCTGTCTCGTTCTTTCCAAAAGATGGATTTCACTCTTGATTCCCAGTTGCTTGCTGACACTATCTGCAATCAATTCACTCTGATTGTAGCCCCGCTCGCGTTTTCTCGCCGGATGCAATGGCACTGGAACTATCATGTCGCTAATGGAAAGTTTCTCGTCGGTCACAACCTTCTGTGCAATGAAGGCGCCAAGCTGTTCTGCGATTCGTTCCGCGCCAGAATATTTCAGAAGGTGGATGGCAGCTCTGACACGAGGATCCTGTTCGAAAAGAAAAACCGAGTCGATTTTATCGATCCATCTGTCGGCAAGGAATTTTTCCTCGATGGCCTGAATTACACTTTCGGTCGGCACAACCCGCTCGAAACCTTCCCAGCAATTGTGACAGACATAGAATTCATTGCGCGCGAGGTTTCTCCAGCACGTCGAACATAGCGGAGGATAAATAAAATTTACAAACGCATCCGTAATCTTCGCCAGAGGCTGGAAAGGTCTCAATTCTTAGCCGAAAGCCTGTGTATTTCGTCGCGCAGCTCGGCTGCTCTCTCAAAGTCGAGCTCTTTTGCAGACTGATACATTTCCTTGGTGAGACGATCTATCAAATCTTTTCTCTGCTGATCGCTCAGATACTTTTCCGGTTTTTCTCCGACGCTGGCGTGCTGAAGCCTCTTTGTCCTCTCCTCGCTCTCTGCCCGAACGTCAGCGATCGCAGTTGATGCTCGGATCTCTTCGACCGTCTTGAAGATTGATTTCGGTATGATGTCATGTTCCACGTTATAGTCACTCTGGATTTTCCGGCGCCGATCCGTCTCGTCAATCATCTTCCTCATGCTTCGAGTGACAATGTCGGCATACAAAATCACCTTGCTGCCTATGTTCCTTGCGGCTCTTCCGGCAGTTTGGATCAGTGATTTTTCCGAACGTAAAAATCCTTCTTTGTCGGCATCCAATATCGCGACGAGAGAGACCTCCGGCAAATCGAGCCCCTCTCGCAGCAGGTTCACTCCGACGAGAACGTCGAACTCGCCGAGTCGAAGGTCCCTCAAAATTGAAACACGCTCCAATGAATCAATATCTGAATGAATGTATTTTACCCTGATATTCAAATTTCTGAGATACTCAGTCAAGTCTTCCGACATTCTTTTCGTCAGCGTCGTTACGAGCGTTCGCTCTTTGCGACTCACGCGACCTCTTATCTCATGTATCAAATCGTCCATTTGATTCTTTAGAGGTCTGACTTCAACAAGGGGGTCCACTATTCCGGTGGGTCTGATTACCTGTTCGACTATCACTCCGCCGCTCTTTTCAAGCTCGTATTTGTCCGGCGTCGCGCTGACGAAGATAACCTGATTTACCACTGATTCGAACTCTTCAAATTTCAACGGCCTATTGTCCAATGCAGAAGGGAGACGAAACCCATACTCAACGAGAGTCGTTTTACGCGAGCGGTCCCCGTGGTACATTGCCCGGAGCTGGGGCAGGGTCTGGTGCGATTCGTCTATGAACACCATAAAGTCTTTCGGGAAATAGTCCAGCAACACGTAGGGACGCTGGCCCGGCTCCCTTCCTGTGATATGACGCGAATAGTTTTCTATCCCGCTGCAATAGCCGACTTCGCGCATCATTTCGATGTCAAATCTTGTCCGCTGTTCCAATCGTTGAGCTTCCAGATATTTTCCCAGCGCACGCAGCTCGGTCAACCTGCCGGCGAGCTCATTCTCAATCCCTATTATCGCTGCTTCGAGTTTATCTTCAGTGGTTACGAAATGCCTGGCGGGATAAATGATTACCTCGTCCATCCCGACAATCGGAACGCCTGTCAATGGATCGAAGGTTTTTATCGACTCGACCTCGTCTCCGAAGAATTCGACTCTCACTGCTTCCTCAATTTCGTAAGCAGGGAATATTTCAATGACATCCCCGCGCACGCGAAAATTCCCCCGCAGGAACTCAACATCGTTCCTTGCATAGAGGCTCTTTATGAGCATTTCCTGGAGATGCCGCCGTCCCATCTTCTCACCTTTCCGCAGGACAACAACTTCGTGCTGGTAATCCATCGGGGAACCGATACCGTAAATGCAGGAGACAGATGCCACGACAATGACGTCGTCCCGCCCGCTTAGCAGTGAGCTCGTCGCCCGGAGCCGCAGACGGTCTATTTCATCATTAATTGAAGAGTCCTTCTCAATGTACGTGTCTGTCTGCGGGATGTACGCCTCGGGCTGGTAATAATCGTAGTAGGATATGAAGAACTCAACAATGTTTTCTGGGAATAATTGTTTGAACTCGCCATACAACTGCGCAGCGAGTGTCTTGTTATGTGAAATGACCAACGTCGGCTTGTTGATATTCTGGATGATCTGTGCCATGGTATAGGTCTTGCCGCTCCCCGTGACCCCAAGCAGAGTCTGAAACTTCTGATTGTTCCTTAATCCTTCAGTGAGCTCGCGGATTGCTTCGGGCTGATCTCCGGATGGCTTGTATTCGGAAACAAGGCTAAACCTTTTGTTCATCCAATCAGCGCTGCTATTTCCCTGTTAGAATGGCTTTCATCACAGAACCCGCAACCTGAGGATTCTCCTGGAATCTTCTTATGGAATAGGCATACCAATGTTTGCCGAACGGGACATAGACCCGCAGCTTGTGTCCATCCGCAACTATTTTGTCTCTTAGATCAGGTCGAACTCCGAGAAGCATCTGAAATTCATGTTTGTCCGCCGATGATCTTCCGATCGAGTCATACGCTGCACGGGTCAGGTAGTCATCGTGAGTTGCAATTGCAACGCGGCAGTTCCCGTCGATGAGCAGGTTCATCAACTTGACGAAGTTTCTTCTGATTTCATCTTTTCTTTTGAAGGCGATGGATTCGGGCTCCACATAGATTCCTTTGACAAGTCTGACGCTTGCGTTCATTTCAACCAGACGCTTGACATCGTCTTCGCTTCGGCGCATGTAGGACTGAATTACAACACCCGTATTGTCAAAACCCAATTCGCGGAGCCTTTCGTACATCTTCAAAGTCGCGGTTGTGGTGGTCGAATCTTCCATATCAATTCTGACAAAGTTATTATGGGCCTTCGCCAGCTCCAGGACTTCTTTCACATTATTGAGACAAAAGTCGGGGTCTATGTTCAACCCAAATTGAGTCAACTTAATGGACAGATTGGCGTCAAGCCGATTTTTCGCGATTACTTCGAGTACTTCACTAGCGGCTTTCGTAGATTCGATTGCATCATCTTTCGAACTGACATTTTCGCCGAGTACATCGATAGTAGCCGTCATGCTCTTGGAATTTGTCTCCTGGACCACCCTTATAGCATCGCCAATATCTTCCCCCGCGATATAGCGCATCGCAAAACGCTTGACGAAACCCTTAGGGAAAAGCTGAAGCGAGGAAACGATTAGATCATTCAGGGGGTTCATTGATTCTCCGGTCCCAGTTGTGAGTCGCACCTTTTCACTAAATTTAGCCTCTCATCGATGGAGAATCAAACCCACAGTTGAACAGCACTCATATCCGCATTTCGACGACAGTAATTCAGTCGTCAATGATCAGAGTCTCGGGCTGAAGTCCGACCTAAGAGTTAACCCCGGCTTTGAGGCCGGGGTTAGCTAGGAATATCATTCCATAATCTTTTCAGACGGCTGGCTCAATTCAGTCATGAGAAACGAAGCCCTGGAGGCACCACCCTAGTATGAGCCCAATTGCGTCACCGCACCGTTTCCGGTCGCTTTCAATTCGCCTGAATAGATCTTATCCCCATCTTTGTCAACCATTTCATATTTGACAACCCCGCCGGGAACGTTTGCCGTTCTCCACATCCGCAAGGTCATGTTCCCTCCAGCGGTGGCAAACTCAAGCTGGTCACAAGAATACGTCCCAGCAGAAACGGTAACACTCACTCCCTTTTTCACAACCGAACCCTCGACCGATTCCGGGGTGAGCTGCATTGGCGCAGTGTACCATCCCTCAGTAACCGGAACTTCTTGGGGTTTGTCATTCCCAAATCTTTGTCGCATCCGTCTGATTGATTGATGTTTCTCAGAGAACATCACTTCCATCATGATGGTATCTTTGTTGGAAATGTAGGTCATACCCCACCATTCTTTGCCGTCCGGCTGCGTGGTCAGGAAGGACTTTCGAGTCTCGAAAGGATTCCCGCTCTTGCCTGAGATGACCCAATCGGTATACTGTCCTGCCTGGTACGGACTTAATTCCATGCTGTAGCCATAAGCGCTGAACATATACTGGAAAAGGATCGGATAAAGTTGAGATGCCATCATGGCAAGCCCGGCGTTATTCCCTTCTGACGGCGGAGGTGCAGCGGCGTTTGCTGGCTGGCTGGGAGCAGGCACGTAGTTAGCCGCCAGGGTTTTATCGCCATCTGAAGGCATGGAGACGTTGTAAGATGAGATGACTTTGTCCTGGTAGACAACCGAAATGTAATATGGACCTACGTCCGAGAAGTGGAGGGTGGCGACCCCGTTCGTGTCGATTGTGACGGTCTCACCGCAGCTGCAGTGGACTACTGCACCAACAAGAGCGGCATTATTCGGCCCGCGCACTTCAACCTTCATGGAGAAGAGATGGAGACCCATCATGTTGTAGCCACCAAAGCAACCACTGCATGTGATTGTGATAGCAGCAAGAATCGCCATGGCAAAAACTGGCAGCACGTACTTCAAATGCTTCATGAAATTTTCCTCCTTCTGCCGAAGGCATCACTTCCCCCAAGGGATCACTCCGGGAGCGAGAACGAGTCCTTCGGGCTATTGTTTAGTGAAATGAGCGCTCAATGAAACACGACGCAATGTAATAAACCTCGCCATGAATTGAAAGCTCACATCGCCGTTTGGAGATTGATTTTAGATTGGAATCTGAAGAAATGACAGAAGCTAGGAGAGATTAGCCATGGAGAATTGAAAGAAGCTCGCGGTCAGCCCGCCAAGGTATACATAGCACCCTTAACCACTTAGGGACTCGGGGACAAATAGCTATTAATGACTTGGTGGCCGGAGATGAAACTGAACGGGGCCGACAAACCGGATGAGCCAAATCGCAGGGTTTTTGCTATTCCCGCTCAGATGCTGCGTTTCGCTGGCGCATCGATGAAAATGCAGAGTCGCCTCGTTATTGCTTCACTCGCGGAAGGAGACAATGTTGTAACATCCGGTCGAGGGAGAGTAAGGAGGGGATGTCAACGTTCCCGAAAAACGGTTGTCGTACGTGTAGTGCTTCGTGTATCCGGTTCCAGGTGAGCCAACAGTGCCAACTGGCCCGCGCACATTCTGGGCTACGGAGCCGAGAATATTCAGAGTTCCCATTTTAGTTTTGCCATAGTTATTCCCAAAGAACTTGCCCGACCGGCAGAATAACTCCGCATTCACGTTGACGGTCGAATTAGCCGACAGCGCAGCCGGCCCATCATACCCATCCTCCCCTACCATGATGCTGTTATCAGCAACGAGAGCTAGCTCCTCACTGGCATCATTACCGATCGGCTTGTCGTTATAGGTCGTGCTTCCACTTATTATGATGTTTCCATTATTGGTGTTTCCGTTGGAACCCAAGAAATCAAAGCTTCCGCTGGTACTATTACCAAATGCGCTTGAACTTACGCGGGCGGGCTGCCCCGTCATGGTTTGTTCCGCAACAAATGTGACCCGCCCATCCATCGTTCCAGATACATGGATGTCTCCATTCTGCACAACAACTACGCTTCCTTCTCCCTGCCCACCGGCATTCCCAAATGAGCTTATTGGTACAGTAGTAAGCCCCGTCGCTGGAACCCTTTTAACACTCGTAACCGTGGTGCCGCTTATCGACGAAACCTGAGTGTAATACCCGACATTTCCATCAGAGCCAGTGAACGAGAAATAGACATCGTAGGAGTACTTCTTGCCTGAAGGTGTGGAGGTTGTGTCGTTGAACACGGTGGTCCCCGATATGTTATTGTAATTGGCCAGAGAACTCGGCAACGGAATTATGACTCCGGATTCATAGCTACCACATTTTAATGAATCCCCCTTTGAGTCGGGTAATTGGCTCGGAGTTACGCTTTTCGCGGTGCCACCGTTATATGCGGTCAAACCGGTACCAACGGTGACATTCTGGCTAAACACCGGAGCACCGTCAATACAGAGCTTCGTGTTGGTATGATAGGGTCCAAAGCAGGTGTCACCTGTTTGCCAATAGACGCCATTGTCATCACCAGTGAAGAATGACCATGAACAAAACCTTCCAGGTCTCAAGACTATTTCTACGGTGTCCCTTATGGGCTTACCCATGGCGCTCGTGTAGACTCCGTAGGCATAAGCGCGAATGACGCTATCACCATTGAGTGTATCCGGTCGAGTGTACATGGTGTACGTAGCGTTTCCGCCAAAACTCCTTGAGCCAATATTGAGATTCTTCAGTGACGTCCCATTAGCAGAGGCCCAGAAAATAGTGTCGGCTAATATGTTTATTGCACTGATCGCCAATTCGTGTGAGGCGGTTGAATCATAATAATTGTAGAAGTTTTCCACCGCGCGATCATTGGTCCTATTCCAATACTGGCCTGCAATCCCAAATATCAGACTGAAGCCCATTATGACAATCAAAGCTGCTCTTCCGACCATTGTTGAACTCCTATCTATTCAATGTAATATTTCTAGACACCAATCTTGTTTGCCGCCAGTAAGCAAAGTTCTGTGTATAGGCGGTATCACGATAGAGGGCTGTTGGCTCTGCATACGCGGCTGTTGGCTCTATTCTGATGGTCAATTGAATCAACTGAGGAATCCGCGGAGTTACTCCTGCGACGTAAGGGGGTGGTATTATAGCATTGCTCGCATCAAGGTACACCATAGAGAACTGCGTTATCCCGAGATTTGCATCGAGCGTAGTTCCATTGTCAACTTTTCTGCACAACATCCACATCGTGTCGGGATTTGGCGTCTTAATACTTGCCCCCAACCACCATTTTACAGTGTTCAATGTGCCACAATCATAAAGGTCAGCAGCAAATACTATGCTGTCCGCAGTCCCATAAAGGATGTAATATGCGGGATTAGATGTGAGCGACGGGTTTTTACAATACCCGATTCTCCTGAAATCTTGTTGGATTGTCTGGATTATCGCTGTCATATTCTGCTGAACTGTCAAATTCTCCTGTGACTGATAAGTATTCTTTGTAGCGGTTTCATTCATCCGCAAAGCGGAGAGAAGGAGCAATCCTCCAATCAACATGGAGCCTATGATGTCGATTAGTACAGTAGAACCCATGATTTCACCTCACCTGAAATACCAGTAGCCATAGATGGAGTACATATGGACGATTGAGCCAGCTGAATCCGCAGTATTCCAGACCCATACATCCAGCCTTTTCAGCCATTGTCTATTAGTATTATCAATATTAAGGGTGTAGAAATCGACGTAGTGAACTTGAGTCTTCCGCATGTACCAGCCAGTAGCTAGTGAATCCTTCTCCAGACGGTATCCTACGCCTATGTGGCCGTTCCAATCGTCAAAGTCATTCAGTGTATCATTCACGGAGCTCTCCTCTCCAAGGTTCGCTGGCAAGGTTAGTTGGGATAGGCCGCTGTCCGCCCTGCTATTGCGGGTGCTCTCATCGAAGGGGAGGTACTCGGCTTCATCTATGGTCGAAGCACAAAGCGAAACTGCCTCGAGACCGAAATTCGTCTCCAGCATAACCTGGCTGCTGCTAGTAATCCCTCTATTTGTGTTTAGGATTACCGTCCCCAGGAGCACGATGGCCCCTATCGATATTAGCATTTGTCCTGTACCCATCTCATCTCCTCTTGAGTTCTGGGAAGTGTCACTAAATCATGACCAAAATGTGAACACACTGAATCTCTTGCCGAAGCAATTACTATTTGCGAAAATATATCCATATCCTTTTACGAATGCAATCCTTTGGCCGAACCGCAATCATTCATTTTGCTCGGGTCTCATCAACCAATTCTCAAGAATATAACTATCCAATTCCATACCGACCTTCTGAGAATCCATGAATCCCATGGACTGACGGCAACCTATTGCAGATTGAGCACTTATGACAGCGTAAATTGTTTCCGCAGAAGCTAACCTCGCACCATTATCGGTAAAGTTTACATCCGTGTGAAGAAATCTACCCACAAACGTTTACAAAAGGTAATTCAAAGTTTCCTCCGAAGCACCACTCCGGGAGATTCTGAATTCACAATTGTTGAATCAAAATAATCGGTCCATGCGATTCAGCAGCATTGGTGCGACCCACTTGCTATTTCTTTTTCTTTTTATCCAACTCCGGAAGCAAATCGGGATATAATTTTGCAACGCAGTCCGGACAAATGCCATGGGAGAATTGCGCCTCCGAATGGCTTTGTATGTACTTCTCCAAAAACTCCCAGTACCCTTTGTCATCTCGAATCCTCTTGCAGTTCGAGCAAATCGGTATTAATCCGCTCAAGGTCTTTATGTTTGCAAGTGCATCCTGGATGCGGACATTCAGCTCCTTTTCTCTTCTCAACAATTGTAAAACCCGGAGGCGATAGGTACCAAACACGAAACCCCCGGCAATCACGAACATTAAGACGTAGAACCAATATGTCTGGAAGAATTGCGGCTCGAGCGTGAAGCTGAAACTTGCACCGGTTTCATTCCATACTCCGTCATTGTTACTTGCTACAACCCGGAACTGATAGTCGCCGGGTGGAAGGTTCGTATAGTAGGCCGCTCGCCGCGTTCCGGCATCAATCCAATCGCGGTCATATCCCATGAGTTTATATTTGAACATGACTCTTTGAGGAACCAAGAAACTCAGAGCACTATAGTGGAACTCAAACTTGTCTGTCCCAGGCGGAAACGTCGTGACTTTGCCAGCGGCGATTGACTTCTGGTCTGCAACGACCTTTTCGATCAACACGGGTGGAGGAAGCTCATTTTTTTTGAAGCCCTTAGGATCGATCATCACTGCCCCATTTCGTGTCGCGAACCAGATATCGCCGTCTTTTGATTTCCAGCCGGCGGGCTGCCATCCACCCCAACACTCGTCTGTTTTCATGCCGTCGGCAGTTGAATAGACTTTCGAATTGATTTTTTGAATTCGATGGTCAGCATAATCGTCAAGCTCCTGTTTCTTAACATAGCCGATTCCTTCAGGGCTGCTCAACCAAAGACCACCGCAATCGTCACCAAGCACGCAAAAAACCTGGGCATTGAACAGGCCAATCTTAGTTGTGTAAGGAGTAAACTTTCCATCCCTGTAGCGAGCGAGTCCTCCCTGCGGAGAGCTTATCCAGAGGCTCCCTTGTTCATCGTCAAATATGGAACTTACCCAATTACCGGCTAAGCCATCTGTTGTCGTGAAACCAACGATCTTCCCATTCTGCACTTTCACCAGCGAATCCGCAGTACCGACCCACAGCAAATTATCTGATTGCTGATAGAAACACGTTACGTATTCTTGAGGCATTGGAAACCTAACTCGATCAGCGAGCAGATAAGGCTCCAATCGCCCATTAATGAATCGAAAGATCCCGGCGTGATCCAGGTACATGAATATGCTTTTACCATCTTCGGCGATAGCTGAGATCCATTTGGATGGCAGACCAGCATGCGCATCATACTGGATAACCCTTCCCTTCCTTATATTGAAAAGGGATCCACTCTGCCCAATCCAAACACTGCCATCTCGCGCCAAATAGGCAGGCCCGACAGGAATGTTATACACCGTATCCTTGTCATTTTCGAGCCGCGTAACGCTTGCTCCTTGGTCACTAAGAAAATATCGCGCGCCGTCTGCAGTCTCGATCACGCCACAGATATGGTTGTCTGAAAGGCCCTCGGATTTTGTTAACGTGGTAATGTTGACGTCCTTGAATTGGTCCAATCCATTATCCGTCGCAACCCAGATACTTCCCTCCCGATCTTCAGCAAATGATAAAACATTGTTCGCCGTCAGCCCATCCGAAGTATTATACGAGGTCCATTTATTCTCGCAGAGGCGATTAATCCCTCTCTGGGTTCCTACCCAAAGATTACCGTCACGGTCTTCAAATATTGCGTTGATATGATAATCTGACAAACCGTTGACAACGTTATAGGTAGTAATTATTCCGTTTTTCCAACGTGCCAGGCCGTTAAAAGTACCAATCCAGACATTTGCTTCGTGATCCACATAGAAGAAAGTAATCAAGTTATTAGGCAAGCCATCTGCGACGGTAATGCTTTGGGTTTTGGTGAAGTGAGTGCCATCCAATAATCGTACCCCGTCATAGGTGCCTGCCCAGATTCTCCCAAACGAATCTTCAGCAAGATTTGTTATGTAATTGGGATTGGCAAAAACATTTTTGAACTTCCCGTCTCGGAACACAAAGATCCCGATCGCTGTGCCAATCAAGAGCCGCCCGTCCCTCGTCTCAAACAGGTCGTTAACCTGCGTATCATAGAATCCGTTGTCTGAGGTATAGCGGTCTATCCTGCCGTCTTTCAACCTCCGCAATCCCCCAAACTGAGTCCCGATCCACAGACTCGAATCTTCGGTCTCACACAGAGCAGAAATCGATTCATGGATTCTTGAATTGTCCGGGTTTGTCATCACCTCGCTGAAGTCCACACCGTCGAAACGGAACAGACCTGATGTGGTGCCCAGCCAAATGTATCCATTACGTGTCTGAAGAACCACTTTGACATCATTCGCTGGCAAACCGTTCTCACGAATCCAGGAACTATGACCATACTGAGAAATGCTTTTGTGGAGATTAAGAGCGAGCGCCGCTGAGACTCCAACAAACAGATACAATATTGCCGCGCCAAATGCCCAAATATGTTTACTTGCGAATCTCAAAATTCGGATCTCGTCCTCGCAAGGATGCGCTTGCAGATACTTGTGAGAAGGTCTGCGGAGGCCTTCGAGAATTAGAAGAAAGAACGCTTATGCCGTTAAGACATGAAGCGGCAACGAGTTCCACGCACTTAATTCCCTTGTGTACTACTCGCGTTCTCGTGCCTATCTGGACAAAGCTCTCTGCTATTTTTGATACAACATCTTTATTGTTTCAGAGAAATTTCCTGCCTGCATTCTGCAAATATAGACTCCGCTTGCCAGGCCAGTCGCGCTCCAATGCAAACGGTGCTCGCCAGCAGGAACCTCTCCTTCAACAAGTGTCTCGATTGCCCGACCCGTGACGTCGAAAACCTTCAGACTAACGTGCTCATTTTGTGGCAAATAAAAGACAATTATCGTTGATGGATTGAACGGATTTGGAAAATTCGCACAGAGTTTGAAATCAGCAGGCTGTGTCGTATCAATATTTGGTCGGACCGAGGTAATCAGATTTGCTCCGTCACCGATAATGTTGATCTCTTTCAGTTGGTTTGTACCGACACCTTTTGCATTGAGAAGATAGAGATAGTTATCGGTTGTCGTAGAGGTCGCGGTGCCGTCCGTCATCTTGGCAGGCAACGGGAGAGTCTTTGCCTCACAATCGAGGCCCATGATGTACGCACCGATGCTATCAGTCGCAACAGGATCTATTCCCGCAATCAGAACATGCTTCGTGCACGGCGCAAAATTCGCACACCAGGCTCCCTCCCCGCCCGTCGCGTTCTTAATTCCATCGACAACAGCAAGATGGACTGGGCGAGCTGCATTTAGATCGCAAATCGTCTCGGGCAAGTATTTCCATTCCGGATCGGTGCTTGCGGCATGGTGAAGCTTTCCTCTGCGGCCGTTATCGCCGGTTATTGTGTATAACGTCATGGGAACCGTCCCGATCTGATTCTTGAGTGCGGATGTAAGGCCGCCCATAGAATGCTGCTTCAATTTGGGAATCGACACATAGACATCGACTTCCTCTAATATTTTGTTCATAGTGAACGAAGGGAAGTTGAAGTAATTGCTTCCGGTTGATATGGTTGTGATATTGGCTGCGGTCGTGTCGTTTAGATCGACTACGTTACAGCCCAAAGCCTTTTGAACTGCCAGATAACCGAATCTGTCGTTGGAGCCGAACGGTGCTGTAGATCCTGCATTCTTCCAGGTGGTGTCCCAGAAGGAATCCACGATGTAAAGGTCGCCGGGATTAACACCGCAACTGAGAATGAATTCACCCACCGCTTGAATAACGGTCGGATGAGTCCACATGATTTCCCCGATAGGCACGCCGTCAACATTTCCGTTTTTATCAGCGTTGCCTGAACCGCCAGTCAGATTTATTTTTATCCCAACTTTCTTGCCCTTGCTAAACAAACTGGAAACCCCATCGAGCTGGCTAAAGAGATATTCCACTTTCTGTTTGATGCCGCCGTTAGAATCATCATAAGTATAGCTATCAGCGGGAGTGCCTGTCGTATTGGTGATAGCGACCGTTGCCAGGTAAGAAGAAGTGCGTTTATGATTGTAGGCAAAAACTCCCGACGGTTTCAAATACGGAACAACGAGCAATCCAGCCGCCGCCGTGCCGACTGTCTTTATAAATCTTCGCCTCGAAGAATCCATTTCTATAGAATTGTTAATTTCTGCCGCGAGTGAGGACTTTGATTTTTCTTTCATAAAGCTTCCCAACCTTTATTTGGTTTGATGCACAAGATTTCAAGAGATACTCTCGAATTCCGTTTCATCGCGATACGCGAGAACCTCAGAAGTTACGGAATATACGGATATCAATCTATCCAGTTCGAAACAATTATTCATTCAGGTTCAGATCGCAAAGAACGCTCTTTGATCATTGAGAAAAACCGTCTTTGGTTTACCACTTGACGTTGTGTCAACTCTAAGGCGAGTGGTTCGTTCAACTTGACTTGAAGGCACACGGCGCACATCCTCACTGTCGCAACCGATGTTTTTGCGACCAGTCTTCTTGAAGATGGCCGTTACTCAGGGGAATTCGTCGAGCAGCTTCGAGGGTTTCAGTCCTTTACTTCTGATAAACCATTTTTATCGTTTCGGAGAAATTCCCGGCCTGCATTCTGCAAATATAAATGCCGCTTGCCAACCCCGTCGCGTTCCATTGCAATTTGTGTTCGCCTGCAGGGGCCACGCCATCAACAAGGGTCTCTATGGCACGGCCGGCAACGTCATACACCTTCAACGTCACATGTTCATTGCGCGGCAAATAAAAAACTATCATGGTCGATGGATTAAACGGATTCGGATAGTTCGCGCCCAGCTTGAATTCTTTGGGCTGCTGTGCCTCAACCTTCGGTCGTATTGCGGTTACCAAGTTTTTCCCGTCACCGACGATGTTAATGCTATTTAGTTGATTTGTCCAACCGTTCCTTCCGTTGAGAAGGTTCAGATAGTTATCGCACTCTGTGGATGAAACACCATTGTCCGTAAGCGGCCCTGGTAAAGTCAGAGTCGTTGCTTCAGGATCGAGTCCCATAATTTTTGCACCAATCGTATCGGTTGCAACCGGGTCCAATCCAGCAATCAAAACGTGTTTTGAGGCGGGAGCGAAGGGGCAGGTGGGAACATTCCAAGGTCCCTCCCCGCCGACAGCGGATTTGATTCCGTCAACCACGGCAAGATGGACCGGCCGGGCTGCATTCAAATCGCAGAGAGTCTCGGGCAGGTAATTCCATTCTGAGGCAGTGCCCGATGCATGGTGAAGCCTTTCCCGCCGATAAGTATAACCACTCAACTCGTAGTATGATTGTGGCGTCGCCCCCATCTGATTCTTGATCGAACATGTCAGTCCAGCTGTGGCATGCTGCTTCAATTTCGGGACTGAAACATAGACGTCCGCATCTTTAAATATCTGATTCATATGGATAGACGAAAAATTAAAACCGCCTGTGATGGGGATGTCAACAAAAGTACCCTGGGTAGTGTCAACCAGATTGCATCCCAATGCATTCTTGGCATCCACGTAGCCCTGATAGGCAGATTTGGTGAAAGAGTCGCCGCTTCCAAGGCTATCCACTATTGAGATGTCGCTTGGCGAAACGCCCGCATCAATTATAAACTGTACCACGGCCTCGACAACCATCGGATGGGACCATATAACTTCAGTCGCGGGAAGCCCCTTCAGGTTCGGACTTGTTGCATTGCTCGATCCACCCGTCAAATTCATTTTTATTACGACTTTTTTTCCCGTGCTAAACAAGGCTGACACCTTGCCAGATTGATTTTGATCGAGCAATCCGAGAAGGTAGTACACTTTCTGTTTGACGCCGCCTCCGGCGTCATCGTAAACGTAGCTATCTGCCGGGAGGGAGCCCGTAGATGGATTTGTATTTGTTATTGCGACGGTCGCAAGGTAGTCTAGCGGGCTTTTTGAAAAAGAGGTCCCCTTGTGCGCGTAGGCGAAGACCCCCGATGGTCGCAGGTAAGGGACAACGAGTAAACCTGCAGCAGCAGTGCCGACTGTCTTTATAAATCTTCGCCGTGAAGAATCCAGTTCAGCGAAGTTCTCAGTATCTTTTTCCTTCATATAGCCTCCGGATTATGCTAGCATTATTTGAGAAAAATTAATCTAACCTGTCAAGGTCTCTAAGAGCGGTCTTTGTTTCAAGTTACATCTTTAGTTAGCACCTTTCTATTCATAGGAAAGGCCCTTCTCTAAACAAAGTGAGATGAGTCACAACCTCAATGTGCGATTACTGCGATGAAGATAATCCTCATGGGTTTGCGAGTTTCGGATAGCCCTTAGCAACCCGCCAAGCTGGTGGCTTTGAATCTCAATAAAAGAGGAACTAAATTTTCAATACAAGGATCAAAATATCGCGTCCAACTCTGAGTTGACCCAAAAGGCAACTCAGCAAGTTCAACCTTCATCAGAAAGGAGCAATTATGAAAGTCCTCATTGCTGACAAGCTATCGGATAAGACAGTTTCGGCGTTAAAGAAACTTGGGATGGAAGTCACGGTAAATCCTGAATTGACCGCAGATAACCTCCCGCAAGCCATCGGGGATTCGGACATTCTTGTTGTCCGTTCGACGAAGGTCACATCTAAGACAATCGAAGCGGCGCCGAATCTTTCTCTCATCATCCGTGCAGGAGCCGGAGTAAACACAATCGACCTAAATGCCGCTAACGCAAGAGGTATCTATGTCTCAAACTGCCCCGGGAAAAACACCGAGGCCGTCGCTGAACTCGCGATTGGACTTTTGATCGCGGCAGACCGACAGATACCAAATGCGACATCCGATCTACGAAACGGATCATGGAAAAAGAAAGAATACGGCAAAGCACGAGGACTCAAGGGGCGCACACTGGGAATAATCGGGCTCGGAGCCATTGGCAGAGCGGTAGCAAGGCGCGCCCTGGGTCTCGAGATGAAAGTGATTGCATGGTCGAGAAATCTAACCGAAGAAGCGGCACAGGAACTTGGTGTTGTCCGTGTTTCGGATCCTAAGACGCTCGCACAGCAATCGGATGCAGTTACTATCCATGTTGCGTACAAAGAGGAGACTCACCACATGGTCAATCAGTCCTTTCTCGATTCCATGAAGCCCGGGGCAATTCTCATAAATACTTCGAGGGGCGAGGTGGTCGACACACAAGCTTTGAAGGATGCAGTCAGAACGAAGAAACTTCGTGTCGGCATGGACGTTTTCGAGAACGAGCCAACGGGGGGTGAAGCGCCGTTCGTCGATAAGGAGCTCGCAGCCATGGTCACCGCGACACCTCACATTGGCGCATCGACCGATCAGGCTTCGGAAGCAATTGCCGATGAGGTGGTGCGGATCGTCAAGTCATTTCAAGAGACAGGTGTGCCGGTGAACACAGTCAATATCCGGGCGCGCTCATCTGCTACGCAGTCGCTCGTGGTTCGACATTATAACCGAGTCGGGGTTCTCGCAGGAATACTTGATAAGCTTCGAAACGACGGAATCAACATTGAGGAGATGACAAACATAATTTTCGAGAAGTCGAAGGCCGCCTGCTGCACGCTGCTCCTTGATGGCGCACCATCAAATGAGAGGCTGGTCGAGATGCAGAAGGATGAGAACATAATTGAAGTCGCTCTGAAACCGCTAAATACAGCCGAACCTTAAGAGGAAGAGATTTGTCACTGCCAGACGACAGCAACATGGCTCAGTAGTTCCGGCACGCACGAGGACAAAGGAAATCAAGTCACATCTGCAGAGCTGAGACTACTTAACCAACACGAGTTTCTTAGTCGCTGTAAATGCTCCGGCAGTAATCTTGTAGAAATACATTCCGCTCGGAAGATCGCTCGCGTCAAACACAACCTGATAGCTTCCCGCAGGTTTCTGCTGGTCAACGAGCGTCCTCACCTTCCTGCCCAGATCATCGTACACTACCAGCAGCACATGTGATGCCTTCGGCAAATCGTACGAGATAATCGTTGACGGATTGAATGGATTTGGAAAATTCTGTCCCAGTCTGTACCCCGATGGCAGATTGGAATTGTCTTTTACGCCGGCGACATCCACACTGTCTATCACGATAGAATATTCGCTGTCTGCATCTGCTGAGGTCTTGACATATAGAATTTGAGCCGATGTATCGTAAAAATATCCCGATGCAGATGAATTTAGAGAATCTACCGAAGAACATAACCCGAGTCCGGAATTTTCGCCTGAAACCAGATTAGAAACTTCTGCGCCCGCGGGAAGATAGGAAACCTTGTGAATTTCACAGACATAAACGCGATTTGCCGGCTTGCCATCGTAGCTTCCGATCGAGGCACCGACAGAAATTTGCATTCTCGATCGATTGCCGCTCGAACCCATTGATTCACTGAACTGAGTCGATGCCGATGCGCCATTTTGATAATCCAAAGTTTTTCCGTCGTCTTCGTAAACAGAGAATGTCGAGACTGCGTTTGGATCGGGATAGATCGCGAGTACCATAGTGTCGGCTGGGAACTCATCGACATAATTCATTACTTGCTGCATCGGGATTATGCTGCCCGCTTTTATGAAAAGCGGAACTTCATTTAGCGGCGCGTCAACGCTGACTGTTGTTCCGCCATTGTAAATCTTATCCGTCCAATAGTCAAACCACCTTCCCGCCGGTAAATAAAAGGTTTGTGACTTTTCCCCCGATTGTACAACTGGCGCCACAAGTATATTGTCTCCCCACATGTAGGCAGAACTTTCATCGTAAACATTCGGATCGCCGGGGTATTCGAGGATCAGCGGTCTTGCGAGAGGAATACCAGATTCAAAAGTCTCGTGTGCCATGGTGTAGTTATAAGGAAGGAGCGAATAACGCAACTCGATCATCTTCCTGACGATGTCCTCCGTCGCTGTGCCGAATGTCCATGGTTCAGTTCCGTTGTCGCCGTCATATCCGTGCGCTCTCATGACCGGACAGAATGCGCCAAACTCCATCCACCTTGTGTATAATTCCGCAGTAGTGTTCCCGTTGTCGAATCCTCCGATATCCGAATTGTGATATGCAATCCCTGACATTCCCATATTCAGAAGAAATGGTAATTGAACGGCGAGACCGCCAAACGTCTTCGACACATCTCCCGACCATGTGACGACTCCGAATCTCTGAATCCCGGCATATCCCGAACGCGTTAGATTGAACAAGCGCTTGTTTGGAAATGAGCTGTTGAATCCATCGAACAGAGTTTTAGCCCAGAGAAAGTCATATATATTGTGAATCCTTGAATCTGATCCACCATAGAACAGCATATCACTATAATCTCTTTCCGGTTCGCCGAGGTCGGTCCACAATCCGGAAACGCCGGTCGAGAAGATAGAATAATACTTGCTCCACCACCAACTTTGTGCGACGGGATTCGTTATGTCGAGAAGGCCTGCATTGCAGCCGCAAGACCACCAATTGCTCAGGATGTAGGCTTGGTACGAAGAATTATCTGCAAAGTAGCCATTGCCATTCGCATCCGCGAAGTTTGAAGATGACTGAACAATATATGGCTCGGTGATAACGATCGTCTTGAATCCCTGCGACAAAAAGTTGCTAGTAATCTGACTCGGATTTGGCCACAAGCTTGTGTTCCATGAAAGGTCTCCCATGTTCTGGTACCAATACAGATCCAGTATGATTGCGTCGCAGGGTATGCCGTCATTCCTCATTCTCTGAATCATTTGAGACGCGTCCGTCACGTTTCTATATCCGTATTTAGATTGTATATAACCATAAGCCCATTTAGGAAGAAGCGGAGCGCGGCCGGTCAGCCAGGTGTAATCGGACAATACATTCTTCATCGTTGAATCATAAATGAAATAATAGGACAGCTCGCCACCATCGGCAGTGTAAGTGAGTACATTTGGATTCGAGCTGCCGACGTCGAATTGTCCCTCGTACGTATTTTCAAAATAGATTCCGTAGTTATTGGTCGAAATAATAAATGGTATGTTGATATTCATCGTCGATGGCGCGGGCGCACCATAACCGCCATGCTGCTCGTTGTAGCTGTCGAACGCCTCCCCACAAAGGTCGAGACTCATCCCTCGCTCACCTGTGCCGTAGAAATGCTCATTCGGCTGGATAGAAAAATTCGCAATTCTCTCCGATTGGGAGATAGCTGCGCCTCCGGAAAGGGGCTCACCGATGATGAACTGCCCGTTTGTAGAATAAAACCCGATACGAAGAGGGAACTTCCGGCACAAGATGCTGAGAGAAGATGTCTCTATCGCTAAAGTCGAATCGCTGTCCGCTATAATGTAGCTGACCGGCATAGTTGTATCTTGAACAACGACCACCGAACTGTCAAAGGTTGTAGACAGCGTAGGCAGGAAATCGACGCGGACAAGATTAGGCTTATAGAAAACAAACACGAAGCCAGAGCTGTCGGATTGGATTGAGATCTTCTTGCCGCTTGCAGAGAACGATCTAAAATTCCCCACGTATTTTTGAGCGTAAGCCGGAATTATCTGCGCTACCAAGAAAACGAAGAGAATTCCTCTTCTTAATCTCAACATTTTTCCAGTGCGTCCTTGTTCTGAGTTGAATACCATTATAATGTCTCAGATGGAATATAAACAGACGATCAAAGAATTTTGAGTCATAACGAGAAAGTTTCTATGGAACATTTTAACTTACTGGGTCACAAACTTTTGCACCGCCTGGGATGTTAGAATCGTAGATGGAAATTGAGTATTTGACTTAGAAGCTCTGGGAGGAAATTTGAGCATCATACAACTTTTAAAGGACAATAGCATTTGCAGGAATCTCTTAGTGCTTACCGCAGCGCTAGCTTTATCATTCCCTTTCCCCGCGTCTGGAAAGCAGCGGTCTGCCAGCTTCAAAGACAGTCTTGTTCTCATGTGCGTCTCCGCTCACCCCGATGACGAAGGCGGTGCGAGTCTTGCATATTACACGCATATCAAACGCATCACGGCCTATAGCATTTTCTACACTCGCGGCGAAGGCGGACAAAACGTAATCGGTCCTGAACTCTATGATGAACTTGGCGAGATGCGCACAGAAGAGACTCTCGCCGCATCCAAGGTCTTGGGGACGCAGGCTTATTTCCTTGGCTTCCCCGACTTCGGATTTTCAAAAACAGCCAAGGAGACTTTTCGGATGTGGGGCGGGAAGGATTCCGTGCTTTCCCGAATTGTTTATATGATACGCGCACTCAAGCCCGACGTGATTATTACGAACCATGATACAATAACCACTCTTCCCTACCGCCAACATGGGAATCATCAAGCCGTCGGGATAACAATTTACGAGGCATTCGATAAAGCTGCCGATCCAGCTTATCATCCCGAACAATTTCGCCAGGGACTCGCCCCGTGGCGGGTAAAGAAGTTGTTCTTTCGAGTGTTTCGAGAGTCCGACTTAAAGAAGGATTCGCTTGTAACAATTCCTTCGGACACGAAATATGGAATGGAAACAATCCAACAGATTGCATGGGATGCGTTGAAGAAACACCGCACGCAAGGGCTGGACAAATTAGACTTCACAAAACTACCGGGCCCGTTCAAGCAGCCGGTTTATCAACTGGTCCGCAGTGACGGGAAATATCCGTACGACCCGTATAATTTATTTTCCGGAATCAAGCCTTCATCGAGACAAACAGCAGTCCTTCCTGAAGGGTACGCAGTCCCGTTGAAGCCGTTCTCAATCTTCGTGTCACCGAAGTACTCCTTGATTCGGAACCAACCGAACAGGGACGAGACTTACAAACTGGCTTATCATCTCGACACATTTAATCACACGGGTAAATACGTGGACTTTAGTATTATCGTCAATTGGCGGGAGAATAGGTTATACGTCGAACATCAGGAACTTCAACCTGCGGTAAGAGACGAGATAGCAATAAATGTCGAGGTGCCGACCGCCGTGGCCACGGACGATTCTCTGGTTATTAACGTTGTCCCTCACCTGGAAACGATCGTACCGGGACTTGCTGCAACGCACGATGTGGTTTATCTAAAGAATATCAACGCAAAGTTTGACTCAACCGACTATATCGGACTGGTAAATACTTACGACAACACTCTTCAGGAAACATTCGATGCTTTCGGGATAAGATATCAGCTCATAGATTCAGCTGATCTCGCTTCGGAAAACTTGAGCGAGTTCAGCACAATCGTTCTTGACATAAGAGCATATTTATATCGACATGATCTTGTGAAATACAACGCCAGGATTCTCGACTATATAATGAACGGAGGCAACGTCGTATGCTTTTACGACAGACCTCAGGAGTGGAATGGACATAGTTTTGCGCCTTACCCGATAGATGTCACGGGTGACCGGGTTACGGAAGAAGATCAACCTGTTACGGTCCTTGATCCCGTAAATCGCTTGTTCCACTATCCGAATGAGATCGTGCCTTCTGATTGGAACGGCTGGGTGCAGGAAAGAAACATCTACTTGCCCGACGGAGATACGACGAAAACTTCCGCCAAATATGAAAGGCTGCTGGCGATGAGTGATGAAGATGAAACCGAACCCCCGACCTCACTTCTTTGGACGCAGTACGGCAGAGGGACCTATGTTTACACCTCGCTCGCGCTTTACAGGCAGGTAAAAATTCTGAACGACGGCGGGCTCAAACTATTATTCAATTTGATTTCTCAGGCAAGGCATTGACAGCCTTGGCAGCCTTCCGAAAGCATTGCAACCTTGCGAAGGTATCGCAGCAAAAGCGTTGCAACCTTCGCAAGGTTTCATGGCTCAGCGGAACCCAATGTGGCTGCGAGAATGTCCCGTCAGGGACAGGATATTTGTAGATAATTGTTCCTCTTGGCCGAAAAACGTCCCGTAGGGACGAGAGAGGAGAATAATGGCTAACTATACAAATACATCACAGGTATTGTTCAGACGAACGGTCATAAACTAATTGCAATAAATGGTACAACAAACCATTTACACGTTTTTATTGGCTACAAGCCGCACCAATTGATTCCGAATCTGCTTCAGGATATAAAGGGTTCATCTTCAGCATGGATAAACGACAAACACTTCATAGGGGGCAAGTTCAGATGGCAAGAGGGATATGGAGCCTTTTCGTATTCCCATTCTCAGATTGATGCAGTGGTTAAATACATAAACAATCAGGAGCAACATCATAAAAAGCAATCCTTCCGCGATGAATATGTCGGCCTGCTCAGCAAATTCAATATTCGTTTTGACGAGAGATATATCTTGAAGGAGATCGTGTGAAAAATATTTCGTCCCTACTGGACGCATCCCCATTTGTATTGAGTTTTAAAAATATAAAGTCCCTGTCGGGACTAAAATCGAAAACTCGTTCGAGACACGGAAGTCTCAGGGACCTTCGCAAGGTTCCACGGCTCTTTATCGCAACGTCACAGCCAATCTTACACGATAGGGTCCAGCTTGACCAAATCCGACACTGAAACTCCCCAGAAACCACAGCAACTTCTCAGAGGATTAACCCTCTCAGGCGCGGTTTCGCTCAACATGATTGACATGATCGGCGTGGGGCCATTCATAACAATCCCACTGATCATCTCCGCGATGGGCGGACCGCAGGCAATGTTAGGATGGATACTCGGAGCGATACTCGCAATGTGCGACGGGATGGTATGGGCAGAACTTGGCGCCGCCCTTCCCGGCTCCGGCGGCACGTACCACTATCTCGGCGAAATCTATGGACGAGGCAGGCTCGGAAAGATGATGTCCTTCCTCTTCATCTGGCAGCTCCTTTTCAGCGCGCCGCTCTCGATTGCCTCAGGATGTATTGGATTAGCACAGTACTCGACTTACTTCTTTCCGCAACTCAGCCGAGCGATTTTTGTCATCCCACTTCCATTCGCAGAAGATCTCCACGCTAACCTGACCGCCAGCGGACTTACGTTTGTAGCCATCTCTGCCTGTGCTATTGCCTTGATTCTCCTCTACAGGAAAATCACCGCCATAAACAAACTCTCTCGGTTCCTTTGGATTGTCGTGATGGGAACAATCGCCTGGGTGATCTTCGCAGGGGTCACCCACTTCAGGAGTTCCGTGGCATTTAATTTTCCGCGAGATGCATTCTCACTCTCACCAAATTTCTTCCTCGGACTCGGCTCCGCAATGCTCATCTCGGTTTACGATTACTGGGGATACTACAACGTCTGTTTCTTAGGCGATGAAGTTAAAGAGCCGACAAAGACAATCCCGCGCGCCATTCTGATTTCGATAGCACTTGTCGCGGTTATTTACATTGTAATGAACGTGAGCATATTGGGCGTCATTCCGTGGCAGGAGCTAATGGACGGGACGAAAGATAGTCGTTTTCTGATCTCAGCAATGATGGAAAGCCTCTATGGAAATTGGGCAGGCGAACTTGCAACTTTCTTGATAATGTGGACCGCTTTCGCATCGGTCTTCTCACTGCTTCTCGGATATTCAAGAATACCTTACGCAGCTTCGCTTGACGGCAACTTCTTCAAAATCTTCGGGCGGGTTCACAAGGAGCATCAATTTCCCTATGTCTCGCTTCTTACGCTCGGATTCGTAGCGGCTTTATTTTGCTTTTTGAGTCTTGCGGAAGTGATTGCGGCGCTTGTCGTCATAAGAATAGTCATACAGTTCCTCTCACAAACGGTCGGCCTATTGGTCTGGAGGCGGAAGCACCCGGACACGCCGCGCCCCTTCAAGATGTGGCTTTATCCGATCCCTGCAGTTATCTCACTCGCTGGATTTCTATTCGTGCTTTTCTTACGACATAATTTCTGTCAGCAGATAGAATATGCAGCAATAATCTTGGTCGCCGGACTGGTCGCATATTTCGTTCGGGCATATTCAAAGAAAGAATGGCCGTTCACCAAAGCAACCTAACCCTTTGCAGGGAAGAAGAACTCCAGGGCATTTCTAATCCTTGCTCGCCAGCTCCCCCAACTGTGGCCTTCATGGTACTCGCCGTATTCAAACATGTAACCACGCGCTTGCAGAATTGAATGTAAATCATTCACCATCGGAATGAGTTCAGGCATGTCATAAGTCCCAACATCGAGATGGATTTTCAGATTCAGCATCGGCCCATCCTGGAAAATCCGCTCAAGTTGCGGATCGACATAACTCGACTGTGCGGCAACGTTTCCGAAAATTTCATTATGCCTGGCTGCCAACCATAAGGAGATATTTCCTCCGAACGAAGCCCCGATCACTGCCCTACCCATCGGGTTCTTGACCGTTCGGTAATGTGTGTCCACAAAGTTGACAAGCTCGTCTACAAAGAAATTCATGAACAGACTCACCTGATCCCCCGCATATTCTGCATTGCGATTCATCGGCGGGACGAAGACAGCAATTACAGGTCGAATCAACTTTTTGGAAATGAGGTAGTCGATAATGTTCTCAGCTTTTTCCAGCGACACGGCTTCAGATCCATCTTGAAAATAGACAACCGGGAAACTATCCGATATAGAGGCGTAGCCGGCAGGCAGATATACCTCGATCTTCCTTTTGTTCGAAATATTTGAGCTGTACCAGATTGTGTCAGCCACGGTGCCATGCGCGATATTCGGGTAATACTCTATCTCGGGTGGCGGAGTATATTCTGGCATCCTCAATTCAGAATTTGGACCGAATCCTTCGATCGCTTGATTCGAGTTACGCGGATCGAGAATCCAGATCGTATCGTCGACAACGTACTTGTACTCCAATCTTGCGTCAGCGGGGTAGTTCTGAGTCAGGTACCATAGGCTCGTCCCACCGATTTGCGTCATCGGCATCGAGTCAGGTTTCCATCCGTTCACGTCACCCGGGACCGAAACCTTCTTCGCTGGACCGTTGTAGATGTAGTGGACGACGGTGTCTTGCTCGATAATCGGAAATGACTTCGTTACCGTGAGGAGGCTGTCCACCGTCGCCGCTCTGTCTGACTCAGGCAGAGATTCGAGCCTGTGAAGAAACTGTTCGAAACCCTGGGCAGAGACCCCCCGCACAAAAATGGTCAGCAAAGCGATCAAGATCCACTTGCATCTCTTCAACCGAAGTCCCATTTGGTAGAGAGTTCCCATCATAGGATTATGCATTTGATTGCCTCATTCATGTTACGTCAATCCATTCTGAACCACTTATTTCCGCAGGACTAAGCAGCTCGCCATCATGTCGTGAAGCGCTTGCTTCTTTTGTGTGGCCCCAGCAATCAGGTAGCCGATTAGGATTATCATGCCTGACAGAACCTTCGCAAAGAATCGGCCGGTGGCACGCCCGAAAGAGATTCTCTGCCCCTGCAAATCGGTCACGTAGAGGCCAACAACCAGCTTTCCAACCGTGGCCTGAAGCGGCGAACTCTCCATACCGCTGAAGTACATCCACCCGAGTGGAACGGACATCACCAACAAGTATATTGCATGATACTGACCCTGAATTTCGTAGCTATTGGATGACAGTGCTAACATGCTCCAGAAGAGAGTACCTAACTGGTCGAGAGCGAAAGCAATGACGACGCTGTCAATTACATAGGCGGAAAAGCGACGCCAAAATCCGGCGTACTGAAGAGTTTCGTTCATAAGTTGATTCCTCCTTGGTATCGTTTTGATATAAGCAGAAAACACACGTACCCGAGCACTCAATTAATGCTGGGGCGTGGCGCTGCTACAAAATACTAAAGCGAACGGTGGCACTGCAAATATTTTGGTTTTGTCGCCATCTCACGAGCTGATTCGAAGGTCCTTCCGATACAGCCAACTTAGTAAGAACAGGATGCCAATCAACAACATCGGGCCAGAAATCGTCAGTATCCAGGAGAAGTGCCTCAAGTTCGCCAACAGGTACCACAGTCCGCCGCCAGTAAACAACACCGCTCCAATCCATTCCCGATGCCAGGAAATTACAACTGCGATGATGACAAGTACTGTTGGGATTAAGTGTATAAGGAGAGCCAGCAGCGTTTGCCAAAACCCGTGGCCCTCATTAAACACATCCAACGCAAACAAACTGATAAACAGAACAAACAGAATACTGAGCACTCTTGGTGACCAAAACAGCAATCGCTTCAGGAATCGCGTCATTGGAGACATCTCCTTCTCATTGGAGTGTTACGATGATAGACTCGTCCTTTTTGTTGTCGAAATTTTCAGCCGCGTTGCGGTTAACGTCCGCGGCAACTATGCGGCGCCACGCAACCACTAGAATATACAATGAGTGCAGCGTTGAGTTAACTCCTCTATCCAAAAAAATGGAATGCGTGAACTGCCTGCCCCGATATGTTCCTAATCGGGGTCGGTGTTACCACTGTCATGCGCCGTGCGTCTGGAGCGTATCGTCGGCCGATCGAGTTACCAAGACACTCACTGAGAAAAAAACAACAAACATGAGATTGAGATACCCACCCGAGACGATCGCACCCAGAGGCGCTGGGATAAGATCGGCGAGCGGTCTCAACAGGAGAAGGATTCCGGGATTGACAACGACGCTCCATCTCGGATAAAGCGATCTGCCGGATAGAACAGCAAACAACAGGAGCAGAGAAATCACTTCTGCGCCTGCAAACATTGTGTTGTAGAAAAGTAACGTGTAGTCTTTGATTTGGCTATACAATGCTTGATAATCGCCAGATGACAGGCCAGCTTTGATCAGGAAGGCTCGTATACTCCACATGGCATGATAAGCGCCTCCAATTGCCATCACTGCGGCCGCGCCCCCTGCAATCACGATAGCTAACATCCGGCTTCTCGGGGATATCATGAAATAAACAGAGAAGAATCCGACACAGTACAAGATGGCAGCAATCGGGCCGATGAATCCGCCAACTACAATACGGGTATCGGATTCATTTGAAATGACAAGCTTGGAGATAGCATCGCCACCATTCCCAAAATGTCCATACAGACACATGTCACCAACGAACATGAGAAGAGCTGCTCCCAGGCCAATGAGACCAAGGATTCGGATAGAAGTTGTTTTCATGTTGTCTCCTTGATATTACCTATATCAGACGCATGGCAGATAACGTGCGCGAGAATCACGCCCTCCCGCGCTCCTTCTTGAAATAATGTGCGTGCCATGAAGCGATCCTTAAATAGCCTGTCCCGATATGATCCTGATCGGGAAGCGTCTTTGTCCCGCATGTTAGCCGCCGCACGGCGGCTGGTGATGTCGCTCCTCAAGGTTCCTTCCATCCTAGTGAAAAAGGGTTAGATCGCACACTTACGCTTACGCACCCTTTCGTCGCGCAGGTCTGGTCGTCAGTAAAGAATACCTCTGCGTTGAAAGAGTAAGTTCCGACCGACCAAACACTGTCGTCGTTCATTATGAACATCCATCTCCTTGCGGTCTTGTGTGGGAGAACTGGCCCCAAAGGCGTCTCGTCTATGATGCCCCCGACCTGCCAGGTTCCGTCTGCTTGTTTGAGATCAACAGTCGCATGTGGGTACCACCTGTAAATAGTTGAGTCCGTTCCGTTCTCCACCTCTACCCAGACCGTATCTTTGTAATCAGCCGTAGAGAAATAGTATTGTGTCCGATCAGTGTTCTCGACCGGTTGAGAAGGTAACTGAGGGCCAGTGGGCGATTTTCTGCACGAACCCCCAACCAGCAAAATCACCGTGAAAAAAAGTAGATATGACCTTCTATTCATAAAACCTCTTCGTAGCTTTCCCTGCCGTTGCGTGGCGGCTAACGTATCGCAAGAAAGAGTCGTTGCTCTCGCCCGCCATAAAAGTTGCGGAGCATCGAGATAACGGGCGAGAGCAATGAAGCGACCACCTTGCGTATATAATATGGAGCGTCTTTTTCTTGCTTGTAATCTGCTGTTGCCCGTCACTTGAGCATGAGCAACTTTTTGGTGTCATGGTACACGCCCGTTTCAAGTTTATAGAAATATACACCGCTTGGTAGAGCGCCCCCGTCAAACTTCACGGAATGGTCACCCGCTCTCTGACGCTCATTGACAAGTGTTCCGACTTGCCGCCCGAGAACATCGAAAATTCTCAAGACCACATTGGCATTTGTTGCCAAATGGTAGCTAATGATGGTCGATGGATTAAATGGATTAGGATAGTTCTGCATGAGGGAGAAAGCTGATGGGATGGGATTCGACCTGGTCTCTACCGCTGTAATCATTTCGGAAAGAGGGCGCTTCCACAATCCGCTCTCTGTACCTGCGAGAAGGTCCTTGCCACTCACTGCTATGGATAGGACGCGTGCACCCTCTAGCCCCATATTGACAGCAGCCCAACTTAAGCCTCTGTCAGTTGAGAGAAAGATGCCTCCGCCGTCGGTGCCAGCAAACACATTGGAACCGAAGAATTCGAAACAATTAATCCCTGGGTATGGCGAAGGTAAGCCACTGTCGGCGGCGTTCCAATGTACACCGCCATCGGTAGAAAGAAAGACTCCCCAACTTCCTGCAAGCACGGAGCTGTCATTTGCCACGAGTGCAGTAACGTAGCCACCAGTAAGACCAGTGTTAACCGCGTTCCAGCTTGCGCCACTGTCAGTCGACAGAAACACGCCCCGTCCCGTGCTACCCGCCAAGAGTCCTGAGCGACTTGAGGCAAGGCAAGCTACGCTGGAAATGATCTCAGACCCTGGAGGATTTACGAAACCTGAGCTGGCTGCAGTCCAGCTTTGGCCGTTATCGGTCGAACGATAAATATGATCAGTATTGGAACAGGCAAAGAGATTTCCGTTGCTTATGGCAAGACTAGGGACCGAACCGCTTATCAAATCGCTTCCGACCAAGTTCCAGTGCGCCCCGTTGTCCGTAGAAAGAAAGATACCATTTAGAGTAGCTGCCAGAAGGTTCGTACCGCTGATGACCAGGGAATTAACGTAGGTAAACGGCAATGTGAATCCGTTATCTGAAGTACCCCAACTATTGCCGTTGTCAGATGAAAGGAAGGCTCCCTCTCCATAAGTTCCCGCAACAATGGAACCGCTAGATACGGTTAGACTCTGAATGCCCAAGTCGGTCAGCCCTGTGCTCGCTTGCGTCCAATCTTTACCGTTGTTCGTGCTAAGAAACACGCCGCCGCCAAAAGTCCCTGCGAAGAGGACTCCGCCATTCGCGATCAAAGCGGGCACACCAAACTGCGTTTGCGCTATGCCAATCGCAGTCCACGAATTTCCGCTGTCTGTTGTGGAGAAGACGAAGGGGGTTTCCATTGTGCTGGCAAAAACACTGGTTCCACTGACGGTCAGTGAATAAACATGGGCGCCCGAAAGTTTGTTATTTGTAGGAGCCCAGCTTGCGCCGCCGTTTGTGGAAAGGAACACCCCGGCTCCCCAAGTTCCCGCGAAGATATTATTGCCGTTAACAGCAAATGACTCGACGAGTTTCTTTGTCAAGCCTACGTTTGCGGCAGACCAGCTTGCACCGTCATTTGTGGAGACAAAGATCCCACTATCAGTCCCTGCGAATACTTTCGTACCCGCCACCGATAGGCAATACACATCCTGAGTCGTGATACCGCTATTGGCCGCAGACCAGTTTGTTCCGTTGTTGGTGGAAAGGAAAACTCCGTGACGATCTGTTGCTGCAAAAATAACGCTGTCGCTTATGGCAAGAGCGTAGACATAAGTCTCAGTTAGTCCCGTGTTGATGGGCTCCCAAGCATCACCGTTATTCGTAGAAAGAAAGACCCCTTCTCCTGCGGTGGCAACAAAAGCATTAGAGCTTTTAAATGCCAGCCCAAGGACCTTCGAGCCAGCTAGCCCAGCGTCTGTTGCCGTCCAGAGTGAGCCGTTGTTTGTGGTGCTGAACAGCCCATGATCGGTCCCTGCAAAGAGAGTGGAACCATTGCTCGCTAACGTCCACACATTGCCGCCGTATGGCCCCTGAGTCCGAACCCACTGAGCCATTATCTCATTGTAAAATACTAGGAGCAAAAACATAACCGAAATCAATTGAGCACGCCGTTTCATATCTCCTCCTCTTTCTTGGAACAGACTGACGGGCAATTGCAGATAACGCCCCGCAAGAAAAAGTCGTGGCGCACTCCTTCTTTATCTAATGTGCGCGCCATGAAGCGACCCCCTTGCATATATAATGTGGAGCGTCTTTTTCTTGCTTGTTAAGCGCAGTGCCCGACCCCAATTGATTAGCGATCTAGGCTGATTCATTTTACCAGAAACAGGATGAAGAAGACTACAATCATAATCAGAAGCGACAGTGTAAATAATGAAAAGTAATTCTTAACGCTGCGCAATTCCTTAAGAAATATCCCGACCTTTTCATCAATGTATTCTATTAGAGTTTGACCGATAACGCTTTCCTCGGCTCTGTCAAATGTATTTACCGCAGATAATGGTAGAGGTCTCTCCTCGATGTCGTCTTTCAATTTCGATGTCTTTCCAACCGTGGTTGTTGCACTTTCTGGACTTGGTAAATTCGAGAGTTCTTGACTGCCTGCCAAGGAAATAACAATGTTGGCCAGCTCTCTGTTATAATTGGAATGGAGCGCTAGACATTGCACGAATCCATTGCAAAGCTTTTCTATATCATCATAAAGTAAATCTCTGTCGGATGTGTTTTTACTTTTAGGCAGGATGTATTCGCTGACAACGTGGCTTGTGAGTTCATTTACTGACCGAGCAACATTTATCGATCTTGATTTCCATAATTGAATTGTGGAAAGGAAAAGTTCTGCTGTGGAGTATTCATCAGCTTTGGTTGAACCAATCACCGTTCCATCCCTTTGTGCAACGATCTGCAGGATGGCGGGAATCCGACATTTTAATTGACAAGATGCGCAATCAGCGACCAAACCGACATCTGGTTTTCCTTCACACAAAGATTGCCAAGCCCGCTGCTTTCCCTGCTCTGACCTTATGCCATAGCGCAAAAATAGGTCAACTTCATTTCTGCGCATATGATCAATCGAACCGTCAGACCTATCTAAGGATACAAGTCCCGTAATCAACTCGCTCAGTAAATGGTTGCAGACATCCTCAACTTCGAATGGTTCATCTTCAAATGTGTCGGGAGTCTTCCTTTTCTTTGGCAACAAATCACTGTTTCTCCGTTCGGTGACCTTCACTAGTTCCGACTTTTGCATGCCGCGGGTGTGCACGAGGGCAAATCCGCGGTCTAACCCAACAAGATAACTCCCTATCTCAGGTTCTTCCCCAAGGATTGAGCAGGCCGCCTTCCGGTCATCTTCCTCCTGCACTGAATGCACAATCTTAGTACCGATATTTCTAAGCACGTCCAAGGACACTTTGGACGGCGATTGGTCCACGATCATAAATCCGACTCCGTATGCCCGCATCTCGGATATGGAATCATTGAATCTCGAAACAGCCTGTTCCTTCTGTTGTCCCACACTGGGGTTGATCGTTGCCTCGGACTTGACGTTTGGTACAATTCTATGAGCTTCCTCGATGATGACCAATCTCCGCAAATGATTATGTCTGATGCCATCGATTCTCACCTGCTCACGTAATCGCAACAGGAATAGTCCCAACGCGAGAGCTTTGTCTTCTTCAGATTCCAAGTTATCAAAAGAAATGACGATGTGGTTGTTAGGACTTGGTTCTGAGGTTCTGAGCAAATCAAAAATAGAAAATCGACTTTCTTCGCTTTCAGAGAAAATCTCTTTTCTTACTCCAACATGCAAATCTCTCAAACGATTCACTAGTGCTGCTTCTATGTTGGAACGTATTTCTCCTTCGTATCCTAATTCATCAACAAGCTTTGCAAGAATTGCGCACAAGGCTTCGACAGATGGAAACTTAGGATCGCCGACATCTTGGAAAATGTTTGCTTTTGCCCCTGTCAATGCCCAACCATAATCCTCATAAACTCGGTGCAAGGCACGCTTAAGAAGAGGTATCATTGGTCCTTCGAGTGGGAACGCCGATGAAATTACTCCCCAGAGACCACCGATATGTTCCGAAGCTGGTAGTCTTGTGCAGAATCCAGTATTGCTCTTTTCGTAAGGAATCCTAAAAATGGGGAAAGAAAGGTCATTGAAATTACGGCTGCCTGGAGCAAAGTATTTCACCTCGTGCTCGGCTGCCCATCCTGCGTACTCATTCTTGGCAGACTCCAATACAATTATCTGACATTGATCGAGCAATTTGTCGGCAATGATTTTACATGAGTTCGTTTTACCGCTACCCGTTTTACCTGTAATGAAGACGTGCTCAGTTAGCCTTTGGGGGGACAGCTTGAAGTCGGAGAGAGGTATGCCTTTGCTCTGAACTTTCCCAATACTGAATTCCTTTCCATCGGCATCGAGTCTTGGTGGATTCATGTTGAACTGAGGTTCCCAAATGTATTTTATGCCTGGCACTTCGAAAGGGCACAGACTCAAAAGCGTGCTTAGTGCATCTCTCGAGACGAATTGTCGCAATTCGGCTTGTCTTTCCATAGAAAAGAAATCCTTGACAAGATTATAGTCAGAAGCATCAACCTTCTCAGGTTTTGGATCAAAGTCAGGCACATCACCAGTCACGGAAAAGTCTAGCTGAAAAGGATGAGATGGTAACCTGAGATTAGAAAGTTCCAGAAGCAAAGAATCGATATCTTTGCCCCATGCGAACATCTGACACTTCAACAATCTTCCCACATTTTTAAAGGTCGCCGCGTAATACTCGGCAGCTATCTTTGCATAGCCTTCCCAACTGTCATTTGACACAGAAAATGACTTGCTTCCTCTTAGATTAGCGAAGAACTTTGGCGTCTTTTGCACTTCAAGGGAATGTATTTTGTTTGCTGCGGTGGCAGCTTTTATTGACTCATCATTTAGGTCATGAGCATTAGACCTAGGCAAACCCGATAATATTCTAAATGCGAATCCGTTTCCGTCATCGAACTTCCGTAATTTCGAAATAAGAGTATCAGGATATTGACTTGAAATAAAGAGAGGGTCGAAAATTCCCATGTGACACGTCTTTGTTCCGATCAAACGATTCACTCCGTTCTCGCATTCCTCAATGACAACGCCTGGAACTTCGATCTCTGCTGAACTGAAGTTACCTTGCAATTGAAATACTATTTCTCCGTCTGCCTTGAAAACCAGTATATCAATCTCTCTGGTTTTTCCCAGAGCTTTGTCAATCAGGTCGGCTACGATCAAGTTGCCTTCCGCAATCTTCTTTGCCGCCTGGTCATTGTCGCGGCTCTGACCTTCCTTTTCGTAGGAGATGGTGGACGCGGCAACTTGATCAGCTCGAAGTCGACCGTACCACCCTAAAACTCTAATGGCATTGTTCATGATTTTGGTTGTGAGTTGGACTTCATTTCGAAGTACCGACGAATTGCTTGACGCATGGTGGCCTCATAAGGCGCATGGGTAATCACTCTTGCTCCAGCATCTTGCATCCTTATAATAGCATTCGCGGAACCTCGGTTTAGTGCCACGTCTTCTGGAACTGAGATTACCGTCTCTGTATCGGGAGACATTCGTTTCATTCGCTCGATCTTTTCCAATGTATCGGGTAAAAAACGATTTATCGAATCCACGCTGTGATTCTTTACATCCAGTAAAGCTTCTTTTCTTACAGAAGAAATCTTCTCGGTAACCGAGAAGTGATTTCCAGTTTTTACAACTTCCCTAAGGCTTGATCCTGGTTCTCTTGCGAATTTGTAATCGGCTCGAAATGGATAGTTTGTCTCAGGGTTTATGCCATATCTCGGTTGGACTTCCAGGATCGAATTGTGGCGCCTTTCGAGTTCGGCTCGCGATAGACGATCTCCTAATTCCTCACTTGCCTTCGTGATGCTTTTGATACCTCTCTCTTTGAGACTATCGAATATCCCATCTACGTCTTTGAGTCTGACTTTATGCTCTTTTAATCCAGCTTCATTCACCAAGTTGACCTTTTTGACTTCTGGCGCTTCAGCGATTTCCGACGTAAGTTCGGAGTGTGCTCCTCTTGCTATTTCAACTGAAGACTCTTTCGCTATCTCGGCGGCAGCAGTTGCGACTGCTTCCTCTATTCCGGTTGGCATGTGCTCTTCTCCTTATTTGATATGAATTCTCTTAGTATGCCGCTTTAGTTTTGTGCTCACTCTTTATAATTCTAAAGAAGGGGCATTGCGCCTAACGTTTGCGCGAAAAAAGTCGTGGCGCGCTCCTTGCAGCCTATAATGTGCGCGCCATGAAGCGAGCACTTGCAATATAGAATGGCGAGCGTCTTTTTTCGCGCTGTTATGCGCAGCGCCGCGAAAATAACTTGGCACCACTTTACTTCCTGTCGCCTTCATCCAGAGAACCCATAGGTCTGAGCTTTCGCAGGAAACCACGGTTGCTCTTCCACCGGAAGAGGAGTGCAACACCGAACAACAGTTGCAGACCGCCACCTGCCAGCGTCCATCCCAAGTCCCGCGCTAACCTTCTCAGTTGGTTTTCGCCTACAAAGTTGAAATCGTTGTGAAGGTCGATCAGTCTAGCGATGTTCTCAAGCGTTGGTGCAATCGCAAATCCGATGAGCAAAAGCCCCGCAAAGGAAAACAAAATTGTCTTGAGGTCTTTGGCCTGCAAGCTGATGCTCACTTGTTCTTGTGACGCGTCGGGTAACAACTTTTTCCCTATTTTGTTCGCAAAAGCAATAAGAACAACCCCGAGTAACAAGAGAATCACGGGAGCAAGAAAAAGGACGAAAGCGGCGGATGCTATCGGTGGGCGAAAGTCGCTAGGAACTATCAGCATCTGGAGTGGTCCTCTTAGAATAAGCAAACCCTCGACGACTGAAAATATTCCAGCGATACAAAATGCAATCGTAGAAAAATCGGACTTCTTCATATCACCTCATTGTCACTCAGACGAATATGTCGCGGCGTTGCGCATAACGTGCCGCGCGAAAAACGTTCGTGGCGAATTTTTGAATCGGCAGTTACTGAAACGTATGACTACAAGACGGTGACATCATGGAGCCGTTGAGGTCGCAGTCACTATTCGATGATGCCTGCCGATTCGTCTATTTTATTCGCCATGACGTTTTTTGCGGTGTTCCACGACGTTCGCGAAGCGGGCGTCGGCTCTTGGAACGCCGCTGGTCGCGCGGCACGTTCCAGCGGACGCTTATTCGCGAAGCGAGCTTTGATTCGACGTGTTCTTGTAAGGGTGGAATCCTTGCAGAAATAAAAGAATCCGAAAGGATGCACGACTCTGTTAAATGGCTCGAAGTCCAAGTCAACAGTCAGCCTATGTGGAAACACACAAGGTGCGGAAAGGCAACGTCGAATCATCGCTTCGCGAATGTTCGCTGGAACTACCTGAAATCTGCCATATGGCGTCTTCCCGCCATATGCAGCACGTTACACGCCATAACTTGTCCCGACGCAGGTCGGGATGTCGTTGTTATGTCTTTTGTATGTAAAGCTTGGTCTAATCGATTGATCTTGTTCAACCTCCCATCTCGCGATTCACTGGCATACACAATCATCGCATCTCAATTTAGTTTCCATGTTCCACTTTGTCAAGCATTTGCGGCGATGCTAAAAACAGCCGATCCGTAGTCCGGAAATACAGGGTCGTTAAACTTTTTTGCTTCTGATTGTGTTCAAGTATTCTATATGGCAACACAGCTCAAACTTAACAACCCAAAAATTCTAAGAACCCCTTCGGAGGAGGAATAAAGTTATGACACCTATCCATACACTCTGGCTGCCGATCCTGCTTTCGTCTGTCGGAGTCTTCATCTTGAGTTCCATCATTCACACATTGCTGCCATGGCACAAGAGCGACTATCCGAGAGTGCCAAACGAAGACAAGGCGAGAGAAGCTCTCGGGTCACTTGCCCTGCCGCCGGGCGAATACCTCGTTCCAAGACCCGTCAACAATGAAGAGATGCGCTCGCCTGAGTTTGCACAGAAGATGAAGGAGGGGCCTGTGGTGCTCCTTACTGTCAGACCCAACGGCATGATTTCCATGGCCCCCAGGCTTATCCAATGGTTTTTGTACACGATCGTCGTCGGAATCTTCGTGGCTTACGTCGCAGGTCGTGCGCTTCCTGTAGGCGCAATGTACCTGCAAGTCTTCAGATTCGCCGGAGCCACAGCCTTCATTTCCTACACAGTCGCACAATGGGAAATGCCAATTTGGTGGTGGCGCTCCTGGGCCATGACAATCAAGGCAACAATTGACGGTTTGATCTATGCGCTTGCGACAGCGGGAATCTTCGGCTGGCTCTGGCCGCGGTAGCACGTCGAGGCGATAACATCATTGGGACCTGGATTCAGTCGCCTTGCCATTCCACGATAAGAGCATGTGTTGAACGCCGCTGGGGCTCATTGAAGAGTCGGGCGTACGGACACTGCATTCCGTGCGATGCTGACGCTAGGACGGGTATCGCGCAACGCGCTCGAGAGATTCCACTTTGCGGGACTGGGCGACGCGCTCTTGGTCTTTGTATTGAAGCTGATACAGTCGGTAATAGATGCCCCCGAGCGCTATAAGCTCCTGGTGAGTTCCCAGCTCCCGGATCTCCCCTTTGTGTAGCACGATGATCTTCGATGAATGCTGTATCGTTGACAACCTGTGTGCGATCACAATGCTGGTTCGCCCTCTCAACAAATTCTCCGTGGCTTCCTGTATCAACTGCTCTGTCTCCGTATCAATGCTCGCAGTTGCCTCGTCTAATACCAAGATTCTCGGGTCGTAAGCGAGTGCACGTGCAAACGAGATGAGCTGTTTCTGTCCGACGGAAAGCGCTGCGCCGCGCTCCTTCACGTCGTCGTCATATTTCTTCGGCAGCCTCTCTATGAAATTGTCGGCGCCAACCAACGAGGATGCTTTTTTTATTTTTTCCAGCGAGATTCCATCATCACCCAAAGAAATATTGTTCCGCACGCTTCCGGAAAAGAGAAAAACATCCTGCATCACGATAGCAATGTTCTTTCGGAGCTCCGCGCTTGAGATGTCTTTGATATTGACGCCATCGATGAATACGCCGCCCTCGTTCACATCGTAAAACCTCATGAGAAGGTTGACAATCGAGGTCTTCCCCGCCCCGGTAGCCCCGACAATCGCGACCGTCTCACCCGGATTCGCAGTGAATGTCACATTCTTCAAGACATAGTTCTGGTCATCGTAGGCAAACGTTACATTCTTGAATTCAATTTTCCCTTTAACTTCCTTCAGTGCCCTTGGCATCGCGGGTTCCGGCACAATTGTCTTATCATCGACAACTTTGAATATCCTTTCCGATGACGCCATGGCGGTCTGAAGAATGTTGTATTTTTCTGAGAGGTCTCTGATTGGCATGAAAAACTGTTCGGTGAATTGCAGGAAAGCTATCAAAACACCGATTGTGATCCCATGAGCCTGGAAAACCGATTCGGGGACCAGATGAGTCCCTCCGTACCAGATAATCAACCCGATCGCAATAGCCTGAGTAGCTTCGACCCCCGGATAGAATAGCGCGTAATAGAAAACTGATTTGATGTTTGCATCTCTCAGTTTTCCGCTGACTTCCTGAAAGTTATGATAGGCTCTCCTCTCGCGATTGTAAATCTGGTCGACGACGACGCCTGATATGTGCTCCTGCAGGAACGCGTTCATTCGCGCGATCAACAGACGAACCTGACGATAGGCCGTGCGCACCTTCTTCCGGAAAAGCATCGTGATATAAGCCAGTACCGGAATGACCAGGAGCGTGACAACTGAAAGGGCCAAACTGAGTCTGAACATGAAAAAGAGAATCCACACGATCGTAAAAACATCCCCGAACGCCATCACTATCCCTGAAGAAAACAGATCGTTCAATGCCTCGACGTCGTTTGTTACCCTTGTCACCAGTCTTCCGACGGGATTTCTGTCAAAGTACTTAATGCCAAGTTTGTGCAGATGCTTGTAAATCTCCATGCGGATATCGAAAATCGTTTTCTGCCCGATCCACTGAGTAAGGTAGGACGAACCATAGCGCAAAAGTGCCTGTCCAAGAGTTACCGCAAAGAGCAATAAGATGATCTTGAAGAGACCTGAGGAATTCCCCGGACGAATATAATTATCGATCGCAATCTGCGTGAGGTAAGGACGCACCGGTCCCATTCCGGAATACGCGATGGTGATAACGATAGCAAAGACCACCGACGCCCAATAAGGTCTCAAATAGACCAGAAGCCTCCGCATCAATCTTGCGTCGTAAGCTTTGCCTGATATTTCTTCTTCGTGAATATAGAGCCGCTCGCCCAGCCCCGCGACGTCGACCGCCGTGCAAAATCCCGCGGGATACATTTCGGCGGGCGACGGCGCAAAAATGTAGTGAACGCCCGCCTCTTCCAGCGCCGCTACATCGCGCTCGAAACTGCGCGGATACTTCTCGAAATCCTCTCCCGGGCCGAATTGCTTTGGATTCACGAAAATCGAGGCGACGAGCGGCGAACAGCTCTCCCGCGCGGCCCGCACCAGCGACAAATGGCCCTCATGCAGGGCGCCCATCGTCGGCACGAGTCCGGTCAATCGGTCGCCGGCTCGCGCTTCGCGTGCGATCTGCTTCATCCATTCGACGGTGCGAACGATTTCCATTAGCGGCGCGATCCCGATCTTAAGTGAGGAGCAGAGAGCGATTTTTCGGCGCCGCTAACCGCAATGAAAAAATCATCCCTTCGCTTTCACGGCGCGCTGGCGATAGAACGCGATCATGTCGGTGCCCTGCGGCTTCGCCCCGAGTTGGCGGAGAAGCGTGGTCACCTGGCCGCGATGATAGCTGCCATGATTGACGAGATGCTGCAGCATTTGCCAGGCCGGCTGCTCCTGCGGATCGCCTTTTATCGTCTTGTATGCGTAGACGCGCACGAGATCGGAGTCGCCGAGCGACGCCACGAAATCGGTCCAGTCGCGTTCGACTTCAGCCCAACGCGTGTCCAGACCGGCGTGGTCGAGGGACTCGAGGTCCGGCGGGAAGCTTGACGGCGAGCGGCCATGAAATCGCTCAAGCCATATCCATTGGCGGACGATGTGCGCCAGCGTGTCGCGCACGGATTTAAAGCTCGAGCCCAGATCGCGCGTGAATTGCTCGGGGTGAGCGCGGCGACCGCCTCAAGCGAGCGATGATTCGCCCACGCGTTATATTCGAACAGATTCCGGATGTCCTCGGCGTTCATGACGGCCTCCCTGGCCCGGGCAGCGCACGCACCGCGGACGATCAGCGTACGTCAGCGCGGCGCGAGACTCAAGCGTCTCAGGCAAGGGCGTCTCAGGCAAGGGCATCTCTGGCGCGGGCGTCTCAGGTGCGGGACCTCGCCAGAAACTGGGCGCGAGGTCGGCAGGAAGATGATAAGACTCGTCGTCGGATGGAAAGCGTCCCTGCCGCACATCATCGCAAAATTCCGCGACGGCGCGGCCAATGGATTCGCCGACATTCACGTATCGCCGCGTGAATTTCGGAGTGTGGCCCTGCGTCATGCCGATCGCATCATGCAGAACGAGAACCTGTCCGTCACAATCCGGGCCTGCGCCGATGCCAATCGTCGGAATGCGCACTTGCTCGGTGATGCGCGCGGCAAGTTCGCGCGGCATCGACTCGAGAACGATCGCGAAAGCGCCGGCGGACTCAACCGCATGCGCGTCACGGTAATTGCTCCACCGCGGTTTGCGTGCGGCCCTGCACCTTGAAGCCGCCGAGAGCATTCACAGATTGCGGCGTGAGGCCGATGTGCGCCATGACGGGAATTTCGGCATCGACGAGGCGCGCGATCAGCTCAAGCCGCCGCTCGCCGCCCTCGACCTTCACGGCTTCCGCGCCGCCTTCCTTGATGAATCGCAGCGCCGTGCGAATCGAATCTTCGACCGAGGCGTGATAGCTGCCATAAGGCATGTCGGCGACAACCAGCGCACGATGCGTGCCGCGCCGCACGGCTTTCACGTGATGGAGCATTTCGTCGACCGTGAGAGGCAGCGTGCTGTCGTACCCAAGAACGACCATCGCGACCGAATCGCCCACGAGCACGATATCGACGCCCGCGTCATCGAGCAGCCGCGCGGACGGATAATCGTACGCCGTGAGACACGTAATTTTTTCGCTCGGAGAAGTTGGATCGGACAAACGGCGGGACTTGCGATTCACGATGTCAGGCACGGTAACTTTCCCGTTGCCTGCACGAGGCGCAATATTCATCGGGACCTCCGGTGCCACTCCGTAAACTCAGGATGCAGCCTTATAAATGCAACTTATATCAGAAAAATCCCCCCGGCACCATGGGACCGAGCCACATCCACCGGCGGCCGCAGTTCATGTAACACGATGACGGGTGTACGATGGTCGCGCATCTCTTGCAGCCAGATTTCCGGGAAGGCGATGAATCCCCCGATGATCGTGCACGGCTACTTTCGAATCCTCAGCTTCTTTGATATCGCCGAAGCGATTGACCTGGGGGTTTTGCGCTCCATTCTCGGTCCGGAAGCGGCTCCGCGTTCCCCGGCCTTCATCCACCGCACTCCGGAATACGCTCAGGCTCACCGCCCCAATTGTCGAATCGATGGGCCCGCAGGCGCTTCCGACCGGCGAGATACTGGACGCTCGAATCAAATATTACTGGTTTGGTGTCGCCAGCGTCGAGCTTACCTCGGGATTCCAATGCGACTTTGAATCTCTCTGTCCTCAATCTTATCGCTGGATGAACGCGCCGGAGGTCGAGACCGCCGCCGAAGCATTGCTGCGCGGCCACTTGGATCGGATTCAACCCGCCCTTATCAAACCGTCTCCAAAATGGCTGGACGAGGAATATCTGGTCATCGACATCGAGTCGGCGCAACATCCGGACGGCCGGTCCGCCACCGCCGCCGAAATGCTCCAATCGTATGCCGATCCGATTACGCAGCTCGTCCGTGGAGAAGTCACTTCGCTATCGTCCGCCGAACGCGATGAAATCGTGCGTTCCGCGTTGCCTACTATCCCAGCGACCTGGTTGTAGTCGGCTGGGCGGCGGGCTTGTATATGACAAGCCCGAGGCTACGGCCGCGTGCTCGATCTACTCGAGTACGCCAACACCCAGTTGCTCGAGTTCCGCTACTACGACGATCTGCTTTCGAGCTTGCTCTCCAATGTCTACAGCTCTCTCGAGGGGCACGAAAGTTTTCTCTCCCGCTGGCGATTGCCCCGGCGCGCCGGTCGCTTGAATCGAATCCGTCTGGACATCATGGATCTGGCGGAGCGAACCGAATACGCGGTGAAATTCATCAGCGACACCTACTACGCTCGCGTGTACCGCGTCAGTTCCGCAAAAATCGGAGTAAACGATTACAAGACTCTGGTGGCCGAGAAATTGACAACGGCGGGCGAGCTTTACGACTTCATGGTCGCCCAATTCAATGAGCGCCGCATGTTCGCGCTTGAATTGGTCGTGGCCGTGCTAGTGCTGCTCGACGTGATTCTGTTACTGCGCGGCAAATGAAGCGCGGCAAATGAAGCGCGCCATCGCGTGGCCGACACGGAGACACGAATGACCGGGCTTCGAACGCGGATTCCCGGCTATGCCAAATCGCGGTTGCGGATCGGGAGCCGCCGAATGCGCTTGCCGCTCGCCGCGTAGATCGCATTGGCGACGGCGGCCGCAAGCGGAGGCAGCGCCGGCTCGCCGATGCCCGTCGGATTCGCGGTGCTCGGCACGATATGCACTTCCACCACCGGCTCTCCTTGATCCGCAGCACCGGATAATTATTGAAGTTGGTCTGCACCACCGCGCCGTCTTTAATCGTGATTTCGCCGTGCAGCACAGCGGAGAGACCGTAGACGACGGCGCTTTCCACCTGCGCGCGAATGCCGTCGGGATTCACGGCGCGGCCACAATCCACCGCGCATACCACGCGATCGACGCGCAACCCTCCTTTCGGATCGACCGTGACTTCGGCCACCTCCGCGGCGTAGGTGTGGAACGAGAAATAACACGCGATGCCGCGCCCGCGGCCTTTCGGGAGAGGCTTCCCCATCCCGCTTTGTCCGCGGCAAGTTGTAGCGCGGCCTTAATACGCGCTGTATCGAGCGGCGGTGTTTCGGGGTCGGTCCCATTCTTCACCTGCCGCGCCGGGCCGATGGCGCGAATCCGGAATTCGAGAGGATCGATTCCCGCGGCGGCGGCGAGTTCGTCGATGAAGCTTTCGATGGTGAAACCATTCATCGAATTTTCCACCGAACGCCACCACGCCACCGGTACGCTCGATTTCGGATTCGCGTATTCCAGACGGAAGTTCTCCACCAGATACGGAATGGCCGAAGCCTCGCCGATCTCGATTCTTCGGCTTCGCCTTATCCGGCGGAACCCAGAACGCGCGAATGGAAGTGGAAGTGAGCCGGTGATTCCACGCCGTGATTTTCCCGGCGGAATCCACCGCGCCTGAAAATTTCTGCACGGACGCGGGGCGATAGAAATCGTGCTGCATATCGTCTTCGCGCGTCCAAAGCAGCTTGACGGGCGCGCCGGCGGCTTTCGGATTTGCGCGGCCTCCGCGGCGAAATCGGCCTGGTAGCGGCGCCCGAAGCCGCCGCCCATCAGCGTCGTGTGCACGGTCACCGCCTCGGGCTTGAGGCCCGCGATGTGCGCCACGGTGTCGCGAATCCACACGGGCCCTTGCGTCGGCGCCCAGACTTCGGCGCGATCGGCGGGAATGTCCACGGTGCAATTCATCGGTTCCATCGTTGCATGCGCCAGGAACGGCACTTCGTAGATCGCTTCATCCTTTTTCGCGCCGCCGCCGAGCGCGCCATCGACATCGCCCGTATTCACGATCGTCTTCCCGGGCTTGGCGATCAGCTCATCGAATTGCCGGCGCAGCGTCTCGCTGCTCTCCGATGCGTTCGGTCCGTTGTCCCATTGAATTTCGAGCGCATCGCGGCCCTGCATCGCGGCGTACGTCGTGTCGGCCACCACCGCAACGCCGCCGCCGAAAATGCGCCTGGGCCAATCGCCGGAATTTCCAGCACCTGCCTAACACCAGGAATCGCCTTCGCCTTATCCGCGTTGAAGCTCGCGGCCTTGCCGCCGAACGCGGGACACCGCGCCACTACGGCGTAAAGCATCCCGGGAACTTTCATGTCGATGCCGATTGCGCGCTGCCGTCGGTCTTCGAAGGCGTATCGAGGCGCGGAACCGACTTTCCGATCACGCGAAAATCCCGCGAATTTCGCAGTGGCACACTCTCGAGATCGGGTACCGGCAACTTCGCGCCGCCGCCACAAGCTCGCCATATGTCAGCCGGCGCTGTTCGGGCCGTGAATTACGGTGCCGTTTTCGCCTTGCACTCGGCGCGATCCACATGCCAGTGCAGCGCAGCCGCGCTGATCAGCATTTCGCGCGCGGCGGCTCCCGCCTGCCGCAACGGCGTCCACGATTCGCGCACGCTGCTGCTGCCGCCCGTGCCCAGATCCGGATACGTCTTGGGATCGGTGGCGGCGTGCTCGACGTGGACTTTGTCCCAGCCCACGGCGAGCTCTTCGGCCAGAATCATCGGCATCAACGTCAGCACGCCCTGCCCCATTTCCGCCTTCTCGCAAATCAGCGTCACTTTGCCGCTTTGATCCATGCGCAACCAGGCGTTCACCGGATTGATCGGCTGCTCTTCCTGCTTGCCTGCATTCGGCTTCGCTTCATCCTGCGCATTCGCGGAAGGCGGCCAATAGAATCCGATCACCAACGCGGCGCCACTGGCCGCGCCCGATTTCAAAAATCCACGGCGCGTAACTTTTTTCGGCGTCAACGTAGCGCTCATCGCGTACCGCCATTCTTCGCCGCAGCGGCAGCGCCCGCGGCAGCGGCAGCC
>CAVYHK010000030.1:0-14170 GCA_963768145.1 uncultured Bacteroidota bacterium | reverse complement strand
TATCCCGACGAGGAAGAGTGATCTTTTCCACGGCAGCAGACAGTCAAACGTCTGTCGAGATACACGTGTTGCAGGGCGAGCGCCCCATGGCAGTCGACAATAGGACCCTCGGCAGGTTTATTCTCGATGGACTTCCGCCGGCTCCGCGAGGAATTCCGCAGATCGAGGTCGCATTCGATATTGATGCAAATGGAATTCTGCATGTTACTGCAAAAGACAAGGCAACCAGTAAAGAGCAGAGCATACGGATTACCTCATCGAGCGGTCTGAGCAAGGAAGAAGTTGAAAAAATGAAGAAAGCAGCCGAAGAGCATGCCTCGGAGGATAAAACTCGCAAGGAAGATGTGGAAACGAGGAACCAGGCGGACAATCTTATTTTCCAGAGCAAGAAGCAGCTTCAGGAATTCGGTGAGAAGATTCCGGCTGACAAGAAGAAAGCCCTGGAAGACGCGATCCAGAAATTGGAAGGCGTTGCCAAGACGGCCCCGATCTCGCAGTTGAAATTGGAGATTGAGAACTTGAACAAAGTCTGGAGCGAAGCGGCGACATACATGTACCAGCAAGCTCAAGCGGCTCAGCAACAGGCTGGTCCACAGAACCAGGGCCCGCAAGGATCCGCTCAACCGGGCCAGAGCAGTGAAGGCCAAAAGACTGCCGAGAATGCAGACTATGAAATAATTGACGACAAAGATAAGAAATAGCTAAATAGACCTCATCCTAACCTTTCCCAAAAAGGGGGAGAATAACGATTCCCTCTCCTCGTAGAGCTTGTCCCGACTTTTTGTCGGGAAGAGGGTTAGGGTGAGGTCGAATAGCCCTGTTGCCCTCAACAAGACTCTCAGGAAAATTTCATGAACCCAAACAAACTTACAGTAAAATCACAGGAAGCATTGGAGACCGCGAGGTCGATCGCGGAAGAAAATGGTAACCAGGCGATCGAGCCTGAACATCTACTTTTGGCTCTACTGCGGGACGATGAGGGGATTCCCGCATCGATTCTGAAGAAAGCCGGAGCCAACGTCGAATATGTTCGCTCAAAGGCGGACGAGTCCGTGAAAAAATTTCCCAGTGTCTCCGGCGGCGGCGTCGCAAACCAGTACCTCTCGCAACCCCTTGCAAAAGTTCTCGACGCTGCTGAAAGAGAATCTTCTCAAATGAAGGACGAGTTTGTGAGCACGGAACACATCCTGCTTGCTCTTCTCAGTGAAAGGAGCACTGACTCGTTCAGGACTTTGACCTCCCAGGGGCTAAGCCGTGACTTGGTTTTGAAGGCACTCCGTGAAATTCGCGGCACTCAAAGAGTGGTGGATCAGAATCCGGAAGAAAAATACCAATCTCTGCAAAAGTTTGGTCGAGATCTGACGGATCTCGCAAGGAGGGGTAAACTCGATCCCGTCATTGGACGTGATGATGAGATTAGAAGAGTACTGCAAGTCCTCTCAAGAAGGACTAAGAATAATCCGGTACTGATCGGAGATCCTGGCGTTGGAAAGACTGCAGTCGTCGAAGGAATAGCGCGGAGAATAGCAAGCGGCGATGTTCCCGACGGACTCAAGTCGAAACGAATCGTTGAACTGGACATGGGAAGCTTGGTTGCGGGCACATCTTTTCGCGGACAGTTTGAAGACAGGCTGAAATCGATTATCAAAGAAGTCGTCGAATCCGAGGGCGAGATTATCCTTTTCATGGATGAGCTGCACACACTTGTCGGTGCCGGCGCGGCCCAGGGTTCCGTTGACGCTTCAAATATGTTGAAGCCTGCACTTGCGCGTGGTGAGCTCAGAGCGATCGGTGCGACAACAATAAATGAATACCGAAAATATATCGAGAAGGATGCCGCGCTCGAGAGAAGGTTTCAGCCGATCATGATCGATGAGCCTTCCATTGAAGACACCATTTCCATTCTCCGAGGCTTGAAGGAGAGATACGAGGTACACCATGGTGTTCGCATCACCGATGGAGCGATCGTTGCAGCGGCACAGTTGAGCAATCGGTACATCACGGACAGGTTCCTGCCCGACAAGGCAATAGACCTGATTGACGAGGCTGCCTCGAAACTCAGAATCGAGATGGATTCATTACCTGAAGAACTCGATGAAGTAGAGAGAAAAATCAAACAGCTTGAGATCGAGAAAGAGGCGGTACGGAGAGAGAAAGACGAAGAATCGCAAAAGCGTTTGCTCATAATTGAACGCGAGCTTGCAGATTTGCGCGAGCAGAGCGGACAGTTGAGAGCCCACTGGCAAATAGAGAAGGGACTCATTCAGTCGATTCAGAAATCCAAAGAGGAGATCGAGAGACTTAAGGTCGATGCCGATAGAGCTGAGCGGCAGGGTGATCTCGGGAAAGTGGCGGAGATCAGATATGGAAAAATCGTCGAGCTTGAAAAGAAGATGAAGGAATCGACCACGAAACTTGCCGAAGCACAGAAAAACAGCAAGATGCTCAAAGAGGAAGTCGATTCCGAAGACATTGCGGAAATCGTCTCACGGTGGACCGGGATTCCCGTCTCTCGTATGCTCGAAAGTGAGCGCAGCAAACTCCTCCATATCGAGGAGAAGATTCATGAGCGCCTTGTCGATCAGGAAGAAGCGGTCTCGGCGGTATCAAATGCGGTGCGACGCGCCAGAGCAGGCCTTCAGGACGAAAAACGGCCCATCGGCTCCTTCATTTTCATCGGCTCAACCGGCGTCGGAAAAACAGAATTGGCCCGCGCGCTTGCAGAAACTCTTTTCGATGACGAAGACGCCATGGTACGCATCGACATGTCGGAATACACTGAGAAATTTTCGGTCTCCCGGTTGATGGGTGCACCACCGGGGTATGTCGGATATGAAGAAGGCGGTCAGTTGACAGAAGCCGTCCGAAGAAAACCGTATTCCGTGGTTTTACTTGACGAGATAGAAAAAGCGCACCCGGAAGTATTCAATGTTCTGTTACAGGTTCTGGATGAAGGAAGGCTCACCGACAGCAAGGGAAGAACCGTCAACTTCAAGAATACGATTATAATAATGACTTCCAATCTTGGCTCTCAATTGGTGCAACAAAAAATCGAGACGACCAAGGAACGGGATCGCGCCGAGATGATGGAGACTTTGCGCAACGATCTGTTCAATCTTCTGAAGCAGACTATCAGGCCGGAGTTCCTCAACCGAATCGACGAGATAATTGTTTTCAAGCCGCTGACGAGAAATGAAATTCGGAGCATTGTTGACCGACAACTCGACAGAATAATTGCGAGAGTGAACGAGAACAATAATATTAAGCTGACAATCAGCGAGAGGACAAAACTGTTTCTGGCGGATGCCGGTTATGATCCGACCTTCGGAGCAAGGCCGCTCAAGAGAACAATACAGAAGTATATTTCGAACCCCCTTGCGGAGAGGGTGCTTGCAGGAGAATTCGGACCCGGTGATACGATAGAAATTGACATTCCCGAATCAGGCAAATTGCAATTCAAGAAAGTTTCTGAAACAGCATAAATGGTGAAGTGAGAGTTCCTCCAATGGAACTCCCTTGGGACAAACGCCAAGCTCCAAGTTCCAAACAAGTGCCAAGTTCCAAAACGAGAATTCCAAAAATTGGCACGGTGCAATTTCAGGATGAGAGGCTGAATAACTGCAAAGGTTATGATGTTCGGTTTTGCGGTCTCGAGATTCTTAGAACTTGAGATTTGATGTTTGGGATTTGTTTGGAGCTTGGTATTTGTGATTTGGAACTTAAAAGTTGTATCTCTCCGAAAGCCCGTCGGTGTTCCGTGAGACGGGCTTTTGCTTTTCTAGAAGAGAACCAACCGATGGGCTCACAATTCTTGCATTTCTGCTAAAATATCGGCAATTTTAATTAAAAAAAGAGCCATAAAGCAAATGACAAAAAGAAGAAGAGCCTGCCCTGAGCGAAGTCGAAGGGTAGAATGACCAAAGTGGCACGAAAAACATCCCTCAACCGCGAAACCAAAGAGACGAAAATCTCCTGTTCCTTGAACCTTGATGGGAAAGGGAAGTATGTAATCTCAACCGGCATAAAATTTCTCGATCACATGCTCGAGCTTTTCTCGAAACACAGCCTCATCGACATCGAGTTGAAGGCAAAAGGCGACGTTGATACCGATGACCACCACACAATCGAAGATGTGGCGATCGTTCTCGGCAAGTGTATTGACAAAGCCCTTGCCGACAAATCTGGAATAAACCGCTACGGCGCTGCCTTCGTTCCGATGGATGAATCGTTAGCAAGATGCGTCATCGATCTTTCGGGGCGCGGCTGCTGCGTTTACAATGCCGAATTCTCCCGCGCAAAGATAAATGATCTTTCGACGGAAATGATCGAGCACTTCTTCAAATCGGTTGCGGACAACTTGAAGGCAAATGTTCATATTGACCTCCTTCGCGGAAGGAACAACCATCATCGCTGTGAGGCAATTTTCAAGTCATTTGCGCTCGCGCTGCGAGAGGCGGTCGCGATAAATCCGAGGATTCCCGGAGTGCAGTCAACAAAAGGAAAACTTTAATGTTAACAAACAAGACAATCGGCGTCATAGGAGCAGGGCACATCGGCACTGCCGTAATCGGCGGACTTATCAAAGCCAAATTGACTTCTCCCAAAAATATTATTGCATCGAGGCGAAGTGACGACATTCTTGCGGAGCTTGCGAAGACGTTTGGCATTCACACAACGACTGACAACAGGAAAGTTGCCAAAGTTTCGGATATCATAGTGCTTGCCGTAAAGCCGATGAACTCAAGAGAGGTCCTTACTGAAATAAAGGATACGATCCGTCCCTCACAGGTCATCATCAGCGTCATGGCTGGCATCAAGACTTCTTTTATTAATTCCGTTCTGGGAGTCGAATGTCCTGTGATCAGGACAATGCCGAATACCCCCGTGCTCGTCGACAGCGGCGCGACTGCCATAAGCAAAGGGAAATTTGCAAACGAAGAGGATCTAAAAATAGCATATATGATCTTCAAATCAGTCGGCACGGTCGAGATTGTTCCCGAAAATCTGTTGGATGCTGTAACTGGTCTAAGCGGAAGCGGGCCGGCGTATATCTACATGGTGATTGAGGCGATGACAGATGGCGGAGTCAGGATGGGAATACCGAGACAAATAGCTTTCAAGCTTGCGGCACAAACCGTGTTTGGTGCGGCTAAGCTTGTGATCGAAACGGGAAAGCATCCGGCTATCCTCAAAGACGAAGTGACCACACCCGGTGGTACGGCGATTGCCGCAGTCGCTGAACTTGAAACGCACGGTCTTAGAACAATGTTGATAAACGCAGTATCGACTGCCACGGCAAGAAGCCAGGAACTTAGTAAAATCATCGAAGAGAATGGCAACTGACTCAATTCAAAATTCTCGCAGGGTCACCGTCGTTGACTATCGAACGAGCAACCTGCTCTCGATAACGAAAGCTTTGCAGAAAGTCGGAGCTGTAGTCGAGATGGCGGACGAAGCCGAGGAAATTGCAAAGGCTGAAAAATTGGTGCTGCCCGGAGTCGGTGCATTCGGTGCGGCTGTCAGAAACATGGGCACATTAGGAATAAAAGAATCTGTCATCGAGTTTGGTAAAAGCGGGAAGCCTCTGATAGGAATATGTCTAGGGATGCAATTGCTTTTTTCAGTGAGTTTTGAGCTCGGGATCAACGATGGGCTCGATTTGATACCGGGGGATGTCGTCGCGTTCAATTCTTCGATGAAAGTTCCTCACATGGGATGGAACAGGGTCGAGTTCATGAAGCCGTCGAGGCTCTTCCGCGGCTTGGAAAGCGGCCAGTATGCGTACTTTGTGCATTCGTACTACGCGAAAGCAGACGACAACTACGTTACCGGCGTTACCGACTATGGTGTCAGTTTTCCTGCCATCGTAGAAAACGGAAATGTTTTTGGGATTCAGTTCCATCCTGAAAAAAGTCAGAGCTTCGGTCTAAAGATTTTAGAAAACTTCTTGAGAGCTTAGATGATTCTCGTTATTCCGGCAATAGATTTACGAAAAGGGAAATGTGTTCGTTTGATTCAGGGCGAAGCCGGCACGGAAACAATATACTCCGATGATCCGGTAAAGATGGCGATAATCTGGAGAGGCGAAAACTTTAAGAGCCTGCATATCGTCGATCTTGATGGTGCCTTTGAAGGGAAGCTTTCGAATTATGACACTACGAAACGCATCGTGGAGGCGGTCAGATATCCCTGTCGAGTACGGAGGCGGGGTGAGGACCTATGAAGACGCGAAGAAAATGATAGATGCGGGCGTATATCGTGTCATCATCGGGACAGCCGCCGTCAATGACGAAGATTTACTTCTGCGGCTCCTCAGAGATTTCGGACCGAGAAGGATCGCTGCTGGAATTGACATGAAAGACGGCATCGTGCAGGTAAAAGGCTGGAAAGACTCGACTGGAATTTCGGCAATCGATCTGGGCAAGAAATTGAAAGAATATGGAATCGTTCGTGTCGTCTATACGGACATTACACGTGATGGTACACTCAAGGGTCCGAACTTTGAAGCGATGAAGGCATTCGGGAAGGAAACTGGTCTTCGCGTGACCGCTTCCGGCGGAGTGTCGTCCTATCAAGATTTGTTGAAGCTCCAGGAGCTGGAACAGTTCGGCGTGGACTCAGTGGTCGTGGGAAAAGCAATCTACGAAAACCGTTTTCCCTGTGTTGAGCTGTGGAGGTTGAACGAGAAAGTGATCGGCGATTTGGGCCCCACGAGACGGAGTTAGATGTCCAAAGGATCTCGTCCATTGGACGGACTGGCAAAACGCATAATACCATGTCTCGACGTGAATCTCGGAAGAGTAGTTAAAGGAGTAAACTTCGTTAACCTTACAGACGCCGGCGATCCAGTTGAATCGGCGAAGTTCTACGAGCAGGAAGGCGCTGACGAGATCGTGTTCCTCGATATTACGGCAAGCTCGGACAACAGAAACACGATGTTGAACGTAGTCCGGAAGACTGCGGAGACGGTATTTCTTCCGTTTAGCGTCGGCGGGGGAATTAGGTCGGTCGGTGACATCAGAAATATTCTTTCTAACGGCGCAGATAAGATCAGCCTCAATACAGCGGCTGTATTGACGCCCAAGCTAATCTCCGAAGGCGCCGAAGAGTTCGGAGTGCAGTGCATCGTTGTTGCCATCGATGCAACGAGGAATGGCTCCCAACAGCAATCGGAAAATCCTGCGTTGCCAAGTTCACTTGAAGATCTGACCGTCACAAGAGTCGCACGACCTTCCGGCTACGAAGTGTATATCAATGGAGGGAGGACCCCGACGAAGCTGGATGCCGTAGAGTGGGCAAAGTACGTCGTTGCTCATGGAGCAGGTGAAATCTTGTTGACCAGCATTGATAAAGATGGAACGAACAGCGGCTACGACATTGATATTTTGCAGAAAGTGACCACCGCCGTGAATGTACCGGTCATAGCGAGCGGCGGCGCCGGGACTCTCGATCATTTTTACGATGCAATAGATCGTGGAGGCGCCGATGCGGTTCTTGCCGCCTCTGTTTTCCACTTCGGCAAATTTAAAATCAGGGAAGTGAAGAACTTCCTTTCAGAAAAGGGCGTCACGGTAAGATTATGAGCGATTTCCACGTTCAAGAGGATTTCGGACTCAGTAAAAAGAGAAAATCTGTGGTGACGACACCTCTGTGTAAAAAGAAACTCACCTCACCTCTAGAGGTTGTCCAAAAAGTACTTTTCCGTCACCCCGAACCCTGGACTGCAACGTTCCAGTGCAGGCTTGTTTCGGGGTCTAGGACCGGACGGAATAAGATGCTGAAACAATCCCGAACAAAGACACTTCGGGACAGGGTTCAGCATGACAACTTTTGTTGTTTTTTGACAGCCTCGCAACGGCTCGTGTCATTAATGATAGTGTTCCCTCTCCTCGGAGGAGAGGGTTAGGGAGAGGTGTGTTTAATAAGAGGATAAAATCTGTTCAGAAGATTCGGAACATTTTGCATGAACAACATGGATGAAATACTTAGCAAGCTGAAATTTGACGACCGAGGTTTGATTACTGCCGTGGCACAGGATTACGTGACAGGCGAAATTCTCATGCTGGCACATATGAATTCTGAGAGTTTTAGAAAAACAATCGAGACAGGTCAGGCAGTTTACTGGAGCAGGTCGAGAAACAAACTCTGGAAAAAAGGCGAAGAATCCGGAAACTGTCAGAATGTCAAAAACATTCTGATTGACTGTGACGGCGACGCTGTCGTATTGAAAGTGGAGCAGTTGGGTGGAGCGGCATGTCACACCGGTAACCGTTCATGTTTTTCGATCGGAATTCAGGGCGGGAAGCTGGTCAACGTCGGAGTGAAAGTATTCGATCCAGAAAAAGTCTATAAAAACAAAGGTGGATGATGGCAAAACCGAAAGTAGCAATTCTGATAGGCAGCAAGTCCGACGAGGCGGCAATCTCGGAGGCATTTGCATATCTCGATTACTTCGGAATAGACCATGACCTTCATGTCCTGAGCGCGCACCGTAATCCGAAACAGACCGCCGATTTCGCTTCAACCGCCGAGAAAAACGGCTACAGCTTGATTATAGCGGCCGCTGGCATGGCGGCACATCTTCCGGGAGTCGTCGCGAGCTTTACAACTCTTCCGGTTATAGGTGTACCATTAAGCGCATCGGAGCTTTCGGGAGTAGATGCGTTGTATTCCATGGTGCAGATGCCGCCGGGGATTCCCGTCGCCACGGTTGCAATTGGAAAAGCGGGTGCAAAGAATGCAGGCGTCCTGGCCGCAGAAATCATCGGATTATCAAATGAGAATGTGAGACAGAAACTGATCGAGTTCAGGTCGAACGGCTCGAAACTCTGAAGGTTCCTGTCTATTGTAAATCCTGGAATAACCAAGTCTAATGCCTGAAAAAATACTTGTTACCGGCGCAAACGGATTACTCGGACAAAAGGTTGTCGAGGTGTTCAAAAGAGAATCTGAGTACGAGCTTTTGTCCTGCGATCTTATTGGAAACAAAGATGACGGATTGTTTCTCGATATTACCGATCATCAGAAAGTCATGGACCTCGTCGGATCTTACAAGCCTTCCGTGATAATTAACGCTGCTGCGTTTACAAATGTGGATTTAGCAGAGACAGAAAAAGAAGCCGCCTACAAGATTAATGCAACGGCCGTCGGCCATCTTGCAGACGCGGCAAATGTTTTCAATGCAAAGTTGGTCCATATTTCTACAGACTATGTCTTCGATGGAAAGAAAGGTGGATATTCAGAAAATTCGGTGCCTGCTCCGATTAGCTACTATGGAAAGACGAAGCTTGCCGGAGAGAATCTGGTCAAGTCAAAACTTGAGGACTATGCTATTCTGAGGACACAAGTCCTCTACGGTTTCGGAAGAAACGTAAAGAAGAATTTTGTGCTCTGGGTCGTGGAGAAGCTGACAAAACATGAAAGTATCCGTGTGGTTGATGACCAAGTTGGGAACCCGACTCTTGCGGACGAATTGGCCTTTGCAATCTTGAAAGTCTGCCGGAAAAATGCGACAGGCTTGTACCATGTTGCTGGCTTTGAAACCATCTCGCGATACGAGTTCGCTTCTAAAATCGCGGATGTTTTTGCGCTGGATTTTTCCTCCGTTAAACCGTCGAAGACCGGTGAGCTTGCACAGCCCGCGAGACGCCCGGAAAACTCCAGCTTCATCTGTCTGAAAGCTCAGACTGAACTCGGCGTAAACATGCCGCCGGTCATCGACTCACTTTCTCAAATGAAGCAGCAGATGAAAGTTGCCGGCGCACTTGAACTATTGAACCATAATTGAAGTGAGAACAAATGCTTGATCTGAAGTACATCCGTGAAAATTCCAGTCTCGTAAGAGAAGCCATTAAGAATAAGCATGAGAAGGACAATCTCGATGAGATATTGGAACTCGACGGAAAGAGGAGAGAGCTCCTCCAAAAGTCAGAAGTAATAAAAAGCGAGCGAAATAAAATCGCCGATGAAGTGGCCAGAATGAAACGGCAGGGTCAAGATGCCTCTGCTCTCATCGCCGCCGGAAAGGAGAAGGGCGACTTGCTCAGGACATTCGAAGAAGATCTCAGGGAAGTTGAACGAAGGTTAAATGATCTCCTCCTGTATGTTCCGAACGTTCCAAATTTATCTGTTCCTGTCGGAAATGACTCAAGCAGCAATGTCGAAGTGAGAAAATGGGGTGAAGCCGATAGAAGTTTTGACTTCAAGCTTCTCGATCATTTGCTTCTTGGTGAGAAATTAGGAATACTCGATTTTAATAGAGGAAGTAAAGTCACGGGCGCAGGATTCCCGGTTTATGTGGGTAAAGGCGCGGCACTCGAGCGGGCGTTGATAAACTTTATGCTCGATTTGCATGTTAATAAGCATAGCTACACGGAGATATTTCCGCCGTTTGTCGTGAATCAAGCGTCGATGCGCGGAACAGGCCAGCTTACCAAAGATGGCTGAAGACATGTATCACTGCGAAATCGATGATCTTTATCTGGTACCGACGGCAGAAGTTCCCGTTACAAATATGCGCCGCGATGAAATATTGTCCGTAGATCAACTTCCGATGAAATATGCGGCTTACTCGGCTTGCTTCAGAAGAGAAGCGGGAAGCTGGGGGAAGGAATCTCGCGGATTCTTGAGAGTGCACCAGTTTAACAAAGTCGAACTTGTGAAATTTGTCAAACCGGAAGAATCGTATGATGAACTTGAAAAACTTGTTGTGGACGTTGAAGAGGTGCTTCAGTTTTTGAACATCCCGTACAGGGTAATGCTTCTTTGCACTGGAGACTTGAGTTTCTCGGCGGCGAAATGTTATGACATTGAAGTCTTTGCGCCCGCGACCGAAGCGAGAGGACGGCTGGCTTGAAGCGTCAAGCTGCTCGAATTTCGAAAGTTTTCAGGCGAGGCGTACCAACATCCAGTTCAAAAGAGATCCGAAATCGAAGCCGGAGTTTGTACACACGTTAAACGGATCGGGACTCGCGACATCAAGATTGATGGTTGCACTTCTCGAAAATTATCAGACGCCTGAAGGAAAAGTGATTGTACCGAAGGCTCTCCATGAATATACAGGGTTCACAGTTATCGGCTGAGTTATGAAACCGCTTCTTCGTTTATTTCCGTATCTGAAAAAGAATAAGAGAACATTGATTCTCGGACTGCTTACGGTTTTGATGGCGAACATCTTCGGGAATTTTGTGCCTTTGATAGTAGGCGGCGCGATCGACCAGTTGAAGTCGGGCCCGTCTTCTCTGAAACTTGTTCAGTATGCCGCTCTTATCATCAGCCTGATTTTTCTCAGCGGTTTTTTCACCTTCCTTACGAGACAAACAATCATCGTCACGTCTCGAAAAATTGAATTCGATCTCGTCAATGACTTTTATTCGCATATTCAGAAGCTGTCGTATCCATTCTTTCTAAATATTCCCACGGGCGATTTGATGGCACACGCCACGAACGATATCTCGGCCGTACGCAACGTGCTGGGTCCCGGTATCATGTACACTTCAGACACGATCACGGGCTTCATCATGGTTATCGCGATAATGTTTTCAATCAATGTAAAGCTTACTCTCTATTCGCTTAATCCCTCTTCCGTTTGTTTCTGCGGCGGTCTATTATATCGGAAGGCTTGTCAACCGCAACTTTGAAGAGGTCCAGGCGCAATACAGCAATCTGACAGCTAGAGCGCAGGAAACCATTTCCGGCGTACGAATTGTGCGCTCGTATGTTAGAGAAGATTACGAAACAGAACGCTTCAGATCGCTGAGCCACGATTATCTCAGGAAAAACATGATACTGGCGCAGGTCCAGTCGATTCTGTGGCCGCTGATGGGAGTCTTAACCGGTGCGGCTGGCGTAATCGTAATATGGGCGGGAGGGTTGGATGTAATATACGGTACCCTTTCGCTCGGCACGATGGTCTCGTTCCTGATCTACCTCGGTTTACTGACATGGCCGCTAATTGCGTTCGGCTGGGTTATAAATATCTTCCAGCGCGGCGCCGCTTCCATGGGAAGGCTCAACAAGATTTTTGATACTCTTCCGGAAATCAAGGACAACGAAGAGACCTACCGTTCAGTCAACGAGATTGAAGGGAAAATCTCTTTCAGAAATGTCTCTTTCCGTTTTCCATCAAAAGAAGATTACGCGCTGCGAAACATAAATCTGGAAATAGAGAAAGGGACCACGCTTGCGATTGTCGGAAGAACGGGGACGGGTAAATCCACTCTGGTTAATCTTATTCCGCGGCTTCTCGATTGCACATCCGGAGAAATCTCGATCGATGGAATTCCGATCAAGAGAATACCGATAGAAGCTTTGAGAAGAAGCATCGGGTATGTTCAGCAGGAGACTTTCCTTTTCTCCGATACGATAGCAAATAATATCGCCTATGGCGTCGAGATCGCGACACGGGATGATATCGAATGGGCGGCAAGAGTATCGCAGATTCAAAAGGACATCGATACATTTCCGCATAAGTTCGATACGATTGTCGGAGAGAGGGGAATCACGTTATCCGGCGGCCAGAAACAGAGAGTCGGAATTGCGAGGGCAATAATGCGAAAGCCAAGCATCTTGATTTTAGATGATGCACTTTCTGCCGTCGATACGTATACCGAAGAAGAGATCCTTATCTCAGTTGAAACAAGTAATGAAAGAGAGAACGAGCATTATCATCAGTCACAGAATATCTACAGTCAAAGATGCAGATATGATTATCGTCCTCGACGATGGAGTGATCATGGAAACGGGTACCCACGAAGAACTGGTTTTGAGTAATGGAATTTATGCCGATCTTTACAATCGCCAGCTTCTCGAAGAAGAATTACAGAGAATGTGATAGAGAGAGTGAGAAGTTAAGAGTGAAAAGTGAACAGTCAAGAGCTAATGGGCAAAGGCAAATGGCTAGGATGCTAAAGATTAATTTTTATGAGGTGAACAAAGAAGACAGGCGCTTCATCAACAAATCTTTTAAAGGGAAGTTTGCACTTTCTTTTTTTGCCGAGCCTCTGACCGATTCGAATATCGACACCGCAAAGGACGCTGACATTGTTTCCGTCTTCATATATTCCGTCCTCGACAGGAAAAATCTCTCGGCATTGCCGAAACTTAGACTGATTGCGACGAGAAGCACTGGATTCAATCATATCGACTTGAAAACTGCTTCAAGCAGAAATATCACGGTCTCCATTGTTCCATATTATGGCGAAAACACAGTAGCCGAGCACACTTTCGGGTTGATACTTGCACTGTCGCGCAACATTCACAAAGCGTACATGCGGACGACGCGAAATGATTTTTCTGTTGAAGGGCTCGAAGGCTGGGACATAAAAGGGAAAACTCTCGGAGTCGTCGGCGCGGGAAGCATTGGGTCACATGTCATCAAGATCGCAAAGGGTTTCGGCATGAACGTCCTTGCCTACGATCTTCACAAGAATCATCTCGTGGAAGAGGTGCTCGGATTTACTTATGTTCCTCTAGATGACCTTCTGAAGAATTCAGACATTATCTCGCTTCATTGTCCGTACAATAAGGCGACGCATCATCTCATAAACATGAAGAATATCGAACTTGTCAAGCATGGCGCGTTGTTTATTAATACAGCCCGTGCAAGCATCATCGAGCCGGCTGCACTCCATTATGCGCTGGAGACCGGCATCTTTGGAGGTGCGGGATTGGATGTGTTTGAAGGAGAAGATTTGGTGAAGGAAGAGAACCAGATGCTGACAAGAAACGTGTCCGTGGAACACCTGCGCGCAGTACTGGAAAAAAATATCCTGTTGAATCGCGAGAATGTGATCATCACGCCGCATATTGCTTTTGACAGCGTGGAGGCAGTCGAGAGAATTCTCGAGACGACCGTTGAGAATATCGAAACGTTTATTGCAAAGAATCCGACCAATGTGGTGACCCCAGACTAACTACCAGTTTCTTAGGAGAAAATGTTTTTGACATGGTAAGAAGCTTCAATTTTCAACCACCAAGTTCCAAACAAATGCCAATCGGCAAGAAATTTGAACCACAAAACCAAGAAATTATTTTTGTCCTTGTTAATTGGAATTTTGTTTTTGTTTGGAGCTTGAATTTTGGTGTTTGGAACTTATCACGGCTAGGATGTAGACTGTGTCGCGTTAGGATGACGCAAACTTAATTCGAAATAAATCATGGCAGTAGATAT
>CAVYHK010000029.1:0-8898 GCA_963768145.1 uncultured Bacteroidota bacterium | reverse complement strand
TCTCATCGATATCAGCCAGGGCGACCACATCCACATTCTGCAGCCTCCGAATTGCCTCGATGTGTGCGGGCCCGATGAAGCCAGTTCCGATCACTCCGACTGAAATCCGTGTCATGACTTCTCTCTCCCTTCCAAAGTTGAAGACCTGCTTGCGGCTGCTCTCTTCGCTTCTTCTACGATCGCCTCTGACTGGGTAGCGGCGATTTCTTGCACTGCATACTCGGCAGATACTTTCATAAGACCTCTTCAAGTGCTCCCCTTATTTCAGGAAGCGCGCTGCCTATCGCCCACCGAAACAGTCTAGTTGAAACAATGTATTCTTCAGCTTCCACTCCACCTTCTGCCTTCGTCCAGCATGATCAAGTAGTTTTCTAAAGGAACAAAATTAGCCACCGTGTTTCCTGACCCGTATGCAAATCGACCTTGATAGCAACTTGCAAGGATTCCTCTCAGGTACGAACGCAACTGAGGCTCTTCCAGTCGGCACAAGCAGTCCATGTCCGCACCCCCGGCTACTCCAAGACGTTTCCCGTACTCTGCGACAGCCTTGCTCGCCGGCAGAATGGCGTCTTGAAAAGAATGAATCACATCTACGCCTGCCTCGATCACATCTTCAACCACCCCGTTGCTAAAATAGTCGCCGCAGCAGTGCAGAATGAAAGGCTTACCATGATCATGGGCAATCTTCGCGTACCTTTTTATCCACGGTATTATGTAGCGGCGAAGGTCCTGCGGAGAAAGGATTGTCCCCGTCTTATAGCCCAAATCATCCGTATGCCAAAAGGCGCCAACGCAATCGAAATCGACCACTGTCTCGTAGTAGCTAAGGACAATCTCGCCCCACCGATTAAAGACCGCCTCAACAAGGGCTGGATTGTCAGAAAGATTGTAGAAAAGCCCGACGTATCCCATTAGATTCTCAAGAATGTGTTCGAATACAGACGATGCTGCATAAATCTTCATCCCTTCGGGCAGGTTTGTGTTCATGAATTCGTAGGGGGAATAGTCAGCTGTGATCTTGTCCCAGGGGAAGACATCAAAATCCTGATTCGTGGTGACAAGGCCAAGTCCCTCGCTCGCCCATTCTCTTTTCCCGCGAGACATTTCGACAGCTGTGTCAGTTGACACAGGAGACTTCATAGGTGGATGATTCAACCAATCCGAACGCCAAACTCCTTGAACGAATCCATCGTAACCAAGCTTGTGAAAGACATCTATCTTCTGTCGATAGTATTTTCGCTTATTTGGCGGGGTGAGAGGGACCCATTTCCCGCCCAAGAAGCGTTCGTAGACGGCGGCCATTACCTCTTCATCAATCTGGAGTTCAATATTATGAACGTGATCGGCATTCTTTTTGCCCATGAGCACCCCAATGAGTGCTGCGAAATCAGGTTCCGGATTCTTTAGGACAGGATTGCTGGCGTTCATTATCTTACCCCCCGTAATAAGTTCACGCATCGCCGAAGAGCCGAGGCGAGTTTTGAAAACCGTCGCCCAACGCTATCTACTCTCACACTCCACGTCAAAGAACTACCGTCTTTCCCGTGCGAGCCGACTCGTAGGCAGCTTGGCAGATTTCAAGATCGCTTTTTCCTTCGACGCCATTCACAAGTGTCTCGCTGCCCTTTCGAATGCAGTCAGCGAAGTGCTCTATCTGCAACACATAGGGATTCGGAAATCCTTGGCCCGGTTCGTATCGACAGCGTCCGACGTCGCCAATCACCTCGACAACACCGGTAGATTCTCGCCAAAGTGTTCCGCTCAATTTCATTATTCCTTTGGTGCCAAACAGCTCCATATCGTTCTCTTCAAAGCGATTATCGAAGGAAGAACGGATTTCTGCTATGGCACCACCCTCAAACCTCAATAGCGTTGCAGATGTCCAGTCCATTGGGAGCGCGTATTCTCTGGATTCCATGAGAGCGGAAACCGACTTGACTTCCCTTCCAATGAGATACCTGAGGAGGTCGACGACATGAATGCCGACGCTCATGAGAGAACCTCCCCCCGCCATCTCAGCGTCCAAGTGCCACGGTGATGTGGACAGTGGGTAAGTCGAAGGGAGGTCGAACCCAAATCGACCGCGTGCTGCCGTAATATCGCCAAGGTTTCCTGAGCGTATAAAATCTAAAGCCCACTTGTGGCAAGGGTTAAAGCGCATCATGTTGCCGATCATCAGTCGTACATCTTTTTTTCGACATGCATCCACCATACTGGCAGCTTCAACTACACTTCTTGCCATGGGCTTCTCGCATAAAACATGTAATTTGCGGTCCGCCGCCATAATGGCAAATTGCGCGTGCAAACTGTTCGGCGCTGCAATATAGATTGCATCTATGTCACTTCTTGCTAACAGTTCCTCAGGCTTCGTCGTACAGAACTTTGTGCCGTACTTGTCTGCAAAGCTTCTGATCCTTCCTTCGTCTCTTCCTTGTATACCACAAAGGATGTGGCCTTTGGTCCCCGAAATTGCCGGCGCCATTGCAGCATCGCTGAACTTTCCGAAACCAATGATTCCCCAGCGTAGCGGATCAGTATTCTTGCCCATCTTTCCTCTCCTTGCTTCCATGACTGATTCCGAAAGCTCTGCGACGTACCACCAAATAGTTTCGCGCCAACCTCAGTCGCAATGAAACCTCATCTATTCCGTAAAGCCGCTATATATGCGTCCAGCGTAACAACGACAATTAAAATCAGCCCAACGATTATGTCCTGCCAATATGCTCCGATTTCGAATATCGAAAAAGAGTTAGTAACCAAAGTCATGAATGATATCCCGAGCGCCGCTGCAACAATAGATCCACGTCCACCGATAAGACTGACACCACCGATGAGGCAGCTTATGATGATTTTTAGCTCAAGCCCGTCCCCGAGATACCGGGCAGAGGCCCCGATCCGCATGACAACAAGTATCCCCGCAAGGGCGGCTAGAAGATCGCATACAACGAAAGTCGAGAGTCTCACTCTTTCGATCTTGACGCCGAAAAGTTCAGCGACTTCACGGTTTCCACCAACGTAGTACAACTTCCGACCAGCACCAACGCGTAGCAGAATAAATTGCACGGCGAAAGCAAGCGCGATGGCCAACCAAGTCATCATGTATAGGTCCAGCAGTTTCGCATTGCCTATTTTGTTGACAATTTCTGGAAAGCCGCCAATACCAAATCTATTGTCCCCTCTGAGAAGCACGATGGTAAGTCCCCGGCCAATGGTCATCGTACCGATGGTGACAATCAAATGGTTGAGTTTAAGAATGCCAACCAGCAGACCGTTGACGATGCCAAACGCGATGCCGACGGATAAGCCTATGCCTACTGAAATTGCCGGCGCAGTATTGTTCGCGAGGAATATAGATGTCACGACGCCTGCTAAGCCCATGATAGATCCAACAGATAGATCAAACACCCCGGAAATCATAAGAACCGTCATGCCTATCCCGATCAACAAACTTGGAGAAATGTTTGCCTGAAGGGAATCGAGATTGTTAATGTCCAGGAAGATGTTTTTCTTTAGCAATAAGATCGAAATCATCAGAACTACTAGAATGCCTATTTGCATCTCACGTGAATGCAAGAAACCCGAGCTTTTGCGTGTTCTAGGAGATTTGACCAATTTGCTCCCAGTAGTCATCGAAGAGGTAATTTCCTTTCGAAGTACCCCAAGGTTACATCAAGACGATCCTCGAATGTTGCCATCTTAATACCTCAGGATATTGAGTCTGCTATCGGCATAAATCGCCAATATTAGGATGCTTCCAATAACTATCGCTTGAAACTCCGGGTCGACGCCATACATGATCATTGATATCAATACGATCGAGAGAAACAGAAGCGCTACAACGGATCTCACGATCGATCCTTTTCCGCCAAATAAGCTCGAGCCAGCAAGCAACGCAGCAGTAACCATCTTGAATTCGAGCCCGATTCCAGTGTTAAAGACGGTCTGGCCGCTCCTTGAGGCGGTTAATATCCCAGCAAACCCAGCAAAAAAACCTGACATGATGAATCCAATCATCTTCGCTTTATCCGCTTTTATGCCATATATTCGCGCAGAGAGCGCATTTTCTCCTATGAAAAACATTCTTCTAAAAAAGACGTGCTTTCGTAGCAGTACCTCAAATAAGACAATAACGAACACCATTACGATGATAGTTGCGTTCAACTCACCTGGCCACCTGATTCTTGAAATTGCCTTGTACGCCGAGGGATAATCCGCACCTCCGTTCCTTTCGACAAAGAACGTTACTATCCCTCGTACAAGCATCATTGAACCAAGTGTAAGCACGATAGAATTAACTCTGAATCGGTACACCAGCGCGCCATTCACGAATCCCACAAAAGTGCACGCAATCAGCGAAAGCACTATCGCCAGCGCGGTCGGCAGCCCCGCAATACATAGGAACCCCGAAAAAGCGCCTGACAGGGCGAATGTCGAACCAATGGACAAGTCCACTTCTCCCATGATCAAGAGCAAAGTCATTCCGATAATCGCGTAGAATTCTATTGATAGCGAATAGAGGAGAGAATAGATGTTTGCAAATTTCATGAATTGCGGTCGCGTTGAAGAGACAATCACGACCAGCAGAATAACTAAGAGGACAATTAAATTATTGCGAAGAGCAGAGCCGACCACGTAGTTCCTGTTAGGAGTCATGTTTTTTGCGACTCTCCCGCGGCAAGTGACATGATCAATTCTTCGTCAAATTGCGCTGAGCTAAGTTCTCCGGAAATTCGTCTGTTCCGCATGATCACAATCCGCTCGCACAGAGCCAACAGCTCCGGCAATTCCGACGAGAAAACAACGATCGCAACGTTCGTCGAAATCTCATTAATTAGCTTATATATTTCAGACTTCGCGCCGACATCTATTCCCCTTGTCGGTTCGTTAAGAATTATCATGCGTGGATTTGTGCTCAGGCATATTGAAAGCATCAGCTTTTGCTGGTTTCCTCCGCTCATTGTGGCAACCCGAGCTCGTCCCGAGCTAATCGCAATATTGAATCGGCGAATAAATACTTCGGTATCGTGTGCGATGAAATCCTTCCTTATAATGCCGTGCCGTGAGAACCTTCTCAGATTAGGGCACGCAATATTATCAAACGCAGACAGTTGAGGAAAAAGACCATATTTCTTTCGATCGCCGCTTAAGTATGCGACACCATTTAGAATCATTGACATCGGATCGATTCGATTTCTAGAATCTTCTGTCAAGCGGATTTCGCCGTCATCAACGCCGTCGAGACCGAAAAGTAGCCGCGATAACGCGATCGTACCTGAACCTTCAAGTCCGAAAATTCCAAGGATTTCATTTGAGAATACTTCGAGACTAATATCTTGTACTGACTTGGCCTTCGATACGTTCTTCAGCTCCAGGAGCGGCTTTTCAATCTTCGAACGTCGGGTGAAGCGCTGTCTTCCAGAGAAATCGTAAAAACTGTCAACGTCCTTTCCCACCATCAGCTTGATAACATCCGCTTGAGCGATACTGAGATTTGGAAGTGTTCCAACAAATAGACCGTTTTTCAGGACTGTCAGGCGATCGCTTATCCTTAAGACATCACTGATTCGGTGAGATATGTACAGAATTGTAACCTTGCGTTCTCTGAGCTTAAAAAGAATCGCGTTAAGAGAATCAACCTCGTTGCGGCTAAGACTCGAAGTAGGCTCGTCGAGAATTACAATTTCCGGCAACATGCTAATCACTCGAAGTATTTCGACAATCTGCTGCTCTGCAACGGAAAGATTCTCCAGTAACTCCAAAGGATCAATATCAACGCCAAATAGCTTTAATTGCTCCTCGGTCTTCTTTACGATATTCCTGTACTTTACGATCCCGGCGTTTCGCTTGAGAATAAGGTTCGGATAGATGTTTTCGGCGACTGTGAGATTATTAAAAATGGCAAGTTCCTGGTGAACCATTCCAACTTTTCGATGCAGAGAAACTCCGAGCCCGGTTATGTCGTTATCAGCGATTGTTACTCTTCCAGAATCTGGTTTGAGCTCTCCACTCAATATCCGAAGCAGGGTGCTTTTGCCGGCACCGTTCTCTCCTACAATCGCGTGGATTTCTCCCCTGGCAATGGAGAAACTCACATCGGAGAGAGCTTTCACAGGTCCAAAATGTTTCGATACGCCCTCGATCCGAATATAGTCTTCCAAAAAAGGGGCCCCCTTTAGGGGAAAATGCTCATCCACAGGCCGGTGAATGAGCATTTTCAGTGATCTACGAAAGAATCTGGGGAAGAACGTCCTGTTTATTGTTTCTCGTACTTATTGCCTCGCAACTGTTGCTCAGTGGGCATATTCTCCCGCATGTAGTAGTCCACATTCTCCTTTGTGATGACCTCGAAGCCTGTATCAACGTAGGAAGGAAGCGGGTCCGCGCCAGAAGCAACGTTGTTATTCGAAAGCGGAAGCTGCACTCCGGCATCCCTGAGGTCGTTGTAATTATCGAGCATCTCGACCGCGTGGTATGACATGAGGGCGGTCTTGGCGACAATGGTGGCGAGGATCTTGCCCTGTTTGATATCGCGAAGAAGGGCATCTTCACGATCGTTGCAGATCACCTTGATCTTGTTGGGGTCAAGCTTCAGGTTCTCCATTGCGACGGCTATTCCTGTTCCGGCGCTGGAATCAAACCCTATCACCGCATTAACATCTGGGTGAGCATTGAACATCCCAGTTGCCGCCTCGATGGATGCCTGAGTATCACCCTTCCCGTCCACAACAGAGACGATTTCCCATTTACCATTCTTTGACAGATAGTCTTTGAACGCGACAACGCGTTCATCCACGTTGGACAAGCCTAACGCCGTGACTGCACCCACTCTGCCCCCATTTCCGGCGTATTTCATGAGAAGCTTCGCGGCCTCGATGCCTGCCTCCGAATTTCTCATGCCCACGTAGGAGAACGCGCCGCTGTCGGGCACGGTCGCGTTGATTACGACGACGGGTATTCCCGCCTTCATCGCTCTCTTGACTCCCGGAACTGGCTCAGAGTCAAAAAGGCAAGTGACAATGCCATCAGGTTTCTTGGGAATTGTCTGTTCCATCGCCTGCACTTGAGCCGGAATATCCCAGGTCTGCGGACCGACCCAAATGATATTGCAGTTGAACACCTTCTCCGCGAAAGCAAAGCCGAGCTTCGCATCAAGCCAGTAGGGATGCGCATTAACTACCCCAACAAAGTAGTAGGTCCTCATCTTCGTTGGGTTTCCCCATGACAGAAGCGCAGGAAAAAGCAGCAAGATCAATAGACCCATCACTACCAAACGAGCTTTCCTCATTCTTCTCCTCCTCCATGTGCAAAACTTGGTCATTCGGCTCCCGCTGTCCAAGATTCCGCGGGAGTGCCATCCGAACAAACTGCCGAGATCTCCCTGTTTCAAGTGCCTCCTTTTCACAAGCAGAGATCTATCTCAACACGTTGCCCAATTCGCGTTTCGCGCTGCAAAGACGGAGAGTCCTGAGCTTCTAAGGTCGGCTTTTTGTATTACGAGTCCTTTATGGATAGCTCCGTCTTAGCGTGGCCTGCTGTCCGCAGAACTCCGCTGAGTTAGAGCGCTTCATCCATAGCACATGGAGGTCATTATGTCAAGAGGATGTCAGGACATCATAACCTCCCGTTTGTGCTGACTCCTTTTGTAAATAGTTGGCGTAGTTATTTTGCCAGCGGAAAGGGTGGCAAATGAAAGAGTGCGGAACTTGGCAAGCTGCACCTTGCTCCTTAAGCAATTAATAGGGCCGCGCCCACCTCAAGGAGCCTAAATGATCGCATTCTTCCCAGCTTCAATCGGGGCAAGACGAGCCGGGAATGCAACCCAAGAGAAACGACACCCGAAGCGCCGCCCGAGCCGTAGCTAGCGTAAACTATACTTATCGCGTATTCGAAAGAATGGCTTCGCGGCGCCGAGAAAGACAGGCTCGTCCGGCCAATAAACCTGAGCAGGCCACAAAAATCACGCAGGGAGCAATTCGGCTTCCTCTTTCAGCGAATCAGTCCTGGGAGCGATTGTCAAAAACTAGACTTGACCCCCGCGGCCCTGTGCTCCGCGGCCGTTCGGCCAGTCATGGATGAGGATTGGCTGTCCCGCCTGCCACATCGTGGACTTCGAAAACTAGTTGTCCGCTCAGACACGCCTCGTTGTTGGAAGAAGAGCTTCGCTCAAGTTACTGCTTACGAGAAACTCTAGGGATCAATAAGCCATAATGACAAGAAGCTTGCGCTTGTGACTTTCCTCTTCCTGTATGATCGTGTCGAGATCAGCTAACAAGTCGAAATCGCTCTGATCTTTTCTGATTGCGGAATAGAAGTCGATTGTCTTTTGCTCTACCTCAAGAGCAAATTGAAAGGCTTGTGCTTTGTCTTCCAACTTCTTGTTTTGGAAAATAACGCGTATAGGTGTCAGAAATTCCGTGTCAATAAACGTCATCAGTTTTGGATCAATAACTCCTGGAGGAACTTTTCCTTTTTTTGTGATCTGACTCCGAAAAAAGTTTTCATGTTTGGCCTCTTCCTCTCTAAGGAATTGCATTTCACTTTTGATCTTGGCGTTAGTGCTATGCTCAGTCAGGTAAGAATAGAGATCATAGCCCCCCCGTTCAACTGCAACTGCTACACTGTACAAATCCTCCAACCCGAACATCGAGAGATCCCATTTGTTCATCATCGCTCTTCTGTCCTCCTCGCCAAGACAACCGTGCACGCTTGCCGCTCGGACCAACGAATGTAAGCATACTATTCCCGAGCAGTCCAGTCAGTTCTCGTTGGGCAGGGTAGTAGATAAAACCATGTGGATTCGGAGGTACCAGTGCTGCGTCGTGCAAATCGCAACTCAGGAAGGTGTTGCCTTGCCCAAGCGATGGATCCTCGGAAAGTGCCGGCAACAACTAAGAGCAG
>CAVYHK010000028.1:0-13969 GCA_963768145.1 uncultured Bacteroidota bacterium | reverse complement strand
ATTGAGCGTGTCGAATGATGAAGTCACGACTCGCGAAAATGCAGGATCGGCACTCTAAATTGGAGTTGAATCGCCACAGCGGACCAACCTATCGCACGAGCAGAGTGAACAAGCGCAGGTGTAAATGTCATGGTTCATAGCGAATTACTGAGGTTGGAGAGGAAACAACATGGAACTCGATTTGGGAAGTCGTACATTGTCGTTGGTGGAGCTTGGTCGCGTCTGGCAAGGACTCGTGTATCCGAGACAAGATTGCCGATGTTGGATCGGAACACTGACTTTGTTTTCCCACACGATTCGCGGCAGTTGACTAGAAACCCTCAAAGTGTTGATGCAAACTCGTTCCATAATGGCGTTACCTGAATTCGTTTCTTGTAGTCATATATTGTGAACGGAAAATTGAATAAAACAAAAAACCAGATTACAGGAGAATAGAATGGAAGACATACTCGGAAAAGCAATAGGAATGATGGCCGTCATTCTCATTTTTGGGGGAATACCAACTGCAATTGTACTTGTCTATTATTTTGGCCGGAATGCCAAAAGCAAGGAGAGGCTCGCCCTGATTGAAAAGGGAGTGGATGCTTCAATCTTTATGAAACAAGAAACCACCTTCCATAATGTCCTAATGTGGGGAATGCTTATTTGCGGAATCGGATTGGGATCGTTGCTGGGGTATATTCTCTCCTTTTTTACCCCGATGAGGCAGGAAATCATAATGCCGACTGCAGCGCTCTTATGTGGCGGTCTCGGATTAATTAGCTTTTATGTGTACAGAAAGAAAAGAGAGATGAAATCCGCCCAGTGATGGATGATCTATACCTGAAATTAGTTCTTGAAGGAGACATATCCAAATACTCTTATTTCATCGACAAATATAAAGGTATGGCATTCTCCATTGCATTTCGAATTGTCGATAACAGGGAAGATGCAGAAGAAATCGTCCAGGATGCGTTCCTGAAGGCGTTCAAGTCGCTCGATAGATTCAGGAAAGACTCAAAATTTTCTACATGGTTCTACAGGATTGTAGTCAACACTTCGTTGTCGAGAGCTAAGAGCACAGTGTTAGAGTCAAGCAGCTTAGATGCAGATGATGTCGGCGACGCCGTCTTGGAAAGCGTAGACTCGGCGTATCGCAATCTGGATCTATCAGAGCAGAAAAACTTCATTCATCAGGCACTTGAAGAAATGAGCACCGAAGACAGGTTGCTTCTGACGCTCTTTTATTTGAATGAAAATTCAATCGATGAAATTGCACAGATGACGAGCATTGCTCAGGAAAACGTGAAAATGAAATTGCACAGGGCAAGAAATAAAATGTATGCGATCTTAAATAAAACACTGAAGTCGGAACTTGAATCTATACTATGATGAAGAATTTGAATATTGACAAGCTCACAAAAGATATCCTGAAGAACAGCTATCTCGAACTAACCAATCCGGATTTCAGCATAAAGACGATGAAGAGAATTGTACGTGCCGACCGCAGGCGGCGAGTTCTTGAAAATATTCTCTTTTGTTTCCTCGTCTTCGCCGCGGTTGATGCTCTTATTTTGCTTGGTCTATGGCTTACAGGCTTGGATCCTCTCGACGTAGCTGTTCGGCTAGGCGATGTGCCTCATATGATGCTCGCCCATGCAGAGAAACTAGAGAACTCAATTATCGGGAATGCGTTCATAAAATACATCATGATGTCGATCGGCGGAGTGATGGTGATATTGATGATAATAGAATCAAGACTGAAGTCCGTGGGAATGCAGAAGCTAAAGGGATAAAAGCCCTGCCGATCAAAAGTCAGTGCAGCGAGCATGGCGTTCAAATTGTGGCACAAGTTGACACGATGCAAAAAGTGAAGTGCTCAACATAAAGTGGAATTGAGCGCTTCGTCCGCTAAAGAGGCAGTTAGGTGACTCGGGATTGGTCGTCCAATATCCGAAGAAGGAACCCTTTCCCCCGCCACAAACATCCAGATTGTGGCGTTCGCGCAAAAGTCTGACTCATTCTCATCGCATGGGTATGGGCAGGATTTGCAAAGCCCGGCGAGTTACGCCGGGCCCTGCAATAGGTTCACAGATCCCACTCGTTGCGGATAATCACTTTGTTTCTATAGTGATCTCCGATCCTTTCAGGCCATCTGACGCCGCCGTGAGGTGAATTTCACCTGCCTTCTCAGATGATTGTACCACGACGAGACAGAGACCTTTGAATGCTTTTCGGTAATCTGCTTTGAACGAATCATGATCTGTCTCGGAACCATTATCGACACCGGCGATCTTCCCGTTGCCGGAGATTTTGAAGTGGACGAGATTGGCAGCATCAGGCACCGGCGTTCCCTTGTCATCCAGAACCTTGACTGTCACAAAAGATAAGTCTCTGCCGTCTGCCGCAATTACTTTTCTGTCTGCTTGGAGAACGACCTTTGCTGGCGCTCCGGCGGTGCTGACTTCGTCGGAGAGTGTTTCCTTGCCGCTAATACGGCCAATTGCCTTCAGTGTGCCTGCCTCAAATGGAACGCGCCACATCAGATGCAACTGTCCGCCGGTCTTTTTCTGTGTCCCCAGCGACTTTCCATTCAGAAACAGTTCTACTTCTTCGCAATTGGTGAAAGCCCACACATCGACTGTGTCTCCTTTGTTCCAGTTCCAGTGCGGGAAGAGATGCAGCACGGGTTTGCTCGTCCACTCGCTCTGGTACATGTAATAAACATCTTTCGGAAATCCCGCGAGATCCATGATGCCGAAATATGAACTCCGAGATGGCCATTCGTAAGGTGTCGGCTCGCCGAGATAATCGAATCCTGTCCAGATGAACATGCCAGACACAAAATCATATTTCTTCACAAGGCTCCACGCTTCTTCGTGTGTCGCGCCCCATGGTGCGCTTACGTTATCGTATGCCGAAACTGTGTTGTCAGGATTTCCCGCAGTGAATGGCAGGTCCCAGCGTATTGGCCAGCGTCTGATGCTGTCGGAAGGCATGTCGTAGTGTCCGCGAGTCTCCAATGCCGAAGTCGTCTCAGAGCCGATCAGCTTCTTTCCCGGATAGACTGTCGTGAAGAGACGATAGTCGTTTTGAGCATAACTGTATCCGATTAAATCAAGCGCGCCGGATCGAATGATAGGGTTATCGGGGTTCTGATCATTGCAATTCGAGGTGATCTGGCGCGTTGTGTCGAGGCTCCTTATGATGCCCGCGAGCTCTCTCGCGATTACGGAACCACTGCTGTCTTTGTGGTCCCATTGTTCGGCTATCTCGTTCCCGATGCTCCAGATGAAAACGCTTGGATGGTTTCTGTCGCGCAAAACCATGTCTTCAAGGTCTCGTCGATGCCACTCAGCAAAATCAAGATGATAATCGTATTTCGTTTTTTCTTTCATCCACATATCGAAGGCTTCATCCATCACGATGAACCCCATCTTATCGCACAAGTCGAGTAGTTCAGGAGCGGGAGGATTATGAGACGTCCTTATCGCGTTGCAGCCCATCTCTTTCAAAAGCTCAAGCTGCCGCTGCAGAGCGCGGGTATTGATCGCAGCGCCAAGACAACCGAGGTCATGGTGATCGCAAACGCCCAAGATCTTTAAATGTTTGCCGTTAAGGAAAAAACCCTTCGCGCTATCAAATGTGAATGTACGGATTCCGAATGTGGTTCGATATTCGTCGCTTGTTATGCCCCCGCGTTCAACTTTGGTTACCGCATTGTACAGGACGGGATTTTCAATTGACCAGAGCTGCGGATTCTTGACCATAAGATTCTGAACTATCTCGAACACAGAATCCTTGGGGACAGTCCCATCGGAATTTGCTAAAGCCACTTCATTGCCGTTCTTGTCAACCAGGACAGTTCTCAAAATAATCGGCTGATCTTGTGGCATTGCATTTCTAACTCTTGTTTTGATTAATATTGTAGCAGATTCCTCGCTCATTTCAGGAGTGGCAACGAATGTTCCCCAATGATCCACGAATACTTTTTCAGTTGTCACCAGCCAGACATTCCGATAGATTCCCGAACCGGAGTACCAGCGCGAATTCGGCTGTTGAGAGTTATCGACTTTGACCGCGAGTACATTCTTGTCACTGCCATATTTCAAGAACGGCGTGAGTTCGTACTCGAAAGAAGAGTAGCCATACGGTCGTTTGCCGAGGTAGTGACCATTTATCCAGATTTCGCTGTTCCTGTACACGCCATCGAATTCTATAAAAGTCAGCTTTTCCTTATTTGAGTCGGACAGTGCAAACGTTTTTCTATACCAACCGACGCCGCCGGGCAAAGCACCTCCACCAGTGCCTGCAGGGTTGTCCTTGCTAAACTCTCCCTCGATGCTCCAATTGTGTGGAAGATCGAGCAACCTCCACTGGGAGTCGTCTAAAGACGGGTTCTGTCCGTTCTGGACATCGCCGAGATTAAAGTGCCAGTCTTTGGTGAAGAGTTCTGTCTTCCTGGGTTGCGCTGAAGATAGTTGACATATTGCCGTCGACACCAGCATCGCAATGAAAACGTTCAAATTTGAAAAGTTGTCTCTAATTTTCATTTTCGTTCTCCCTGTTAAGCCTAGATTGGATAGAATACTTATTGAAAAACTACTTTTCTCTTAGACCCATCGTAGGTCACCACCCTATCGATCTTTTCTGTCACCTCTACTCCCGTTCCATGATCCGGCGAAACCAGAATGATATTGAAAGTCCTTTCCTTAAGCATCCCTGGAAATGTTCCTTGACGTTTTCCGATTGTGAGGGTGTGCGTCGAGTCGTTCCATCCAAGCGCGATTGTGGAGTAGATTCCTTTCTCATAATTGTAGTTATCGTTCTCGTCCTCATAGAGGACGAAGCTTGCGTCGCCACCGCGGTAGATTCGAAGCTCGATGGGATCGGCGGGTTTCTCTGTCGAGTATTGCATAAGTGGTCCCATCGGTATGATCGAGCCCGACTTCACGAAGAGAGGAATCTTGTCGATTGGCGCATCTGCGCCGACTTCTTGACCGCCGTCATACTTTTTCCCTGTCCAGAAGTCGTACCAACCTCTGGTCTCGGGCAGATAAACTCTTTCGATTTTCGGCCTGCACTCTTCAACTTGTTCATTTGCGAATATCGATGGAGTCTTCCAGTAGAGCTCCATGTGGGCCGCGCCGGGAGTTGCATTTTCAGTTTCCAAAACAAAACTGTATTCCTTTCCGGCAACTAAATCCAGCGTGTCGGTGTATTGTTCAACGCTGGTGTAGACTATTGGGAGTTGTTTTCCATCCAGAGTTATTCTTTTCGCGTCGTAACTCCTCATGTGGAATTGGTATTTGCCAGTCTCCTGCGGAATGAGTTTGCCTTCCCATCGAATCGAGAACGAAGAATCTGTAACATAATTCGGTCTTCCGGTAGTGTACCAGTTTATGTCTATAGTAGGTTCCACTTCCCGCTTTGTTACGTTCTTATGTTTGCTATCGCTGCAATAGGTCGCGACTATGCCGGGTTTGCCATCGGTTGTCTTGAAAAATTCCTGGCCAATCAGAACGCTTTGTTCGGGTGGAGGGTAATACATCCAGTCGGTCACTGGCGAGACCATTATGGATGGCCCAAACATGAACTGATTATCGATGTCATAGCTTTTCTTGTCCCAGTCGAAGTCCATAGGAAGTCCACGCATTATTGTGTAGCCTTGGCTCGTGACTTTCCACGCGAGCGAGTAGATATAGGGAAGAAGGCGAAAGCGAAGGTTGTCGAATTTCAGCATCGATTTCGTGAATTCCCCGAACTCCCAAATTTCCCGCGGAGTTTCCGAGCCATGGGCACGGAATATCGGTGAGAACGCACCGAACTGAAACATGCGCGCATAAAACTCTTGATAAGCAGGATCTTTTCCGCCTCGATTGAATACTCCGCCGTAAGCTCCGAGCACGAAAGCGCCGATATCAAACGTGTAGTATGGTATGCCTGCCATGCAATGGTTGATGCCAGCGGATATTTGATCGCGATAAATTTTCCAGTCTGCTCCGATATCCCCGGTCCATGTCGTGGCGGCATTCCGCTGCTGCCCCGCATAGGTCGATCTTGCGAGGATATAAAATCGCTTGTCGGAAAATTCTTTTCTGTAGTTTGAATACAAATCGTCAGTCATCGCAAGCGAGAATGCGTTCAAGTATCTTGCCCACGAACCGAGGTGGTTGCTGCCGACACGCTTCATCTCATATTCGGTCGACCCGACGGTGTTGGCGTTGATCAAGTCCGGCTCCGTGGAATCTATCCACCATGCGTCAACGCCCTTGGACAGCAAGCCTTTTTTCAGATATTGCCAATATAGCTCGTTCGCGGCCGGGTTGTATGCGTCATAGTACCTGAATCCCCCCCAACCGACAGGTGGATACAAAAAGCTGCGCTTCTCCATGTCTTTGTAGATTGCGGTGTTGGGTCCGAGCGCGGGCCAGATCGAAATCATAAAATGGAAGTGCATCTGATGTAAGCTGTCGATCATTTCCTTCGGATTTGGATACATCGTTGAATCAAAGAACATTCCGCTCCAGTTTTTCCCGCCTCCCCAGTAATCCCAATCCTGGATTATGTTATCAATGGGTATTTTCAGCTCGCGATATTTTCCGGCTATATCCATTACTTCTTCTCGGGATGCGTAATGTTCTTTGCTCTGCCAATAACCGTAAGCCCACTTGCCATACATTGGGGCTTGTCCCGTGAGCTCTCGATAGCCGGCTATGACGCTGTCTATATTGTCACCGGATATAAAATAATAATCCAGGTTGTCGCCGACATCGGACCAGAGTGACATGACTTTCTTTCCATCGTCGCTGAATACCGTCTTTGAATAGTTGTCCCAGAGTATTCCATAATTCATGGTCGAGACAAGAAACGGGCTGATAGCATTTGTATTTGTCTGCACGAGCGTCACGGTATCGCCACGGTAGTTCATATAACCATGCTGGTCAGCACCAAGCCCGTAGATCCCCTTCGCCAGCAGTCAAATCGAATTTCTGGAGAACATCGAAAGAGGAATCCCTGTCGTACACGACTGGTGTAAACCCAACAGTATCTTCATTCAAGATTTCGGTTCCGTTGGGATCGAGGAATTCCACTTTCCCGTCCACAAGCGAGACCACAGTCTTCAGTTTCCCTGATGACAACTCGGCAAGATTGTTTTTTATCTGGATTTTGATTTTTGTAGCGGGCGGCTCTTTCATGATGACAGAAAGACTGGTTTTCTTCGCGGTCCCAGCGAATGGCCATTTTTCAATTCTCACGATGTTCGGCGCATAGAATTGAACTTTCACATTCAAAGCCTCAGTGCTTACAATAATTCCGTCATTAATTCGTCTGAAAGTGTTTTCTTGTGCGATGGACGTCATGTTCAGAACACCCATTAAGCAGATAGTGAAGTGGAATGATTTGTTTTTCATCTCGCTCGTCTATTTTGTCAGAAGAAATATAGACTATTGAATAAGATTGAACAAACGAAAGGAGACCTCCTGACTGCGAAAAATACGAGACAAGAGCAGACTAAGAAAGTTGCCCGATGATATGCAAGTTCAAAGCGGATGTCGCCCCTTGACGACTGGCTTTTCTAGCTCCTTAATGGTTCGAGCGCTGTGTCACACCCTCATTCGAAATATTTGACTTTTCTTGCGAATATCATTAGTTTTACAGTGAAATTGCGTCGGCATTCTCCTTTTTTGTTTTTTTGATTTGGCCGGTTGATTGGGGGAAGGGCCGCCTTTTATCACATGTGATTGGACACACACCAGAGAGGAGGAGCTTATGGTTCGAGCGTTTCATGGGTTGCTGGGGGTAATTATGCTGGGTCTGGTTCTTGCCGCGTCGGCGCAGTGCCAGGACAATGAATCTCAGATCGGCGACCTCAGGGCAGCGTTGCAGTCCGATCCGGGCAACATCACGATTAGACTTCAATTGGTCAACGGCTTATTTCTTGTCGGTAGCTACCGCGAGGTTATCGATGTCGGTAAGCCTGCAATTGAAGCGATGCCGGAAAGAGCCTCTCTGTACTATTATGTAGGTGAGAGTTATAGAAAGCTGGGAAATTTTGACTCCGCTTACTCATTCCTTCAAAAAGGTTATTCCATCCACCCCTTTCCCGACCTGAGTGAAGCATATGGCATGGTGCTAATTCATTTGGGGAAACTCCCTGATGCGACCCCAGTCATGGCTTCAGTTGCGTTGAAAAAAGGAAGTTTCTTTAGCGATCATATTGCCGCAGGCACTTTCGCTTTCAAGTCTGGTCAATTGCAAACAGCCAAAGATGAGTACCTGGCTGCATATATAGTCGACAAATCTAAATTGAGCAAGGAACAGTCGGTGTTTGTTGATTTCAACGTGAACTTCGATCTTTACGTGGCTCAAAACGGATCGGATTCAGTCAGTGTGGTTTTTCAGAAGACCCTGAAGGCTGAGTTTGGGGATAAGTACGATTTCAGCTATCTAGCTGAAGCGTGCAAATGTATGGTGGACCAGAAGCAAATCGAGTCGGGGCGCGATCTTTTCAACGATGTCAGTGGAATGTCACCAGACATAATGTCTCAAACTTCACTTGACGCCAAGTTTTTCTCCATCGCGTACAGTTTGATGCTTCATTGTCCCACTCTGAAGGACCTGTGCGAGACTCTATTTCGCAATCACGCCAAGAAGCAATTCGGACTCCCCGACACTTCTCTTGCATCGCTATATACGCTATATGATTTCTTTTTGACTCAAGGTGCGACTCAACTCGCCTCCGATTTGGCGAACAAAGTTGAGAGCACGTCAAGCCTCACACAAGCTCCGTACTTGCAACTTGCACAAATATTTGTTGAGCTGAACAGGCCCCAGGAGACGATTCAGAATGTAAGACGTTTCTTCACGAGTGCGAAACTGGACGAGCTCGGTTATACCGATGAGTTCATTCAATCATTTCAGCCGCTGGTGGCTGGGAACAAGATTGACGACGCGAGGGACATACTGGTGCGGCTCGGAGAGATCAAACCGCAAGACCTTATCTCGACTTACATAGGCCTGGCGAGATATTTACGAAAATGGGCAACGGGGATAGAGCCATAACTATCCTCAACAAAGTCATGACACTTGATCCCGGTAACCACGCTGCCAATCTCAAATTGGGAGAAGCGTATTTCACCGCGGGACGCTACGATGATATTATTCGTTCACTGGGGAAAACCACGGACAAGGAAGGCCTCCATTACCTCGCGCTTGCTTACGAAAAAAAGCTGATGCTGAATGAATCCAATCAAACCTGGCAAGCGTTCATGGTGAAGACTCAGGATACAGCTCAAGTCTCCGAGGCCAGGGACCACATCAGGCAGAACACAATTACGATGATGAGTCCCGGGTTCCAGCAGATGAAGACACAGCTTGCCGCTGCGAATTTCCCGCTCCAGCTCGCGGTCACGAAGCCGTCGGGGGCAGTTGAGGACAATACGCGAGGGATCGCACTCATAACTTCCAACAGTCCCACGGTTACCTTCGAAGGGTACGCCTCCTCCGATTCACCAATTGACACTGTTATGGTCAATGGAAACCTGGCTACGGGAGTGACTCCGTCGCCGGAAGAACTGAGCGATTTGAAGATTGCAAAGCAATATGCTGTGAAGTTTACAACGAGCTTGACGTTACCTCAGGGCCAGAAAACTGATGTTGAGGTAATAACCGCGGATGCGGCTGGTAACAGGATGACGAAGAGGTATGTTGTCGACGTTCAGGCGCAGAAAGTGGTTTCAGGGTCTTTGCCGACGGTCCGAGCCTTCGTCGTCGGGATCTCGCAATATGCGGACAAGGGATTAACTCTGAAGTACGCCGAGGACGATGCAAATCTGTTTTATAAGAGTATGCGGGATCCTACCACGATAGGAATACCGGCATCAAACATAACGCTGCTGACAAATAGCGACGCGACTCGTGCAGGAATCCTGGACGGGCTGGAAAGGGTATTGGACAGCTCGTTCGAAGGTGACGTGATAATCGTCTATCTTGCGATGCACGGAGTGACGGAAGAAGATTTGCTCTACTTTGTGCCGTATGATGCCCGGGTAACGAGCTTGCGCACAACGGGAATTTCGGGACTGGATATGGATTATCTGATCAAGTCGAAGGGAGCGAACAGGAAGGTAATCATGTTTGTAGATGCGTGTCACTCTGGCGGCGCCGGATCGTCGCTGGTGTTTGGCGGTACACGAGGCGCATCGGCATTACCCATCCTACTGGAAGAGATGGCGAAATCCCAGCCTGGTATCTCGATCTTCTCAGCGGCGGACAAGGGCCAAGTATCCCACGAGGGCGATGAATGGGGTGGCCACGGAGTATTCACCTATTATCTATTGAAGGCTATTACAACTCCAGCAGCAAATGCCAACGCGGATCAGTTCATCCAGCTGAGAGAGATCGTGGACTACGTGAGAAATAAAGTTTCTGATGCCACAAAAGGGAAGCAGACTCCTGTTTTCAAATGTTTCGGATGCGATACAGATATGCCGCTCTTTTATTCGAAGTGAAGTGAGTTGTTGCAAATGTGTTCGTATGGCGCTCTGATTCACTTTGCGATGTTAGGAAGTGGACCTAAGCCGTTCGACTCAGAGCCTGATTAAGCCTCCAGTAAAATGGAGATATCTTTGAAGGTTTGTTACGCACCTGATATGTTTTCACGGAACTCACCCAACAATGAGGAATCCTACTATGAATAAGTCTTTCCTTGTCGTGCCGTTGCTTCTCGTTGTTTCGGTCGGCACTGCCTTGTCTCAGCCAACATGGGTCAAGTCAAGAACCGCACAAAAATATCCCGACATCATGTACGTGATCGGAATCGGCTTTGCCAACAAGACACAAGACCGCGCATCCGATTTACAAAAAGCATACGATGCAGCATTCGCCGACATCGCAAAGCAAATCAAATCGACCGTCGCGGCTCAGACTTCATCCTCGGAATACGAAGTATTATCAGAAAAAAAGAATTCACTCGAGCAGCAGACGTCGGCAGAAATCAAGGTCTCCACGGAAGTCAAACTCGGAGGGTTGAAGATCGTCGATTCTTACGATGACGATGACAACAAATTGGAGTATGCGCTTGCCGTCCTTGATAGAGCCGCCGCCAGTGAGCAGCTCAAATCAACGTTGAATGGTTACTTAAACTCCTATAGAACTGAGATGGCTTCATCCAAGGCTGCTATCAATGCAGGAGATCTGTTTCAATCGATCCTGAGTCTTACCGATGTCCTGAAAAACGAGGTCCAATACAACAACATTCTGCCGATTTACGATTTCATCTCTGGTCCTCTTGTCGCCACTGACAGTGCCTACTTGATGCCCGGAGCACTTCTGCTGAGCGACACGAAAGCGATTGCAAAATCGATCCTCACAAATCTCAGACTCAAGAAGGTTGGCGGAGATACACAGTCCGTCTCGCTTCGAGGCGGATTCAAGCCTCTCCTCATAAAGCTCGAGTATTCAAACGGCAAGTCGACGATGCCCGCGGCTGGCGCAAAGCTGTCGTTCAGCTTCCGGAACGGAAGCGGCAAGTTGACCACTTCAGCTACAACTGACAAATCCGGCAGCGCAGAATGCGATGTTTTCTCTCTGACGCCATATTCTGGAAACATCTATACAATTGCTGCCTCCTTAGATCTGTCCGAATTCAAAATTAGTGGAGGACAATCGGCTCTGTCGGAGTCCCAGGACTGGAATTCCTTTCTCGACAACAACAGAAATGAAGTAACATTCACATGGAAGAAATCGAGCGTTTCGCTTCAAGACAAGCTTGCTGACGCAATTCTGTTGCTGAATGCAAGGTTGCCTGACTCCAGCGGAAGCGTTTCGGTGTCACGAATTCTCTATCAGGATAAGGTTCCCGGGCCGATGGGGGAATTTCTCAGGCAGCAAATTGAATCGACAATCCAGTCATCGACGACACTTTCAGTCATAAGCGAGGATGCGGTCAGAGCTTCACAGATGGAGCTTTCAAATTCAGGGTACTCGCAGAATCTTTCGCAACCTGATTACGCTTCAAGTGCAGCAGGCGCCAAGTATAGCGTTGCTGGTAATTATTGGGAAGAAAGCGGCAATCTTGATTTGAGTTTGAAAGTTATAGATGTGAACTCGCACATCCTTATGGGGACATCTTCTGCAAACCTGGCGTTGTCGTCGCTGCCGAAAGTCGACCTTGCGCCGAGCAACTACAACCCTACCAGCTGACGAGAACCTTATCAAGACCGAGAAAAAAGGGGAAGACCTTAAGGTGGATGTGTGGGTAGACCGTCCGAATGGCGTGTACCATGACGGAGATACCATGAGCATTTACATCCGCGCAAGTCGGGATTGCTATGTTCGCCTCGTTTATAACGACGCAGGTGGAAATGCGTTACTTGTTTTCCCGAACAAAAATGATGTGGACAGCAGAATTGAAGGTGGAACCATATATAAAGTCCCAAGTGCCTTCCGGGTACAGCCTCCGTTCGGAAGGGAAATATTAAAAGCTTACGCCTCCGACAAGCAGATGCCTGTTCCGCAGGGGCAAACACTAAGCGATCTTGTTGTCCTCACTTCGGTGGATCAATTTCAGAGTTCTACGCGGAGTGCAGGGCTGGCGGCTGGGAACTACGCAGAGAATTCTGTGGTCATCACGACGATGCCGACGAACGAAACTTGGAAATGAAAAAATAACGTACGCATCCGTCGCCACGGGTTTCGTGGTTAGTTGAGAGGCGTCGCAAAGAAGAGATTGTGGCGAGGGAATAACTCAACTCGCCATAGCAGCAGCTAGTCTTCCTCACTTTTATGCTTAAACGGGCTGCAAGCTGTACTTGAGGAACAAAAGGAATAAATTGCAGTGTCGGTGGGTTGAAAAATAATGAATAAGGTAATCGCCTATTTCTCCGTTTTCCTTGCGATTGTCTCTTCTAGCTGCAAGAAAGGAAACAACCCCGTTGAGGTTGGACAAGAATCGCGATTCTTCTATGGACATGTGGTGGATAATATTGGGGACCCAATCGGCGGGGTGGGAATCCATTATATCTTTGATACTGAACCATTTTCCATTTTTCAGAAGATTGCCAAGGCATGCCCTTCCACTCCGATTCATTATCAACTTCCTGGCCCTGTGCATGGCCACGTAACGATGACGCTTTTTCGTTGGTACACGCATGAGTTCATTGCTAAAGTTTTCGATGACACGACTGGAATAATTGACGTAAATTGGGATTCGTTCAAAATCACCAACGGTATTTATATTATCCATTTTGTCGAAGACACAGTGGTGCAAGATCTAATGTGTGAGATCTCTGACGTCGATTACTCGTCGCTCGCAGCGAAGACTCCTTTGGCAGTCACAGACAGCTCAGGCAATTTCTCTCTCCCGTACGGGATATTTGCATTTGGGGTACCGCTTGTCCAGTCTCGGTGGGACAACACGGTGGACACCGCTTATGTTTCCACGGATATTGATTTTGTTCTTCATACGCCTACCGGCCAAACTTTTAACCGGAGCATTGAGATTGATACGACGAAGGATACATATCAAGAGTTTCATCTGGGACAATAAGTCGAAAGGGGCTGACGTCTCTGTGAGGTGGCTTTCACGTCCCGGAGGCTTTTGAGAGGCTCTCCAGGAGAAAACCTTGACGGGGTTCTCAAGGCTTGATTCGACCGTGGAGTGGGAACTCTTTCTTCTTTTTTCCTTGTTCGCCAATTATGTTGACGTCTATGTATAACAAGGAGGACAAGTTCATGAAGCCTAAGTTCTGGCTTTTGTTAATCTCAGCGGTTGCGTGTGGGCTGTTTATTGGCTGGGTTGACACTCGCCCAACCTGGGATGATGCCGGCATCACTGCCGCAGCAATTTTGTTGGTAACGGGAGTGCTTGGGGCAGCAATGCCGTCACGTGCATGGGTTTGGGCTCTCACTGTGGGCGGTCTCGTTTTGCTCTTAGACATAGTGCTTGCGGGGAGCTACGGTGCGGGGCTGGCGTTGGTCATCGCAT
>CAVYHK010000027.1:0-34566 GCA_963768145.1 uncultured Bacteroidota bacterium | reverse complement strand
TTATGGGAGCCTATGTCGGTGCTTTGATTCGAAGGACATTTAGCTTTTCAGGTAATGGTACAAAAGGAACGTGAAAGGCGTGGCTGGCCGTCCACGCAATTCATATGTTGTGTTTTCAAACGATCGACTTCACTCAACGCTGCGCAGGTCTCAAATTGAACCGGTTGCGCAGCGCTGCATTGTTGCTGCTCCGGCTAATCCACATTTACAGAAACCTTAAACAGAAAGCTTCTCGGAGTCCCCCATGCGGCTCCGCTGAAGAACGAACCCTTGGTCACCACAAAGGTCTGATGTGGTTTTCAGCTAAGGGAAGATAATCGACGAAATCGATTTGTTCTCCTTTTTATGCTCACCTTCGATTTCCTCAGGCCGCAGAAACTCACGCCGGGACTGGATAGTCTTGTTGTTCGCCGACAGACCCGCCAGAGCCTCGAAAACACAAATTGATGTGTTCAAGATCAAAGCTCCGGCGATCGGTCTGCGAACGTGGGGCATTTATTTTGTCCCAGATTATTTAGAAGTCACGACTCAAAGATGATATGCAATCTTAAATACGATATTTCTCGGCTCTTCCCAGCTTGCGGCGCTTGCGTATGCACCTTTTATTAAATGAATGTGATCAAGGATGTTCGTGATGTACAAGGACGGCTCAAGCGTCGCACCGCCACTGAGATAGAAGATATAACCACCCGACACATCAAATATCCATGAGGGTGAAGTATGCGCGAATTGGTTAAAGTCAAATAGGCCTGTCTTAAAGGGGAGATTATTCGGATTACCGTTTGTTAGTCCGGAGCCGTAGATCCCAGTGAAATTCGCATACCAATCGATGGGTTGGTAATTGATAGAACCGACAATTGACAACCTTTGATCATGATCCAGATCTGTAGCAGAACCGTCATCTGATATCGGCAGGAATCCGCCGGTCACCGCGCCTGAGCCATAGGCATGAATGATAGACGAGTTTAAATAACCGGAGAACGGCGTTGAAGGATCATCGTAAGAAAGGCCCAACTCAATACCGCTAGTGTGGGTAGTTTGAATGTTCACGGGAGTCTTAATTGCACTTGATCCGATGGTCTCATCGTCGATGCCAGGAGTGGAGTACTTATAGAAGCCCGCCAATTTGCTTCTCAGGCCGAACCCGAAGTCATGCGTGTACACTGCTTCATAGAAATCGTCTCGCTCGGGAAGCGTCGGCTTCAGTGCGCCGGTATCCGCTACGGTCAAAGCAATGGTTCGCAAACCCTCGATGTTGGTCGGTATGAAAAGCCTTCCGTAATAGAGATAGCCAGTGTTTGACTCATCAAAAAAAATGTTCCATTTGAGACGAGGACTAACCTGGAGCTCAAGAGGGACGTTGGGTGCAATATGTTGATCGTACCTCACCCCTGCTTCAATCCTGGTCCATTCGAACGGATGTAGTTCGCCTTCCGCGAAAACACCAAAATCAGAGCCAGCAAAATTTGTCGTAGCGGAAGAGTCGGGATTCCCAAGACTGTCATTGGCGGTGAAATTTTCCTTTCCGGTTGAGCTGCTGAAATTCATTCCGACTGTGTACATGAATTGGTGTGAGAGACGTGAATCGAATTTTATTCTTGTGCCAAGCGTTGTGAACGATCTGTCTTCAGCAAGAACGTAGCTCTTCGTCGTATCTCCAGCAAATTGAAAAGTCGCAGGATCACCTTGTCCCGGAGTGTACACAAGGCCGCCTTCACGTGCGTATCCCCCGATGAAAAGATTACTTTCCCTGTCCTTCTCGGAAGAGATGGTATGATAATATGACAGAGTTTGAAATCCATTGGTCGTGTTCTGGAGGTCGTTCATTATCCCTTCAGCGGTATCATACGGAACCTCGGTGTACGTTCTGCCAAAATTGAGGTTTGAAGTAAGATAATCTGCGTCACTCAGAGTGTAGTCGATCTTGCCGTAGAGAAAATAATCAAAGCCATGATCGTGAGAAATGTCAGCAACCGGCGGATCGATGCGGCGATCTGTCTCCTGACGTGAACCGGAAAGAAAGAAGCCGAGGTTATCGATATGATCACTGAAAGAAAGGCTCTGTCCATTTGAATTCAGCGCGCGCAATGATCCGACCTTGCTGCCAAGAGTATCACCTGAATTGGGCACGTAGTAGCTGCCTCCGAAAGTGGATGCGTCGAGATGAAATCCTCCGGGAGGAACACGGTTTTCAATATCGATGACTGCTGCGGTTTGCCCACCATACTCTGCAGGCCACCCTCCATCGATGAATGTAGACCTTTCAATCACTTTGGGGTCGACTTCATCATTCAGTCCACCGAACACACCCAGTGGGACAGGAATTCCATCGATATAGTATGTGAACTCTCCGTGCATACCGCGAATGTGCACCTCACCTGTAGGGGCACGCGCAACTCCCATGAGGTTTTCTTGAATAAGATCCGTCATGTGAGCCGTTGGTGGCGCGTGGTACGTTTCCGATTCAAACACCTGGTCCCCAGTTATGAGACCGAATGTCGTCACGGGTGTCATGCGCTCTCCGACAACTACTGTCGTATTCAAAGTCAAAATGCTGAGCGCAACCGAATCAACTAGGTGGTTCTTATCGACATTCACTGACTTTGAGACATCATTGTATCCGAGGGAATGAACGAATAGGTTGTAAGTGCCGTCATCAATGTCCTCAAATCTCGCAAGTCCCGCAGGGTTCGTGACCTTCTCGGCGATTACATATCCATCGCGCCGCAGAGAAACAACCGCAAGTTGTATTGGCACTTTGAGATCGCCATCATAAACGATTACTCGATAGTTTTCTCCCTCTTGCGGAGTGCCGCTGCCCAAAGTTGTATTTGACCTTTCGGCAACCTGTGCTCTGACGAGGGGCGTGATTTGTAGCGTGCAAAAAATAATTAGGAAGAGCAAAAAACTTCTAAGCATTGTATTCTCCTTGAGATATTATGTTTGACCGATTGGCACATACCCACATAGATAGTGGGGCGCCAATTTTTAGAAATAAGTGAAGGAGTTATGCTTGAGGAGGCGCGCGGGTAGAAAGATCGTTTGCTGGAGCAGCAAAAAGATGATCATGCTGCTCCACTCTGAGAACGGCGACATCTTCAGTAGGAGAAAAATCCAGTATGAGCGCTGCAGTCCCCGTCGTCGATTGCGCGAAGTTGTGAGCCGGGCAGACGAGATCATTAGTGTTTGAATCCAGAGCGTTAGAATGAAAGTCGATTGGAGATAGAGAGAGTTTGACATCTAACGCGACAAAGTCATTATGGGCAAACGGAAAAGTAACGGTTATGAAACCATAAAGGAGAAGTATTCCTTTTGCGTATCTCTTCTGCCTCTTGAACGATACCATAGTCTAGTCCGGTTCTACCATGATGCTACATTACAAGACCAAAAAGTCTGGTTCCCCTTTAACTTTTGAAGTTAATCCACATTCACTGAGACCTTGAACAAGAAGCTTCTAGGCGTTCCCCATGCGGCGCCGCTGAAGAAAGTGCCCTTCAGTAAGTACTGGTGATTGAGGATATTGCTGACGTAAAACTCCGGCTTGATGCCGACGCTCCCAAGTCGAAATGTCTTTCCGAGTGAGCCGTCTAGAATGAAGTGAGGCGACACATGGGCGTCTGCTGTAGTCCCGCTCGTTAGTCCGCTCCCGTAACTTCCGATCAAGCTCGCAAAATAACCGTCCTGATTGAAGTTTGTGCCGATTGAGTAAGTGATCCTCTGGTCATGGTCGAGATCGAATGCTGTTGTCGGTGGAAGGGCAGGGAGGAAGCCTCCGCTCGTTGTACCATCTCCTTGTGCATGGCTGACGGCGACGTTGAAATATCCCGTGAATGGTCCTTCGGGATGACAATCCATTCCCAATTCGACACCGCGTACGAAAATGTTCTGGATGTTTACCGCGGTTTCTATGTTTGTTCCTGGAATCGTATTGTCATCCATGCCCGGGCTCTCCTCGGTATAATATCCTGCGACTTTTGCCGACAGCGAATTTGTGAACGATTCTGTGATTCCCGCCTCGAAATAATTCCCATGCACGGCTTTGGTGGGCTGCGAGACGGTGCCAGATGACACTGTTATCTCCCTGAGCTCCTCTATAAGCACCGGTACGAAAAGTCTTCCATAATAGATATAGGCAGTTGTTGATAAATCCGGTATTAGGGTCAACCTAATTTTTGGCGAAATCTGTGATTCATTGCCGATTCCTTGTGCGTAATGAAGGTCGTATCTGACTCCTGCGTCTAATTGAAAAACAGGCAGCGGCTGATAAATGGTCTGTGCATAAGCACCAAAGTCGTACCCTTGTAGAGGTTCGGATGACTGCGGCCCCAATCTGCTGCTATCGAATGCGCTGAAGTTCTCGTTGCCAAACGTGTAATAGTAAGCTGCACCAGCTTTAAGATTTAATTCATCTTCAACCGGAAAAGTGATGTCCGATTTCGCTCCATAGACATCGAAACTGCGATCTTCTTTTATGTTAAAAGCCGTATCGTTGCCTGCAAAATAGAAAGATGGCACGTCACTGTCACCCGGTGAATATGTAAGCGTGCCTCTCCTGTGCGTCAGACCGAGGAAGAAATCTCCGCTGCCTCCATCGCTGCCGAATCCATGATGGAAAATAAGGTTTTGGAATCCGTCAGACTCTTTTTGGTTGTCATTCACGTTAATACCCCCGGTGGAATCATAAGGTACCTGAAAGGTTGAGCTGCTCTGGTCGAGATCGAGCGCAATTATATCATTTGGAGAAATGATATACTGTACTTTCCCAAGCCCGAACAGGTCTGCACCATGATCATGAAAAACATCCGGTATAGGTGTGTCGATTCTTCTATCGGTGATTTTTCTGGAGCCTGCGAAGAAGTAGGCAAAGTCGCCCGTATGCGCGGTGAGGGAGACGGATTGCCCCGACGAGTTGAAGCTTCCTGCGTACCCAGATGCGCTTGCGTTGAAAGGGGTTGCTGGAATTCTTGTCTTGACATCTATTATTGCCAGGGCGTCCGAGTATTCCGCCGGGAGATCACCAACAAGAAATGAAATCCTGTCAATCACCCGTGGGTCGAATAGCTCGGTCATGCCTTCACTTTGCGTCTCAGGGATCGGAAGACCGTCGACGTTGTATGAATATTCAGCGTGTTGCCCGCGGATATGGACTTCACCGGTTGGTGCCTGGACCGCGCCCGGCAGGCTTTGCTGAATGATTGTGGAAGGTAGGCTTGTAGGCGCACCGTGGTACGTATCCTCCTGAAAAACAGGAGCGTTGGTGACGATGTCCAATTTCTGCGAATGAGGCTGGTCGGCTGCCTCTGCCGTCACAGTCACTCCTTGCAGCGTGATATCTGAGGCTTCCAGGGCGAAATCAAACTCGTAACGTCTGGACAAAAGAGTGGTGTCTATCTGTGTTTTCTTGAAGCCCAAGATGTATGCCTGGATAGTATAGCGATCGGGCGGCAGGTTCTTTATTTGATAATTGCCTAACTCGTCTGTTATCGTTCCGGTTATGACATTATTTTTCCTCAGTACTACGACCTCGGCGTATGCAATTGGATGTCCGTCGGATTTTTCAGTGATTTTCCCGTTGATCGATGCGCGATTGGACATATCAGTAGGCGCGCTGAATCCAACGAGCTGAGATAAAGTCAATAAAATCACTATTCCCAAAAACTTTTTTTGCATGCACATTTCTCCTTGTTGACATTCAAACGCAATCTCTTGCGTTGCTTCTTCTTTACCAAAATGTTAGGTCCGAAGGATCTCTTCGGGGAATGGTGGAGCTTATGTTATGCTAAGGGAGGCGCGCGGGAGGAATGATTTTGGGCTGGCTCAACGAAAGACTCGGTCTGTTCAGGTAGCTCCAGAAAGAAGACCGTTGTTTGCGAAGCGAAGCCTTGAGTAGATGCCGGTGTACTTGTAGTGGATTGTGCAAAATTGTGGGCGGGGCACACCAGTTCATTGGCGTTTGAATCTTCGAAGTGGGACAGGCAGCCGATCGGATTCAGACCGACGTTGCCCTGTAAAGGTACAAAATCTCTATGGGCGAACGGAAATGTAACGGTAATTAGAGCATAAAGAGCAAGTATGCTCTTAGCGAACGTTTTTCGGCTTTTGGACATTACCATTGTTTAAGATCTATCTCTAACCATATCACAAATCAAGACGAAAAAAGGGGTGAATTAGTTCCCGGAGAATGCAGGTCATTAGTGTGATCTGAAGATGCCCATGATGTTACTTCTGCATTTCTCCCCATTTGAGAAAGGGGGCTGGGGGGATTTTTTCCGGGAGAGTCTCGTATATGAAACGAAGGGCTCCATCTAGATTTTTTAATACTTCACGAGACTGAATTCTCAGGACCCGAAAACCTAATTTCGATAGGTAAGCATCGCGTAGGGTATCCTTTCTTATTCCTGCCGACGTATAGTGCTGACCTCCATCTAGCTCAATGATAATTTTTGCAGAAGGACAATAGAAATCTACGATATAATTGCCAATTGTCTTCTGTCTGTAGAACTGATATCCCTTCAATTGTTTTCTTCGGATTCTCGACCAGAGAATTCTCTCCGTGACGGTCATGTTCTTTCGAAGTGTACGTGATGTGTTTTTGAGTTTCTTGTTGTAATAAATCACCCAATCCCCCTTAGTCCCCCTTTTTCAAAGGGGGAAAAACAAACTTTGCCTCTCCATAGCCCTTTGTCTTCCAGCACGCAATCAGATTTTCTCGAGCGCTTGTCTCAAATCATCGACAAGATCGTTAGCATCCTCGACGCCGACGGAAAGCCTTATCAAAGTATCTTCCAGACCGGCTTTGATTCTTATCGGACGAGGTAGTGACGAATGTGTCATTGATGCTGGATGCTCGATAAGCGACTCGACTCCGCCGAGGCTTTCAGCCAGGGAGAAAAGTTTCGTCAGTGTCGTCAATTTTTTTGCCGCCCTAATACTATCATTTTTTAACGTGAACGAAAGCATTCCGCCGAAGTCGCGCATCTGTCGCCTGGCGACCTCATGGTTGTGGTGAGTTTTGAAACCCGGGAAATGTACCATCTTTACTTTAGGATGGCCGATTAGGAATTTGGCGACTTTTCTCGCATTCTCACAATGTCGTTCCATTCTCAGGTGCAAGGTCTTCGTCCCGCGAAGGGCTAGAAAGCAATCGAACGGTCCAGGCACAGCGCCGCTGGATTTCTGTATGAAATAGAGCCTTTCAGCAATTGCACTGCTATTTGTGATTGTCGCCCCGAGGATTACATCAGAATGTCCACCGAGATATTTCGTCGCGCTGTGTACCACGATGTCTGCACCGAGCGACAACGGATTTTGAAGAAAAGGGGTCGCAAAGGTGTTATCAACAACTGACAAAGCGCCAGCATTCCTTGCGATCGCTGCAACTTTCACAATATCGACTATCCTGAGGAGAGGATTAGTGGGTGTTTCTATCCACACCATCTTAGTATTCGAATTAATCACCTTCTTAACATTGTTGGCATCGCTCATGTCAATGAAATCAAATTTCAATCCGAATTGCTCAAACACTCTGACGAATAAGCGGTAGGTTCCGCCATACAGATCGTTTCCTGCGACAACATGGTCGCCGGCTCTAAGGAGCTTTACGATTGCGTCGATCGCCCCCATGCCAGACGAAAATGCCGCGCAGTATTTCCCGTTCTCGAGTGCAGCTAAGTTCTTTTCCAGTGCAGTCCTCGTCGGGTTTCCTGCTCGTGAATAGTCATATCCTTTGTGAACCGCCGGTTTCGATTGCACGAATGTCGATGTCTGGTAAATGGGCGTCATGATGGCGCCGGTTGCAACATCGGCTTCTTGTCCGGCGTGAATTGCAATCGTTCCGAATCCCTATGATCTTTTTTTCGACTTCATATCCTTCCTTTTGTCCATTCAACACTTAAGATTGGAGGCGCTCTCAAGTCCCGTCGTCGGCTGTTTGCCAGTGGATTAGCATGTCGTCTCAGGCTGACAGGATTGCCTGTTACCTGTCCTTCGTTTCGGGGGAGTTTTCCGTCAGTGCGTAAATCAGATCCGATTTTGTAATTATATCGAGCGAATTGTCCTCGTGCTTTACAATCACTGCCGCCGTTTCCTTGTCGAGCATCTTGTAAATCTTTTCCATGGAGACCTCCTCTTCAACAACCGGGAATGGCTTGTCCAGAAATTCCTTCACCGTATGTTCTCGCAGAGCAGGGTTTGAGACGAGAATCGACAGCACCTTATTTTCAGTCAGACTTCCTATGATTCTCCCGTCTTCCATGACCGGCAGTTGTGAAATGTCGTTTTTCTCCATTAAGCTTGTTGCTTGCACCAATGTGGCCTCGACGCCGACGCTGACCAATGGTTGTTTGCCCTTTCTTCCGTATGTGACGTCGCTAGCTGTCAATTTGACCTTCGGCTCCAGATATTGGTTGTCTTTCATCCAGGTATCGTTGTAGAGTTTGGAAAGATATCTGGAGCCATGGTCAGGGATGATGACGACAATCATGTCGCGTTCGGTAAGACCTGCCGCAATTTTTAGAGCCGCATGTATCGCGGAACCGGCGGATCCACCTGCGAACACGCCTTCTTTTCTGGCGAGCTGTCGCGTAGCCAGGAATGATTCTTTGTCGGAGACAGTGATTACCTCATCGATGTCTGTGAAATCCATTATCTTTGGCATCGAGTCCTGTCCGATTCCCTCGACTTTGTACGGGTGACTTTCGGGGAATCTTCCGCTTTTGAAATACTCGGCGTAAATGCTTCCTTCGGGATCGACGCCGACTACTCTTATTTTGGGATTCTTTTCTTTTAGATATTTTGCTGCGCCGACAATTGTCCCGCCAGTTCCGATACCGCAAACGAAATGCGTTATCTTGCCTTCGGTCTGATCCCAGATTTCCGGACCAGTTGTTTCGTAATGTGCCTGGGGATTGCTCGGGTTATCGTATTGGTTTGGAAAAAATGAATTTGGAATTTCGTGATTCAACCGATGCGCAACCGAATGGTAGCTTCGCGGATCATTCGGCTCGACAGCGGTAGGCGTAACAATCACTTCGGCACCGAAGGCGCGGAGCAAATCGATTTTTTCCTGGCTCATTTTGTCCGGCATCGTGAAAATACACTTGTAACCTTTCATCGCTGCCGCGAGTGCCAATCCCATTCCGGTATTTCCGGACGTCCCTTCAATTATTGTCCCCCCTGGTTTTACGAGTCCTCGGCGTTCCGCGTCTTCGATCATTGCCATGCCAATCCGGTCTTTTACTGATCCGCCGGGATTGAGGTATTCAAGTTTTGCAAGCAATATTGGTTTGATGCCCGGGAGCTATTCTTGTTAACCTGAGCATCGGCGTATTGCCTATGATCTCAACGATTGAGTTGTACCACATTCTCCACCTTCACTTTGTCTGTTTACGTTAAAAATTCCAAGCTCCAAACGCCAAATTTCAAACAAGAACAAATTCCCATCCGGCAGAAGGCAGCGGCTTTAAGATTCTGGACATTGGAGCTTATTTGTCCAAAGGACTCCTTCGGAGGAACTTGTATTTTGGTGTTCGGACGTTATACGAACCTTTGTACCGGCTCGAAACCCGCGTTCTTTATCGCACGAGTAATATGATTCAAGCTGAAACCTGCAAAATGTTTTGTACCTGCAGCGCTTACTACATTTTCTTCTATCATTAAACTTCCGAAATCATCTGCACCGAACCGGAGTCCGATCTGTGCAATCTTCAGTCCTTGAGTCACCCAGCTTACTTGAATTGAATCGATATTATCCAGCATGAGGCGTGAAATTGCGAGAGTTTTCAGGTAATCGAATGCGGAAGATTTCTCGCGAAGATTGTCATGGTTCTCTGCCAGTTCAGTGTTTCTCGGCTGAAATGTCCATGGAATAAATGCCGTGAAACCATGTGTTACATCCTGCAGCTCGCGGACAACGATCATGTGCTGAAGTCGATCCTCATAATTCTCGACATGACCAAACATCATGGTCGCCGTAGACTTAAGTCCTAACTTGTGAGCTTCGTACATCACGCCAAGCCATTCGTCCGAAGTGCATTTCTTCGGAGCAATTTTGTCGCGGACAGTATCGACCAGAATTTCTGCGCCGCCTCCGGGAATTGAATCGAGCCCTGCAGCAACCAGTCGTTTGATCACTTCGCGTGTTTTTAATCCACTCTGGTCCGCTATGAAAACGATTTCTTCAGGAGACAGGGCATGAAGGCAAATGTCGTAATTGGATTTTATGAATCGGAATACATCTTCATAATAATCGAGACCTAATTCGGGATTCAAGCCTCCCTGCAAGAGTATCCTTGACCCGCCAAGGTCGAGAGTCTCCTGGATTTTATTCCCAAGCTCTTCGTAGGTAAGTGTGTAACTCTTCTTTTCATCGCCGACTTTTGCATAAAAGGCGCAGAACGTGCATTCGGTGACGCAGACGTTTGTGTAGTTGATGTTTCTGTCGATTATGTAGGTTATCGCGGGTTTCGGATGTTTCTTCCATCTGACATGATCCGCCATCATACCGATGGTCAGCAAATCACTTGGAGTGAATAATTCCATTCCGTCTTCAAAGCTGAGCCGTTCTCCTTCACGAACCTTTCGAAAATCTGCTTTATCATAAACTCTTATCCTTGTTAAAATCGCAAAAAGTGGTCAAAGAAACAACGACGAGCAAAGTGGAAACATGCACGTATAACAACTGCGGTGAATAAGAAAAAGGTTTCAAAATTTTCATTGCCTTTAAGTTCTTAACGCCCTGACTGGTCACTATAAGTACCCTTGGAACTTGCGCCGCCGATTGTTAAATTTTTAGATAAATAATCGATTGAGAGATGAGAGCTTTGATACCTGTCGCAGGTGTAGGAATACGTCTGCGTCCGCATACATATTCACTGCCGAAGGTCTTGTTGAATGTCGGCGGGAAACCGATCGTCGGGCATATTGTCGACAAACTCCTCGACCTTGGGATAACAGAAATTTCTGTCGTTGTTGGGTATATGGGCGAGATGGTGGAGGCTTATCTTAAGAAGAATTTCAAAGCGGACTTCAAGTTTTTTTATCAAGAGGAAAGGCTTGGCCTCGGACATGCGGCGCATGTTGCACTTGCCGGAGATGGCAGCGATGAACCGCTCTTGATCATTCTTGGTGACACGGTTTTCGATGTTGATCTCTCCCCGCTTTTGAAGAGCGAATTTTCCAGCATAGGCGTAAAGAGAGTCGACGATCCAAGAAGATTTGGAGTTGCTGAAACAACTGATGGGATAGTGACGAAGTTGATTGAGAAGCCGGATCATCCGACTTCGAATCTTGCTGTCGTCGGGTTGTATTTCATAAAATCGCCACGGAAACTTCTCGATGCGCTCAACGAAGTCATTGGCAAGGATATAAAAACGAAGGGTGAGTACCAGCTTACCGATGCTCTGCAGATCATGTTGGACCGCGGCGAAAGAATCACTTTCTTTGAAATTGATGGCTGGTACGATTGCGGGAAGCCGGAAACCCTACTTGAAACGAACAGGCATCTTTTGAAGAAGACCAAGCATTATCAAGAAACGCGACGACGTTGTAATTATTCCGCCGGTATTTATTGCGGACTCGGCGAAGATAGCGAATTCGATCATCGGACCCAATGCTACAATTGATTCCGATGTTGTCGTGAGCGACTCGTTGATCCGTGATTCCATCATAGGCTCAGGCGCGTCAATTCAGAACTCGCTGCTTGAAGGATCGATAGTCGGACAGAATGCGCAACTTAGAGGAAGTTTCAAACGTGTCAATGCGGGCGATTCAACCGAAATAGATTTCTTATAACAAATTACCGGAGAATTAAAATAATGTACAGGCTATTCACATCGGAATCAGTCACTGAGGGGCATCCTGACAAAGTTTGCGATCAGATTTCCGATGCAGTCCTTGATGCATACTTGGCATTGAACCGAATTCCAGAGTCGCTTGCGAAACCTACGTTACGACGGGCTTGGTCGTGATCGGGGGAGAAGTAACCACGACCGAATTGGCAAAATCGAGGATTGATCTCGCGGAGGTCGCCCGGCGGGTGATCGACAAAATTGGTTACAATGACAGCAAACTGAAATTTGATTCAGAATCGTGCGGAATAATAAACGTCATGCATTCGCAATCAATTGACATCAGCCGAGGTGTCGTTACGGGTGGTGCCGGTGACCAGGGAATGATGTTTGGCTATGCCTGTGATCAAACTGATGAATACATGCCGCTTCCGATCGCGCTTGCGCACAGGATTACTCATCGCCTCGCGGATGTGCGAAGAATGAAGAATTCACCGATGCCCTATTTGCGACCCGATGGAAAAAGTCAGGTCACGGTCGCGTACCATGGTGATGGGAAGGTAACAGTCGAGACGGTTGTCGTTTCGACTCAGCATGATCCCGAGCCGAAGGGGACATGGTGAAAAGAAATGGCAGAGACAAGATTGCAGGAAGACGTTAAGAAACATGTCATAAAGGAGGTAATTCCCGAGAGATTGCTTACCAAGGAGACTAAATATTATATCAATCCGACCGGGAGGTTCGAAATTGGCGGACCTCATGGTGACACAGGGCTTAACAGGAAGAAAAATCATCGTCGATACCTACGGAGGATATGCACCACATGGCGGCGGTGCATTTTCGGGCAAAGATCCGTCAAAGGTTGACAGAAGCGCAGCCTACGCCGCAAGATATTTGGCAAAGAACATTGTGGCCGCGGGTTTTGCAAAAGAGTGTATGATCCAGCTTGCGTATGCAATTGGAATCGCCGAGCCTGTGTCAGTTCTGGTTGATACAAAAGGAACCGGCAATACCGTTTCGGATGACAGTCTCGGCAAGATTGTGAGGAAGGTTATGGACCTTACTCCGGGCGGGATCACAAAACATCTTGATTTGCGCCGGCCTATCTTTGAAAAGACCGCTGCCTATGGGCATTTCGGAAGAGACGATAAAGACTTTACCTGGGAAAAATTGGATCTCGTGAAAGTTCTGCAGAAAGAAGTCAGATAATTATGCAGCATCAAGCAAGCGAACTGAACTCAATAACTGGAAAGTCTAAATACCAACAAAATGTTTTGGAGAGATTCATAGATGGATGAAGTAAAAGGACTCTATAAAGTCAGAGACATCAAATTTGCAGACGAAGGCAAGAAAAGGATCGCATGGGCTGAATCGAGAATGCCGGTGTTGATGGCACTGAAGGAGAAGTACAGCTCGACAAAACCGTTTAAGGGGTACAAGATCGCCGGGTGTCTCCATGTCACCAAGGAAACCGCAGTACTCGTTAAGACATTTGTGGCATGTGGTGCAGAAGTAAGCTGGAGCGGATGCAATCCTCTTTCGACTCAGGATTCTGTTGCTGCTGCGCTTGCCTCGGATAACATCTCTATCTTTGCCTGGCACGGGATGTCCGTGAAAGAGTTTTACTGGGCAATTGACGAGACGATAAAGATGAAACCGCAACTGACGCTGGATGACGGTGCGGACCTGATTTTCACTTTGCACAAGAAATATTCTGACCTTGCCGGGACAATAATAATCGGAGGAACGGAAGAGACCACGACCGGCGTGCACAGGCTGCGAGCCATGGCTGCCGACGGCGCACTGAAATATCCTGTGATTGCTGTGAACGATGCGGAAACCAAATGGGACTTCGACAATGTTTACGGAACGGGGCAATCCACACTTGATGGAATCCTGCGGGCAACGAGCGTTTTACTTGCCGGGAAAAATATCGTTGTTGCCGGTTATGGCCACTGCGGAAAAGGTGTGGCAATGCGTGCAAAAGGGCTTGGTGCAAATGTAATCGTCACGGAAGTGAAGGCAACGGCAGCACTTAAAGCCACACTGGAAGGTTTCAGAGTCATGACGATGGATGAAGCCGCAAAGATTGGGGACATATTTATTACCGCTACCGGTGTAAAAGACATCGTGGTTGATCGTCATTTCGCAAAAATGAAGGACGGTGCGATAGTCTGCAACACGGGCCATTACGATTGCGAGCTTAATTTGAATCATCTAAAAGAAATAACGAAGACAATTCAGGAGATTCGCGCGAACAACGAGGAGTACCTGACGAAAGACGGAAGACGAATTTATGTATTGGCACAAGGAAGACTCGTAAACCTAGCCGCCGCAGAAGGACATCCGTCAGAAGTTATGGATATGTCGTTCGCAAACCAGTTCATGTCGCAGCTCAGGCTCGTCGAGCTTCACAAGAGAGGAAAGAGGCTCGAAAATAAAGTCCATGATATTCCGCCGGAGCAAGATCAGGAAATTGCGATGGTGAAATTGAAAACGATGGGTATAAAGATAGACAAGTTGACGACTGAGCAGGTGAAGTATCAGACTGATTACAGCTCAGGGACATAATTCTGAAGTGGTTTTAAAAACATGTGTAGAGGCTGTTTGGAACTCAACCGAACAGCCTTTTGCTTTATGAATGTGCAGCGTAAGACAATGATGGCACCATATTGGGTGGTGTAAACCGATTAGTGTCATGAGCGTAACAAGAATCGATTCCCTGGACTTACCCGATCTTGAGCCTTATCGCACTATGCGGCGTCCAGTGGAACACCGTCTGAAAGGAATTTTTGTCGCCGAAGGCGAGAAAGTCGTTCGACGCCTTGTCGAAAGTAGTCTCAATGTTGTCTCGATCCTGCTCACGCAAGAATGGCTCGATAAGTATTTGAGCATTCTCGAAGACCGTCGAATCGAGCATGGTGTTTTCGTGGCAGAGAAAAGTCTACTCGAACAAATTGTCGGCTACGGATTGCATCAAGGGATCATGGCAATAGGAAGGGTCCCTGAGGCGTTAGATGTTTTGGACTCAGCTAAAAGATATCCAGGACCGAAATTGTTTGTTGCCGTTGATGGGATAGCAAATTCCGAAAACATGGGGGTAATTGTCCGCAACTCGGCTGCATTCGGAGTGCAGATGTTGATAGTCGGTGAAACTTCGTGTGACCCTTATCTCAGACGCTCGGTTAGAAACTCGATGGGAACAATCTTCAGATTACCAATTGCTAAAGTTGATAGGCTGTCTGAAACTCTATTGGAATTGCGCGACGAATTGTCCGTTCTAATTGTCGCTGCTGATCCGAAACAGGACGCCCGCGAGCTCGCGAGTATCGATTTGACGAAAGATGTTTCCTTGATATTCGGAAGCGAAGGCGAAGGTATCTCGCCAGAGGTGCTTAGTAGGTGCGATGTCCGCGTGAAGATTCCGATGTACCATGATGTAGATTCCATCAACGTGGCGAGTTCTGTGGGTGTGGTCCTTTATGAAACTGCTCGGCAAAGGGCGGCACAGGCCACTCGTTTCAAACTGGAGTGAGTTATTCTTGGGCTGAGGCAGTCTGCCTCTGTTTGGGTACCATATGGCTTCAAATTTTTGAATTTTAGACGTTTTTGTCGGCATAGCCGTTGACGATAAATACTAGTGATTCATCAAAAATTCTTTAAAGATTTCTAGTCCACGGGAGAAATGATATGTGTCTTGGCGTACCAGGAAAAGTCGTGACGATTTCAGACAATGAAGGTGAAATGAAAATGGGCACGGTGAATTTCGGCGGAATAACGAAAGAGGTTTGTCTCGCGTACGTGCCTGAAGTCAAAGTCGGGGATTACGTGGTAGTCCACGTCGGATTTGCGATAAGCATTGTTGACGAGGCAGAAGCGAAACAGGTTTTCGAATACCTTAGTCAAATCGACGAGCTGAGAGAGCTCGACGGGGAAAGGCAGAGATGAAAAGATGCACGAGCTTTCCATAGCAGAGAGCATCTTGGAAATCATAAAGGAAAACGCGGGAGTAACCGATTCGGTTAAGAGTGTGAAAGTGAGAATCGGGGAACTTGCGAACGTCGTTCCGGACTCACTTGAATTCTGCTTTAGTGCTATCACAAATGGCACCGTCTTCGAGAAGGCAAAGCTTAAGATTGAGAATGTTGATATAGTGGTGCACTGTGAGGTCTGCGGCTCGGATTCAAAGGTGGAAGACATCTTGTTCAAATGCAAAAGTTGCGGGAGTACGGATGTGAAGATCATTTCGGGAACTGATTTGCAAGTCGTGGAAATCGAGATTGATGACAAAATCGAGGAATCCGCATGAGTGTCTTGACGATCGAAAGAAAAGTCCTGCAGAAAAATGACGAGGTGGCGCAGCAGAACAGACTGCTATTTGCGAAGAACGGGACTTTTGTAATAAATCTCGTTAGTTCGCCCGGTTCGGGAAAAACAAGTATTGTCGAAAGGACCCTAGCCTATCTCGACGGTAGGTTAAAAATCGCAGTGGTTGAGGGGGACGTGCAGACAGACCTTGATGCGCAGAGAGTCGCGAAGTTAGGTGTGCCCGTCGTCCAGATCGTAACCAACGGAGGTTGTCATCTCGAAGCGAAACTTGTCCAGGATGCGATTTCCAATATTGACCTGAAGAACGTGAAGCTGCTCATTATCGAGAACGTTGGCAACCTCGTCTGTCCCGCCGGATATGATCTCGGTGAGGCAATGAAAGTTGTCGTCGCCAGCACAACCGAGGGCGATGATAAGCCGCTCAAATATCCGGCGATGTTTCGTAATGCGTCGGCCTTGATTATCAACAAAGTTGATCTTGTCCCTTACGTCAATTGTAATCTTGAGCAACTCAAGAAAAATGCTCTTCAGATAAATCCTCAACTGACAATTTTCGAGACTTCTTGTACCACTAACGCTGGAATATCCGATTGGTCGGCATGGCTTCTGAGCAAATCGACTTGAAAATTCGGCTGCACATAGTAGTCCACGGGGCGGTGCAAGGCGTCGGGTTCAGGCCATTCGTCTACAGGCTTGCCACCGGGATGAAACTGAATGGCTGGGTGCTCAACTCATCACAGGGGGTCTTTATTGAGGTTGAGGGTGGCAGACATGAACTTGACGAATTTGTCTTCCGTCTCGGAAAAGAGAAGCCGCCACGTGCATACATCCAGGGAATGGAGACTGCTGTTTTTGATCCAATCGGTTATGTTGGCTTTGAGATAAGGGAGAGCAACCAGGCGGGGGAGAAGACTGCGCTGGTGCTTCCTGACATCGCCACATGTCCCGACTGTGTTAAAGAAATATTTGATCCAAATAACAGGAGGTTCCTGTATCCTTTCACGAATTGCACAAATTGTGGACCTCGTTTCAGTATTATCAAATCGCTTCCGTATGACAGACCCAACACGACGATGCAGGCATTTGAAATGTGCGGAGAGTGCAGGAAGGAATACGAAGATCCCAGCGACAGAAGATTCCACGCGCAGCCAAACGCATGTCCGAAGTGCGGACCGCATGTCGAGTTGTTGGACAAGAACGGTGTTTCACTATCCTCGTACCATGATGCAATCCTGCAATCGGCTGATTATGTCCGGGCTGGTGAAATAGTCGCTTTAAAAGGGATCGGCGGGTTTCAGCTTCTCGTGGATGCGAGAAACGATGATGCGGTAATGACTCTGCGGTCAAGAAAGCATCGCGAGGAGAAACCGTTTGCGCTTATGTTTCCATCTCTCCACCAATTGAAACAGGAATGCGAAGTCTCGGAACTTGAGGAGAGATTTCTGATTTCACCAGAAGCTCCAATAGTGCTGTTGAAAAGAAGAGAGTCGACTTTTCGGAAGTCTTCAAACAAGGATAAAGCAGATGCGTTTCCGGATTCGGGAGCCTTCGCACGATTAAAAGTATCCGAAATCTCGCAATCTGTCGCACCCCGAAATCCGTATCTGGGCGCGATGTTGCCTTACACTCCCCTCCATCATATTTTAATGCAAGAGCTTGGCTTTCCTTTGGTTGCAACGAGTGGAAATATTTCCGAGGAACCTATTTGCACTGATGAACACGAAGCAATTGAGAAACTTGGCGGGATAGCCGATGTCTTTCTGGTGCACGATCGTCCAATTGAACGGCATGTAGACGATTCGGTTGTAAGATTGATGGCGGGTCGTGTCCAGGTAGTTCGACGTGCAAGGGGATACGCGCCTTTCCCAATTGAGATTGAAGATGCGTGTGATAAATCGGTGCTGTCTGTGGGTGGACATTTGAAGAACACGGTTGCAGTGAATTCCGGAAACAATATTATCGTGAGCCAGCATATCGGTGACCTCTCGACCGAAGAAGCATTCAACGCTTTTGAGAAAGTAGCAGGCGATTTACAGATGCTTTATGAATTATCTCCAGAGATAGTTGTCCATGATTTGCACCCAGACTATCTGTCAACCCGATTTGCCCGGAGATTGACAATTGAAAAAGTCGGAGTCCAGCATCATTTTGCTCACATCGCCTCCTCTATGGCGGAGAACAGACTCAGTGGTGAGTTGCTCGGAGTTTCGTGGGACGGAACAGGATACGGCGAAGATGGCACGGTGTGGGGAGGAGAGTTTCTGAAGACCGATGGCACATCCTACGATCGGGTCGCAACCTTGAGATCGTTTCGCTTGCCGGGAAGTTCGGCTTCGGTAAAGGAACCTCGACGGACCGCAGTCGGGCTGCTTTATGAGATTTTTGGAGAAAAATTGTTTCAGATGGAAGATATCGAGCCGATCAGGGCATTTGATAAGAGATCGCTCTCGGTGTTGAAAAAAATGCTTGCGACCGGACTGAATTCGCCAATTACAACGAGTGCCGGACGTCTATTCGACGCGGTCGCTTCAATAATCGGACTTCGCCAGGTGGCCAGTTTTGAAGGGCAAGCGGCAATGGAACTGGAATTTGCACTTGATGGAATTGATTCAGATGAGTCGTATGATTTTGAAATAACCGAAGCTCAGAGACAGGAGCCAGAAGGGAGGAGATACTTCGAACCAACTTTCATGATAAATTGGGAGCCAATGATAAGACAAGTTCTACTTGATAATTCCAATTCCGCGCCGGTCGGATTAATCTCCGCAAAATTTCATAACACTTTGGTTGAAGCAATTGTTGAAATGGCCAGGAGAGTCGGACTCGACAGAGTTGTGATTACCGGCGGCTGTTTTCAAAATAAATATTTGACTGAGCGGGCTATTTCGAGATTGGGTGACGAAGGATTCAGGGTTTACTGGCACCAGAGGGTGCCGCCGAATGATGGGGGTATTTCGCTTGGACAGATGTTCGTGGCACTAAAGCAAAAACAGAAGAAAGTGGATGGAAGCAAGACGTCAGAAGCCAGAGAAAAAAAGCTGATGGCTATCCACCGATTGCAGAATGATGTGACACAATGAAATACATCGATGAGTACCGGGATGCGGAAGCGGCAAAGAAGTTTGCCGAAATGATCTGCAAAATAACTACTCGTAAGTGGACCTTGATGGAAATCTGCGGCGGTCAAACTCATGCGATTGTCAAATTCGGAATTGATTTTCTGCTTCCCAGGGAGATAACTCTGGTTCACGGACCCGGATGCCCCGTCTGTGTGACGCCGCTTGAGTTAATTGACAGGGCAATTGCGATTGCAAGTCGGCGCGATGTCATCTTTACTTCGTTTGGAGATATGCTTCGTGTCCCCGGATCAGGAAAGGATTTGCTGACGGTGAAATCCGAGGGCGGCGATGTCAGAATTGTGTACTCTCCGCTCGATGCGGTCAAAATAGCCCGGCAGAATCCAGACAAAAAAATTGTTTTTTTTGCGGTTGGATTTGAAACGACCGCGCCGGCGAACGCGATGGCAGTCTGGGAAGCGAGAAACCTTGGGGTAAGGAATTTCTCTATTCTCACGTCGCATGTTCTAGTTCCGCCGGCGATGGAACTTATACTGTCGTCGCCGTCAAATCTTGTTCAGGCATTCCTTGCCGCAGGCCACGTGTGCACGGTCATGGGATATGAAGATTATTTTCCGATAGCACGAAAATACAAGACGCCGATTGTCGTCACCGGATTTGAACCGGTAGATATTCTTCATGGAATCTACATGGCGGTAAAACAGCTTGAAGAGAAAAGGGTCGAAGTGGAGAATCAATATGCTCGCGCAGTTCGGAAGGAAGGAAATATTCCTGCCAAAAAGCTATTGTCTGATGTTTTTGAAGTAATCGACAGAAAGTGGCGCGGCATAGGAATGATTCCGAGAAGTGGCTGGGGATTGAAACCGGAATTTGCGGAGTACGATGCGGAAAAAATATTCGATGTGGCAGGAATAGAGACTCAGGAATCTTCGGTCTGCATTGCCGGTCAAATCATGCAGGGTTTGAAAAAGCCGCACGACTGCATGGCCTTCGGGAAAGAATGCAAACCTGAACATCCTTTGGGAGCACCGATGGTTTCTTCTGAGGGCGCCTGCGCAGCGTATTTTCATTATGGGAGACTCAGAGAAGCAGAAACAAGAGGATAGATGTCAGAAGCGAGAAGCCAGATGTCAGATACAAGAAGCAGGAGAGATGATGTGAAACAGGGCGCCATAAAATCTTACAAGGACTTAAAGGTCTTCCAACTTTCATATTCATCGGCGATGGATGTTTTCAATTTAACGAAACAATTTCCGAGGGAGGAACTGTATTCACTAACGGATCAGATTCGCCGGGCTTCCAGGAGTGTTGCAGCGAACATTGTGGAAGGGTGGGCGAAGAGGGAGTATGAAAACATCTTTAAGAGACAATTGGTGGACGCATCCGGATCATGCGAAGAGACCAAGCTCTGGCTAAGCTTCGCCCAGGACTGCGGTTACGCATCCCAAGCCGAGCTTGAAGCCTTGTCGGAAAAATGGGATGAAGTTGGCAAGATGCTTCACGGACTTCATGAGAATTGGAGAACTTTGCGTTGATAGTCTCTCAGTTTTTCATTCTAGAATCTTATCCCTTATCGCACACGTTTTCTCGCCTCTTATCTCTTGCATCTGGCCTCTGCCATCATAATTGCACGTACCAGCAAAAGGATAACGACAATGTCAAATGACCCCCCCATCGACCTGAGCGGCGGTTTTGCCTGCCCAATTCCGAAATCGGACTATGCAAATATTTTGCTGGCGCACGGCAGCGGTGGAAAACTCACACATGAGCTTATTGAGAAAATGTTTCTGCCTCAATTCAGGAATGAGTTGCTTGAGCCTCTACACGATGGCGCAATATTTACAATTGGCGGCAAAAAGTTTGCATTCTCGACGGACTCTTATGTTGTGAGTCCCATCTTCTTTCCCGGCGGCGATATCGGTGAACTTGCAGTTAACGGAACTGTCAACGACCTTGCAATGTGCGGAGCACATCCGCTGTATCTCTCATCTGCTTTCATAATTGAAGAAGGTTTACCTATTGACGATTTGTGGAAAATTGTTGTTTCGATGCAGGAAGCCGCAAAGCGAGCTGGAGTCATGCTGGTAACAGGCGACACGAAGGTGGTTGATAGGGGGAAGGGAGACAAAATATTCATAAATACATCAGGTGTCGGGACAATTGATGAAGCTGTCGAGATAAGTCCGAAGAAAATGCAGGTTGGCGATAAAATAATCATAAACGGAGAAATCGGTCTCCATGGAGTTGCGATCTTGTCCGTTCGTGAAGGGCTCGAATTTGAAACGCAAATCAAGAGTGACACTGCTCCACTAAACGGTTTGGTCGAGGGCATGCTCCGGGCGAGCAAAAACATTCATGTGTTGCGCGACCCGACCCGTGGTGGTATTGCGACGACGTTGAATGAACTCGCCGAACAGTCAGGATTTGGAATAGTTTTGAATGAGGCAGATATACCGGTGCCCGGTGATGTACACGGTGCTTGCGAGATCTTAGGACTTGATCCGCTTTACATTGCGAACGAAGGAAAGCTCCTGGCCTTCGTTTCACCGAATGACTGCGAACGAGTGCTTGATATCATGCGGAAAAATCCACTCGGTAAGAAATCAGTTGTGATCGGCGAAGTAGTGGATCAACACCATGGCACAGTTGTCATGAAAAGCAGAATCGGCGGGACACGAGTTGTCGATATGCTGACTGGTGAGCAGCTGCCGAGAATATGCTGATTGAGGTTTTTCCTTGGCAGTCCGAATGATATTTCTAGTCATTTGTCCCTATCTTGAACACTGGTCTTCCACTGCGTCTCTGTGTGTGATCAATCCTCCCGGCGGGCGGGACGACGATGAAAGGATATACTCTGAGTAAGCTTGAAACTTCCCTTGGCAAACGGAATATGAAGATGGCGGAAGGTCGCAAGGCCATAGCGCTTCAGTTCAACGAATGCATAAGTAATCGGGACGTCGAAGGACTTGGCCGGCTCATGACCGAAGACCACGTCTTCGTTGACAGCGCCGGCAATATTACTCGATCCAGGAAAGCGATGCTAGAATCGTGGTCGAAGTTCTTCGCAATGTTTCCTGAATACAAAAATACTTTTGAGAGGGTTGAGTCGCGGGATGACCTTGTCATAATTTCGGGTTTTGCCTATTGGTCAGAAAAAAACCGGCATGATCCAGCGATCTGGACAGCCACGATCGAGAATAACCTTGTAGCAGAATGGCGTATCTACTATGATACAGAAGAAAACAGAAAGAAATTCGGGCTTAGTTGAATGCGTTCAAGGAATATTGAAAAGATTAGAAGAGCGTTCACTAGAGACGAGTTGCTTGTCTTTCGCCAATTCAACAAACCGAATGATATTCAAATATTCTTGAATGAAATTCCTTACGATCCTGAGCCGGGCACAAGTTCGCCGAGAGTGGTAATCCGTGAGGGAAAGGCAAATTGTTTCGAGGGCGCGTTGTTCGGTGCTGCGGCATTGAGAGTGCTTGGGCATAAACCACTTATTGTCGATATGATCGCCGGTGATGATGATGATCATGTGGTCGCTGTCTTCAAACTGGACAATTGCTACGGCGCCATTGCTAAGTCGAATACGACCGTTCTCCGTTACCGTGAACCAGTTTACCGGACCTTGAGAGAACTTGTGATGTCATATTTTGATTTTTACTTTAATCTCCTTGGCGAGAAAACATTGCGGAGCTATTCTAATCCGGTTGATTTATCGAAATTTGACAAACAGGATTGGATGACGACGGAAGGAAATCTCGATTTCGTCGGGGATTATCTTAACGAAATAGGGCACAAGAAGATTCTGACGACGAAACAGATTCGTAGCTTGAGCCGGACAGACGAAAGTCTCGTGAAACTTTGTTTTAACGGTTCTGTTGAAGATGGCCTTTACAAGTCGGAGAAGACAAAGACAAAGCGTCAGAAGTGACCTTTTCATTAATTCACTTCAGGAGTAACATTTTCTTCAGCTCAACATGGTTGCGGGCAGTGGGGCACTAATAAATAGATTTGTACTTCATGCAGAACCATAAGTGCGAATTGATTATATTATATCATTAATAGAAACATCTTCTCCCCTCCTAAGAAGAAAATGGGCGATGGTGTTAAGAAGCCGGGATTAGGTTTTCTAATCGAATATCGCCATCCAATTGGTCTTTGACGGAGCTCATCATCCCTGCAATTTTATCATATCATAGAAAGGTTTAAATGAAATCAGCATCTTTTGTGCTGGGCAAGCAAATGACTGCTCTGCTCGAAGCACAGGGAATAACAATAGCAACGCCGGTTCAGGAAGAGATTATTCCGGCGATCGCAAACGGACAGGATGTGCTTGCACAGTCCGAAACGGGATCGGGCAAGACGCTAAGCTTTGCAATCCCAATTATCGAAACACTTCAAAGGAGCGACGGCTTGCGCGCGCTCGTCGTCGTACCGACGCGTGAACTCTGCCTGCAAGTGACGGGAGAATTCTTCAAGTATTCGACCGGCAAACATCTCGGCATCGTTCCAGTGTACGGCGGGACCTCCATCAGCATTCAGATGACAAAACTTCGCAATGCGAACATTATCGTGGCGACTCCGGGCCGACTCATCGACCTGATGAACAGGAATGCCGTTAGGTTATCTTCAATAAAATATTTTGTCGGCGATGAAGTGGACAGGATGTTGGACATGGGATTCATACAGATGTCGAGAAGATTGCTCGGCAGCTTCCGCCCGAGCATCAGACGATGATGTTCAGTGCGACGGTGTCGAAGGAAATAGAGAAACTCGCAGGGAAATTCCTGCACAATCCCAAGAATGTGCGATTGGCGTCTACGGTAAAGCCGATATTCCTGCGGCAGACATATTGCACTGTCACACCCGAACGAAAAATTGATTTGCTTGCGGGACTTCTCAAAGAGGAGCGTCATCTGGCTATTGTCTTCTGCAACAGGAAACACATCACCGTAAAGGTGGCGAAGAAATTAGGTGGAATGGGCATCCACGCTCGCTGTCTGAACGGCAACATGTCCCAGCCGCAGCGCGAACGCGTCACAAATGATTTCCGTCAGAATAAATTCAATGTCCTTGTGGCAACCGATGTGGCTGCACGCGGGCTCGACATCGATAACGTTTCGCATGTTTATAACTATGAGATCCCAAAAGACGTGGATTCGTACACCCACCGTGTCGGGAGGACGGCTCGTGCGGGGAAGAATGGTGAGGCGATCTCGCTCGTGGCAACAGAAGATGAGAAGAAATTCTTTCAACAGATTCTTTTCAAATATCAGGGTGAAATATCGCTTAGAGACACCGGTGAAATGATGGGTCTTCCTGCTAAAGTCAGTATGGTCAAGTCTGAGCACCATGAAAGAAAACCAAAGGCCACATGGAAGAAGAGGTGGCAGGGAATGATGAACCATGAAGGCGGAAGGCATTAGGCAATTCTCGGTTTCCCGCAATTTCCAGTATCAACGAGTGGTGTCCTAATTTGAATCCTACTTCAGGCAAGAATCAATTTAACCGCTGCCGCCTTGCGGCATGCCGCAACATTTGATAGGAACAAGATGTCGGAGCGGCGAAAGACCGCCAAGGGTCGCCAAGTTTTTTCATCAATTATGATTGCCTTTGCGCTACTTTGCGAGCTTGGCGGTTGAAAATATTCCTGTGGTTCGCAAAACAAACTGAACTTATGACACTACCTATCAACGGGGTTCTGTAGATTCTACTTTCTATGAATTCCATGAACGCGTCAATGCTAGGTCGATCCAAAAGGAGAGATATGAAAGAAAAGAAAGATGGTAAGCTCACGATTCGGGTTGTCACGACAATTTCCAAGACTCTGCAATCACGGGATTCCGCTGATAGACTGGTAAGGGCCGTCATTAGTCTCTGGCGGGGGAGGTCTGACGAATTGAGAAGGTGCGCGGACACTTTGCTCCTCGATTTCAAGGGTGTCGAATGCCTTTCCGAGTCTGCCGCCGCCGTGCTAATCGACTTTCGGCAGGAATTTTCCGAAGATAAAGACCCCGAGATTGAATTTTCTAATTTGTCGGCCTCCGTGGGTAAGACATTTGCGGTGGCAGAAAAACATATCCGACTTGCTTGCAAGGGTATTAGGACCCGTAAAAGAAAGCCGACCAGTTTTCTAATAGAAGTATAGCTCCGCAATGATAAACGGGGGTGCGGATGTCGTAAGGCATGTCTCGACGGCATCCCTTCCGTTAAGATAGAATCTTGTGGGGAAGGCCTCGGTGACGAGGCCATGTCATTGCCACGAGCTTCAGCTCGTGGGTAAGAAGCAGAAAGGCCGTGGGGTTTTAACCCCATACGCTTTGCAGTTAGGGGCTGAAGCCCAGTGGAGTTTTTGAATGGCTATCCACGACATAAATGTCGTGGCAATATATATCCCTTTCACTGAGCAGTTACCCTCGAGAATTCGCCGGAAGGTTGTTTCTTCGGGAATCTCCGCTTAAATTCTGTCGATGCACGAAATAGGGTGGCACATGAATCCAGAGCGCAAGCATATGATTTTAGGAACGAGATGAAAACTAATTTCTATTTGTCTATGACGTTCTCACTGGGGGAATGTTTTGCGCACACGAGGTAGGGTAACTGTAGTTTGACATTATGCAAACGCCTTCAAACGAAATAATCAATGTGACAATGGAGTATTCGGAGTTCTTCAGCCAAATCGAATTAACAATCAGAGAAGCGGTTAGATCATGCCTCCCGTCTTCTTGGGAAGAGAACCATATCACGTTCAAGGTCATCGACGAGTTGTTTAGCAGACATCGCAACACGAATGTAACTGGGCTTGATCGGCCTTTCAAAATAGTTTGGGATGCTCGCAAACTACGTAAACCGGAGGAATCAAACTTCGGAGATATTGGCGTTCTTGTGCACCTCACTACCTGGGAAGGAGAAGAACTGGAGGGAGTGGGGCTAATTGAGGCAAAGCGGCGAGATCCGAAGAAGAACACCTTTTCTGCAGCAAAGACAATTCAATTGAAAAGAATCTTGTCAAAGGCTCCCGCGTCTCAAATACTCTTATACGACTATGAAAACGTTACGTCTTGTATGGACAATTTAGCTAGCCAATTTGAAGACTTTCAGTATCATGGTCCATTTGGCCCTACCCTGCCGTATACTCATGCAGTGTGCGTGTCTACGAAAACGGCTATTCAACAAGGCTCTTATACGACATCGTTGCACAAATTCGGCGTGCCCCTCTCTTATCAAATTGTTGCCCGCTATCTCAGGGGTCTTGATCTTGAAACCAAGGAGACAACACTGGAAGCTGTGAAGGGGAATATCCAAAAACACGGAGGTCCACGAATTCTCATTCTTGCAGGCGTCTCAACGGGGGGAGGAGACCCGACATTACCCACTGTAAATAGCAACTATTATGGAGGCTTGAGGGACAACATTTAGCGTTGCGTTCGAAGGGAGGATTTATGAAAACTAAACTTTTCGTGTTGTTATGTGTTTTATCACTGCCATTATATTCACAAACCAAGACTTTTGTTCGAGAATACACATACACTGCGGGGGAAGCCGACAGCAAGATTACATCTCGTGCAATAGCGCTCGACCAAGTAAAGAGGATCTTACTTGAAGAGATTGGAGTGTATTTACAGAGCACGTTTGAGACGACCAAAGTAGAAAAGAACAACGTGTTGACCGAACTTACAAAAGAGCAGATACAGAATATTACTGCCGGAGTTACTGAGACAAAGATCCTTGAAGAAAAATGGAATGGCGAGACATATTACATTAAGGCTTCCATTACCGTAAATACAGAAGATGTTTCAAACAATATTGCACGAATAGCAAATGATGAGGGCAAACTTAAGGAACTTGAGGAAGTGGCACGCAGAGCGGACAGCGCCTATGCGGAAATTGAGCAATTGCGTAAACAGCTTGCTGGCGAAAAAGATGAAAACGAAAGGCTTAAGACTCAGAGAGAATATGTCACTGCTTCAAATTCTCTTTCTGCCGAGGATTGGTTTCAGAAAGGCTATAACGCTGTTGAGATGAGAGATTTCGATAATGGAATTCTTTTCTTTGAAAAAGCCATTGAACTGAGTCCAGGGTATTCAGCCGCTTACAGTGACTTAGGAGTCGCCTACGAGAATAAAGGGAATCTTGACAAAGCTATTTCACTTTACGAAAAAGCGATTGAACTCGATCCTGAAAATCCATATGCTTTTTCGAATTTGGGAGTTACATACTATTTCAAAGGGGATTATGACAAGGCTATTCCACTCTGCGAAAAAGCGATTAAGATCAATCCTAAGGATTCGTACGCTTACGTATTCTTAGGGAATGCCTACATCCTTCAAGGAGAAATTGACAGGGGTATCCCACTCTATAAAGAAGCGATTGAGATTGATCCGAAGAATTCAGATGCATATAACAGTTTGGGAGATGCCTACTATTATGCCAAAGGGGAAAATGACAGGGCTATTTCAGCGTACGAGAAGGCGACTGAATTGAATCCAAAGAATTCAGATGCTTACAACAAATTAGGAGAGATCTACTACGTAGGAGGATACACTGACAAGGCTATTTCGCTCTATGAGAAGGCGATTGAATTGGATCCAAAGAATTCAGAAGTTTACGACAACTTGGGAGATGCCTACTATGCCAAAGGGGAAAATGACAGTGCTATTTCACTCTACGAGAAGGCGACTGAATTGAATCCAAAGGATTCAGATGCTTACAGCAGATTAGGAGGCATATATTACACTAAAGGATTGGGTGGAGAAAAAGGGGACATTGATACGGCTATTTCCTTTTACGAAAAAGCGATTAAATCGAATCCAAAGAATTCAGATGCTTATGACCAATTAGGAGAGATCTACGACCACAAGGGAGATATTGACAAGGCTATTTCACTCCACGAGAAAGCGATTGAAGTTAACCCGAAGAATTATAGTCCTTACTTTGCTTTAGGACTGATTTACTATCTAAAGGGAGACTTTGACAGAGCCATTTCCTTTTACCAAAAAGCAATTGAGCTTCGTCCAAAAGATTGGCCGATATACTCACTTTTAGGAGCTGCCTACGGCAAAAAAGGGAATGCAGAAAGGCAAATGGAATGTTATAAGAAAGCGGCACAGCATGGAAATGTTGGTGCTCAAAGTTGGCTCAAACAAAACGGTTATAGCTGGTAAGCTAATAGTGTGAAGTTGTTCTTGTTACCTCCGTAACGAGAAAAAATGCAGGCGGAGGCTGAGAAGCCTCCGCTCGTTTCTAACTTCTAGTTCTTCACTTCTGCGGTGTCGCCGGCGGCGGCGTATTCCTCGGCTTGTCGTTCCCCGCTTACCCCGAAGGGGCAGGCGGGAGTTTCAATTGGCGGCTTCTTGTGTCGTGTTCCCAGTGCCTTCACTGGAGACAGAGGGTGATTCTTGAGGCTTATTGCCAAATGAATGATCGCGTTTTGCTATTCTGTCGCTGGTTTTGCCATTTCTATCTTGTCACTCTGCATTTCAAGCTTGTCACTGGGCATTGCAAGCGTGTAACTCTCCATTGCAGAGCTGTCACTCGGCGTTGCAGAGCTGTCACTTGCCATTTCCGACTCGTCACTCTTCATTTCACACTTGTCACTTGGCATTGCACAAGCGTGCAACTCTCCATTGCAGAGCTGTCACTGGGCATTGCAGAGTCGTCACTGCCATTGCAGAGCTGTCACTTGCCATTCCCGACTCGTCAATCCGCATTTCACACTTGTCACTTGCCATTGCAAGCGTGTAACTCTCCATTACACAACTGTCACTTGCCATTGCAGAGCTATCACTTGGCATTTCCGACCCGACACCTTGCATTCCCTGCTCGCCACTTGTCATTTCTGACTTGTCACATGACATTTCCTGCTCTTCACGTGGCTTTTCCAAAAAGTCGAATTGGAATTCTTAGAGCCAAGGGACGTGGACGAAAGTCGGTTTGACGGGAATTCGTGTCTCATTCTGAGATGGGTTCCTCCAAAGGAGTCGATTCGCGACAATGTGAGTTCTGCTGATTTTACTTTCGATGAAATTCATAAGCGTGGGAGTGTTATATTGTTTTACAAGGAGAGACATGAAAGAAAAAAGGGATGGGAAGCTCACGGTTCACGTTGCCAGGACGATTCCCAAGACGCTGCACTCACGGGATTCCGCCGACAGGTTGGTCGGAACCGTGGTAAGTCTTTGGAGGGCGAGGCCCGACACTCATAGGAATACGCTTACAAGGTTGGTCCTCGATTTTGATGGAATCTCACAAATGTCCGAGTCCGCCGCCAGCGCCCTCGCTGAGTTCCGGCTGGAATTCTCGGAGGATAAGGATCCTACAATAGAGTTTTCGAACATGTCAGTCTCCGTCAAGAAGACGTTCGCGGCGGCCGAAAAATCTCTGCGGGGAATTCACAAGAGAATTAATGCGCGGAACAAAAAGAAAAATAACTTTTTGATAGAAATATAGCCCGCCCGCGAGAGAGTCCGCGACTTGGGCACACCAGGGGTACATTGGCCACATCCTCTTCTTGTTGCATCGCTCCGCGGTGCAACGCAAGCTCAGGGATGCTTACCTCACTAACCATGTGGCAAAGATTGGCTGGGTGAGGCAAGAAAAGGTTCCACCGCAGAGCGGTGGAGCCAGAAGAGAGCGGATGGAACGACAAGATGGAGGAGATTTCGCTTCTCGTTGCATCGCTCCGCGGTACAACGCACGCTCAGCATGTTAACTTCACAGAAGATGTGTTGAAGATTGGTTGCGTGGCCCAAGAACGGGTTCCACCGCAGAGCGGTGGAACCAGAGGAGAGTATGGATTTTCCTCCTTATCGTTCTTCTCGTTGCACTGCTCTGCGGTGCAACGCAAGCTCGAAAGTGCTAAATTTGAGAAACATGGGAAGAACTCGCTACAGAGTACTACAGAAAGACAGGCTGCACTTCCTGACGTGCACGACCGTGAAGTGGATTCCCCTGTTTAGCAATCCTAGTATGGCGCGGATTATCATTGACTCACTTGCATATCTACAGAAAAGCAGACGATTGAAAGTCTATTCTTATGTAATTATGAAAGACCACGTCCATCTCATAGTCTCCGCTCTTGACTTGACCAAGGAGATTTCCAACTTCAAATCGTTTACAGCAAGAGTAATAATAGATATGCTGAAAAAGAATCATTCGAACTCGCTGCTTCTGCAGCTGAGTGAAAATAGAACCCGGCATGATGCAGATAGGGAATACCAGGTGTGGCAAGAAGGAAGTCATCCCGAAGAAATCACGACCGAGGAGATGATGCGGCAGAAAATTGAGTATATCCACTACAATCCTGTGAAACGCGGTTATGTGGATGAGCCAACTCAGTGGGAGTTTTCGAGTGCAAGTAATTACGAAGGAGATGAAGGTCTTTTGAACGTTACTACTGAATGGTGAGAGACTTGACGCGTGATCCAACAAAGGGTTCCGCCGCGGAGCGGTGGAACCAGAAGAGAGCGGATGGAACGACAAGATGGAGGAGATTTCGCTCCTCGTTGCATCGCTCCGCGGTGCAACGTGGCTTCGGATGTCAACTTCATAAACCACGCGGTGAAGGTTGGCTGCGTGGCCCAAGAACGGGTTCCACCGCAAAGCGGTGGAACCAGAAGAGGGAAGAGCGGATGGAACCAGAAGAAAAATCTTGGGACCTATGGGAAGGTTGTTTCTTGCAGAGCCTCCGTATATATTCCGTCGGTACACCAAAAAAGATGGGAGAGGCGAAACAATATCAATTAGAGAACTCTGGAAATTTGTAAAATATACTTTTGAAAATTATCAATAGGAACAAATAATCAAGGAGAAAACTATGATGACCTTATTCTTTATCGTGCTATTCATCGTCGTTGGAACGGCGCTGATGAGCATTAAATCAGTGGATACCTCTTATCCCTTTAAATTTAAGAGAGTCGGATATGTCAGTTTTGGATTGGCAATATTGGCTTTCGTTGCCGGGTCTTTTACGATTATTGAGCCAGGATATGTTGGAGTCCCTGTTACGTTTGGCAATGTGGGGTCACAGTCCCTTGCGGCTGGTTTTCATCCGATATTTTTCTTCACCGATATTTATAAAATGTCTGTTCAGACGAAGGACTATACGATGTCTTCAGCCAATAGTGAAGGCAATAAAACTGGTGATGATGCTGTCGCCACACTTTCCCGCGATCAGCTCATTCTGAAATTCGATGTCACAGTCTGGTATCATTTAGATCCATCGCAAGCAAATAATGTTTACAGTAATATTGGTCTGGATTACGAAGAAGTGATTGTAAGACCGGCGATTAGAACTGCGTTGGTAAATGCCGCGACGAAGTTTGACGCCAGCGATGTTATGTCTCTCCAGAGAGATGCCTATACTAAGATGGTTACTGAATTATTGTTGCAGGAGCTGAGTGGTAAGGGTGTAGTATTGGATAACGTGCTCATTAGAAACGTGGAGCCGCCGGCAACCGTCAGCGATGCGATTGCGGCAAAACTCAAGGCTTCTCAGCAAGCTCAACAGATGGAATACACCATCCAGTATGCTCAGAAGGAAGCTCAGCGAAAAGCGATCGAGGCTCAAGGTATTGCGGATGCTCAAAGAATAATCAACAACGGATTGACACAGAATTATCTGCAATGGTATTACATTTCTCAGCTCAAAGAGTTGGTGAATAGTCCCAATAACTCGACGATTATCTTGCCGTACGACCAAAAATTGACGCCGCTTTTGAATATTCAATCGAAGAAGTAAAAAGCAGAAACAAATAGAAAGCGGGCCACGCATTGTGGATCTAATATGGCAATCCTACTGCCTGTTACATACTGCGGGAATGTTATGCGGAGCTGAGGCCAGCGAATTGTAATTAGGCGGACTCTACAGCCGAGGAAGGAAATGAATATCCTGGAAGAAATCGGTAATGCCTTCAAGGAGATGGTTCAGACTGAACCACCAGCACGGTATACGGCGGCCGAGAGGGAGGTAGTCTGCGGTCACTGCGGCGGCAGGACATTCATTAAGTACCGCATTCTCGTTCGTGGACCGCTCGCTCATTGTCTTGTGTGTCATGAATGCGGGCTTGCAATGTGGTTCGAACGCAGCCCGAAAGAGCGGCGGGCCACCTGACAAGGTCATTTCTTCGATCACCTCCACATAATTCTGTCGAGCGGAAGTAGGTTGTCACGGTGGGAAAGCAAGCCATACAGTGATTTGATGAGAACCATTTTGTTACTCCGCTAAATGTTGGAAAGAAGAGGATGAAAGAAGGGTTCTGGAACAGGAAGTCGACGGCCTTTATTATAATAATCGGGCTGGGGTTCCTCATAGGACTGTTGCTTTATGAACTCAGGATTCCTATTAGTACGCTGCAACCACCACCGGCGGCAACCATCAGGCTAATTGACCATCAAACCTATTTGGTGTACCTGCCGGACGATTTGGAAGCGGGGAAGAGGTATCCTCTCGTTTTTGCTCTCTCTCCGGGTGCTAATGCTGCCTCGATGATTTCTGCATGGGTCCCGGCGGCGACAAAGCATCACTGGATCGTAGCAGCCTCGAAGGAGTTCCACAACGGGGTGGAATTTGGCGTTTCGTTCAGACAAATCGAAGCTGAGCTGAACGACGTCGAGAGTAACTATGCGATCGACACTACCCACGTGATTCTTACGGGATTGTCCGGAGGCGGAATGGGAGCCCACGGATTTTCTAAATTCTATCCCAGTCGAGTGCAAGCCGTCGTGATCAACACGGGGATGATGGATTCCACGTTCATGACGGATGATTATCCGGAGTGGAAGACGGCGGTGTTTCTTGCCAGCCCCACTGATTTTCGCTACACGGAAATGCAACGCGATCGGAGTTTTTTGGAGCAGCATCGTTGGAAGACTCACTGGATAGAATTTGAGGGTGGACATAGGATGGCGCCAGACTCAGTTTATGAGCTGGCGGCCGACTGGCTGGATGAAAATCCGTGGTAACATATTGCCACCACTCCGAGGAACTAATTCCTTTGACGGATTTCATGTTGGCACTGGCTTCTGTATCTTGACTGTCGTTGAGAAGGGAGTTCGAAGTATTCACCTTGATCAAGTAGTCTAAATCGAAAGGAAAGAATCATGAGCAAAGGTCAAAACAGTAAGAAGAGTTCAAAGAAATCACCGGCAAAAACCAAGAAGGAAAAAAGAGCGGCCAAAAGAGAAAAGAAAAACGAAAAGCTGAATCAAGGAATACTCAACCAATAACACACTCGACGTTCCGGATATAGGCAGCTCACCGGAAAACAAGTCGAGTCGCCGGGCGCCCAGCTCGCATTGACGAAGAACTGGCGATCCCGGCATACCGCGTTCTCGGGATCGTTGCTCGCTGGCATTTGTTCGCTAAACCCTCCAGGCTGGAGTCTGGCATACATTGCCTTACTTCTTGCCACCAACGGGTGGCGGCGGCCAACCCCTTCTTGTCAAAAAGAGTGTCCCTTCCAGGACGTCGGATAGTCTAGCACTGAATCCAATTTATCCAGGATTCTCTGAGAGGACCCCCAATTAGCTGTCAACCTACCGCTCCAAGGGACTAATCCCTTTGACCGATTTCATTGTGGAACCATCTTCTGTATTTTTGCTGTTGACGAAAAGTGAGCGGTAAACGGGGAGAGAGGGAAAGCACGACTTAATCCATTCCCTCCGTGAATATCGCTCGTGTGAACCGAACAGCAAAAGCAGGAGTTAATATCAAACGGAAACTTCGAATCGGAATAATTGACCTCGTAACAAAGGGACCGACACGGGCATTGTGGGCGCGTGTGATGAACGCAAACTTCGCGAGTATAATGCCTCAGATACTGGGAGTGTGGTGCGAGGAGCTCGGACATGAAGTCACACTCGTATGTTACACCGGTTTTGAAAACCTGGTGGACGAGCTTCCGCAAAATGTCGATATTGTATTCATCGGTGCGTTCAGCGAGGCGGGGCAGACCGCTTACGCGCTGAGCAGTCTCTTTAGATCGCGTGGTGCAATCACCGTGCTCGGCGGTCCGCACGCGCGCTGCTATCCGCAGGATGCTCAAAAGTATTTCGACTACGTCGTGGGCCTGACAGATAAACAGGTGATCCAGGAAGTCTTGAACGACTGCTCGCAGCACAGACCTCTTGGCTTGCACATCACCGCTAAGCAGCAGCCAGCTTCGATACCCGGAGTGCGCGAGCGCTGGAAGTTTATCGAGCAGACGCTCAAGAAAGCGCCGCTTATAAAACTAGTTCCCATGATCGGGAGCTTAGGATGTCCCTACACATGCAGCTTCTGTATAGATTCGGTAATACCTTACCAGCCGCTTGACTTCAACGTGTTGAGGGATGACCTCTCATTCCTTCTTAAGAAATTCAGGCGCCCG
>CAVYHK010000026.1:0-237796 GCA_963768145.1 uncultured Bacteroidota bacterium | reverse complement strand
CAGATAAATTTGGAGTCGCCGCATATTCCGCACCCAATACGGGACCAAATTGGAGAAAACCAAGAGGCATTACAAACAGGCTGGTGCTGCCGGGACTCGCAAGCACCTGATTTTCCGACCCGACATTCCCGCTTTGGGTACTCGTAGGAGAATTGCTTGAGGTTATTACATCCTTAGTCCCGTTCTCATACTTAATCATGAACACATCGGATTTTAAGATAACAATAGTCGGCCCTTCAAGATTATCAAATTTCTTGTATTTGATCTCTGTCGGGGTTATTTCAATCACTTTCGACTTGATCTCATCTCCACTCCTGAGCACAATAACGTCCTGTGCATAAGCGGTAGTGACCGCAGTGGAAATTACAAACACGAGTAACGCAATAAATGTTTTCATTTTTCTCCTTGTAAGTTGTGATGATGTTGTTATGTGTATGTTGCCATGAAACTGTCAAACGTTTCACCCGATGACTAGTTATTCAGCAATCGAAATTGTAGTTAGTGCTAAATAATGCCGAGGCGAACACAAGAACATTTGATAACGAAATTGTCGGAGGTATCATGTAATGGAAAAACGATCTACTGATCGCCTGACTTCAGAAATGGAACGTATAAACTCCAACCGATTCGAGGTGTGTCGGTGGAAAGGCTGGAAGCAATAGTTTCTAAAGAGGAAATGCTTTCCCCATGATGCCGCAGCGGCTGCGACTATGTCCGATCTATATTCACTCATCATCAACTATCTTAATGATCAGCGCAAGCTTTCGGAATGCACTCATAAATGAAAATCCGTGATAATGTACCACGGTTGAATTCAAAAGTCAAATCTCCGAGTAAACAGATCAGAAGATTGTTACCATGGATAGGAGTGTAATCGAAGGGACTGTCTTTGTCCTAGCGCAAAGGTCGCACGTCTGGATGGCTTGGCTCCTCGGGCAGGACTCGAACCTGCAACCCATCGGTTAACAGCCGATTGCTCTGCCAATTGAGCTACCGAGGAATGTAAGCTTCAAATCGCCATAAAATATATCCGTCTCGAATGAAAAAATCAAAGCCTATTTCAAACCCCAAACCCACTGCAACATTTCATTTCTGCGAGGATTCAAGCTGCTGCGTATGGTCGGCAAGTTTCAAACGTTCAATCAAGTCGTCCAGATTCCCGTCCAGCAGGGAGTGAAGATCGTAGATGGTGTAATTGATACGATGATCAGTTACTCTATTTTGGGGATAGTTGTACGTCCGTATTTTGTCGCTCCTGTCTCCGCTCCGCACCATGGTCTTCCGCTTCGTCGCGATTTCCGAGTCTCTCTGCTGTACCATGTTATCGTACAAGCGAGCTCTGAGTATCTTCATCGCCTTCTGCTTATTCTTGAATTGGCTGCGTTCATCCTGGCACTGAACGACTATGCCCGTCGGAATATGTGTGATCCTGATTGCCGTTTCCACCTTATTCACGTTTTGCCCACCATGCCCCCCCGCCCTGTAGACATCTATTCTCAAATCGTCAGGACCAATTTCGACTTCAACATCCTCCGCCTCCGGCATGACGACGACGCTTGCCGCCGACGTATGGATTCTCCCGCTCCCTTCGGTGGCGGGCACCCTCTGCACCCTGTGAACCCCGCTTTCATATTTCAAATCGCCATAGACATTGTTCCCGCTGACACCTAGAATAATCTCTTTGAACCCTCCGATTCCAGTTTCGTTGAAGTCAAGCATCTCGACCCGCCAGCCGTGTTTGTCCGCGAGCTTGCTGTACATGCGGTAGAGGTCGGCGGCAAACAACGCCGCTTCTTCCCCGCCGGTACCCGAGCGGATTTCAAGTATGACATCCTTACTGTCGTTCGGGTCTTTGGGAATCAAAAGCGACTTCAGGTTTTCCTCTTTTTCCGCGATCTTCACCTCAAGCTCCTGAGCTTCCTGTTCTGCAAGTTGCTGCATCTCGGAATCTTCAGAGTCATCGCCCAAGGCACGAGTATCACCAAGAGTCTTCTCCAAGCTCAGTAATTCATCGTAAGCCTTCACCATTGGCGTGATCTCACTTAGCTCCTTGCTAAACTCTTTATATTTTTCCTGATTTGAAATCACAGCCGAGTCAGAGAGAAAGTTTGTAAGTTCTTCGTAACGCGCTTTTATCTTTTCAAGTTTTTCCTTCATGCCTTAGTCTCTTCATAATTCTGCGAGCCTGATGTATAAAGTACAGAGAAATTATCAGGCTTATCGCCGACCACAAGATCGACGCGGTCGTAATGACAATTCCAAACGACGCCCGCTCTCCAACCATGGTGGCTTCAAAAGCCAACCCGAATCCAATCCAGAGCGACCCCACGATCAGGTACATCCCCATCATCATCATAAAACTGCTATTGATCAATATTTTGGCAAAATGAACGCGCATTCGATGCTCTACGTGTGGACAGCTTGACTAAATCTGTTCAGAGAAACTCATTTTAAGAGAATGTCGCCGAAGGGATTCTTCACTACACTTTGTTCCGTTCAGAATGACAAAACCGTCTGATTATGTCATTCTTCGGGAGCCCCGCTTTATGCGGGGTGAACTCCGCGACCGAAGAATCTTTCTGTACGTCGGTGTCTTCATTCGGCAACATGCCCATTAAAGATATTGAAATGAAGCCTAAACTAAAATTCCCAACTCAAATGTAACAAGTCCAGACTCCTTTTGACCTTTGACTTTCATTTGGAACACTCAGAGGTTAAATTTTTGTTATCATTAGTGCGCAGGTGCATTATCATCGCCGGCGCATGGGAGAATCTTAAGTGAACAATATAACCAATATAGACATTGGACTAATAAAGAAGTACGATAGGCCGGGACCGCGCTACACAAGCTATCCCCCCGCACCCGTTTTCACATCAAGTTTCACTGCGGACGACTTCATTCAGTCTCTGAGACAGAATAATACTCCCGCCGCCAATACGGAAATATCGCTTTATTATCACATCCCGTTCTGCGACACTCTTTGCTATTTTTGCGGCTGTAATATGTTGATAACACACAGCCGTGAACGAATAGCAGAGTATCTGAACTACTTGAAAAAGGAAATGGGACTCTCGGCGCCATACGTTAATAAAAATAGAAAAGTGGGGCAGCTTCACTGGGGCGGAGGCACGCCGTCTTATCTCAACCCCGAGGAGATCCGCTCGCTGACAGAGTCCATCAAGCAGCATTTCACTTTCTCAGATGACATTGAAGCAGGAGTGGAGATTGATCCACGGGGGTTGACATTTGAGCACATGCGCGCATTCCGAGAATCCGGATTCAACCGCGTAAGCATGGGAGTTCAGGACTTCGAACCGAAAGTCCAGGAAGCGACAAACAGGATTCAGCCGGAACAGATTACGAGGGATGCAGTCGAGTGGAGCCGCAAGCTTGGATTCAAGAGCATCAACCTTGACATGATCTATGGCCTTCCTTATCAGACATTAGAATCATTTGAGAAAAGCTTAAGAAAGATCATCGACATATCGCCGGAGAGAATTGCAGTCTTCAATTTCGCGCACGTACCCTGGTTGAAGTCTCATCAGAAATTGATTGACAAAGATACTCTGCCGATGCCGGAAGTAAAACTGGAAATCCTTAAGATGACTATCGAGCTCCTTACAAGTTCCGGCTACACATACATCGGCATGGATCACTTCGCGAAGCCGGACGACGAGCTTGCAGTGGCGCAGCGTAAGAAGACCCTTTACAGAAATTTCCAGGGCTACTCGACCCATGCCGGCGCTGATCTGTACGCGTTCGGGAATTCCGCAATCAGTCAGTTTGATCATGTCTATGCCCAGAATTACAAATCGCTGAACGACTATTACAAGGCAATAGAAGCAAACACTTTTCCGACTGTCCTCGGATACAGAATGACCGAAGACGACATAATCCGGCAGCACGTCATCATGCGCCTCATGTGCGACATGGAGCTGAACAAACGAGAGGTTGAGAAGAAGTTTGGGATCAACTTCGATGACTATTTTGCCGATTCATACCCCAAATTCGACGAATTCCTCAGCGACGACCTGCTTGAATTAACAGATGACCGGATAATTGTCAAAGGCATGGGAAGGTTGGTCATAAGAAATATCGCCATGACGTTCGATGCCTATCTTGAGAAAATGATGAGAGAGAAACCAATTTTCTCAAGAACTGTATGAGAGAAGTCTCAAGCATAAGATTTCAAGCTCCGACATGGCTTCAACTTCCTATCTTTCGAGAATTGGGATTTCGGATTTGTTTGGAATTTGGAACTTGGCGTTCGGAGCTTGTTTGAAGAGGACCACTACGGTTGAGCGTAAAAACGTCTAATCCCGATCAGAACCTCAAAGAGGAGTCCTCTAAACACTCGGATGAGAGACTTCTCAAAGAGCGGCTCAAGCTGTTTCACAGTGCCTTCGAGAATTCCACCGATGCGATCTTGATCACTGACATAGCAGGTACAATAATAGAAGTGAACGACGCTTTCACGAAAATTTACGGCTATTCCCGCGAAGAGAGTGTCGGCAAATCGACTGCCCTGATCCAATCCAGACATTCCTCTCGTGAGTTCTATGAGGAAATGTGGGATTCACTCGCAAAGTTCAATCAGTGGAAGGGGGAAATAATAAATCGAAGAAAAGATGGTGCAGAGATCCCGGTATGGCTCAGCATAACTCCGATATTTCTGGACGGCACGAAGATCGGTTATATGGGGATCGAATCTGACGTGAGTGACAGAAAAAATCTCGAACAGCAGATAATCCAAACGGAAAAGCTTGCCACCATTGGACAGCTTGCAGCCGGCATAGCCCATGAAATCGGGACGCCGCTCAATATCATTTCAGGAAACGCAGAGTTTATTCAGTTAGACATGAACCAGTCCGACACTGGCTATCAGGAGCTGACTACCATCATCGATCAGACAAAACGCATATCCGTGCTGATAAAGCAGCTTCTGGATTTCGCCCGACCTAAGATTCTTTCGTTGCAAGCTGTGAACATAAATTCGATTATGACAAACGTTCTCGACTTCGTGCGTCGCCAATTCGAGAAGAATGGCATGGATATCGAGACAGCATTCGAGGATAGATTATTGAAGGTCTACGGAGATCCGGCATTGCTTTATCAGGTTTTTCTCAATGTCATCATCAACGCCTTCCAAGCGATGAGCAGAGGAGGAAAACTGTATTTAAAAACATTCATGGAGAATGAAGCCGAAGATTTGACTCACGAGAAGAGAGAAAAGGTTGTCATAATGATTAAGGACACCGGTGAGGGAATATCACCGGAGAATCTTCCGAAATTGTTTACTCCATTCTTCACAACAAAAGAACCAGGGAAAGGGACGGGACTCGGACTCGCAGTAACTCATCGGATAGTGGAGGAACACAACGGGAAAATCAAAATTGATAGCGAAGTTGGAAAAGGAACGGTCGTGACGATTCAGTTCAACGCCTTTAGACAACAGTAGACACCAAATGGCTTGGGGACAGGCGATATCCGTTTCGCCTTACGAAAACACCCTCAAATGATTTTACTTTCCCAAATATTTTTCAAGCGTGTCCTCGAGTCTATTGCCCTGCAGATCTCCTTCAGCTGCCACGATTGTACCTGTTGAATCAACAAGAATAGGCTTCGGAATGGCCATGACCTCAAAATCTTTCACCATCTTGCTATCCCAGCCGTGACCTCCGAACGCCTGAAGCCATGGCATCGGCCATTTGCCCTTGCGAAACTTCGCCACGTCTTGAGGCAAGCCATCCAAAGACACACTGAGCATTGTAAAATTTTTGTCTTTGAATCTCGCATACGCTTTGTGCAAGTATTCCATCTCAGCGACACACGGCCCGCACCAAGTTGCCCAGAAATCAATCATATAATACTTTCCTTTGAAGGACTCGTTTGTGAAAACCTTCGTAGAATCTTCGAGCGAAACGATGGAGAATGACGGCACCGGCTTGCCGACTGCAACTTTTGCGTCTGGAGAGAATTCCGCTCTCGCCCATTTTGCGAAAGTTGTACTGCCATATTTGTCAACAAGCATTTTGTAATATGTCGCTGCCTTCGTGGTATCGTGTCTATGTCTAGCTACGTCGCACAGATTATAAAGAAGTTGAGCTTTTACCGTCGCAACTGGGTTCTCGTTAAGCACTCTTTGTGCGTAGTTGTCTTGCTCATCTGATGGCAAGCCTGGAAAATGTTCCACGGCAGCGGCTGAAATTGCGTTTGGAATGAGCGACCAGATAACTGAAGACGGGGGAATTTCCCCTAGCGCTTTCTTAACAATCGAAGCATCCAGTTTCGCGTTGAACAAAGCAAGCCAAAAGTAATTCATATACAGTTCTTGCCGGAGAATTGGATTCTCCTCCTTTCCGAGCTTAGCGGCAATAGATTCGAGCTCTTTGGACCAGTACAAGTCACACTTGAACGTATGGATATCTTTTCCCGATTGGATATAGGCAGATGTGGCTCGATTGTAGTTAAGTAGCTCTTCCATCATCCCATCATATATCCGCGAAAACTTGGCTTCCGTGGACTGTGAATCCATAAATGTGACTTTCCCTGGTTTGTCTGATCTGACAAGTTTAGCAGGGTCAAAAATGATCTTGACCTTTCCTTGCGAAGGAGTCAGAACAGACCAGTAGTCGCCTCCTCCGTCGTAGACGTATCTCTCGGATTGCATCCCGTTAACTGTATGCCCATCCTTTGTAATGCCCTCAAGTTCATAAGCGAGCGAATCTCCGTTCGTCTGAAACTCAGCCGTGAAAGTATTATCGGTCTGCTTCTGCATCAACCCCGCGGTTTGCGTGCCCTGTGGGTTAAGAGCGGTGTCAATTTTAACATCGCTGAAGGTGTCCACGTAGTCATAAGTTTTGAGTCGAACATCGAGATTAATTTTCCCCGGTTTATCAACGTAAAGCTCGACTTGGCGGCTGCTGTGATTAACCCCCGCAAAAACGAGTGCCCAAATACCGGCAGAATCAACCGTGATGCTGTATCTGCCCTCCTTGTCCACATCCGCAATCTTGACGGCCGGAATTACAACGTTTGCTTTCAACATTGGGTTGCCATCAAACCCGACCAGTGTTCCAGTTACTGTGGTCTGGGCGGTGAGAGTTGCTAACGATATTAGTGAGACTACTAAAAGAGTTATTGTCTTGACCATACTTTTCTCCTCGATCTAGCGGAAAATTCTCGGAAGATGTTATCTGATTTTCAGAAACTTGTGCTCCTGCAGAGAAAGTTTCCATTTCGGATTTGCCTTGACGAGCTCAATGCAATGTTCGACATTCTCCTTGTTCGGATAGTCTCCGTCAAATTCGGGACTTAGGTAATAATGGTCCGCCTTGACCGTTGTGCGCGGAATCCCCTGCGATTTGTTGCGGACATATTTCAGCTCGTTTACGTGGACTCTTTTGAATTTCTGTGCAAGAACGTGCTCAGCAACTTTCGGACTCGCCGTTATCCAATCCAGCCCCTTCGGCGGAGTGATTGTTCCATTCGTCTCAACAGCAAGATAATAGCCCGCCCTTTTGAAGGTGCTCACAATTTTTCCACTAAGCTGGAGAAGGGGCTCGCCTCCCGTGAAGACTATGTTCTTGCAAGGGAAATGGCTGCATTCTACGAGCAGTTCTTCGACAGCCAACTCGCGGAAGCTCTCGAACTCCGTATCACAGAAACCGCATTCGAGATTGCAATGGGCTAATCGCACAAATATATTCGCGCTCCCTTTTCGGGCACCTTCTCCCTGCAGGCTGTAAAATATTTCGTTAACGCGCAACTTCGACATAGCTGTCAGCCGTTTCGTACAACAGGACCTTAGTCAATTGGTAGGACTTTGCCTTCAACTCATTGTCAAGAGTGTCAAACACAAACCTGGCAATGTTTTCGGCTGTCGACAGTTCAAAGTAGTCGTTCAGGTTCTGGTGATCGAATTTTGCGATGACACATCTCTGTGTGATCTCCTCAAGCTCGGCGAAATCACAGACCCATCCGAGTTTGTCGACGTCACCTTCTACTTCTACCACTAAATGGTAACGGTGGCCATGGAGATTCTGGCACTTGCCATATATCGAACCAACGAGTTGATGCGCCGACTCGAAATCAAAATGTTTCCCGATCTTTGTCTTCAAGTTCGTTCCTGTAAGTCTCGTTCCATAGTAAACCATTTCCGAGGTGCAACATGGCCCGTGAGGGCTTGACCTAAAAAGTTAGCGAACAAAACTGAGATAGCCAAAAGAAGCAGCGGGTAAACGTATGAATTCGCCGTCAATAATTTTAATGTAAGCAGCCGAAATAGATAAGGATGCCGAGAGGGTCTTTGTTCTATTTGATCTTCAGTCTCTCAGCCACACTGTATAGGTCTTTGTCTCCTCTGCCGGAAAGGTTGATAAGGATGTCTTTCCCTTTTCCATCGCCCTTTGCAAGTTTTTCGCTATAGGCGACTGCATGCGCTGATTCAAGAGCCGGGATGATTCCCTCCAATCGTGACAACTCCACAAAGGCATCAAGCGCTTCTGTATCGGTCACGGAAACATATTTGACAAGCCCTGAGTCCTTGAGATACGAATGCTCCGGCCCGACGCCGGGATAGTCGAGACCCGCCGAAACGGAATATGCATTCAACACATTCCCGTTTTCATCCTGCAATAGGTATTGCATTGCACCATGGAGCACGCCCGGTTTGCCGAGCGAAAGCGACGCCGCGGTTTTCCCCGTTTCCAAACCTTCGCCCGCAGCTTCGACTCCGATCAACTTGACGGTAGGATAGTCTCTGACAAACTCGTAGAAAATCCCAATCGAATTACTCCCCCCGCCTACACAAGCCATGACATAGTCTGGCAGCTTTCCGAAATCTTTCCTGAATTGCTTCTTCGATTCTCGGCCGATCACAGCCTGGAAGTGCCTGACCAGCTTGGGATACGGATGCATTCCGACCACCGAACCGATGATGTAAAATGTGTCGCGGACGTTTGTTACCCAATCCCGTATCGCCTCGCTCGTCGCTTCCTTCAGTGTCTTCGTTCCGCTCAAGACGGGAACCACCTCCGCCCCGAGTAACCTCATCTTGAAGACATTAGGTTCCTGACGGTGCATATCTTCTTCGCCCATGTAAACTACGCACTGCAAACCGAGCAGCGCACATACGGTCGCAGTTGCAACCCCATGTTGCCCTGCGCCGGTTTCAGCAATAATTCTCTTCTTACCCAATTTTTTTGCGAGCAGCGCCTGCCCAATGGTGTTGTTTATTTTGTGAGCACCTGTGTGAAGAAGGTCTTCCCTTTTCAGGAAAAACCTCGCGCCATATTTGTCGCTGAGATTTCTCGCGAAGAAAATCGGTGTAGGCCTCCCTGCATAGTTCTTCAGGAGCGACTCAAACTCCTGATTGAATTTTCTGTCGTCTTTTACAGACTCAAACGCCTCATCCAGCTCCTGTGCAGCTCTGACAAGCGTCTCCGGTACGAACGATCCACCATACTTTCCAAAATGTCCACTCTTGTCGGGAAGTCTATAATATTCATCGATTTTTTTTCTTATACTTTTCATCTCTAGCTTTTCATCTTCAGTTTTCAGCATCGACTAACAACACTGTTTTGCATTCGAAATAAATTCTCTAATCTTTCCATAATCCTTTTTTCCCGGAGAGAGTTCGACTCCCGAAGCCGTATCGACACCGTACGGATTCAATTTCTTGATGGCATTGCAGACATTTTCACTGTTGAGCCCGCCCGAAAGGACAAACCTCGTTGATAGATCGACACCGCTGTTTGCAATCTCATTCCAATCTGAAACGTTGCCGGTTCCACCGAATTCACCCTGTATGAACGAGTCCAAGAAAATCAGGTCCGCTCCAAGCTTCGAAGCAACTTTTACGTCCTGGGCTGTTTTCACACGGACAGAATAATACAACAACCTTTTGAAACTAAAGTCGCTAGTCTTAAACTTCGGCTCATAAACCTGCAGAGCATCGACCTCTGTCGCGTCAATAGCCCCGGCGATTTCTTCAATCGTCGGCTGTACCATGACACCCACGGTTGTCACATGCGGAGAGACTTCCCGCACGATCGCCGCAGCGTCGTCAAATGGAATGAATCTCTTGCTCTTCGTATAAAAATTCAAACCGATCGCGTCCGCCCCGCTTTCGACACAAGCGTATGCGTCCTGAACATTTGTAATACCGCAAATTTTCACAAACATGGGAATTAACTTAAAACTCGTAAGTAAGGATCACAACTCAACAATCAGAAGTCTTTGCTCTCAAGTCCAAAGACTCTATGCTCCTCCTCGCCTTTGCGGTAGGAAACGAATTTTCTGACCTCCGCCACACGATCCTTGGCTCGCATGAAATGCTCGCCAATCAAAACCGCATGATATCCAGATTCGAATGCCGCTTTGAGCCCGGTGACATCGGTAATCCCGCTTTCGCTGATGCTCACAATTCCATCCGGAATTTTCTCTGCCAATCGCTCGGAAAGCACAGGTGTCACTTCGAAGCTGACTAAACTGCGATTGTTCACACCGACGATCTCTGCGCCGGCTGAAAGCGCAATGTCAAGCTCTTTCTCAGCGTGAACCTCAACCAGACTGCCGAGCCGTAACTCTTTCGCGACAGACAAGAAGCTTCTCAATAAGTCTTCGCTAAGTGCGGCCACAATCAACAAGATCGCGTCGGCGCCGATCTGCACCGACTCATAGATTTGATATTCGTCTACTATGAAATCCTTTCTCAAAAGCGGAATCTCCGGGACGTTTCTGTGGACCCTCAGCAAATCTGAATTTGAGCCCTTAAAGAAGTTCTTCTCGGTCAAAATCGAAACCGCAGAAGCGCCGGCGTTCTTATAGTCTTGCGCAACCTTCACGGGATCAACATCTTCAGCGATAATTCCTCTTGATGGCGATGCACGCTTGATTTCAGCGATGATTCTTACGGACTCATTATTTCTCCGGCTAATTGCATCTTTGAAATCGTTTCCGGGATGCAAAGGGCGGACGAGATTTTTCAAGCCGGCAAAACTCACTTGCTTTTTTGCCTCTTCAATTTCAATTTTCTTCTGGCTTATGATTCTTTCCAGAAAATTCATCGCTTTCTGTTCCTCGGTCTTCTAGCCACCTTCATCCTTGAAGCTTCCTTCTTTGAGGCGCGCCGCTTCTTCTTGTCCAAAGCACTAGCCAAACGATTCGACCTCGACCCAACGGAATCTCGACTTCCTGACTGCAATTCACGAGCGAAATCCTGATCTGCGGATAGGGTTGCGCCGGAACTGAGCTCCTTAATTTTGGGTTCTTGAGCTGGATGCTCTTTGAATGAAACTCTGAGCCGTTTGATTCTATGACGGGCAACTTCTTCCACTATGAAAAATATTTCTTCATGGTTGTAGATTTCGTCTTTCTGCGGGAGCTTGCCCGCGAGTTTCTGAACAAAGCCAGCAATCGTATCATAGTCTTCGCCTTGAGGTACTTCAGTTCCAAGAAGCTCGTTGAACCGATTCACAGTCATCGATCCGGCGATGTGAACATCTCCGTTGGGATCATGCACAAGCTCGGACAGATTCTCATCATACTCATCCTGTATTTCGCCAACTATTTCTTCGAGCACATCCTCAAGAGTCACAATGCCCTCTGTTCCTCCGAATTCATCGACCACGACGGCGAGGTGGATCTTATCCCTCTGCATTTCTCGCAGGAGCTGGCTTATTTTTTTTGAGACCGGCACATAGTACGGCGGTCTGAGAAGGTCATGAAGAACTATCACCTCGCCGTTTTCCACCATCGTCAGCAAATCCTTTGCATAAATTATTCCGACGACGTTGTCAATCGAGCCGCGGAAAACTGGAAGTCTTGAATATCCTTCTTCAATCACTTTGTGAAAGAAATGGCGACGATCCTCGTCGATATCTATTGCTACGATGTCTCCGCGCGGAACCATCACTTCGCGAACCGTTTTGTCGTTGAACTTCAGCACACTCTCGATCAATTCGCGCTCAAGTCCATCAATATGCCCAGCCTCCGAACTGAGATCTAGAATTTCGTCTATGATCTCCTCGCGACCATCCCTCCTGTCAGCTCCTCTCAGCATGTTTTCAACGTACGCAAATAGCTTCGAAAATTCCGAATTAATGCTTAACGCAAAACCAAGCGCCAGGCTGACGACAAAAGTCAGAGCAAAGACGATCGATGCTGGAAGAAGATCGAATGAATTGCCCCATTCGGCAATCCCTTTCATAAAGAATACTGCCGCGAATACCGAAAGAATTGCGGATATCAGAATTGAAACCATCAACGGGCGTCTGCCCAACCTGACAACGTCAATCGAAAAAACGAGTCCCCACCCCAGTGATGCGGAAACAAAAAGCACCACGCAAAGAATGAAGCTCTCAATCATATCTTTTGCGAGCCTGTCGAATCCATCCCTGTTATTTCAATGAGGGAGTGGAGCTTTGTTTCCACCAGTCCTTTGGCAATAACGTCGCGGGCTCGGGCTATGCCAGCCCTAATGTCTCGTTCAATGCCGGCGATATAGATCGCCGCTCCTGCGTTCAAAAGAACGGCATTGCAGAACGGCGACTCCGCGCCTCTTATCGCCATCAAGAAGGCATCCACGGACTCTACTTGGTCCCGCACAACCAGGTCATTCAGATCAACGCGCCTAAATCCGAAGTCTTCCGGCCTGAGCTCATATTTTTCGATCTCTCCGTTTTTCAATTCTGCAACGTAAGTATTTCCGCAAAGAGAAATCTCGTCCATCGTCGGCTCTCCGTGAACGACAAGTGCCGCCTGACTTCCGAGTTCTCTGAGAACCTCAGCGATAGGGCCAACAAGGCTTTTGTTATAAACCCCGATCAGCTGACGATTTGCTCCCGCCGGATTTGTGAGCGGGCCCAGCAGATTAAAAATAGTCCGCACGCCGAGATCACGTCGGACCGGAGCTGCAAATCTCATTGACTTGTGATGAAGCGGGGCAAAAAGAAAAGCCAACCCGATCTCGCGAAGTGCCCTTTCGGTCTTCTCCAAATTGAGACCATCTAAATCTAAGCCGAGTGCCTTCAAGACGTCTGCGCTTCCTGACTTGCTCGAAACAGCGCGGTTGCCGTGTTTTGCAACAATTGCGCCCGCCGCCGAAGCGACTAATGCTGCCGCCGTAGAAATATTGAACGTACCCGCGTTATCTCCGCCCGTTCCACAGGTGTCGAGAATCACATCCGTGTCAATATGGAGTTTGTCTGCCTTTTCGCGCATTGCCAGCGCACTACCGACAATCTCGTCAACGGTTTCACCTTTTACTCTCAATGCAACTACAAATCCCGCGATCTGCGATTCGGTCGTCTCGCCGTTCATTATCTCGAGCATAGTTCTGTAGGCTTCTTCGCGCGAGATGTTCTCACCTACGACAAGTTTTGCTATAGCTTCGCGTATCATATCAGATAGTTATCACCTTGTGCGACTTCGAATAGGCCGGCAGCTCGCGAAAAAGGAGATTCACGAATTCTTCGCCGTACTTGTTATAAAAATAAGTAAAGTTTAAAACTCGTTCCTGCAAATCGCGATTTGGGTATAATGAATGTTGAAACTTCCTCGTCTGCTGCAAGACCTGTTCATTCTTGCGGTGATAAGCCGTCGTGGTCTTCTCTTCAAAATGCTGGAGCAGGTGCACGATCCTCGAGACCGTGGAGTCCATCGTTCCCTTCAGCGTCGGGTCGACCCGAGCAACGAGAGGTTCGAGGCGTTCAACCGAATTCTTTATGTCTCTAGTGGTTTTCTCAAACTCACCCGGAATATTTTCAGGATTCGCTGCAGCTAACGCTTTTTTCATCACGAGGTCGAACTCGACAAATGCATCGGAGAAATCCAGTTGATATTTCTCCATTATTTTTTTAATCCTCCGCTCGAGAATTGTGGCGGTGGCACGCGGGAAAAGCGGCGGCATTTCGATGTCAAAATGCTGATAGACTCCTTTCAGCTGGGCAAAGTAAGCAACTTCTCCGGGGCCCCCAACATAGCAGGCGGTTGGCAGCAGATAATCCTGGCACACGGGACGAAGGACAACGTTCGGACTGAATGACTCAGGCTTGGCTTCAAGAATCGTCCGTATTTGTTCCGGCATCAGCTTTCTCTTTGTGCCGCGAAGCGAGATCCCGCTTCCGATCGGCTCGAGTCCACGTCTGATACCATCTTCTATATAGAAAATGTTTATCACCCGCGGTTTCACCTGCAAATGATAATTTTCTTCCAGTTCGGCGCTTTGTTTTATGACTTCTTCGCTCGTCCGCGGGTACGACTGGAATTCTCTCTCAAAAATCGGCTTGAGAATTTTTTTAACCTCGCCATCATACGGATCAATCAGAAGAAGCGCGTTCTTTCCGAGGAGCCTTGTCAGCGTTTTCGCAAAAGCCGTGGAGTAAGTCTCGCCTTCTTTGTAGTATGACGCGAGCATCTGCATCAGTGCCGGTTTAAACTCAGATGCGGCCAAAAGTGCATCGACCTGTTGAAAGACCTGTTCAATCGATGCATCAAATTTTATTTCGCTCAAAGGATGAAGATTCTCTTCTTCGCCATTAGTAAGTATCGCTTCTACACGCACCACATCCGACGTGCTGTTCAGCAAATGTATGTGATTTGATTCCTCAAGATCATGATCGTCACCTTCGAGCCAGAACACAGGGACGAATTCAAATTCGGAGAACCTCTCCTTCAGGTCAGACGCAAGCTTGATCGCGCTGATGGCTTTGAACAAAGTGTAGAGCGGTCCACAGAATAACCCCACCTGCTGGCCCGTCACGACTGCGAGTGCATTGTCTTTGCTAAGCAATTCCAGAAGGGAGTCCCAAGTTTGAGAAGTATTCAGGCGGGAATTTTGGCTGCGAAGGACATCGATCAACGTCTTTCGCTTTGGGACAAAATTCGCTAACGCCTTCGCAAAATAATTTCTCAACTCTTCGTCATTAGAGAAATCTACGTTGTAGTACTTCCTGACTCTCTCGAAGTTTTCGAGATAATCGGTGTAGAGTTTCGATTGATCCGGTATTCCTGTTAGTGGTATTTCCATCTTAGTTCAATAAAATTGAGTTTTCATTTTCCTTGTTGAAGAACTGAGCCTTAGTTGTATCGAAATACATTTTCAGCTCTGAGCCGGGTTTAGGATTAACCGGCACCGAGACACGTGCGACAATCTGAGTCGTTGGGGAATTGAAATAAAGGTACACCTCGTTTCCCATCGGCTCGGAAATATCGACCTGCAGCGTGGCGGTCGAGTCAAGTTCGCCATGACGGTATTCCTGAATCGACACATGCTCCGGCCTTACTCCAAGATAGAGATTCTTGCCCAGATAAGAGGAGAGTTTCGATTCCAGGGACGCCGGGATTTCCAGCCTGATTCCGCCGCTAACTTCGCTAAAATATAGCTTCCCTTCCCTTTTGATGCACCCCTCAAAGAAATTCATGGCAGGACTTCCGATGAAACCGGCCACAAATTTGTTTTTCGGTTTGTTGTAAAGATTCAAAGGTGTGTCGATTTGTTGTACCACTCCACTTTTCATTACGACGATCCTGTCTCCCATTGTCATTCCCTCGACCTGGTCGTGAGTCACATAAATCATCGTAGCACCGAGTTTTTGATGGAGCTTCGAGATTTCAGCCCGCATCTGGACTCGCATTTTCGCATCGAGGTTTGAGAGCGGTTCGTCGAACAAAAACACTTTTGGCTTGCGGACAATTGCTCTTCCGAGCGCGACACGCTGGCGCTGACCGCCTGACAGGGCCTTCGGTTTTCTGTCCAAATATTCAGTGATCCCAAGGATTTGTGCGGCTTCCTTCACACGCGAATCAATCTCCGGTTTGGAATATTTTCTCAGCTTCAACCCGAAGGCCATGTTTTCATAGACAGTCATGTGCGGATATAGCGCATAGTTCTGGAAAACCATTGCGATATCGCGATCCTTTGGCGCGACATCGTTCACCAGCTGATTTTCTATGTAGAGTTCGCCGCTCGATATTTCTTCCAGTCCGGCAATCATGCGGAGCGTCGTCGTTTTGCCGCATCCTGACGGCCCGACAAGAACCACGAATTCTTTGTCAGCAACATCGAGGTTCACGTCCTTCACGGCGACAACCCCGCCATCATAAACTTTTGAAATATTGCTGAGCCTAACTCCTGCCATGTTCAACTCCCAAAGCGATAAAGCCAAAACCCCTAAACAGTTTTGACCGCAACTGACTTCGAAACTCACCTCTCCGTGGCCCTCTTCCCGACAAAAGGTCGGGACAGGATCTACAAGGAAAGGGAACACCGTTAATGATGGCACAAGCCATTCCGTCCTCCCCTTGTAGGGGAGGATTACAGGTGGGGTGAGCTCCTATCAAATATTCATTAATATTCATGGTTTTCTCGTGATCAACATTTACAAAGCCGGCTTGAACAAACGTCGTGTAAATCCAGGGAACCCAATTAGCTCTGACTGCCGCCACATTCAACTCCTTACGACAAGTTTTTCGAGCGTTCCAAAGAACTCCGGAAAGGAAATCTGCGCCCACTCCGCATTCTTGATCGTCGTCGTGCCGCTTGCTGCAAGCCCGGCTATAGCAAATGCCATCGCAATTCGATGATCCTTGTATGAATCTATTTCTGCACTATCCAGATGACCTCTGCCATTGACAATGAATCCATCGTCAAGCTCTTCAACCTCCGCACCCATTGCTTGCAGGTTGTCAACGACGGCGACGATGCGGTCTGACTCTTTCCTGCGAAGGTCATGCGCATTGCGAACGATTGTCTCGCCATCCGCGAAAGCTGCCAATACGCCTATCACCGGAATCTCATCTATCAACCGCGGAATCAGCTCGCCATTTATTTCGACTCCGCTCAGTTCCGAGTGAGTAACGGTAACATCGCCAATCGGTTCGCCAGCAGTTTCGTGAACATTCTCGATTTTGACTTTCGCTCCCATCATCACGAGCACATCCAGAAAGCCGATCCGTGTCGGATTCAAGGTGACGCTGACTGCAGTTGCAGACGAGTTTGGGAGAATCGCAGCAGCCGCAAGGAAAAAGGCAGCCGAAGAAATATCGCCGGCGATATTGTATTTTTGTGGCTCCACAACATAATCGCAGGAAATTGTTGCCTCGAAGCCCGCAGAAGTTTTTGTTTTATTCAGTCTCAGCATCCTTTCGGTGTGGTCACGCGACTCGACGGGCTCGACGACCGTCGTCTCCCCTTCCGCAAACATTCCCGCGAGAAGCACCGCTGATTTGACCTGCGCACTGGGAAGTGGAAGTTCATATCTAATCCCGTGAAGCCCGGCAGACGGAAGAATCTTCAGCGGAGCGGTCAGGTTGTATGACGGTACAATATTAGCGCCCATCTGAGAGAGCGGGTCGATTATTCTTTGCATCGGCCTCTTGCGCAGCGTCTCATCGCCGTCGATGGTGCTCTCAAACCTTTGGCCCGCAAGAACTCCTGAAAGTAATCTCATACTTGTGCCGCTGTTTCCAGCATCAAGAACGGCATCCGCTGCCGCAGAGAAACGTTTCCCCTTGCCGTGAACCTTGAGCACGCCATCGTTCTTTTCGATTTTCACATGCAGATCCGACAAACATTTCATCGTGCTCATCACGTCCCCGCCCGTAGAAATTCCGTGGATTTCCGATAAACCATTCGCAAGTGACGAAAAGATCAGCGCTCTGTGGGAAATAGACTTATCGCCGGGTACTACGAAAGAACCCCTAATTCTCGTGGTTATGCCGGAGGATGCTCCTCTTACCTCGTAATTCATTCGCGCTTAAGTATTCTATAAATGTCGAATGTCAGGCAATGTGAAATTATGACTGACATTTATTCAATATAAATAAGGAATCGGAAAGATACATGTACAGAGACGGGAACATTCCAAGCTTTCTACACGACAACAATTTAAGGAATCGCAAAGATACATGTACAGAGACGGGGAAATCCCAAGCTTTCTACACGAGAACAATTTAAGGAATCGCAAAGATACATGTACAGAGACGGGGAAATCCCAAGCTTTCTACACGAGAACAATTTAAGGAATCGCAAAGATACATGTACAGAGATGGGAAAATTCCAGGCTTTCTACATGAGGACAATTATTGGAGGGGTGATTTTGCAATGATCAACGATAACAGCAGGATAGACTGGACTCGCAACGGTAACTCAGGCATCGACGCCTCTGTCTTGGATCACTCATCCTCAAACAGCAACTTTTCGAAATTGTATGGTGGTGAAAGGTGCAGCACCCAAATGCTTGAGCCATCCCAAGCCAATCCCGCTGATTCGAGATCAGGATTCTCATGAGAGTCAACTATTTTGCCAACCGAAAAATCAACTCGTCCGATCCGGTTAGAACCATCCGCCCCAGCAAAAGCAACCCAGAGCTCATCGCCCACATAAGTGATCGGAGAAAAATAATATAGCAACCCCGCATTCGATATTTCAGACGAATCGATCACTTTGCCATTCCCGGCATCGTATTCGACAAGAATGATGTCCGGTTCAGGTGAATGGGCTGCGCCCCAGCAGACCCCAAGCTTCCGACCATTGGCAGCCATCCCGCGGAAGTTGCCATTGCTCCATTCCAGAACCAGACTGGTATCGGTCCAACCAGTTAAGAAATTGGATCTTAACAGCTTGAGACCTGAACTGTTCGTGTATTCCGAGGACCAAAAAAAAACGGTATCTCCACTCAAAGCCACCGGCCCATCCAATACAAAGCGAGTTGAATCCCACGATGAGAAGTGCGCCGGTATATTTTGCGCACTTCCGTCTAATGTGTCCTCTATCCACCATCCTGACGAGTAATCAAAGCACACGATCGCACCATCGTTAAACCAAAACTGATCAGGAATGTTGTGGATTCGAGACGATACCGGAATGGATTTGGCGATTCTTCCGAAGACGATGGGAGAAGTGATAGTTGTATCTATCGAATAACGAACCACACCGTTTCTGTAAAACGTCGCAAGCCTGACGGCGTACGATTGACCCATTTGAAGAACGGCATTAGTCTTAAAAGATCCAGTCCAAAGAGGATTCGGCACGGCACCATTTCCGATCGAAACGAACGAATCCGCCGACACTGACCGGGCTTGAACGACGCAACTATCAATGTTGCGAAGGAGACTCAACCTCGGGATTCTTTCAATTGTCCCAGAGATTCGTTGGTAATTATTAAAAGTTATGGTGAAACTTGGTGCCCAATAGTTTTCTCCGGTGTATGTGGGGGCAATCGGAATTTCTTTCGTGCAGGCCTCCAAACCAAACAGGCCGGCAAAAGCAAAGAGCGCGGTCAAGTATCTAAAATTCAAATTCGAGACCAAGACCTCCTCCGAAACTTGAAAGGTCGATCAGCGCCGGGCCTTCACTCTGACCGCTCACGTTAAAGTACGGTGTTCTGTAAAGGAGTGAATGGGCGGCGAAAGCATCCCCGTAAGACTCGTTTCCGACAAAATGCACCCCCAAGTAGTGATCACCCTCGATCAATTCAGCCGGAGAAACGACAGACACCCAGGGTTGCGTTTGCCAGGATGCTGTACCAATATAGCTTCCCGATCCACTGAAGTTTGGAAACCTCAAAAGCCGGTAATCCGCGGAGCCAACGAGTGATAATCCGCCGAAAAGATACATTTTTATCCCCACGAATGCCTCTCCGGCCCATGCATCTCTGTTCATGTCGGCATGTGATATAAGGTTCGCATACGGCCAAATCGCATCGTACTCAAAATGCATTCGGCCGAACGCCCGTTCTGCGAAAACGCTCAACTTCAGAGAGTAAACTGTGGATATCCTGTATTCGTAGTTAAGACCAGCCCCAAAGGAATACACCCGTAGACGATACTGCATGAATTCATTCGCGTCAGATCCAAAAATCTCATCATAGTAGTTTTTCAAGCTGAGATCAGAAGTTGATTGCAGAAACGATTCGGCCAAGAGGAGGCTGATCTTCTTGGATAATTTGTAGGATATGATTCCTTTCAGGGATCCATCACCATCTATCCTCGTGTACGAGCCAGTGGCGTTGAAAAATGGGTCGAGCGAGACTTCATCATGGATAGCTGCCAGAAACTGGTTGAGTTTTGTCCATGGTGCGTAATGGTAGTCTGGTATCAGTGAAACCGAGAAACGATTCAGGAGGGATATGTCTTTTTCCACTTCCTGTGAATGGGCCAAGCATTGAAATAGGAAGAAGATAACAATGCAAACACTCCGTGTTACTCGCATACTCAGTAACCTCTCTTGATAAGAAACGATATGAGGTTAGGTTTCGAAAGTCAAGTCAGAAACGTGGTAGTATCATGCAGACCGACGGATGAACTTGCGCAACCGGGGGCAGTTACTCCACTATTTCCATATCTTCACTTCGAATTTTCCTTTTGAAGTCGCCACACCTCTGAACATTCCACTCGTGTTGAACTCCATGATGTAATTCCCGTCTTTGTCCACAGCTATGACGCCGCCATCGTCCGGCTGCAGAACCTTGTAGATGACTTCGTGGGCAGCATCTTTGAGAGACATTCCTTTGTACGCCATCAAAGCGGTAATATTGAAAGCCACAGCGTGCTTGATGAACTTCTCGCCCCAGCCGGTACCGGAGACAGCGCAAGTTTTATTGTCGGCGTAAGTTCCATCGCCAATCAGAGGCGAATCTCCAATTCTTCCGGGCATCTTTCCAGTCATGCCGCCAGTGGAAGTCCCCGCGGCAAGGTTTCCATACTCATCGAGCACAACGCAGCCGCATGTGCCATGACCACCTTTTCCGCGCGCGTTTACCCCGCCCTTTGCGGAGGAATCTTGGACCTTCAATTGCTTCAGGTATTCTTGTAACTGTTCTTTCCGCTCGGGTGTATCGAAATAGCTGTTCGGGACAAGCCCAACTCCCGTTTTCTTTGCGAACTCTTCGGCGCCGCCGTCAGCCAAAAGGACATGCGCTGATTTTTCCATGACTAATCTCGCAAGCGAAATCGGATGCGCGATGTGCTCCACCCCTGCGACCGCCCCGCAGGACAAATCTCTCCCGTCCATAATCGAGGCGTCAAGCTCGTGAGTACCAGCGGAAGTATAAACGGCACCGATCCCGGCATTGAACTTCGGGTCCTCCTCAAAATACATGAGCACTTTTTCGACAGCATCAAGGCTCGTGCCACCATTTGCAAGGATATCCCTTCCGATTTGAAGCGCTTTCCTCAGCGATGAATAATATTCTTCCTTGATGGAATCCGGCATCGATTCGCTTATAGTCCCTGCGCCGCCGTGAATTACAATGGTATAGTTGGCCGATCTGGTCTGAGCTTTTGTAATATTGTTCGCCAGAAGTGTCATTGCCAGAACAACGAACAAAGAGAAATGATTTTTCATAACGCACATGGCTTTCAATTCAAAACTCAAAATTCAGAATTCAAAATTTCTCGGTCTTCACCAGCTTGCTGTGCTTTCTTCCGTACAAGAAATATATAGACAGACCGACCGCAAGCCAGAGAACAAATCGGATCCAGGTGATCAGTGGCAGCCCAGCCATCAAGATGGCGCAACTCAAGATTCCAAGGATCGGAAATAGCGGGACAAATGGAACTCGAAATTTCCTCGGACGATCCGGCTCCCGAGCCCGCAGGATTATGATGCCAATGCAGACAAGAACAAATGCGAAAAGCGTCCCGATGTTGGTTAACTGCACGATCTCATCTATGTTTGCAATCGCGGCAAAGAAAGCGACGAAGACCCCGGTAAGAATCGTTGTAACGTGAGGCGTCCTGAACTTGGGATGTATCTTGCTGAACCACGGTCCGAGCAATCCGTCCCGCGACATAGCCATCAGGATTCTTGGCTGTCCAAGCTGGAACACCAGCAACACTGCCGTCATTGCGACCACAGCACCGAAGGCAAGCAGTCCAGCCGCCCAGTCTTGTTGAGCAAAGTGGAGGGCGGCGGCAAGTGGATCAGCGACACCGGTTAACTTCGTAAATGGAATCATTCCTGTGAGAACCATGGCGGCGGCGATATAGAGGACCGTGCAAATCAGCAATGACGCGATAATTCCCCGCGGCATATCACGGGCCGGATCTTTGCATTCTTCTGCGGCGGTCGAGATCGCGTCGAATCCTATATAAGCAAAAAATATCAGCGACGCTCCAGTCCAAACTCCCCTTATCCCGCCCGGAAAGAATGGGCGCCAATTAGCCGGCTTCACGTAAGCCGCACCTACCGCGATAAAAAATATGATCGTGATTACCTTGAGGACAACAATCACGTTATTGAATCGCGCCGATTCCTTCACGCCAACTACAAGAAGCCAGGTTATGAGGGCGGTTATCACGATCGCAAGAATATTACAGATAACTGGAACTCCAAGGATCACCGGATGGATCAAATGGGCTTGGTATGCGATTGAAGCTTCCGGTCCCAACGAAGACACTCCCGATTCTGCGGCAGCCTTCGCGGCAAATAAAGTGGATCGAAAATCAGTTGCCATCCATGCAGGAATTTCGATCCCAAAGCCGAGCATTAGCTGACGGAAGTACGCCGCCCACGAAATCGCCACGGCGATATTGCCAACGGCGTACTCGAGAATTAGATCCCAACCTATGATCCAAGCCACAAGCTCACCGAGCGTTGCATAACTGTAGGTATATGCTGAGCCGGCAATCGGGACGAGACTTGCGAACTCCGCGTAACAGAGAGCGCAAAATCCGCAAGCCACTGCAGTCAACAGAATGGACACAGATACGCCGGGACCGGCCGGCGGAATTCCATTGCCGCCCGAGGTTGCCGAACCGAGAACAGCAAATATCCCGGCGCCTATTATAGCGCCGATGCCAAGGGCCGTGAGATCGATTGCGGTCAGAGTCTTTTTGAGAGCGTATTCAGGTTTCTCGCTTTCTAGGAGAATATCGTTGAGCTTCTTTGTTCGGAAAATGGCTTGCGTCGAGCGAAGCGAAATGTTCATCTAATCGTCCTCACGGTTTGTTGTATCAGGTGCGCCATCAGCGGTTACAAGTTGCAATCTATTGATGATCCTACATAAATGCAACAAAGTGCCGCTAAGAATGAGACTTTTGATCCATTTCTTGAGCTATTATGAGTTTGCAAATTCGCCTTCCAAAAGGAATCCACTTAAGCTTGACCGAGATCCAGCGAAGTCTTAAATTCGGGATGCGTTGATTGTCGTTCTTGCATCAGGAATTGTTGTTGTTCTAGCCGACAATCAATAAACCAAAACCTAATGAGAGGAGGAAAAATGGGAGCTCCAGTCACACATTTTGAAGTGAACGCAAAAGACGCTGCACGGGTTCGGGAATTTTTCTCCAACCTCTTCGGCTGGAAAATCGAAGTAGAGCCTACTATGAATTACGGAATGGTCGATACGGGCGTGAAGATGGGAATTAATGGCGGCGTCGGCCAAATTCAGGAAAATGGACAGCCTAATGTCCGATTTTATGTGCAGGTGGAAGATCTGCAAGCACATCTTGATAAGGCAGTCAGTCTTGGAGGCAGCATCGTCATGCCTATCCAGGAAGTGCCTAACATGGTAGCCCTCGCAATGATTGCCGACCCGGAAGGAAATGTCATCGGCTTGGTGAGGGGTCCTCAAGCTCCGCTGCCGGAGCCAAAACCGAAAAAGTCAGCACCCCGCCGGAAGAGAACAGTAAAGCCAAAGAGGGCAGCGAAAAAAAGTAAACGACGCTGATCCGCAAGGTACCGCAAGTGGTTTAGCAAACGGCGCCGCGGGAAAACCGGCGCCATTCTTATTTCTTTCCCCAAAAAGCCGGCGATAAATTATTTGTGAAATTCTTGCCACCCGTCTTGCTGTACGCAGCGGCGAAGTCTGTGACTAGTGTTCCACTTTCCCGGATGATGCTTCGGCTTTCTCAAACAAACTGTCGCTTAAACCGGAGTTTACTTTATAGTTTGAGTAGTAAATCGTTACATTCCCGCTTACTCCCCTTCTGAACCGGCGGTAAGTATCAGGCTGTGCTTGAGTTGAATCCGGTTTCGGCAAATTGAGATTGACGTCTATCTCGGCTGGAAGCCGAAAGCCCCCGAAGGTTCCATAAATAATCTTGGCATCCATGATGCTTCCGGGAGCGGGCTCAGTCGAAATTCCCTTTATAAGCCACTCACTCTTATCTATCGTCAGGATTATCTTCGGCCCTCCGAAGGATTCCCTTTTCGAAGACAGTGAAAGTCGGACCGCCGGGTTGCCATCGCAATGCAGGGTATCTTCAATGTTAATGTTGAATTTATCCGGATTGAACATTTTAGGATTGAATACGCCGATTTCTTTCGGCAAAAGGAAAGTACTCTTTGAATCTATCTTGACCTTGTCCGGGCTCTTGTAATAGATCTTCGCACTCATGTCAGGCGCTTTGACACTTTCAAGATCGAGGTGAACCTTTACGTCCACCGTATAATCAGATATCCCATCAAATTTCTCTGTGACATTTCTTAGGTATTTCGCACCGTCATCCTTCGGGTAAAGAGGAGACAGCAGCAGAAAGGCAACGAAAATCTGCAAGAGGTTCATCAACTTTTTATGTCCTTCCTAAAGAATACGAAAAATGAAATCGCAAAAAACAACGCATCATTGGCCAAAAGCGCAAGAGAATATTTGCCGACCTCGCCCCAATTTATGGGATCATCTAGGAAGAGCTGCCAGATACTCATGTAGGACGTGAACAAATACGGCCGAACAGCTTCGAGAGAATCGAAAGGGAGATTTCCGACGATAAAGAAGATTATTACGACTGCCATCGACCCAATGATGGGTCCAATGGAATTCTCTACAAGCGTCGAAAACAAAAATGCGAGCGATCCGACGACTGACATTGAAAGGATAGCCGACAGGAAAGCGAGCAGAGTTCTGGACGCAGCAATCCTTTCAGGCAAAATAACAATGCTCGGGATTCCGGCTTGAACACGGATCACATCCCCACTTCCGAAAAACGCAAAACCAATTCCGACACATAGCAGCGCAAGAAAGACGATCAGAGCCGCAGTATAAAAAAGCATCGTGAGATACTTTGACAAAATAATTCTCGATCGGGAAGGAGGTCTGATGAGGAGGAACCTGATAGTTCCAGCCGTGCCTTCGGACGACACCATATCGCCTGCTACAAGCGCGATCAAGAACGGGACATGGACATAGAGAGAATTCATGACGAACGTAGTGATGGTCCAGACGTTCAAGATGTTTCCGGACACTATGAAATCCGTGTTCAGGTTTCCCGCAAAGCTGCGTGCCATCCCTGCTTCGTTCAGCTTAATGATTACTTCGAGAAGGATGACCGCGCCCGCCACCGCCGCAAAACCGATATAGGTTCGCCACCGGCGAAAGGTTTTCTGAACTTCCAGCATGAAGAGTTTCATACTTCGGAGGCTCCCTCCGTAATTTTCAAGAAGTAGTCCTCAAGAGTTCGTTTTGCAGCAAACGACGAAACGTCAATGCCGTTGGTGACGAGGAGTCTAATCAATTCCGCCGCTCTGCGGGATTCGACATGAACATCGATTCCACCCGACCCCGTTACGGGGGTGGCAACCGAGATAATCTCAACCCAGTCCGTTTTCTTCAGAAGCTCCACGGCTATGTCTTGCGGAGCCGCCTGCAAAGAATATTGGGATGAGTCTCCATTCAAGAGTTCGGACACAGCTCCTTGCGCAATAAGCTCACCATGATTTAACACCGCCATCCTGTTTGCTACAGCTTCTACCTCGGTGAGCAAATGCGACGAAAGAAAAATTGTCGTACCATACTCTTTAGAAAGGGTCAGCACAAGGTCGCGCACTTCTTTCATTCCCTGCGGATCCAGACCTGAAGTCGGTTCGTCCAGGATTATAAGTTCGGGCTTAGTCAAGATTGCTTGTGCAATTCCGAGCCGCTGTTTCATTCCGTGCGAAAACGTCTTCACTTTGTCGAAGGCTCTCGATCTCAAGCCCACTGTTTCCAGTGCGCTAACAATTTCATCTTTGGTGACTTTCCGCGTGAGCGAACCGAGGAACTCTAAGTTCTTGTAGGCTGAAAGGTAAAGATAAAAATCCGGCTTCTCCACAATGCCGCACACTCTGGAAAGAACAAACTCTCTGTTCTGCTTGACCTCTCTCCCGAAAATCTTGACGCTCCCTCCAGTCGGCGAGAGGAGAGTCAGGATCATTCTGATAGTCGTGCTTTTGCCCGCGCCGTTCGGTCCGAGAAATCCGAACACGTCGCCAGAATGAACTTCAAGATCCAGATCCTTCACCGCCCAGCGGTCGCCGAATTTCTTGCTGAGTCCGGATGTCGCTAAAATTGTCTCTGACATTTATTATTCATCTGCCTTACAGTGGCGAATGTTCTCAACTCTCATTAAGAATACTACATAATGAAGAAATCAATTGTTACATAATTTAGAAAACATTTTCTTCCAACAGCCAATTAAGCCGAAACGACTGCCTCCCTTATATCCATCACGAGGAAATAGACCGCTGTTCCCACCGCGCCACAGCAGGACACTATTCCGAGCACAAGAACAATACTCGAAAGTGTTCCTGCCCAATCCATCATGCCGGCATGTGTAAATATCCAGTTCCAATCGTGGATAGCACTGTCAGAAATTAGTTGAAGCCTTTTATAGGGTGCATCGCCGATGTAGACAGAAACGTTTATCAAGTTATGACCGAGCCAGTAGAGTGTTCCTATGAGACTTCGGAAACTCGTTTTGAGAAAAACGTAAACGGCAAGTGAAGGCAGAACTATTTGCATCAACGAGCCACCCATGAAGTAAATCATACGCCCGAAAAAACCGAAGAAGAAATGTCCGCCCTCGTGTATAAATAGATCGATAGTATCAATGATAAAAAACACAAACGGCGCGTGTGCCCGCCCATAAAATGTCTGATAATCGGTTGCCATGAACCAGGTGAAGTATCCGACTATCACAATCAGAGTTATGTCGAGCAAAACGATAAATCTATTCAGTGTATCGGTCTTGTTTTATGAAAGATAGCAGGCAGGTGCTAAAAAACCCAGCGCAGAAATTGCGGCCCGGAGACCGGGATCCAAACTCCGGATGATTACCTCTGCGTAGATTTGACTTGACAAAGCAAGCCCCTGTGTTTATATTATTTCCAGACCGACCAGTCGGTTTAATTAATAAATGACCAGAACAGCAAACATAGAAAATATTGCCAGGCGAAAAGAGCAGATCGTAAAAGCTGCGATCTCTGCCTTTGCACGGACGGGATTGAAAGAGACCAGCATGGATGACATCGTCCGCGAATCTGGCTTGAGCAAGGGGGCGATCTACTGGTACTTCAAAAGCAAAGATGAGCTGATTTCAGAGCTGCTGAACACCTTTTTTGATCCGAAAGAGATGTTGAGATTTGAGAAGATGTTGGCTACTGGCACTGTGAGAGAACGAATTGACAAATTTATCGGATATATCACCGAAGAAATGAGCAAGATGCAGCGGTTCAGACCGGTTATCCAGGAGTTGTTCGTGATTGCCTTCAGGGATCGGAAAATCAGGAAAATGACAAGGGGCGATTTTCAAGCGGGGGTGGCACTTCTGCAAACGATAATTGAGGACGGAATTAAAGAGAAGGAATTCCGGCGTGTCGATCCGCATCAGGTAACAATCGCAATATACGAGATAATTGAAGGAGCTGCACTTTTCTGGTCTCTTGACATGATGGATGTCGATTTCGAAAAGCAACTTCGCGGAGGAATCAACTTAATAATTAATGGAATTAAGGTAAACAAATGAGAAATCCGAAATTACAGGTTCCAAGCTCCAGACAAATTCTAAGCTCCAAAATTCAATCGGCAAAGGATATGAAATCGAACCTATTTCGGATATTTAAGCTTGGTATTTGGATTTTGTTTGGAACTTGGTGTTTGAAGATTGGGCCTTGCTGCGCCCAGGATGCCAGGCAAATTATTCAAAAGGCCGAGGATGCAATAAAGGGCAAGACGTCAAGCCATTCGATAATGGAAATGACCATCACTACTCCCGATTACACCCGGACAATGACGATGGAGAGCTGGAGCGCAGGTGACTTGAAAGCACTCGTCAAAGTCCTTGCCCCTGCACGCGAAGCCGGCAACAGGACGCTGAAACTTGGCAACGAAATCTGGATGTACCTCAGGGCAACCGAGACTACGATCAGGATTCCCCCGTCCATGATGCTCCAATCATGGAACGGCTCAGATTACACATACGACGACATGGTACGCGGGGAGACACTTATCGACGACTACGACATCTCGATGGCCGGGTCCGAGACGGTTGACAATGTCGAATGCTGGAAACTTCAATTGCTTCCCAAGCCGAATGCTCCGGTAGTATGGGGCAAGCTCATCTACTGGGTGAGGAAGGAAGACAATCTTCCCTCGCAAGTCGAGTATTTCGACGAAAAAGGAAAGCTAATGCGTATCATGATAATGGGTGATTTCAAGTTAATGGGAGGACGAAGAATACCGGCTGTCTGGACGATGTATAACTCCGACAAGACTCATTCGACTGAAATCAAAATGGATGAAGCGACGTACGATGCAAGGATTCCGAGCAGTATTTTCTCATTGAAAGAGTTAGAAAAGTAGACGATGAAACTGCTTGTCAGCATAGCTTGGCGGAGCCTCTGGAGAAACCGCCGAAGATCAATTCTCGTTATCGCTGCCATTACTTTTGCGGCTACTCTCACCATGGTAAAAATGAATGTCGACAATGGCACTATCATGGAAGCCATAGAAGCCGCAGCCAGACTTTCGACCGGTTTCATACAAATCCAAAAACCGGGATATGTAGACAATCCGACATTGCAGAAGAGCTTTGCTCTCTCACCGTCTCTGAAAGGGATGCTAAACGAGAACCCACTTATCACAGGCAGCTCCCCGCGAATTCAGGCAGATGGACTCTTGAGCTATAGAGAGCACTCAATTGGCACGATGATCCTGGGAATCTCCCCTGCTTCAGAGGAAGCGATTACCGATTTTCAAAACAAGGTTTCGGCTGGACATTTCCTCACAGCAAACACAATGCAACATGGCGGGACTCCCGAAATCGTAGTTGGATACACGCTTCTCCAGAATTTGAAAGCGAAGGTTGGTGATTCGGTTGTCGTGCTCTGCCAGGGCTTCGACGGCGTATTGAGCAACATGTTCGCACAGATTGTCGGCACTTTTAGAACCGGCTCGGATGAGTTTGACCGCATGGGCGCGTTCATGAATTTGACTGACCTCCAGCCGTTTCTGTCGATGGACGACCGGGTAAATGCAAATGCGATCTCTGTCGAAAAAATGCAGGACGTGCCAAAAGTCACCGCCGAACTTAACTCGATTCTACAGCCCGCAGGTCTCGTCGCTGTACCGTGGCAAACACTTATGCCTCAGATGGAACAGACGTACGAGTTCAAGCAGAGCGGGGACATCGTATTTATGCTCATTCTTCTTGTGGTGGTGGGATTTGGAATCCTGAACGCGGTTCTTATGTCCGTTACAGAAAGATTCAGAGAATACGGCGTTAATCTAGCTTTGGGAATGCGACCGGAAAAACTAGCTTTTACCGTCGCGATCGAAACATTCTTCATGATCATAATCGGCATCTTCTTCGGAAATCTAGTGGGCGTGGGAATCAGTTACTATCTTTCTGTTCATCCGATACTTGTCGGCGGCAATCTGGCGGAAATTTATAAGCAATATGGTTTCAACGTCCCGACAATTACTTCGTATGTAACGGCACAAACTTCCATCATCGCTTCGTCTGCGATACTCATAATTTCATTCGCATCGACTTTTTACCCGCTCTGGCGAGTTTTGAGACTCGAGCCGCTCAAAGGAATAAGGTACACATGAAATGAAATTCAAAATTTTGGATCCTGAATACGAAACAGATTCGAGAGTTGGATGATTAGCAAGATTGCGTGGCGAAATCTCTTGAGGAATAAACGAAGGTCTCTGATACTGATAGTTTCTATCACGGTAGGTGTCTTTGCCCTGGTTCTGGCGCGCGGCTTCGCAAGAGGTCTGATGGAACAGTTGTTGTCAAATCAGATCGGATCAGACGTAGGCTTCATCCAAATTCATAAGGCAGGTTACCAGGCCGATCCAAGCATCGACAATTCAATCGACTCATCTAACGAAATCAGAAATATTCTTAAGGCTGATCCGACGACAATAAATTACTCGGAGCGACTCAGAACATACGGACTCGTGAGCAGCGCATATAATTCCGCTGGAGTCTCGATAGTAGGAATTAACTCTGATGAAGAAAAAAAAGTGACGACGATATATCAGAATGTCGTTCATGGAGAGTACTTGAATGCGGAGTCCGATCAAATATTGATCAGCGCTTCGATTGCGGAGAAACTGAAAGCCGGCATCGGCGACAAAGTCGTGATAATGGCTTCGCAATTGGACGGCAGCATCGGGTCGGAGGGATGTCGGATTTGCGGCATCTACGAAACAGCTAATTCAGGATTCGACCAATCGCACATATACGTTCCGATCCAAACATTGCGTCAGATGCTGAATGCCCATGATATGGTTTCTGAATTTGTGATCAATCCTCTGCACCGGGAGCAGATGCCCGCGGTGCTCGACGATTTGCAGAAGGAAATCACTGGCTTATCACCTTTTCCCGACAAATTCGAGACTATGACTTATGAAGAAATGCTTCCGCTGTTCGTCATGCAATTGGGATTTTACGATCAAATATTCTACGTGGTGTACGGCATCGTCGCGATTGCGTTGATTTTCGGAATCATCGACGTAATGCTGATGGCAGTCCTGGAACGGACTCACGAGTTTGGAGTGGCAATGGCGGTGGGGATGTCGAACAGGAAGATATTCAGGATGATCCTGATCGAGGCTTTCTACCTTGGAATTTTGGGAACGGTCATCGGGCTCGTAATTGCTTACTTCACCTGCGTTGATTTTTCGCGAAACGGGTGGAACCTGTCGGTTTTTTCCGAGAGCCTCAGATCGTTCGGCTCCAGTTCGAAGATCTACCCGGCGATCGAGGCCCAGGATTTCATAAAGGCCATCTTGATCATTCCGCTGGTCACAGTGGTCGGTGCAGTCTATCCGGGGTTGAAGGCAATCCGCCTTCATCCGGTTGAAGCGATAAGATCGATATGAAGCAGGAAATTTCAGATTATGAATTCTAAATTGTGAATTATGTTAAGATGCTTTTAGTACGCTTGGCCTGGAGAAGTTTGTGGCGTAACTGGAGACGTTCGCTTATCGCAATGTCTGCTGTAATATTTGCCATAGCTCTTTCCATAATTCAGCGCGGTATACAGTATGGGACCTATGCCGATACGATCAAGACTGCCGTACGAGAATCAACTGGATATCTTCAGATTCAGAAGATCGGATATAACAAGAGTCCAACCCTCCAGAAGAGTTTCACCATGAATCCGAAGATCAAAGATGCTATCAAAGACGTCCCGCAGATTGACGGGAGTTCACCGAGGATTCAGACAGATGCTCTATTGAGCTATCGTGACCAGTCGATCGGCGTTATGGTCATGGGTATCTCGCCGAAGACGGAGGACCTCATCACAGACTTTTCGAAAAGAATAGAAGGTGGAAACTTCTTGTCGCCAGATTCCGAAAACACCCGTTCGAAGGTCCCCGAGATGGTGGTTGGCTACGAGCTCCTGCAGAACTTGAATGCGCAGGTAGGCGACTCCGTTGTTGTTCTGGCGCAGGGCTTTGATGGAGTCCTCGGCAACATGTTTGTCAGAATCGTTGGAACGTTCAAGACAGGCTCCGACGAATTCGACCGGATGGGCGCCTTCATGGACATCCAGGACCTCCAGAATTTCCTCGGAATGGGAGACAGATTGAACGCCGTTGCCATTTCTGTGCGAAACCCGGACGACCTTCAGAAGATTGTGGACCAGCTTAACCCAGTGCTTATACCGATGGGATTGGCGGCCCTTCCGTGGCAGACCTTGCTCCCGCAGCTTAAGCAAAGCATCGATTTCGACAACGCCGGTGGTGTACTGTACATAATAATCCTTCTCTTCGTGGTTGGATTCGGAATATTGAATACGGTACTGATGTCGATTACCGAAAGATTCAGGGAATACGGCGTAATGCTATCTCTTGGCATGTCCCAGGAGAGACTCGTTTTGGCCGTCGCCTTGGAGGTCTTCTTCATGCTGATCATGGGATTTATAATAGGAAACGGAATCGGCATTGCGGTTAACTCGTATTTTGTTCGTCATCCGATCGTTTTCGGCGGAGACATTGCCAAACTCTACCAAGAATATGGGTTTGCTCCGGTGCTCGCCTCTTCCCTATCATTTAAGATTTTCATCGATTCCGGCCTCACCATCCTCGGCATCTCGATAGTGGCAGCTGTTTACCCACTGTGCCGAGTGTTGAAATTGGAGCCTCTGAAAGGAATCAGATACACCTAAAATGAAAAAGAGAACTGGAGTTCTTGAAACTCCTCGACTCGGGGATTTTCTTTTTGAGATATGTTTGGAACTTTCTTGCCGACTCCGTGATAATATCTGAAAGGACTGGACAGTGATCGGCAGGATAGCTTGGCGCAACATACTTAGGAACAGACGCAGGTCATTAATTCTGGTCATCTCCATAACGATCGGCGTGATCGCGATGGTGCTGACGGATGCTTTCTCTATCGGCATGATGCGGCAAATGCTCACCAATCAGATCGGTGCTGATGCCGGCTACATCCAGATTCACCAAAAGGGCTACCAGAGAAATCCCACGCTCAAGAACTCCGTCACAAATACGGATGAGATCCGAGTCGCGTTGGCAAAAATCACTTCATCCTGTGATGTTTCCGAAAGACAGCGGACGTTCGGCCTTGTCAGCAGCGCCTATAATTCGTCCGGTGTCTCGATTGTCGGGGTAGTACCGCGACAGGAAAAGGAAGTGACGACGATATGCAAGTACATCTTGAACGGAGCCTACCTTTCGGGTGTGTCAAGCGAGATAATCATCAGCACTTCGATTGCGCAGAAGTTAAGAGTGGGGCTTGGTGACAAGGTTGTCATTATGGCATCGCGGCTCGACGGAAGCGTCGGGTCGGAAGCCTGCCGTGTCGTCGGGATATTCGAGACATTCGATTCCGGATTCGATCAGGCACACGTTTACATCCCTCTTCAGACTGCTCAACAGATGCTTGGTGCCACCGGGAGAATATCGGAGTTTATTGTTAACCCTGTCGATTCGAGACAGACCGAAGCGATCGCTGAAGAGCTCAAGGCGGAACTTCCGCAGGAATATGAGGTCCTAACCTACAGACAGATGCTCCCTCTCCTCGTGATGCAGATACATCTCTACGATGAGATTATCTATGTCTTTTACGCGATCATCGGGATCGCCCTTATATTCGGAATAGTCAACACGATGCTCATGGCTGTCATGGAACGGACCCAGGAATTCGGAATCGATATGGCTATCGGAATGTCAAACAAACGAATATTCACCATGATACTCACAGAGGCGTTCGACCTCGGGATGATCGGGACAGCGACAGGGCTCGTGATTTCGTTCGCGGCACTTATCCCACTCCTGCATACTGGCTGGGATTTGTCAATATTCTCCGAGAGCCTGAAGTCCTTTGGCGTAGGAACCACGATATATCCGGTCCTTGCTGCTTCGTCGCTAATCAACACGATTATGTTCATTCCACTCTCTGCAGTCATCGCCGCGCTCTACCCTGCAGTGAGGGCAGTAAAGCTGCAGCCCGCGGAAGCGATAAGATCAACATAAGTCTGGAATAATAAAGTATTGTAATAATGGAGTAATGGAATAATGGAATCTAAAAGCATCATCTCAGAGATTGTTCGCGTTGAAAGAGTCACAAAAGTCTATCAGGACAATGGTGTTCCAGTGAACGCATTGCGTGGAATCGACCTTACAGTTACTCACGGCGATTTTTCGGTGATTGCAGGTCCGTCCGGTTCAGGAAAGACCACGCTCCTCAATATCGTCGGCACACTCGACAAGCCAACCGAAGGAAGAATATTTCTCGACGGCGAGGATGTTGCCTCCAAGACACGCCGACAACTTGCAGACATCCGGCTGAAGAAAATCGGTTTCGTCTTTCAGGCATATAATCTCAACCCTGTGCTCAGCGCAATCGAAAATGTCGAATTCACCATGATGCTGCGCGGGATCAACGCTCATGAACGGAAACGAAGAAGTCTTGCCCTGCTGGAACAACTCAATATCGGCGAGCTTGCACACAAACGTCCGAACGAAATGAGCGGAGGACAACAGCAGAGAGTCGCAGTTGCGAGGGCCATATCGAACGATCCGCGGCTAGTTCTAGCGGATGAGCCAACGGCGAATCTCGATTCAGAGACAGCCATCAAGCTCCTCGAGCTCATGGAGAAATTGAACCGGGAGGAAGGCATTACGTTTGTCTTTTCGTCACACGATCCGCAAGTGATCGAACGTGCACATCGGCTGCTAATCCTGAAGGACGGGCAAATCGTCACCGACAAGAAAAATAAATAGCACTCCTATTAGACGAATGAGAAAGATTTCTATAGATTTTCAAAACTTCTTATTCGCAAGACCTTTACGTGTAAATCCCGCCGGTCCGTGCAGCCAGTTTTCGGTGTCCGGGTTCATAGTCACACTGTTCTTGCTCGTGCTCTTTACCTCGTCAACAAGCGCGCAAACTTCAGATTCCTCTGGACCTGCGTTCGATTTTTCGGGATACATTATGGACATGCCGCTGTACGAAAATAGCCGGGATACATCGGTGCAAAATTCGGAATTTGCCAATCTCGCCAGGCTGCGGCTCCGTCCAACGCTCCACCTCGGCGACAACACAAAAATTGGTGCCGAATATGAAATAGATGGCCTGTATTACTCGCAGAACCTCGCTTTCGGTTTGACTTCCAGCAATCCATTACGCCAGGCTATTGGCCTTCACTGGCAGCCGGTCGACGAAAATCATCTCGCGATTTCTCATTATGTTGATCGTTTGTACTTCGATCAGGACCTCTCATTCGGATCTCTCGTGATTGGAAGGCAAAGAATAAGCTGGGGAACAGGGCGAGTCTGGAACCCGACCGACATCTTTAATCCGATTAACCCGGCGAACTTCGGAAAGATTGAGAAGGATGGCTCAGATGCGGCATCTATGAGGTTCGACCTGGGACAGCTGACAAATCTCCAGTTTGTTTACAATGCAGAATACCATTTTAAGTACTCCGATTATGCGGCAAGGTTCAGAACAAATATTCTCGGATATGATTTTTCAATGATGAGCGGATACGTTGACAAGCGTTTGGTCAACGGTGGAGATTTTGCAGGCGACGTCGGCGGAGCAGGAATAAGAGGAGAAGCGCTTGTGTCTTCGGATGTTCTCGGCGACACCGGCTATTTCATGAAGTGGATATTGGGTGCCGACTACCAATTCACGGACAAGTTGTACGGTATGTTCGAGTATTACCACAACGGCCAGGGAAAAGTTGACCGCTTCAATTACGATCTGACCGGACTTTACGAAGGAAGAATTCTTAACCTTGCCAAGGATTACTTAGTCGTGAGCGGCTCATATCAACTGACTCCGCTCATCACAATTATGCTGTCATCCAATTCCAACTTAAACGATGGCAGCGGGTACTTCGCCGGAACAGTCAGCTATTCTGCAAGCGACAATACTTCACTCGCATTCGGTTCACTTTACACTAACGGCGACTCGCTCACTGAGTATTGGTATTACCCGCAGGCGTACTATATAAAGCTGGAGACGTATTTCTAAAATCCCGAGAAAACAGTTTCCGTTCTTTCTAGACCATCACATCTTGCCAAATTTGATTCTTACTTATTTTATCCTTAATCTACCGTCGTGAGAACAAGAAGTGCTTTCCTTTCGGAAGGAGCATTTCCGATTGAAAGCTCAATCCATTCTCCGAAAAAGTCCCGACAAGTCGGGATAAACAAAGATCAAAAAAGAGAAAGGAGAAATGTATGGTTGGAATGGATTTCGCCGCGTTCCTGATTCTCCTCATCATCAGCGTCGTTGTTTCACTCGTTCTTCATTATCTGCTGAAGATGCAGGTGAGAGCAGGTATTGAGTCCCTTATCGGCAAGATAATCTGGGGCTGGGTTGGAGCGTGGTTGGGCTCGCCCGTCTTTGGCTGCTGGTTCCCCGGATGGAATTACCAAGGGGTTTATTATGTCCCCGCAATCCTTGGATCGTTCGCTTTGCTGATTCTCATGATCGATCTCGTGAAAACGATGAAGGGTACTTCCTGAAGTCTCCTTCAAGTTACAGCCCACATCAAGAGGAAGCCAATCTGAAAGGTGTGGGCTGCTGAATTAAAACCTCCGTAAGTTGGAAGCGGCTGAGATCGGAAGCGCGGTCAGGGCACCAGCACTAAGGCAGCATTCACTTGAGCATCATTATCTTCAGGCTCTTTCGGAACACTACATTCGAGGAGTTCTCGGTTACGGTGGCTTGAACTATGTACACTCCACTTGCGGCAGCTCCGCCGTGTGAACCCGTACCATCCCAGGAAACCGATGTCAAACCAGGACTCGCAGAAAGTCTGAATGTCCTAACTTCCTGTCCAAGGATATTGTAGATTGACACCTTTACATTCGAAGAACGCCTGAGGCTTAAATAGAACTTTATCTGTCCGTTAAACGGATTTGGGTAGGCGGTAAAACTTAAGCTGTCCTTGTTGGTATCCGTGTTCTTTATTATGTAAGTGAAAAGACCGCTTTCATCGAACGGGTTGACGAGAGGAGGATTCTGATCGCTTGGCTCAAGGGCAATCAACGAAGTGTAATCACAAAGAAGGTTAAACTTGATTGCCAGGTCGACGATCTTCAATGTATCATAACTAGATTCACTAAAATAATCCTGGAGGGTCTCCCATCCCATCATTCCCGCAATCACCGGTGATCCGCCAGTCGTGTCATTGTAGAGATATGCTGTCGCTTGTTTCTGATAGGTTTGGGACAAACCGTCGAAGTATGCTTGAAGGTTAAATCCGACTTTTGTCTTGGCATTCGAGACGCCAATGAAGAATCTTGGCCGGACGCGGTTATTCGGGTCGGGTGCAACTTCCCTCATATCGATCAAGCTGCCCGCGCCATCGTCCACCACGACGCCCACGGTGAGCGAGTCCAACCGTGCGTAACTCGAATACCTGAGTTCTTCTTCGATAACATCCCAACTTGTCAAGTGCGATTCAAAATGTTCGCCTCCCGTGGCTTGCGAAAGTAAGTTCGACAAAAATCCCGACCCGTAGTAATCTACGCCGTTGTCAGTGACATACGGTGGCGTAAAGAGACTTCCGTCGAGAAGGTTGATGGTATTGAAAACAGGTTTCTGGCCGCTCAAAGCCGACAGATAGGAAGTGACCCATGTCTTAGCGTCTGCGGGCGAAATCAACGAATCTGCATTGCTGAAAAGGATCACCTGTCGAACTGTGTCTTGGGCGATTGTTCCCTGAATGTCAGTAAGCAAGGGCTTGAGCATCTGCTGTTGTTGAATGCTCCAGCTTGACTGCGAAATTCCGAGCAACGGCACCGCCAAAGTCTGTTTCAACGCACCATCATCTGTGAATGACCAAAGCCCGGACACGACGAGAAGCCCGTTGTTAATTCTCTTTGAGATCACGGCGCCATCACCATTACTGTTTGCGAGGTCAATCTTTGTGTCCGGATCTGTAAACGTCAGGTAATTGACGCTGTTGCCGAGGACAGACGAAGGGAATGAACTGCCGATATTTCCATTGGGTTGTGCAAAAAGGGTGACCGAATTTGCTTCATAATTCTCTGTAAGACCGTTTATGTAATGTGTCTCAATCTCTTCACCCCCAGGCCTGTTGTGATCAAAATATCCTAAAAATCTTCCGCCCCGGTAAAACAGGCTATCGATTTCTGGAAGCAGCATTGAAAGATTCGCGTCTGTAAGACCCGCAGTTTCATATCCGTGGTCATAGCTGGCGATAATATCTGCATTTGCAAAACTGCCCGACGCACTGACTATGTCGGGAAACGTCTCTATGATTGCGACACTGTCAAGTGAGGGAAACCTCCAAATTGTTTGGGAGTTGCCATCGCAGTACACTATTACGGGCTTTCTGGCTTTGGACAGCTTCGCAGCGAGGGCCGACTGCGCAAAATCCTGAAGGACAGTGTCGATCGTCGTCGAATCGGCATGCTGGAACGGAGAATAGTGAGCAACCGACCCTCCACCCGAAACGGTTAAGCAGAAGAGGTCCTTCGGTCTTAATGCATTATGGAGAACTGCCTCGACTCTCGGAACAAGCAAATTAACCGAGTTATTATAATTCCCACTTAGATCGATCCCTACCACCACCGATGCCGCGTTCGTGTCGGGGCGTGTAGCATTGAAGCTAGTTGGGTCAACACCAATCTGGAAGTAAGAGCTATCGCCTTGTTGATCGCCGGCTGTAGAATATATACCATCAGTGAACGCGGTCTGAAAAGCGACTGAGAGACTTGCGAGGGGAGATATATCCGAGACCTCAAAATCACGGTAAACATAGCCGGCAGTATCTAACGTTCGTTTGTATACCAGATCGGGCAACTCTCGGATCGAAGGTGATCCCCGAATATCTTCCTGTTCTCGAAAGAGGATTTGTGCGGGTTTTATTTGCGAGTTACTCGCCTGGAGGTACGATAACGGCAATTCGCCATACCCGTTTTTCCCAAGCCAACTTGTGGGCGTAATGAAGTTTAATTTCACTTTCCGGGACTGTCCGGACACAAGGGGGTAGATATGCAGCTCGTACGTGTTCCCATTCTTGGCAAGAAAAGCAGGATCATGCCTGTGTACCACGATGCTGTCATATATGTGCCTCGCCGTCCACGTATCAAACATCTTGGCCTTCACAACAGTGTCCCCAATCCACAACCACATGTCGTTTACTACTGATCCCTGCGGCAGCGTGAAACGATGCACAATCTCTAAATTATTGTTGCCCGGATATTGATCGTGATCCGAGTACCAGACATACAGTGACTGCTCGACAAATGCGCCATGTGGTTCGACAACCAACGTGGTCCTGTCAATGTAGCCCGGTTTGGTCCCATAAACTGTGGGATCCTGTACCGTCAGTTGTGCTCGGACAAATCCGGGAATCACAAAAAATACGACGAGGAAGAAAACGTTAAGAATAGTCTTCATTGCATTCACCCTCCCGATATTTCTACAAATATTCTTTGGCAAATCCCGCCAACGTGAAAACATTTGGAAGAAAGACCATTTTTGTCGTGTTTATGTTCTTCCGCGCTTTCTGTGGTGTCTAGGATATCGCCGGCGGCATGGTGATAAGGCAGCACTATTTTAGCATCACAAGCTTAAGGATTTTCCTAAAAGTAATATTGTCAGTTGTCTCTGTCACCATTACCTGTGCGAAATAAACGCCGCTGGGAACCATTCGTCCACTAGAATCCTTGCCATCCCAAACGATTGTGTTGTCTCCCGGGAAACCATCAAGCGACAGTGTTCTTATCTGCTGTCCCAGCAAATTATAGATAATTATCTTTACCGCTGAAGCCCCTCGCAAACTCAAGTAAAAGGTTGTCTGCGGGTTGAAAGGGTTGGGGTAAGCGCTGAAGACGATTGCAGTTTGTGTTTCTTTATGGCTCTTGACGGCCGATGAGCCGCCTCCCTGGCCGTTCGTCGGATTCTGAGCCGGAGTGTCAGTCTTCGGTTCAAGCGCAATGAGAGCCGTGTAGTCACAGAGAAGATTGTACTCCAAAGCAAGATTGACAATCGACAGGGTATCGGAGCTTGATGTTTGGAAATAGTCCTGCAGTTTCTCCCAGCCCAGCATTTCGCCAATTATCGGGAAGCGCCCGGAAGTATCAATGCTAATGAATGAAGTCGTTTGTTTGCTCATTTGTTGTGAGAAATCTTCAAACTTCGCCACCACGTTGAAGTCTAGTTTTGTTTTGGCATTCGATGCGCCGATGAAGAAATGCGGTCTTACAGGATCATTCGGTTCAGGCGCAACTTCTCGCATCTCGAACAAACTGCCGGATCCGCTATCCGCAACAACATTCACATTAAGCGAATCCAAACGAGCAACGGTTGAATACGCCAGCTCTTCCGAAATGACATCCCAAGTCTTTAAATGGGTCTCAAAATGGAGACCTCTGGTCGCTTGTGATAGCGCATTGAGAAGATATCCCGAGCCATAATAGTCAACCCCGTTTTCAGTGATGGATGCCGGCGTGAATATAGTCCCATCGATAAGGTTAACCGTATTGAAAACGGGTCTCGTCCCGCTGATACTTGATAAATAAGTATCGATCCATGATGAGACATCTGTTTTTGAGATCAGGGAGTCCGCATTGCTGAATAAGAGCACCTCATCAACTGATTCCTGAGCCAGCGAGGATTGAATGTCATTCAGCAATGGTTTCAGCATCTGTGGTCCCTGTGACAGTTCTGAAATGCCGAGCAGGGGAACTGCCAACATTTGTTTCAATGCACCATCATCCACAAACGCCCAAATTCCCGAGACAACTAGGAGCCCGTTGCTCACCTTTTTGGAAATCACAGCTCCATCGCCGGTGCTATTGGCCATTTCTATTTTTGTGTTCGGATCATTGAAAGTCAGGAAATTGACGCTGTTCTCGACCACTGAAGAGGGGAATGATGTGCCGATGTTCCCGCTAGGCTGTGCGAATAACGTGACAGAATTGTCTTCATAGCCTTCTGTAAGGCCATTTATGTAATGTGTCTCAATCTTTTCACCTCCAGGCCTGTTATGATCAAAATATCCGAGGAATCTCCCGCCCCGGTAGAAGAGGCTGTCAATTTTGGGAAGCAACATTGATAGATTAGCGTCTGTCAGACTTGCGGATTCGAGTCCATGGTCGTAGCTGGCGATAATATCTGCATTGGCAAAACTGCCCGACGCACTCACTATGTCGGGAAAAGACTCTATAATTGCGACACTATCAAGTGATGGAAATCGCCAAATAGTTTGACCGTTAGCATCGCAGAACACGATGACTGGTTTCCTTGTCTGAGAGAGCTCCTCTGCAAATGGGGAACTCGAAAAATTCTGCAATACTGTATCGATTGTCGTAGAGTCTGCGTAGCGCCATGGCGAGTAATGTACAATCGACCCGTCACCCGATACTATCAGGCGGAACTGATCGATGGGCCTCAATGCGCGGTGGAGAACAGCACTTATATTCGGTATGAGGAAGGATATAGAATTGTTTGAATTGCCGCTCAGATCAAGCCCGACGACGACAGACATGGCACCGGTGTCTGAACGCACAGCATTAAAGCTGCCTGGGTCGATGCCTATCTGGAAGTAAGAACTGTCACCCTGGCGGTAATCTGCCGTCGCAAAGAGCCCGTTATTAAAGCTGGTCTGAAAAGAAAAGGAAAGGCTGGTAAGTGCTGAGACATCGGAAATGTCGTATTGGCGGTACGTATAACCCACAGAATCTATGACACGATCAGAGGTAAGTTGGGGCAGCTCTCGGATTGAGGGTGTCCCCCAAACGTCCTCCTTCTCACGAAAAAGAAGCTCCACCGGCTTCGCCTGATTATTATTGTCTTTCCAAAAAGATAACGGGAGTTCTGCATAACCATTCTTGCCAAGCCATTGGGTTGGAGCAATGAAGTCTATCCTCGTTTTCCGGAATTGTCCGGACACAAGCGGATAAATGTGCAATTCGTACGTGTTCCCGTTCTTAGCGAGAAAAGCAGGATCATGCCTGTGTACCACGATGCTGTCATAGATATGCCGAGCAGTCCATATAGAGAACATCTTGGCTTCCACAAGAGTATCGCCAATCCACAACCACATGTCGTTTACTACTGATCCCTGCGGCAGCGTGAAACGATGCACAATCTCTAAATTATTGTCACCCGGATACTGATCGTGATCCGAGTACCAGACATATAGTGACTGCTCGACAAATGCGCCATGTGGTTCGACAACCAACGTGGTCCTGTCAATGTAGCCCGGTTTGGTCCCATAAACTGTGGGATCCTGTACCGTCAGTTGTGCTCGGACAAATCCGGGAATCACAAAAAATACGACGAGGAAGAAAACGTTAAGAATAGTCTTCATTGCATTCACCCTCCCAAAACTTCTACAAAAGTGTTTCGCCGAAACTACTCTATTTAGAAAGATTGACTCATTCAGCCGCAGCGATTACCCGATTACCTTGCTCTGACTGCCTAATAATAATACGAATTGAGACCAGAAGCAACCTTCAGTTGCACCTTGCTTGGAAGCCGTTCTATTCTTCCCGATACGATCTTAGTGACAAGTGTGGAAGATCAATGAAGAGCTTTCATCGATACATCTATGTACGGTGCCCTCCGCACGAGCGAAGAAAGCGAAATGAAATTCACGCCAGTCTCGGAAATCTTCGCAATATCATCTTCCTTTACTCCGGATGCCTCGATCAAGTACGATCTTCCTGATTTCTTAATCAAGGCAACAGCTTTCGTGAGCACATCTACCGACATGTTGTCGAGCAGAATTGCATCTGCGCGTCCATCATCCAAAACAATCTGGAGATCGTTCAGACTTCCAACTTCGATTTCGATGCGAGTCAAAAGTTTTTTCTCGGGTAGCCTTTTGTCGATCGCCTCACGAATTCCGCCGTAAGCGACAATGTCGTTGTCCTTGATCAGAATTCCATCGAAGAATCCGGCTCTGTGATTTTTTGCTCCCCCGATTCTAACCGCATACTTGTGCTCGGGCCTCAACAGCGGATCATCTTTTCTAGTGTCGAGCAAAAAGACGTTTTTAGCTGACGGCTGATTGCCAATAGCTGATACTTCACGACTCACGTGCGTCGCAATTCCGGAAAGTTCCGAAAGCACATTACAGATCGTTCTCTCCGCCTTCAACAAGACTTCCGCGTTGCCGGAAATTTCGGCGGCGACTTCCCCCGCCCTCACGCTCTCGCCGTCTTTCTTCAAAATCTTCATGTGCGGACCGATTTCCTGTTCAATAGGTTGCAGGAAAAACTCTTCGTCGACGAGCTTCACGATGGTCGGTACGAATATCATTCCGCAGACAACCGCATTTTCTTTGAATAATACATTGAACCGCGACTGTGGTGCTCCCTCTTTCACGAAGAAATCGAATCCAAGATCGTGATGGATTCTTTCTTTCAGAACGTCTTTGAATATCATTCTTGGTTATGCTCCTAAACTAAAGCCCCGCTGGTTTTCACCGAGTCTTCACGGAAATGTACTCCCCGGCTGACTCTGTTTCTTCGCGCATGCGTGGTAATTTCAAGTGCCGCCTCAATACCATTGCGCAATCCGACGAGATCATCCGAAAGTTTCGCCCGCCTGTAAAGCTCCTCGACTTCGATGTTAATCGACGAGAGAAGCCGCCACGCCTTCGAAAGACTTTCTTCCGATCTGACAATCCCTACATCCTCCCACATCACTCTCTTCAACTCGGTTAGATACTTTCCCAGCGTATCCTTCGGTACAAGCGAATCCACGACATAGCTCTCGTCCCAATCCGGTATCATCCAGTCGGCGAAGTTTTCTTGCTCATACGTCCCGATAATATTCTCTGCCGATCTCATCCCCCAGACAAGCCCTTCCAATAATGAAGTCGATGCAAGCCGGTTCGCTCCGTGAAGCCCGGTGCATGAAGTTTCGCCGATTGCATAAAGCCCAAGGAGATTTGTCCTCCCCCATTCATCAACCCTTATGCCGCCGCAGAGAAAATGGGCCGCTGGAGCGACGGGGATGGGATCTTTCCGTATGTCCACCCCACAATTCATACAGTTGGCAAAGATCTGCGGGAATCTTTTTTCCAGACTAATACCTTTCTTCGCAATCGGACTGCAATCCAGCCAAACATTTTTTGATTTCGTTTTCTGTATTTCCCAAAAGATCCCCCTTGCAACTTCATCGCGCGGAGCAAGTTCCAACGCTTCAGGACAATAACGAGAAATAAATCGTTCCCCCTTGTCGTTAAGAAGAATTCCGCCTTCTCCCCGAACTGCCTCTGAGATCAGAAATGTGTTGCACCCTTCTTTCCGAAATGCCGTCGGGTGAAACTGAACGTACTCCATGTTTATGACGTGCGCTCCGGCACGCCCCGCCATGGCGATCCCGTCTCCGCGCGCACCCTCCGGATTCGTGGATGACTCGTACAAACCGCCGACGCCTCCCGTCGCAATGATCGTGTAGGACGCCAGTATTGCTTTCACTTCTCTCGATTTCCTGTCGAGAACGTACGCGCCAAGTATCTTCGTCGGTTGGTACACCGAGCCGCGGCGGCGCGAATGGTGGGTCGTGCTAATCAAATCGACCGCGGTGTGCCCGGCAAGTATTTGAATGTTCGGATGTGACCTTGCTTCCCTGCTCAACGCTTCTTCGATAGCCGCGCCGGTCTTGTCGCCCACATGGATTATTCTCCGTCTTGAATGACCGCCTTCTAAGGTTCGATCCAGGTTGCCAGACGCATCTCTGTCAAACTTGACCGCAAGACGTTTTATCAAGAGTGAGTCGACAAGAACTGGACCTTCTTCGGCAATGATGCGAATGGCAGTGGTGCCACCGACTTCGTCACCGGCCTCGTTGATGTCCGATTCTATCAACTCAAGGGAATCGTCTTCGCCCCACCAAACTATTCCGCCCTGTGCATATCGAGTGTTCGACTCGTCGGGATCGAATGCGCGATTTATGACCACGACATTTTTCCCGCGGTCGGCAAGCTGGATCGCGGCGGTGAGTCCGGCAATTCCAGCGCCAATAATCAAAACATCGCAGGTGGTTCGATCAGGATTCATCTATCGATAAGCTCCAAATCATTCCCCACTCGTTCCCACGCTCTGCGTGGGAACGCTCCCCCTGTTCCGCGAGTTTTGCACATCAGTACCGTTCCGCCGCGGAGCGACGGAACAAGATAGATATAAGAGAGTCCGTGTTTAGTATTCATCCGGGCTATCCGATTGCCAACATTCTTTCAATTCCTTTTCGAGCTTGCTCGGCGGCCGATCTCGGTATGTGCACCACTTTATCATCCTGGTACGGAGACTTTGGATCGCAGCAATCGTCACAGAACACTATTTCGAGACGATCTCTCTTCAACGAATCCAACAACTTATCAAAAGTATTTGCTTTCATGTACTGGCAAACGGCATTTGGTGAAATAGGGATGAATTCTTTCTCCGGCATTTCTTTACGCAGGCGATAGACCATTCCCTTTTCAGTCGCGACAACAAATTTCCTTGCAGGCGAGACTTTTGCGTGCTCGATCATCTGCTCGGTCGAAAGAAAATATGCCTTATCATGCGGAATCACGCCGCTCTGGACTTTGTAAAGACAGGACGTTGCACATCCGCATTCGGGATGTATCATTAACTCGGCATCTGAATTCTGCAAGAGTGCAATGTCGGCAGCATCCGGTCCAATTTGCTGGTGAACATGACACGCTGCCCAATATTCGCCCTTCCTTTGCTCGTATACCTCAATTAAGTTGGGATCGATCTCAATTTTTTCCTGACGCAGCAAATCAAGCGCTCTTGCCTTCATCACATAACCAAGAAACTTATCCGGCAGGACAAGAATCTTTCTGCCGGGGAACATCTTGATTGCGTGGACGATTATTCTGTCGGTATTCCGTGAAGTCGAAATAAAATCGCTGATGGATTTCGTATAGGCATCGCTGTTCACATAGGTCACGAGAATACCGTCGGGATTTTCACGCTTCCAGTTGTTCAACCAATCATAATCGATCCCGAAGACAAGCGAGCACCCGAGGACTTGAGGATTATCGGAGACAAAGACACGTGTTGCATCGCCGGTAATTATTTTTGCTGTCGCTCCCATGAAGAACACGCTTTCGAAATCCACTCGCGGAGCTTTCTTTTTCTGAACATAAAAACTCAGTCCGAGCGAGTCGCCGACTTTCTCGGCTATCTCGTGGAACTCAGGATAAAGATAATTGTGGGCGACTATCGTCGATTCCTTCTCTTCGGCGAGTCTCAGAATTTCATCAGCCTGCTCCGCAAGTTCGAGACATTTGTTGATCGTATACCGACCAGGATATAGATCTTCCGCATACTTAGAAAAAAGTCCGTGCCATTTAAGTCCCAATTCCTTTGTATTTACAGCAACCTCAAGCATTTCAACCTTCCTTTAAGGTAACGTCAATCAACCATCCTTAGTAAGGTAACAATTAAAGACTGAAATTTCTTCCCCCAAAAACCGGGCGTTAAAGGCTCCCAGTCTGAAACAGCAACGTCCGGATAGGTCCCAAAGAACCAGAGTGTCAGGACTTGTTTTGCGTTTATCAGGGGTTGTTGATTGGCAATCTGGTTTTGGCTGGAATTTGAGGCTTGGTGTTTGGGACTTATTGCAACTTACTCGTGGTCACCGTGCTGCGCCATAGGCCGAGTTTTCTTCCACCCCGTTCGAGCTCATCAAGAAATTGTGGACTGCCGCAGCGCACTTCCTTCCTTCGGAAATCGCCCACACGACCAATGATTGTCCGCGCCGCATGTCCCCGCAGGCGAAAACTTTTTTCACGCTGGTGGCGTGCGCTTCTCCAGAATCTCCAAACTGTGCCTTCACGTTTCCACGCTGATCGAGCTCAAGCCCGACCTCCTTCAACTCATTTATGAGTCCATCGTGGACCGGATGAACAAAACCTGCAGCGATGAGAACTAAATCGGCTTTCAATCCAAAATCAGTTCCGGGAATCTCGATGAATTTTCCATTTTCAAATTTGACTTCGTTGCAGAGAAGCGTCGTGACCTCGCCTTTTTCATTTCCTTTGAACGCCTTCGTATTCACGCTCCACTTTCTTGCAACGCCTTCTTCATGGCTCGATGAAGTTCTAAGTACCATCGGCCAGAAAGGCCACGGCGTGTCGGCAGGCCGGTCCCCCGGCGGCATAGGAAGGACTTCCACCTGAGTAACGGACTTTGCGGCCTGCCTATTACTGGTCCCAACGCAATCCGAGCCGGTGTCGCCGCCGCCGATGATGACGACGTCTTTCCCTTTTGCCGTAATCTGGTTCTTGACCTTGTCGCCGGCATCGACCCTGTTCTGCTGCGGAAGGAACTCCATTGCAAAGTGAATTCCCTTCAACTCTCTTCCGGGAATTGAAATGTCTCTCGGCTTTTCCGCACCGCCTGCCAGGACAACCGCGTCATAATCTTCGACAAGCTCCCTTGCGGAAATATCCACTCCAACGTTCACTTTCGTACGAAATTCGACTCCTTCGATAGTCATCTGTTCGATGCGACGGTCAATAACCTGCTTTTCCATTTTGAAGTCGGGAATGCCATACCTCAACAAGCCGCCCAAGCGGTCATTCTTCTCAAAGACGGTAACAAAATGCCCGGCTCGACAAAGCTGCTGCGCGGCGGCAAGTCCCGACGGACCGGAACCGACGACGGCCACTTTCTTCCCGGAAAGAACATAAGGCATTCTTGGCTTGACCCACCCTTCTTCCCAGCCCTTGTCTATGATGGTACGTTCGATGGCCTTTATCGAGACCGGCTCTTCGTTTATTCCAAGCGTGCAGGCAGTCTCGCACGGCGCCGGACAAAGTCTGCCGGTAAACTCCGGAAAATTATTCGTCGACAAAAGATTTTCGAGAGCTTCTTCCCAGTGACTGTTGTAAACCAGATCGTTCCATTCGGGGATATAGTTCTGTACCGGGCAGCCTGTGTCGCCGTGACAAAACGGGATGCCACAATCCATGCAGCGCGCGGCCTGGACCTTCGCGTCCTCCCGGTGGAACCGCTTCTCGAATTCCTTGAAGTTTTTGACGCGAACCTCGACCGGCTCGTGTTCCAACACCACCCTTTTGTATTCTTTGAATCCGGTCGGCTTACCCATTGACGATTGCTCCTTCCACCGGTTCATTCGTAAGGACCGTCACGGTTTCTTTCTCCTTCGCCAACTTCGCAAGCGCCTTTCTATACTCATCGGGAATTATTTTCCAGAAATTGTCCTTCTCGGTGCTCCAGTTTTTCAAAATATTCCCGGCCCTCTTCGATCCGGTGTAGTCGAAATGCTTCTGTACCATGCTATATACTTCGGCTATGTCTTCATCATAAATCAGGTATTCGACATCCACCATACCGTGGTTAATGTACTTTTCCGCGACCTTGCTCGGATCCCAGACATAAGCAATTCCGCCCGACATACCTGCCGCGAAATTGCGTCCGATCTTCCCAATCACGGCGACTCTTCCACCGGTCATGTACTCGCAACCATGATCGCCCACCCCTTCGATCACCGCGTAAGCTCCAGAATTCCTCACTGCGAACCTCTCGCCTGCGACTCCATTGATGTATGCTTCGCCGCTTGTCGCTCCATACAAGCACGTGTTTCCAGCAATGATATTTTCTGCCGGGTCGAAAGTCACTTCCGGCGGGACTTTTACTATGAGTTTTCCGCCTGAAAGCCCTTTCCCAGTGTAATCGTTCGATTCGCCGGTAAGATTCAATTCAATACCGCGAGCCAGGAACGCACCGAAGCTCTGCCCGGCAGTTCCTCTCAGCTCGATCCTGATAGTCCCTTCCGGCAAACCCTCGTCACCGTACCGTTTTGCGATTTCTGCCGAAAGCATCGTCCCAACCGTGCGGTTCACATTTCTAATTCTACTCTTGATCTGAACCGGTGTGCCATGTTCCAGTGCAGGTTCGGAAAGCTTTATGAATTCGTGATCAAGCTGGTTCTCGAGCCCATGATCTTGATCCCGGGTCCTATAGAGATTCGTTTCATGGAGCGGAGTCGCCTTGAACAGCGGCCTCGAGAGATCCAGCCCGCGAGCCTTCCAGTGATCGCTCAGCCGAACGGGCATTAGCTTCTCGGTTTTTCCGATCATCTCATTGAATGTTCTGAACCCCATTGCGGCCATATACTCGCGAACTTCCTCAGCGATGTAGAACATGAAATTGACGAGATACTCCGGCTTGCCGTGGAACTTCTTCCGAAGATCCGGATCCTGTGTCGCAACCCCGACCGGACACGTATTAAGATGACATTTCCTCATCAATATGCAGCCTTGCGTAACGAGCGGTGCAGTTGCAAATCCGAACTCATCTGCTCCCAACAACGCAGCAATAACGACATCACGGCCCGTTTTCATTTGTCCATCTACGGCAAGATAAACCCGGTCTCTCAAGCCGTTCAGCACAAGCGTTTGATGCGCCTCGCTGAGCCCCAATTCCCATGGAGAACCGGCATGTTGGATCGATGATATCGGGCTCGCCCCTGTACCACCATCGTGACCTGAAATCAAAATGTGATCGGCATGCGCTTTCGCGACGCCTGCGGCAATCGTTCCCACTCCGGTCTCGGAGACAAGTTTCACGCTGATTCTGGCTTTCGGATTGGCGTTTTTCAGATCGAAAATCAACTGCTTCAAATCTTCGATCGAGTAAATATCGTGGTGCGGCGGAGGGCTTATCAGAGTGACACCTGGAATGCTATAGCGGACTTTCGCGATGTCCTTGCTGACTTTATGTCCCGGAAGTTGTCCACCCTCACCGGGTTTGGCGCCCTGTGCCATCTTGATCTGAAGCTCGTCCGCATTGACCAAATATTCTGCGGTGACGCCGAATCTCCCCGAAGCAACCTGTTTAATAGCCGACCTCATGCTGTCGCCATTAGGAAGCCGTTTGAACCGTTCGGGTTCTTCACCGCCTTCACCGGTGTTAGACTTTCCACCGAGCCTGTTCATCGCAATTGCCAGTGACGTATGCACTTCCCGCGAAATCGATCCGAAACTCATTGCTCCCGTCGCGAATCTTTTTACAATCTCCTTTGCAGGCTCAACTTCCTCGATTGGAATTTGTTCACCGCTTGTATCCAATTCAAAGAGGCTGCGAAGCGTCACTCTTCTCTCATTCTGATTGTTGATTAACTCGGTATATTCTTTGAAAGTTTTGTAGTCGCTCCTCCACGTGCTGAGTTGCAGCTTCGAAATCGTGAGCGGATTCCACAGATGGTACTCGCCATCCCTTCTATAATGGTACAGCCCGCCGACATCGAGCGTGCTCTGGTCAAGTTGCGGATCAAGCGCCTGGACGTGCCGCTTGATGGTTTCTTCCTCCAGCATCTCGAGGCTGAGTCCTTCGACTCGAGTCGGCGTGCCCGTAAAGAAGTTCTCGACGATTTCGCTGTCGAGTCCAACAGCTTCGAAAATCTGCGCTCCACAATATGACTGGAGCGTGCTTATTCCCATCTTGCTGAAAATCTTGAACAGACCTTTGCTCGTTGCTTTGACGTAATTCTTTTTTGCCTGTCCATAATCCTTTATGTCTGAGAGAAAGCCCTTTTCCGTCAAATAAGCGAGGGTCTCGTAAGCAACGTACGGATTGATAGCATTTGCTCCATAACCGCACAAAAGGGCGAAGTGGTGAACCTCTCTCGGTTCGCCGCTTTCGACGATGATTCCGGTTCTCGTTCTCAATCCGGCTCGCAGCAAAGCGTGGTGCACACCGGAAGTCGCGAGCAGACTCGGAATCGCCGCGCAGTTCCGGTCTACCCCCTTGTCGGAGAGAATGATCAAAGAAATTCCGGACTTCACCGCCTCAACCGCCTCGTTACAAATCTGATCCATTCGCTCGCGCATGTTGTGACGAACGCTCGGATTGAACAAGAGCGGAATGGTCACAGATTTGAAATGTCCCTTTGCTATGTTCCTGATTTTTTCCATTTGAGAATTTGAGAGCAGCGGATGCTCAAGCTCAAGCCTGTGGGCATGAAGCGGCGTTTCGGAAAGCAAATTTTGTTCGGGCCCGACATAGGTCGTCAACTCCATCACCAGTTCTTCGCGGATCGCATCGATCGGCGGATTTGTCACCTGAGCAAAGAGCTGCTTAAAATATCTGAATAGCATTTGCGGCTTCTCGGAAAGCACCGCCAGAGACGCGTCGCTTCCCATCGAACCAACTGCTTCCTCCCCCTTCGCAGCCATCGGAAGTATCACTTCAAACAGATCCTCTTTGGTATAGCCAAATATCCGTTGGCGCATGTGAAGAGTCTCAAAATCAGCGTTATAAATTGCGTCCGGTGTCGGAAGATGGGAAAGATTTATCATGTTGTCATTCACCCATTTCCGGTATGGCTTCCTCGATGCAATTTCCTTTTTCACCTCTTCATCATCGACGATTCTTCCCTGCTTCAAATCCAGGATGAACATCCGTCCGGGTTGAAGCTTTCCCTTCTTCGCAACATTCTCCGCGTCCACACTGAAAGTCCCGGCTTCCGAAGTCAACACCACCAAGCCATCTTTAGTGACGACATATCGGGACGGTCGCAAGCCATTTCGGTCAAGCGTAGCCCCGATGATACTTCCATCAGTAAATACCATCGCAGCCGGACCGTCCCATGGTTCCATCATAGTTGCGTGATATTCATAGAAGGCTTTTCGTTCAGGATCCATCAAATCGTTTTTTGACCATGCTTCGGGAATCATCATCATCATTGCATGAGGCAGGCTTCTGCCCGTCATGACAAGAAGCTCAAGCACGGAATCAAATGTTGCTGAATCGCTCTGTCCCTCCATGATTATTGGAAGCATTCGCTTCAGGTCTTTGCCGAAAAAAGGAGACTCCATCACTGCTTCCCTCGCCCGCATCCAATTCTTGTTTCCGCGGAGGGTATTGATCTCTCCGTTGTGCGCAATCATTCGGAACGGATGTGCAAGATCCCACGTCGGGAAAGTGTTGGTGGAGAACCGCAAATGCAGCATCGTCATTGCAGACTTCATGTCTTTGTCGCTAAGATCTTTGTAGTACGCCGTGAGCTGCGGAGCAAGAAGCATCCCCTTGTATACCAGAACCTTGCTTGAGAAAGATGGCACATAGTATTGACTTCTGTTCAGGTCAAGCTCCGCCCGAATCCTATGATCAATGATTCTTCTAATCAGATAGAGTCTTCTCTCAAACTCATCTTGAGACTCAACGTTCTTGTTCGCACCGACAAAACATTGGCGGATAAACGGCTGTGTTTTTTGTGCGCCTTTTCCTGGTACGCTTGGATCAACCGGCACATCTCTCCAGCCTAAGAATTTCTGATTTTCGTCTACGACAATTTTCTCGACGATATTCTCGACGGCTTTTCTCAGCGTCGGATCCTGCGGAAGGAACATCACCCCGACCCCGTACCTTCGTTCGGGAGGAAGCTTAATTTTCCTTTCCGCAGCAACTTTGCGGATGAACTCGTCCGGCATCTGAATCAAAATTCCCGATCCGTCTCCGGTTTCAGGATCAGCGCCTACTGCCCCACGATGCTCAAGGTTCTTGAGTATATCGAGCCCTTTGTCTATGATGGAACGTGACTTTCTTCCCTTAATATCAGCCACAAATCCCATTCCGCATGCATCATGCTCAAACGAGGGATCGTAAAGTCCCTGACTCTTCACTGCACCACCACACGGATCGTTTTCTATATCTCTATTGTTGTATTCTTCCATCCAAGGAATTCTCCTTTACGGGCGTCCATACATTATAAATAAAATCCTTCATCTATGCATCAAAACTCCCACAGATAATATTTATCACCCCCCTTACTTAATAAAGTAAAAACGTTCCCGGTTAAAACTTCTTAAGTAATCTAATACTTTTCTTGGCAATGTCAATAGTTACTTAGGGAAATATCTGAAAGGGCGACGGGAGAAGGAGAAATTTCTTGATCGCAGACGAAGTCGTATCGAGAAGGGCACAATGCTTAGACACTCGTGCAGATCCGTAGCTCAAATCCATCCGACCAGCGAATATGCCCCTCCATAAGTTTTCAACACTCGTTAATTTTTGTTACTTTTAAGAGATGTTTTGTTTCTACGGCGGAAAGATCCATTCACTTCATATCGAACTAAACTCGGAAAGAGTCCATGAAAACAAAATTGCTACTTTGTGGCTTCGTATTGATACTGTCATCGACGTTTCTTCTCAGCGTCGGCTCATCGCGACGTGAGGGCCAGATGCCACTGTACAAGAATCCTAAACTCTCGATTCAAGACAGGGTCGAAGACCTTTTAGGAAAACTCACTCTTCAAGAAAAGATTTCACTGCTTGGTGGAACAGGTTTTGGCACCAAACCGATCGAGCGGCTCGGGATCCCGCCGCTCAAAATGTCAGACGGGCCGCTCGGCGTCAGGTGGGACAAGTCAACGGCGTTTCCTGCAGCAACAGCCATGGCAGCATCATGGGACACTTCTCTGATGTACAACGTGGGAAAATCTATCGGCGAAGAATTGAGGGGCAAAGGGAGAGAGGTGATCCTCGGTCCTTGCGTGAACATAGCGAGGATCCCAATGGGTGGAAGAGATTTCGAGAGCTATGGCGAAGATCCATATTTAGCGTCGAGAATGGCAGTCGGTTATATCGAAGGAGTGCAAAGCGAAGGAGCTGCGGCAACCGTCAAGCATTTTGCTGCAAATAACCAGGAATATGAAAGAGGATTCGTCGATGTGCAGGTCGACCATCGCACCTTGAACGAGATCTATTTCCCCGCGTTCAAGGCTGCAGTAGAAGAAGCCAAGGTGCTTTGCGTTATGTCGGCGTACAACAAAATTAACGGACATTATTGCAGCGAGAACGATTATCTGCTGAAAACAAAGCTTAAGCAGGATTGGAAATTCGATGGACTTGTCATGTCAGATTGGGGAGCAGTTCACAGCACAATCCCGACGGCAATAGGCGCGCTGGACCTGGAAATGCCCACCGGAAAATTCCTGAATGAGCAGGCATTACTCGACTCAGTGAAAGCAGGTGTGGTCAAAGAAGAAACGATAAATGACAAAGTGCGCCGCATCCTGTCCGTGATGTTCAGGCTTGGCCTATTCGACAAGCAATTGGAACCAGACTCGACTTTGGTCAATACACCCAGGCATAAACAAGTCGCATATCGGGCTGCGGTCGAAGGAATCGTGCTGCTCAAGAATCGGAATAACATACTGCCGTTGAATCTTGACAAAATCAAATCAATCGCAGTTATCGGGCCCAATGCCGTTGAGGCACGGACTACTGGAGGCGGGAGCGCCATGGTTTCGCCTATTTATTCGGTAAGCCCATTGGAAGCAATTCAAAACAAGTTTGGCGGCAAAATCCAGATAAATTTTGCCGAAGGTGTAAAGCTTAGCGGTGATATTTCCGCACTGGACAGCAAGTATTTCTATCTTCCAGACAAGTCGGAGCATGGAATTGTAGCCGAATATTTTGATAATCAGTACTTGAAAGGCCAGCCGAAAATCACAAAAGTTGACGATCAGATAAACTTTAACTGGCATGGACAAGCACCACTCGAAGGGATTCCCCGTGAACATTTCTCCGCAAGATGGACGACGAGACTTCTCGCCGACGAAACGGGTGATTATTCACTCGACGTCGCAAGCGACGACGGCGGAAGATTATATGTTGATGGAAAGTTAGTGATAGACGATTGGAACAGCCATCCCTTGACATTGAATTCATACCACATTCATCTAATAAAGGGGCAGTTCTACAACATAAAACTGGAATATTATCAAGAGAGCGGCGCTTCAAGCGTGAAGCTCGGCATTAGGAAAATGGGCGAAGAATTTGCCGCCGACGCAGTCGATGCAGCTAGGAAATCGGACATTGCTATTGTCTTTGTCGGAACTTCAAATCAGTATGAAACCGAAGGAAAAGACAGAGACAACCTCACGCTGCCGAACGACCAGGATGCACTGATAGATGCAGTCAAGAAGGCCAACAAGAACACCGTTGTCGTGTTGATCACGGGTTCGCCGGTTCTCATGAATGATTGGATTGACAAAGTGGATGGCGTTGTGCAGGCATGGTTCGGTGGCGATGAAGCGGGAAATGCCATCGCAGATGTCTTATTTGGGAAATACAATCCATCTGGAAAACTGCCGATGACTTTCCCTGTTAAATGGGAGGATTGCTCGGCATACGGCTCATACAAGAAACTAGACAGCGTAACGGTATACAGCGATGGGATCTTCGTCGGCTATCGCTGGTTCGACAAACACGACATAAAACCGCTGTTCCCATTCGGCTACGGATTGTCATATACGACCTTTTCTTACAGCGACATCGATGCAAAATCGGCTGGAGATTCTTATGAAGTTACTTTCAAAGTAAGAAATACTGGCAAGGTTGAAGGAGTAGAAATTCCTCAACTTTATGTCCATGATCCCGACAACACGATTGTTTCCCCTGTAAAGGAGCTTAAGAAATTTGATCGTATTTCGCTGATGCCAGGTGAAACCAAAGAGGTGAAATTCATCCTGACGAAGACTGATTTCGCTCACTACGATGCAGACACAGAAGCCTGGATCACGCATCCCGGAACCTATGAGATAATAGTCGGAAGTTCGAGCAGGGACATAAAATTGCAAGGGAAGATACATATCGAATAGCGCGGATTTGAAATGACCTTGTCGAAGTTTTTTATCCTTGACGAGGTTGGTCCATTCTTATCAGGTGTCAGGGCCCATGCCATGACACCTTTGTTTTTGCCCACTATACTCAAGACAGAGCTTCTTTTCTTGGCTGTCATGGCCCACGCCATGACAGAGAACCTTGATGATCATGCTTTGTTTCTGCGCACCATACTCAAGCCAGAGCTTCTTTGCCTCACCATTTTCTTGGCTGTCATGGCCCACGCCATGACAGAGAAGCTTGATGGTCATGCTTTGTTTCTGCGCACCATACTCAAGCCAGAGCTTCTTTGCCTCACCATTGTGTTTCAACAAACAACACCGACTAATCATCCCTAACATGATTTCTTGCGCTGGAGTATTTGTAGTCTTCGGGCTCTTTCTTGGCTGTCATGACCCACGCCATGACAGCCACAAAGCATATGACTCTTCTTTTTTACCATTCTGTTTGAACAAACAACACTGAATGGTCACTCCTAACATAATTCCTTGCACTTGAGTATTTGTAATCCTCAGGCTCCACCACCAGACCAGCCTTCACAGGATTGTAATGGATGTAATTCAATTTTGTGCGCAGCATTTTGACGTTCCTAATGACTTCATCATCAAATCTTTCCATCCAGAACTTCCTCTTTTGACGGGGATTCCCTTCTGCCGCTCCTTTGAATAGCCCGATCAGATCCTTCCTTCCGTTCTTCTCCAAGGCATCCATCAAATCCCAAGCACTGTATTTCTTCAAATCTCTCATGACATCAGAAATCGTTCCAATCTCTGGCTGGACTTCAACAATCCAATGAAAATGGCTCGGCATTATTACGTAGCCGAGTATTTTGAACCTATATTTTTCCTGATAGTGGCTGATATTCCGAACAAGGATGTCGCAATAGCGATCTTCAGTGAAAACATGTGCAAACTCTGCTACCGTAGTTGTAACAAAGTATGTTGTCTCCTCAGTGAGAGAACGTCTTCCCCTGAGTCCCATCTAACCTGCTCCTATCGGTCATGGAATGTCGAAGATCCCGCCTCGTTTTGGCGGGAGTCCATGACCGGCCAGGATTGCTCAACCACCTTACGGAACTCCTGATCGCTCCTTCCCTCTCATTCTTGGCTGTCATGGCCCACGCCATGACAGAGAGGTCGCAATCATTCTTTTCCTCTCATCGAATCCCACAAGGCGTAACCGCAAAGCAAGAGAAACATCACCAATCCGGTAATCTCGCCGTTCGTCGATTCCGCCCATCGAGAATTATACCAGCCGCTGTAACCGAAAGTCCACTGCTGGTCGATAAATTTCAGGAAAGCATTCAAGACTCCAAGCAGCGCTCCGCCGGCGATAAAACCGGAAGCGATGAGCGTTCCGCGATGCAGGCGGGCAGTGTTTAGCTTTTCGTTTTTGCTGCGCGTCGAGACAAACCATGCAATGATACCGCCTATCAAAAGCGGAGTATTAAGTTCCTGCGGAATATACATCCCGAGCGCAAAAGCGAGCGGCGGAACTTTGAGAACCACAAGGAGCAAAGCTATGACGGCGCCGACCACGTACAAAACCCACGGCGTCTCGGCGTTAGACATCAACGGTTTAATGACCGCCGCCATCGCATTCGCCTGCGGCGCAACGAGAGCATGGTCACCCGTGAAACCGTAAGCCTTGTTCAGAATCAGTATGACTCCGCCAACCGTCGCCGCCGAAACGAGTACACCGAGAAATTTCCATGTCTCCTGTTTCTTCGGAGTAGAACCGAGCCAGTAGCCGATCTTGAGGTCTGTGATAAACGAGCCTGCAACAGAAAGCGCTGTGCACACGACACCGCCAATGATCATCGCGCTCAGCATTCCGGATCCTCCTGTCAACCCGATCTGCACGAGTACAACCGAAGAAAGAATAAGCGTCATCAGCGTCATGCCGGAAACCGGATTCGTACCGACAATGGCAATCGCATTTGCCGCAACTGTCGTAAAAAGAAAAGATATTATCATGACGACCAGCAGAGCCACTAGCGCCTGCCCGACTGTCGGAACGACGCCGACGACAAAGAACGCAAAAACTGCTATTCCAACGAGAAGGATGAGAATCACCACCCAGAGCATTCTGATATCGGTTTGAGTTCGCAAGACTTCCTCGTCGTTGCTCGACTTGTGGCGGACTATCTCATTGTATGCAAGCTTGAAGGCGCCTGCAATTATTCTCGACGAGCGGACAATTCCGATAATTCCCGCCATCGCTATCCCGCCGATACCAATTTGTCTAACGTAATTCCTGAAAATATCTTCGGGACTCATTTGAGAAATCAATTTAGCCGTTGCAGCTCCGACCGGAGTTGCGATGTACCTGCCGATTTCATATACCAGCGGAACAAAGACAAACCACGACAGGATCGACCCGGCAACAATGATCGCGGAATACTCCAAGCCTATGATATATCCGAGTCCCAGCACCATTGCGGAGACGTCGATCTTCAGGACCATCTTAAATTTATCGGACAGTGCCTGACCCCATGAGAACATGCGAGTCGTTATGACCTCCGACCACAAGCCGAATGCGCTGAACACGAAATCGAACGCGCCGCCGATCACGCCGCTGATAACGAGCACCATGGCTTCCTTCCCGCCCTTTTCTCCGGCGACCAAAATCTCAGTCGTGGCGGTTCCTTCAGGGAAAGGAAATTTGCCATGCATGTCTTTCACGAAGTATTTGCGGAATGGGATCAGGAACAGAATCCCTATGAAGCCCCCAAGCGCCGATGCCATGAACATCCGGAAATAGCTTGCCGGGAGGCCGAGGATATAAAGTGCGGGGATAGTGAATATAGCTCCTGCTACGACGGCGCCGGAACATGAACCTATGGATTGAATGATCACATTCTGTCCGAGACCGTCTGGTTTCCTGGCAAGTCCGGTGACGCCGACGGCAAGTATCGCGATCGGGATCGCAGCTTCGAACACCTGTCCGATTTTCAATCCCGAATAGGCTGCTGCTGCCGAGAACAGCACCGCCATGACGAGTCCCCATCCAACCGACCACGGTGTAACCTCAGGAAAGCTTTTGGCCGGACTCATTATCGGCTGGTATTCCTCGCCGTCTTTTAATTCTTTGAACGCATTTTCAGGAAGCGTTCTGGGTGACTGTTCCATGAAATCTCCTTTCGAGAATTCAGATTATCACTTAGTGGTCTTCTTGTTGGTTGACTTTTACCTCTGCTATCTGCTCTTCTCCACCCAAATTTGTACGAGATTCAATATCGTCTCCACGGCTTTCTCCATTCCCCAGACGTTCACCCATTCTGTGCGACTGTGAAAATTTGCACCGCCAGTGAAGATGTTCGGAGTTGCGAGTCCAGCTTCGGTAAGTTTCGAGCCATCTGTGCCGCCGCGTATCGGTTTCCATTCCGGCACAATCCCCGCTCGCTTTGTTGCTTCGAACAGATAATCGGCGACACGCGCGTCCTTTTCCACTCCCTCGCGCATGTTCCGGTATTGTTCCGTGACCTGCGCTTCAATCTTCGCCTTCGGAAACATTGGCTGAACTTCTTCGATCACCTTATCCACAATCTTCTTCAATTCGGCTAACCCTTCAGTTTTGAAATCGCGGAACAGAATCTTCACTGAAGACTTTCCGACACCACCCTCCAGAACATAAGGATGAATGTACGGCTCATAGCCTTCCGTCATCTCCGGTGAAATGTTCTTGGGAAGGCGGGAAATAATTTCGGCGATGACGCGGACGGAATTCACCATAATATTCTTTGCCGTACCCGGATGAATATCACGGCCCTGGACCGTAACGACGCACGAGTTTGCACTGAAAGTTTCCTTGTTGAGTTCGCCCGGCGTATCGCCGTCAACTGTGTAAGCAAACTCAGCACCGAATTTCTTAATGTCAAAATACTTCGTGCCCGCACCCACTTCCTCGTCGGGAGTGAAACCGATTTTAATTTCACCGTGAGGAATACTCCGTTTGGCCAATAATTCCTGAACCGCAGTCATAATGGCGGCAAGGCCAGCTTTATCGTCTGCGCCTAATAAAGTCGTGCCGTCACTCGTCACGATGGTCTTCCCGAGGGCAAGCTTCAACGATGGATTCTCCGATTCACGGATGACCACGTTTGAATCTCCCGGAAGGACAATTTCACCGCCACTGTAGTTTTTGATGACCTGCGGTTTCACGTTTGTATCGCTGACTTCAGGCGACGTATCGACGTGCGAAATGAATCCGATCACAGGTACTTTTCCCTTTACATTCGAAGGAATCCGTGCCATGACATAACCGTACTTATCGATGCTCACATCGGAGGCGCCCAGCGACTTCAGTTCCGTCGCCAAGAGATTCAACAGGACGAGTTGTTTCGCGGTGCTCGGATAGCTGTCGGAATCTTCCTTGGATTGAGTATCGATTACGACATAACGAAGGAACTTCTCAAGAACTGTTTCAGCCATGATGATTGTACTTTCCTAGTTTTTGTTATTGAGATAAAGCGGCCTGCCACAAGTTGATATGAATAAGGTGCCACGTACACCGTGAGGACAAAAGTTTATCCTTCGCGACATTGAGAAACTTTCAGAGGCCTGTTATGTTCATCAGAACAATGTGTATATAAACGGCGCGAGAGCCGAACCTTGAGTCAGGACGATGAATAGTCCCAAAAACAGGAGGACCAATATGATTGGACCAAGCCACCATTTCTTCCGAACCTTCATGAACGCCCACAACTCGCCGAAGATTGCAAGTCTATTCCTTACTTTTCTTACAGCTTTCAAAGTCAAAATCCCCTTCTATAGTAAAGACAAAAGTTTTTCGCCGCAAAATATCGCCAGATCACTTTAGCCATTTGCAATTTTCTCTGCACCGCTGGGGAATTTGCGGCTCAAATGTATTTTAGTCCAATTCAAATTTCTCTTCAAGAACCTCTTCGTGGTACGATCCTAATTTACCTTTTTCGAGAATGAAACTTCCAATAACCAGGCAATCCATCTCCGTCCGCATGAAGCACCGCCAAGCATCTGCGGGAGTACAAACGATAGGCTCTCCTCGGACGTTGAAAGATGTATTAATGATAACGGGGCACCCTGTCTGACGATCAAACTCAGCGATCAGATCATAGTAGAGAGAATTTTGCTGTCGGGAAATTGTCTGTAATCTCGCCGAGCCGTCAACATGCGTCACTGCCGGAATGACGCGCTTGTCGGGGCGGACGTTGGCAACGAAGAGCATGAACGGGCCCGGCCGATCAAAATCGAAATACTCTTTCGTCCGGTCCTCAAGAATCGTCGGCGCAAACGGTCGAAAGCTTTCCCGGAACTTGATTTTCAAATTGACAACGGATTGGTTCTTGGGGTTGCGTGCGTCGGCAATGATACTGCGGTTTCCCAGCGCCCGCGGGCCAAATTCCATTCTTCCTTGAAACCAGCCTACAACTTTTTGCTCTGCGATCAGTCGGGCAGTCTCCTGCAGAAGTTCGGCGCGGTCGCATTTGCGGAAGTTAGCATTCTTCGACCTTAGCAAAGTCGCTATCTGCTCATCTGAGAATTCCGGCCCGAGAAAAACGTCCTTCATCACATAGCTTCTCGGATTGCCAAGGATTGTATTGTGGACATAATATGCAGCACCAACGGCTCCACCGGCATCTCCTGCGGCAGGCTGAACGAAAATGTCGTGAAACGACGTGTTTTCGAGAATTTTGCTGTTTGACACACAATTAAGCGCGACGCCGCCTGCGAGGCAAAGATATTTCATTTTCGTTTCGCGCTCGACATACTGTGCCATTTTTACCATGACCGTGTCGGTCGCTTTCTGTAGAGAGGCAGCAACATCCTTATGAAATTGAGTCAGCGTCGATTCAGGCTCTCGAACAGGTTCACCAAATAACTTGCTGAATTTTCTTCCCGTCATCTTCAAGCCATATTCATACGTGAAGTATTCCATGTTCAAATTGAAGCTGCCGTCTTCTCTCAGAGTCACCAATTCCTTCATGATCGTGTCGTAGAATCGCGGCTCGCCGTACGGCGCGAGGCCCATCACCTTGTATTCGGCGCTGTTGACTTTGAACCCCAGATAGTACGTGAATGCGGAGTAAAACAATCCGAGCGAATGGGGAAAGTGTATGCTCTTCAAAAGCGAGATGTCATTGCCTCTTCCGATTCCATAAGTCGTGGTGTCCCATTCCCCGACGCCGTCTGTCGTGACAATCGCCGCTTCTTCGAATGGAGATACCAGAAATGCGCTTGCCGCATGCGACACGTGATGTTCTGCAAAAAGAATTTCCCCTTCGTAATCAAGTTCACTCTTGATGGTCTGGGGAATCCAAATTTTTTCCTTGATCCAAACCGGCATCGCTTTGAGAAATGAAAGCAAACCTTTCGGCCATGTTGCGATATAGGTTTGGAGGATCCGGTCGAACTTAACGAATGGTTTATCATAAAAGGCAACATAATCAAGATCTTGCGCTTTCAAGCCGGAATAATCCAAGCAGAAATCGATCGCATTCTTGGGGAAATCCTGATCGTGTTTCTTTCGCGTGAAACGTTCCTCCTGGGCAGCGGCCAAAAGTTTCCCGTCTTGCAACATTGCCGCTGCGGCATCGTGGTAGAAGCAGGAAATTCCAAGAATATTCATGCGAAAATGTTAGAACTGATGGCGGGATTGATCAAGCGTGTGAGAGATCTGCTCTTTCACTTTCCAGAAAGACCCAGACGACTCGTGATGTGTAAGCAAGTCTTTGCCGAAAATCCTGGAAATGATCGACATCGGACCGATCACCACGACATAAACGATAGTCAGGAGAATCGCGGTACTTGCTATGCTGATGACGCGCGCGAACGCCATCCACCACTTGTACATCGTCTTGCCAATATTTTTGATGAGGTCCATGAAATTTCATCCAATATATCCAAAAGGAGAGGGAATTACAACGAAGCCGCGAAATTGACTTTTATGGGACGAAGAATCTAAATTGTCGCTGGTCGAAGCGATTCATTAAATGAGGAGGCAGAGAATGTCTGCAATCAGTTCAACCACTTCAAGGGTCAGTCTTAACTATCTTTTTAAAGTATGCTCGGTCTTCACCGTGGTGGTATTTGTCCTATTTACGAAAGACTCGCGCGGCGCGGTGGTCATCGCCCAAGGCGATTCGGTCAGCTCTCAGACTTCGGAGTGCATCGACTGTCATGCCAGCGTGACCCCCGGCATTGTCAAAGACTGGGAAACCAGCCGGCACTCACGCGTGACACTCGACGAAGCCATGACCAAGCCGGTGTTGCAGAGGAGGATTTCTGCCGCCAATCCTCCGGATGGATTCAGAAATCACGTGGTGGGATGCTACGAATGTCATTCGCAAAATGCAGACAAACACAAAGATAGTTTTGACCATTTCGGGTACAGGATAAACGTCATAGTCACCCCCAACGACTGCGAGACCTGCCACCCAGTAGAGGTTTCACAATATGAGGGAAGCAAGAAAGCAAACGCTTATGGGAACCTGATGGACAATCCCCTGTACCACGAGCTTGTGTCGACGATTGATGGAATGAAGACAATTGACCGCGACAATATTGTGTCGTCAGCCCCAAGCGAAACGACGCTTGACGAATCCTGCCTTGGATGTCATGGAGCGGTTGTGCAGGTCACGGGTTCAGATACCGTTCATAACCAGGTTGACGATGTGATTATTCCAAGGTTGACAAACTGGCCGAGCCAGGGAGTGGGAAGAATTAATCCTGACGGAAGCAAGGGAGCGTGCACATCATGTCACGCCCGTCACAGCTTCTCAATCGAGATCGCACGGAAGCCATACACCTGCGCACAGTGCCACCTCGAGCCCGACGTTCCCGCCTGGGACGTTTACAAGGAGAGTAAGCACGGGAACATATTTCTATCCAGAGCGAATGACTGGGACATGAATGATGTTCCATGGGTTGTCGGGAAGGATTTTCAAGCCCCCACCTGCGCAACCTGCCATAATTCTCTTATCGTTTCTCCTGATGGCTCCATGATAGCCAATCGAACCCACGATTTTGGTTCAAGACTATGGGTAAGACTTTTTGGTCTGATATTTTCGCACCCTCAACCAAAATCAGGGAACACAACTATAATAAAGAATGCGGATGGTCTACAGCTCCCCACGACTTTCCTAGGAGGTGTGGCATCAGCCTACCTGCTAGATTCTCTAGAGCAGTTCTCACGGCGCGACAGTATGAAGTCCCTTTGTCAATCATGTCACAGTACTCCATGGACGACCAGCCACTTTGCCCGCCTTGACACGATCACGCACGAAACAGATCTGATGACAATGGCAGCAACACAACTCGTCGCAAAAGCATGGTCGACCGGAATCGAAGACAAATCAAATCCCTTTGACGAACCGATCGAGAAAATGTGGGTTGAACAGTGGCTTTTCTATGCTAACACGATGCGTTACTCAGCAGCTATGACCGGGGCTCCTGATTATCAGGCTTTCAAGCATGGCTGGTGGGATATGTCGAAGAATTTGGAACAGATGAGAGACATGATAAATCTAAAAACCGTGACTAAAGAAAACGGGAAATAGCTCTCATCTTAATTGAAAACGCTTGCTCATCCGGGGAGCCCGGGCGACTTCGCGTCGACAACCTATTTATTCTTTATCTCCTGTAAGAGTTTCTGCGCCTCTGTCTTCAAAGAGTCGTCGATCTCGTCCCGTATCGGAATAGATGGGATTATATTCAACTGTTCCCGGGCTTTTTGATATTGGTCATCGCTGATGTACGCCGCAGCCAGATCGTACCTGAACATTACAAAGTTAGGGTCTAGCGAAATGGCCTTTTGATAAAAGCTAATTGCGTCATCTAAATTTCCCCATGCAAGCCCGAGAGGCCAACGGAAAAGTTTCGGCTTTTCCGCCAACTTCGCATGACTCCTGCCCATTATGTAGTTTGCAATGGCGTTGTTCGGATCCAGTGACAGGGCTCGTTCACAATCGTCACGGACCTGTTTCACAACCGGAGCAACGGTAAACACGCCTTTGAAGAGGGCAATCTTCCCGTTTGCAGCCGCACGGAATGTGTAGGCCATTGAATTCTTGGGATCGGTGCCGATGGCAGAATCTGCATAAATGAGAGCTGTCTGATAGACCTTGAGCTGTGCGTCCTTCTGTTCATCGGTTGAAATGGGCATTCGGTCCGCAATGTGAGTCTCGACCCGGGTTAATCTCCATAAGACCTCTGAGCTGTGAGGAAAATTCTTGTTCGCATCGATGAGAACCTGGTATGCTCCTTCATTGTCGAACTTGTTGAACAGGTCGTCGCTCGACTTCAGCATTTCTTCAAGAGCATGCTTTTGGCACTGGGCTCGCTGTGCCATGAAAGTCAGCGTGCACAGCACTGAAGCAACGATAACGAAAGATTTCATGTGAGCTCCAATTAGTTGCTGGGAAGTAAAATCTATGCTTTCAAAACAAAAAAATCTTGACTTTAGCGGAGAGTTCCGATGATCCAACACAAGAAATCCGAAACTTTGCTCTCTCTTTCTGATTGATTCAAGCTTCGATCTTGTTCGAAAATTGTCCCAAAGGGACTCCTTCGGAGGATTTGAGGTCTGATGCCTTTGACGGTTTTGAGCGAATCAATCGCCAAGTTGAAGCCTTCTGATTTCGTCGCGGAGTTTTGCAGCTTTTTCGTAATCCTCGCGGCTTATCGCATCGGTCAGTTCTTTCTGGAACTGTTCCATCTTTGATTCTTTCGTGTAAGCCGGAGAACGCCCTTTTTTCGGTCGATCAGACTTGGATTCGGATTCTGGTTCATGTTCTCCTTCACCTATTTCAGGAATCCCGGCCGCTTCTTCCATAACAGCCTCCGCCACGTAAATCGGCACACCGAATCTTATCGCTATTGCAATTGCGTCGCTCGGCCGCGCATCTATTCCATGGCTCGAAGAATTTCCTTCAACATTGAGGCGCGCAAAGAAGGTTCCTTCACGCAACTCGCTTATTATCACATCCGAGACATTAGTTCCGAGGGACTCAATCACATTTTTCACAAGGTCGTGAGTAAGTGGCCTCGGTGGCTTTATTCCTTCCAGTTCCAGCGCTATTGCCTGTGCCTCGAACTGTCCAATGATTATTGGAAGCCTTCGCTCTCCTTCTGTCTCCTTCAGAATCAGCGTATAGGCTCCCGGACTCGACGGACTCGGCGTAAGCCCAAGTATGTCAACCATTACTTTATCCAACTTCTAATTCCTTCTTCACCGTCAATTTGCAGAAAGGATTACTCTTTTCCAAGAGCCTTTTTCAGTCGAGTGATTAATTCAGGAACTATCTCAAATGCGTCGCCGACAATTCCGTAATCGGCAACTTGAAAGATCGGTGCTTCTTTGTCCTTGTTGACGGCCACAATGTATTTTGAGGAAGACATCCCTGCAAGATGCTGTATGGCTCCGGAAATCGCCACAGCGACATACAACGACGGCGAAACCGTCTTCCCGGTCTGGCCTACCTGATCGCCATGTGGTCTCCATCCTGCATCGACGACAGCTCTTGAGGCACCTACTGCCGCACCCAATACGTCGGCGGCTTCTTCGATCATTTTGAAATTCTCAGGTCCGCCCAGTCCTCTGCCGCCGGAAATAATAATGTCAGCTTCAGTCAAATCGGGACGCCCCGCCTTCGAAACCGATATGCTCGTCACCCTTGAAGAGAAATCAGAATCTTGAAGGCTCAGGCTTAACTTTTCAACATCTGCCGAAGCTCCGCTGGCATTCCCTGAACTGAAAACGTTCGGTCTGAGAGTAATGACTTTCCCGGCAGATTTTATCTTGATATCGATCAGGGCTTTCCCGCCGTAAATTGGTCTTGTCGCGATAATCTCATAATTGTTCCCACCTGCGGGATTTTCGACAACCTTTAGGGCCACGCAATCTGCCGCGAGACCAGCGTTTAGTCTTGCCGCGACTCGTGCCCCGAGGTCTTTTCCCATTGCAGTCGCGGGCATGAGCACAATATCTGCCGAAAGTGATGAGGCGGCTTCTGCGACGATCTTCGCGTAGGATGTGTTGGAACAAAAATCGAGTCTTTCATCTTCGGCCACATATGCTCTTTTGATTCCGTAGCCGCCTAACTCTGGCGCAATTTTTTCTACGCCTTTTCCGATTACAAGCGCTATCGCCTCCGCCTTCATTTGATCCGCAAGCTGCACCGCAGTGCGCGCGGCTTCAAATGCCACTTTCTTGAATTTACCTTCGCGTTGCTCGGCAAATGCAATGATTTTCATTCATGCCTCAGATTTCTTATATGACTTTTGCTTCTTCGTGAAGAAGCCTGATCAGCTCAGACACGGCGGTCTTGTCAGTGCCTATGATTTTTCCAGGCTGTTTCCCACCCGGCTTTTTCATTTCGACAACTTCGGTCAGGAGATGACTCGCAGGAGCCGCGACTTCCCTGATGGGTTTCGTTTTTGCCGCCATTATTCCCTTCAGCGCGGGATACCTGGGTTCGTTCAGTCCTTTCTGTGTGGTGATTACACATGGGATTGTCATTTCAACTGTCTCTTTCCCGCCCTCTATTTCTCTCTCGCAAACTACTTTCCTGTCGCTTTCATATATGTCGAGTTTTACAACAACAGAAGCAGAGGGAAGGCCCAACAGTTCTGCAACCATCGATCCGACTGCAGCATCGTCATAATCGATTGATTGCTTCCCGAAAAGAATCATGTCTGCTCCTGAATCTCTAAGGGCAGCTGCAATTGCTGACGCCACCGAGTAGGAATCTCCGATGTTGTCAGTTCTGACAAGAATTCCTTTGTCGCCGCCCATGGCAAGAGCTTTGCGGATCACTTCTTTGTTAGAATCGCCGCCAACCGAAACGTATGTCACTTCAGACTGAGTTTTGTCTTTAATCTGAAGTGCAGCCTCGATGGCAAATTCATCGTATGGATTTAGAATCAAATTGACTTCGGAGCGGTCAATAGTCTTGCCGTCCTGCCCGACTTTCACTTTTGTTTCTGTGTCCGGGACTTGGCTAACGCACACGAAAACTTTCACGATTACCTCGAAACTTTTGATAAGCGAGTCAAAATTTAATTTCCCTGGTGATGAACTTCAAGAGAGGACGTAAGTAGAATCAATCGGCAAGGTGTTTCCAATTCCAGAACCATGTAAATTTCTATTCAAGGAAGAGCCCCAAGCGCCAAGATTCAAAGCCCAAGTGAATTGGTTCTTGTTGTCTTACTTTCTTCAGAATTGGAAATTGAGAATTTGATTTGCTTTAGTGCTCGACGTCTGTCCCGAAGGGACCCCCCCGAAAGGGGTCCTTCGGACATTCGGAGAAATTTGAAGTTCTTATTTGCGGTGGATGAGACTCAGAAATTCTTCTCTCGTTTTCACGTCTTCGCGGAATTCACCCAGCATTGCACTCGTCGTCGCAACCGAATTCTGTTTTTCCACGCCACGCATCATCATGCAGAGGTGCTGTCCCTCGATGACGACGCCTACCCCGCGCGGCGATAGATATTCGTACAGAGTATCGGCAATCTGCTGCGTCATCCTTTCCTGGACCTGGAGCCTCCGAGCAAACACCTCGACGACTCGCGGCAGCTTGCTCAAACCGACGATCTTGCCGTCCGGTATGTAAGCCACATGCACCTTTCCAAAAAAGGGGAGCATATGGTGCTCACACAGGCTGAAGAAATCGATGTCCCTAACCAAGACCATCGAGCTGTACCTTTCCTCGAAGATGGCGTTGTTCATAACAGATTCGATGTCTTGATTATACCCTTTTGTAAGAAATTCAAATGCACGAGCAACCCGGTAGGGTGTCTTCTTCAAGCCTTCACGCTCAGGGTCCTCATTGAGTTTGATCAGCATTTCGCGAATCAAGTCCTCGAGTTCCAATTCGACTTTTACTTCACTCATTAACTCTTCCTTTTTATTCCTCTTTGAAAAGCTCGACAAGATTCTCTTTAAAGTTCCGCCAACACTTCATCATAGTGTCCTTCAACTTTCACCTTTGGAAAGATCTTCTTAATCTTTCCATCCTCATCAATTATGAAAGTCGTTCGCTCAATTCCCATATACTTTTTCCCGTACATGTTCTTTTCCTTCCAGACCCCGTACGCATCGACAACTTTCTTGTCGGCATCGCTCAGAAGGGGAAAATTCAAATGATATTTTTCCTTGAACTTTCGGTGAGATTCCACCGAGTCGGTACTTACTCCCAGAACAATCGCGCCCTTCTTTTGAATCTCACCGATTCCATCTCTAAATGAACAAGCCTCAACCGTGCATCCCGGCGTATCATCTTTCGGATAGAAGTACAACACAACTCTCTTGCCTTTGTAATCCGAAAGTCTTATCGACTCGCCAACGTCACTTTTCAATGAAAAATCCGGGAGCCTTGACTCCCGGCTCAAGAGAAGCGCTCTTCTCCCTGGTCAACGATTTTCCAACTTTAGCCATTTAAGCGATCCTCATCAATTTTGCAATTTCCAAAATCTGCCATCTCAATCCGAAGGCAGGAAAGACTTATCCCTTCCTATTTCAGAGATTCAACGGCATTGAGAACTTCATTATAATCTGGTTCCACGCCGGGGTTCTCCGATACCCATTTATGTCTCACAACACCCTGCTTGTCGAGCACAAAAACCGATCTCTTTGCTGCCGTGTACCCGATGAGACCTGCAAAGTTATCAAGGCGCACGTCGTATGTTCTTACAACCTCGCGATTGAAATCGGATAACAACGGGAAATTCAATTTGTTTTGATCGGCGAATGCCTTATTGGAAAATGGCCCATCCACGCTGATCCCAATCACCTGCGCATTTAAACTGTTGAATTTGGACAATGAATCACGGAAACTACACATCTCTTTTGTGCAAACTCCCGTGAATGCACCGGGATAAAACGCCAGGACAACATTCTTGCCCGAAAATTCTGACAGACTCCTTTCTCGCTTCTCAGTATCGTAAAGCTTGAAATCGGGAGCTTTCTTTCCAATTTCTATCGACATATCTCCTCCATCGTTTGCGAAAATAAATTAAGATTTAATAAAAAGAGTTTCAATCTTATCACGGGCGATAGTCCGCGCCAGGATCTACAGAAGGTGCACCATTGAACTCAATATGAGGTCAATTTGAACATCAGAGCCCACAATCTTACAACGCTAATCTTTTGCCAAAAATTCCATAACCTCTTCGGCAAATTGCTGGGCTGCTTCTGCGTGGACCCAGTGACCGGCGTTTTCAATCACTACAAACTCCGCAGCCGGGAAAATAGACTTGATTTGTTGTTTGTCGTCATCTAGAATGTATGTCGATTTCGAGCCTTTGATGAAGAGCGCCGACTTGGTAAAGGGATGTGTCCCGTTGATGGCTTCATTTATTTTGTCATAGTTCTTGTGAAGCGCATTAACGTCGATTCTCCACTTGAAATTTCCGTCATCGTCGCGAAAAACGTTTTTCAACAATAGCTGCCTCACTGCATAACCACTTATGTGCTCGGACAACACTGCATCAAGCTCCGATCGCGTCGCATATTTCTCCAATTTCAACGCGAACAGCGCCTCGAAGATCTCATCATGATTCGGAGGGTAAGCCTTCGGGGCGATGTCAACGACAATTAATTTGTCAACTTTCTGCGGATACATAAGAGCAAATTGCATCGCGGTCTTCCCGCCCATCGAGTGACCGAGGAGATAAACGGACTGTATACCTTCATGGATTAGCAAATTATTGAGGTCATCGGCCATGATGCGGTAATTAAACTCGTCGCTGTGTGGCGAGCGGCCATGGTTTCGTTGGTCGACCGTATAGACCTTGTATTTATCACCAAAGAATTTCGCAAGAGTAAACCAATTGTCGCTCGAACCGAACAATCCATGGAGAATAATAAACGGGTGACCATGACCTGTAACGTGGTAAAAAAGTCTCAATCCCTCACCAGCTTTTGCTTCTGGGCTCTTGCACCCGCCTCATCATAAATCTAACAGACCGTAAATTCCCGACTCCGTTGCCCCACTTTGTTTCTTTGTCACTCTGTCACGTTGTGCCTTTTCGTAACATCGGCATATCAATTCCCCTTTTATCGGCGACTTGAATCGCGGTTTCATATCCTGCATCTGCGTGACGAACAACTCCAAGCCCGGGATCGTAAGTCAACACCCGCCTTAACCTTTTGTCGGCAGCAGGAGTTCCATCGGCCACGATGACCATCCCGGCGTGGATCGACATCCCAATTCCCACTCCGCCTCCGTGATGGACAGAAACCCAGCTTGCACCACCGACTGCGTTCAATAGTGCGTTGAGAATGGGCCAGTCTGCTATTGCGTCGGAGCCGTCTTTCATTTTCTCGGTCTCGCGGTTGGGCGAGGCGACACTGCCGGCATCAAGGTGGTCTCTTCCGATGACTATCGGAGCTTTCACTTTTCCACTTCTCACTAATCTATTGAAAAGGAGCCCCGCTTTGTCTCGCTCCTTATAACCGAGCCAGCAGATTCTCGAGGGTAATCCTTGAAATTTGACATACTTCTCGGCTTTCTTCAGCCAGTTAATGAGATTCTTGTTGTTCGGGAAATGCTTTCATGAGAGCCTTATCTGTCACATAAATGTCCTCCGGATCGCCGCTCAAAGCAGCCCAACGAAACGGTCCTTTCCCCTCACAGAACATGGGCCGGATGAATTCAGGAACAAATCCAGGAATCTCGAACGCATCTTCGACGCCGTGAGTCTTTGCTTCGCCGCGGATGTTGTTTCCGTAATCGAATGTCACCGCACCGCGTCGTTTCAGCTCAAGCATCGCCCGGACATGTGCCACGATAGAATCTTGTGCCATGGATATGTATTTCTTCGGATCGCTCCTGCGGAGATCGAGGGCGGCTTCATACGCGATTCCTGCAGGGACATAACCGTTCAATGTGTCATGGGCGCTTGTCTGGTCAGTCAATAAATCCGGGATGACATTCCTCCTCACAATTTCCGGTATTATTTCTGCGGCATTTCCGAGAAGCCCAACTGAGAGCGGAGCCTTTTTCTTCTTTGCATCAAGCGCAAGCGATAATGCCTCATCGAGGCTATCACACATTTTGTCCAGATATCCGGTCCTCAGTCTTCGTTCGATTCGATTCCGGTCCACTTCTATGCCGATGAAAGCAGCCCGGTTCATCGTCGCTGCAAGCGGCTGAGCGCCCCCCATCCCACCGAGTCCGCTCGTCAGGACAAATCGACCCGCCAGTGTTCCGTTAAAGTAATTTCGTGCTGCCGCTGCAAAAGTCTCGTAGGTTCCCTGCAAAATTCCCTGTGAGCCGATATAGATCCAGCTTCCCGCGGTCATCTGTCCATACATCGTCAGTCCGAGTTGCTCAAGCCTTCGGAATTCGTCCCAGTTTGCCCATGCGGGGACAAGCATTGCATTCGAAATAAGAACTCGCGGTGCGTCTTCATAAGTCTTGAATACTGCAACGGGCTTCCCCGATTGGACGAGAAGCGTCTCGTTGTTCTTCAGTCGCTTCAGAGTCTTCACGATTGCATCGAATGCTTCCCAATTCCTCGCGGCCTTGCCGCTCCCGCCATAGACAATCAGTTCATCCGGCTTTTCCGCAACTTCGGGATCGAGATTATTCATCAGCATTCTCAACGCCGCCTCTTGCTGCCAGCCCTTTGTGTTAAGCTTTGTACCACGCGGCGCGCGCACCACCCTTTTCACACGCGCTTCATTCTTGATTTCTGTTTCCATGTTGACAACTCCCAATCTACCCATGGCTCACGCCTGATTGTCGATCGCCAGTATTAGATTTTGTATTTTTCCCTCAATTTCTGGAATCCTGGCTTAATAGAATCGTAAATATATTTTATTCTCTCATCATACGGCAGGAATGCGCTCTTCATCGCGTTGATGGTCAACTTTTCCATTTCGGCAAAACTAAGATGGTACACTTCTTCGGCAATTTGAAATTCCCTGGATAGTGTTGTCGCGCTCATCAGCCTGTTATCGGTATTTAACGTTACCCTGAGCCTTTCCCTGTAGTAAGTCTCAAACGGATGTTCTTGAAGGTTCTTGACGGCGCCCGTATGGACATTTGAACTCAAACAGATTTCGAGCGGAATTCTTTTGTCAAGAACGTATTGAGCGAGAGTCCCGAGCTTTACCACTTTTCCGTCGGACACAACAATATCTTCAATCAGCCTTGTCGCATGACCGATTCTGTGTGCGCCGCACCATTGAATGGCCTGCCATATCGACTCCTTTCCGAATCCCTCACCCGCATGGATCGTGATATTGAAATTTTGTCGCTGGATATATTCAAACGCCTCGACATGTTTTTTCGGCGGGTAGCCTCCTTCCTCGCCAGCGAGATCGAAACCGACGACACCACGGTCTCTGAAATCGACCGCAAGCTGTGCCATCTCCTCGCTCAGATTCATGTTCCTCATTGCGCAGATAATCAGACCGTAACCAACGCCAAAATCCTTCTTGCCTCGCTCAAGTCCGCGAAGCACCGAATTGACAATACCCTCCCAGTGCAAACCTTTGTCCGTGTGAAAAACAGGCGCGAATCTCGTCTCCACATAGACCACGCCATCCCTTTTCATGTCTTCCATCATTTCATAAGCAACCCTCTCCAGTGCCTCGTCCGTTTGCATGACACCACATGTGTGGGCGAATCCTTCCAGATACAACGACAGACTTCCTCTGTTCGCGCCACGATGGAACCATTCAGCAAGCTCGCCCGGATTGGTCGTCGGGAGTTTGTCATACTTCTGGTCTTTCGCCAGCTCAATCACCGTTTCAGGACGAAGCCCGCCGTCAAGATGGTCGTGCAACAGAACCTTCGGCATCTCATGTATGGCTTTTTCAGGTATTGACATCCACTTTTCCTTCTTTGATTTAAAGAAACATATTCTGTGGAGACGCAATATCCCGCGTCTCTACGCTTTCTTTTCTTTGTATTATGATAATTCCGTGGACATAATTGGGCATAATTACGGTTCATCCAATCTTGCAAACGGGAAATAATCCGGAATTTCTGACCAACATTTTTCTGCGATCGTACCAATCGCTGACAGGATCATTGTTTCATTCTTGATGCGTCCGAACACACATTCCCAATCTTTCACGCGAATTGTAACAAAATAATGACCACTTGAGGAATAATCCCATTCCCTCAATCGCGTAGGATCAACACGAAATCTATTTCTGAAGAGGTTGTCCATACACAGTGAAGAAATATCATTCTTTGTTGAGCAGGAGCAGCTCCTCTTTTGTCGGCGCACCGTTGACAACTGTCAAAACCATGACCGCATCTCCTTGTTTCCCTGCCGACAAGTAAGCTTCTTTCAAAGCGTCAAAGACATCCTCTATTTCACCGCTCCCGATTGTTGAAGTTTCATGAACCTTGAGTTCCAATTTCCTTTTTTTTAATCCCGAAATGAAGTTGTTTATCGGCGTCTTGAAATCTTTCTTGGTAATCGGGTAAAGGCTGACCTGAAACGTAACTCTCATCTTTTTATCCTTTCAAACACCGAACACAAAGTCTATGCTTATTCATTCTAATTTGCCGACTGCTTTCTCTGCAGCACTGATTACTTCTCCAGACTTCAGAAGCTGCAAAGCTGTCTCGATGTCTTTATGCAAAACCCTGTCGTGCTCAAGATGTTTTATCTTCTTTCTTACAAGTTGATAGACTGCCTCTGTTCCGGCGCCGCATTTCAGGGGGCCTCTGTAACCTCCAATATTCCTTGAGAAATCTATCGCCTGCGCCGCGACCAAAAGCTCGATGGCCGCAACGCGCCAGACATTCTCCAAAACCCGGTAGCACTTTTGCGCTGCAATTGAACCCATCGAATTGTGATCTTCCTGATTTGCGCTGGTTGGAATTGAATCGACACTTGCGGGATGCGAGAGAACCTTGTTCTCGCTCACGAGCGATGCGGCGGTGTACTGAGCGATCATCATCCCGGAATTAAATCCTCCGTCCTCAACTAAAAATTTCGGCAGGCCGCTCAATTGCCAATTCACCATTCGTTCTACGCGCCGTTCAGAAATGCTGGCAAATTCGCTCAGACCGATTGCAAGAAAATCGCAGGCGAGCGCAAGCGGCTCGCCATGAAAATTCCCTCCTTCTAGATGGATCCCATCATCGTCTGTGCCTTCGGAAGCAAGGATCAGTGGATTATCCGTGGCGGAGTTTATCTCGACGGTGACTTGATTCCAGCAAAATTCAATCGTGTCGCGGACGGCACCGTGAACTTGCGGCATACACCTCAACGAGTAGGCGTCCTGCACCCGCGGGTCATTGTGCAAATGGGACTTTCGGATTTCGCTTCCGGCGAGAAGACGTCTCACGTTCTTTGCGGCCACTTGCTGACCATGATATGGTCTCAGCTCATGAATGCGAGCATCAAATGCTACATCCGTACCACGAAGCGCCTCCACAGCGAGCGCCCCTGTTATGTCGAATATTCTTGCTAACTGAGCTGCTTCGTAAGTGCAATGAACTGCATAGGCGCCCATCATCTGCGTGCCGTTCACGAGTGCAAGTCCTTCCTTTGCAGTCAGCTCAAGCGGAGTCAGGCGATGTTTTCGCAAAACATCTTTGGCAGGTTTGAGACTCCCATTGATTACAAAATTTCCCTCGCCTATCAAGGCGAGCACGAGATGAGCAAGCTGGACCAGATCCCGCTGCTTCCGACAGAGCCTTTCTCCGGAATAAACGGGACCAAATTTAGATTGAAAATCTTCAGAAGCTGCTGTACCACTTCAGATCTGACTCCGCTGTACCCCTTCGCGAGAGCGTTCGCACGAAGCAAGATCATCAGGCGTACAATGTTTGCGGGAAGTGGATCGCCAGTTCCAGCCGAATGACTTCTTATTAGATTTACCTGGAGCTGCTTGATCTTCTCATGCGGAATTCTTACTGTTGCAAACTCCCCAAAACCCGTCGTCACACCGTAAATGACCTCGTCGCCGGCAAGCCATTTCTCAACCTGATCCCGGGACCGCCGCATTTTTTTGACTGCCGACCCCGATAATGACGCCCTTTTCTTGCTTTTCTCGGCAAGAAAAGCATCTTCGATTGTGAGCGAATTACCGTCCAAAAGAATTTGTGGCATGATAATATCGGTTTGAAAAAGTTAATCAACGGATACGGGAAGAACAACGAATCAGGTTTGGAATCTGGAAAATGAAAACTATCGAAGGAAGACCGGCATTTTTCTCGCCGCTTCAATGACAGTCATGGCAGGACTTATGTTTTTCAGCGAGACGACCTCAAGGGGATTTAGCTTATCCTTCTCAATAACCATTTACACGGAATTCTTTGGACACACACAGACACTTGAAAGATCGACTCGTCGTGGCACCACCTTCAGTATGTCGTGTAATTGACGTAGACATTTATCATTCCAGTGTACGATCCAGCGGCCACGTTCCCGACAGGGCCCAACGTCCCGTACAGAAATAGATACGCCGTTGCGCTCGGAGCCGTATATCCACCGTGTGCGGGGGTCGGTGGCGGAGCAGGTGCGCCCAAAGTTCTCTGAAGCATCGGAAGCGTTATTGCCGTGAATCCTGCCGGTACTTCAATGGCGTTCAACTTAGCCGTGTTAACATCGGTCAATCCAATATCCGAATAGGCGAATTGGCAGGTAAAAGGTATCTGGTCGGTACCATAAGTGAGGTACGTGGTGGCAGGTATTGTGATCGTAATATCTCGCGTCGCATCGCCGACGATCTGCACATAAGCGCATTCATTGTCCTGAAGCCCAATGGTAACCGTCACATCGCTATTGATAAGGATCGCTGGTTGCTTCGTGTTGAAATCCAAGCCGCCGCTCACAGTTAACGTGAGACCCCGAGAAGTCGTATAGGCTCCAAAATTAATCTTTTGTGCTGCTGCGGGACGGGCCAAGTCCGCCCAACAGTAACAGTATTCCCCATCGTCGCAGTATGTTTGTATGAGGCGATTGCGGATGCACCACGGAATCCATGGACATCTTGATGGGAAGCAAGTATCTAAGGGCTCGAATCATCGCAGCAAAACCATTTTTATTGTTTGTTTGTGGGTGCCCACTATCATCCTGCAGAAATAAACGCCGCTCCCAAGCTTCCTCGGGTTCCATGTAATCACGTATTTCCCTGTGGCATATTCCTGGTCGGCCACCGTGGCAATCTTCTGGCCCAGGATATTGAATACTTCGATCGTTACGCGAGATTGTGCGGGAACTGAAAAAGCAATGTTCGTGCTTGGGTTAAACGGGTTCGGATAGTTCTGTGCCAATTCAGGAGTACTCGGTAAATATCCCGTCAAATCATTGTTCGCTGAGACCACCAGACGGAAACGGGGCGTAACGGAGGCAGTCGTTCGACAATTTGGCAGATGGAACTGTCTGCACCACCGGCCAGGGCAATGCAGGTAATCGATTCGCGGTTCGGATGCAGTGACCGAGTTCTTTTCCAAGAAACTGCTGCTTGAAGACAGCAAGTCGGTTGGCGTATTGTACTGGAATGTCAACTCGCCACCTGAGGTCAAGGTGTATGCCTTTTCCGGCAGCGTCATCCATGAGCGTGATATTCCAGCCTGCCGGAAGCCGTCCGTTCAATTTCCAGCTGAGCGTGAACGAGCCGTTAAGCGGCTGACCGCCGACCGTTCCACCGACGTACAATGGAAGTGTGAAGGGTTCACTAAAACCTGTATCAGGCAAATTCTGAATCTGCATGGCGGGCTGGCTCTCTCCGGCAACTGTGTAAAGTATCAGGTAATTAGTCGAAAGCGGAACCAAACTGAATGCATCGTACGGATCGTACGTCAGCTTTCCCTGGTCGCTGAACATCAGATATGCCTGCGTCTGAAGTCCATTTGCGGAGAGATTCAACGAAAGAACGGGTGTCGACGATGACAGAATCCTCGGACGGTTTTCTTCAGGGAACTCCCGCCCGGGGAACCATCGGCCAGTCTTCTTGAGGAAACCGCTGCCACCGTGGAACCCTTGGCGATATTTTCAAGGAAACTGCCACCTGTTGTTTTCACACCATTGTCGCATTTCAGCGAGGGACTGCTGGCGTTTGCTTTCACCCAGAACGCCTGGAACGGTGCGATCAATCCACTCCCGAGATTTCCAGTCGTGCCATTCCACGTCTTGTATCCGCCGGTGGTGTCGGTGGGATCCCAGACATAGATTGTTCCATCCATGTTCGTTTTGTCCACCCTGAAGATGCATTCCAGTTGATGGTGGAAGGAGTCGGATTGCCAACCAGGTTCCAGCCATAATCGGCATCGTTGGTGTCTACGCAGGTCGTGTCTGGGGACTCCGCCGGGAGAGCGCGTGGTGGCTGTCACGCCAAAGTCAAATGCCGCGGTAAGCGGATGTTCCGCACCCGACGCATACATAGTCAACGGGAGAGTATCGCTATAGTTGCCTGAGTCTGGCCTGTTATTTTGCGCTCCATTGAACACGTAAAACATGTAGCCCCTTCCCAGCTTGACGGTATCGGTACTGTATGAGGGTTGTCTCCACGCCTGCAGCGAAGTTCCCTGGCTGGTTTCATCCCACCACAGCAGGTTGGGTTGCAAGGCAGGATAAGTCGAACCGGTGAAACCTTGTGTGACGAACTTGCCCACCAAACATCGAGCCAACCGTTACTGTGTCGGGCGCGGAAAGCATACGCCATCCATCTTGACCAGTGATTCCGGTCAGCACCTGGAGCTTTGGCGCGCTGCTGCTGAGGTTTATATAATTTGCGTTCGTGTCAAGAACAATTTTTGCCGCTCCTGCTGTCGCAACCGATGCACCGGATTGTATGGTGAGCACTGTCCCGGCGGAAAGTTCCAGGCCTCCGTTGATTGTCGTAGAACCATTGTTGATTGACTTCGGCCCGCTACCGCTGAGGATAACATTGCAGTATGTTGTAGGTTTGATTGCCTGGCTTACTGATCCATCGTAAATGACGGTGTTAGGAGACGCAGCAGCGTTAAGTGTGCCTGTAGCAAGCATTGAACCATTGATTGTCAACGTCGCACCCGAAAGATTATTAAAGACAGATGTTGTGGCGCCGCCAGTCAGCGAATCGATAGTTACGTTACCATAATTGTTGAGCGTATCGCCGGAGAGTATCGAAACAATTTTCAATATCAAGTTTGCGCTGGAAGCAATGTTCTTGCTTCCACCGGCGATTTCCAGCGTGCTGTTTCCCGTAGCTGCACCCGTACCATAAAGGGTATCGCCCGACGTTATTAGACTTAATTTTCCAGAGCCAGTCCATGTACCGTTCAGCGCCACATTTCCAGTGACCGTCAATGTGAATGTGCTGTCGTTGTATTGTCCACCGCTATTGACGGCAAACCGAGAGACTGTTGAAGGGGTGTCAAGGGCAACCGTATATGGGCTGGTGATGACCACAGTATCAATCGGAGTAGGAAGTCGTCCGACATTCCATACACCCGGATTATTCCATAACCCTGTTTGGATTGAGGTGATCAGGGCGGCTATTGCTGCCGTTGAAGCTCCGATAGTGAACACCTGTGTGCCAGCGAGATTCAGCAAAGCCGAAGTTGCTACTGTGCCCGAATCTTGGCCAAAATCGGAAACAACATTGCCAACGGAATTCCAGCTGCTCGCTACCGGTGTGCCCCATTCCGCAACCATAGAAAGAGCGCGAGTAGCTAATGAGCTGCTCATTCCCGTGTATTCATCCCAACTCAACCTGACACTCGCGGTTCCTCCGGTCGGTCCCGTGATCTTCCAGTACTCATTGTAGACGACCGACTTGAGAGGTGAGGTGAAGTTAGAAATATTATATCCGTCTGTTGTTGCATTTTTATCGAAAAATTGTGCCGACCACATCTGTGCTCCGGAAGTGGAAGTGTTTCTCACGGAGACATATCCGAACCGACTACGGCCGGAAGACACTGCATCGCCCACCGGGAATTGAAAACTTGACCCGTTAAGTATTTGCTTTCTGAGTGGCCCGTTCACAAAGGAATTGACGCCTCCACCTATAATGGCGCCTGTGTCTGTATTTGTGATCGTTAAAGTGTCACTGCTGCTTGTTGTAATATTTCCCGATATGAGAATCAGCTGATCGCTAACTGCGACATTTCCTGGACTAATTGTGACGCCGTACGTATTGTTGATGGCGAGATCATAGAATGTTTCAGTCATCGTGCCGCTTGCCATGATAATGCGCTGCGCCTCCGCGGAATCGCTGAAATAAACCGTGCCATTGCCGGGAGCAAAACCCGCGGTGCTAACGTTGTTGTCAGTCCAGTTCCCAAGAACATAAACATTTTTGTTGTATTGGGTATTATCCAGCCTGCCCCCGCTATTAATAGTCAGATTACCGTTAATTTTTATATCTACACTGCTGATGTATTTGATACTGGTCCCAGAAAAAATGACATTTTGATACGGCTTCGTCGTGTTGCCCGGATCTAATGGCAATCTTCCGTTGATGCTGCCGTAGAACTCGACCGTGCTTGCCGAATTTGCGAAGAAGGCATCGCAGGTGCCGCCGGGGAACGCAAAAAAGCCACTGCTCGTACTTGAGATCCGTATTTTTCCGCCTCCCGACACCTGTCCGATATTATGGAATGTCGTGTTTTGAGCATCGAGCACGCCATTGATAACCACTGACGCGGCATTTGCGCTGTTGGCGGTCAAAGCGACAGAATCTTGTGCCCGTATGTACACAGGATTTCCCTTCGGTATTTTGCCGTAAGGTACCTTCGATGAGGTATCGGTGGCCCACAACGAGGCATTGAACCAACTTCCTGACATGATGCTATAAAGCATTGGGAGTGAGACGAAGGCATCCCCGATTGTATATGAACCGTCCAGGAGAGAACTACTGGTAAACGAAAATGTCGGGGGAGTGATTGACCCAGTTATTGTCGACCATTTCGAGGTGGAGTTATCGTACCTTTCTATATGTGCCGGAGTTCCTACAGTGTCGGCGGTGGCATATGTGTAGGTATGTGTTACACTATACGCAGATGAGAATCCTGTCGTGGACACGTACCAGTAGTAATCCAGATAATCGCTGACACTATCTGTGTTAACGGACGGGTGGAGTCCGTCGACGGGGATAACTTTAATCGACGCGCCCGTATTGCCGTTCAATGAGAAACTAAATGATGCGGGCGTATATTTACCATTGGCTCCGATCGGGAGTGCAAATGTCGATGCGCCTGTCGGAAAAATCTTTGTCACGCCTTTGTCGCTCAACACGCCGTTTAATAAAATCAGGTTTGACGCATTGGCGGTACCCGAGACTGCGGCGCCGAGGCCTAACGTTAAAGCATAATCGTCAATATACGAGATATCCTTTTGTAAACTTGATCCGGCCATTTATCGTAGAATTATCGGTCATGTTGACGCCGTTGCCGCCGTTATTGATTTCAATATTGCCGAATATTCCGCTCCCACTTCCGGTCATTCCCTGGTTAGATGCACCTGAAAAGATCATTCCACCGGAATTCGCATTGGGGCTAACATGGGCGGCATTATTATCGACGTCGTTCAGCAGATATATTGAATTCCCGCCATCGTTGAGGGTGCCCGATGTTAGAGTTAAATCACCGTTCACAACGACGCTGGACGTGCCATTACTTAGAAATACTGTATCTCCTGAAGATGTCGCTATTTCTAAATTAGCAAAATTGGTCCGGTTGGAAGATGTACCGGTGATGGTCTGATCGGTGCTACCAAGAAACGAAGTGGTTTGCGTAAGCGACTGCGACTGAAAACCACCGACATTTGGACCGATCGAAGCATCCGTATTGTTGTTTATCAAGTTCCCACCAATTTCGAGATCGAGTCCATTCGCATTGTAGTAGCTCGATCCACCGCCAATAGTGAGATTACCTGAAATTGTCGAGTTGTATACTTCTTGTATTGCTGCAGCGTTTGTGGTTGCGTCAAGCATAACATTCCACAAGGGAATGGATGTTTCGAAACGAAATGAAGTTTGACTTGTCGTAACGCCCGATAGGCCAAATTGTATCGTGCCGCCGGTGACTTTCGAGATGTCGGGTTCCAAATCCAAATCATAAGGAGAGGTCGCGTTAACATTGCCGCTGGCTATGATCAATGTACCGTTGCTCATTACGAATGAGCTTCCAGTATTCAGATCTTCAAAGGCTGCCCTTCTCAGATAAGGATTTCTTGCCCCAACAGTGACCGCGCCTCCCGTTTGAGTATAACTTAGAGAGCCTGAATTATTCGCCGTATCGCGCCGTACTTGAGAGAAGACGTTGAGAGTCCCTCCTGAAATGCTAATAGTTGGAGAACCTGCCGCGGAATACACGATACTGGATGAAATTGTCGACGCGGAGGAAATGGCCGGCCCGACATTGACGGTTCCAGACAGCACCTCCAGGCGGCCTTTTAAAGTCAGATCTGCCGAAGTCGTCCCGGTGACAATATTGAATGTACCACCATTCGCCGAGAGACCCCCGGTAACAGGAATTGTGAACCCGCCTGAAGAGAGTGCCATTGTCACCGCAGATGTCAATCTGAACGTCCCATTCTGTAATGATAACCCGCCACTTCCCATTAGAAATCCTGTCGTATCCACCGAGACATTAACGATAGAGTCGAGCGTGGCGCCTTTGTTCATTATAATGTTGTACAAATGTGTTCGTGCAGCCGTACCGCTAAAAGATTTGCCGAAAGAACCTGTAAATTGAAGGCTGCTGTAATAAGTATTGGTTGTTGTATTCGAATCTAAATCGAATCTCCCGTTATTGATAATGTTCCCGTACACTGTTAGCGTGTTTGCAACTGAGTTTCCGCCGTAACGCACTTTAAGCGTTCCGCCATTCGCAATATTTACGTCGCTGTCTGCAATGACGATCTGCGCAACATTATTCATGTACTGCAAAATGCCGTATTGATTGACCGTAGTGATCCCATGCACTTCCAGCACCGTGGCTGTCGCACCTGGATTAAGCTGTGTAGTACAATTAGTGGTTCCTCCCCCTGGAGAATATCCTACCGTGAAGTTCTTGTAAATCGTCAAGTTCGTATTCGGTAAGATTATGTTCGACCCGCTGTAAGGCAACGTAATCAGATTACAATAACTAGTAATATTCGCGCTGCTTCCGTTAGGTAGCGTATACGTTGTCGGCAAATTTAATGTCAGGGCTGCAGTCTGATAATATCCGACAGTCCCGCCGGAAGTCCCTAAGAAATTTCCCCAATCACCCGTAGGAAAGTATCCGCTGCTGGCAATTCTCAGTGTTCCACCGCATGCAGGTATTGAACCAAAACTATGTCCATTGACATTTCCCAAATCGAGTGTTGCGCCGGTTTCTATAGTCAGGCTTCCTGAAGCGGCTGCGGCTGTAGTTGTAACTATGTATGGACTACAAACGACCACAATGTTGCCAGCGACAGGTATTGCTGAGGCGGGCGGACCACCTCTTGTCAAGGACCATGTACTGATAGCATTCCAAGGACCGTTCGCGATGCTATAATAAGTGTAGATGGTACCATTAAATGCTGCTATTTGACCAGCCGTATAGTCTCCACCAGCGCTATCTGCAGCATTATACGAAACAAGATCTGTAGTAGTATTTATCAAACTAGTATTGTTGATATAATGCCAGATCGAATTACCGAAAACAGCCGGTATATAATTCGCCTCGGTACCGGATACAAAATAATCGTTGTAATAGTAAATGCTGATAACCGAACCTAACGGAATCCCCGTGAAACCAGTACTGGTCGTTTTCCAGTAACAAGCCAGCGAATTCGTACTCTGTGCAAACGGATCCCTTGCATTGACGGGGCGCGTCGTTACTGTTCCATATGTAGTTGGCGCACTGCTGAATTGTATCGATTGCGGCATGTAATAGTATGTAGTATTCGATGCATTATAAAAACCAAACGGAAAACTAAATGCAGAAGTATTCGAAAGAGTTTTACTTACACCTCCGTCAGAACCCTGGCCGTTGGTTTGAATCATCCTATTATTGGTAAAAGCAGTGCCTGTACTTGCATCGGAATAAACCACAGCATTAGTCCCTAATGAAAGATTATAGCTGCCAATATTGAGTATATTCCAAACGCCCGTTGTCGTGCCGGCGAGTCTCAAGTTACCTGTAACAGTCATATTAGCGCTGACGGTAACTGAGCCGGCAGTTTTGTTTAGTGTCAGGTTATTAAAAATTCCTGTCCCGCTTCCACTGATGGTTTGTGCAGCCGTGCCAGTCAAAACAATTCCGCCTGCAGTTGAATTGCTGATGTGCTTCCCACTGTTGCTAATATTTCCAGCAACAGAAACGGTCTTCCCGCTGTCATTCAATACGGCGTTTTGACCTATTGTGAGTGTACCATTCACAGTGACATTATTACTGATAATTGTTGTACTGGAAGAATTGGTAACTGTGAGACTGGCCAACCCGCCCGTAATAGTGCCGGCATTCGTGAATGCTTGATACCCGCTCCCGTTGAAGATTGTCGTATCTGCTGCACCAGGCGTGTAAGTGCCACCGGACGAAATGGTAAAACTATTACCGACAGAGAGACTGATTGAACTTGTATTGAGGTTCAAGACAGCGTTGCTGCCGATCGTCAAATTATTTAATACATTAAGACTTGAACCCGGAGTATTCCATTGAATGGTCGTAGTCCCTGTTCCGGTTTTGTTCAAGATATTCAGATTATAAAACGGTACCGTTGAATTGGCTGTGTAGGCAGTTGCAGAGCTTGGGAGATTGAGATTAACCGTCCCTCCAGTGACCTGATAATACCCCGTTTGAGATTCAACATCCATGATTGCGTAGTCTGTGGTCGCATCGATAAAGGCATTATAATTAAAATTGAGTGTCCCCCCGCTCATGACAAATGAGGCATTCGGACTGCTTAGTCCCAGCATTGGTCCTGCATGGTTTTCTCCCTGCAGGCGTATGTTGGCTGTACCGCCTGTCTGAATATAACTCATCAGATTGGAACCTCCTGACGCAGTCCATGCTTGGCTGACATCTAACACTCCGGTTCCTTCGATCAAAATCATAGGAGTTCCCAATGTTCCAAGGACTATGCCCGCAGCATCACCAGTTGAGAACTGACCCGCGCTGATGCGCAAAGAGCCGTAGAGTGTGGCTGCCTGATAGCCGGTCCCGTTGAGGCCAGTTACTGTCGTTGATACAGTCGCACCATTAATCCACAATCCTGCAGTGGGTATAACGTTAAAATCTTGTCCTCCTTCCGTGAGGGACGGAATACTAATATTTGCATCCAGTTTTAGTGTGCCATAATGAATAAACAGAGCCTTGTAGTACGCTCCGTAGCCATAACCGTTGATGGTGCCGCCGTTAAACGCGTTGTTTCCCTGAAAATTGGGACCATAAAGAGCGAAATTATTCGTATTTGAAGAGCTCACCTCGAGGATGTAAGTTTCATCCGACCCCTTGGCGACTATCAACCTGAAAAAGTCGGTTGTTCCATTACATACTATGGTATTGTTTGCTGCACCGTAGAAGAAGACCTGAACATCGCCATAGTTAATCCCACCGGTTGCAGTTGTTGCAAGGGTATAGTACGCGGTGTTTACAGGTGACGGCAATCCTGTAAATCGGACAGAACCGTTGTTTGTAAAACTACCGTATACAGATAATGAATGAACAAGATAAGCTGTAGCACCCTCATCACTCAGATTAGGAATGGCGTGTGAAGTTGCAAAGTTATTTACCCTGATATTGCAACCGGCATCGACAGAAAAATTGCCATAGATGGTCATATTAATCAGATTATCTGAAGCGGTCGGATTGCCAAAATAAAACGTGTTGGTGCCGGAGGAATAGTTTTTCAGACTGAAATTCCCGTTGATAGTATAAGTAGTTGGATTGCTCCCATTATTTAGATATGCGCTGATCGTACCTGATGAATCTGAAATTATCAAATTATTATATGTGAACTGCGTAGTGCTGATGGGAACGTTGTTCAAGTTATAATATTCGACCGTTCCGCCATTACTCGCAACGAAACTGGTAAACGTTCCACCGGGAAAACTATTAGAGCTAAGCATTATTTTCCCTTGCCCTGCTACCGTTCCAAAATTGTGGCCGGTCGTGGATTTGATGTCAAGGATGCCTCCCGAAATTATAGTAAGTGAAACTACCTTTTTCGCATTCACGCTAATAGAAATCGTACGGGCATTGAGGATGACAACGTTATCCATGGTTCCGGGAATTCTCGGATTGATCCAAAGTGTACCCGATGGATCAGTCGTCCAAGTAGTCGTACTGTCCCAATTGCCTGATTGGTAAGAATACAACGGTTTGATCGAGGAAATACCTATCGCAAAATAAACAGGGAATGAAGAGACCGACTGAACAGAAGTCACAGATGTGCTGATGCTCGTGCCGCCAATTGAGACATAATTCCCTGATTGTGCTGCCGATTGACCGATGACATTGGTTGGTATCAAGCCGCTCTCCGTGAGCCGAATTGTCGCGCTTGTAAAATTCCCGGTAGTCACTTGAACATACCAATTGCGTGGCGCAATACTTGTGATCGTTGTCCCGTCGCCCGTAGAAGCACCGGTGCCGCTTATCGTTACTCGTACAACCGGCGCCGTTGCTCCAGTTCGAATATTTACCAGGTCCAGTGGCCGAAAATTTCCTGTTTCACCGACGGGGAATGAATATGTTGTGCCGTCAGCCGCAACATTTGCAAGCAACGTCATTGCCAGGGGACCATTAACATACGAAGTGACTGACGCACCGGTAATACTACCCACTGCCGTGTTTGTTATTGTCAACAAACTTGTTGACGATGTGGTAAGGACGCCCGATGTAAGTGTGAGAGTTCCTGCGACCGATACGGCCGCACCTAACGAGATCCCACTGGCATTGTTTATGGTTAGGTTATTGAACCCTGAGCCATTTGTGCCGTCGATGGTTTGGGGACTGGTGCCGTCCAAGTTAACTGTTGAACCTGTTGCAGTAAATGTCCCCCCATTATTCGTCCAGTCACCAGCAACATTATGGTTGTAAGCCCCGCCAGTAAATGTGGTACCCGTCCCGAGAGTAACGGTCCCACCGATAGTGAGACCCGCTGCTGCGGCGGCTGTTGCGCTTCCCGCAAGTGTAAAATTACCGTTAATTGTGCTCACGCCGGTCATTGTCTTTGCGCCGCTACCGGCTAATGTAAGATTATAATAAGTCACTCCCCTAAGCGTTTGCGTACCTGCATAACCATAACTGACCGTGTTGCCGTTTGCCGTTGCAGTGAACGTGGTTATCCCAGCTGCACCTGTAAAGTTGATATTCAATGTGCCTGCGTTTGTCAGTCCACCTGTTCCAGCTAATGCTGTTGTTACCGTCAAAGTCCCGTTGTTTGTCAATGTCACACCGGTCACCGTGACACTCGGGATTGACAACGTCCCCGTCAAACTCTGTGCGTTCGTACTAAAAGTCTGCACGCCTGTCCCTGCTGTGAAAGTGCCATTGTTTGTTATTCCACCCTGGAAAGTAATTGCCTCATTTGCAGTGTTGTTCCATGTAGCTCCAACATTGATCGTTACTAATCCAGTAAATGTCTTCGTTCCGGTCGCTGAGGATATGGTCAGCGTTCCACTTGTTCCTCCTCCAACAATGGTCGTACCGTTAACAGTCAAATTAAATCCTGCGACAGTCAAGCCGGTACCGTCGCCAACAACAAGACTGCCGACTGTTATGGCGACAACCGTCGTCGTTGTTGCAGTTCCGTTTAATGCTAAATTGCCACCAATAGTTGTCGTTCCGGTTTGTAACGTCTTTACGCCGCTGCTACTTAATGTTAGGTTGTAATAGTTCGTGGAAAAGACCGTCTGTGTACCTGCATATCCATAATTCACCGTGTTACCGTTTGCCGTTGCAGTGAGCGTGGTTATCCCAGCGGCACCAGTAAAGTTGATATTCAATGTGCCTGCGTTTGTCAGTCCACCTGTTCCAGCTAATGCTGTTGTTATTGTCAACGTCCCGTTGTTTGTCAACGTCACGCCGGTGACCGTGACACTCGGGATTGACAACGTCCCCGTCAAACTCTGTGCGTTCGTACTAAAAGTCTGCACGCCTGTCCCTGCTGTGAAAGTGCCATTGTTTGTTATTCCACCCTGGAAAGTAATTGCCTCATTTGCAGTGTTGTTCCATGTAGCTCCAACATTGATCGTTACTAATCCAGTAAATGTCTTCGTTCCGGTCGCTGAGGATATGGTCAGCGTTCCACTCGTTCCTCCTCCAACAATGGTCGTCCCCGCAACAGTTATGCTATACGCAGGAACAGCAAAGGAGGTACCATCGCCAATGTTTAGATTGCCGCCGACTGTCAAATTAGCTCCTGTTGTCACCGTTGCAGTGCCACCCAATGTCAAATTGCCGGTCACTGTTGTTACTGCGAACGTCTTACCTCCGCTGCCGGAGAGCGTGAGGTTTTCATATGTGGTCACATAAACTGTCTGCGCTCCGCCGTAACCATAATTAACTGTTGCTCCGGTTCCGTTGAAGGTAATGGTGTTTGTCCCCGTTGCAGAAAGATTAACCGGCGTAGCATTACCGAGAACAAGAGTCCCATTTTGAGAACCACTTGCCATCGTGAACGTAGAGTTATTTACCGCATTTGCGTTCGTCGTAGTCAAGCCGCCACCCACCGTAACCGTTCCCGAGGACAATGTAAAAATACCATTTGCAATTCGCGTATTACTCGAGCCAATTCTTGAAACAATCGTCAAAGTCGATGAAAGAGTCAGTGAAGCGATAGTTGAAGTAAGATTATGTGTCCGTGTAGCATTAGCAGTGGTAGGAGCTGTGTTGTTTCCAACAACAAGTGTCGCAGCCGCAATCGATCCCGCGCCACTTATAGTTCCAGTTGCATTTGCTGTAGCAAGATTGACAGATGTGATAGATGTAGTCACAGTTAACAAAATTCCCGAATTCACAGTAAGTGTTGAACCGTTGCCAATCGTCATGGAATTGCAGGTGTAGTTGCCATCGACAGTGAGAGTAAATCCAGCACCTATGACTATATCATCTGTTGCTGCGGGTATTGTTCCCCCGGGCCATGGCGCATTTGCAGTTGTTGAACTCCAATTGCCGGAGCCTGTAGTTGTTATCGTCGCTGCCGTCGCCGTTGTAGCAATGAAAGAATAGATTAACAGCCGAGCTATCAGAAAACGCAATATGTATGGTTTATACTTCACGGATAATAGAATCGCTTGGATACATCGACACAAAACACACTTGAATGGCTGGCCATTTGATTTTCGTGGCCGGGGTGCGAATTCCTTTTCGGCGATGCACCGACTGATCGCTTCACACTCGACCCGTGCATCTCTGAGACGTCCTCCATATTGAAGAGAAGTTTTGTCAGGACTTGTATTTGCTCTTTCTTTTTGTTGAAAGAAGCGCCTTCAACCGAGAATCTCATTTTTCATTTAATGCTCGTCCTAAGCTCTATTCAGACATACTTTACCATTTAGATGTTTTGAAAACAACCACCTCCGATGCGACAAACGGAGCATCTGCTCGGCAGGTAGCGACAATTCGCAAAAAAACGCCGTTTAAGGCACCGCGTGCGGTGGAGAGCATCCGACACCTACAGCGCAACGCCTATGCCGCAATCATGCTGCTTATTTCTCAGTGCTTTGCGGTCACATCTTCTATCGAACCGATACGGGATAACAAAACCGTAATTCTCCGTTACATTTTCAAAATGTCGGAATTGGTCACCAATTCCAGTCTGTCATCTTAATTGCCCATAAAAATACAAGGCCTAAAGCTTGTCGCTTCTGGGGCAATCTACGCCGTTCTCCTCCTAAATAAGCGAGTCGTTTCAATGACCAAACTTGCCCGGTCTCGTTTGTGGAAGAAAATCTCTGTTGATCACTTTTGGACTCAGCCTAAGCCTCCGACTTCGCATTCCCAACATACATCAGGTAGGAGACTAAAAGTCTTCGTCTGAAGAGAAAGATCAAGTTCGGACAATGATCATGTCAACGGAATTCGAAGTGAGAGTACTGTTAAGCAAGTTGTGAGTCGATGTCTCAAAAGGGATTCCAGTACTCTTCATCATTAAACAGGGATGTAGGCCTGCGGTTGACTACTGCAACGAAATATTGCATCGTTCCGCCTTTCATCCGAATTTCCTGCTGCAAATCGAACCAATGTTCCATGAAATTTCAATTCTTGCAGGCTGTCCACATTTTAATATTGTATCTTGATCATCCAGTAATTAGCTTTTTGAAGATGAGTGAATCCCTCAATTTCATCTTGGTGCTTGCGAGTCTGACCGCCTTCGTGCTTGCGGCGGATCAGGCGAAGAAATTCCTCAGGATCGATCCGAAAAGGACGCGCATGTTCGTTCATGTCTCCGTCGCGGTGGTCATCTTCTTCGCTCCGCTCCTTTTCAGACGCAGCTTTTATCCTGCCCTGCTCGCCTCAATTTTTATAGTCGTGAATTTCATCTCGATTAAGTCTGGAATTTTCAAGGGAATAAACATTGACAGAAAAAACCTCGGTACTGTTTATTACCCGATCTCTTTTCTCGTCCTCGTTTTCTTCCTATGGGATAACTATCCATTCATCGTATCGACTGCCATGTTGGTTATGGGACTTGCTGATCCAGCCGCAGCAATAGTTGGCACATCAATGAAGAATACACATGACGTGAAGGCATTCGGCGAGAGGAAAACATTCGAAGGAAGCGCCGGGATGTTTCTCGTCGCTTCAATTGCGACCATGATAGGGCTTGTGTTTTTCGGTGAGCCTGCCTCAACGGCAGCGAAATTCCTACTCCAATTGAACGTCTCAATCTCAGTCGGCATCATGGTTGCGGCAATCGAGCTCGTTTCACCCAAGGCAACCGACAACCTGACCGTTCCACTTGCCTCCGGTATTCTGCTCTTCATCGCAGCAAGCCAACCGGTACTGTTCAACCTGTTTATCCTCGGAGAGCTTCTCGCGCTTCTCGTTGCCGCAGCGTCCGTAAAAATAAGATTCCTTTCCACGGACGGAGCGGTTGCAACGTTCATACTTGGTGGGTTTGTTTTCGGACTTGGCGGCTGGCAGTGGTCAGCGCCGATTCTCATATTCTTCATCATCGGAAGCATCGCATCGAAACTGTTTTCAAGACGGAAGGCAAATTACAATTTACTTTATGAAAAGAGCCATGAGCGCGACTCGGCACAGGTGTTTGCCAATGGTGGTTTTGCGTTGCTGATGCTCATCTGCAGCATCTTGGTGCCAAATTATCAATGGTACCTCGCTTATCTTGGAGCACTGTCCGCAGTTACCGCCGACACGCTTGCAACCGAAATCGGGGTTTTTTCTCGGAATGATCCATTCTCAATTCCACTCGGGAAAAGAGTTGAGAAAGGTGTCTCGGGTGCAGTTTCTTCGCTCGGCACTTTTGCAGGAATGATGTCGGCAGCAATCCTGGCATCATTGGCGCTTCCCTTTGCGGAAGGTTATACCCTATTCCCTATAAGATTCGTTATCGCAGCAGTTGTCAGCGGTGCTATCGGAAGTCTCGCTGACAGTCTGATTGGCGGCACGATTCAGTCGCAGTACCAGTGCTCCATCTGCGGGAAGATCACAGAACGCAAGCGGCATTGTGACGGACACGAGACAAAATTAGTTCGAGGTTATCGCTGGATTAACAATGACGTTGTCAACTTTGCCGCGAGTATCGTTGGAGCAGTCACTTTCCCGCTTTTATTCTTATAGGAATTGGGAACAGTCACTCAGCGGGAGACTGTGACAGTATGGATCTCAATCTCCCCTGTCCGACCAGGAGAGGACGGGGGTGAGGTCAAATTTCATATCATAGGATCTTCCTGAAAATTTCCTCAAGCTGAGCAATCGGCTCTTCTCTTAACTCAACTGACACAACCGGTTTCTTTTTCGTCTTTAGCGAAACATAATCTCCGATTGCCTGTGCGCGGAATAAATTCTTGAAAGAATAATCTTCCCCGGGGACAGCAAAATCCTTCACTGGATCGTGAACGAACTGAATAAAGAGTCCGTTCATTGTACCGCCTTTATGGAACTGGCCGGTCGAATGGAGAAAACGGGGACCAAATCCAATCGTAACGGGAATCCGCAACCTATCCCGAAGTGATCCCTGAAGCCTGCCGAGAAATTCCTCAAACTCGCTTCTCCTCGGAATGTATGCCATGATGGCGAGATAATCCCTGTCCTTTTTTCCCGCGAAGAGATTCTTCAATATCCCGGCAACATCTCCTGATCCCGCGACATTTCCATACACCGTTGCTTCTCCCTCAAGGAGCGGCGATGATTCAAATTCCATTTTCCCGGTCGACCTGAATTCATCCAGAACTCGTCTCGTATTGTCTTTGCTCTCCTTAACGTTCGGCTCATCAAACGGATCAACATGGATAATGGAAGCTGCCGCTGCCGTTGCAATTTCCCAGTCGTATAAAAGTCCGCCCAGGTCATAAAGATCATCTATCTCGAGCAGAATCACCGGAAACCCGTTCCGCTTCAGAATCTTTAGCTTCTCTTCTTTGCCCAGATCGATATCACCGTGCAACTTCATGTAGACAAAAACACGATCTGTGGAATACAGATCAGATGCGGTGATCTCTTCGCCGTTGACGGGAAGAATTCCCTTTCCCTCTTTGCCGGTGCTTTCAGCTACAAGCTGCTCGATCCACCAGCCGACGGTTGAAAGAGACGAACTAGTCTGGAGCGTCAGCTTATTGATGCCCGAGTCGGCAAGTTTTCCCAAGAACGCACCTAACTTGACAGCGTCAGAAGATCTTTCAGGCATGTCAGCACGGCAAGCTTTTTCCTGCTCTTCTGCCCTCGCCAGAAGTCTTGACAGATCTTTTCCGAGCAAGGCAAACGGGACAAGTCCGAAGAAGCTTAACGCCGAATATCTTCCACCGATATCAGCAGGGTTCAGAAAAACCCCATCGTACTTTTTCTCCGCTTGTTCCTGCAGAGCCGTGCCAGGATCTGTGATGGCAATAAAGTGCTCAAGGGCCGTCGCTGGATTCAAACGAGAGAGGTGTTCATAAAAGAATTTTGCCAGAGAAGAAGTTTCGATCGTGGAGCCTGATTTTGATGCAACGATAAAAAGCGTCGAGTCAAGGTCGACGGTTTTTAGCACGTCTCCGATCTGATCGGGATCGGTTGAATCAAGAACGATCAACTTGGGGAAATCGGCTGCACTTCCAAATGTCCTGAAGAAAACTTCTGGAGCGAGACTGCTTCCCCCCATCCCGAGATGAACGACATGCCTGAATTTCCTGAACACCTTTTCCATGGCAAACTCATCAAGCCGATCTTTCTCCTGCATCATCCGGGATGGTAGATCGAGCCAGCCCAGCCTGTTTAGCGCAACGGCATGGTGAGCTGGATCTTCAGACCAAAGGGAGCCGTCCTTCTTCCACAAACGCTGCAGAAACTTCGAGCCTGCTACCTGCTTGACGCTTTCGGAAAACAGTTTCTGATGTTTTGCGACTTCAAACTGAAATCTGATTGACATTATGACTTCCTATTTCTTACAGGATAATGGTACTTAAAGAAATGATGCGATCTTACTGCGAGGAGTGAAGCGACGACGCAAACCCCACCTTTGTTCGCTGCAACTTTCACGGAGTTCACTCTTCTTTCGGGGAGGTCCGCCACAACAAGGAAAAATTGTTTTGTGAACGATCCTTTATCATTTCATCAGTCTCTCCACGGCCGCGACAACTGCCCCGGAAGTTATCCCGTATTCTTTCATGACGACATCACCAGGAGCAGAAGCACCGAAGCGATCGATGCCGATCGAAATGCCTCTGTCTCCGACATATCGGCTCCAGCCTTTCGTAATTCCCGCCTCAATCGAAACGCGCCGCCAAACACCCGCCGGCAAAACCGACTCGCGGTACTTTTCTTCCTGCATGTCAAAAATTTCCCAGCTTGGCATGGAAACCAGCCTCACCTTTTTTCCTTTGGATGCAAGCTCTTCGTAGGCTCTCATTGCGACGCTCACTTCACTTCCCGTCGCGATAATGATTGCATCAGGAATTCCTGACTCAGCGAGCACGTAACCCCCGCGCTGGAACCCCGTCTCTTTCGAGTATTTGTTCCGATCAATCACGGGAATCTTTTGCCTCGTCAACGCAATCGCAACGGGACCTCTCTTGTACCCAAGGATGAATTTCCATGCCTCCGTCGTCTCATTCGCATCCGCCGGACGAATGAAAATTAAGTTCGGGATCGCTCTCAGCGCCATGAAATGCTCGATCGGCTGGTGGGTCGGTCCGTCTTCGCCGAGACCGATGCTATCGTGTGTGAAAACATAGATCGTTCGAAAATGTGAAATCGCGGCAAGACGAATTGGAGGCCGCATATAATCGGCAAAGACAAGGAATGTAGCACCAAAAGGAATGAGTCCGCCATGAACCGCCATACCGTTGAGGATAGCGCCCATGCCATGCTCGCGGATCCCGAAATGAAAATTTCGACCGCAGCGATCTACCGCCGAGAATGAGGTCGTATCCTTCATCAAAGTATCCGTGGAAGGTGCCAGGTCTGCTGCGCCTCCGAGAAAATTCTTGACTCTTGGCGCAAATGCATTGATTGCTTTCCCAGATGCTGAGCGCGTCGCAACTGCTCCAGCGGCGGGATCGAATTTCGGAAAATCCTTCAAGGTTTCCGGCGGAACATCGCCGGACATCCACGCAAGAAATTCCCGTGAAAGCTCAGGATATTTATTCCCATACTCTTTGAAATGCTCGTTCCACCGCTCCTCAGATTTCTTCCCCGCTTCGACAGCCTTTCTGAAAACAGCCAGTGCTTCATCGGGAATAAAAAACTTTGGTTCGAGCGGCCAGCCAAGATTCTTTTTCGTGAGCTCGACTTCCTTTTCTCCGAGCGGCGAACCATGAGCATCCGCAGTATCCTGCTTGTTCGGAGATCCGAAACCGATGTGAGTTCTCACGCCAATGATGGACGGCTTGTCAGTCACGTCCTTTGCCGTATCAACTGCTTTTGAAATTGCATCCAGATCATTTCCGTCGTCGAGGTGCTGCGTATGCCAGCCATAGGCAGCATAGCGGGCCAAGACGTTTTCACTAAACGCAAGATCCGTTTTGCCTTCAATGGTAATATGATTGTCATCATAGAAAACTATCAGCTTCCCGAGCTTGAGATGACCGGCAAGTGAGCTCGCCTCGCTCGTCACGCCCTCCATCATGTCTCCGTCGCCGGCAATAACGTAAGTGTAATGATCCACTATGTTGAACTCGCCCCGATTAAAATGTGCTGCGAGAAATGTCTCTGCGATGGCCATCCCGACTGCATTCCCCAGTCCCTGTCCAAGAGGTCCAGTCGTCGTCTCGACCCCCGGGGTGAGTCCATACTCAGGATGACCGGGAGTCCTGCTTCCGAATTGTCGAAACTGCTTCAAATCATCCAGCGTAACATCGTAGCCCGTAAGATGCAAAAGAGAATATAGCAGCATCGAGCCATGGCCGGCGGACAAAACGAAACGATCCCGATTAAACCATTTCGGATTCTGAGGATTGTGTCTCAAATATCTTGTCCAAACCGTAAAGCCGATCGGTGCCGCACCCATCGGCATCCCCGGATGACCGGAGTTTGCCTTCTGCACTCCATCGATCGACAAAAATCGAATTGTATTTACGCAAAGCTCGTCAAGTTTAGTCATCATAATTTCTCACTTTGATTTTGGGACATAATACTTGTCCACATATTCATTTACCATCCGGTTTGTGTTGTACACCGGCGCAATTGTTCCAATAGATTCTTTGATCATCTTGATCCACTTAAGCGGAATTCCTGAAGCGTCGCGGTCGTAGAAGATCGGAACGACCTTATTTTCGATCACTTCATAGAGATTTTGCGAGTCTATCCGGTCTTGCTCCTCGACAGAAACCTGAGAGTCCTTGTCTTCTCCAATCGCGAAACCGTTTTTGCCGTTGTACGCTTCCCTCCACCATCCATCCATGATGGAACAGTTTATTCCGCCGTTCAATATCACCTTTTCTCCGCTCGTTCCGCTTGCTTCCAGGGGACGTCTCGGATTATTAAGCCAGACATCGCAGCCTGCAACAAGCTGTCTCGCGACTCCCATGTCGTAATCCTCAACGAAAACAATTTTCCCCGTGAAACGCGGGTCACGGGTCAAATGGAAAATCTGCTGGATGAACGCTTTGCCTGCATCATCTCTCGGATGTGCCTTCCCGCTGAAAATTATCTGGACTTGCCGCTTATTGTCTCCAAGGAGCTGCGCAGCTCTTTCGAAATCCGTAAACAGCAACGGCGCGCGCTTGTATGTCGCGAACCGTCTTGAGAATCCGATGGTCAACGCATCCGGCGAGAGTACCTTCTCCACCCAGCCCGATGAATTCCCGAACCTTATCTGCTGACGTCTCATCCTCTCGCGCACAAATTCAATCAATCTTCTTCTCAGCGAATATCGCAAGGCCCATATTTCTTCATCCCCAATTTTGCCAATTGATGCTTCCCAATCAGAACGGCGCTCAAGTTTTACGAGCCAATTCTTCCCCACATTTGTGTCATAAAATTTTCTCGCTTCAGTTGAAAGCCAGGTTAGACTGTGAATTCCGTTCGTCACGTAACCTATCGGGACTTCTTCCGCCTTAGCCCCCGGATAAAGCCCGGTCCACATTTGTCTGCTGACTCTTCCGTTCAACTCGCTGACAGCGTTTGCACCTCTGCTCATCTTGAGCGCGAGAACGGTCATGCAGAAAGTCTCATTCTTGTCGTCGGGGTTTACCCTGCCAAATTTCATAAAGTCATCTAAAGAAATTCCGAGCGACGAAACGAAACCACTCAGGCTGAAATTGATCAAGTCCTGACTGAACCTATCAATTCCGGCAGCGACCGGCGTATGAGTCGTAAAAAGACAATTCTTTTTTACTTCTTCGACGGCGCGGTTCACCGTTTTTCCCGCCAACAACTGCTCATGCAAAAGTTCGAGCGTCAAAAACGCGGAGTGACCTTCATTCATATGATAAACTGCGGGTTCATATTCGAGCTCCTTCAGAAATCTTGCACCCCCCACTCCGAGTAATATTTCCTGGGAAATTCTTGTCGTGCTGTCTCCCCCGTAGACTCTCAATGTCAAATCACGATAATGCTCCTCATTCTCCGGCAGATTGGTCTCCAGCAAATAAAGGATCGATCTGCCGACGACAGCTTTGTAGGCTGCGACGGAGACCATGCTTCTCCCGATTTGAACCTGAACTTTCACCAGATTGCCGCCTTCATCCGTAACAGGAACGATTGGGAGGCTGTGGTATTCCTGTTGGTTGTAATCTTCGGTCTGCATTCCCTCGCTGTTTACCTTTTGGACAAAATATCCCTGTCGGTAAAAGAGCGTGACACCGACGAAATTTAATCCGATATCGCTGGCACTTTTCGTATGATCGCCCGAAAGAATCCCGAGCCCACCCGAATAAATCGCAAGACTCTCATGGACTCCTATTTCCATGCTGAAGTATGCAACCGGATGTTTATCAAAGCGCTTGAAAGCTGCCACAGGCCTATTAACGAATTTCAAGTAGTCCTGTAAAGACTTGTAACATTCATCGAGCTCGTCGTGAAGGTCCTTATCTCGCAACCTCGAGCGCAATTCCTCCTCGCTGATCTCGCTAAGAACAGCAATCGGATTGTGATTCGATCGATCCCACGTGCGGGGGCTCAACCCCGAAAAGAATTGTTGCGTCGGACAATCGTATGTCCATCTCAGGTTAAAAGCCAACTCGTAGACTTTTTTCCGTTCTTTCGCAAAATGGAAAACTATTTGAGCCATTGTCTCCTCGTTTCTAAATTAGGATTCCCTGCAACTCTTTCTGACTGTGCGACTGAAAGAACCCCAAGAGATTCCTGAAATATTCGGCAAAATTAGGACAGACCACACCCAACTTCCGAAGTGCGCCACCGGTGTCGGCCGACTCGTAATGCACATCCTGGACGAAGTAGTCAACTAACTGCGAAGGCATTTTGTAGATCTTTCTCACAAATGAGATTGACATCGCTCCTTTGGCCAGAGCGGGCGGAAAAGGATAAACAAGAAATCTCTTCCCCAAGGATATTGCGAACAAGCTTTGAAGCTCGGAGACTCTCAACGGGTTTGGATCAGTCAAGTGATAAGTGTTGTTCAACGCACCGTTTTCAGCGAAGAGTGCCGCCATTGCATCGACAACAAAGTCAATCGGGACCAAATTCACCTCTACCTTGCCGCCGCCAATTTTCGGAAACGGGAAAAATCTCGGAAGACTCTGCATGGTCTGGAGAACGTAATATGGACCATCATACTTCGCGGTCTCACCCGTTCTTGAATCCCCGACAACAATTCCCGGACGATAGATTACGGACGGAATCTCTTTGGCATCCCTAATTACTTTTTCCGCCAGGAATTTTGTTTCTTCATAGAAGTTCTTGAACTTTTGTCCGCGGTCAAAGTCGCCTTCCGAAAAAGTCCCGGCAATATCTCCGCTCACGTATGCGGTGCTTACGTAATCGAGTCGCCTCAGATTCTTACATCGTCTCGCAAACTCCACCACGTTTTTTGTTCCCTCGACGTTGACCCTCATGCCGAGCGACCTTGACACCGCAAGATCATAGGCTGCGGCAAGATGAAAAACACCAGTCACTTGATTTGAGATTGAATCAACATTGGACACCCCGAGGTTCTCGAGGGTGATATCTCCAACCACGAGCTGGAGACGTTTTGAACCTCCAGGAATTTCCGCAGAAAGTCTCAACCGAGCAGCCTCCGATGCTTGAAGAAACTTCTGTTGAACCAAGGCAATCACCTCCAGTCTGCTGATCTCGCCTGAGCAGCTCGCGAACGAGACGGGTGCCGATAAATCCCGGGAAACCTGTAAAGAGTAATGTTTTCATGCGATCCTCATCGAATTATGGAGAAAGACTCGGCCACCGAAATCTGAAAATGCCATTCCAGCATTGAAAGAAATTTTCATCTCAATTTCACGCAAGAAACCGCCCGAAATAGTTTCCAGTGAAAGAGGTTTCATCCAGCAAAGCTATCAAAAGATCTTGCTCATATTAATCAGACTGCAAACGATACCGCAAATTTAGAAGGAAGAGCCTTGTAAAAAGCGGTGGCGAGATCACTTACGCCAATACTGATAAGGTCATTCAACTCAAGTTTATTGCCTTCAACCGTTCCAATTTTTCTTATCGGCAGCTTCTGCGATTCTGCAGATGAGAATACCCTGTGGATATTCTCCGGAGCAAAGGAGATGACGACCCTCCCTCCACCTTCCGAAAACAACGCGAAGTCAGTTCGCGTTTGCAGTTCGAGGACGACCGCCGCGCCACGATCCATATCCCCATCCATGATACAGCATTCCGCCAGAGCGACAGCGAGCCCACCTTCCGAAACATCGTGGACGGAATTCACTATTTCGTTCATGATCGCCTCTCGCAAGAATTCATGTAGGCTTCTTTCGTATTCATAATCCACCCTCGGCATCCTTCCCGCAACAATATTGTGGATCACTTTCAGATACTCGCTCCCGCCCATTTCATTTCCTTCCGGACCGACAACGGCAATTATGTCACCATCATTTTTGAAAGCTGAACGAGCAGCTTTCGATGCATCATCGATGATTCCCAACATGCCAATTACCGGGGTTGGATACACAGTGCGATTCGGACTCTCGTTGTAGAAACTCACATTGCCGCCCGTCACTGGAGTCTCCAGCTCAGTGCAAGCTTTCGCGATTCCCTGAACTGCCTGCTCAAATTGGTAGTAGACATCTAGTTTGTACGGATTTCCGAAATTAAGACAATTCGTAATTGCGATCGGCTTTCCACCGACGCAGGCGACGTTCCTTGCTGCTTCGACAACCGCATGTTCTGCTCCAACCTTCGGATCAAGATAAACGTACCTTGCATTGCAGTCGGTCTTTACGACAAGACCTCGCTTCTTTCCGTCTCTGCTCTTTGCCCACCTTTCCAGCCTTGTCACCGCGGCATCTCCTTCGCCCGGCAAGACAACTGTGTCGGTCCCGACCATGAAATCGTACTGCTCGTAAACGTACTTCTTGCTGGCAATATTAGGGGAAGCTAAGAGATTCATCAAAGTCTTGTTGTAATCTCGAGGCTCAGGCAGAGTTAGCGGATCGAATTTGGCAAGTTTGTCAATGTAGGCGGGTTTGCGGCTTTCGCGGACATATACAGGTGCACCGCCGCCAAGAACAAGAGTCTCGGATGGAATCTCGGCTTCGACTTTTCCAAAGCGACGGATCCTGAGAATGCCATCGTCTGTGACTTTGCCGACCACTTCCGCATTCAAATCCCATTTTGAAAAAATCTTCTTTATCGCAGCTTCATTCTCCGGTCTCACCACGACAAGCATTCGCTCTTGAGATTCCGAAAGCATGATCTCGTACGCGGACATGTCCAGCTCGCGAAGAGGCACAAGGTCCAGATTCACATCCATGCCCGTGTTTCCCTTAGCGCTCATCTCAGAGGTTGAACAGGCAATTCCTGCAGCGCCCATATCCTGTATTCCCACGACGAGCTCAGCTTCGATCGCTTCGAGCGTTGCTTCCAGCAAAAGCTTTTCGGTGAATGGATCGCCAACCTGTACTGAAGGCCGTCTTAGCCTCCGAAGCTTCCGAAATATCTTCCGAGGCAAACGTTGCGCCATGAATCCCATCCCGGCCTGTAGACGAACCGACGATCATAACAAGATTTCCGATGCCTTTTGACGCGGCCTTCGCGATACGATTATGCCTGACGATGCCAACAGCCATTACATTTATGAGCGGATTCTCGTCATAGCAATCATCGAAATAGATTTCGCCGGCAACTGTCGGAACTCCGAAAGCGTTTCCGTAATCGGCAATTCCCTTGACTACATTCTCCAGCAGGTATTTCACGCGGGGATTTTCTGGATTGCCAAATCGCAGCGAGTCGAGGGCGGCAACGGGACGGGCACCCATAGTGAAAATGTCCCGCAAAATTCCGCCGACGCCGGTAGCAGCTCCCTGATACGGCTCAACTGCACTTGGATGATTATGGCTTTCGATTTTGAAGGCAACCGCAAGACCATCGCCGATATCAACTAACCCTGCATTCTCTTCGCCGGCACTTACAAGCAAATTCTTGCCGGAGCGCGGCAGCTTTTTTAACTGGAGAATTGAATTTTTATAGCTTGCGTGTTCCGACCACATCACCGAATAAACACCAACTTCGGTGTATGTAGGAACGCGTCCGAGTATTTCTTTTATCTTCTGAAATTCTTCCGGAGTCAGCCCCATTTCCTTCGCGGCTCGTGCAAGCTCCCGTTCGGTTAGTGAATTCACTTCTGGCATCATTGGGGATTCCCAAAAATAGCTCTGGCCATCTTCTCGATTTCTTCGTCACGAATGTTGAAAATTATGATCAAGGCAAGTAATATAATTCCCAAAATTATTGCAAAGACATAACTCTGTTTTGCAGTAACACGAGAACTGCGTCCCCCTCTTGAAAAGATCAGTCCCCGCCAACCACAATCTTTACAACGGAACGCTTTATCGCCGACTAGTTTAACCAGCTTCTCTTTGACGCCGCGCGATCGACTTCGACGAATATTACTCGACCGGCAGTTCGGACAGATTATGGTTGCCATCTTGATTTCTGAAATAATTTACAAAAAAAAAGTAGGCGGTGCACCATAACCGCCTACTTAATTATTATTTTCCTAACGATAACTTGCTCTTACAGCTATTTCCCTTGTTGAATTAGTTTCAACATCTGAGCAAGGTCGGAATAATGTACTTTCGTCCACAGCGCTTCAGCACCACTCACCTTGCCGAGAGTAATTGAACCGGGGATAGAAGATATTGCAACTATCGGAACATTGGATCCAAAATGTGAGTTGATCGCCTGAATAAAAACGTTCGCGATGTATGCATAACCTTGCGAAGTCGGGTGCACGCCATCAAGCCCGAAGAATCCTCCGGTGATGTAATCCTTTGTCAATGTCACTCCTTGCGCCACATAGCCATACGCGGCAAAGTTACTGAGCGCAGCGTAGGCATCAACCAAAACGACTCTCTTCGAGCTATCGGTTGCAACGGTCTGAATCGCATTATTATAACCGTGAATCGCGGTCTCGACCTTCGCGACTTCGAATGAATCTAGGACAAAGGGGTCGATGAGCGGGTGGGATAACGATGTCCCGGCAAGTGCCTCCAGCGAATCCACAGCTGTCAGTAGAATCAGATCATTGAGCGTGTCTGCTGGACCAACATAGGGGTTACCATCAACATCGTGTCGCTGCACAAACAGTGGGAGGTGCCTCCCGGAAACCACGATGGGCTTGCCATCCGGCCCAACAATAAACGGCGTAACCGTGGTGAAGAACGGGATAGATGTGACGTTTGGAATGTTCGCGACTGCAAACTTCGCCTTCGGCGCACCTATCATAAGCGAATCCATCATTTGAACGTACAGTTGCGTGAATTTGGCGACATCCGTCGGGCCGGTGCCAGGCCCACCGATGCCGGAGGTTCCACCCGTCGTCGCATAGCCGAGCACATCGTTTGCGCCAATCCATACTGTCATGAATGACGGCTGAAGGACAAGCGCCTGTTCAACCATGTTATTTCCAAGAGCATTTGTCCTCAGCACAACTTCGAAGAATGGATTTGCGCGACCGGCAGGATTCGCTTGCGCTACAAAGTCCGTCGTGTAAAGCAAGTCTCCGAGTACAGCGCCGGGAACTCCTAGATTATTATACGGCTTCGGCAAAGCGCTGTTTAGAGGCTGACCCTGTACAAGGTATGTCGTTGATGCTCCAGTCGCCAGGTTAGTCAAGTACATCCGTTTGCCGATGCCGGGATCGGCAACTAGTGGCTGTTCAAACGACGAACTCACGCCGACCTGCTTTGCAATCAACGCAGGAAAGCTATAAATCTGCGCGGATTCATAGAGCGCACCGTTTTGATAACCCGCAGTAAGCGAATTTCCAATCGACACAAACGATGTAAAGCTCAAGGAACCGTTGGAAGGCGGAGTCACTACACTCGATTTCTTAAAGTCCCCACATGACGAGAAGACAACAGTTAAAATGATCAACGTGGTTAATCCTGCTAATCTAACCTTTAATCCAGAAAATCTTGGTCTCATTTTCGCTCCTCTTACAATTTGTAACTTATGTCGATGCCGAGAAGATTGGCGGTCGTATTGTACGTCCCGTCAAGCCCGTAGGCGGACGTCGTAATTGTTCTCTGCTTGAACGGAAGGAACATATAAGAAGCATCGACAGAAATATTGTTGGTTAGATTCACCCCAAAGCCGACATTTAGTCCAAGTCTGTCTGCATCGGGAAGAATTGGCAAATCATAAGCATCGGGAACTGGATTCTTGTCGTAAAACACCCCAGCCCGAACCGTCCATACGTCATTCAGCATATACTCGCCTCCAACGCGAATGATGTAACTGTTGCTGTAATCTCCAACAACTGGCGCCGGATTGCCACCGGCTCCGGGGTTCTGGAAAGTAATGGCCAACTGGTTATAAGCACTCCACCCCACAAATTGATAATCGGCCTCGATGGAAAAATCAGATCCCTTGTAGGCGATGCCTGCGTACCAAGTTTCAGGTAGTGGAAGAGACGTAGAAACCGCACCGCTTGGAAGCAGGGCGGAAATGCCGTCGGCACCCGTGTAAGTTGCCGTTCCATTATCAACTTTGTAGGTTATCTTACTCCGGTAAGAAAAACCGAGTGAAACATTCTCGTATGGTTTCAACATGACCCCGAAATTGAAGCCGGTTCCTTTCGCGCTGCCGTCCATGTGAACGAACGGTGTAATCGAATTTCCCACCGAATCAGCAAGCCCTCCACTTGAATTATACTTTTCAAGGACCACGCTTCCGAGCACATAATCAAACCCGACTCCGACCGAAATCATGTCGTTCAGGAAGGAATATGACACTGTGGGATTGATGTCGAATGACTGTAAGTTGATTTTCGTGATGATGAATCTTCCGACCCAATCCTGAGGCCAGCTTGTTCCCAGTCCTTCAGGCGTGAAAACACCAATTCCGGCCGCCAGGCCATTGTCAAAATTGTAAGTCACGTAAGCGTTCGGAGGGAAGAACGTGAGAGAATTCATTTTTGTTTCAGTATTGTCCGGGTACGGACCGGTGAAAGTCGTGCTTGGAAGGATCAGAGTTCCGCCCAGCATGATGTCGAATCCCTTCACGTAGCTCAAACCCGCGGGATTGAAATAGATCGATGAAGGATCCCATGCGCGCGCGACGAACGCTCCGCCCATCGCAACGGCTTTTGATCCATGTTCATTGAGTTGATAACCGCTTGGAAATGCTGCCGAAGCTGACAGCACGACTGCAGCAAAAGCGGTAACAAGAAAAGCTAAACCCTTACTTCTTGAAGCCACAGTTACCTCCTTTTTAGTTTCTAAGCCGATCTAAGAATCAAATCGTGGGAAGCTCGGTCTCCCGAGCGCCCTGTTCGGGATAACGGATTAAGTTTATATCATGTGGGACACAAAAGCAATTGCTAAACCAACCGTTAAGAAGTAATTTGTAGCCACTCCTGATGAGATCGCGAATCACCGATCCCTATCAGGGCAAAAGAAAGGGCATACAGTGGAAATAAAAGGAAAAACAGTCCTTGTTCTTGGCGGATGGGGTCTGGTTGGCTCTGCGATCTGCCGAAAACTTGTCCCGGAAAAACCGGACAAGATCATAATCTCTTCCCTTATGAAGTCCGAAGCTCACGACGCAGTGACGCAGCTCAGAAAAGAATACCCCGGCCATGACGCGGATTTTTTTGTCCCATTTCATGGGAACATTTTTACGCGCGAAGAATTCAAAGACCTTCCGCGAGATGAGGTGCTTGGAAATTCAGAAAGGCGACGGGTGCTCATAAACGATATCCTGGGTGAATTGTCGGAAGAAATCCTCAAGTCAAGTACGATCTATAACTTGCTTACGGATTACAGGCCCGAAGTTATCATAGATTGCATTAACTCCGCAACTGCCATTGCTTATCAGGACCTCTTTCAATCAAGTCGTTCGCTCCTGAAAGAGCTTGACAAAGCCAAAGCGGGGGCAATTCATGAATTACCGCCACTTTTTGATTCGGTGGAAAAACTTCTATGTACCCTCTATACTCCGCAGTTAATAAGGCATATCCAGATTCTCTATCGCTCGATGCACGACGCTGAAACGAAGATTTACGTGAAGATAGGCACGAGCGGGACGGGCGGCATGGGGCTGAACATTCCGTACACACACAGCGAAGAAAAGCCTAGCAGTGTTCTTCTGTCCAAATCAGCGGTCGCAGGAGCGCACACACTTTTAATGTTCCTGATGGGACGGACGCCAGATGCACCGATCACGAAAGAAATAAAACCGACTGCGGCAATTGCCTGGAAACGAATAGGTTTCGGCGAGATAATGAAGCATGGCAAACCGATCATGCTGCAGGATTGCCTGCCTGAGCAGCCGTACAAGATAGACAAGAACTTAGAGCTGAAAAATTCGAGCAATGTGGTACGAAGTGACGAGCCACTCCGCTCGGTTTTCATCGACACAGGCGAGAATGGACTTTTTTCCCTGGGCGAGTTTGAGGCGATTACAACCCCGGGGCAAATGGAATATGTAACGCCCGAAGAGATCGCAGAAGACGTGATTTTCGAAATCAAAGGCGGTAACACCGGCCATGACATCATCAATGCCTTAGACAACGCAACGCTTGCGCCGACTTATAGAGCGGGTTACCTCTTTCATTCGGCGTTTGAAAAGATGCGCGCCCTCGAAAAAGAGCACGAGGTCGACAGCGTTGCATTCGAGCTACTAGGCCCTCCCCGTCTTTCTAAACTTCTCTATGAAAGTTATTTGCTTTCAAAGTGCTACGGCAATTTCGATTCAATTGCAAAAGCTTCCGCCGAGGATATGTCTAAAGCGTTATTTACCATGGTAAGGAATAACAAGAAGCTTCGTTCGGAAATCATTTCGATTGGGATTCCCATACTGCTGGCGGATGGAAACAGTCTACTACGCGGCGAGGAAATAAAGATCCCGCCGTACAGAGGAGAAACCACCCTTCCGGCAAACCAGAAAACAATAGACGCGTGGGCCCATGACGGCTGGGTCGATTTGCGCGTGAAGAATATGAGCTTGTGGAAAAGTAGATTCGATGAAATCAAGAAGTCAGTGGAGCCAATTCCCGCGGGCGAGACAAGTTCTCGGTTCATTCACACGAAAGAATACTGGAACAACTTCAGTACGATTGAACCGGGGAAAATCGTCGGCTGGATTTTCTCATACGAAGAAAAAGGGCTGAGGATGAAGGCATAAAGGGGGAAATAAGCGGGCTTGGGAGGAACGGAAAAAGAGATCAGTGAATTGATGGACCTTGCTCTTTCAGGTGCGGTTGATTTTCATGAAGCCGTTAGTTAATCTCTTAGTATAAACTGAGGAAATGTCTAATGAGTGCTCAGGAAAAATACACATATCGAGATTTGCTCACGATCCCTGATGATGGCAACCGGTATGAAATCTTCGACGGAAAACTTGTTAAGACCCCACCTCCGCTTATTGATCACCAGAGGGTCGTCACTAATCTTATTAAGTTGATTTCCAAACACGCCGATCCGCTCAATCTGGGAATGCTCTTGTCTGCGCCCGTCGACGTTTACTTCGATGAGGAAACCACCGTGGAGCCGGACATTCTCTTCGTTTCAAACGAACGTCTCAAGATTGTCGAGAGAGATAGAATCAACGGCGCTCCCGACGTCGTCGTCGAAATAATTTCAGAATCTACTGAGTCCCGTGATCGCGGCTTCAAGTTCAGACGGTATGCGCAGGAAGGGGTGAAGGAATACTGGATCGTGAATCCCTCAAACAAGTCTATCGAGATTTATAGATTAAAAGGGACTGGATTAGCGTTGGCAGGGAAGATCAGTGGAACCGATGAACTTGAATCACCATATTTCACCGGCTTGAAAATTGCAGCCAATCGAGTATTCGAATAGAAGGTCAAGAATACTCTTGGCCATTTTGCCCTTTATCTTTTGATCCTTATTAGTACACTAACGGTTTGATCCCACACAGCGGTATTTCGTCTCTACTCGTAACGTAAGGATTCAATCGGATCGACACTCGCCGCCTTGTATGCCGGGTACACTCCGAACGTAATCCCAACAAGCGAGCAGACCACGAGTCCGATTATCGCCCAGTCAATAGGGAACGCAGCCTGCAGGTGCAGTACGAGAGCCGCTAAGTTCCCACCGAGCAGGCCGAAAAGGATGCCGATTACTCCTCCAACTTCGCAAAGCAGTATCGCTTCCAACAAGAATTGAATTAATATGTTGCGCTTGGTTGCACCGACGGATTTCCTGACCCCGATCTCCCTCGTGCGCTCGGTGACGCCGACAAGCATAATGTTCATGATGCCGACACCGGCGGCGAGCAATGCAATCGCACTTACAACTATTGCCCCGATTTTCACGTAAAGAGTCACACTTTCAAATTGGCCTACCATCGACGCGTTAGAAATGATATCAAAGTCATCATCCTTTCCCGGCGGCACCTGTCGAATCGTGCGCAATATCCCTTCAACCTGTTCCTGAGATTCACTTAACACATCCTGGCTTTTAGCCTGCACGTATATGTTCATGCTCCTCTTCACCTTTCCATACCTCGCGAACAAGGTTGTGATCGGGACTTCTAAATAGTAAAACTGGCCAATCATGTTCCCCTGGTCCTCAATGACCCCGACAACAGTATAACCAATGCCATCAACTGTCACCTGCTCGCCGATGGGATCGGAATGAACAAAAAGCGATTTCGCCAAATTCGGATCGAGAACGCAGACCGGTAGTTCCGTTTCAATATCGTTTTCAGCGATCGACCTGCCCTCTGCGATTATTTCGTTGCGTGCTGTTGAGATATCAGGAGTGATACCAAGCACTGACACATTTGGATTTGTTTTCTGATCGCGATAGTGGACGATCTTGCCTCCTGTTCCCGACAATACCCCCACACTCTTTGCAAGAGTAGCCTGGCGGCCCAATTCCATCGCCTGATCGTATGTAATATCTTTTCGATTCCTGTACTTATCCCAATCCGTGAAGAAAGCTGGAAATTTCCGGACCATGAAGGTGTTTGATCCCAAGGAATTCAGCTTGGATACGACGTAGTTCTGGAGGACTGTCATCGCAGTATTGACTGCAATGATCGAGAAGACACCCACTACAATCCCCAGCAGTGTAAGGCTGGAGCGAAGCTTGTTGGCGCGGATCGCAAAGATCGCCATTGCGAAACTCTCGCTCCACTCGGAAAGGATGAAACTCTTGTTCATAATTCTTATTTCATCATTTAATGTTCACACGGCAAAATCTTGTCTTATTCATAACGCAGCGCGTCAACCGGATCAAGCTTCGATGCCCTAAGCGCGGGTACAATTCCCGAGATTACACCTACGGCAAGCGATATCAAAATCCCTGTAATTGCAAGCGATAAAGGCATTGACGTCGCCAGGAACTTATCCACGAGCATGCTTAGCGGGTACGATGCTGCAAGTCCCGCAAGTCCACCCACCAAACAAATGAGCATAGCCTCGAGCAGAAATTGCACCAGGATTGTGCGTCTCGGTGCACCGAGAGCTTTTCTTATTCCGATCTCCTTGGTCCTCTCTGTTACGCTGACAAACATTATGTTCATTATTCCGATGCCGCCTACGAAAAGTGAGAGCGCAGTGACAAAAAGGCCCACGATACCCACAGTCATTATCATTTGGTCAAATGCATTTGTGAACTGGTCCTGCTGGTTGATCGAAAAATCATCTTCCTGATAAGGAGCCAGGCCTCTGATCTTTCTCATTATACCGCGCAATTCCTCCTTTGAGTTATCCAGCTCATCTACGCTGGAAGCACGAACATCAATTGTCGCAGAGTAACGAGTACCGTAGATACCCTGGAACTGCCCGATCGGAATGAATACAATGTTGTCAAGGCTGAACATGCCCATGAAACTTCCCTCTTTGCTCCTGACACCGATGACACGAAATGGCAAACCGTTGATCTTGATGGTCTCTCCTATCGGATCTCTGTTTGGGAACAGAGCATCGGCGACATCGCCGCCCAAAACGGACAAAGGTCTATTGCCACGATCTTCCTCCGCGGTGAAGAACCTTCCCTCATCAAGGCTCATGTTACTTACATCCGCGTACGCCGCAGTAGTTCCATCGATGTCAACATTGTTCGCCACCTTGTCTTTGTATTTCACAATCCCGCCCCTATCAACTTCCGGCGCAACTGCGGCAGCCAATGTCGCTTCTTGCAGTATTCTTTCTGCGTACTCGGGCTTCAGGTCTTTACGATTTCTATATTTCCACCATTCGCCTCCGCCAAAGCCCCATTGCCATTTGTCAATGTACAAGACATCCACCCCCATGAATTGGAAGCTCTTGTTAAACGAGTTAGTGAGGCCCGTAATCGCAGCGCCCATTAGAGTCACGGCGACAATTCCTATGAATATGCTGACCATGGTCAACGCGGCCCTTATTTTGTTTGCCATCAACGCGGCAAACGAAAGTTTCAGTCCCTCACTAAGCTCGCTCCAGAAATTCACTGCTGCACCTTTTCCACCTCATGGAAGGCGTGAACCTTGCCGTTCTTTTCGAGAGGCAAATCGCTCTCTATCATGCCATCTCTTATTCTGATTATTCTCTTAGAATGTTCGGCAATGTACTCTTCGTGGGTGACGAGGATTATCGTGTTCCCTTTGTTATGCAATTCCTCGAGGAAAACCATGATTTCATCGCCCGTTTTTGAATCTAAATTGCCCGTCGGTTCGTCGGCAAGAATAATTGCCGGATTGTTGATAAGTGCACGGGCGATCGCGACCCGCTGGCGCTGCCCACCGGACAGCTCGTTTGGCTTGTGATGGATGCGGTCAGCAAGGCCGACCATCTCAAGAGTATTCTTTGCCCGCATTTTCCTTTCTGCGGCTGTGACTCCACTGTAGATTAGCGGAAGCTCCACGTTGTGCAATGCATCGGAACGGGGGATCAAATTGAAAGTCTGAAACACAAAACCGATTCCCTGGTTGCGAATCTTCGCAAGCTCGTTGTCATCCATATCGCTCACGTTCATCCCATCGAACAAATATTTCCCGCTAGTCGGAGTGTCGAGGCACCCGAGAATATTCATGAGCGTCGTCTTCCCTGAGCCTGATGGGCCCATTATTGCGACGTATTCACCCTTCCCTATGGTAAGATTTATTTCTTTTAGCGCCTGGACCTGCACCTCGGCACCCATATCATAGACTTTGCTAACTTTGATAAGCTCAATGACTTTTCCATTAGAAACGCGAGCTTGCTTCACTTCTGACATCTTTATCCTCCGATCGCCTTTATCGCCATGGATTTATTGTTATCTACTCTAACCTTTGATCCGTCATTAAGTTCCCGGCTAATCGCAACGAAACTGCCGCTCACGACTTCTTCGTCACCTTTTAGTCCGGACGTTATCTCGACATAATTGTCATCGGCGATTCCGCGCTTCACGGTAACAGTTTTGGCAACACCTTTGTCAACTATGAATACACATTCGGTTGTTGTTTCGTGCTTTGTCGCTGGTTTCGAGTCGCTGATATTAGTGGATTCGGTCTGGGCCTTGTTATCAGTTGCCTTTGGCATTCTAACAGTCACACTCTGAATCGGAACCGAGAAAACGTTAAAATGAGTCGCAGTCTGAATGTCAGCAGTCACTGACATCCCCGGTCTCAGTTCATCTGCATTTTCAATGATCCGTATTTTCACCAGGAAATTTGTAACCTGATCCTGAGTCCCGGCTCCGGTGGTCGTTCCGGACGATGCTATCTGGTAAACTATCCCTTTTATCTTCTTATTGGGGAATGCATCGACGGTCAAAACAGTAGTGTCGCCTACGGCAACAAGGACGACGTCGTTTTCATCAACGTTAACTTGCGCTTCCATGCTCTTCATGTCCGCGATATCCATAATCTCCGTTCCAGCCATCATGCTTGTGCCGACGACACGCTCGCCAAGCTTAGAATTCAGGACGCTGACGATTCCATCCATTGGTGCATGGATAGTGGTTTTGCTGAAAGCATCCTGTGCCTGGGCAAGCTGCGCCTGAGCCGATGCGACATTCGCCTTCGCCGATTCGTAGGTTGCCTTGCTGACATCGTACTGAGTCTTTGCGGCTTCGAGATCCTGATCGCTCATCAGTTTCTTCTTATAGAGCTCTTGATCACGTTTGTACACTGAGGCAGAGTTGTCAAAATTCGCCTTCGCCAAATCCTGCTGACCAATCATCGATTGCAGGTAAGCCTCGCCCTGTTGAACTTGAGCGGTGTAAGTGTCGGGACGAATCTTAACGATGACTTGCGCTTGCGTAACCCTCTGCCCTTCGACCACGGGTAGCTGCACAATCTCGCCGCTGACTTCCGGACTGATCTTAACCAGTACTTTGGGCTCAACGTCACCAGAGGCAGTTACAACCTGCGTGATTGTTCGGCGGGCGACTTTCTCCGTCTGCACGGTGATGACGGGCTCCTTTTTCCCGCCGATGACTATTGCGGCAACGAGAATTACCAGCAACAGCCCCGCCCCAGATAGTATGAAAATTCTTTTCTTCTTCTTGTTCGTTGCCATTGTTTCCCTCAATAATTTATTGTTCCGATAGCAAATTCTATTTGTTTCTTTGCCTGAATATAAGTGTAACCTGCGACGACCTGATTTGATAACGCCTGTGTATATTGGGCGTTGGCAGTCAAAACATCCAACAGCGTAGCTCCGCCGATTCTAAATTTTTCTTGATAGGTTTCCAAATTGATTTTGGCATACGCAACCGCATTCACAGCAGCTTCGTAACCTTTTTCGGAAGCATTGAGATTGAGTAGTGCCTGAAATATGTCAAGCTGCACCTGCCGCTGGGTGGCTTCAAGAGTCTGTTCCGATGATTTTACACCAACGTGTGCCATTTGAATGTTTGTTTGGGTTTGGAAGCCGTCAAATATTGGAAGTGAGAGACTGAGTCCGCCATAGAAACTTCTATTTTGATTAATCTCATTCGTCTGCGGACCATTTATGCCGTATTGCGCAAAGGCGCTTACGACAGGTGAATATGCCGCCCATGCAATTGTCAAAGCGGATTTGGAGGCATTTACGTTTGCAAGTGCTGCTTGATAATCCGGACGTGCCTGAAGAGCTTTCTCTATAAGTGCTGACGTTTGGCCAAACTGCCGATTCATTGGTACAAATTCCGTCGTGTCAATTTCGCTCTTCACCGTCGAGTCTGAGAAAGCTACACTGTCGGTAACGAGAATGCCAAGAAAAAACTTCAAAGATGCCTGCGCCTGGTCATAAGTATTCTGTGCCTGTACAAGCGAATATTCGTCGGCAGCTACTTGAGACTGCTGCTGGTAAACTTGCGCAAGCGATGCAGACCCGACACTATTCTGTTCCTTTATACTTTCCAGTTGCTGCTGATCTCTCTTAAGATTGTCCTCGCTTATTTTCAATTGGTCCCTTGCATTAAAGACTGCTAAGTAGTTCAATGTTGTCTGGTAAGCTCCGGTTTGTTTTGATCGCCCGAAATCAAAATCGGCCGCTTGACTTGCAGAGTTTGCCTGATTTATTGCGGCATAATTTGAAGATCCATTAAACAATGTGTAGCCCGCGCCGATACCCGCTGAGTATCTTCGTTGGGTCGAAGTCGCTGTGTACGGGAGTATTACACCACCACCGACATTCACACTTTGAACCTGGCTGTATGAATACTGGAATTGACCGCTCGCGCTCAAATTAGGCAGCACCCCACTATAAGCACTTAGAACTTTTGCATCCTGGTTTTCTGCCTGATATTGAGATTGTAGAACATTTGTATTTCTTTGCAGCGCAATCTTAATACAATCATTGAGGGACAATTGTCTGGGTGCATTGTCAACTTGTCCGAAAGCGAACGAAGTGAGCATAAAAATCGCATTAATAGCTACTAATTTCCTAATCATCTAATAACTCCTCAGAATTTGAGATAAATCAGCTTGAATTTCCGGCTCCCTTACTTAGACGGATAAATTAACCTACTGTTTCATTCTTCAGCAACGATTTTCTTCTGCATCGATTTCAGAAAATCCACTGCGGCATCGTGATCGTTCGGAATCACTCCATCAAGCACAGCTTTTTCCACCGCTTTCTTTAATATGCCGATTTCTTTTCCCGGCTTCAATTCAAAAAGTTGCATTATCTCGTCTCCGTTTACGGGCGGTCTCCAATTCCTGATTTTGTCCTTTTCCTCGACTACCCTGGCCCGCTGATCCACCGAATCATAATTACTTGTATACTCTTTTATCAGTTCCTTGTTCTTGCTGGTTATATCGGCACGACAAAGGCTCATCAGATCTTCAAAATCATTACCGGCATCAAAGAGGAGTCGGCGGACGGCTGAATCTGTGACACCTTCTACTGCCAAAGCCATTGGCCGCAAATGGAGCCGCACAAGTTTCTCGACATAAGGAAGCTTGTCCATCGGAAGTTTCATCCGCTGGAAGACTTTCTTCATCTTGCGTGCACCGATCTCATCATGTCCGTGAAATGTCCAACCAACACCTTCGACAAATTTCTTGGTTTCAGGTTTTGCAATGTCATGAACCAATCCGGCAAACCGAAGCCAGACATTATCGGAAACACGAGCAAGATTGTCCACGACGCTCATCGTGTGAAGAAAGACATCCTTGTGGTGATGATCCTGTCTCTGTTCGACTCCGGGCATATCGCTTATCTCTTTAAACACAAACCTCATTACGTCCGTTTCCTGCATCAGGTTCAAACCGAGTGACGGCCGAGAGACTCCCAATATTTTCATGAACTCATCTGTAATTCTTTCCTGCGAAACTATGCTCAGCCGATCCTTCATTTTTACAATGGCACCTCTGACACGAGAAGGCAATGTGAAATCGAAACGACAGGCGAAACGGATTGCACGAAGTATTCTCAACGGATCTTCACTAAATGTCTCTTCCGGTTCCAGCGGCGTATCAATTATTCCTTTTGCAAGTGCCTGCTGACCACCAAATGGATCGATCAACTCGCCAAACTCCTGCCTGGACACAGCATCTTGCGTCTTTACGATGCTTATCGCCATCGCGTTGATGGTGAAATCACGCCGCGACAAATCTTCCTCGAGAGAAGCTTCCTCCACTTGCGGCTTCCGCGAGCCACGTTCATAGCTTTCCTTTCGTGCACCGACAATCTCCACTTTTACTTCCCCGATCATCATCTGTGCAGTACGAAATCTCTCGAACACCACCAACCCTGTCGCGTTCAACTTTCGTTCGACTTCCCTCGCAAAAAAAATCGGGTCGCCTAGAACCATTACGTCTATATCTTTGCTCTTACCTCCGAGACTCAGATCCCTGACATATCCCCCGACGACGTAAGCTCTCAATCCTAAATTGTCGGCGAGTTCCCCTATACTGAGCAGGGTAGGATCATCTAATTGAAATCTTTTCTTCCGCGTCATTTCATTTTCTCTGGGGGGCTGACTATAGTCTTAGAACCTGCTGGGTCCAAGATTCAAAATCTCTTTTGACTCTTCTATTTGTTTGACAATCGTGTCGGCAACTTTCAATACTTCCAAACCTTCTTCCGCAGTTACGGCGGTTTGCTTATCATCCAGTATGCTGCCTATGAAAAACTCAAGCTCCATCTTCAGCGCATTGACTTGAGGAGCTTCCGGCTGTTCATAGGTAATCGCCCGCGCAGAATCTCCGATCCCGATGGTTCCCAGATTCATTCCAACTGGCATAGACATATCGGGCTTTACCGCTCGATAAATCTCCGCAACTCCATCGGCGAAATCTAATGAAATATACGCATCTCGTTGGAAAAGTCTCATCTTTCTCATTTGCCTTTGCGAAATCCGGCTCGAAGTGAGATTTGCGACAGCGCCATTCTTGAACTTGATGCGCGCATTTGCAATATCGAGCGTGTCGGAAATGACACCGACCCCACTCGCATCGATGCTTGTCACAGGACTCTTTACAAAATTCAAGATGAGATCTATGTCGTGTACCATCAAATCAAGTACGACCGCAACATCAAGAGCCCGCGGCTTGAATTGAGCAAGACGATGCGACTCCACGAACAAGGGATCGAGTTTTATGTTCGAAAGAGCCAACACAGCAGGATTAAACCTTTCAATATGTCCGATTTGCACTTTCACCCTTTTCTCATTTGCCACGCTGCAGATGTCTTCCGCCTCCTCAGCGGTCGACGAAATGGGTTTTTCAATGAAGCAGTGCTTGCCGGATTTTATCAGCTCGATCGCGATCTCGTGATGTGTGCTTGTAGGCGTAACGATAGAGATGCCTTCCGCCTCATCACTTATCTCTTGAATGGATTCAAACGCTTTCACATTCAACTCACGGGATATACTTTGTGCCTTCCCTTTAACAATGTCATAAACCCCGATTAGATCAACATTCTCAATCTGTCGAAGAAGTCTCGCGTGGCTCTGACCGAGATGACCAACCCCTATCACTCCTACTTTCACTTTTCGTTTCATTTGTTATTTCCCTCACATTCGATTACTTCGACAAAATGGTCTCTGTCGTTTACTTCGTAACTGCCGCTCATCAATAACCTGCATCCAACAAACACTGAATCTCCTCTCAAAATCTTATCCACCACGTATATGGTCTTCGCGCTGAAAGCTTTCACGGTTTCCAGCGGAAAAGGCTCGCCCTGAATTTCCACAACAGGTTTCATGAGTTTCACCGCCAATTCTGAAGAAGCAAAGTTGCTCACAATTTGAGAATCCCCACCGGCAGAAATTGAACCGACAACTTCATTCACTTCTTTGGTCTTCTCCTGACAATCCGTGAGAAGGGTACCCTGAAGATATTTATTGTTTGCATAGACGTCCGCAAACAAAAATAACGAGGCGAAAAGAAATACGAATGTTTCAACCGAGACAAGTCTTGATTTCCAGATAGAGGCAAATCCCTGAATGAAGTAGGTTGCCAGTAGAGTTGAAACGACAACTGCTGCAAGTAGATTCGTAGTTGTCGGTCGAGCAATGGAAATTGAAGTAAGAGTAAGCCACATCATCAACAGGTAGAAATGAGTTCGATAAATATCGTAGCGCTTCGCAGCAATAAGATAGACTATGCCGGCAATATTCACGATGCCAGCCATGAAAATCGGAGCAACCCCGATTAGAGACCATGGTACATCTTGTCTTCCGAGGGGGATTGGCGATAGTCTTTCAGCTCCTGAGAGCATTGAATACAAACATAGAACGAAAACAACGCCGAAAAATCCTACTGCCGAAGAAAGGATTCCCTGCGCAATCCGCCTTCTGTCAATCGAATTCAGCAGCAAATCGAGAATAGTTATCAGGAACATAATCAAACCCGGCAGACTGGCCGCCATAGCAACGCCCGCCAGGATGCCGGCAAAAATATATTCGTTCCTGTAGAGCGCTGCCAAGAAAAGAATCGTTATCGTCGCTGCGCTTGCTGCCGACACTCCTGACACTGCAGCAACAACCATAAATGGCGACATCGCAATCAAGAACACGCTGAGAAATCCCCAGAAACGCTGTCCCAGAATATCATTCGAAATCTTAGTCAATAGAAAATAATTGAGAACCGTCAAACAGAGCCCGACGAGCCGGAGCAGGATAATCGAATTCGGAGCAAACATTCTATTCAACAAGCCGAAGAAATCCCAAATAGTCGAACGAACCCCGGCGACACTCTGCTGGAACATCGGATGAACCACATCTTGCAGGGCAACGTACGCGTAAGCCTCCGACAAATTCAGTTCGCGGAACCTCCAATAAGTCAACAAGACGATCAGCAATCCAGCGGTGATTAAATACCGGTGATACTTGTCAAGCCGAGAGAAGTCCATTCGCAAATTACTCAAATCTTTCAGGCAAGAGGAGATCTGAAAGCTCTTGCACAGACTTTACCTTAATGCAATCGACGTTGTCAAAATGTTTCTTGGGAAATGTATCGTACATTGCGGCGATAAAGCGCGTGCCGGCTGAAGCAGCAGCTTTGTAATCTGCCATCGAATCACCTACGATGACTGCATTTTCTGCTTCTACTTTCAGTTGGCTCAATGCTAATTTAACTCCCTCAGGATGCGGCTTGTGATTCTTTACGCCTGATCCGGTCACCACGATATCAAAAAATTTTAGTATCCCATGAAATCTGAGCGTCGATTCCGTCGTCTCCTTTCCTTTTCCGGTGAAGATTCCTAGAAACTCTCCTGAAGTTTTTAGGTCATTAAGAAGTCCCGCGATGCCATCGAAAATCAGGGTTTCATTAAGATGCTGTTCATAATACTCAAGGTAATCTCCCCATGCCTCGATGAAATGCTCAGTGCCTATCATATTCTTTATACATACCTCTTCCGGGGGGCCAAAGTACGACATTATCTCCTGTGGAGTCATCTCAATAGATTTGTACTTTCGCAGCACGAAATTGAAACTGTCGAAAATCAATTGGTGCGTATCCGCAAGTGTGCCATCAAGATCAAAGATTATCAACGAGAATCTATTTGCCACTTTTTCCCATCGATTCTTTTTCAAAATAGTCTTCCAATATCTTCACTATCCTTTGCGATGCCTTGCCATCACCGTAGGGATTGTGCGCCCGGCTCATCGTCTGATACGCTTGCGAATCTGTAAGCAGAGTCGAAACCCCGTCAACAATCTTTTTCTTGTCGGTACCCACCAGTTTAACGGTGCCTGCTTCGACCGCTTCCGGGCGTTCGGTAGTCTCGCGCATCACCAGAACCGGCTTACCAAGTGACGGTGCTTCTTCCTGAACGCCGCCGGAATCGGTAAGAATCATGTAGGACTTTTCCATCGCATAGACAAACGGCTCGTAATCAAGCGGCTCGATCAGATGTACGTTTCTAATCCCATGAAGAATTTCGTTCACTGGCCTGCGAACATTGGGATTAAAATGAACCGGATAAACAAACTCAGCGTCTCCGAATTTTTCCGCCAAGTCGCTTATCGATTCGCAGATATTTCTAAATCCTTCTCCGAAATTTTCCCTTCTGTGCCCGGTAATTAGCACAGTCTTTTTTGAAAAATCGATCCCATCGAATAGGGAATCGAATTTAGAATCCGACCGTTTCAACATTTCGACGACGCTAAACAGTGCATCGATGACTGTATTGCCTGTTACAAAAATGGTTTCCGCCGAGAAATTCTCTCTGAGAAGATTGTCCCTCGCCCAGGGTGTCGGTGCCAGATGAATGTCAGCGATCGCGCTCGTTATTCTGCGGTTTATCTCCTCGGGAAAAGGAGCAAATTTGTTTCTCGTTCTCAGTCCCGCTTCGAGATGTGCAACTTTTGTTTTTGTGTAGAACGCCGCTAACGATGCTACAAAAGTCGTCGTAGTGTCACCTTGAACAACTACCAAGTCAGGTCTTTCTGAACTGAGGATGTCCTGAAGGCCCAAAATGATCCTAGCAGTAATGTCGAAGAGGCTCTGATTGCTTGTCATGATGTCAAGATCATGGTCCGGTCTTATCCTAAAAATCTTCAAGACCTGATCCAACATCTGGCGATGTTGGGCCGTGACGCAAACCTTTGACTCAAATTTCTTATTCTTTTCGATTTCCTTTATGAGCGGCGCCATCTTAATGGCTTCCGGGCGCGTGCCGAAAACAAACAGGATTCTTGTAGTCATTATTTTACAAACTCAAACTGTATCATTCTGAAACGATAGCCATTGGATTACATCTAATTTAGCTTTTTTGCCCCTGACGACCAATGCAGGAAATAGTGAGAAGAAGATTTTATAATTGGCAGGCGACGCCATGCGCTGCCGGGAACGTCCACCGAGTTCGAGACAGGTTTTAAACTTGTCCCTGACTCGGAAAGGTGGGCAAGACGTTGATGGACTCCGTTGACAGAAGAGTCCCGCCGAGAGACGGGACTCTTGAACAGCAAACAAGTATAAGAAATTTACTTTGTCAGTACCATTTTCTTTGTAACCACGATACCCGGCGCTGTCAGCCGATAGAAATACACGCCGCTTGCGAGTCTCGATCCATCAAAAGTTGCAGAGTGAATACCAGTATCTTGATTCTCATTCACAAGCGTTGCCACTTCTCTGCCAAGTATGTCGTAAATTCTCAATGTCACGTGCCCACTCTTTAATAATTGGTATTTGATCATCGTCGTGGGGTTAAACGGATTGGGATAGTTCTCTGATAATCCCGCCTGCATAGACTGACTGCTGACGGCACTCGTATCTGAACTATTTGATCCTGAGCTAGCCTGTGCTCCGCTATATTCTCCCATAAGATATTCCGCACTCTGAGTCAGAAGATCATTCGGATAGGAATCCTCTAACTGTGAGAAATATACCTTCGCGTCTGATGTATCATGCAAAGAGTTCAAATATAAGAACCCGAGATCGAGCATCTCGTGCTTATATATGGGCTCGTTGTTCTTGAAATCTGTTATGAGGCTTTTGAGGTTGGTCGCGACCGCCTGGTAGTTCCCGTTGTCAAACAACGTCTCATTATCGAATTCTACTAAGAGAGCGTAAAGTTCGTCCTTTGAAGTCACGAGCGGCTTGACGGACGATTTCAGATAAACATCAAATTGGCCCTTCTCGTTGAGATTTGTGAAGCACTCCTTCAGTTTCCTGAGAGAGTAACGTCCAATGGTCGTGTTCCATTCACGACTGAAAACCTGTTCATATCCTGCAGCTGCTTCGTCCCACTTTCCCTGAAACTGCAACAGCATAAGCTGTTCTAGTTCATCCTCTACGGTTGCAGAAGAATCAGCAGGGCTTTGAGGCGCATCAAGACTTTTCCCTGCGACGGAACGTTTTTGTGACATATCGGCATCAGGGCTGATCGATGTGGCAATGCTATTAGGACTGCTCATCGAAGCATTTGGATCGCTCGGCAACACGGGTGTATCATAGACTGTAGCCGATTGTTGAATCACAGACGGGGTCCCATTCCACCAATTGTACCGCGCATATATAACTCCATCGTAGAGGGCATACAGTCCGTAGTTGGTACCATATCCAGTTAGGGTATTGTAAGCAATGCTGTTCTTACCGTAGTAACCATAATCGCCTGCCCAGACATTGCTGCCATATGCAGCGTTAATGCCGCCTGCATTATGTTCGATCACGTTATAGCCTGGACCCGGGCCAGGGTTACCACCATGGTTGAGATTAACATTCCCCAGATAGGGTGAGCATTGGTAACAAAGCAACCCTATCATGTTGCCCGTTATTTCATTCCCTACGAAAATCGGGGCATAGCTGCTGCTCGGTGAGTTCCAGCAATCAATGCCGTACTGCCCATTGTTGGCAATGGTATTGGTGTCACAATAAAAAGTCGAGCGAGAGACATAGATACCACAGCTTGTATTGTTTTCAATCCAGCTGCATGATATTGGATTGCTTGAGCTTCCGTTGAGGCACACGGAAATGCCGGTTGAATTATTCCTTATGTCACAACTTGTTATTGGCGGCAAAGAATTGCTGCCGCTGCAGGTAACTCCAGTCGTGGCATCATATATGTTGCACCAGTTTAATATTCCGCTACTGCCGGAGTTGAACGTGATGCCGCCCCAACTGCCGGGTGTCCCTGAGCCTTGAAACGTAATGAAACCTGCACCTGCATCGGCAGTGAGAGTGCCGTTAACTACAAGCGACGCGCCCGGTGCAAACGTGACGTTTACTCCTGGCTCAATTGTGACCGTGACGCCGCTGGCGATCGTGGTTGGGCCGAAGACATATATATTATTATCTCCATACCAAGTAACATTCTGCGTGATGGTTCCTGACCAGAAGATACCCCGGTTTACAAAACAGTTTTGAAGTGCAGCAACATGCGCGCCATTGTAGCCGCCGTTATTTTGAGGAGCCATATCCTGTGCGATAATTGCCTCACAGTAAGACAGGAACGTCGCATCTGGTGTTATCCTATGCAAGCCGTCATAGACCAACTGATCTGCCACTGATGCTCCGACGCTGCTATTGTTACGTAAGTCCCAGAGCATCGCCGACCAAAACTCGCCTCCGTCGTGTGAGGGGGTTGGATAATTGCGCAGGTAATTGATATACGTAGCTATCTTCGGGTTGCTCATGTCTCTTTCTTCCAACGGAGCAGCGTAATCGCATATCACTGGCCTTCCGGTATAAGCACCAGCAAACTAATCGGAGTTGCCTTCATTTATGGCGCCAGCCTCGTCATAAAGGCCTCCCAGATCGTGATGAAGTACAGAATATGTTACGAGATGGGTGTACTCGTGGTAGATTACCTTGTCCTCCCTTGCAAAGTCATAAGTGTCCGAACCCTGGCTTCCCGCCCCAAAATATAGTTCAGACGGCGTGACCGCCCAAGAGTCCGTCCCTCCGTTTGCCGCAGGTACATCAACGTAGGCTGTGGCCAGTACGCCACTGAAACCAAGCTTGGAAAGGAATTTCGTATTATACTCATCAATGTGCTCATAAATATTCGTTTCATCGAACGCGAGCCGCTGAGTGGGGGAATATTCGAAATCCTCATTGCCGGAATACGCACGAGGAGTGCCGTCATAGTTTAGCACGTTTGAGAACGTCCCCCTCAGGTAGCCCGAGTAATCCAAATCGTAAAGTGTAACCTTGGTTACGGAAGATAGAGTGGGAGTTGTCGGATAAATGTTCCCGGAGCCGGTAACGTAACAAATACGACTTCGTCTGGAAATGATTTTACCGCTGCAAGCATCCACAAAGTAAATCCAGTCCCCGTATGGATTCTTGGTTGCAATGGACACTTCCCATGCGAGCAAGAACCGGCCGCTGTCAGGCAGTACCACCAATATTTTGCTTGGACTCCCGCTGACTACTGCGTCTTTTCCTATATCATTTTTCGCGATCGTCAGGGATGCCTCACCATCCACTTGAACGGTTGTCGGTGCTGTCACAGATGGGTAATATTTGCCGTTTGTCATGTCAACACATCCATCCGACAATACGTGTACCTGATACTCCGCGCCTTCGACAGGTATTCCGCTGTAGGTTTCCTGGAATGTCACATCGCTGATATTGTGATGCGCGATTATGCGACTCAGCTTGAGATTTGAAAGATCGGATTTCATCTTGGTCAAAGCAGAATTTTCTTCCAGGAAAGTTCGAGCTGCCTGCTCTGGATCCCCGGAATATGGCTTTGTCTTTCCAAAGTAAATTGAAGCCGGCGTGCCAGTCCTTCCATCCCAGCGGATCCGCCAGTTCCCTGGATTTGTGTTCTCGAAGTCTTTCCATGCGCTCAACTGGGCATGGTCAGGACGAACCTGGCACAGCGATGTTTCTAATGATAGAAATAGAGCCGCTGCAGCCAAAAAAAGAAATCTTGTCTTCATTTTGTCCCTCTTCTTTTAAAGATAAAAAATAGCTTCATCTATCGTTTCAGCGGGGTGATGTTCCAGCATCACCCCATACTATTTTTGAACCGTCACAACATTTCACCTCCTTTGCCTATCAGTTCTATGAAAGCTAACGGCTATTTAATGACACATAGTCCGCTAAAGGTACAAGGCCCTGGATAGCCTGTCGACTGATAAAACCAGGATATACCACCATCGTTGGTCTTTCCAATTATTCCTCCTCCATAAGCAAAAGAGCCAACTGCCCATCCCGTGGACGGATCCGAGAACTTAAGTTTATTGAAAACACCTGCTATATTTGGGTCAATATCTCCTTCACTTCCCGACCAGGTATCTCCACCATCTGTAGTCCTATTGATGCCCCTGTAATCTATTACTGCAACCCCTGTGTCCAAATCGAAAAACCACATTGGACCCGCGTCAAAATCTACATTTATGTTATACTCAGAAATGTAAATGATATACTTAAGATTCCAGTTTTTGCCACCATCGAGTGTATAGGCAACAAATGCATCCCATGGTCCGCTTAGGGGCGTCTTCGACTTCTCTCCGCATATCCAGCCGGTGTCTCGATTGAAGAACTGTATCCCACCGTCGATACGGAGCAAAGAATCGGATAATGTGGGGTACCATGTTTCACCTCCGTCCTCAGTCTTTAGAATCTTGTCATAAAAGGACGGACTTTCCAACACTACATACGCTGTCAGAGAATCGACATAAGCTAGCCCTCGTATCCAGCTTCTGTCGGCAGAACGCTTCTCCTGCCATGATTTTCCACCGTCAGTGGTTCGCAGGATCGCGCCCCCTGATGTCACGGCAAGCGCATGAAGTGAATCAACGGCTGCAATTGACACACATGCATCGCCGATGGTGTCAGTTACAGGATTCGAACTGAATTGGAGCTGCCATGATAGCCCTCCGTCGCCTGTGTGCCAGATGTGCCTGTAATCGCCTACGACCCATCCGTGGAGTGAATCCGCAAAAGCAACGTCCCAAAACTCTTCAGGCGGGGCCTCGGTGACGAGTACCCTTTGCCAGGATAGTCCTCCGTCGGTGGATTTCATTGCAAGTGCCGTCACACTCGAATCATAACCCACGACCCAGAGTGTATGATGATCATCTACTACCTGAGCCACGCGAAAATTCAGGGTCGTGTCGCTGCGTATGATCAGATAGTAGTAGTTCTCAAGGAATATTCGAGGCTGCGTATTGTCACTCCCTTCTATTTGAACAGCGTAATATTCCGTTTCAACACGAGATGTGTTCATCGTTTTCAATTGCCTGTCAGGAAGACCTGCTGTGGCTTGAAAAAGTGTTGCTGTTCCATTGCCTCCAAATCCAAACAACATTTTCTTTGCCTGACTCTTGTTCCCCGTTATCAACTGATAAAAGTAAACTCCCGGCGCAACTCTCCTTCCGAAATTGTTTGTACCATCCCACACGATTCCATGGACCCCGGCACTTTGTGCGCCCATATCAAACTTCCTGACAAGCTGACCGAGAACATTGTATATTCTTACAGATATGTTCGATTGCTCGGCGAGCTTGTATGAGATGGAAGTAGATGATGAAAACGGATTGGGATAGTTTTGCTCAAGCGCAAACTTGGTCGGCAGGTTCTCATGTGGTTTTACCGAAGTTATTATGTCAAGGTGATAACGGCCCGAAGTGTCAGTCAACGTAGAAAATTTTCTTGTGGTATCATTAACGTCCATGAAGGTGACCGTTGCAAAACGGACAGGCGATGTGGAAGTCGATACAGTGCCGTTGACTGCAAATGTCTGGCCGTAAGCACTAACCGTAATTGCCAATAATAGTGGGATAATTTCTTTCATATCAACCTCCTTACAATAGTTGAGACATTTCTCCTGACAGTGAAAGCCTGGCTACAGCATTAAGCGTAATTGCCGTTAATAGCGAGATGATTCTTTCCACAGCAGCCTCCTTCTTAAGCGATCTTAGGCTCCGTTAAGTGTCGATACGAATCAATCCCTCCAAGGTACGAATAAATCGGCGCACCTCACCCTCGACTTAATATCCCTCCATCTAGGCCACTCACCATCGTCTTTTCCCTTGCCAGCTGTATGTACCGGTGTGAAGTGACGTGCCACTGAGTTAGCAAGAAATTATGGAATCCCAAACCCAAAGTCAAGCAAATTCCAATTCTTCCAACAGAGATTTGCGCGGGCTTTTGCTCCCTTAAGAACTACAACTTCGATTGCCCTCCCGCCGCAAGTAGAAAATCCTAAACTCGAAACACGAAACTCTAGAAAGATTGCCCGGTCTTCACCGACGCGAGTGCGTCTTTCAGCTTCCTGAAAGTATCTTGCAAATCTTCCGAAATGATTTTTGTATCGCCAAGCACCGACATGAAGTTAGTGTCGCCATTCCAGCGCGGCACGACATGGAAATGAATGTGCTCGGCGATCCCCGCGCCGCTCACCTTGCCGAGATTAGCACCAAAGTTAAACCCATCCGGATGACTTGCCCGGCGAAGGAGCTTCATTGCCAGGCGCACTTGACTCATGACATCCGCATTTTCTTCATCCGTCAAGTCTTCAAAGTCCCTCTTGTGCGCATACGGCACGACCATCAAATGACCGCCATTGTAGGGGAAAAGGTTCATAACAATCGCTGAAAGCTTACCCCGATAAACTATGAGATTCCTGTCGTCATCTTGTTCGGAAAATTTTCCGCAGAAGATGCACTCCTTCGTCATCCCATCAACTTTCTCAGAAATTGACTCAATATATTTAGACCGCCAGGGCGACCACAAACGCTGCACGTTAAGCTCCAAATCCAAGATTCCAAGCTCCAAATGCCGCTTTGCGGCATCCCGACATACAAATTTTTCGACGGGACAAGCCCCAAATTCCAAATCTCAAACAAGTGATTTGAGATAGTCCACCTTCAAATCGAAATAAGTCTACCTGAATCCTTTTTGAGACTTGGAGCTTGCGACTTGGAATTTGTTTGGAACTTGTAGCTTGGAACTTGGGATTTTTCATTCCTGTTCCACTTTGTCTTTCTGAGCTTCGGCGATAACCTTCTCGGCAACTTCTTTGGGCACTTCTTCGTAATGGGAAAACTTTTGTTTGAAGATACCGCGTCCCTGTGTCATGCTTCGCACCACGTTGGCATATTTGTACAATTCCTTCAGCGGGACTTGCGCGCGGATCTTCTGATTGCTTCCTTCGGCTTCCATGCCTAAGATTTTCCCGCGTCTGCCGGAGATGTCACCCATTATGTCTCCCATGTATTCATCTGGCACAACAACTTCCAGCTCATAAATTGGCTCCAACAAAATCGGCTTTGCTTCTTTGAAACCTCTCTTGAATGCCATCGAACCCGCTATCTTGAAGGAAATGTCATCGGAATCGACAGTATGGTACGTTCCATCAATCAAAGTCACTCTCACGTCAACAACCTTGTGTCCGGAAATTACGCCCTGGGTCATAGCTTCCACGACACCTTTCTCAACTGCCGGGATAAATCTTCCTGGTACGACTCCGCCAACGATTGCATCAACGAACTCAAATCCGGCGCCCCGTGGGAGATGCTCAATTCTCAGATGGACATGCCCGTACTGACCGCGCCCTCCCGACTGCTTCTTGTGCTTGTACTCCGAGTCCGCAACCGAGCCTCTAATAGTTTCGCGGTAAGGAATATCAGGTTCGACCATATCAACATCAACTCCATAGCGCTCTCTGAGCCGCTTAATTACAACTTGCAAATGCATCTCGCCTTGTCCGCTGAGAACCGTTTGATTCAACTCGGGATCGACTTCAACTATGAACGTAGGATCCTCCTCGTGAAGTGCATGCAGTCCTGAAGCAATTTTATCTTCATCGTGCCTATTCTTGGAAACAATTGCCACGTGCATGATCGGTTCGGGAAACGCTATTCCCTTGATAGTTATCGGAAAATTTCTGCTGGTGAGGGTATTATTCGTATGTGTATCTTTCAGTTTTACCACTGCAGCTATATCGCCGGCAATGACTTTCGAAATTTCTTTGCGATCCTTTCCATTCAGAACATACAACGTGCCGAGCCGTTCGCTTTTCCCATTTGTCTGGTTTACGAGATCCATTCCGGGCATCACTATCCCTGAATAAACTCTAAACAAAGAAAGCTCACCTATGTTGCGCTCGGAGATTGTCTTGAAAGTGAAGAGTGCCGTGTCACCTCCGGGATTGCAAGCCACTTTCACTTCTTCCTTGGAATTGCCAACTTTGAACGCGACACTCTCAGGAACAGCGTCCGGCGATGGGGCATACTCAGCTAGAAAGTCAAGGACCGACGAAACTCCTACAAGCTGCTGACCTGCGGCTCCAAAAACAGGGAAAATTTTTCTTCCAATAATTGCCTTTTTAAGACCTGTCAAAATCTGTTCGTCGGTCAGGCCACCTTTTTCAAGAAAGGCGTTCAACAACTCTTCATCCGTTTCCGAGAGCTGTTCGATCAGCTCCTCGCGGTATTTTTCTGCTTTGGTTTTCAGCGCGGCGGGAATTTCACCCTCGGCAGACTTCCCTCTGTTGTTGCGATCAAACTTGAGCAGCTTCATCTTTAGAACATCGACGACGCTATCGGCGCCCAATCCCTCGTTAGCCGGAAACTGAACCACCGGCGCATCATGAGTCAGCTTGTCACGGATTTGTTGAAGAACCTTCTCGAAGTCTGAATGTTCATTGTCTATCTTGTTGATGATAAACAGCGAAGGGTTCTTGTATTCTTTCGTGAATCCCCAATCGATCTCCGTTCCAACTTCAATACCTTCTGCGGCCTTGACGAAAATCAGCGCGACGTCGGAGACTCTCAAAGCGGCTTCAACTTCACCCATAAAATCCGGGTAGCCGGGTGGGTCGACTATATTAAATTTGAGGTCGGACCATTCAACGTGGAGCAGCGACGTGCTTATCGAAATCTTTCTCTCTATTTCATCATGGTTATAGTCGGAGACAGTATTCCCTTCCGCGATAGAACCCATTCGACTGGTAACGCCGGCGGCATAAAGGACTGCTTCCGCAAAAGTTGTTTTCCCCGCGGCGCCATGGCCAATGAACGCAATATTTCTAATACTTGATGGAAGATACTCCTTCACATGGAGCTCCTTTCAGATTATCTTTTGAGGACCCGCAGGAAAGTGCTTATCCCTTTCACAATCCCGGCTACATAACCCGCGGCGTCTAAAACTGGATCTTCGATTTTTGACTTGACTTTTCGCTCAAGCTCTACGAGATCATCAACCGCGTCAACAAGTGAATCCACCGCTCCCTTGACACTACTAACTTCACCGCTAACGCTTTCCGCGATCTCTCTGATTTTTCCGGTGATCACTCCAGAATTCTCGATAAGCGGAGCCGATTTCTCGGAGATTTCTCTTATGGACCTCTCGATCTGGTTGAGCGCTTGCTTGGCATCCTTCATAAGAATTATCGAATAGATGCTTGCGGCCGCGAATGCCAGTAGAGCAATCGTAACCGCTATATAAACGAATACCATGTCGATATCTCCTAACTCTTTTTGTCCCTCTCCTCCTTGAACGCCTCGGCGCCAGCCTTGATAGCCGCTTTCAGCTTGCCTCCTTCACCCTTAGCCTGACCAATAACCTTTCCGGCATCAGAAAGCAGCGTTTCCGCGCGAAGCTTAGCCTCGCTGATCATCTCTTCAGAGCGTTTCTTCCCTTCGTTGATCAGCTCGCTGGCTTTTTGGGTTGCCTGTTGAAGTTGATTCTGGGCGGCATCTTTCAATTCATCTGTTTTCTTCTTGATATCTTGACGCAGTTCTTTCCCGGATTTGGGCGCAAGCAATAGTGCAGTCACCGCACCGATCACGCTTCCCGCGAGAAAACCGAGGAACAGACCTTTTGTCAAGCCGTTGTCGTCGTGTGCCATGATATACCTCCTATAGTCTTTATCTGTTTTTTAAGTTATCAACGCATGAAGTAAAAATCAAGAAAAGCAAGAATGATCAAATCAGACGAGATCATTCCTTACCTGCTCTTAAGCAGAGTGTTGACACGTCCATCGGTGGAATGCGAATTGTCCCCCGATCCATGCTCTGGAGAAGATAAGGGAAGTACAAACTCCCACTTTTTCTGGCACCATTGGCACCATCCCGCACACAATAGGTACAATAAACAACGGGACCAAAAGAGGGATTGAGGTCAAGCTCAAGTAAAAGCATAATCTCTCAACACACCTTAATCAGCAGAGACTTTAATCCGAAGCCCCTTGGTGTTTAAGCTGACTCAAGTATTTTTGAAGGTCATCCTCATCGAGGGTGGTGTCCTCAAGTCGTCCCTGCAGATACGCATCGTACGCGCTCATGTCGAAATGGCCGTGACCGGACAGATTAAATGCAATGATCTCTTCTTTCCCTTCAGACTTTGCTCGCAGCGCTTCATCGATCACGGCACGAATCGCATGTGATGATTCCGGTGCAGGTACAATTCCTTCACTCCTTGCAAATTTTACCGCGGCATCAAAGACTTCATTCTGAGAGTATGCCACAGGCTGAATTATTTTCTGGTTCACGAGCGCAGAAATAAGTGGAGAAACGCCATGATATCTCAACCCCCCTGCATGGATTGCTGGCGGTACAAAGCCGTGTCCGAGTGTGTACATTGGAAGAAGCGGTGTAAGACCGGCGGTGTCGCCGTAATCGTAAGTAAAGACTCCTCTTGTCATGGTAGGACACGCAGAAGGCTCGACCGCAATCACACGGAGCTTCTTTGCGCGGGGTTTTTCCTCCAGGATCTCGCGTATAAATGGGAACGAAAAGCCGCCGAAATTTGAGCCGCCGCCGACGCAGCCAATTATGATATCTGGGAACTCGCCCACTTTCTCCAGCTGCTTGATCGTCTCCTCGCCTATGATCGTCTGGTGAAGAAGAACATGGTTCAGGACACTTCCTAAAGAATACTTGGTGTCAGGGTCGCTTGCCGCGACTTCGACCGCCTCGCTAATCGCCATTCCAAGACTCCCCGATGAATCTGGATCCTTTTCAAGCATTTCTCTCCCTGACTGTGTCTCTTCACTCGGGCTCGGAGTCACCTCGGCTCCCCAAAGCTGCATCATGCTGCGGCGATAGGGTTTTTGATTATATGACGATTTGACCATGAACACTTTACAGCCAAGATCAAAATAGTTACATGCCAGAGCCAATGCACTTCCCCATTGCCCAGCGCCGGTCTCTGTGGCAAGACGCTTGACTCCTTCAAGCTTGTTGTAATATGCCTGTGCAACGGCCGTGTTAGGCTTGTGACTTCCCGCTGGACTGACCGACTCATTCTTGTAATAGATGTGAGCCGTAGTTTCGAGCAGCTCCTCGAGCCTGCGGGCCCGAACGAGAGGAGTTGGCCTCCACGTCAGGTAGATCCGTAAAACGTCTTCTGGAATTTTTATGAACTGTTTGTCCGAAACCTCTTGCTCGATCAGCCTCATGGGAAAAATTGGCGCCAGCTTGTCTGGGCTTATCGGCTGACGAGTTTGCGGATCGAGAGGTGGAAGTGGCTTCTCTGGCAGGCTGGATGCAATATTGTACCACTTCGTAGGTATCTCTTTTTCTGTCAAATAAATACGGTTTCGAATTTCCTTTGATTTCATTGGATCCTTTCTCACCAAATTTTCGGTTTGCCTGCATTCACCCAGGCTGTGTACCAGTATGAGGCTACTTCTCTTACGGCTCGCCTCACCTGAGATTCTACCATCCCATTTAATTCCACATTAAACTTGTCATAATATTGGTCGGAATAGATGTAAACTTTTCGTCCGTCCTTATTCTCCACGTGATACAGCGAGTCACGTGGAATGCCAATTTTTGCGATACTGTCTGCTCTAAAAATATCATCGATCAACGAATAGCTGTGAGTCAAGATTTCAAATGCATGTTCAACAGGATTCTTAATGTAAGACACGCTATCGAGACCTACAAAACCATATTTGTCACCGAAGCGCTCCGGGATTCCACTTTCCCATCTCGCATGGACGCCGATGTTACCCGTCATCTGGCCGTCGTAATTCTGGGTCGAATGCAACGGTACATTCATGTCGCCAACATAATGTCCCAAATCTGCCGAAAGGTGAAGTATCAGGGGGACATCATCGGCTCTCATTGCCGCCGCGAGACTGTCGACTTCCACTCCGACGGTCCATGGTACAGTGCCGTTTTTCTGTACGGTAAGCTCATCGTACTTCTTCACGGCCTCCTCGTAAGAATGTGGAACATCAAATTTAGGATAAGTACCGTAACGATCCAGATCTATGTAGTGGCGATACCCCTCACTTTTATCAAAATCTCTTCGAAGGTCAGGATCGGATGCATGCTCGACAAGGTAATCGGTGTTCTTCGCATAGAAACCCTTCAAGGGTTCAGGAAGAACGGCTACTGCTTCCCTGTTGATAACTCTGTGTGCCCAAAATCCCCAACCGAAAGCAATCTGAGCCGTAAATATCAACAGAGTTGAGACAAAAAGAAATAACGAAACTCGCTTTAAAGTTTTCATCGAAATCCATGTCCAATAAATTATGAATACTCGAACCGCAGGTCCGCCATAATTCGTCGGCGGACTGCAGCTCGAACATCGAAATAACTAACGAATCTTTTTCTTGTGACGCATCTTGCGAAGACGTTTTTTACGCTTATGAGTTGCCATTTTGTGTCGTTTTCTCTTTTTACCACTCGGCATTCTTCATCACCTCCTCCACAGGAATCCGCCTGCGGCGGACTAATTTTTTATGTTTGCGTGTTCTTGTAGAATCTGTTGAGCCTGTTTGCCGACATCGCTCCGAGGATCGATTTGGACAGATTTCTTTAGTGCATCATTTGATTTATCAATTTCGCCCGCGTTCAGATAGACTATGCCGAGATTAAAAAAAGCCTTCTGGTGGTTCGGATTCATTCTGATCGCCCGGTCCAATTGGTCGATAGCCTCTTGAGTGTGACCACCCTCATACAAGGTAACTCCGTAATCGACCCGGGCATCGATATTGTCAGGAATCTTGTCAAGGTATCTCTTGTAATAAACTACGGCTTGATCATACATCCCATTGTCCTGGAGCATGTTTGAAAGTCGAAGAGTCGAAACCAGGTCCGCAGGGTTCTTGTCCACTATCTGTCTCAAGCGGTCGATTTCATGGAGCACATCCGCGCTCGGCGGAGTCGTGGACGCTTGCTGTTGAGCATCAGCACCCGCAGTATTATCTTGCTGCGGGGTAACGGATTTGGTTGTCATGACTCCATAAACAAGTATTCCGCCGAGCAGCAAAACAGCAGCAACAGAGACAGTCTGGATCACGTTAAGATGAAATCTTCTCCGTGAAGCTGTATGTTCCCACTTAAGTTCCTCGCGCTTTTCTCGTATGACAGCATCGCTTCCGGTCTTTGATTGCTTAGGCTTTTCAGAAACCAGCGGTGATTTCTTTTCAGCTGAGCCCTTCAAATGATTCGAGCTCTTTTCTGCACGCCTGAGAAACGCTCCGCACGATTCGCAGGATCTGGCCCCCACGGGATTTTGAAATCCACATGTAGAACATACGATAATCTCGTCTGTTTCAGATGAAGATCTTGCGGAAACGCTTTCAATATTGTGAACCGCTTGATCAGCAGAAGTCAGTGACTCCGATTTCGTCATCCCGAATTCTGGTGAGGCGGCGGTCGGTCCGTGCTGATCGGAAAGTTTTGTACCACAGCTGGGGCAGAAACTATATTCCTCAGACGCTGCAGCCCCACAGTGCGGACAAAAACCAGCCTTCATTTCTGTACAGCCTCTCCTCCCGCTAGACGGGGACCTCCTGATTCCTTCTCGACCGACAAGTTTTTCCCGAGACGCTCATCTACGAAACCCTTAAACTCCTTGGACACCTTGAAGTAAGGAACGAATTGTTCCTTCACGGGATATGCCTGTCCCGTCTTAGGATTGCGTGCCATTCGTCCTTTTCGTTTTCTGATCTTGAAACTGCCGAAGCCTCTTATTTCGATAGTCTTTCCTTCTGCAAGTGAATTCCGGACGGACGCAAGGAAACCCTCGACGACCGCTTGTGTCTCAATTTTTGTAAGGCCGGTTTGAAGAGCAATCTCTTCAACAATATCGGCTTTGGTAACGCTCATTTTTTCTCCTTCTCCCGTCTGAAAGGATCAAGTTGTAAAAGTGTTCATTCAGATTACTGCAAGAATCTATATTGTAAGACTGGTTGCTCGACCAAATCCCTTTCGAAGAGATGAAGATTTGAAAAGAGATCCCCAAAGATAATGTCGGCGAGAGTTCTTTGCCTTCTCTGTTCGATGACTGTGGGTTTCCCTCTGATTCCACCAAGCTTCGCAGCGATTTTGATCGCATCCTCGTACGAGCCGAGAGTGTCAATCAGACCAAGCTTTAGAGCCTGAACGCCGGTGAACACGCGGCCGTCCGCAAATTTCTTCAACTTTTCAAGAGAGAGTTTTCTTTCAGTTGAGACGACGTCAAGAAATTGTGAATAGCTGTCATCAACAACGCCTTGAAAAATTTGCTCGTCCTCCTTAGTGGCCGGTCTGAATGGAGAGCCGGAATCTTTGTACTCGCCGCTCTTGACGACATTCATTTGCAGACCGACTTTACCCATCAGCTTAGAAAAATTGGGAAACGTTGCTATGACACCAATGCTACCGGTAATTGTACCAGGATTGGCGACGATTCGTGTCGCACCGCAACTGACGTAGTAACCACCGCTCGCTGCAATCGAGCCCATCGAGACCACTATAGGTTTTCCAGACTCGCGAATGGATTTGACTTCCTCGTATATCTCTTGACTCGCCGCAACTCCGCCGCCGGGGCTGTCGACCCGAAGGAGAATCGCTTTGACCGTCGAGTTCTCTGCCAGAGTCTTGAGTGTCGAGACGATCTCACGCGAAGACAAAATCGTACCTGCAAGATTCACGATAGCGATCTTTTGTCCGCCTCCAGAAAGATCATACTCAGCCTCTTCGTTCCCGCCTCCTGACATGATAATAATAATCATAAAAACGCCAAGGGCGAGAACAATGCCTATTAGCCAAATAAATACTTTTGTCGATTTCTTCATCTTTCAATCCACGCGTCTACGCCAAGCGCGACGTAAGTCTTAGTTGTTCAATATTTTAGCAATTATGCCGCTTAAAATCAATTTAGCTGAAAAGACGCCCAAAATCCCAAACGCAATCTTCAAAGAAATCCCATCTACAAATCGTAAACTCAAAATGCCGCTTTTGCCCCTGGCAAATCGCATTGCTTTATATGATGTGCCAGCCCTAAAGGCGGACAGCCGAGTGCCGCATTATTCATAATGCAAATATTGGATCTGGGCAAATTCCAAATTCCAGTTCACTAAAGATCACTACACAAACCAAGTCTGAGCTTTTGGCTTAATGGTTGGAAGTTGCCTGGATCTTGGAATTTGTAGCTAGGAACTTTATCAGGCAGGAAATTCACCCCACGTTGATCTCGAAGACCATCCCGACGATCACGCTCGCAAGGATCACGACGAAAACCACCATGGTCACGAAAACAAACCTTTTGTCCTTCACTTTCCAAAATGCGAAAACTGAAATCAGCACCCTGCTGATCGGCGTGAGGATAAGAGTGATTGTGCCGGTATACAGAAATGCTCGCGGGTTCAGTGAAAGAGCTCCCGACAGCAGCGACCCGAAGGAGTGAAAGTACTGTCGGGAAATCTCAGGGACCAGATCCCCTTTCGTAAAAAGAAGAATAAGTCCGATCAGATAAAATCCGACGGTGGCATACATACCGGCCGCAAGAACAGTAGTAACGACTTTGTTAATTGACTGAACTTCCGATTTATTCGGCTGAATGATATTGTTCATAGCATCCCCGGCAAATTGATACCGAAACCTGAGGACAAGCCTCTTGCAAGCATCTGATAACCCAGATAGAGCATGAGAACAAAGAACACCGTTTTGATCACCCGGCTCCGCAGCTTGTTCATCACCGCACTGCCGAGAGTCGCTCCTAACATCGTTCCCAGCGCAACTGGAGCCACGACATAGAAGTTGATCCCGCCCGCTATGAAATAGACGACCGCGCTGATTGCCGCCGTAACTCCAATCATAAACTTGCTCGTAGCGACGGCTACTTTCATCGGAATTCCCATGAGCGAATTCATTGCCGCAACTTTGATCACGCCGCCCCCAATTCCCAACATACCGGATCCGATGCCTGCAAGCGATGATATCAGACTTCCCTCAATTGTGCATGTCGCTTTGTAATAGACTTCCTTCTGCATAGCGGCATCATGGTATTCACCCGCCAGCTGCATATAATTTGAAATCTTGTCACTAGAAGCCTCGATGCCATAGACACCAGCTTCGAGCAATTTGTCTTCAGTCTTGCGCGTCCTGAAAGAAAATATTGCCATATAGAAAATTAACGCAGCAAAGATCATACCAAGGATCCAACCCTGTACCATGACACCAATGAGTGCGCCAATCAGGGCGCCGAGTGTTGTTGAAATCTCGAGAAACATTCCAAGGCGCACATTTGTGATTTGTTGATCCACATAAGAGCGTGCTCCGGCAATCGAGGTGGCAATGACCGAGACGATGCTTGCGGCAATCGCGGTATGGATGGGTAGATGGAATATGATCGACAGCGCCGGGACGATCACGATGCCGCCGCCGATTCCCACAAGCGCCCCAAAGAATCCGGCGAAGATCGCTATTAGAAACATCAAAATATATGAAAGCAACATGGCAAAATATATTTTGGCAAATCCAAATAACAAAGGAATAATCTCGTTTTCATGTTGTATCACATCGTTAGTATTCGCTAAATTATGTTCACACAGCGCAGAAACGAAATTAATCTTGACACAAGACCTTTTTTGATGAAACGCATCTCCGACTACATCAGGCTACTGAGACCCGAACAATGGGTCAAAAATGTTTTCGTGGTGGTCCCGCTCATTTTCTCGAAGAACCTCTTCAATATTTCCCTTTTCTCCGGCTCGTTTCTGACATTTCTCTCATTTTGTTTCGCCGCCTCATCCGTTTATGTGGTCAACGACATTGCGGACAGGGATCTTGACAGACTTCATCCTGTAAAAAAGAACCGTCCCATTGCTGCCGGTGCCGTCACCGTCACCGAAGGATGGGTAATCGCTGCGACGCTGATGATTGTGTCAGGCATTTTGCTATTCCTCGGCGGCGTTCGTTCGGCAGCTGCAATCCCAGTCATCCTTTACGTCCTGATGAATCTTCTGTATTCGTTCAGATTGAAGAAGATCGTGCTTATTGATGTGTTTGTCATCGCGGCAGGATTCATCCTCAGAATAATCGCCGGTGGCTTCGCAATAAACGTCAAAATCTCAAGCTGGCTCATAATGACGACGCTCTTCGTCTCAATTTTCCTCGGGATTGCGAAACGAAGAAGCGAATTTGTCAGTGTCAGCAGTAGTTCCGGCGTGCCCCCGTCTCAGGCGACCCCAAGCACAAGAAAAGTTCTCGGAGATTATGACTTGAGCTTGATAGATCAGATTCTTTCCGTCTCAGCAGCAAGTGTCATAATCGCCTACGCTCTCTATACCGTCTCCGAACGAACTGTGCAGGCATTCGGTACCGAAGCGTTGATCTACACGACTGTGTTCGTCGTCTACGGAATTTTCAGGTATCTGTATCTCATTCACGAGATGGGACTTGGAGAAAATCCGACGAATGCGCTACTTACGGATAAACCAATGATTATCAACACGGTTTTTTTCGTGGGATCCGTCGTTGCAGTCATATATAAGCACGAACTGATTCGCATTGTCTCGAGGTATGTCCCGATTCAGTAAGGCAGAGTTAGTTCTTCTCTCAATAACGTTTGTTTGGGGCGGAACTTTCGCAGTCGTCAAGTTCGCACTCAACAGTGCATCACCTCTCACCTTCGTAGCGATAAGATTTGGCATTGCCTCACTGGTTTTCCCGTTGGTCTACAGGAGAAACTATTTCTCCATAGACAAGAAGACCCTCGTGGGCGGATTATTTCTCGGCTTTCTGCTGATGATAGGCTTTGCGTTCCAGACATTCGGCTTGAAATATACGACTTCGTCCAAATCAGCTTTCATCACGGGTCTTCTTGTAGCATTCACACCGGTCGCTCAGGCGGTCATCGAAAAGAAAATGCCTTCAAGAGGGAACTTGATCGGAGTTGCTCTCGTTGCGGTCGGACTCTACCTGCTGACTTCACCGCGTGGACAAGGCATTAATATCGGGGACGTACTGACTCTCTTCTGTGCCATCTCTTATGCGATATACATAGTTTACTTGGACGTTTTCTCGAAGAAACACGACGTCTCGAAGCTGACACTTCTCCAGCTTGTTGTGACAAGTATTCTTGCCATCGCTGCGGCGCCCTTCTTCGAAAAGATAGAAGTACATTTTACATCGGGGCTAATCTGGGCACTTGTCTACACGTCGATACTAGCCACGGTCTTTTCAACCTACCTGCAGACAAAGTATCAGCGTGAAACGACACCTGTCAAAGCTGCATTAATTTTTTCCATGGAGCCGGTCATTGCAAACATCATTGCGTTTTTCGCATTTGGAGAATTCGTCGGATATATCGGGGCGATTGGTGGAGTGATCATCGTTGCCGGGCTGCTTGCATCGGAACTTCTCAGATAATCAGGCGCGCAAAAATTCAACATGATAAGAACGATCGGGAGTCCCCAATGAAAGGTTGAGGTCTTTTCTTCGGCTCCACTGTCGCCGTTGCATCTTGCACGCGGTGTGGTCAAATAAGGGTAGGCTTGACAGTTGAAAGGGAGACAGTTAAGTTCTGATTGTGATGTAGATGTTCGCTATGTCTCCGATTCACATTCCGTCAGGGAACATGGCGACCAGAGACAATCCGTACCACGGTCGAGCTGACAAAGCGGGTTTGGTCTTGATAAGGAAATCCAAATAAAAAATGAGCGGTCATCATCTCTCTCGGCGGGAATTTATCTCAAAGTCCGGAGTGATTATCGGCGGTTCTTACGCTGCGTTGTCATCCCCGGTGCTGCTGAAGGATTTGCTTGGCTGGATTGAGCACAGCCGCGATGACGATTATAAACAGCAACTTCTTAGAGATTCTCCTCTTGCTCGATACTGGCTCTCAACCGAATCGAAAAATGTTGATTGCCTGAAATGCCATGCTCCGTCGGACATAAGCGGCAAAACTCGATTCGATCATCAAGAGAAGATCGTAAAGTGCCTCTTGTGTGCACAAGGTTGTGTCATAAAAGAAAACCAGCCGGGAAGATGCAGGGCCAGAATGAACGTCGACGGAGAACTCCGAAGTCTTGTGTACGGTAGACCGATAGCGATTCATGTCGATCCCATCGAGAAGAAACCTTTTTACCATTTTTTGCCCGGTAGCCAGGCGTACTCGTTGGCGACCGCCGGCTGTCCCCTGTCGTGTCAATTCTGTCAAAACTGGGAAATCTCACAAGCAAAACCCGAAGATTACCCTGTGAGTTTTGTACCACCGGATGAAATTGTCGCTGGAGCAAGATCACAGAGCGTCCCTATCATCGCATTCACCTACAACGAACCGACCGTCTTCACCGAGTATCTGACCGACATAGCCCGCTCAGCAAAGAAGAAGGACATAAGGAGCGTGCTTGTAAGCTGCGGTTTTATGAATGAGGAACCACTGATGGAAATGTGCGAGGTTTTGGACGCAATAAAAATTGACCTGAAAGGTTTCAGCGAAAATTTTTATCACAAAGTCTGTAATGCGGAGTTAAAGGCGGTCCTCAGAAGCATAAAGCAAGTCTCAAGAAGTAAAGTCCATTTGGAAATTGTGAACTTAGTCGTCCCCACGCTGAACGACTCAGACGAAATGTTAAATGATTTGGTAAATTGGGTCTTCGAAGAGGTAGGTCCGGACGTGCCGATCCATTTCACCAGATTCCATCCTGACTACAAGCTGCTTAACCTCCCCCCCACCCCTATCTCCACTCTGCAACGAGCGAGAGAAACCGCAATGTCAAAAGGAATCCACTATGCCTTCGTCGGAAATGTTCCCGGTGATCCCGGCAACGCCACCTATTGCCCATCATGCGGAAAGGTGATCATAAACCGCAGCGGTTTTTTTGTGACGGAAAATCATATAAAAAACGGCCGCTGCGAATATTGCGGTCAGTCGATTGCCGGCGTCTGGAAATGAACTCCATCCCTTTTGCGGAATTTGCAAAAAAAATATGCGAATGATAATGAGAGTTAAAAATGCAGGAGCACAGCCATGAAAAAGATTCTTTGTTGCGTTGTCTTTTTGTTTCTTGTCAGTTCCTGCAAAGGCGAGAAGCCTGCCCCGGGTAATTCGCAAGCCGACTCAATAAGACAACCCGTCTTTGCCGACAAGTTTTATCCGGGCGACTCGACAAAACTGGCCAACGCAATCAAAGCATTTCTAAGCAATGCTAAGCCCACCAAGATGCAGAATCCCATTGCCATCATAGTGCCTCATGCGGGATATATTTTTTCCGGTCAAATCGATGCCGATGGCTATAATCAGGTGAAACAGAACCAATATGATGTGGTAGTCGTCCTTGGGACGAATCACACGACGGCCGGATTCACCGGCATATCGGTCTATCCGAAAGGCGCATTCGGAACTCCGATCGGAGCATCGCCGATCGACGACAAGATGGCACAGGAATTACTCAGGGAAGATCCGGATGTAAATGACAATCTCACCGTGCACGCTCAGGAGCATTCTATCGAAGTTCAGATACCCTTCATAAAATATTTGTTTCCTCACACCAAAATCTTACCTGTCATTGTAGGCGAACCAGACATTAAAATGTGTTCCAGGTTCGGTCAGGTCCTCGCAAAGATTCTTGAAAGACAAAAAAGCTTTGATAGTTGCAAGCTCCGATCTTTCGCATTACCCGAGATTCGATGATGCCATAAATGTCGATAACAAAACTCTCAAGACAATTGCGAGTTTGAATCTCATCGAGATAAAATCCGAAATGGAAGGACAGCTTGAGCAGAATATTCCTCAACTTGTCACATGCGCTTGCGGGGAGGCGCCGATCCTGGCTGCGATAGCAACCGCAAAAGAGCTTGGCGCCAACTGCGCATCGATTATCGGCTACAGCAATTCCGGTTACAATCCAGTCGGAAGCAGCGATCGCGTCGTCGGATACGGAGCAGTCGCAATCGGCGTGGGCAAAGCGAGCGTACCCGTTGATCCAGACACACTCGTGAGCAATTCGTCCTACACCCTCAACGCATCGGACAAGAAAGCACTTTTGAAATATGCACGGAAGACTCTTCGACAATATTTCTCATCAGCTACAGTGCCGCTGCCGCGCGACCTCAATCCATCCCTGAAAGTGAAGAAAGGTGCGTTCGTCACGTTGAACGAACATGGTGATCTGCGAGGATGCATCGGACAGATGAGAGAGGATAGACCATTGAGCAGTGTTATCGGCTCGATGGCGCTTGCGGCCGCCTTCAATGATACACGTTTCGCTCCTTTGAGCGAACAAGAGCTTCCACGAGTGGAAATTGAGATTTCCGTTCTGACTCCATTCACGCAAGTGAAGAGTGCCGACGATATTGTCCTGGGACGTGATGGTGTTATCGTCAAAAAAGGAGACCGTCAAGCCGTGTTTCTTCCACAGGTCGCTACGGAAACCGGCTGGACCAAAGAAGTCTTCCTTGACCAGCTTTGTCACAAGGCAGGATTGGAAGCGGGCGATTGGAAAGATGCAGAACTGTTTACATTCCAGGCCGATGTTTTCAGCGAGTCGCAATTTCATTAGTCTGGTAAAAAGCTCCTCAACGCCTGTTTACCTGATCACCGTCGGCCTTATCTCGATACTTGGACAGGTTGTGGTCCTTCGTGAGTTGAATGTGGCATTCTATGGGGTTGAACTCATCTATATCTTATCGCTCGGTTTCTGGCTCCTTGGAACCGCAATCGGAGCTGGCGTTGGACGCAGAGCTTATGTGCCGGGAGAAAAGAATGTTCAATTGCTTTTTCTTCTCACAACTGCCGTATTCATAATAGATTTTGTTTTCACCCGGGGTGTCAGGAGAATATTTGGTGGAGTTACCGGTGGATATCTGCCGTTCCACTTACAAATGATCGGGCTGGCGCTGGCAATCCTTCCTTTAAGTTTTCTCACGGGTCTCCTTTTTCAGTCCGCCGCCAAAAGATTTCTTTCCGAAAAACGCACTCTAGCAGAAGCCTATTCGATTGAGAGTGTCGGGGGCGTTCTTGGCGGCTTTTTGTCCACTCTCCTGCTGGCACTGGGTTTCCAAAATATCACAGCAGGACTTATCTGCTCTGCCTGTTCTCTCGGAGTTGTGTCGTTTTATTCGTGGAGACTGAGATTTCGTTTCCAGAAGTATCTGTCAACGGCTTTTTCTTTCGCTGTACTAGTTATGTTCGCGACTGCTTTGCCGATCGATCGGTGGATGACTTCATGGAATCATCCTTACCTTGTCGAGTCGAAGGACACACCGTATAGTCGTGTCACAGTCACATCGTTTGAGGAACAGACAAGCATCTTTGAAAACGATGCTCTTTCTTACGAAACCGAAACCACTGCCGCCGAAGAGTTCGTCCAGCTATCGACTCTGCAAACGACAAAATTGGAAAAAGTCCTGGTCTTGGGTGGAGGATTTGAAGGAATCATCTCTGAATTGTTGAAATTGCCAGTGAACCAAATCGACTACGTTGAAATAAACAAAGGCATGGTCGAAGTCGTGCGAGATCACCTTCCGCCGGAACTCAACGATTCACTGAGCAGCGATAGAGTGAGAATTATTTACCAGGACCCAAGACGGTTTCTCGATCAACCGCATTCATACGATGTGATAATGCTTGTAATGCCGGAGCCGACCTCTGCACAGAACAACCGATTTTACACAGAAGAGTTTTTTGAACAATGCAAAACAAAGTTGAGTCAAGAGGGCATAATCGCTTTTCGAATTCCATCGGCTGAAAACCTATGGACACCGGAATTACAAGATAGAAATAGAAGCATCTATGCTGCGCTAGGATCTGCTTTCAACAACGTGGTAGTCATTCCTGGCGTGACAAACATCTTCATTGCGTCAAAATTCTCTCTGACAACTAAACCAGCAATTCTTATAGATCGATTCCGAAGTAGAAACCTCGAAACGAAATTGGTAACACCTGAGTACATCAACTATGTTTATACTAACGACAGATTTGGAGAAATCGAGAAGATCCTCTCGGCGGGGGCGCCTATTCCCAACTCGGACATTCATCCTGCATGTTATGGCTACACGATATCAATATGGTTGTCGATGTTTTTAGGTGAATTCACGCTGCCGCGTTCGTTTCAAATCACCGGACTTGTAGGTTCGCCGATCTTTTGGCTCGTAATGATTGTCGCGTCGGTCATAGCACTCAATAAGAGATTGTTCATACCACGACGATTTGTCCTGATGTCTTTGGCCGGCTTAGTAGGAATGGTGTCGGAAACGCTGATCCTGATGAATTATCAGAATAAGAACGGTGTTTTGTACCAGGATATCGGCACCCTCCTCATGACTTTCATGATTGGACTTGCTTTCGGCGCATTCATCACGAATAAGCTACTTGCAGGCTCCGATTCTTACGCGAACAGACACAGTCGGCTGGGACCTCTGATGCTTCTTGGGTTCGGATTACTGAACATAATCATATACTACGCAATCAAATTCAGATATCCTCGGCAGTCTGGTTTCCACCTCAATGATGCTGATCTTAGATGGCATCTTTGTCTCAGCGATTTTTGCATTCATCAGTCTCAACAGAATTGAAAAGCGACAGAAAGTCATGACCTGGCTCTATTCCGCAGATCTAATTGGGGGAAGCATCGGCGCATTGATTGCAAGTCTGATCCTCTTACCTATTTTCGGTATTCTCACGACGTCGCTTTTGACGGCGGCTGTTGCTGTTTGTGCCTTAGCCTTCCTGAGGTGAGGAAGGCTGCAGAATGCTGCGACTGAAGCCGGATAATATTGACAGGGCACGGATGCTGATCCACGTCCATAAAGCTAAGGGACAAAAGGACCGCTATACCTTGTTGGGTAGCGCAACGTAGAATGAAGTGAGAAGATATTGGAAGGAGTCTCATCCCGGTGCATGGCTTTTTCCCGGCCAGCGGGAAAGCGGATACCTTAGCGTGCAATCTGCGGAGAGCATCTTCAAACAAGCTGCCTCACGTGCAGGAATATGTAAGAAGGTGTCAATACATACATTGAGGCACAGCTTTGCTACGCATTTGCTGGAATCCGGAGTCGACATAAGATATATTCAGGAGTTGCTTGGCCATGCGAGCAGCAAGACTACTGAGATTTACACACATGTCAGCAATAGGGCGATAGAACAAATTGTAAATCCAATTGACAAGCTGTTTCCAAGGAAATAAGAGATATAAAAACCAACTATGATTTTACTTCCAAAATGGAAGTAAAAACCAAATATGTTATTACGGTAGTTAGCCGCAATTCGCGGGGAAAGGAAAAGACATGACTGATGATCCATACCAAAAGTTTCTCCATTGGTTATTTGATTACCGTATAGTACTTGCAATTATCATTCTTGTTGCCTTTGTTAACGTCCTTGCCACATTTCTCAATTCAATTCAAGCAATCAAGAGTTTTCTAAAGGCTATCACTGTTTTCCTTGACGAACTATTTTATACCGAGAAAAAGTTTAAACGAGATGCAATCAAGTTGGCGGACGAAATCAAAATCTTTTTGCAGAAGAAAGATTTGGAGATTCCCATCATAAACATGGCTACAAGTGAAGATTTTGCTGAAAATCTCATTGAAAATGAAAAACTCATTCAGAGGGTTAGACTTCAATTCTTCACTGATTTTAGAGATAGATTGCTTCATCTTCAGGCTAAAGCGCGCAAATATAATTTTCACATTTCTTCCATCGAAAAGGCAATAGATGATCCGTCTAATCTTAATGGAGCAAAGATTATGATCGAACTCAATGAAATCTCTGGTAATAGCTCCAAAATAAAATGATAATCGCAATCATTTCGACAAGTGCCAATAGCCCGCGAACTGCGTCTAACAGGCAGAAAAAAGACAGCCGATTATCTTTAGCCTTAGTGCGGCTTTCATCTCGAAGCGAGACGACTTTTTTCTGCTGGACGTTATGCGTCATTGGCGGCTAAGCCATTTTCAACTTTTTCATTCACTGATCGAGGTGACATTCTTGCCGCGAGAATGCTAAATGGTGTCCTTGCGGATAAATCAAAGTTAGGAGGCGACGAGCCCCCTTTAACCATTGGAGGATTAAATGCAGAAGTTCTTCAAGTCAGGAAACGCGTTCTTTCTTGTGGGCGTTCTCTGTCTAGTTGCTGGATTCTTTTCCAAGCAGAGCGTTGTTTTCATCAGTCTGGGTGCATTCTGGATCATCATTGGAATCATCATGAGAATGCGAACTTCCAAGAAAGACGGGACTAAGGATGTATCCAGTGACTCAACGCCGCCAACGAACGCATAACAGGCGGTAAGAAGACGATTCCCGATTAGGAGCACATCGGAACAGGCTTATTTGGTTCTCGCCCGCCTTCCGCGAGCGTGCGGCGGACAGGCTTCATCCCGTTTGGTAAAGGTCAATTGATAACTACACTATTCATTCAGACTACCAAACGGGACGACTTTTTTTTGCGACACGTTATTCGAAATCTAGATTCCATTTCTCGTAATAGTCAGCCGGCACGACATCGATGAACCCGCTCGGCTTCGTAAAAATCTTTCCACTTTCCCTGTCGTAGACGTTCATCGGATATGTGACGTAGAGGTTTTCTTTTGCTCGCGTGCACGCGACGTACATCAGTCTTCTTTCTTCTTCAAGTTCATCGTCATCCTCGCCTGCATGCACTGACGGAAACTTTCCATCCAAGGCCCAGATAATGAACACGCTGCTCCACTCCAGACCCTTGGCTGAGTGAATCGTCGAGAGCACGAGCTGCTCTTGCTCCTGATCCTCCTCGCCCATATCGACGACGCTCTCAGTCGGCGGTTCCAGTGCAAGGTCCGAAAGAAAGTTTTGCAGCGAACGATACCGCTCAGCGATCGAGACAAACATTACAAGATCTTTCTCACGTTTTGCGTAGTCGTCATACTTCGAGCGCATCAGAGGTTCGTAATACTTTAAAACCGACTCGACTTTTTCTGCCGGTTGATTTTTCCTTCCAGTTTCTTCGCTGATGAAATCTATAAGCTCAGTCGTGCTCGATGGAATCTTGATGTCTGATTCCCTGCCGGACTCTCCCGCGTTTCCGCTTGCAATCTGGTCGAGAACTTTCTCGGCAATCTTCGGTCCGACTCCAGGATGCAGCAGAAGTATCCGATGCCACCCGACCGCGTCTTGAGGATTTTCGATGACTCTCAGGAAGGCGACAACATCTTTTATGTGCGCAGACTCAACCAATTTCATCCCCCCGAATTTAGCATACGGGATGTTCGCCCGCGTCAGCTCTATTTCGAGGTCAAACGACAGGTACGACGACCTGAAAAGAACGGCGATATCGTTCAGCGGAACGCCCGCCTCGCGAAGCTCGAGTATTCTCTGGACAACGAATTTCGATTGGACGTTTTCATTCTCAGCCGCGATGATCGCAGGCTTCTCCCCAACCTTCTTTCGCGAGTAAAGCTCCTTCTCATATTTTTCCTTTGCAGCATCAATTACTTTGTTCGTGAAATTGAGTATTCCCTGCGTCGAGCGATAATTCTCGGTGAGTTTGATAATCTTGCAATTGGGGAAAAATGACGGAAAATCAAAGATGTTTTTGAAGTTTGCACCTCGGAAGGAGTAAATACTCTGGGCATCGTCTCCGACAACCATCACGTTCTGCCTGTCTGTCCCGAGAAGCCTTACGATATCCCCCTGTACTTTGTTCGTGTCCTGAAATTCATCGACCATAATGAAACTGAATTTGCCTGCCACGGATTTTCTCACAGATTCATTTTGTCCCAGAAGCTCGCGCAAATTCTTCAGCAGATCGTCGTAGTCCATCAAATTATATTTTCGTTTGTAATCATCGAATTGTCTCTTCAACTTCAGAATATCATCGAGCTGCTCAATGAATCGAGGATAATTTTTGAATACAATCTCTTCCACCGTAGTAAGAGTGTTCTCCGATTTGCTATAAATATCGACCAGCGTTTCCTTCTTGGGAAACCGCTGACCTTTCTTCTCCGGCCTGATTCTTGTTCGCAGGAGGTTTACGACGTCTGCGGAATCAGAGTCATCAAGAATGGTGAATTGTTCGCCATATCCAAGCGTTTTCGCGTAACGCCTTAGAGTTGAATTCGCAAATGAATGGAAAGTCCCCCCGGAAGCCTGCTCTGCCGAAGTTGATTTCAGCAATGAGGCGGCACGTCTTAGCATCTCGCTTGCAGCTTTCCGTGTGAAAGTAAGGAGGAGTATTGATTTTGGATTGCCGCCGAGCTCGACGAGATAGGCAACGCGATAGGTCAACGTCTTCGTTTTTCCGGTCCCCGCGCCGGCGATGACAAGCACGGGACTGTCAACAGTTCGGACGACTTCAAGCTGGTCGGGATTGAGATCTCGCTCGTAATCGATTTTGAAAACGCGCCGCTGAGCTTCGCCGACCGTGTCCTTCTTAATGGTATATTTCATGGTTCAAAATCGCCCATAGTTCATGGCTCACAGCTCACAGTAAGTTTTTCAGTCTTCTTTTTTTCATTTCTCAACTAGTCACTATCAGCCATGAGCTATCAGCTAAAAGCTATTGTGGTATTGAGAAGAAGAACTTCGAGCCTTTGCCGATTTCGCTTTCGACCCATACCCTCCCGCCGTGCAATTCAACGAGACGCCTTGTAAGGGCAAGTCCGAGACCAACTCCCCGATATTTTTTTGCATACGGATTTTGAGTTAACTGTTCGAAGGGCTTGAACAATCGTTCAAGATCTTCAGCCTTAATTCCCATTCCAAAATCTTCCACACAAAAGTGAATCGAAGCTTCATTCTTGTGAACAATCAGATTTATTCTTCCATTCAAATTGCTGAACTTTATTGCGTTTGACAGCAGATTAATGACGATCTGCCTCAGTTTCTGCGGGTCCGCATAAATTTCGCCAAGCACCTCATCTATTTCTGTAACAATGCAAATTCTCTTCTCGCCCGCCATCGGCTCAACAATCTTGATGGCATGCACTAACTCATCGTTCAAAAGAAACTTAGACTTTTCCAGCTTAAGCCTGCCGATTTCAAGCCGCGACAAATCGAGAAGATCGTTCACAAGTTCAAGAAGATGCCTCCCGCTGTGGTTGATATTTCCGATGAACTGGTGAGCCATATCCGAAGGCATGTCGCCCAAATCGGTATCCAGCACTTCGCTGAAACCTATGATGGCATTCAGAGGTGTCCTCAATTCGTGACTCATGTTTGCAAGGAACTCGGTCTTCGAGCGATTCGCGTTCTCCGCCTTGCGGCGCTGCACTTCGAGGGCAATCGTGTTTTGCTGCATCTGGTCGAACAGCTTCGCATTCCGCAATGCGAGCGAACACTGATTTGCAAACAGGTCAAGCAAGACTTGAGAATAATCTTCGGTTGAGAAGAGATAACAGAGAATACCTTCAGACGTATTGTCGATATTCAACGGAAGCAAGACAAATTCTCTCACATTCCATCGGGTCAAAATCTCCGGAATATCCCTGTCCCCGACATAAAATTCCAGAATCTCCCGGCTTTGAGATCCAATATAAGGTTTTCGACTCGCAGAAATCTTCCTGAGAAATTCCAATTTGTTCCGGGGAAGCTCAATATTCCGCAAATCAATGTTAAACATTTCAACAAGCTTCTCAACTATTTCCCTTCCCTGTCCCGAGTAGAAGCTGGAGTCCAACGTATTGTTGCGTTGATTAAAGAGAAAGATTGCCGAAAAATACGCGCCGGTTACTTCTTGAGCAATCGAAACCACTCGCTGCAATACATCCTTGATGCTTCCCGGCGAGGCGAGCGCCATGCCGCTCTCTTGAAGTTTGAGCAGATCCTTCGTGAATACCTTGCTCTGATCCAAAAATTTTTTCTCCCCAAGAATATCCAGATAGCTCGCAATGCCGGGAACGAGCTTCATCATCGAATATCCGATCAAAGAGATTCCGACTAGATAAAAGCCAAAGTACTGAATGACATTGCAGAAGGGAATGAAGTATTGCGGGACAAGAAACTTCAAGTTTCCAATTGCCATACCGGTAGTTGTCATAACCAAACCAACGGGAAGATATTTCCAACCTGTGAGAGCGCTGTACCCACCATGCTTGCCATGGTAAAGAGTAAGTGAAGTGATAACCACCATCACAAGAAAAACGATGGCCTGATAAGTCCCAAAAATCATTCTGGCACTCTGAAGTAGTTTTCTCTCGACAAAGTCAAAAGCGTTTCCTTATCATTAGACGTAAGGGACAGACACAATAATTCAAGAATAATCAGAAAGACTTTGCGCCTTTAGTGGTTCATCTCTTTGAGAATTTCAGCCACGCTGTTTTGCTATATCGTTCTTGAGTATTCCGAGGTGTCGAGCTTCCAGACTGGCACGCCGCAGTACCGCTTACCTTCGGAACAATAAGGCTTCGTTCCCGCCATCATGCGTATTGTGCACGGCGGAAACAAGAACTTCCCAAGATTAGGATGCACCAGCTTTATCTGTTCCACTTCATCAAGCGAAGCCTTCCAGATTTCTTCTTGTGCGTTGTAGCAAAGCCGCATTTCAATTTTATGATGAAGATTCAGAAGATCCGCCGATTCCGTGAAACGAATTGGGAAGGCATTCGGAAGAAGATATGCTGCATACTCCTTACTCACGTTCATCGAAAGAAGACTGTTCATCGCATCCCACGTCGCGTTCATCGTCTGGCGGTAAAGCTTTTCGGCGGCCTCGTCCATCAAAGCTAACTGTGGGATAATGTAGTCCGGTTCCGCGCGCAGGTGCTCAGTAATGAGGGGGCGTGAAGCCGGCGTCATCCGATGCCGCTGGTCCTGCGAATCGGCAGTGTGGCTCAACTTTTTCTTGAATGTGTACGACGCGTGGTACAGCGCTCTCGAGATTTTATCGTGCGTGGTAAGCACCAGTGAGTTCCCGAGGATTTTATTCCGAGCTGGATTAATCGCAAGCTCGATCGCTTCCCCGTCGGAAAGTTCCTGCCGACCCCTTCCAAAAATTTCACGTACGGAATCGGCTATGATCTTTTCCGAATTCAACTTGTAATCGACCAACTTGGAACTATGGCCTTCCAATTCACGGTCAAAATCTTCAATGAAATGCGACTCGACTCCGTTCCTATGGAAAAAACTATCGGAAAAACTGGGCACAGATATGGGCTCTTCAAGCACCATCCTGTAATTCGGATCGAACTCGAGAAGTTCGCGAACCATCATGCCCACTACGATTTTCTGCTCGTAAGGGGCGTCCCCCGCATTGCACATCTTTGCATACCTGAGCAAAGTAATGCCGCTCACAGTGTGATAAAGATACGAGAAGGTTGCAACCGGGAGGACATATCTCGCAATCTCCTGGGCTTTCTTCCTGATCTCCCCCGAGAATCGCGTGTCGTTCCTCCGATGTGGGAATCGTTTGTGATATTCCTCGCCCGCCGGTTTCACCAAAAGCTCGACGAGTTTCCTGTATGACTCGACCTGCAAAGTCACGGTTCTGTTGAATATTTCAAGCGCATCACCCGTCAATGGAGGAAGAAAATAATTCCCGTCTTTTACTTCTACGTACCTCTGGCTCACTTGCTCAGAATTATAAAACGGATGAGAATGCAGGAAAGACCAGATGAATTGACGCGAAATATTCGACAACTGGAACTGGAATGTCGCATGCTGGAAAGTCGTGTGATGCCCCGCTTCATATATACTCAAAGCAAGATCTCGGTACCTATCGAGATCGACAGACTCATCTTCGATAATCCCCTTCGACGAATAACAGGTTCGCGCCGTGGCGATGACGTTCCTGAAAGAATTCGGGAACGCCTTGACAAGCTTCACCCGTGGTGGACGTGCGAGGCCAACCTTCGAGCCTATTTTCTAATGCGTTGATACTCTCCATCATCCCACTTGCACTGTTTACGCGATTCTTTTGATCACAACTAATGTCTTATCATCAGCGTAGGCGGATGATGCGGAGAATCTCTGCACGTCTTCCATTATTCCGTAACATATCTTTCGAGGCTCTGAACCTGCAAGCTCAATTATTTTCTTTTTCACGCGTTCTTCACCGTAAAGGGAAAAATTAATATCACTCGCTTCCGAATTCCATCGGTATATAGAAGTAACAAATCGTCCTTATCAAAGTTCACATTGCCGATCTGATAACGGGCATTGGGAGCGATTCCAAGGGCCGGGCCGGTAGGATCAAGCTGAGCAAACTCATTTTTTGATTTCTTGTAGAATATCGGCGGATTGTGACCGGCATTCACATACAAGGAATAGCCCGCTTTTACCATCCGTGAACTCGCCGTAAAACAGAGTCACGAAGCGCGAGTCGGAAAATGTCCAGTTAACGAGATTGTTTATTTTCTTAACCATTGATGCCATGTTGGTCTGCAGCTCGACTCCCATTTTCAAAGCGCCCGACACATAGAGAGCCTCGACCGCCGCGCTCAATCCCTTGCTTGCAGCGTCGCCCACCGCAACGCCAAGCCGCTCGCCTTCTTCGCCTGCAGGCAGGTAATCAAAAAAATCCCCCCCGACAACTCGTTCCGGAACCGAGACGCCGAACATCTGAAAGGAGCCGTACTTTTGCTCGTGCTCGGGAAGAATGCTTCGCTGGATGTCGCGAGCCTTGTCGATATCCTGCTCAAGCTGTTTTGTTCGCGCAAGGGCATTTCGTTCGCGCAAAACCGCGGTGACAGCACTCCCGATGACATTGAGGGTGTCAAAAAGCTCCGGGTTGCCGCCGTCGGTGTTGAAAGCCAGTATGTATTGGTAAAGTGGTATGCCCTTGACTTTTATTTTTTCGCCGACACCGGTCGCCGAATAATCTTTGATGCCTCTGCTGCGAAGATCCTGCGTTCTGCTCCACATTGAGCACGGTTTTCTCACTGCCAATTCTGACAAAATCATGATACTCTGGCACTCTCAGCATGAAATCGCTCGGCAAAGATTTCACTTTACCGATCTGCTTCACGATGATATAGGCGTTTTTCCTGGGAAGCAGTTTCCAAATTCTTCCCCCTCTTATCCTCATTTGGTCAGAACCGATGATCTCATACACTACACTTAAAAGCAGCTCCTCGGAGTTGCGATAATCCTTCGACGCCGTCTTTTCTATAGCATGGTACAGTTGTCTCTGGTTCACTTTTTTAAATTCTCGATTCTCAGTTCTGTTTTAATCAATAATTTACCTTTCTCCAACGTTCGACGACACCTGCGACATCCACTGCCGGCGGGAGGATGCTCCACTTTGTGTAGAATTCCACGTCCCTGCTTCTGGGAAAAGGATCGGGCGCATCAATTTTTGTCCGAAGGGGCAAGATGCAAGCGTCTCCCAACAGCAACCCTTCTCCTTGTTTCAAGACTGGAACTATGTCGAGAAGATCGGTCATGGATTCGGGAATGAGCTTAGCAATATATGCCTGGTCATCGGGATTTGAGAGACGCAAAACAACATAATTACTGCACTGCGAGAGTATCGACTCGGAAACATCGGTCGGACGCTGGCTAACGACAATGCAGCTCACACCGTACTTTCTTCCTTCTTTCACAACTCTCTCGATAGTCCGACGAGCTGTCTGGGATGCACTGCGCATGTTGAGATAGTTATGCGCTTCCTCGAGGACCAGAAGTACCGGAAGATTCGCTCGATGAGGATTCCACATATTGAAATCGAAAACTAGCCGGGCAAGGACGGAGATAAGGGCGTTGATTACCTCCTGCGGAATGTTGTTCAAGTTGAGCACCGCGACCGACTTACCCGATTTCAAGCCGAACAGCGATTCCAAAAACTGAGAAAAAGTTTCCGTCGTCTTGAATCGTTTGGGCTTGAATAAAAATTCGTAACGCTTGTCATTATACCTGGTATCAAACTTGAAAAGGAATCGGGTGAAATTTCCGAAGAAAGGGCCTTCTTTTCCGTTCGGCAGTCGTTCAGTATCGAGTGCCTGCATTTTTACTTTTATGTCCGCGAGATCAAAATAGACAGGAGAATCAACCGTGACAGAATCTCTGTAGGTAAGGTTCTTCATCCTTTTTCCGGCCAACACAATATCGGACATCGCGACTATTTCCGTTCGCGCAAAAGGATCATCCTGGTCAACGAAAGTCTCAACCAGCTCATCGAAATTCATAGCCCAATATGGCAATTCAAATTCACCGATATTGACTTTTTCGGCAAGATCCCCGAATGCTTCGCCATATTCGTCGTGCAGATCGAGCAGTATTATTCTGGCACCGGGAAGTTTTGCAACCTTCTGCAGTATGGAAGCAACGGCACATGATTTTCCCGAGCCCGTGGCACCCACGATTGCGACGTGTCTGCTGAAGAACTTATCCGGATCCATGAAGTTCTTCTTCCCCTCCAGAAGAGAAATCTCGCCAAGAGAAAAATTATATCTGCGATACGTGTTGAAAATTAAGTCAAGCTCGGCTTCAGTCGGTATTTCGACAGTCAAGCCTGGCCAGGGGAGTTCTTCGGTACCTCTCTCGAATCTGCCTCCCGCGGATTTCCCGAAAAGGTTAGCCGTAAACCCGATCGCTCCATTAGAGGCTAATTCGACCGAACTCACAACACCCAATATCTTCACATCGTGCAGCGGAATTGAGACGTAGGTCCCAATACAAAAACTTTCGGCGGCACCCGTCTCACCTTTGATAGTTGAGCCATGAACAGAGACGACGCGACCCGTTGCTTCCATTTATTATTCCCTTTCTATTATCTTCTTGATTTCGACAATCTTGTTGAGCGCTTCAACGGGAGTAAGATTGTTCACATCAACATTCTTAATCTTTTCACGAAGCTCCTCGTCGCCAAGCTGGAACATCTCAATTTGAAGATCGCCTTCTTTCGTCCTAGACACAACTCTTCTCGGTTTCGGCATTTTCGCAGCGACGGACTGCGAAGCCGCTTCGGTCGCAGAAAGCTCGAAAGACTCCAAGTTTTTCAGGATTTCTTTCGCGCGGGATGTGACGCTTCTCGGCAATCCTGCCATCTCGGCGACATGAATCCCATAGCTGTGGTCGGCACTTCCCTCGACGACTTTGTGGAGGAAAATCACTTTGCCACCGTATTCCCGGACGTCGACTTTGAGATTCTTGACACGAGGATAAAGCGCGGAGAGTTCATTCAACTCGTGATAATGTGTGGCAAAGAGGGTCCGCGCACACCGGGCTGGATTTTGGTGCAAGTACTCGACGATCGACCATGCGATCGAGACACCATCAAACGTACTCGTACCCCTTCCGATTTCATCAAGAATGACGAGACTTCGTGGCGTTGCATTGTTCAGAATATCAGCCGCCTCTTGCATTTCGACCATGAATGTGCTTTCGCCCGCGCTGATGTTGTCGGAGGCTCCGACTCTTGTGAAGATTTTGTCTACGATTCCGATTCTTGCTCGTTTTGCTGAGACGAACGAACCCACCTGTGCCATCAAGACTATAAGGGCAACCTGCCGGATGAAAACTGATTTGCCCGCCATGTTCGGCCCGGTGATTAGGGCAATCTGCTCATTTCCTTCCATCAAGTGGAGATCGTTCGGGACAAAGTTCTCGCCGCCCGACAGCACTTTTTCCACAACCGGATGTCTTCCTGCTTCGATTTCAATGTCACATGATCCATCGACCACCGGGCGTGTAAAACCATTCTCTTCCGCAACTTCCGCAAAAGATATTAGAACATCGGCAAGCGCAAGAGCCTTCGAGGTCGCGAGCAAAGAAGACGAATGGGAAGCCACTTCGTTTCTCAACTCCTCAAACAGTTGAGACTCCAATTTCTGAATCTTCTCTTCGGCGTGAAGGACTTTTTCTTCGTACTCTTTAAGCTCCTGCGTCACGAAACGTTCGGCGTTGACAAGAGTTTGCTTACGAATGTAATCGGCCGGAACACGCGAGAGATTTGACTTTGTGATTTCAATGTAGTAGCCGAACACAGAATTGTAATCAACCTTGAGAGATTGGATACCGGTTCGTTCCCGTTCGGTTGTCTGCATACGGGCAATCCAATCCTTCGCATTGAAAGCGAGACCGCGCAGCTCGTCTAAATCCGTGCTATGACCTTTTCTGATGACGCCGCCGTCTGAAACTTGCGCCGGAAGATCATCCGCAAGTGAATCGGAGAGTTGTTCAAGCAGCGAGACTTCGAGACTAATCCCATTTTCTATCTCAGGCAAAAGACCGTGAACTACGTGATTTAAGCCGTGGCTCGTTAGTTTCGCAACGTCTGCTTTTATTTCCGGAAGTCTCCTCAACATTGCACGCAGCGCACCGAGTTCCCGCGGCGACGCTCGCTTGGTCGAAATCCGGGCGACTGATCTTTCGAGGTCTCCAAATCCGCAAAGACGTTTCGCGAGCTCGCCCCGGACCTCCGGATTGGCAATCAGCTCCTCAACGGCATCAAGCCGCGCATTGATCTGCTCGACGTTCTTCAGCGGCTGGAGCAATATTCTTCTCAGCAGCCTCGCTCCCATCGCGGTCTCAGTGGAATCCAAAACAGATATTAGAGTTCTTTTTTCTTCCGAACTACTTTCAACGATTTCAAGATTCTTGCGGCTCGTTCGGCTGATTTCCAGAAAACCGGAGAGCCCGAATTCAGACATACCGACGATGTGGGAGAGATTGCCGTTTTGGGTTTCAGCGAGATAATCGAGGGCTGCTCCCGCCGCCTGGACCGCAAGAATCTTCGACTCGATTCCAAATCCCTTCAGATTCTGCACATTAAAATGCTGAACCAGTTTATCATGAGCATAATCGAAATTAAAAATGTAATCATCCCTGCGCGTGATTATGGACTTCTTTAAAGTGGATATGACTGCCGGCTCGATGTCGGCCGCACTGTCTCGGGGTAATACGACCTCAAGAGGCTCGACTTTCGCAAGATATGTCTCAAGTTCATCAAGGCTGGCCTGGGAAAAGTTAAACTCTCCCGTCGTCGCATCGCAAAAAGCCATTCCGAACTCACGCTCGTCCGAGACCAAGGCAGCAAAATAGTTATTGACCTTTGACGACTCCCCGGAGAAATTCACGCCCGGCGTGACCACGTCAACTATATCGCGCTTGACTATCCCTATTGCAAGTTTCGGATCTTCGAGCTGCTCGCAGACAGCGACACGATAACCTGCCTTCACAAGTTTAGGGAGATACTGGTTTATGGCATGGTGAGGAAAGCCTGCGAGCGGAACTTCGGCTGCGGCCCCATTCGCGCGCTTCGTCAGCGTGATCGACAGTACTGAACTTGCGATCTTCGCATCCTCCTCGAATGTTTCATAGAAATCTCCCATCCTGAAAAGAACGATCGCATCAGGATAGCGGTCTTTGACCCGCCGATATTGCGACATCAGGGGTGTGATCGTCCGGATGGGGCCCTTTGGAGAATCACCTTTGCTCATCTCGGAACAGAACCCTCCGGAAGAAACGATGATGCCTCCTTGAAACCCAAGTCCCAAATGCCACGCCCTGAGAACCGCCTTGCGGCATCTCGCCTGGCATGTACGGATGATTGAACGGCACGAACTCCGAAAAGAAAACTCCCGTGCCAACAGGACTGCGATTTTGAGATTATTCTCCCTGGCATTTCGAACTTGAAATTCGCTTGGATCTCAGATTTTGTGATGTGAAACTCATTACAAACCGGCACTTCTTCCTCTCTTCAGACTAATTAGAATATACTTGAGCCGTGAAAGTTTATCAAGATTATCCCCGCCTCGAGAAGTTCGTGACATGTCGCCAAATTACGATATGAATGCTTTACCCCTTGGATCGGTTACCAAGCATTAACAGGTTTGGTTGTGCTCCGTAGATTCCCCCAGCGCTGTCGCGGAGTGCTGTACCATCGTACGCCCCCTCATCGAAATTCAGTTCGTGATATATATTTGTCCGTCAGGTATGGACTGCTTTTCGATATCTGGACTCGCATAAAACACGCCGAGACTATCAGCGCCTCCACACTGGAAGAATTCTACGCGAATTGGATGATACCCGGCCCTCAGAGCGATGATGCCTTCTTTTTCAGCCGTGGCATGGAGTCCGTCATTGTTGACCACCAATTTGTCTCCGATGTATACTTTGCTTCCATCGTCGGAGGACGCGTAGAATGTGTAAACTCCATCCTTCAACATTCTCACATAACCGGAATAGTCAACACCATAATTCACCAGAGCTCTTTGCGGCGGCAAGTCAAAGTTTGTCATCGTTCCGCCACGCACCGCGTTCAATTTGCCGAAATCAGGAATAGAATCCCATTGTCCCTCGAAGTATTCGTATCGAATTCCATTCTCGGCTCTAACCAATTCCACGGCCTCCTCCGGTTTGACTTGCCTAAACACCGCCTGATTGATCCCACTTGCCGGCTCGCCTTCACGAAAACATCTCGCTGAAACGACTGTTGTCTCATGAATCTTGATAGGAGTTGAAGCAACAGGGGATTTGATTGTCGGAACCGTTCCATCCAAAGTGTAATGCACCTCGGCGTTTTCTCCGCCCGGACCAATCCTAATATCCAGAGAATCAATGAAGACTTCCGTCGGCCCTTCTATCGATGGGGGGTTATAGACCTCCGCCCTGCCTTCAAAATCCAGAACGACCACGCTGCTGATTTCGTCAGGTGCATGCGAGGGGACGTGAATGACTAAAGAGTCTCCCCCTCGTTCTGCCTCAAGGGAAGTTTCCTTCTTATCAGCAAGGAGGAATGCGCGCTTTGGCTCATTGTAGATTCCGTGTACGACAAGTTTGCCGTCAACGGGCCAGTTAAATACGTTCAGGAAGAGCCTGCCAGGTTTCTGAGTGCAGCGTCCCCACTGAAGTTGAACTGTAAATGGACTCGCGGTTGTGCCATAGATTGATTCACCGTTTACTTTCAGCCATCGTCCCATCGCTTCGAGCCGATCGACTTCCGGCTGCGGAATAACCCCTTCTGCGGTCGGACCCACATTGAGGAGATAGTTCCCTCCTTTGCTCGCGATGTCGATCAAGTTGCGAGTCAACTCCTTTGCAGATTTGAAATTTGAATCGGCGGAATTGAATCCCCAGCTATTGTTGATAGTCATGCACGTTTCCCAATCATGACCCGGCAAACCATTGGGTGGAATTTCCTGCTCTGGAGTTTCATAGTCTCCGGCTCCCCTGACGCGGTTGTTGACGATTATCTTGGGATCGAGTTTGTGCAGGTAGTCATAAATTGCCCTGCCATCTCCATCAGTCCAGCCATCCATCCATTGTCCGTCAAACCACAAGATTGCAGGATGATATTGCGTCACAAGCTCTCTCAACTCGGTTTTCATATAATTGATATATGTGTCTTTCTCCCCTTTCTTGAAATGCGTCGGGTTGTAAACAGGATGCAGGGAATCAGGTTTGTAAGCTTCCTGGTACGGAGTGTGCCAATCCATAATTGAATAATACACTGCGAATCTGATACCATGCCGGCGGCAGGCTTCACTGAGAGCTTTGAGCGGATCTTTGTGGAATGGGGTCGCGTCAACCACATTATAATGGTTTGTCTTTGTCCTGAACATGCAAAAGCCGTCGTGATGTTTCGACGTGATGACAAGATACTTCATGCCCGCATCGTGAGCGATTTCTGCCCATTGGTCGGCATCAAACTTCGCCGGATTGAATTGCAGGGCGTTTTTTTCATAATCCGCCTTCGGAATCTGTGCAATCGTCATATGCCATTCCCCTTGCGCCGGCACAGCGTAAATGCCCCAGTGAATAAACATGCCAAACCGTGCATCTGTCCACCAACGCATCTGAGAAGGATTGGCAGATCTCGATTCCGCCCGCTCCAGCATAAAACCGGCGACGCAATTTGGTAATACACTAATCAACAGAACAACGGCCATCAGAGAAGTTAATTCTTTACGCCACATTGCTCTCTCCTCCGAAGGAGACCTTCGGACAGTTTTGAGTGCCAAGAATCAATTGAGGGGTCAAGCAGATGTCTAGGCAACAACGCTTGCCCTTTTAGTCCACAACAAAACTCACTTTAATTTCCCGCATGAGGTACCTATAACCAATTTTGGTTTCAAGATTGTTCTGTATGTCGTGATGCGATCCGGGTTTTCGATTTTATCTATCAGTACCTTGGCAGCAATTTGTCCCAATTTTTCGATCGGCTGCAAAACGTGCGTGATCTTTGGCTCAAAAACATCCTGCCCCGGAATCTCATCGTAGCCCGCCAATGAAATGTCATTGGGAATCCGAAGCCTCAATTTTTGTATTGCTCTTACCGCACCGGTCGTCATCAGGCAGTTGAATGATAACAATGCGGTGGGCCGATATCTGCCTCTAAGCATGTTCAAGACTGTATCGTACGCTTCCGCCTCATGGAATTCGCAGTTGCGGATGATATTGCGTGAGATCATGATGTTATTCGCTTCCATGGCATCGCAGAATCCACGGTACCGCTCTGTATCGGGCAAGATGGTCCCCGGGCCCTTTAGAACACCAATTCTTCTGTGCCCGAGTTTGATAAGATAATTCGTCAATCTTAAGGCACCATCATAGTGGTCGGTGACAACAAAATCGCAGTCAATCTCAGGACACATCCTATCAACAAGAACGAAGTTTATCCTGCACGTCTTAAGGTACCTTATGGATTCATCCGAGTGCGGCACAATTATGATTCCATCCACCCTATGAGATTGGAACGACCTGATAAACTTAATCTCGCTATCTGAGTTTTCATCAGTATTACATAAAAGAAGCGTGGCGTAATCTGACCTATGCGCATAATCCTCAACAGAACGAAACCAGCTATTAAAAAAAGTATTTTTGATGTCCGGCATTATTACGCCTATCGTATCCGTTTTCTTCCTGACGAGCGAACGCGCTACCAGACTCGGCTGATAACCAAGTTCATCTATCACCCGCCTGATTCGTTCGAGAGTTTCAGAGGCGACTTTTTCCGGCTCATTAAGCGATCTCGATACCGTCATAACAGACACGTTGGCTTCCCGAGCCACATCGTGAATTGTCGGTGTCTCAGTGTTCCTCTTCAAACGAGCACGCTCGGTCCACAGAGATCGACGGTGGGAAGGGCAGACTCGATTTCTTGTACGGTAGTCATATGTAGGCTCAGTTAGAAAGCATATCAAGCGTTTCTTCAGGTGAAAACGAGAAAAGACCGGTCAGCCACGATGAGGCTTGGAGCGCTATTGCACTTCCGTGCAAAAGATTCGTGTCGAATATTCGACAGATGGATTATAACATCTTAAGATTTCATTATCAAATCCTTTGGGTGCTGGCTCAGTTTGGTTTCTCCCGCAGATTTCGCAGACTTCGTCGTGAGCTCAGTCGAACGATGAACGCAGAGAATATATCAGCGAAAATCAGCGCGATCAGCGGGAAACAAACACCTTCTGATAGCATAAGAATTGAAATTGAGCCAGTACCATCCTTTGCGGCTTGCGAGGCTTTGGGGACAAAAAGGAAAAGCTGTGGTCTTCGCTTCCCGAACACCCAAATTCAAACGGGTGTCAAAGAACGATCCGCCGATCCTTAATATATGGCCGTTTGTCGGACGTGGCACACCTGCAAGTCGCGCCCGGATCAACAGATTTTCCACGCTTCAATGCTCCATATCTTAGGTGAACCTGGAGATGAATTCAAAAAGTTGATGAGCTATCGTTCAGAGTTTTCTTCGAAGAATTGACGGCGGGTCGCGATAGTGGCTTTCCAAGCAGTCATGTCAGAACTATCCAGATCCATCTTGAACTGAGGAGAAAACGGGACCTTTCAGATTCCGAGGTATAATACTTCGACCTTCGATACGCCAATAAATTCTTTTGAGGTGAGAGTTTTCGTTTCCCCCTGTCTGAAGCAATTCATATCTAGTATTCTCTTGTGGTTGTGGAAATTCAGTACAACAGAGACATTGCCCGAGGCACGCAATGCTATTGCACCGTCAGTCGCTTGATTTATTGAGAAGAGACTTTTTATCGGATTTGTCGAAGCGAAGTTGATTCCGGGGGCAGGAATCACAGTCAGCGTTATTCTTGCGATTGCGGTAACCTGCGCTTGGGTGATTAAGGGATGAACTGACAACCCGATAATTACTGACCACAGCAGCAATCGCGCACTGCTCACGTTCGTCTTCCCTTCCAGGTAAATGTAGTGATACTCGCAGACCATCTTCACGTACCCTGACAACCCAGATTCACGGCTCAGGCGGTGAGCCCATCCTTATCGTGTTTGTCGACCCACCTAAATCATTACGCCGTACAACAAATCAGCAGAGGCCTTTCACGAAAGAAACTTTTCAATCGAAAACTCCGAATCCCCCTTGCACTATGAAGCACTCTTGTCTCAAGTGCCGCCGAGGACTTCCTGGATCTTCTTTGCAAGAGCCTGCGGAGTGAATGGCTTTTGAATAAATTCGATCCCTTTCCCAAGCAGGTCCTGTGGCGCTAACACGTCTTCGGTATATCCAGACATGAAGAGTGTTCGTATCTTCGGTTTTATGATTCCAATCCGGTGGCTCAGTTCACGCCCGTTCATGCCCGGCATTATGACGTCAGCAAGCAACAGACCAACGTCTCCCGGAAACTCTCCGCATATTGAAAGAGCCTCCTGGGGGTTTAATGCGGTTAATACTTCATACCCACACTGCTCCAGGCCCCTTTTTGTAAGCTCTAGCAAATCAGCTCGATCTTCCACCACAAGAACGGTCGCGCTTCCCCTGGGCATTCCATCCAAGAACTGCTCGTTTGTCTTCTCCGGCTCTCCATGGAATCGGGGAAAATAAATCTGAAATTTTGTCCCAATGCCCGGTTCACTCTCAACCTCGATACTTCCGCTGTTCTGTCTAATAATGGCATACACAACTGCAAGTCCGAGTCCGGTCCCCTGTCCGGCTGGCTTCGTTGTAAAGAACGGCTCGAATATTTTCTTCACAGTGTCTTGGTTAATTCCCTCTCCAGTGTCAGCGAATGAGATCCTCACGTATTCACCTTGCACGAAGCCGACATGATCTCGCACGAAAGCCTCACTCGCCAGCAGATTTGAAGTATTGATAGTTATCGTACCGACGTCTTTGATCGCGTCTCTCGCGTTTGTTGCAAGATTCACCAGTATCTGATCCAGTTGCGTGGGATCCACTTTAACATTCCAAAGATCTTTTTCAAGATTGACGACCAACTCCCGGTTTTCCCCAATTATCTGCTGCAGCATTTCTTTGATGGACTCAATAGCCGAATTAATGCTGATGACTTTCGGGGAAATGACTTCTCTTCTTTCAAATGACAGGAGTCGTCTTGTCAGCTCAGCCCCTCTTCTCGCCGCGGCAATAATTGCATCGAGCTGACCTCGAATCGATTCCTGATCACGGAGTTTACTCTTAATAAGTTCACCATAACCAAGAATCACACCCAGGACGTTGTTGTAGTCGTGCGCAAGACCGCCAGCAAGTCTGCCGATCAGATCCAGCTTTTGTGCTTGCATGTGCTCATCTTCGAGTGACTTTCGCTCGGTAATATCTTCCTTTACCGCTATGAAGTGAGTGATTTCCCCTTCAATATCCAAGACGGGTGTGATCTTCATATCCTCATTGTAAAGTGTACCATCTTTACGCCGATTGACAAGCTGTCCATGCCAGACTTTTCCAGTCATGATAGTGTCCCACATGTCTTTATAAAACGGCCTGTCCTGTTTTCCAGATCTTACAAGCTTACCTATGTCTGTACCGACGGCTTGAAGAGCGGAAAAACCAGTAAGCTTTTCGAACGCGCGATTAACCCATTTTGCTCTCCCCGTTTGATCAGTAATAACGATTGCATCGGCGACGGCATCAAGAGCCGCACTTTGGAGGCGTAATTTCTCTTCAATTTGTCCGTGTTCACTAATATCCTGAAAAGCGGATTGAACTGAAGGTTTGCCAGAGTACGATAAGGACGCGCTTGACACACGAACAAAAGTTGTGGAACCATCTAATCGGATAAACCTCAACGCGCTTGCTTGAATCGCTTTCGTACCGCTTAATACAGCGCTGACGTGATCCAGCATAACTTGTCGGAATTCCGCATCGACAAATTCCAGCATTGATCTTCCCAGAAGCTGACCAACAGAATCCGCAAGACTTAATTTCAACAGAGCAGGATTTGCATAGACTAGCTTCCAATCAGTGTAGACCGCGATAGCCACCGGCAATTGATCAACGAACGACCAGTATCTCCCTTCGCTCTCGAGCGACTTATGTTCTGCCACTTCGCGATCCGTGATTTGTCGGACTATTCCCTCGCGATAAGCGACCCTGCTCTCATGATTGTGTACATACCTACGAAAGTCCTCAAGCCATATTAGTGAGCCGTCTTTTCTTCTGAGCTGGTACATTTCTGGTTTGGAGGGAAAGCCCCGGCTTATCTCCTCTACTTCCGGTTCACCGGCGTTGAAAGAAAGCTCCTCTGTAATCTTGGTGGAAAGTAACTCCTCACGACTGTAACCCAATATTTCTGCAAATGCTGGATTTGCCTCTAGAAATGATCCCTCCGCTGTGCTTCGGTAGTAACCGATTGGCATGGCTTCAATAAGGCTACGACATTCTTTCTCCTCTATCGGCCTCTTTATGCGGATCAGATCTGTAAGCTCGGGTATTACAGTCAATACCGCCCTGTGTCCCTTGTAGTCTAGTTCATGTGACGTCGTTTTGACGGCGATGACCTCACCACTTTTCAATCGATAGCGGTGAAGTTTAGGACCGTTTGCGGCCCATCTCAGGCTGGCGTCGATCTCCCCCAGTTCCTCGGCTGGATGTATGTCATTGACAGTCATTTCCAAGAACTCTTCGCGAGTATATCCGCATTTCTTCAGCGCTGCCTCATTCACCCCTATGAATCTAAGGGAATCTTTGTCATGTATGCACATGGGCAACGGATTGTTCTCAAAAAAGTCGGTGAATACTGTCATTCCTGAGTATCCTGTATTGATCGTGTCTTGTGTGTCACCACTGCCTGTCAATTGAGTCTCAGATTCAAATCCGTTTTGAAACAGTGCCGCCATTTCTCATCCGCACCAGCATCATTTCAAACCACTTTTCATCTTCTACTTAGGCGAATTCCGAACATCACAATGCCGACCATAAGCCCGAGGATCAACATAAGAGGCATTGCCGTCTCCAAAACGTTTCCGTCTGCACTGACATGGATCCGAATGCTCTTGTTTTCTCCATCGATCTGTCTGTCGCTTGCAAAGGCACTGGTCTTCACCGTCGCTTCATAATCACCCACCTCTAATCCTGCAGGAGGAATCAGCGTCACTGATACAGTCTGGTCTTTTCCGGGCATAAGTGATCCAATTAAGTCTGGAGAGACAGTGGCTTCCCATTCAGCGGGGACATCTCCCCAAGCTCTTATGTTAGTCAGAGGGCTGGTCCCATCATTATGTACCCTCAAAATCATGCTGACTTTTTCTCCGGGTTTAATCTCCTGATAATAGTTGGTTGTCTGAACCGAAATTCTCCCTGTCCCGCGCGGGATAATTTCCAGGCGGGCATAGCTCACGTGCATTTTGTCCAGATCTGAGGTCGTGTACGTTTTCGTCGGATCAAAGGTTTTCCCTTCGGCGCCCTCTCGGATTGCAACGGCAAAAAAGTCAATTGCTTTATCGACAACAAATGAAGCGCTATCACATCTGTCCGGCAGGTACGTTGAAAGCATAATCTGCCGCGTGTTAGCGTCCTGACAAAATTTTACCTGTGAAAGCCTGGTGTTTCTTCCTCCACCACTTTGTGCATCAAAGAAATCCCAGCTTATTTGCTTGGGCAGATTTACCACCGCAAGCTTATAGGCGTAGCTTCGGTCAGAAAACAAAACCAGCGTCAGTCCAAATGCCGCATGGGAACCAAGGTCCGCCTCCTGAGAAAACTGATCCAGAGTAATCAGAACCCGGTTTGCACTATCATCCATTTGCAGGAGTATCTTTTCTTCCTGGGACTTGTCGCCATGGACTTCCTTTACAGTGATATAGTCGAGATCCTGCAGCAGCACGAAATCAACCGTAACTGGCTCGTCATACTTCATCATGGAGATTCTCGCTTCGTAAGGCAGGCCTATAACAGCACGGTCGTCGTTTAGCAGTGAAACATAGACGTTTGAGATCCGGTCTGGACGGAAGCTGCCCATGTCTTCGAAAGCAGTATCTCTGCTCGACACAATGCCTCCTGTTGCACTCCTTAGGGTGAGTTTCACCCAGGTTTTACCGCTCTGGGATTGGTGTTTGACAGCTTTGTCAATGGTTATATGAGGCTGTTCAAAAGCGAGTGATAGGACGGCTTGCTGATATGTAATTTGTGCGGTCTTGAACGCCGCCTCCGATTGCTCGAACTCCTGCTTGGAAATCAGCCCTTTGTCAGAAAGGATCTTTTGCCGGTTGAAGGTTTCCTTCTGAAGCCTATAGTCGCTTTGGACTTTCTCAAGGTACAGCGATTTAAACCGCTCATCGTTGGGGTTGTAAAGCATCTGGCACCACCCTGATTGCAGAAGTCCCAGAAGAAACACAATCATTAACTTAAACATTGGACGCTCTCCTTATTTCTTCAAAAGCTTCCGGCAAATCATCCTTCGTCATCCCTGCAGTCATTAATTCTTCTCCCCGGGATCATGAGGTTCCCTCCAGACCATGAAGGCACTACTTGAGCGATTAAACCCCGCTCAATCGACCCCCATATATCTGAGGTACAATTTCTCAAGATCGTCGCGCTCTATATCTTCCTTCGTTTGCTCGGTAATAAGAACGCCCTCCTTCATTATTCCCACGACATCGGCTATTTCTTTCGCTCTGAAGATATCGTGCGTTGACATCAGTATGGCTTTCCCTTCGGCTCTCAGCTTAAACAGGAGTTCGACAAAATCAGATGCAGCTTTAGGATCGAGGCCTGATGTCGGTTCATCGAGAATCAATGCTGGTGCTTGTTTTAGAATCGCTATTGCGATTCCAAGCTTCTGGCGCATCCCTTTCGAGAAAGTCTTCACCTGCTTCCCAAAAGACCCTTCAGGAAGTCCGACCTGCCTCATCACCATGTGATAGTCTTCTTTCTTCAGGCCTTCTCTTTGGGCAAGCCTTGCAAAAAAGTTGAGATTCTGCTGGGCACTAAAGTTACCATAAAGCATCACATTCTCCGGGATATAAGCAACGTGCTTTTTCGCTTTGAGTGGTTCTCTTGCACAATCGTATCCATTTATTTTTGCGCTTCCAGTTGTGGGCTCAATGAAATTGAAGAAGAGGTTGATTACTGTGGTCTTCCCCGCTCCGTTGGCACCGAGCAGACAGTAGATCTGCCCCGGCTTTATGTCCATGTTCAGGTGGTCAAGCGCAAGAAGTCCATCCTCATATCGCTTGGTCAGATCGGTCGCTTGAATCATAGGTTGGTCGCTCACGAATCTAGATCCAGGAACGAATAGCTCCTCGATCGCTTCTTCCGTGGTTTTCCGTTTACCGAACATCATAATTCAAAAACTTTTTGTAGCCAACCGCAAATGGGCAAATCAACCAAAAAGTGAGCGAGATCAGGCTACCAATATTTTTGCTGAAGATCTCGCCCAGCCCGGCCCGCACGAAGGAAAAAGCTGAGAGTGAGTTTGCGTCCTGGATCTTGCCGACCGACACAGAAGCTGAAGTTCGCCCACTTGGAAAGGTGAGAGATGTGCGCTCAACAAGATTGAACAATTCTCGATCAAGCATTTGCTGATGTGTTTTGACGGCTTCAACATATTTCTCTTGATCGGCGATACCCGTGTTGCACAGGCCTGTGATGAGATAATCAAAAGCAGAACTTGGCGAAACCAGTGAAATATCGGTCTCAATGTTTTGTTGGATTCCTTTTTCTCTTTCGTATTCCTCGTCTATTGAATGTTTCTGCGCAATCTCCTTCTCTCCATAACTCTGTTCAGTTTTCGCCTTGAATGAGTTCCACTCAAGCTTCTTGGGGGAGGATCCAATTTCTGAGGTGATCATCGTGTCCACTCCGAAAATCTCCTGGTATCCTCTTCCAAGTACTCTGGATTTCTCGTTCTCCAGGGTATTCACGGCAAGCGATTTTTCCATTGATACAACAGTCTCGGTTTTGACGGGGTAAATGAGAGCGGCAATCATTCCACTGACCTTAGGAATAATCAGTTGCAGAAATGTCCATGCAACAACGATTGCAATCAGAGACGTGCGGGTTCGGGCAGTACTGGAAGAGATCATTATGCCGATTGAAAAGTAAATAAGAATGAATACCGATGATGTAACAAAGATCAACAGAATCCTCCCAAGTATTTCTCCGTCATAAAGCGGGAAAGAGGTAAGGCTGAGAACCAAGATGCCTGCCACGAGTGCAAGGGCAAAAGGAAACCAGATTGCAGCATAGCCGCCAATCAGCTTCCCGAACAAGACAGTGTCACGCGGGACGCTGTTTGACAAGACATTTCGCAGTGTTCCCATTTCTTTCTCGCCCGACACGGCATCTGCACCGAATATTAGCACGATGAGACTGATAACCAACTGGACCATAAATGCAAAATCCATTAGCCCTAATTCAGAAGAGGCCGGCCCCTCGCCCGAAGAGGCCGCCCCCTTTTCGTATCCCCCTGGCTTGAACGTATAGAACTGAGGAAGAGATTTTTCCAATCCTTGGGTAAATACACCAAGCGGTGCTGGTTCAAGGAAGCCTTTGAGCGGAACGGTTCCCGATGAGAGATCCCAAACTTGAGCTGAAGTAATAGCCTTCATTTCCAACCTTACCTGCTCATGGTAGTCACTCAGTCGCTTCAAGTAGTTCACCTCGTTTACATAGAGACCGATTGGGATAAGAGTAACTCCAATAATCAGGAAGAACAGAAAGCGGTAACTGTAAATACTCTCGAAGATTTCCCTGATGATGATGGTCGATAGCACGTAACCATGCCTTGTTTTGGTTTAGCCAATGAAGATTTCTCGAACAATGAGGATTACGCAAGAACTGTGCCGCTTGTGACCTTGAGTTTCTCCGCATTTTCCCGCTACGCGAGATCCGGTTGTGTAAGGGTTTACCCATACGTGTGTGTCAACTCTTGGACAATTTGTATTGGATATGCACAAGGCGCGTTTGTGCACGTAAGTCATCAAGTCATGAGGTGTTGACAAGCGCTCAAGAGGCAAGTGCCCAACCTTGCAATGGATCTACCCACAAACCATCGAAAATGCTTCATTCTAATCGAAATTAACGGGGCACATCGGTTGCCGATATATTGAAGAACAGGTTTAGCCGTCGGCAGGTTAGTCGCCGTCCGCTCCGATCTTCCGAACAAAAGACTGAGAACTGTAAGCATATGCGAAATATTGCAGTCATAAAGCGTTTGATACCGTTTGCAAAGCCGCATTTGAAGAAGTACATAGTCGCGAGCGCGCTGACCATGATCAGCGCATCAACAGACGTCGCGGCTCCATTAGTCCTTCTGATTCTGATTGACAAGATCATACCACAGAAGGATCCGCTGCTACTGGCGAAATTCGGGCTGGCATTTATGGGACTCTACTTTCTAAGGTCGCTTGTCGACTTCGCCAAAGGGAGACTGCTTGTAATCTTTCGCGAAGATGTGATCCGTAGCATGCAGAGAAAATTATACGAGAATATCCAAGCCCTTCCGGTGTCAATCTTCGATGAGGAAAAGACAGGATACTTGGCAAGCCGAATACTCGCAGACACGACCACCGCAAGCACCCTTGTCGGTGAAACACTAATAGTAGCTCTCATAAACTTACTCGTTGCTGCAGGAACCGTCTCGATAGTCTTCATCATGAATTGGAAGTTGACTTTGATCGCCATCTCAGTTGTGCCCGCTTTCGCAATCGGGATCAACTGGTTTAACAAGTATATCAGAGATGTTTCCCACAAAGTCCAGGAAGAGCGGTCACGCGTGTACGGAGACATCCAAGAGAGTCTTGCTGGGATCCGTCTTATCAAAGCGTTCGGTCTGGAAAAGTTTCGCTTTCATGAGGTGGAAAAAAGCATTGACAAAAACCGAAGCCTGAACATAAAGCTAGGAGTGTTTACCGTACTGAGCGTGGCAGTCGTTCTATTGTGCACAACATTTGCCGGTGTGCTCATTCTCTGGTACGGCAGTTACCAGGTGATCGCTGGAACATTCACACTCGGTCAATTGATGGCGTTCTCGGCATATACGGTGAATATTTTTGGGCCTATAAGAAACCTCATGGGAACAAATTTAAGCATTCAAACCTCTCTCGCCGCTGCCGAAAGAGTGTTTGAGCTTATGGATAAAGATACGACTAAAGAAGACGAACAGGCTGATATAGCAGCTGTACGACTTCAAGGTGATATCGAATTCCGGAAGGTTTCATTCGGTTACGAATCTGATCTCGAAGTATTGCACGATATCAAGTTCAGTGTTGAAGCGGGCAGTGTGGTTGCCTTGGTGGGAGAAAGCGGTGCCGGAAAGAGCACTCTCCTTAGCTTGCTCGCCCGCTTCTATGATTCTTATGAGGGCGAGATATTCATCGACGGTATGAACATAAGGCGAATAAGAAAAGAAACTCTCCTGTCTCAAATTGGGTTTGTTTTGCAGGATACATTCCTGTTTGGCACATCCATTTATGAAAACATAAGATACGGAAATCTGATGGCCACGGAAGCAGAGGTTGTCGAGGCTGCGATGGCAGCGAACGCGCACCAATTCATAGCTCGACTGCCCGCCGGATACCAGACTCAGGTTGGCGAAAGAGGAACAAAATTGTCGGGCGGAGAAAAACAGAGAATTGCCATCGCAAGGGCCATCTTAAGAAATCCAAGGATACTGATCCTCGATGAGGCAACGTCTTCGTTGGATTCAAAATCCGAAAATTTGGTCAAAGAAGCCCTGGCAAATTTAATGAAGGAGCGTACAACGTTCATTATCGCTCATAGATTTTCCACTGTCCTTTCGGCAGACAAGATCATTGTCCTCGACGCTGGGAAAGTTGCAGCTACCGGGACCCACGAAGAACTATATTCGAACAACCGAGTCTACCAGCGTCTCTATGATGAACAATTATCATCGCGTAAAGAAGAAAAGAATCCGCCTGCTCTCCCTGCAGGAATATGCATTTCTAAAATGAGGGTGAGACACGGTACCAACGGCGAGAACGTGGTCACAATAGAGATGTAAGAGGATGTGAATGCCTATCAACCAACCAAATCAAACAATTAACTAAAAACAAAGGAGGTGAAAATCATATGTTCAATCCGCTCGGATTCGCGAGTCTATCGGCGTTGGAGGCTAATTCGCTACAAGGCCCACCTGCTTGCACTTGCACATGTAATTACCCGATCACAATAATCGTAAATTTCCCCCCTAAATGAAATCGAGTTCTTGAACTACTTACGCATTTAGGGTTCACGAACGGGGCATTCTGTTTGCAGGGGTGCCCCGTTGACCCTGTTGATCTTTAACAAGAAGAACGGAACATCATGATGGAAGCTGACTCGTTGGAGAAGTTGAATTTTGAAAGGAAAGACTTAGGAAAAAGAAAACCTCTGACTGAATACGACCTCGTCAATTCGAGACTCGTGTTGCCGCCTAAGCTCGTTCATCTTGAAAACGAAGAAGGGTGGCATCTGTTTCTTGATCCCGAGAGCCACATCTGGGTTCGTCTAAACGAGTCTGGGAAGGAAATAATCAAGACTCTAGAAGGACACTCCAGTCTCGACCAAGCAATTAATAGTCTAGCCATTTACTATGACCTCTGCGCCGAAAATATCAGAGACAAAGTGGTGGGGTTTATTCGAAACATGATCGAAGCAGGTATTATCCACCTTGATGAGTACGTGCCTCGAGAGTTTGATGATTCTCTTGTAGATAGACATCCGGTCAACGTCTATTTCTCAAACACAGAGCGTTGTAATCTTTCCTGTGTTTACTGTTACAACGCGGAAAGCAGGAAACGATTTGGAAAACACAGAGAGGAAATGACGACTATCGAGACAACTCGAGCGTTGGATGACCTTCGGGATTTTGGCGCATCTGGAGTGGCGTTTTGCGGCGGCGAGCCAATGTGCCGTTCCGACTTGTTCGAAGTGGCTCAATACGCGAAGGACAAAGGCTTCAGAATCGCCCTCGTGACAAACGGTACACTCATAACAGAGAACCTTGTTCATGTTGTCGCGCAACTCTTTGACTTAGTTTGGGTCAGTCTTGACAGCCACATAAAACAGGAACACGAAGCTCTAAGGGGGAGGGGCTCATTTGACCGGACAATGCGTGCCGTTAGAATGCTCGCGAAGCACACCCCAAAAAAGCTTGTAGTTAACTCAGTTGTCTGCAATGTCAACGTCAGAAGCATGCCGGAGACACACAAGTTTTTTATGGAGGAGGTCGGTGTAGGCCAGCATAGAATGAGTGCGTTCCTCCCATCAAAAAGTATCACCAGGGACAAAAACAATAATCCCATTCACTCTATTCTGTTTGACAAAGAGTACCACAAGTTCCTCATAGACGCTGGCCTCACGTTGGAGTTAGGGGGAGACAAGCTACCCCTGCTTACCATCGATAAGGATAGCGGACTTATTGTCAAGCACGCTCCAAGGCGGAACCAATGCGGTTCGTCAAACGGCGATATCCATATGGTCTCAAACGGTGACATCTATCCATGCGTTATGATGTACAAGAGAGAATTCCGCGCGGGGAATATCCTCGACGAAGGCATTGAAAAGATCTACAGAGACTCGGAAGTGATGAAGAAGTGCAGAGAGGCTACGGTTGACTCAATCAGAGAATGCAGCCAGTGTTTTGTCAAATATGTGTGCGCGGGTGGATGTCGCGGAACCGCCTATGACATGTATGGAGACTTTGGAGCTTACCACAAGGACCTCTGCCCTCTATTGAAAAAAAATGCGGTAGACAGTCTGTGGCTCGACACCCAAATTCCGTTCGACAAAATGGTACAGGCTGAAGACGTCTACAAGCAAAAACTGGGAGAGCTTGAAGAAGCTAAAGATTCCTGCTTTTCCGAGCCTCAAACAGTCTGAAGAAATGACAGATTCTTAATGACTGAAAGGATTAACGGAATAAGATGACCACAGAAGAACTCAAGTCAGAGGAAAAGGGGAGGGCATCTCGAAGAGAAGCCGTGGGCGCGATCAATCTCGGTTCATTTTGCAAGATGTTTGATAGAGGACTTTTTTCTTCGATACAAACAAGAGCGGTGCGGACCATCCCACCGCAACAGTCGCACAATGACGTTGATCTCATAAGCAAAACCCGGTAGCGGTCCGCAATCTTTGTTGCGCTCCATCAAGTTTGAAGCTGAGTTTAGCTCTACTGAAAAACAGGGTGACCGTTCCTGTATCTCAAAAGGTCAATGTTGAATCTCTTTATCTTGTTGTAAACCGTGTTTCTATGCACACCTAGTATTCTGGAAACACTATTTATGTTACCGCTGGCAGTCCTCAGTGCTTCCTCAAAAGCTTTCCTCTCAATTGCAGAACTTCGCTCGATGTCGTCCTCCAAAAACTGGATGTCATCGATTTTAATCACGTCCCTGCCATCGCTGTTGAGGATCGAACGAATGACACAGTACTCTAACTCACGAACATTTCCGGGCCACTCATAATGAATCAGTTTTGTGAGCGCTTCGCGGCTTAGGATTTTTTTCCCGGGCGAATGCCTGCGCAAGAAATAGTCAGCAAGGGTTTCAATATCAGCTTTACGATTACGAAGAGGCGGAATAGAAATGACCGAAACAGCAAGTCGGTAATACAGATCTTTTCGGAATCTCTGTTCCCTTACAAGGGCTTGTAAATTCACATTGCTTGCCGCTATCACCCGGGCGTCAGCCTGAATTTCCTTCTCACCACCTACCCGCATAATGCATTTGTCTTCGACCACGCGCAGGAGTTTCACCTGCAGTGTGAGTGGAAGCTCCGAGATTTCATCCAAAAGAATTGTGCCATGGTTTGCCTGTTCGAAATATCCCCTATGAGTCGAGAAAGCATTCGTAAATGCCCCTCGTTCAAACCCAAAAAGTTCAGCTTCGAAAAGGGTTTCGGGAATCGCACCGCAGTTCACTGCAACAAATGGCCCGGCGGCCCGAATGCTATGCTGATGAATATATCTCGAAACGACCTCTTTTCCCACTCCGCTCTCGCCAGTCAGGAGAACTGAAAATTCATTTCGCGCGACCCTATCAGCCTGCGACATTATCACTCTCATCTCCTGGCTGCCAACTGCTACTTCTTTAGACTCTCTCTCCATTTGATCAATCCATAATATTTTTGTACAACCTAGCGCGGCACAACCGCAACCAAAGAACGCAAGAATTGTCCCCACGGGATCCTTCTGGACAAAGACCTCACCACTTGGAGACAGATCATTACTGCAAGGACAGTGCCGCTCTTCTGGCGCTGAGATTGATGAGATCTGAATGTCAGTCTCACCATTTGGGTAAACCTTTACCCATTTAGGTGGGCAAAGGTTTACACATCATAACAGGATTGAGAGTTAAACACACTGAGACTTTGCCCTCGCAGTGCACCCAGGATTATTCACGGTGACAATTTCCTTCAGCCTTTGGACAAAAATTCTAAAGGCGTGCATTCCTTATCGTTGTCAATTTCCCCGCTTTCGCTTGATGTGGTACTGTTTTATTCTGCTGTAAAGGGTTTTGCGGCCCATTTTTAGTCTCTTCGCAGCGTCCGTTTTCTTCCAGTTAGTCTCATCAAGAGCTTTGATAATGATCTCTTTCTCGGAGTACTCAACAAGCGACCTTACATAACTTACCAAACCTTCTTCACCATCATATTGTTTGGGCCCCGAGGAATTCTTTCTGGTGAGAAACATCAGATCTGCCGCCTCGATCCTGTTCCCCGTCATTCCAAGCATTGCCCGTTGGATGGCATTCTCAAGTTCGCGGATGTTGCCGCCCCAGCTGTAAGACATAAGAACCTGGATCGCCTCTGATGATACCTCGGTAACTGCGCGATGGATGGTCTGTTTGTGTTTTTCAATGAAGTGTGTCACATAGAGGGGGATGTCCTCTCTGTGTTCCCGAAGCGAAGGAAGCTGGAGTCTCAGCACGTTCAACCTGTAGTAGAGATCCTCACGGAACCTCCCGGATTTCAACAGGTCCTCAAGATTCTTGTTGGTCGCCGCAATTATTCGCACGTCAACCTTGACGGCGTTTCTGCCCCCAACGCGAGTGAATTCCTTCTCTTGGAGAACCCTAAGCAGCTTCGTTTGCGCGTCAATCGCCAGTTCGCTGATTTCGTCCAGGAAGATCGACCCGGAGTTGGATTCTTCGAACTTTCCTATCCTCTGTTCACGAGCATCTGTGAAAGCTCCTTTCTCATGCCCGAAGAACTCACTTTCAATTATGCTCATTGGTATTGAACCACAGTCCACTACCACCAATGGGCCGTTTTTTCTGAGGCTTTCGTAATGGATCGCACGGGCAGCGAGTTCTTTGCCTGTCCCGCTTTCTCCCTCGATCAATACGGCAGCATCTGTTTCCGCAATCCGTTTTATCTCCTCCCGCACTTTCTGCATCAGAACGCTATCACCCACAATTGAATCCAGCCCATACCGCCTGCCAAGCTCCTTCCTTAGCTCAGTCACTTCTGTAGCAAGCTGGTAATGGTCCAGGGCGCGCCTAACAACCAGCAGCATCTGATCATTGTCAAACGGTTTCGTCAAGTAATCATAGACGCCGTGCTTTGTCGCCTGCACGGCTGATTCAATCGTACCATGGGCAGTCAAGATAATAGGAACGATGTTTCTGTCAAGTTGCATCATCTGTGATATGGTTTCCAAACCGTTCATCCGGGGCATTTGAAGATCGACTATCGCCACATGGGGCATGAAATCCGGTATTTTGTTCAGGGCTTCGATGCCGTCGCTTGCAGTGGCAACTTCATAGTTTTCATCCATCAAGATCGCCGCCAATATGTTACGAATTCGTTCCTCATCATCCACAACAAGGATTCTCTTGCCTGCTACGCCATCGTTCATTGTCCGTCCACCAGATTTCTGGGAAGATTAATAGCTACATTTGTCCCTCTCTCCTCACCATGGCAATTGCTCATGATCTCGATTTCACCGCCGTGCCTGCTGACTATGCCGTACGAAATAGAGAGACCGATCCCTGTACCGTTTTCTTTCGTAGTATAGAATGGGTCGAAGACTCTCGGTAGGACCGAAGGAGGGATGCCTGTCCCGGTGTCCGAAAACGAGATTGTCACGGAATCCCCGCGGCTTGGTGTAACGGCGGTGGCAATGGTGATTTTTCCACCCTTCACCATGGCCTGAATGCTGTTGAGAAGAATATTTAGAAACACTTGCTTTAACTGTGCTCCATCTCCATGAATATACGGATCGGTTAGTTGATACTCTTTGATTACCACAATATTGTGATTCTTCAATTCGGAGTCTAATAGCGAAAGAGTCTGTTCCAGTATATTGTGCAAGTCCAAAAACTCGACATGGAGTTCCGAGGTTTTGCTGAACGAGAGCAGTCCTTTGATTATCTTGTCGATCCTGTCGACTTCTTCAATGATTCCATCTACCAGATCTTGCTTGTCGCTCGGCAGATCTCTTCTGACATATTGAACAGTACTTCTGATGGCAGCGAGGGGGTTTCGTATTTCGTGCGCTGCACCTGCAGCAAGTTCACCGACCGTCATGAGCTTGTCCGCATGAAACAGCCTTTTCAGCTTATCCTCCTGAAACTGATAGATCATGGCATATTCTATTGCCAACGCACTCTGCGACACAAGACTTGACATCATACTCTCTTCTTCGGGAGAGAATTTGCCTTCACGGTCTTCTCTTCCCACAAACAAAGCACCCGTCAGCCGATTTATCACGATCAGAGGTAAGATGATCTGAATTGAGGCATCGGTTAGGAGCTGCCTTTCGACACCTGTCAAAAATTCAACTACCTGACCCTGACGCGCCACATTGAGGGAACATCTATTGACATTAAGCCATTTGATTAGGTTGTCGCCTTGCGAAAAGTTGAACCTTGATAGCAGCTCCGGCTTGTTCCCCTTCGCCTTTCTCCCGACATAGCGGCTGGTCACTGGTTCTAATAGGACGAGATAGACCGAATCCGCGACAAACATCTCTTTTAATTTCGAGGTGAAATTCCCGAGAAGCTGTTCAATATCAGGGATGAGCGTGATGGATCTTAAGAATTCCTCAGGTGTGAGAGATGGTGAAGTTTCCCTCGCGCTGTTGCTCCTCCGCTTCAAGACTTTCTGTAAACCTGCTGATATTCGCAAAGTGATTACCTCTTGGAAACTTCTCTAAGTTAATCTTCATCTCTGAGAATCTCAACTGGATAGCGGATTAAGCGGGTTCGAAAGTTTTCCCCGTCAATGCCAAAAGCTATAGTCAGATAGCCTCCTAGCTTCACACCTCCAAATACAACTGCCTGTCCAGACTCCGGTATTGTATGGCTTCCCCAATATGCTCGGGCAAAATTTCTTTCCTGTCGGCAGGTCAGCAATTGTTCTCCCAACTTTCAGGTTCCTGTCGTACGCCCGCGCACTCAGACCAAGCTTCGTGATCGCCTGCTTCAAATAAGTCTTCACCAGCTTTGTCCACCTGGCAGAATTCTCTTATCTCCTTACTTTGCATATCCGCATTCTTGAAGAGCCCTTTCCGACCCGCGAACCTTTCACGCTGCAGTTCACGGGCCTTCTTCACGCGCGTTCTTACCGCAGATGACTGCTCGCCCAACCTCTTACTTGAGAGCTCCGCGTACTTCACTACCGGCACTTCGATATGGATATCGATCCTGTCCAATGGTGGGCCGCTTATCTTTGACATATATCGTTGTATTCCGGTCGTGGTACAACTGCAAGTCGCGTTCGGGTTTCCGAAGCTACCACATGGACATGGTTGCGTTGCCATTCTGCCACTTCGAAAAGACCTCAAAAAAGCCCATTTCCAAAGTTTATCCAAAGGCGCTCTTGACCATCGGCGATCATCTTAGAAAAAGGCGACTCGACTTGAATCTCCTTCAAATACAGGCCGCTTCAATGCTAAGTGTTGATGAAATGACAATTGTGGGATGAGAATTGAACCACTGTCGGCCGCTCGTAAGGCACATAACCAAGATTATTGGTTTCTTGGGGCATGTGCCAGAAGATCTTTTCCCAAACAATACGTTGGGCCAGAAGATCAAATATCGTAATCCAGCATGAACTAATATGAATGCGGACGAAGCGCTACCTGTTTGACTTCGTTCGCCATTTTGTAGTTTATCCACAAACCTATGAGGTCGTCCGTGAACACATCACCACGCGGCGGGAATTCGTGGACTCGTTCAAGAACTTTTAATGATTCCTCCAGCCAACCCGGCGTCGAAGGAACATTCTCGAGTTCCTCGGGATCCAAATCATGTATGTCATTGTCGAGTGGTTCGCCTGGATCGATCTTGCCGATTATTCCATCGAGACCAGCCATAAGGAGTGCAGAGAATGCTACGTATGAATTTGTCGATGGGCCGGGAACGCGGAGCTCCGACCGCTTTGCTTTCGGATTCTGTGAGAACATCGGTATTCTGACAGCGGCCGACCTGTTACGATGACTGTATGCCAAATTGAGTGGCGCCTCGAAACCAGGGACGAGTCGGTGAATCTTAAATCGACAATCTCTTTGTCGGTCTCTTTGATGAAATTGAGGATCTTCCGAATGTCGGAACTTGCTCCTTTTGCAACTGCTTCCATGCCTTCCTCCTATGGGTTAGTCGCTAATAATATGATTGAGAAGGCTGAGGTCTCTTGACGTGAGTCATCTCGCCTTACTTAAGACCAAATCTCTTGAAAAACTCTTCAGCGACGCCTGCGTGGCTTGTTACAGGAGTTTCTTTTGCACTTTCAGCACAGTCGATTCCCTGACGGTCGAAAGCACGAAATTCGGCTTCATACTTAAGACACCAGGCGACGATTGAATTCTTGCTACAAGGCTTTCCAGTTGAATCACATTTTCGGTTCTCACCTTCAATATGTGTGATGAGCTTTCACCTGTGATGGAATGACATTCTAAAATCTCTTCACTACCCCTAACGCGCTCTAAGGACACATGGTAATGCTTACTGGCATCAACAGTGACAGTGATAAACGCGGTGATGTCCATTCCAACACGTTTGGCATCCAAGATCGCAATGAATCCTTTTATCTATCCTGCAGTTTTCAGCTTTTGAATTCGATGGGAGATAGCAGGAATCGTCAATCCGAGGATTTCAGCAACCTTGTTGAACTTCATGCTGGCATCTTTTTGTAAAAGCTCCAGTAGCCTCTGGTCAATGGGATCAATTTTTTGCTTCGCATCACTAATTCGTACGCCATTTTTAGATTTTCAGCTTAGTTTGGAAAATATTCTGTTCTACCCGGAGCAGAAGTCGATGCTTCCGGCAGGACTCTCATGCTCTAAAAAACAATATCCATATCAGGATAAAAAGGGGTAAGAGAATCGGTACCGAGTATCTGATTATGTACGAAATGAACGAAGGACAATGCACCCCTGTCTGGTCTGCAATGCTTTTCACCATGAAATTTGGGCCGTTACCTATGTACGTCATCGCGCCGAAGAAGACAGCACCTATCGAGATCGCCTGAACAACCGTCTTGTTGTTTGACAACAAATACATTGTGGCAATCTGGTCGGAGGTAATGTTCCCTGAAGCGACGAGGTTTGGGTGATACGTCATCAGCGTACCGAATGTATTCTGAACTTCGGGGGAATAACCTGTCAACGAAATTCCTGCGCCATGAGCCTGGACAAGCTGGGCGACGGTCTGAACAATTCCATGATTTACGAAGACCCCGAGTGCCGCGCTGAGGAAATTCAGATAGGTCGGCGTATTGTCGAGAACCGAAGAAAGAGCGCCACTGCTCCAATAAAATTGTGCTGCGTGGTCGAATCCGAAATTGCCCGCATTCTGCTGAATCCACTCCAATGCAGGAATCATCGTCGCGAATATTCCGAAGAACAATATGGATACTTCTTTGATCGGAACGAAGTCGAAGCTGTTTTTCTCGTGGACTTTTTTCGGAGTCGTCAAGTATGATCCGACCGCTGAGGCAATCATGAGAGCCTCTCGCAGCAATGGCGGGTTGGTCACAAAGACCGCGCCCAAAACAACTGCGAGGAAGAAGATATTGCGCAATCCGACAACTTCTCCATGTTCGCTCATCTCTTCCGCAAAGTGCTGTTCACTTCCTGATAGCTTAGAGAAATCACGACGGTCTATGTAGTAGAAGACCGCGAGAACAACTACCACAGCAAAGAGCCAAATATACCATAGGTTTGCTATCGGCCAAAAGAACGGAACGCCTTTTAGGTAACCGACGAACAACGGCGGGTCGCCGACTGGAGTCAACGCCCCACCGATGTTGCTGACAATGAAAATAAAGAAGATGATATGATAAGGCTTGATACGGTAATGGTTCACTCGAAGATATGGACGAATCAAGACCATGGAGGCACCCGTCGTGCCGATGAGATTAGCGACTAAGGCGCCGATTGCAAGAAATGCGATATTCGTCAGCGGCTTCGATCTGCCTCGCAACTTGAAGTGCATTCCTCCAGAGATGACGAAGAGCGATCCGACAAGTGCAATAAAACTGAAATACTCATATCCAGAATCGAGTACGGGGCCAACATCACCCAAGAAAACCAGGTAATAGAGAACCGTGAAAGCTCCCAATCCTATCGACACTATCGGATAATATTTATCCCACCATTTCTTGTTCACAAGAGGCGCAATCGCAATTGCAGCAAGAAGAGTAAAGAACGGCAATGCTGCCCAGAAAGAGATTGAGGCGCTATTCATTGTGGGCTAATCGCTTTTCGCTGTTCTTCTCATGCGTGATTAACAGAGTGTTGTCGAAGTTGTTTCAACAATGTCCAGCCGTATCCCAATATCAATCCAACTGAAACCATCCATTGAACATTTCCTTCGAAGAATATCGGGCAGGTAACTTGCACAACAACAAGCGCAATTAGCAGGAATGCTGTTCTGCCAAATGAACCCGGCATTATCAACCAGCCATTTTTGAGTTGTCCTGACTCCTGGCGCTTTTTATTTCGAGCTAACGCAACATTCTGAACCGTGCCAAACAATAGACCGATAGCGCCGCCGATGGTTATTCCTGTCAACGAAACAAGACTTGTGGTAAATTGGCCGATCATAATTGATTTCTCCTCTTAATTTTTGCCGTGTGAGAATTTGACCTCTCACACGGCCATATTTTTATTTTGCTAGCCTCTTGGATGATGGGTCTCAGAAGTTTTGTCCATTTCAAAACCGTTGTAACCGAGAACACCCATTTCAGGAATATCTAATCCTTCGATTTCGGTTTCGAGAGGCACCCTATTACCTACAATCCACTCTGCAATTTTATAGACAATAATGGAAAGGATAGAGAGCGTGATAAAGCAAGTAATAACGCCGATCAATTCTGCCCAGAATTGGCTCATGCCGCCGCCGTAGAATAGACCTCTTACCGTTCCTGCTACACCGTTCCATCCGTCACCGTAAGTGCCATCCGCGAACAATCCGATTGAGAGACATCCCCATGCACCGTTGACACCATGAACGGAGATCGCACCAACCGGATCATCGACTTTGATTCGGTCGAAGAAAAACACCGCTTCTACTACCAGTACGCCGGATATCGCGCCGATGATCGCAGCGCCGCCGGCACTGACAAATGCACAGGGTGCGGTTATTGCAACAAGTCCTGCCAACATACCGTTTGCCATCATAGATGGATCCGGCTTCTTCGTGCGGAACCACCACATCCAGAGTGTCGAGAAGAGGGCGCCTGTCGCACTTGCAATCATCGTGTTGACAGCCACTACAGCAATGCGGAGATCCGTGCCGGCCAGTGTTGAACCCGGATTAAAACCAAACCAACCGAAGGCGAGAATGAATGTTCCCAAAAGCGCCATAGGTATGCTGTGAGGTTGGACAGGATTAATACTTCCGTCCTTGTTGTACTTGCCGTAGCGCGGACCGATAAGCCATGCGAACATAAGAGCAATCACTCCGCCTTGCATATGAACGACCGAGGAACCAGCAAAGTCAACATGACCGTGACCAAGGCCGAAGTTGGCCCCTAGTTGCGAAAGCCAGCCGCCTCCCCATACCCAGTTGCCGAAGATCGGATACATGATGACTCCGATGAAGCAGCCATAGATCATAAAAGCAGAAAATTTCCAGCGTTCCGCAGCTGCGCCGGTCGGTATTGTGGCAGTAGTATCCATGAACACCATTTGGAAAAGGAACAGGGCAAATGCCGCGACGTCATATCCAGTGCCCTGCAGCAGGAAGCCGCTCCAGCCGAGGAGTCCGAACGGTTTGCCGAAAAGGTTCACTGTTATCTCGTGACTTAGTCCTGAATAGCTTCCCATCGTGCCGATAGCTCCCACGCCTCCGAACATGAAAGCAAACCCGCAAAGGTAAAAGCCAAGCATACCCATTGGATATATCATGAAGTTCATCGCAATGGTATGCCCGGCGTTTTTTGCTCGTGTCAATCCTGTCTCAACCAGAGCAAATCCGGCTTGCATGAACATGACAAGGAAGCCTGTCACCAGAGTCCATACAAAGTTGATTGCAACATGGTTGTGTCCGACTGCATCGCCGATTTCCTGGATCGTGGGCGATCCCGGCTTGGCTGCTGGAACGTCGGTGATGTTTCCAGTCTTGGTACCTCCTGGATCGGGTTGATCGCTGGCGTACGCAAGAGACGACACCCCAGCGAGTGTCAGTCCTACGGCGCAAGACCAAATAAGAAACTTGTTTCTAAAAAATGACATCATTGATTTTCTCCTCGCTTAATTATTTGTTAATGAAATTTCCAACTTCATTTTCAAAATGTCGTAACTACACCGACCGTCAGAGTCGGCTGAGATGACCTTGATGTGAACGGGGTGCTCGCAGAAACGTAGCTGTTCCCGTTTGCAAAGTCGTCACGTGCCTCGACTCTGAGCATCAGTGGATCCCACGGATGGTACTCGTATGTCAACGTCACTTCCTTAAACGTCGCCTTGGAAAATGCTGCTCCTGTGGTATAACCAAATGGATCGTAATACACCTCTCCCCGGATCGCGAGATCAGATTTGGGATCGAGCTGATATTTTCCGTAGAGGGCTACACCTTTCCAGGTATTCAGAAATCCACCAACTCGTTCCTGGCCATAATCCGCGTCAACTGCCAGCGATAGATTATCACCTACACCCTGGCTGATTATGATTTCTCCAACGTCTTTCTTTCCGTATGGGAAGCCGAAGGGTTGTTCGAACCCGCTCATCCCACTCAGAATAATACTTGTACTCGATGTTGGAGTGTAAGTTAATGCCAGGCCCACCGATTTTGAATGATTGTTATCTATGACGGTGTTCCAGCTATTCACTAAGTGAAGTGCAACCGTGAACGTACTTGATGCGGGATAGGTCAACCGCATTCCCATATGGTAGTATGGTATTGCAAACGCGAACAGATACGATCGACTATAATTCCAGTTCCCGTTGGATTCTATTACTTCGTTTCCCATCATCGTTACGAACTTTCCAACGTCGATGGTCAAACCTGATCCCACCGGTACCACAGCCGTAAGGTATGCCTGTTCAACAAGATTAAGAGTACTTGTCGATGGTGCGGTGGCTCCCGTCAACGGGTTGAGCAATCCTTGCACAACATCGTTTGCCGTGCCGAACCCGACATCGATCCGAAAACCAACAGGTTGAGCTTGTTCCTGTACGACCAGTTTTGCTAGGCTAAGGCCGAATTGGTTCGCATAAATATCGAAGTTTCTCAGGTTATTAATCTGGTTTGATGGACTATTAAAATTCTTGCTGTAATACACATCTACAAGTTCAGTCCAGGTTATCTTTGAAGTAGATGTCGAGTCCGCCGCAAAAGATTTCGCTGTCGATATCCCGAACACCAACACCATAATCGGCGATAGACTCTGAACCAGTGGCGGGAGTATATTTTTCATAGAGCGCTCTCTCCCGATTCTTCTGTTCGTACGCGAATGACATCTTCGATCGTCGACACGAAGATCTTTCCATCTCCAACCTCACCTGTCTTTGATGACTTTATGATTATGGAGACTGCTTTCTGTAGCGCGTTGTCAGGGACGACTAATTCGAGCTTCACCTTGGGCACGAAGTTGATCTCGTATTCCGATCCGCGGTACGTCTCGGTGTGGCCTTTCTGTCTGCCGATACCTTTGACTTCGGTGATCGTCATGCCGAGAATGCCTCCTTCGTGGAGTGCTTCCCGAACGTCATCCATTTTGTGAGGTCTGATAATCGCCTCAATTTTTTTCATTTGTACCTCCTTCAATAACGAAAATGAGATTATTAAGATAATGACACTAATTTCCTTAGCTACTAAGCCTAGGAATTGCAATTACAATAGTAAATAAATAAAACTGTCGCAATATGTCAACTTACTTAGACTAATAATTGATTTCTTTCTTATTAAATAAAGTTTCGGGCAAAATTTCTTTTCTTATGTTTAATATTTTAGCTTTCCGTGGGCAAGATGCAGTGAATTGATAGCGAGAAGGGAAAAGGCGGATTTCAGATAAGTTCAAAAAGCTCGTTTTGAAGGATTTTCTGAGGGCAGCGTTCCTTTCGGAAACTCTGGGGCGGTCCGTACGCGCGTCTCCTCAAAGCGGGATATTCGCTTCGCTGCGATGGGCCGACCGCTCGGTGCAAATTTGGATTGGTGAGCGGGAATTCGATTTTGTTTTGAGAATTGGTATGCACGCTCCTCAGTCTGGTTGACTGAGGCGGGACTCCTGAAGGAATGTGCAGGCTCTAACTGGTTTTTCTGTTGAGAATGCGGAAGACGAGGAAAGGCGTTTGAGTGAGAATGCTCCCTTCATTCTTGGCGACACGGAGTTGTTCCTAAAGGTCTTTGATCTTCTGCAACTGCTCCGAGTCGTCCTCGCGAGAAGATGGTATGAGGCGGGACACGATGACAGTGATGTCACTAGGGACGTGGCATCAAACTGCCTGACACGACTCCTTTACGCTTCCAAATACAACTGCCTATCCAAACTCCTGTATTGTATCGCTTCCCCGATATGTTCAGGCAAAATATCCTTCCTGTCGGCAAGGTCGGCAATTGTTCTCCCAACTTTCAGGATCCTGTCGTACGCACGAGCGCTCAAACCAAGTTTAGTGATCGCCTGCTTCAGCAAATCCTCGCCAGCTTTATCTACCTGACAGAATTCTCTTATCTCCTTACTTTGCATATCCGCATTCTTGAAGAGCCCTTTCCGACCCGCGAACCTTTCACGCTGAAGTTCACGGGCCTTCTTCACACGCGTTCTTACCGCAGATGACGGCTCGCCCAATCTCTTGCTTGAGAGCTCTGCATATTTCACTGCCGGCACTTCGATATGGATATCAATCCTGTCCAAAAGAGGCCCGCTTATCTTTGACATGTATCGTTGTATGGTGGTTGTGGTACAACTGCAAGCCGCGTTCGGATTCCCAAAGTTTCCGCAAGGACATGGTTGCGTTGCCATTCTGCCACTTTGAAATTAAGACAAAAAAGCCGATTTCCAAAGCCTATCCAAAGAGACTGATCACCATAGGCGATCATATCAGGAAGAGACGGCTTGACCTGAAACTGACCCAGAAAGAGGTTGCGGGCATTCTCGGAGTGAATGAAATGACAATTGTAAACTGGGAATTGAACCATTCAGAGCCTCTAAACAAACAAATCTTTAAATTAATCGCTTTCTTGCAGTATGACCCGACGACTCTTTGATCTGAAGGTTAACACCGGAGATGGAAGTGAAAATTCTCTTATAACATGTTCGATGCCGCGACGTTAGGGATGGCTGGCATACATGGCACAAGGAATGAAATAGCTTAAGTATCAGACAAAAAGATGCCCAAATCTTAAATAAGAGGTTTGGGCATCAGATAAGCGTTCAAATACTATTATACTTCTACTTAAGCAACAGCATCTTCTTGACCAGACTAGTTCCCGGTGCCGTCAGCCGACAAAAGTAAATCCCGCTCGGGAGGTTGGAACCATCAAAGACCGCGGTGTGGACTCCAGCAAACTGGTCTTCGTTGACGAGTGTTAATACATCCCTACCGAGAACGTCATAAACTCTCAAGGAGACATGCCCTGCGTTTAGTACTCTGTAAGCAATCGTGGTTGTCGGATTGAAGGGATTAGGGAAATTCTGGCCAAGGAGGACATTCTCGGGCAAAAGAGGAGCTGAATTGGAGGTTGGTGTCGCTCCCCCAGCGGAAGTCAAAGTCCGAACAACGACATTGACAAGTGAAAATGCCAAATCGGATTCATTGAATTTCCCAAGGATCGAAGTGCTCGGTACGAATGAAACTGTTTGCCCTCTGAGAGCTTGCAGCGATACAGTAACTGGAGAAGATAGCTTCAAGTGATGCGAAGTCATAGATCCAGAAAAAGATTGTTTAGCGGATAGCGGGACACTCAAGGTTCCCACAAGGGAATTCAGTCCGAAGATCGCCCCATTGAAAGCGGATGTGGTACTTGTGTTCAGATTACCTCCGGCAAGTGTGTCTGGCACATCGACAGTAACGGTGGCGTTGAAAGTTAGAGTCATAGCATCTGTGGGAACAATGACGCTGTCGGTTTGCAAATAATCAAAAACGTTGCCCGTGCAAAGCGTCAAGGGTTTGGAATAATCGTACGTCTTGAACGGAAGACAAACAGTATCTCCCGAAAGTGTCGCAAGTTGCGGTTCACTCAATTCCACTCTTAATGTAGAGTGATCGAGGGTGTTGGATATTTCAGCGGCGCGGTCCATTTGGTAGACAGGAGGTGCACCAGCTTTGGGCAGGCCCCAAGCTCCGCTTTGGATCAGATAAGGCGACTGGGCCAGGCTTACATAAGCTTCAACGGGCGTCCCGCTGCTTTGGGTCTCATGAGTGAGATTTGCGGCACAAGAGTTTGTGGCCAACTGGGTGGGATTGCCCCAATTGTCGTCTATAAGACCCAGATTTTTCACTTGCCATATATGGTTTCCGCTTCCCCAGGCAAGAACATCGAGCCGGTTCGGATTTGCATGGCCGGAATAGTAATAGTAAGTGATACAAGGATAAAATGCATTTTCACCAACGTTCCATTCCCTGTACCACGATGACCAAGTGTTGTTAGTTGCATTCCCCTGGCGGAATCTCAATGTGTAAATGCCAGAGCTGCTATTATATCCGCTCCAGACGCCGTAACAATTATTGGAAGCATCCATCGCCATAGAACTGAATCGGTTAGAACTTCCAGTCCAGTCGGCAACAACGCGGCTGTTGTCCCAGCTTCCAGACCCGCCGTAATTCCATCTTTGAGAATACACGTGACTGTATCGGTCATCATAAATGAGATTGACTTGATAACCCTGGCCATTGTAATTTACAAGACATGGGTACCAGTTTGTGCAGGTCCATTCTTCTCCGTTGTAAACCCCCTGGCTTCCCGGCACAATGTCGGATGACGGCACAGTCCAAGCTGAAGTGGTTGAACTTGCTGTACGGTAGTGAAAGCCTTCCTGAGCAGCGAATACCAGCAATATACGCCGCTGTGCCTTCCTGCCCCTCGTAGAAGAAACTGCCGACAACGGGTTGGGACCGGAGCTTTGATGAGATGTGACAGTAACGTTCGAACACCCGTTGACGATCGATGGTGCTGACCAAGAAGCGCCACAGCTTGTGCTGTAAGCACACCAAATTTGATATTGATAATTGCCGAGACTCGCGCTGCCAGACTGCTACCAAATTATCAGTTGATGAGCCATACCCATGGACTATCGAGGGTACATCATTTGAGCCGTTGCCCGAACTGAGCATTGTGGTTACGTTCCAACTCGACCCGTTGTTCGTGCTTTGGCGGTAAAGTATTTCTCCACCGCTTACAAAAACTTCATGTAGTTTACCGTCCGAGCCTCGTTCTAGTGTGTGATTATTGTTATACCAAGTTGCAGACGATGAAAATGAAACATTGTTATAAGCAAGCCGAGTCGCACTATTATAAAGTGCAGTTGATATGTTATCATCTGTGCCCGTATAAGTCCATATGGGGAAAACATTCCTAAACGGTGTCGAGACCATTCCATTGTATTCCGACGTCCATGTGCTTGTAGAGGGGTTGAAGCTATTTGGGGTGACCCTGATGTCAGAACCATAGAATGACTGGCCGCTATTGTAGGACTCTGCCACATAAACATCAACTGAGTTGTTAGAACCTTGGTAGTAAACAAGCGACAATGTTCCTGACGAACTGACACTCAACCAGGGAGAGAACTGCTGACCCGCATAGGTCTGTGTAGGGATGTAGGGTGGTCCCCAAGACGCCCCACCATCTGTCGATCGCGTAAAATCAATGTCATAATCTTTGTTGTCATTGTTCGTGAATGCCACATAGATATAGCCAGACGCGGGATCGACGACAATCGTTGGATAACTTGATACGAAGAGGTTACCAACCCATTGCCCAAAAACGGTTTCTGGAATTGTGACTATGTCCACAGGCGCTGTAAAATTGCCCCCGCCATTTGTGGATTTAGCAAACTTTATCCGAACCCGGGTCTCCCTTCTTCTCCTGTACCACCCACGGACAAAAAACGACATATACTGTACCATCAGGACCTACAGCGGGAATTGCATCCTGAACAAATGGTCCAGATGGCGGAAGGATCTGCGGACCAGGTAAAGGATCGGAAAAGGAACCAGGTGTAGATTTCGTCTGGACATGCAAGAGATTAACTGGGGTTGACCAGTCCAGCCCATAGTCGGCACTGTAGGAAACAAGAATAGTACTTCCATTTGAAAAATCTGTCCAAGCCGCGTATATCCTTCCGTCACGATTGCCACCAGTATTATCAACCGCCATATATGGTTTATCTTGGCCTGTGGTCAATGGGCTCACTGGATACCAATGAGGCCGAGTATTTCCATTATCGGTGGAAACGCTAATGTCAACTTGAAGCGGGGGTGGACCGCTTGGGTCATCCCGGGTCGTGTACATACAGTACTCGTGGCCGTGTCTATCTATAGCGCATGAGGTATTGAATCCGTAATTGTGCCCACCAGGTGATGGTATCTGCCGTCCAGTCGCCCAGCTATTTCCGCCATCCGTCGAAAATGAAAACCCTGGTGTTAAATAATTGAGTTGCGGAGGAAGAAGGTATGGAGTGGCATCATCCCACGTTACTTCCAAATGATAAGGGTTAACAGGATCAACAGCGATCGCGGGAGACGCTTGATCATATTGCGCCGTTGTCACAGGCTTGTTTGACGGAAGATACTGCTGAGCACGGCTCGTCGGACAAAACAGCGAGATCGCGATCAGAATTGTTAGCAATGAAGACTTGATTGTAACCATTTTCATATCCCTCCTCACCTAATTTGCAAGAATGTCTATGACTGTTAATTCGAGAATTAGAAAAGCCACTTTACGCGTCCGGCTTCGAGACCATCTTTTCAGACGGGATTAAGGGAAGGTGCCCGCTTCCTCGTTCATTTCAGAGGTAGAGGAGGAGAGCGATCTTCGATTGGGTTGTTCATTTCAGGATCTCCATCTTCTTCGTAATGATCTCCCCGTTCAATCTCAGACTGTAGAAGTAAACTCCCGAAGCAAGCTTCGTGCTGCCGAAGTTTACGGAATAGTTCCCCGCTTGCAGATTGTGGTCAATAAGTGTTGCCATTTCCCTTCCCAGAATATCATACACTCTAAGTGTCACTCTCCCCGGTTTGGGTATCTGAAAACTGATTTTGGTCGATGGGTTGAAGGGATTGGGGTAATTCTGGTAGAGCTCGAAACTCTGAGGCGTAGCCGGACTTTTATGTAGCTTGGTGATCAGATTGTTTTTCATTATTAGAAGATTGCCGCCCGGACTTGCGAGAACGTAATTACCGTTCAATCCAAAAGAGTTGAACGCAGCGTTCTCAATGGTATCGACGATTCGCGGGAGGGACGAAACATCAATTATCATGAAATACACGTTATAACATACGTATGCAATATTACTGTCAGATTGGATTTCCCCCTCAACCATGCCAGGGGGTAAACTGCAACATCCTGTCAGTTCTAAGTCGGTGGAATCCAGAATCTTGTAACATGTAAAACCACATTCAGTCATGGCATACAAATTATTTTCGCTGACATTTAAGCCCAAAAGTAAGCCAACGTTGATGACTCCGGATTGTTTGGGGTTTTCAGACGCCTGGATGTTGAACACCTGAATGCCTGAGTCAACCGTGGCCACGTAGAGATAGTTCCCTGATTTTGCAAGACTCAAAGGAGCCTCGGACATGGATTCAATGTGCTCTACGGCCGGCGACGAAGGATTCGATACATCGATCGTGTAGAGCTTCTTCGAATTCCTTGCAACGTACAATGTGGAGCCGAAAACATTCATCGTGCCGAGCGCGCCAACTCCATTGTTATCATTGAGCGTGTCTCCAAAGACGACTTTTGTCACTACCTTTGGAGTCGATATATCTGATACATCTAAGATCACCATGTCTGAATCGCATAGGACATATGCTTTGTCGCCTGAGACAGCCACGTCACGAACCTTTTCATCCGGATTGTACTGGCTGACAAGGTGCGGTGATGACGGGTCGGTAAAGTCAACTATCTTGAGGCCACCGTACAATTCAGCAAGAAAGGCATGAGCTAAAGTGTCAGTTGCGATACTCGGCACCGACGACCATCCGGTCCCCAAGAAGGACAGAGAAGTCACCGATGGCAAGCTACTGACGTTCACTGTCCATAGACCATTTATGCCCGCAATGTATGCGATCGATGAATCAAAACTCGCCCTAACCGGGCCTATCTCACCGGGAGGAGAATGATACAAATATGGCACATGAGCTAACACATAAATATTCGAAGTGTCGGCTATGTCGGCTACTTCAAAGCCGTTATATTCTTCCCACACAAAGGCGAGCGTGTCTCTAATGGTAATGGAAATTGGGTCTGCCTGCAGATAAGCTCCATTTACCCATCGAGGATTTGTAAGGTTTGTGACGTCATAGATGCAGAATTCGTCTGCGCCCCAGGCTGCCCCCAAATACAAATAGTGGCCTTGGAGGGCAAGTGGTCCGTTATACCCGAATGAACTAGGAACCTCAACTGGAGATGTCTCATCCGCGATATTGAAAATCCCGGGCAGTGTGTGGAAGTCACTACTTGCAACGTATAGGATAGTGTCGATAACAATAATTGAATAAGGGGCGCCGGCTACCCGCATCATTGCATAACCGTTGACCACAAACGGCTGTGACAGATTTGAAATGTCTATGGTGTATATACCACCGAAGACGTTCCCAACGAAAGCGTAATTCCCGTGTACGGCTATAGCGCCATTCAGATATGGCATCCCCATGCTGCTGACTATTCGTGGATCTGTCAGATCTGAAACGTCGATGATGGAAAACCCAGGGACTACGTAAGCATAGTTACCGGAAAGAGCCAATCCGAAAATGGAGTTCCCAACGTTAACCTCTCCAACTTCCTTCATGCTGGCAGGATCACTGATGTCATAGACTTGGAGCAGCAATCCATTACCGACAAACAGGTAGTGATCTCTCACGGTAACCGCGAAACATTCCCCCCAACCCCACTGACCAACCAGCGAAAGCGTATCCTGAATGCTTGTGAGCGATCGCTTGTTCGTGGAGCCCAGAAGCCCCGGTTCAGATCTGTTCAAGGAGTGTGTTGTCTGCGCAGCAGTCCTCTCAAAAGCGATGGTTATCGAAAGCAGTAATAAAAGCACGTAGGTCTTGGTTCCAATTCTCATTGCTTCCATATTGCCTTCAAGACTAAAGCTTTCTTTTTGTCTAGCGCGCCCATCCTCATATCAAGTCGGGCAAATCGATCCCGAGTGGGATGGTAGAACATTAGCATTTCGAGACAATGAGTGGACAAAACACGGAACAGCCGACCCCAGCCTCGCAAATCGCCTCGTTGGTAGAAAGATGTTAATACTGTAAACACTGCACAACGATACCTGGTAGGAAAAGGCGCTTCCAATTGATTCCAACATTGAGTAACGAATTCACGTCGCATTCTCTTCTCCTCTTTTCCCGGCTCCTTGCATAAATGGAGCCCTACCCTACGCCCTACCCTACGGTTTGCCGAAAAAGCTAAGGAGTTTCCTGGTTGGAGTCAAGTGAGACCCCCCGTTAGCGTAACATTTCTCGGTTGATGGAATAGGCATAAGTTGCTGAAATAATTAAAGACGCTGAGATTATCCGGTCCACGGAGTGGATAAAGGAGGTAGAATTGAAAAGAGAATCAAGGAAGGTACGCAGGATGAGATGTCCGAAGTGCGGAAGTTTTGAGACGGTGCCAAACGGGAAGAAGCAAACAATGCCAGGAAGTATGAATCGGCACATCATGAGACGGGTTCGGATGTATCAATGCAGAAAATGCGGCGGTGTGTTGAGTTTTCGAGTTAACAGGGGATCGATTCACTCCTCCTCCTTTCACCCGTTGGAGTTTACCAAAGAGTTCAAGTGTTCGATTGGATGGCGCCAGGATGGCGAAGTTTCCTGACTTACATAAGGAAGACAACTGAGGTGTAAAGAGGTTTATGCTTCCAGATACAGCTGCCTATCCAGACTTCTATACTGTATCGCCTCTCCAATATGTTCGGGCAGGATATCTTTCCTGTCAGCAAGGTCAGCAATCGTTCTCGCAACTTTCAGGATCCTGTCGTACGCACGCGCACTCAAACCAAGTTTTGTGATTGCCTGCTTCAGCAAATCCTCGCCAGCTTTGTCCACCTGGCAGAATTCTCTTATCTCCTTACTTTGCATATCCGCATTCTTGAAGAGTCCTTTCCTGCCGGCGAACCTTTCACGCTGAAGTTCACGGGCCTTCTTCACACGCGTTCTTACCGCAGATGACGGCTCGCCCAACCTCTTGCTTGAGAGCTCTGCATATTTCACTGCCGGCACTTCGATATGGATGTCAATCCGGTCCAAAAGAGGCCCGCTTATCTTTGACATGTATCGCTGTATGGTGGTCGTGGTACAACTGCAAGTCGCGTTCGGATTCCCGAAGTTTCCACAAGGACATGGGTTCATCGCAGCTAACAGCATGAACTTCGATGGATAATCCAGCGACAATTTTGTTCGACTTATCGTAACATGCCCGTCTTCAAGCGGCTGACGGAGAACTTCAAGCGCGTTTCTATCGAATTCCGGAAGCTCATCCAAAAATAAGACGCCATGATGTGCCAGAGAAATTTCCCCCGGCTTTGGTATTGCACCGCCGCCAACGAGAGCAAACTCGGAAATCGTGTGATGGGGCGACCGGAACGGCCTCGTCGCAATCAAGCCTGCGTCGATCGGTAGAAGTCCGGCGACTGAATGTATTTTCGTTGTCTCAAGCGCCTCTTCGAAAGTCATATCGGGCATAATTGTCGGGAGGCGCTTTGCGAGCATCGTTTTCCCGCTGCCCGGTGGACCAATCATTATGACATTGTGTCCGCCCGCCGCAGCTACTTCGAGCGCTCGCTTCACATTCTCCTGTCCCTTCACATCCGCAAAGTCAATCGGATACGATTGTTCCTGACTAAAGATCTCCTCTTTATTCACACGGAAAGGTTCAAGGAGTTTGTATTCACCGTTTATCAGTTGCACGGTTTCATTCAGGCTCTCGACCGGATATACATCGATGCCATCCACCATCGCCGCCTCCTTTGCATTTCCCTTGGGAAGTATGATTGCTTTCTTGCCTCGGTTACGTGCTTCCACGGCTATTGGAAGGACACCGTGCACATGACGAACCGTGCCATCAAGTGCAAGCTCGCCGAGTATCACAAAGTCTTCCACCTCCTCTGTTTCCACCTGGCCCATCGCTGCGATTATTCCGACAGCTATCGGAAGATCAAATGCACTTCCCTCTTTCTTGATGTCGGCAGGTGCGAGATTGACGATAATCCGGTGGTACGGAAACTTGAAGTTGGAGTTTTTAATCGCAGCTAAGACGCGATCTCGACTTTCTTTGACCGCGTTGTCTGGCAGGCCAACGACGGAGAAATTGAAGAGCCCGCCTTCGATATGTGTCTCGATCTCGACTATGAAAGCATTCACGCCGTAAGTCGCGGCGCTCGTTAGTTTAGAGAGCATGCCACCCCCTGACTTTTGATTTCGACCTTATAGCTTAGCGAAAACTATCAACAAATCAAAATAACGTCCCATTAATTCGCCGAAAGTGAAAAGAGAATTGACCTTTCAAGGGCATCTTGAAATATTATAAGCCTATGACCGGAAGCAGCCTTGGTAGATGGAGATCACTTCCCCCAACGACAGCTTGTAAGGATCGACTTTGAACAGACCGCCCATGGTCTCCATGGCATTCTTTGCCAATGCCGGAGCTTCATCTTTTGTCACGCCAAACTGGCTCAGATGCAAGTCCTGCATTCCAGCTCCACCGATCAGCTTCTTCAGAGCAGAGATGAATGCCAGAGCCTGTTGCGCTTTTGTCGGGAGTCTGTCGACATCTTCCCCCATTGCCTTTGCCAGCGCCGGGAATCTCTCAGGGCATTTTTCTGCCATGAAAGAAAAATACGAAACCGAAAGTGCGGTAAGTCCCGCGCCATGAGGAAGTTTAGGATGAAATGCACTTGCTGCGTGTTCCAGCGAATGATGCGAGAGACATGAGGAGAGCGACTCCACTACACCACCGGCAGTGTTCGCCCATGCCATCGCGGTGCGTGCTACAAGATTGTTCCCATTTTTCACGGCAACGGGCAAATAGTGCGCGATCAATTCGACCGCCATCAGTGCGTAGGCGTCACTCGCTGGCTGACTGACGGTTGCGAGAAAGCCTTCTACCACATGACAAAACGCATCCATTCCCTGGTAGGCTGTGAACTCCGGCGGCACTGTGAGCATCAGTTCGGGGTCAACAATAGAAAGGACGGGAAATGTACCATCATATCCAAAACCGATTTTTTCTTTTGTTTCACTTTTCGTAATCACCGTCCACGGATCGGCTTCTGTACCAGTACCTGCCGTAGTGGTTATTGCAACAACCGGCAGGGGCCACTTGGGCACCGGCTGCCCTTTCCCACTCCCGCCGTGAATGTAATCCCAGTATTGTCCGGTATTCGTTGCCATGACGGCAATACTCTTGGAGGAATCGATGGAACTTCCACCGCCAAGTCCGACAACAAAATCGCATTTCTTCTCTCTTGCGAGCTTCGCACCCTCCATTACATGCTCGACAATCGGGTTTGGCAGAATCCTGTCGAACACGACTGTCTCAACGCCGTTTTGTTTCAAATAGCCCACCACACGATCCAGGTAGTGATTCTTCCTCATCGAATTCCCGGAACTGATCACGACCAATGCCTTTTTCCCGGGGAGATGATGCGTGGTCGCCAATTCCTTCAACCTTCCGGGCCCAAAAATAATTCTCGTCGGCATGTAACAGTTAAAATTTGTTTTCACTTCTTAGTCCCCTTTGCATAAAGAATCTTATTCAACAAAAGAAGAATTATCCCTTCTCTATTTTCGCCCAGGAGTCACGCAACGTCACTGCGCGATTAAATACAAGGCTTCCGGCTTTGGATTCATCATCGACACAAAAATACCCAAGCCGCTCAAACTGGAAACGATCTTGCGGTTTCGCAGTCGCAAGACTCGGCTCAAGCTTGCACCCTTTCACAACTTCAAGAGAATTCGGATTTATCTGCCCTTTCCAGTTGTCGCCGCCCGGGTCAGGAACATTAAATAATCTGTCATAGATGCGGGCTTCTGCATCCACCGCATCCTGAGCCGAGACCCAATGGATTGTCCCCTTTACCTTTCTCGCGCTTGCGGGCATCCCGCTCTTCGTGTCGGGATCGTACGTGCAATGCACTTCAGTAACCGCACCGGTCTCTGGATCCTTAGCAGCACCGGTGCATCTAATGATGTAAGCGTAGCGCAATCTGACTTCGGCTCCGGGCGAAAGCCTGAAATATTTTTTCGGCGGACTCTCGCGAAAATCATCTTGCTCGATGTATAGAACTTTCGAGAACGGAATCCTTCTGGTTCCCATTGAAGCATCCTCAGGATTGTTGACGGCTTCAAGCTCTTCGATCTTTCCATCGGGATAGTTATCGATGACAAGTCTCAATGGGTGCAGCACCGCCATGACACGCCGCGCTCGTTTGTTTAAGTCGAACCGCAAGCAGTCTTCGAGCACCGAGACATCTATCACGCTGTCAGCTTTGGATACTCCGATTCTTTCCGCAAAGAGACGTATCGATTCCGGTGTGTATCCGCGCCGGCGCAAGCCGGAAATGGTTGGCATTCTCGGGTCATTCCAGTCGTCCACAGATTCTTCCTGGACAAGTTGAAGAAGTCTTCGCTTGCTCATCACGGTGTACGTTAGATTCAGTCGAGCAAACTCTATTTGCCGTGGATGGAAAAGCCCGAGTTCTTCCACGAACCAATTGTACAGCGGACGATGATCCTCAAACTCCAATGTGCAAATCGAATGCGTGATCCCTTCGATAGAATCTGATTGCCCATGGGCCCAGTCATACATCGGATAAATGCACCACCTGTCTCCAGTTCGATGATGCGTCGCGTGCAAGATCCTGTACATTACAGGATCGCGCATGTTTAGATTCGGCGATGCCATATCGATCTTCGCCCTAAGAGTTCTCGAACCATCGGGAAATTCTCCTGCCCGCATTCGCTCGAACAAAGCTAAGTTCTCTTCGACCGGTCGATTTCGATAAGGGCTGTCTTTTCCCGGCTCCGTGAGCGTTCCACGATACTCGCGAATCTCATCCGCATTCAGATCATCGATATACGCTTTCCCCTTTTTGATAAGCGTAGTTGCAAACTCGTAGAGTTTCTCGAAATAATCGGAGGCGTAGAATTCCCTGTCTTCCCAATCGAATCCAAGCCAGCGGACATCTTCTTTGATTGAATCCACGTATTCCATTTCTTCTTTTGTTGGATTCGTGTCATCAAAGCGAAGATTGCAAAGTCCGCTGTAATCTCTTGCAGTCCCGAAATTCAAACAAATAGACTTGGCGTGACCGATGTGGAGATAACCGTTCGGTTCCGGGGGAAAACGCGTATGGACAGTCCGGTACTTTCCCTCCTTCAAATCTCCGTCGATTATGTCACGTATGAAATTTCTTTTTTCTGGCGTTTCGTCCGCAGCTTTTGTATTTCCTTGATCTCTATCTTTTTCCATGGATTCTAGTTGATTCCTTCAATTGCGGAGTTGATGCGGCGTATGGTTTCTTCTTTGCCAATGATAGAAACGATTTCATAAACTCCCGGTCCCTCTCCGCGCCCCGATACAGCGAGCCTCAGCGGATGGATCAGTTCCCCGGTTCCTCCGAAGGAGTCCCCTCGGGACAATTTCAGCGATTCCGCGGTTTGCTTCAATGCCACTTCATAATCCTCTTTCTGGGGATTCACTAATTTGGAAAATTCAGTAGCTAATTTCCTCAGGCACTCGGGGGATTGCTGCTTCCACCGTTTCTTGACGACACCGTCGTCGTAGGTCTCCGGCGCCTGAAAGAAATACGGGCTCTTTTCGACAAAATCCTTCACAAAAGTCACTCTCTCCCTCATCGCTGCAATAACTTCAAGCAAGTATTGATCGGAAAACTTGTCCTGATCGATTCCAGCCAGCTCAAGCTGACGTCTCAGCATGGTGAGAACATCAAAGTCAGATCTTCGACGCAGATGTTGAAAGTTCAACCAGTTCAATTTCTCAAGATTGAATATTGCACCGGCCTTGTTCACTTTCTCAAGGGAGAATTCCTTCCCAAGTTCTTCCAGCGAAAAAATCTCACGATCATCACCGGGATTCCAGCCGAGCAGGGCAATGAAATTCACAAGTGCTTCCGGCAAGTATCCATTCTTCCGATAATCCTCGACCGCAACGTCACCCTGTCGCTTGCTCAACTTAGACCTGTCGGGATTCAACAAAAGCGGCAAATGAGCAAACTTCGGGAGCTCCCATCCGAAAAACTGGTACAGCAACACATGCTTTGGCGTACTGGACAGCCACTCTTCGCCGCGAATGACGTGTGAAATCTTCATTAGATGATCGTCGACAACGTTCGCAAGATGGTACGTCGGATAGCCGTCGGATTTTAACAAAACCTGGTCGTCTATTTGCTCGGCAGAGAATTCAACGTCACCTCTAGTTATGTCCGAAAACCGAATCGGCGTGGCATCCGGTATTTTCATTCTGACGACAAAAGATTTTCCTGATGCGAGGTTCTCCTGGATCTCCTTTTCCGGCAAACGCAGGCAGGTACGGTCGTACTTCGGAGTGAGCTTTTTCCTCTCAAGCTCATGCCGCATTTGGTCGAGACGTTCCGGCGAACAAAAGCATCTATAAGCGGCTTCCTTTTCAATGAGATTTGCTACATACCTCCTGTAAATATCCGTTCGGTCGCTCTGGACGTAAGGGCCAAAATCTCCGCCGATTCCCGGACCTTCGTCATTTTTCAGACCCGCCCAGTCTGAGGGTATCGATTAAACTCTCAACTGCACCTTCCACATACCTCGCTCGGTCGGTATCTTCAATCCGGAGAATAAATGATCCGCCATATTTTCTTGCGAAGAGGAAATTATAAAGCGCCGTTCTTAATCCGCCGACATGCAGATGCCCTGTCGGACTCGGCGCAAAACGCACCCTGACAGTTTCCAGGCTCATTCCCGCGATCCTTCAGATGCCTCTTTCTTTACCTGAGATCGAAATCTCGTCTTCCGCATACTGCAACGCCGCAGCAATCTTGACGCCCCAACAATCCGCGGCGGTTGCATTTGATTCACGGTAGGAAGACTGGGCAGGACGACACCCCGCTGGAATCCCGAGGTTTGTCGCATCGCTTCTTCGTGTTTCGGAACAAAGAAATCTCGGTATCGATCTCCGGCGGGAACACTGACGAAAGAATCATTGAGAAACTCACAAGTGTCAAGTAACATTTTACCTGCCACTATTAATTCTCTCTCCTAAAGCGAACCGTAACCGTAGTGCCCAGTCCCAGCCTGCTTTCTAAGGTCATGTTCGCACCGTTCAATTCCAGAAGCCGGTTCGATATTGACAATCCCATTCCTGTTGCCCCATCTTTGGTGGAATAAAACGGCTCAATTGCAAGCTTAACTGCATCTTCATCCATCCCAACACCTGTATCGGCAATTCTCAGAACAATTTCATTTTCGTCACTGGAATCTTCTAGCTTAAATGAAAGCCTGCCACCGTTGGGCATAGCGTCAATTGAATTCTCGATGATATTAAGAATCGCGTGAAGGATCTGAGACTTATCAGCAACCACCAGATCATCTATCTCTTTCTCTTCTATTTCCAGATTGATTCGCGAACTCTGGAGCGATGTCCTTGCGAGTCCTGAAATCTCGGTAAGGAGCAAGCCTAACCTGAGCTTTGATTTTGCTGGAGTCTGCGGTTGAGCAAAATTCATCGTCTCTCGCATAATCTTCTCGATGGACTTAACTCCCGAAAGGGCAGCCTTGACAAAATTCTTTTCGGGAGGCTTGTCACCGAGACTCTTATCTAGAAATTGTAAATTGGCAGAGATCACGTTTAGAGGATTTCCTATTTCGGATACAAGACCATTAGAAAGTCTTCCAAGTGCCCGTAGTTTGTCGAGGACAATGAACCGCTCAAGCCATTCCCTCCGTCTCGTCACATTTCTGATGATGACGATGTAGAGATTATCTTCAGTTCCTGTCGATGAACCGCTTATATCGAGAAAGATTTTCGCTTTCCCGCTTTCGTACGTGCTTTCGAATTGGACGGACTCGCCGCGCGAAATCTTTTCGAGCAATAACTCACCAAACGGTTTAAGCTCTGTCAGCTGCTTTTGAGAAAGCCCTTTTTCGCTCAGCTTAAGAATTTTCCTGGCATGGATGTTGGATTCGATCACGATCCCATCCAACCGATTCACCAAAAGTATTCCATCGTTTGCCGAAACAAAGAGCTGTCTGTATTTTCTCCGTTCACGTTCGAGCTGCAAATTCCTCTCGACAAGTTTCCCGTTAACTGCTTCAAGCTCTGCCATTTTTGCTTCGAGCTTTCGGACGAGAACGATATTATGCCCTTTGAGATAATCTTCTTCAGGGATTCTTTGGTAAGTGGCACTTTCTCCCGCGTTCCGAGTCTTGTTCAGTGTTGAGAGCACTCTAAGCAGCGTGTCGACGTTCGAAGTCTTTCTTAATACTTCCACAGCTCCCAAGCTCTTCGCAAATTCTATGTCGGTGGAGTCAACATATTCGCCTGTCATGATGATCACTGGAATGTCTTTATGGCCCTCGTCCGCTTTGAGGGTCCTGCAAAGCACAAAACCATCCATGCGAGGCATCAGGGCGTCCGAAATGACCACATCGAATTCCATGTTCTTTACTAACTCGAGAGCCTCCAGCCCGTCCGAAGCAGTGTCGACCGAATGCCCCTCGCCTCTCAAGACTTCCGCGAGAGCCACCCGATTGTCTGTTTCGTCATCGACTAATAGGATATGCATTATTCAGTGAGATATTAGAGACATTTTAACAATCCTGCGACAAATTTGCAATTACAGCACCCTCCAATGTTGGATCCGATCATCGCGAACACACTCCTGACATTCCCGAGAAGATCCCGGAGTTATCCATTGGAACGAAGAGTCTTCTCTTTTCTGAACGAGACTGCGATTAATCTCTCAAAAACTCTTCCACGATTTGATTCATCTTTTCGAATTCGATGAGGAAACCATCATGCCCGTGGACGGACTGAATCTCAGCATAGGAGGCACCCGGAATCAACTCCGCCAATCCGCGCTGCTCCGCAGCAGGATAAAGAACGTCCGAGCTTATTCCAATGCAAAGCACCCTCGACCTTATCGTTCCAAGAACATCGCGCAAAATCCCCCGGCCGCGCGCCACATCGTGCAAATCCATTGCATGAGTGATATATACATAAGTATTTGCGTCGAACCGTTCGACCAATTTCACGCCCTGATAGTGAAGGTAGCTCTCGACCTGAAAAATATTTTTTACATCGAAAAATCTCTCGTTCTCATCAACTCTTTCGCGTTGGAAGCGAAGCGCAAACGATTCGGGACTTCGGTAGCTAAGCATGGCTATCATCCTGGCGAGCGCGAGACCGCGAGACGGCTGCCCGTACGGGTAATAACTGCCGTTCCTGTACGCCGGATCATTGAATATGGCCTGGCGAGCCACCTCATTCAGACCAATTCCCCAAGCGGTGTGACTCGCACCGGTTGCAATGGGAGCAGCGCGCTCCACAAAAGAAGGATACATGACTGCCCATTCAATTGCCTGCATTCCGCCCATCGATCCGCCGATAACAAGTTGAACTCGTTCCACTCCAAGCCATTCCAGGAGCTTTTTTTGAACGCGTACCATGTCGCGTATGGTAGTTATGGGAAACGAAGTTCCGTACTCTTTCATTGTCCGAGGGTTGATCGTCGAAGGCCCCGTGCTGCCATAACATCCAGCCAGGAAATTTGAGCAGACGATGAAATACTTGGCAGGGTCCAGAGCTTTTCCGGGTCCAATTATTCCATCCCACCAGCCAGGAATCTTTTCATTCTCGGAATTGAAAAAGGCTGCATGGGCACTGCCCGTCAATGCGTGGCACACAAGAATGCAGTTTGTGCCTGCAGCGTTCAATTCACCGTATGTCTCGAAAGCCACGTCTATCGGGCCGAGATCAGCACCGACTTCGAATCGAAATGGTTCGGCCTCCGTGTAAAGCCGAACCTTCCGAGTCTTTACGACGACCTTTGAGAGCGTTTCTATCATGCCCTTCTTGCTCCGCTATGCGGCAACTTTTTTCTTGACGGAGTCCAGCGCCTCGTCAAAATCAAGGATGATGTCTTCGATGTGCTCTATTCCAACGGAGACCCGAACCATATCGGGTGTTACACCCGATGATAGCTGTTCCTTTTCCGAAAGTTGCTGGTGAGTTGTGGTTGCCGGATGTATCGCAAGAGTCTTTGCATCGCCGACATTCGCAAGGTGACTTGTCAGTTTCAGGCTATTTATAAACTTCCTTCCGGCTTCTAATCCTCCCTTGATTCCGAAGACAACGATGGAGCCGAAAAGTCCGTTCCTGAAATACTTCTTGGCCCGTTCGTGATCTGGATTATCTTTGAAACTAGGGTGGATCACCCAGTTGACTAGTGGATGGCTCTTCAAGTGTCTTGCCAATTCTGCAGCATTTTCATTGTGCCGTTCAACACGCAACGAAAGAGTCTCCAATCCTTGAGTGAGCAAGAACGAATTGAAAGGACTAATCGCAGGACCGAGGTCTCGAAGTCCTTCCACTCTCGCTCGAATAATGAATGCAATGTTTCCAAAGGACGACGATGGACCAAATAATTCGAAGAACTTCAGCCCATGGTAACCGGGACTCGGTTCTGTGAATATTGGGAAGTTTCCGTTCCCCCAGTCGAATTTTCCGGAGTCGATGATCACGCCGCCGATTGACGTTCCGTGTCCGCCTATCCATTTTGTTGCTGAATGTACCACTATGTCCGCACCAAAATCGATTGGTCTGCAAATGTAGCCGCCGGCTCCAAAAGTGTTGTCTACGATCAATGGTATCCCTTTCGAGTGTGCCAATTTTGCAAGTGCCTCGAAATCGGGGATGTTCAATTTGGGATTGCCTATAGTCTCGATATAAAGCGCCTTCGTTTTTTTGTCGATCAATTTTTCAAATACAGAGGCCTCGTCTCCTTGGGCAAATTTTACATCGATCCCGAGCCGCGGGAAAGTTACCTTGAATTGGTTATAAGTTCCGCCATAAAGATTGGAAGTCGATACGATGTTCTCACCGGCTTGAGCAATCGTGGCTATGGTAAGAAATTGGGCGGCCTGCCCGCTACTCGTTGCCAAGGCACCCGCCCCCCCTTCTAAAGCCGCCATCCTCTGTTCAAAGACATCCGTCGTCGGATTCATTATTCTCGTATATATATTTCCAAACTGTTGAAGTCCGAAAAGTGCCGCCGCATGTTCCGTGTCGTTAAAAACGTATGACGTGGTTTGATAGATCGGAACCGCACGCGCGTTTGTCGTGGGATCCGGTCTTTGCCCCGCATGGAGTTGAAGAGTCTCGAAGTGATATCTCCTCTCTTTGCCATTGGTGCTCATCTGCTTCTCCTTTTATTTTTTTATTTATTTATTACGTATAGACGCAAGATTTTGCGTCTCAACAAAAAAACCTCTTCCTGCTGAGAAAGATTGCAAGAAGAGGTTCTGATTCTTGGCTCATCTTCCCCATGCAGAATATCATGGGCAGGAATTAGCACCGGGCTCCCCGCAAAAGCGGAGACGGTTGCTAGGGTTTCGTCGGGCCTGATCCCTCCACCCTTTCCCGAACAGTCCGAAGGATGCCTCCGGATGAAGTTCGAGAAACCGCGTATCACATTAGGTGATTACTGGGCGGTTCTTGATGAATTGAAAAAATTTCTCTCTCCCGATTATAATCGGGCTCCTTTGGAAAACAACTCATCTAATATAACAATCTGGAAAGAAAAGTCAACTATTCCCGCAAAAAATTTGCGACTATCCATTATTCTTTTGATCATTGGGTTCATGAATGAACAATGTCTCGATTTGCGGTATTTGCCATCCTGAAATTAGTTCGGCATTTTATTTTCGAACTCCGAAACAAGACCTGCTTAACTAGCTCATATTGGAATGCGGGATGGCGGGTCGAGCGCCCACCCGGGCTGGCAGGCGTTCTCCCTTGGGAATTTCATTGGGACAGTCCATGTTTTATGGCGCCATTGAGAATTGAAATTAAAGCACCACTTCAGAAGAAGTGGATTTGCCACTTCGTTTTATTAACTTCATCTCATGAAACTCACAGCTTACCTGTCCGGTGGAATGGAATTCGCGGAGAACTATGGTGCGAATTGGCGCACCGAGATGAGCAAGTGGCTAAGCAATAACCTAAACCATTCTTCTTTTGATCCGGTGAAAGAGAGTGAACAGTTTCTCACCACAAAATATCACGGGGTCGATTTCCGGTCCGCTAAGCTCAACGATTTCGCCAAACATCAGGAAATCGCAAGAAAAATCGTGGATTTGGATTGCCGGGAGATAATCTTGAAGTCCGACTATATAATTTGCTATTACGATGAGAGCGCACAACGTGGTGCTGGTACAAAGGGGGAGCTTACGGTCGCCGCAATATTTAGCAAGCCTGTTTACTTCGTGGTGGGAATGGGATTAGAAAGAATTCCGAGCTGGGTGCTTGGATGTGCGGACGACATCTTCCACGATTTTGACTCGCTCAAGAATTTTCTTCTGAAGAAATTCCAAACCAAGTAAACCTTGAGAAGGTTTGAAACCTTCGCGGGGTTAATACTATTTCACCACCATCATCTTCATTGCCTGAATGTATGTCCGAGTACTTGATACCGCCTTGAGGCGGACGAAGTAGACACCGCTCGCTAAATTCCTTGCGGAGAATGATAAAGGCGGATTGGGCTGGTCATTGCCTGCCTGATAGTTCTGGTCAGTCAACGTGGCGATCTTCTGGCCAATGACATCATATACCTCCACCGTTACTCTCGCATTCTCCACAAGATCAAAAGTGATATTTGTGGTCGGATTAAATGGGTTCGGATAATTCTGCCTGAGTCTCGCTAGAGTTGGAATAGTCGGCGGGGATACAACATGCGTTTCGGTTTCGTACACCTCCGTCGCTACTCTGACCGATGTCTCCATATCGCTAAGCGTATCGCCGGCGACAAGAACGAATGCCAGGATGGTATCCGAGTTAGGTTGTATAGATACCGGACCACCGGACATGACCATCGCAATATCTGCCGGTCCAACCTGAGAAACACCTGTTTTGCCTGAGAGGGCATTCCATTTTCGCAATTTGTTGAAACCGGAATAAGTGCCGGTGTTGGGATCAGCATTATTAATTGCGGTAAAATTCGGATTCGCTCCGTAAATCAAAGCACATCCGACATAAGTCTTCTTGCCGCGAGTGTGGTCATACGCGTATCCAAGCTGGTAATTCTTGTCATAAGATGCTATGTCATCATACGGGCTTATGTCCCAATCAAGAAATATCCCGCCGTAGAAATTGTTGATTGCGGTCGAGTTGAGATTGTCAATCTTGTATTCCAAGATTATGAAGTTCCCCGTAGAATCTCTGTTGTAGGAATAAGTGTGCAAAGACACCCCGATTCCCACCCTGTTGGAAGTTGCATCACTGTCGTTAAATGCTGTTGTCGCTTCCTGATCCGCCTTGGTTCCGGGCGTTTTGACTTGGACCAATCCTTCTCGCCTGAAATCGGCTGATTCTTCCGAGCCGGAAGAATCGCGAGCCACATCAACTTCTTGAGAGCTTGATGTTCCCGCCATGAAGGCGCCTTCAAACAGGAGACTGTCGCCATCTGGCATGTAGATGAATCCGACCCCCTGTGCATTATTTGGATAGTCATTGAACCCGATATTCCCTTGCGCCGTGATAGTTGTCGCAATATTATTGACACCCAGCTGATTAAATGTCGGATCTAGCAGAACAGAGAAGCCTGAGTAATCGTTGTAACTCCCATCTTTCATCGATATTAAGAACTGAGCTAGGTGGCTGGCGGGAACACCGTTCTTCACCTTGAAGCTAAGCGGACTGTTCTTCAGGTCATAATTCCCCATGCTGGAGAGTGAGCCGACAGAAATGCTTCCGTTTATAATCGTCACATAGGGATCGCTGGTCGTTATTGTTATCTGAAGGTTCGATGTGGGTACAAGCCAATCCGTCAGGGTTCCAAAAACCTGAATTGTTTCCCCGTCAGTGAACGTTCCATCGTTGTTTCCTCCGACAGAATCGCTCAGCACAACATCGCTTAACTGCACTCCGGGAGAAGAAACAGTTAACGCCTTATAAGCGTTTACTCTGCCTGAACCTAATTGATGTACATAACTTGGATTAAGGGCATCTATATTATCCGCGCTGACCCGTACTTGTTCCAGAACTTGTTGCGGCGTGTATCCAGGATGTTGGCTTACGACGAGTGCCGCCACACCCGCGGCGCACGGCGAAGCCATGGATGTCCCACTCAGGCTTGCGTACCTAGTCGTGTCCCATGTCGACACAATCCCTAAACCCGGAGCAGAGACGGAGACATTATAGCTGTAATTTGTAAAATAGGTCGCATTATCATTTTCGTCGGTCGCGGCGACCGACAAAACATTGTCATAATAACCAGGTGTCTCAAATTCATTCGAGGCGTCATTGCCGGCTGCTGCCACAACCAGCCCTCCCTTTGCCGTTGCATAATCAATCACATCCTGCTCATACTGAGAATATCCTACCCCACCCCAACTGCAATTGATGACACGAGCGCCGTTATTAGCCGCATAAATTATTCCTTCAAAGCCATAGACTATGTACGGCTCACCATTGTTATCGACCCAGTTTCCCTGCGATGTTTTCACCGCCATAATCTTGCAATTCGGCGCTACACCTGCGATGCCGATTCCGTTATTGGCAACGGCGGCAACGATTCCCGCGACATGTGTGCCATGATGCGGGCCGTCTTCCTGAGGATTGTTATCTGGAGTAGGAATGTAATTAGCCTGAGCGTCGGTGGAACCAGCGCCGCCAAAATCCCATCCAATTGAATCAGCCGGATAATTACTATCAGTTTGCCAGTGAGGATTATGCCAGATGTTCCGGTAAAGATCGGGGTGCATCCAATCTACACCTGTATCAACGATCCCGACAACGACCGTGGCATCGCCTTCACTGGTGCCCCACGCGTGAAAGGCTTGTATCAGGCTCAAAGCATATTGCTGCGAAATCAATGGATCATTTGGCGTAAAACTCGAATCGCTGACTTTGTAAACGTAGTGCGGCTCTGCATATATGACGTCCGCATTCTTTAGCAGCGACTGTGCCACCATAGCTGGCGTTACGGTGCCCGAATAATTTACGAGATAAATATTGTTTAGAATCTCAGAAGGTTTATCTAATTCTATTTTAGTTGTCTGCGTGAGAGATTGTACAGCTCGTGGATTGGCCTCTTTCAATATTCGTCCTTCCAGCTCCGGGACTTTCAACAGTTCTTGAATACTGGCAGCGACTCCCGGCTTCAATTTGACTACAACTATCCCCGGCAAAGCTAATTTCTCGGAAGAGATGCCGATTCCCTGTCGGTTGATCCTGGCGCCTACCGCGCCATTTTTCGCCGCGGCAGAAACATTATGGCTACATAGCAGCGCCAACATCAGGGTGAAAAGCACGAATCGCACTTTTGACAGCGCCGCGACTGGCCGGCCTGAAGCCGATCCACCAATCTCCCTCAACCAAATTTCCATTTGAAATCCTCTCGACAAGAGCTTTTTATCAGAATATTAATTGTTGACTTCATAACTCAACAAACGAAAAGGGCTGTAAGGTTCAACAACCAAACAGCCCTGCACATTATGCGACAATCCTCAAATAGTCACTCCTAGACCTGCTGTCACGGCGTTGACAGTTCCCAAACTGTAATCACCATTAATCGTCAGCGGTCCAAGACCTAAATTCAACCCGAGGAGTGCCCTGAATTTATTTTTTCCGTTAAGTGAAAAGGAAATTGGAACGGATTGCGTTTCTCCTGTAGGTGTGAAGGAATAACTTACATCGACCTTCGAGCTTTCCATCTGAAGTCCGCCATAGATTGTAAGAATTGCAAATGTCTTGCTCACTTCGAGGTTCGCTGCAAACGTGGAAAGTTTGAATACGTTGTTTCCAGACGTGTCTTTGATTGAAAAATTCTGGAAGCCAAGCTGCAAGGCTATGTCAATAGGAATTAAGGGTATGTACTGGCTGATGCTGTGTCTCAATCCCCACCCGAACAACTGCACTGAACCATAGCTCGATAATTTAATCTTGGGCAGGAAACGGACCATCACATCTGTCCCGAAAAGACTTCCCAAACCGATCTGAGGTATCGGAAGAGGTGCAATGCTTGTGCTCACCAATCCGCCGATTGTCCCGATTGCGCCGGTAGAGTCGACAATGTACTGCTGCCTCCCAACCGTCAACGTGTCAACCAGATGAAAAGACACTTGTCCAGCAGCCTTGTCCCCAAAAATAGTCGGTGCATTTGTCGCCGTAAATGTGGCAAGAGCACGGCGAGCGTTTCCAAGGGGATCCGTGTATTGCATCGTGTCCTGATATGCCAGACTGAATGACTTGTCAGAACTGGACACCAGAGTACCACCGATCTGAACTCCAATATAGAGATTCAAACCAAACGGAAGCGAACCGCCAACCTTGGCAGTATGAAATAGTCCTGAATTCAAATCCATCCCGAATGCATCCACTGCAGGACCTACATACGCCTGACTATACGGCCCCGCCACTTTTGCAAGGGAGCCTCCCAAATCTTGCGCGCTAGCGATGCTAGAGATTAGGACGATAGTTAAAGTTGTCAAAATTACCTTTCTCATTTTCCCTCCGTGTTTTTTTAGAAGTTAATCCGATTTAAAGACATTCTTATGTGCACCAAATCAATTATTACAGAGTAAGAATCATTGACTCAACGATGACCTGAGGCGCCCTGTAATTTCATCAATTTCGCCAATACCATCGACTTCAGCAAGCATCTTCTTCGTACCATAATAATTCTTCACCGGTTTTGTCTGATTCTGATAGACTTCAAACCGTCTTTCAATTGTTTCCCGCTTGTCATCGTCCCTCTGGTATACTTCCCCCCGCACTTCTTGCACTTTGAGTCGTCAAGCTTGTCAACGAGCAAATTGAAAATCGATCCGCAATTCCTGCAAACTCTCCTCGAAGTCAGGCGATTCATCAGAACTTCTTTATCGACTTCCATGCTTATGACCCTGTCGACCTTAATTCCCATTTTGTCGAAGACCTTGTCGAGCGCTTCGGCTTGAGGAAGCGTTCGTGGAAATCCGTCAAGGATAAAGCCATTCTTGGCATCCCCTTGTTTCAGCCTGTCCTGAATTATGCCGATTACGACTTCATCCGGAACAAGTTCTCCGCGATCCATGAATGTTTTTGCCTTCTTGCCAAGCTCGGTTCCGCGTGAGACAGCCTCGCGAAGTATGTCGCCAGTTGCAATGTGAACGATTTTCAGGTCCTTTGAGAGAATTTTTGCTTGAGTTCCCTTGCCGACGCCAGGAGGTCCAAATAGAATAACTCTCATACTATGCCCTTTAATTTTCCAAATATTATTACGAAAAACAAAAGATTTTTAGCCAAAAAGATCGCCGAAGCCCGCCAAGTGCTCTAAATCAATAATCGCGATCTTCATGTCGCTTCACAATCTCCCCGGTCAATCTCTTCCCGGTGCTAATCCTTTTGATATTTCTTGCCGCGAGCTGGCCGCATGCGCCGTTGATATCTTCACCCGCGTTGGAACGCACAAAGACCGTGATTCCGTTCTCGCGAAGTTCATTCGCAAATGCTTCGATGCGACCGCTCGGCTTTAGTTTAAGCGACACAGGATCAACCTGCAAGCCCAGTCTACTCAAATGATCAAGAGGATGGTAACGCAAAAGATTTATTTTAAGCGGAATATCGCGAGAGAGTCTTACGAGTCTTGCGATATCTGCATTAGAATCGTTCAATCCATCAAAAAGTATATATTCAAAGGTAACTCTATCGTGTCTTGTCCGAGCAAATTCCTTCACCGCCGGAAGAAGATTATCTAGTTTGTACTTCTTGTTTATCGGCATCAATAAGGTTCTGACTTCATCGACCAGACTATGAAGGGAAATCGCAAGTCTGAACTTTATCGCCTCTCCTGCAAGCAATGGGATTGTATCGGCAATTCCCGCTGTCGATACCGTAATTCCTTTCGCCCTGAAATTCATAGATCTGTCGTCTGTCAGGATTCTTATCGAGTCCAGAACAGCTTCATGATTCAGAAGGGGCTCGCCCATTCCCATGAATACTACATTCGTTGAGACCGAAGATTTTCCGTCTTTACCTTTTTTTTTCGGCTGTCGCTGTGCAATGATTACCTGCGACATCATTTCGCCGACGGTCAGATTTCGGGCAAACTTCATAGCGCCGGTCGCACAAAACTTGCAATCGAGCGGACAGCCGACCTGTGTCGAGACACAAACCGTTTGCCTTTCGGAACCGTGTTCATCCGGCGATTTTTCCTTCGGAATCAGAACTGTCTCAATCTTATTTCCATCTTCAAGCTGCAGAAGAAATTTCGTCGTGCCATCAAGGGGAGACTCGTGGATATCAACAATATCCGGATATTTTATCTCTGCAATGTCCGCCAATTTTGCCCGGAGAGATTTTGTGAAGCCGGTTATTAGCTTGAAATCTTCGACCTGTTTCTTATAGAGCCATCCAAAGATTTGCTTCCCACGATAAGATGGTTCGCCTATTCCTGCAAAGAATTTCTGGAGCTCGGTCTCCGTTTTTCCGAATAGATTAGTTTTCTGCGCTTTCATTTTGAGCATATTCCGGTATGGAGAGACGGCCTAAAAGTGCAGCCATGACATCCGGAACACCACAGAGAATAATGAGCGAGACAAATTCCAATATCCCAAATAGAAATTGCAGGACTACCCATGTTTTTCTTTTCGGGCGATTGAAACATCTTCATTGTTTGGGCCTCGGATTCTGGCGTCTGGAGGTAACTACATTTGGATTGCACTTCTACCGCGTCACAATTTGATCCCTGGAGCTTTGTGAGGAATTCCGTTCTTAGCTTCCTGAATCTACCAATTGAGCTGGCGGTGGGATTTGAACCCACGACCTGCGGTTTACGAAACCGCTGCTCTACCGCTGAGCTACACCAGCAAATGCCGCAATTCGGTCTCACTTATAAAGTGAATCGCAGTCCTCAAACAATTTCCGCTCGAAAATATAACTTGTTTAGCTGGAAATTTCAATTTCGGGCACTGGCTAGTACCGGGCTATTTTAGTCGCGAATATTTTCTTTGCGTCCTTTGCGTCTCTCCCGCTCAATTATCTGATACGGGAATGCGGGATGCCGCAAGGCGGCACTTTGTGCCCTTTTGCCGCCCCGACATTATATCTTCATGAAATGATGCGGCATGCCGCAAGGCGGCAGCGGTTAGATTTTACCGCAGAGTCCCGTCAAGTTATTTTTATGTCGGGATGGCGCAAGGCGCTCAAACGCTGAGAAGGCGCAGAGATCGCAAATAGACTTCGGCCCTGTTCAAAGTAGCCCACTACTCACTGGCTCAGTTTGGTTTCTCGCGCAGATTTCGCAGACTTCGTCGTGAGCGTTCGAATGAGGCTCAGTCGAACGATGAACGTAGAAAATATATCAGCGAAAATCAGCGGGATCAGCGGGAAACAAACACCTTCTGGTAGCACGAGAATTGAAACTGAGCCACCATCCAGATTCGGCGGGATGTGACCGTCACCGCGAGATTATTGGGGGATGTAAATCACTGACCGCCACATTCCTTGACTTATTCATTGAAAAGCACTGCATGTAAAAGTAAATTCAACTATGAGAGAGAAGAGGGTTCATATCATTACCCTGGGTTGTCCAAAAAATCAGGTCGACAGCGAAATCCTTTCTGCCCAACTGAAAGGAAACGGGTACTCGATTGCCGACTCTCTCGACACTGCCGACGTTGCAGTTATCAATACATGCGGATTTATCGAAGCCGCGAAGCAGGAATCCATCGAGACAATTCTTCGGGTGGCTCAACGAAAGAAATCCAGCGGGCTGAAGAGGGTTGTCGTCACGGGTTGTCTCGTTGAAAGATACGGGAACGAACTTCGCGAGGATCTGCGGGAAGTCGATGCCTTCTACGGAACGAACGAGCTGCCAAACATTCTCAAGGAGTTTGACGCCGAGTATAAATTTGAAATGCTGGGCGAGCGTCTCCTTTCTCCTCCGAGCCACTATGCCTATCTAAAAATTTCTGAGGGCTGCGATAACCCGTGCTCGTTTTGTGCTATTCCGCTGATGCGTGGAAAACACGTTTCGAAGCCGATTGAACATATTATCCATGAGGCGGAGCTTCTCGCCGCGAAAGGCGTCAAAGAGCTGATTGTCATCGGCCAGGATACCACATATTATGGTTTGGATATCTACGGAAATCGAGAACTTCCGAAACTCATGGCAAAGCTGAATGAAGTGAGGGGAATCGAATGGATAAGACTGATGTACGCTTATCCTGCGAAGTTCCCTGAAGACTTGCTAAGTGTTATGCGAGATAGTGAAAGAATCTGCAAGTATATCGACATTCCAATACAGCATATCTCGGACAGTATTCTCAAGTCGATGAGGCGGGGCATCACGCGGCGAAAGCTCGAAGAGCTTCTTTTCAAAATTCGCGAAAATATTCCAGGTGTAGCAATCAGGACGACACTGATTGTAGGTTATCCTGGAGAGGGGGAAAATGAATTCGACGATCTTATAGAGTTTGTAAACGAATTCAAGTTTGACAGGCTTGGCGCATTCACATACTCAAACGAGGAAGGAACAGCCGCGTCCGTCCTCGGAGATCCAATTCCTCAGGTCGAAAAGGAAAAACGCCACGCAATTGTGATGGAAACGCAAAGAAAAATAATCGATGAGATCAACGACAGGAAAATTGGGCAGAGCCTTCACGTGCTTGTTGATAGGAAGGAAGGTAAGAACTGCGTCGGCAGGACAAGCCATGACGCGCCGGAAATCGACGCAGAAGTTGTTTTCAGCTCGGAAAAATTGCCTGGAGACTTTGTCGACGTGACGATCCAAGATGCATATGAACTTGATTTGTACGGCACAGTTGATCAAGGAGGTTGAGAATGGAAAATAGAATTTTGACACTTTGTTTACTCTTGTCTCTCCCGTCGTTCGCACAGGTAGAAATGCAGCAGACTTTTTCATACGCGCCTCCGCATTTCTATTTTGATGCCCTCAATTTCAAAGCCGACCAGGACAAGAGCAGATTGGATTTCTATTTGCAGATCCCGTATGCCGAGATACAATTCATCAAGACCGGGAACGAATTCCGAGCTTCATACGAAGTATCCTTGCAGTTAACTGACGACGAAGGAAACTCTTCGCTCGAAGAAACTTGGGACGACAGGCCGACATGCCAGAGTTTCGATGAGACGAACAGCAGAACGATCTACTCTTCTTCGGAAAGGCAATTCCTCGTAAAGCCCGGCGTATACACACTACAAGTTGCCGTTACAGATTCAGAAACCAAAAAGTCTTTCATGGCAAAACGCTCCTTCCTGGCCAGAGATTACTCAGATTCAACAGAATCGGTGTCAGACATTATGCTCCTGAAAGGCTCCTCACTTTCAGAGGGCAAGCGAACGATCGTTCCGAATATTGAAGGGAATGTTATCTCTCAAACCCATTCTTTCTCGGTCTTTTACGAAGTCTATTTTCCAAAGACGAATGACTCCACATTTGCCACGACCGAGATTTTCGATGGGAAAAAACAAATAGTCTTTTCGAATTCCGATTGGATCGTCGGAACCGATAAGACGAAGAGAGTTGTTGAAGAGATTTCAAAAGATTCCATTCCCATGGGGATCTACAAAATAACGGTCAGCTTGCGTGGGACACCGGATAAAGAAGCTCCCACTCCGGCGAGCGCATCTCGTTTCTTTTCTATTCATTTTCCGGACTTACCTCTTACGATTTTGAACCTTGATGATGCAGCCGACGAGATGCTGTACATTGCAAATTCCAGCACAATCGACAGCATTAAATCCGCACCCGACATGTTCACGAAAGAAAAACTTTTCTTAAACTTCTGGCAAAAATACAGCTTGAATCGGACCTCAAAGAATAATCCTATAATGAACGAATACTTCGACCGCGTTACTTATGCAAACGAACACTTCACCCATTACTTCAAAGGGTGGAAGACCGACATGGGGATGATCTATATCATGTTTGGGCCGCCGAACAGTGTGGATCGTCATCCGTTTGAAGTCGACAGCAAGCCGTATGAAATCTGGGATTACTACCAGAGAAACCGACAATTCACCTTCGTTGACGAAACCGGTTTCGGAGACTACCGGTTGATCAATCCGCTGTCTGACATTTACTCACCGCCGTACGGGCCGGACTTTCTCGGAAAGTGAAAGACGTTAATCCGTTAAATATTCTCTTTGTCTGGCACCACCACCAGCCTTACTACAAGACTGATGGAAAGTTCCTCATGCCGTGGGTTAGAATGCACGGGATCAAAGACTACTGGGACATGGTACGGATTTTGGACGACTACCCCAATATAAAACAGACTTTCAACTTTACTCCGTCTCTCCTCGAACAGATTCAAGATTATTTGCCGCAAGGGTCTACATCAGGAGCCGAAAGAACAACCGACATTGCTTATGACCTATCGTTAAAGAACCCAGACAGGTTCACGCCAGAAGACAAGGTTGGCGCACTGAAGACCTTCTTCATGGCAAATTCAGAACGAATGGTCAAACGCTACCCTCGATATGCAGAGCTGTTGGAGAAACGTGGCATTATCAAAAGCGAAAGCGACTTAAGCAAAGCAATCAGAAATTTTTCAACGCAAGATTTTCGAGACTTGCAGGTGTGGTGGAATCTATCATGGGTTGGGGAATATTCCCGCTTCGATCCGCCTTTCAAATATTTTCTAGACAAGCAACGGAACTTCACTGAATCCGATAAATCAACTTTGTTAAATTCACAGTGTGATATACTACGCAAGATTGTGCCCCACCATGTGAACGCCGCGAAGCGGGGACAGATCGAGATTAGCATCTCGCCGTTCTATCACCCAATCCTTCCGCTCCTTTGCGACAGCAACTCGGGCAAGGAGGCGAACGCCGAGACAAAACTTCCGGAGCATAGATTCACACGCCCAGACGATGCGAATGACCAGGTCAGGTCGAGCCTTGCTTACGCCGAAAAGATCTTCGGCGTCCATCCGAAAGGAATGTGGCCAAGCGAAGGGTCTGTCAGTGACGCTGCCCTGAACATAATGATGAAGAACAAGGTGGCGTGGACCGCAACAGATGAGCTAATTCTGCGCAAAACACTTTTGAAAGCCGGGAAAAAAATCGGCAGCGACTTCTTAGAAAAATATTTTGCTTATAAATTCGAAAATGGCAAGAATTGCATAAGGATTCTATTCCGGGATCATAGTCTTTCGGATTTGATCGGCTTCGTTTACTCTCAATGGAGTCCGGATGATGCCGCAAACGATCTCCTGGCGCGGCTCCTAAGAATCCGTGACTCGATCGCAACACGCTTTGACGAAGAAACGCTGAACTTTGCTGTCGTTCCCATTATTCTCGACGGCGAGAACGCGTGGGAATTTTACCAGAGTGACGGTAAGGATTTCCTCCGAACCCTTTACCACAAACTGACAAATGAGCCGCGAGTACGAACAATACTCCCTTCCGAAATTAAAGTGAAGCGAGGCAATACTCTCAAACATATATCTCCCGGCTCGTGGATCAATGGAGATTTCAAGATATGGATCGGTCATCCTGAAGATAATAAAGCCTGGGATTTCCTCTTCCAGGCTCGAGGCGCTCTTGAAAAATCGTCTCAAAAAGGACCTGCATCCGCTGCAACAAAAGCGCACAAGGAAATCATGATTGCGGAAGGATCAGACTGGTGTTGGTGGTACGGCGACGAGCACAAGTCTCCGAATGCAAATCAATTCGATGCTCTGTTCAGATATCATTTGAAACAGGTCTACAGCTTGCTTGGAGCCAAGCCACCCGCGGAATTAGACGAGCCTATCAAGAGAAAGGCGGACCAGTTCTTCCGTCAGCCAATCCGAATGATCTCTCCAAAGCTCGATACCCCTGACAGAGAATGGGAAAATGCGGGCATCATGGAACGGGTCGAATCAGGCAGTGCGATGCAAAAGACAGGAACGCTGATCAAGCGCCTTTACTTTGGAAACGATCTCAAAAACATTTACATGCGGATTGACACGACTCAGAAGATATCCAACGAGAGAGTGGTAATTAATTTCCTATCCAATCCAAAAACAACTTTAGAGATCGGGAAAGATTTTGTTTTTCGAACTGAGGGATCGCCAAAAGATTTTAGGTTCGCTGGGCGCTGCTTCATCGGCAATTCAATTCAAGTCGCGATAAATCTTGGCGACACGCAGCCTGACATAGTAGCCCTGAGCATTTCCATTTACGACAACGGTTCACTCATAGATACGTTCCCAAATCAGGGCACGGCTGATTTCAGAACTGCTCAATAACTTTTTATTGTAACCGATCCCAGTCCGGAATCGATATCCAATTTCAACTGCGGTCCCGTCTTCACGCTCGACCGATACTCTCCTTCACCCTGCGCGTAAAACCCAGATACGTCGACACTATTGAGAAAGCTTCCTGGCGCAGCGATGATCGTATTGATGCCGGAAGGAATAGAAATTTCCACCGAACCTAGTCCAGTCTTCACATGGACTGAGCAGTCTCTTCGAATCTTTCCGCCGAAATCTATTTTCACCGATCCCAAACCGCCGTTGAACTCGACGTGTCTTGCATGAGCATTCGCCAGATTCTCGACTGAGACGCTGGACACCCCGGTCTTGACCTGAATTTCTTCACACTCAATTTGATTTGGGGAAGAGAAATTGAGATCGAAATCGCAGACTCCTGTCGAGAATGTTGCATCCGAAATCTGCATTCCGCCCAAATCGACCTTCGCGTCGCACACCCCGAAGTTCATCGTCAGCGATACCGGAACAGAATTGGCAAGCTCAATACTCGCAGTGTCCTTGTCGCCGTGAATATTGAACCATGGAAAGTGACCGCCCTCCTTTTTATTGGAAAAATTTAAAACGCCTTTGCTCCCCTCCACTTCATAATCCAACACTGGAACTTTCTCATCTTCCGAATAGCTGCAATATACCCGAAATGCCTTTGAAGGGTCATCGACTTTCTTCAAAGTCAGATCAACAACTCCGACGTTTATTGTTGCCTGTAATGACTTGACACCATTCAGGTTTTCCTCTGTGTTCAACGTTTTCTGGCAAAATGCAGCAGAAACCAGAAACAGAGTGGCTAACACGGTCTTCATCGTATTTTTAATTACGAGCCGCGGGAAATTAAGTTTCAATAATGCTTGATCCGATCCTTCAAAAACTTGTACATCAGCTCACGCGCTCGAAAAAGCTGCACTTTTATGGTATTTACGGGCAATCCGGTTTCATTTGCAATTTCTTCGTAGCTCAACTCGTCCTGATGCCTCAGGAGGATTACCTCTCGGTATTTCTCAGGCAGCGCCTCAATTGCCGACCGGATTAATTTGGATTTCTGCTCTCGCAGCAGATTCAGATCGGGTTCATAAGTGGAATCTGGGATTTCGTATCCAATCTCCCCATCCTCAGTTTTTACCTGATCGTCGATAGAATAAACCCGCAGCCTCTTCTTTCTGATATAATCTATGCAATGATTATTGGTAATCTTGAACAACCACGACGCGAATTGGTGCTCATAATCGAAGTCACCAAGATGCTGGAAAGCCTTGATAAAGACCTCCTGTGTAAGATCTTCCAGGTGACTGCGATCTCTTACCAGCTTATAAATAATTTGGGCTACAGGATTTTTGTACCTCTTCATGATGCTCTTGAAAGCTTTTTCATCGCCGCTGACCGCACGCTTGACGAGGACGGCATCCTCCCTTGCCCTTCGCTGACGTTCTTCTTCCTTCATCCGATCTTACTTTCTTCGGCTCTCGCTCTCCTCGTAGTACTCAACCCCAAGATGGGTTATCAATTCCTCTCCCATCAAATATCGAAGAAAATTCTTGAGTTTTGTCAACTGGATAAACAAATCATGCTCCGGATAAATCTGAGGGGCGCACATTGGGCTCTTAAAATAGAAAGACAACCATTCCTGAATTCCGGAAAGATTCTGCTCGTTGGGCGAGATCCATAAAAAGCACGAGATCGAGTAATATAGGAGCTGCAAGGATTGAGTCGCGGCATAGAAAATCCACTTTGATCTGCATCGGATATCCCAGCCATCCGAAAATGTCAATGTTGTCCCAACTCTCTTTGTTATCGCCGCGAGGCGGGTAGTAATTTATTCGGACTTTGTGATAGAAATCTGAGTAAAGATGGGGATAAAGATGCGGCTGCAGGATGTAATCCAGTGCCGACAGTTTGCTCACTTCTTTTGTCTTGAAGGAGCCCGGCTCATCGAGTACTTCGCCATCCTGGTTGCCCAGAATATTTGTGGAGAACCACCCGTTCAATCCAAGCGCTCGAGCCTTCAACATCGGTGCGAGGACCGTCTTCAACAAGGTCTGCCCGGTCTTGAAATCTTTCCCGGCAATCGCCACGCCTTGCTTCTTTGCGAGCCGGATCATGGCTGGAAAATCGACCGTCAAATTCGGTGCGCCGTTGGCAAACGGAATTCCTTCCTTCATCGCAGCATAAGCATAAATCATGCTCGGAGCAATCTGCGGATCATTTTTCATCAATCCTTCTTCAAACGCCGAAAGGGTCTGATGCACTGGCCCTTCTTCCAGGAAGATTTCCGTGCTTCCGCACCAAACCATAACCCCCCTTTCCGAGCCCTGTTTCTTCATCGAATCATGTATATCCTCTCTCAGTTTCTCAGCGAGTTCCATTTTCGACTTAGCTTTCTTCACGGCCTTTGGGCTGAGCCTCTTAACATAACTCTGCTCAAAAACAGCAGGCATTAGGTCAACCTCTTCCAGGAAATCTCTCGTCAGCTCAATATCTTCCACATTGAGCACGCCGGCCTTTTTTGCAGCGTCGAAAGCTGTACCACCAAATATGTCCCATCCCGCAAATCTCAAGTCCTTCAACTCTGTCAATGGAACAAAATCTTTTATCAAAGGGCTTCGCTTTTCGGTCCTTTTCCCAAGACGAATTGTGCCCATCTGCGACAGGGAACCAACCGGCTGACGCATTCCTCTTCTGATCAATTCCACACCCGCCATGAAAGTGGTAGAAACCGCGCCGATGCCCGGCAGGAAGACACTGAGTGGACCCGCCGGTTTAGCGATTTTCATTTCTGAATTGCTTGTAGACATAGTATAATCTCTCGATTGCTGTTATGTTAGTTAAGAATGCTAACAGGACAACCGCTGCGGCCACGGCAAAGGGCGGGTGAGTGAAGTTGCTTCCAAAGACACTCGTGATTATTGGGGCAAAGATCTTTTCGAACCAGTCATCGAAGATATTGAAAAAGAGTCCGAATCCCAGGATTACAACTCGCTCCTGACGTCGAGCTAACCCCACATTTGCTTTGAAACCGACGGTCTCAGCGCGCGCGCGAACATAGCTGACCATTATGGAACCTCCGATTGCAAACACAGCCGCAACGGAAGTAAAATAGAAGTGGTGCCCGATCAAAAATATTCCAAGCCCGAAGAACACCGCGACCTCCGAATACCTGTCGACTGTTGAATCGTAGACGGCACCAAATCTGGTCACACGCCCGGTCTTGCGGGCAACTGCTCCGTCGACCGTGTCGAACAATCCGTTGATCAAAACCAGAACGCCACCGACAACCAATTTCCCGCGGGCAATCTCATATGCCGCGAAAATGCTCAAGAGAAACCCAACGGTCGTCAGCCAATTCGGATTTGCATTCTTAGAACCGAGCCACTTTGCAAGGGGCTCGAGCAGCAGTTTGAATGAACCTTCGACTTTCGCAGGTATGAGGCTTTTCAACTGGCGGCGCCCTCCACGATGATTACAAACTCGCCTCTTCTCTCCGACGCGCCGATGAGATTTGGAATTTGCGAGAGTGTGCCACGATAGAAACTTTCATGCAACTTCGTAACCTCTCTTGCCACGACGCATCTTCTGTCCCCAAAATACGTCTTCAATTCCTTAAGCGTTTTGTCGATCCTATGCGGAGACTCGTATAAGACAATCGTTCGGGTCTCGCTGGAAAGAAGACGCAGCCTGGTCTGCCTCCCCTTCTTCAACGGAAGAAAGCCCTCGAAAAGAAAACGGTCTGTTCTTAAACCGCTCGCTGACAGAGCCGTCACGAACGCGGTGGGTCCGGGTATAGGAACAACTTCTATCTCACACTCAACAGCATCGCGCACAAGCGTGTAACCGGGATCGGATATTCCGGGCGTGCCTGCGTCGGTGATCAAAGCGGCACTTGATCCCTCCAGTATTCTTCCTACAATCTCGCGGCTGCGCCCTGGATCACTGTAGCTGTGAAAACTCATCATCGGTTTCGAGATCGCAAAATGCTTTAGGAGCACAGAACTTGTTCTAGTGTCTTCTGCCGCAATGAAGTCGACAGATTTCAGTGTTTCAATCGCGCGGAGTGAAATATCTGAAAGGTTTCCGATGGGCGTCGAGACAATAAAAAGTTTGCCGGCAGTTGACATTGCAGACCTCACCCCCGGATCAAGTCCGGGGCAGGCACTAACCCTTTCCTGAAAGGAGAGGGAATTCCTTCCCCTGTAAGGGGAAGGTTAGGATGGGGTCCGAAAATCTCTAAGCAATGAAGATTATGCAAATCCGGTTCAACATTTTCAGTGCATCGCAATCTATGTTCCCCAGTCTCTCAAGTACCTGAAATCCACATTTATTGTTCTGTGACCGACCTTGGCAATAATTGGAGGACGCCGTTTGAATTGGCTCCGCATTATTTTCCTGTAAAGGTCTCTTACAATTTGCTGGGGATATCCAAGTTCGATGACGTCATCAATCTTCATCTTTTGATCTACAAGAAGGTAAAGAACTTTGTCAATATCTTGATACGTGTAGCCCAATTCGCCTTCGTCTGTTTGGCCCTCCCACAAATCAGCAGTCGGTTTCTTTTTCACAATCTTCTCGGGAACTCCCACGTATTTTGCTAGTTGCCATACCTGCGTCTTGTACAGATCCCCAATTGGATTTATGGCGTGCGCCATGTCGCCGAAAAGTGTTCCATAACCGAGGAGGAGTTCCGTCTTGTTGCTGGTGCCCAGCACCAATGCATTGTCACGAGCAGAAATGTCGTACAAAACAGTCATTCGGATACGAGCCAAAATATTCCCCAATCGAACATTAATCATTGCCGGATCGCGATTGATTAAGGCGTCAGCAGAAGAAGTGATATCGACCGTCTCGGTTCTCAAGCCGAACTTGTCAACGAGGAGTTTTGCATCGTTTACACTCTCTCTGGAGGACGATTTGAACGGTAGAACCACACAGAGCAGGTTTTCTTTGCCGATCGCCTCAGCGGCAAGCACGGATGAAAGCGCAGAGTCAACTCCGCCTGACAAGCCGACGACCAATCTCTTATATCCCACCTTCTCGGTTTCATCTTTTATGAAGCGAACGAGCAGCTCCCTAACCATCTTTGAATTGATTCTAAGGTCGTTGACTTGAGTTTCCATTTGCTTAAAAATTAAGAAACCGCATTATCCCAATCAATGTGAAGCCGGAATGACATGATCCATCCTTCAAGCAGTCCCCGATTAAAACCCATGATCAACAATGAGAGATATGAAATATCAACGTGCACAGTCAGTCCTTGTGCCCCACCGTTCATTTTTTTTCTTCAGCCGTTTTGACTCCGGGAGGCGCATTATTATTTCTTTTCTGGATCATTGCCAACAGAGATCCAATCCATAAAACCAATAATGGTAACCCTACGAGGATATTTGTCCCAAGTGTCAAATATTTTCCGATTGAGTAGACCTTCGGCTCAAATCTTAATTCGATTTCATGGACTCCTTTGGGGACAACAATAGCACGCAGAAAATAATCGGCCTTGTAAATCTGAGCAGGCTTCCCGTCAATGAAGGCATTCCATCCAGCGGGATAATAAACTTCGCTGAGGAGCAACAGATTGTTGCCGCTAGCCTTTGCTTGCAGCTTCATCGACTGGATTTCGTAATCGAGAAATCGCACATACACGGTCGTGTCAGGCACCTCCACGTTCAATTTGGGATCATTCTCCAAGCAAACCGTCTTTCCGGGATCAAATGTACCATCTCGCAATGAATTCAATATTTGCAGCCCATCAGCAACCTTGTACCCGTCAACGAAAAAAGCCCGCGGCAGGACATTGTCATTTTCCTCGACCAATGCTGACCCTTTGAAAGCAACTCTACCAATTGTTGGGTCGACTTTGTTTGTCACAACATACCTGATATTCGAGCAGCCTCATGAGATTGGGATTTGTCAATCCCACAACATCGATCATATCCTGGTAAATCCTGAGCTTTGCTCCGGAATAACCGTTCGCTTCCTGCAGAAGAAAATAAGCGAGGTCCGCTGAGATCGCAGGTTGACCGTCGACCACCTCTAGTACCCTGTACAGGCTGTCGTTAATTCCCATCGAGCTTGTACCACTATTTTGTGGAACTTGCGATTTGATGAACTTGACATAATCCGGTTCGACAAACTGGTCAACCTGCTCCTGTCGGTCCTTAAGCTGATTTTCCAGGGGTTGGTAATCGACTCGCCAGAGATCAAAAAGGAGTATCACAGAAAACGCTGCCCCCCCTATCAGAGCCGTAATTTTCCTTTGCAGGTACAAGTAGGTTGCACCCGTCGTCAAAATACAAATTATGAGAGAAATATATAGATCGTTTATCATGTTGGTGAAAAGAAGATCTGATACCGGTTCAGAAGCATTCCGCAGTTTGGGACTACTCTGCATCAGACCATAGTACGAATCTCTAATTGTGCCCTGCAGTAACAAAGTCAATAATAGAAGTCCTCCGAACACGCCCGTCCAGATGAGCCACTTTCTTGAAAATTTTACGTCTGAATTCTCTTTAGCCTTGGCAATTGCGTCAATGCCAAATGCAGCCAGTATAGGAACAAAAACCTGGACGAGTACGAGAATCATGCTCGGAGACCTGAACTTGTTGAAATAAGGGAAGTAGTTGAACATCAAGTCATAAACCAATGGCAATTCCCTGCCGAAGGATATCAGGAGGGCAACAACAATTATTATTAAACTCGCTATGACAAACGGATTTCTTCGGTTCTTCAAGAACCCAACCACCGCAAAAATCAGCACGATCACGCCCATGTACTGCGGAGCATCGGTGAATGGTTGAGGGCCGAAGTACGTATTCCAATGAGCAGTCTGATTACCCGAGAGCGGTCCATTATAGACAATGTCTCCAAAACCATAGTAAGAAGGTATGAAAAATGTCAGCATTTCCGACGGACCAAAAGACCAGTTCGTTGCATACTGGTAATCCAGCCCTCCGCCTGTCGTTGTCTTGTCTTGCTGAGTGTGAATTATCGGAGAGGAACCGCGGATCGAGTACTTGCTGTACTCGAACGTTGAAAAATACACATCAGCCGACATGATGAGAGCAACTCCACTTGCCACGATGAGAAGGGCACCAGCCCTGATCGTTCCAACCACTTCGTCTTTTTTCACCAAGTTCCTGATGAAGACAAAAATCAAATAGATGCCAACCGCGAAATACGAATAGAAGATCATCTGGATATGTGTCGATCCGAATTGGAGATGCAATGCGACGATAAGTCCAAACAGGTAAATCCATTTGAATCGATGAGTCAATTCGATGACAAGGAGAAAGATAAAAGGCAAGAACGCGATGGCAGCGATTTTCGTGTTGTGACCGAACATTATCCATATGATTATGAATGTTGAAAACATAGCCGCGGTTGCTCCAAAGAAACTCGCGAACTTCGTAAGGCCGAGTCGTCGCAACAGCGTCAACATCCCAATTCCGAAGAGAAAATAATAGATAACAACCCAACCGACATCCTGGTTAAGAAGCAATACTGCCCCAACATGATCTATCCATTCAAATACTGTCCCGACGATATCATACCACCGGCTGGCGGACGTAAGCAAACTTGCGAACGACGGCATCCCGCTGAAAATATATGGAACCCATAAAGGGAAAACGTGTTCTTGGTCTGCTTGGTCTACAAAGGTCTTGAAACTCTGCGAAGTGCTAATGTCGGCAGAACTGAAGACTTTGTTTTCGAAAATAGCTTCATGCAGGAAAACAACAAGCAACATCAAAATCAGGGCAATGAGAATAGGAGTCTCATACTTTGCCGGTACAAGCGGCTTCTCTTGTACCACTTTCTTTTCAATCCGCTTCCGATTTGCAGCTTTGCTCATTTTGGTCTCTCCAAGATTTTGTTAAATAGTGCCGCCAACTTTCTTGCCGCCTCTTTCCTTTCAAATTCTCCGATCGCATTCTCATCCGGCGCAAAGGATTTATTTTGTTGCTCGATCCTGGAAAAGAACGAGATAATAGCAGCCTTCGCGCCTTCAACGTCATTTTGCGCAACGACGATGCCTGTACCAGTATGGCTAATTACCCGCGCGGCTGCGCCGTCGGGAGCGAAGGCAATTATCGGTCTTCGGGCACCAATATACTCAAACACCTTCCCTGGTACAATTTCATCGCTCAGCTCCGATTCATCAACGATAAGCACGAGTAAATCGGATTGCAAAAGTAGTTTTATGCTTTCTTCATGCGGCAAATACTCTTTCACTTCTATCAGCCCAGCGAGCTCGGGCTCGGCGAACATTTCTCTAACTTCTGCTCCGAACCTTCCGGCAAAGGTCAGCTTAAAATTGTCGCCCGAAATTTCTCCCCGCGCCTTCAGCCGTTTTACAGCATCGAGCAGGGTCCTCGGATTTCTTTTCCCATATAGAGAGCCAGTATATGTTACGCAGAATTTTTTGTCTTTTGCCGGCAGCAGATGGGGGTAGTCTTCGGAGTCAAAGCCATTCGGGATATAAACCAGCTTTGAGAGGTCTAAATCGGAGTATTTATTCACCAGATCTTTGCCTATCCCTTCCCACGCAACTTCAACAGCATCGGCAACCATGATAGATTTTTTCTCCATCGAATTATCGATATGCGCTGGCAAAAACCACCTCCGCGGTGCAGATATGAACCCCGTCCATGGGTCGCGCAATCCCATAACCCACGGTTTTCCCGTTCTTTTTTTCAATCTCTTCGCAATCAGAGCTGCCGTGTAGGGCGGAGAGCTCGAATAGATAATGTCGACATTTTCCTCCTCAACCATGTGCATCCCCGATGAAACCGCATAGGGGAGCCAGCCGACTCTTGCATCTGGAATAAAAAAGGTCGACCTGATGAATTCGGCGATCCGTTCCATCATACCCTTTTTCTTTCCGGATGGGATGTTTTCCACGTCCACTGCTGCACCCGCCTTTTTACCGGTGAATCGACGGTAAAGACTATACGGCTCAAAAATTCTCGTTCTTACCACCTTGACATTTTTCGGAATTGCCTTCAAGAGCGATTCATCGACAGCCGGAAAATCTGCATTTGCAACGGTGAGAACAATCGGATCAAAACCGAACTGCGGCAGATACTTGACGAACTTCAAGACACGCTGAACTCCGGGCCCACCCGATGGAGGGAAGTAATAAGTTACGATTAAGACTTTTTTCATTAGGCTTTTGATGCGACCACTAACAATCCGCTCCCGCGCTTGGGAGGGAAAAAATAATCAATCGCCATGAAGAGAAACGAAAACGGCAATGCGATCAAATAATAAAATGGCAGAAAGAAAATCATGAGGAAACTTCTATTTAGCAGCTTTACAGGAATTTTGATGGAGAGGTTCCAATACCAGCTTCCTACTCTTCCGTAAGTATAATGGATGCTTTCTACTCGCACATTTGCCGACTCAAGTTTCGAAGTGATCTCTTCGGCGGAATATCCTTCCCTGAAATGCTCCTCGATGAAAGAGTGTTCACCTTCCTCGTGAACGTCCGATCCGCCAAACTTGCTCGGCGTAGATATCAAGATCTTCCCACCCTTGCGCAATGAACTGAAAAAGTTCCTGAAAACCGCCACGTCATCACGTATATGCTCCATGACATCAACAGACACGATCAAATCGAACTCGTCTCTGAAATCCAATTTTTCCAGGTCGGCAACGGTGAACGAAAGGTTCCTCAGCCCCAGTTTTCCAGCAAACGCATTACATTTATCTATCTCTTCCCTGTTGACATCAACTCCGCAAACAATCGCTACTGCTAAAGATCTGCCGGACATCTTTTTACAGATGTAGTATGCATACTGTCCAAACCCGCTTCCCGCATCGAGGACATTCTTTATTTTATTTTCCCGAAGTATTTTCCGCAACCCACGCTTCACATGCCATTCGCGCAGAAAGAGCAACCCGAGAACAAAATACAAGATCCTTCTCCTGATGGGACTTTCGCCAACTAATTTCCCGAGCTTATCTTTTATCGGCTCATATCTCACGGCTTCAAACCTGCAAGTTCTTCGATTGCGTCCACCATATTATCCCACGAAAAGAGTCTCCTCTGTTCTGCAAGTTCCTCCGCAAATTTGTGTGCCAAGTTTTGAGAGAAGAATTTCACAATCGCTTCAGCAAGCTCATCAGGAGAGTTCGGCCGGACCACGAGTCCGGTTTTGCCGTTAATCACGACTTCCGCAAGCCCGCCCACGTCCGTCGTTATCACAGGCCTCCTGAAGTTATAAGCTATCTGGGCTATGCCGCTTTGTGTCGCATCGAGATAAGGCAGGACGATTACATCAGCAGCGGAAAAATACGTTGTAACGTCCTCGTTCGGGATGTAATCGCCGACAACCACCACGTCATCTCCCAAGTTCAACGTCTCAATCTGACGGCGATAACTCTTTTCGTCATCGTAGAATTCGCCAACAACAAGGAGCTTTAATCGCATGCTTTGAACCACCTTCTTTGTAGCGTCAAGCAAAATGTGAAGCCCCTTGTACTTCCGAACGTACCCAAAAAAAAGAGCGACGTTTTCATTTTCGCCAATACCAATCCTATTCCTTGCTTCCGACTTCTCGATAGGGTCTCCAAAGATTTCATATACCGGATGCGGCACAAATTTATACCTGGGATTCTCGATGACGGAAAGCAAATCCTTTTCGACCGACTTCGATTGAACCACAAAAAAATCTCCCGCCCTAAAGAGCCATGATGTGAGCGCTTTGTCGATCGGTGTGTGCTCGTGAGGAGTCACATTGTCACAGATGAACAGCACCCGACATCCCGATTTCTTCTTCGCAACCCTTGCCGCTACGCCAAATGCGGGGGCAAAAAAGGGCATCCAGTACTTGAAGATTATCAAATCTGGATTCATTTGTGCGGCGAGTCTTCCCGCTTTCCACCATGTGAATGGATTCAAGGTATCAATGATCTGAATGCTTGGCACCATGGCACCAGTTTCACCGGTTTTCTCACCGCGAACGGAATTTTCGACCTGCGATTTTCCGGGGAAGAGGAATCTCGGGTACTGTCTCTTGAAGGTGATGATGGAAACCTCATGACGCCCGGATAGATGCCTGGACAAGAGAGAAACATAATGTGCAATTCCGCCGCGCAATGGATAGGCGGTGCTTATTATTACGATCTTCATTTCCGCCCGTCAGCTTGATTCATGGACCGGCGGCTGGCAGCTTCAGCACCTCATCAACGGCATCCGCAACTTTCGCGTAAGGCAAGTGGTCGAGGCAAAAGTAGTCCTTGTTCACACACTCGGGCTGGAAAAAACATTTGCATTCTTTGTCAGGCTCGACGATTTTCCCAAGACCATACAACTCAAATTCGTTCCCGTTAAAAATATTGTTCAACAGGACAATCTTCTTATTAAGGCCGACTGCGATGTGCATTCCCATGGTAACTCCGGTAACCACAAGGTCGACCTGCTCGACGAGATTTATGAATTGTCTCAGCTGAAAAAAGCCCAAATATTTTGCCCCGCTTTTCGCCGCAATGTTTTTGTTACGCGCATCTTCCTGCTCGCCACCGAGGAGTAGGACGCCGTGACCTTCCGAAATCAGCTTCCTCGCAACTCCCGCCCAGCTATCTTCGCTCCAAAGCCGACTTGTCCATCTACCACCGCATCCCGTGTTCAACCCTATTATCGGACGCGGCATCCCGACGAGCCGGGACCACTCGTAGCCGTCAGAATCGAAATTTGAAAGTAGATACCTCTCACCATTAAAAGAGAAACCGCAGATTTCAAATATTTCCTCGAGATAGTTTTTTGTATTCTTCTTACTGATATCATCAAAGAGACCAGTCGAATACTTTTGATATGCCAGGTCATCAGCAGGATATGTTTTTCCATCTCGGAGAATGAAACCGCGTTTCAGCCTCGACTTCACCCGATTTGCGAGGGCGGCAGCTTCATAGTCTTTGTCAAGACTGAAAAGGTAGTCGAATTCCGTTTCTTCAATTTGAACCAGAGATGAAATATCGAACTTCAGCTTCCGGTCAACTTCATCGGGGAGAAATTCCGGCGTGTGAGTGAGCCACCAAATTTCGGCCTGCGGGTGGAGTGATTTTATTTTCCTCAGCAGCGGTGTCGTTCGGAGTACGTCGCCGAGAGCCCCCAGTTTTATTATGAGAAAGCGCTCGCGCATTGGATCGTAATAATCACAGTCGGCGCAGTGAACTCCAGTCAGCTTGTGAGGTTTGCATGGGATGAAGCTGCGATAGTGACGACAGTCGGTTTTGACAATCAACTCTGCGGAACCGGGCATTATCTCAGTTGAAAACTTTTTCTTTGATCACGTATTCCTCCTTTGCGTTATTCCGCGTGATCATTTCTCCAAGCAGCCCAATCGACACTATCTGGACGCCTACAATAATCAGAAGTACCCCGACAAGAAACAGCGGGCGATTGCTGATTGAAGTTTTCCAAAGAATCTTTTCCAACACAAGTTCAAGATCGATAATAAATCCCGCCAGGAACGCCAAAAACCCGATCCCGCCGAAAAAATGAAGTGGACGTTTGCCGTACCGAGTGGTGAAAAGCACCGTGATGAGATCGAGAAAGCCGTGCCAAAATCTACTTATGCCAAATTTGGTTTTGCCATATTTGCGTGGATGATGGATTACCGGGATTTCAGCCACCCGATAACCTGCCCAATTTGCAAGCACTGGCAAGAACCGGTGCATCTCGCCATAAACTTTAAAGTCCTGAACTACTTCCCGCCTGTATGCTTTCAAACCAGAGTTGAAATCGCGAAGTCTTAATCCGGTAAGGACCGATGTCGTCAAATTGAAAAGTTTAGAAGGAATTGTCTTCGAGATTGGATCGTGCCGTTTTCTTTTCCATCCGTTCACGAGATCATAGCCGCTCTCTAATTTCTCTATGAGCCGCGGTATTTCATTCGGATCATCCTGAAGATCTGCGTCCATTGTCACAATTATTCGACCGAGCGCATGCTGGAATCCTACGGACAGGGCGGCAGACTTACCATAGTTCACACGAAAACTTATGAATTTGTATCTGCGATTCTTCCGATGTATTTCCTTCAAGACTCTCAGGGAATTATCGGTCGAGCCGTCATCGACAAAGATCACTTCGTACGTGGAATTCATTCGGTCAAGAGCGTCCCTGATCGAAAGCGAAAGCGGCATCAAAGACTGCTCCTCATTATAAAGAGGAACGACCACAGAGATATCGATCCTCCTAGGTGGTCTATCTCGCCCAGGTGGATTTCCGCGTTGACGGGGGTTGTTCTGTTCTTGCCCTGTTTTCTGGTAATTATCACTCATTTTGAGATATCTTTCTTCAAAATTAGTTTCATAGCGTCAAATATGCAACGAGGGAGATTTGAGCCTAAAAACATCAAGCGGAGGAAACTGTGACTGCTGACAATTTGAGGCGCGGAACTTCAACATATGATGAATCAGACCTTGATTTGTTGTGAATTCGATGATAAATTTAATGAAGAAGTGAGATGGGAATTCTAATCGATAATCACTTGTTGTCAAAAGCAGATTAAAAATTCTCAAAATCGGTTGTTCAGTAAAACGGTCAAGAAAAAGAAATGAGAAGTTTTCTAAAAATCATTGGTTTTGTTTTTTTGCCAGTCGCCGCTATTCTTTTCCTGTTCGCTCTCCTAAATGGTGAAACAGGAAAACCCGGCAAGAGTATTTTTATTAAAGAATACGACGAGCAAAACATTTACGGGTAAGACCGTAAGCTCCAAATTCTATACCTCAAACGGGGTCCGCGAGTAACCTTTCCGGTTTTTTCGTCGCCGTCTGCAGCTTGTTTGCGGCTTGAGCGTTGGCGGGCGGGGCTTGCAATATAGTCCTTATCGTCAAACGCTGAGGATTACTTCTCCGCATCTGCTAATGGCACGACATATTGTGGCCGCGGTTTACCTTTCAACAAAGAAAGCCACTTCACCTCCCTGAACAGAGCCGGGAATTTCACTTTTAGCCCATCCATATAAGTGTACATAACCGGTACGAGTATTAACGTTAATAGGGTCGAACTGATCAACGCTCCGATAACAATTATCGCCATGCTTTGCCGAAGGTCTGCTCCTGCACCGAGACCGAGCGCGAGCGGGAGCATCCCAAACACCATGGTAGCGGTGGTCATGATGATCGGACGCAGTCGAGTCGGACCTGCTTCGAGGATGGCGTCAGTCATTCTGTAACCGCGTGAACGAAGCGTGTTTGTATAATCCACCAACAAGATAGCATTTTTCGTAACCAGTCCCATCGACATGATGACGCCAATCATCGAAAAAATATTCAGCGTTTGCCCGGAAAGAAGAAGCGCAGACAAGCCGCCGACCAGCGCCACGGGTAATGAGAACATGATCGTGAACGGATGTGCATAGGATTCAAACAGCGAAACCATGATCATGTAAACAAAGAGGATCGCCATTCCCAACGCGAGCATCATATCGCGGAACATATCTGACATATTCTTGTTGTCACCGGCATAGACCACCTTGATATCCGATGGAAGGTTCATCGGGGCAATTCCTGCTTTTATATCTCGAGTCACATCGCCCAGGCTTCTCGATCCCGTCAAGTTTCCAAGAATTGTGACCAACCGTTCGCGATCTTTTCTGTCGATTTCGATCGGACCATTCCCGCTGACGACATTTGCAATCTGATTGAGATAAACCTGTTTGCCTGCTCTAGTCATTAAGGTAAGATTCTCAATATCGGAAGGGCGGTTTCTGTCCCGTTCCGAGAGCTGCAACCTAACGTCGTAATCCGTACCATTATCGCTGTATTTTGTTATCACATTTCCCTGAATAGCAGTCTGGAGAACGGCCGCCACGTCGGCAAGCGTCAATCCAAACGAAGCTGCCTTTTCACGATCAACAATAACTTGCAACTCTGGTCGCGCATTTTCCCAGGTGCTCTTGATGTCGGTGACTCCGTCGGTCTTCGCCATGACATCCGAGATTTTTTGAGAAGCAGCCACGACTTCCGATAGGTTTCCACCTTGAATTTCCACATCCAGTGGCGCGTAGCCAGCGGTGCCCCACAACGCAATCACACTTGCTCTGCCCGTCACACCGGGATAGTTGTCTGCTACACTCTTGACGTAAGCCATTTCCTGATCGGTGCTAACTTTGCGCTTCCACGCTGGCACAAGTTTGATTTGAATTTGTCCTATGTTCGGTGTAGTAGACGTGGATAACATCTGTTCCGACATTCCAACAGTACTGAAGAATTGCTCTATGTTCGCATCTTTCTTCAATTGATCCTCGATCACCGCGATAGTCTCATCGGTCTTTTCAATCGGAGTTCCAACCGGCATTTCAATATTTAGAGCAAATTCTCCTCTGTCCGCCTGCGGCATGAATTCAGTGCCGATCAAGTGCAACGGAAGCGGGATCAAACTAACTACCAATGCAATAGAACTAATCGCCAGTACTGTCTTCCTTCTTTTCAGCGCCCAGTCGAGGAGTTTCCTGTATCCTGCGTCGAGCCGTCTCTGGAATTCTTCAAACCAAATGATGAATCGGCCCACAAATGTCATCCGATCGTAACGGGTGACCTTTGACCATTTTGATGCAAGCATGGGAGTCAATGTGAACGACACGAAGAGAGAAATCAGGGTGGAAAAGACAATAGTGAGGCCAAATTCCCTGAAGATTTTTCCGACCAACCCCCCTACCATTGCTATGGGAAGAAAAACGACTACATCCACGAGAGTGATGGCGATTGCCGCAAATCCAATTTCGCTGCGTCCATTTATTGCGGCAGTTTTTTTGTCTTCGCCTTTCTCCATATGGCGGTGGATATTTTCAAGAACGACTATAGAATCATCGACAAGAATTCCGATCACAAGTGCAATGCCCATCATCGAGACAAGATTGATCGTGAAACCCATCGCATACATAAAGACAAATGCACTGATGAGAGAAGTCGGTATCGACAGCAATACAATCAATGAATTTCGAACAGATCGAAGAAATAGGAAAAGCGTGATTGTCACCATCAATATCGCAAGGCCAAGATCCCGCCTGACTTCGTTGATTGAATCCCTAGTAAATTGTGTGATGTCCTGAGCAATCGTGAACTTCAAGTTGCGATCCGAGTAAATCCTCTCAAGACTCTCCAGTTCTTTCCGTACGCCGTCGCTTGTCAAAACTGAGTTAGCATCAGAAGTCTTTTGAATTATCAGGCCGATGGCTGAAGTACCTTCAATCCTGCTGAAAGTTTGATCTTCTTTCTTATAAGTATCTTTTATATCAGCTATGTCGTTCAAATGAACAACGCCCTGGGAAGTGGCAGCGATCACCATGTTACGAAGCTGATCGAGGCTTTCGAATTTCCCGGATAATCTCACCGTGAATTCACGGGTTGCGGCAGTGACGGTTCCCGCTGGAAAATCCAAATTGTCGCTTCCGAGAGCCTGAGCTACCTGCATTAACGAGATGTTATACGCTCTCAACTTAGAATTGTCAACCTCTACTCGTATCTCGCGCTGTTGCCCGCCGACCAGGGCAATTGCCGCTACCCCCGGTACCTGCTCAAGCGCCGGTTGCACGTTGTCTTTTATGAACTGGTAGAGCGCCGTCGGGCTCATCGATCCTTCGGTGGAAATTCGCAATATCGGGAAGGAATTGAGGTCAGCTTTTTGAATCTTCGGGGCTTCCGCCTCCCGGGGTAGAGTTGAGCGAACCATGTCCACGTTCCGCTCGACGTCATTCACTGCAACGTCCAGATTGGTGCTGAAAGAAAATTGCACCACAACTACTGAAACATTTTCCCTCGAATACGAACGAATATTATCAATATTATTGAGAGTGCTTAACCCATCTTCGAGAGGCTTGGAGATATCATTCTCAACTTCTTTGGGCCCGGCTCCCGGGTAGACGGTGACCACCGAGACAATCGGCCAATCCATTTTTGGCAATAGGTCAACGCCCATCTGGTTATATGAATATAAACCGAGCACTGCGAGAGCCACAAAAACCATCGTGATAAAAGCGGGTCTCTTTATTGCAATTTCTGTAAGTCTCATTTTGACTAAACTCCGTGACATATGGCGAACTCAAGCCCGCCAGTGTTTTTCAGTTATTTATCATGTACCTGACCTTACTGCCGTCCTTAATATTCTGCTGTCCGAAATTCACCACCAAATCGCCGGGATGCAATCCTGACAGAATCTCCGCCAGCGAATCATTCCGGGCCCCAAGCGTGACTTGCTTTAATGAAACAACAGAGTCTCTCACGACAAATACCCCCGGCGTATTTCCACTGGCTTCAATCAACGCTGTTACGGGAATGACAAGTGATCCCGCGTCAGCTATTATGCTTACTTCCGCTCTGGCAAACATTCCGCTTTTCAACGACCTATCATGGTCGTTAGGCAATTCTATCTCGGCTTGAAAAGTTCTCGTCTGAGGGTCGGCTTTAAGTGCGATAGTCTTTATCTTTCCTGAAAAGGTCTGATTCGGAACAGCGTCCGAAGTTACCAGGACATCATAGCCGGATTTTATGAAGGAAATTTGATTTTCTGGAATGCCGACCTTTAGCTTCATGCGGCTATCATCGACAACCGTGGCAACTTTAGTACCCGGGGTTATCATCTGTCCGATCACCACAAATTTCTGGGCGAGCCTGCCTGCAATCGGTGTCTTCAAGAATGTGTTGTCATAATTTTTCTGTGCGAGTTTGAGTTGTGACAATGCAGCCTTGGCACCGACTTCAGCATTCTCAAGCTGTGTTTCCGACACGGCATTCTGGGAGAATAGATTCTTTACACGTTTCAAGTCAGCTGCTGCCTTGTCGCTGTTCACATGGGCCGCCTCGACTGCAATTTCCTGCAGATCGTTTTCAACTTCGGCAATGCTTGAGTTTACTGGTACGTATGCTTCGATCTCAGCATTGATCTTCGTGATCTTACCGCTTGTCTCCGATATGATTTCGGCTTCGTGAACGCCTTCAAGGGTACCCGTGACATTTATTCGATTAGTCACAGAACCTTGTTTCACTTTCGAGACTGTAACTGTAATCGTTGAAGCCGCGGCATTTTCATCGGTCGAGCTCTGAGAATGGAGCCTGAGAATTACGACGGCCCCAACAAAGAGAATCAGCAGAGTAATAATCCACACCAATCTTCTATGTTTCATCTTTGTTTGTCCCCCTTCAAATGACGTCGTGTCGCTTCAGATTTCTTATCGGCCATATTCTTAACTTCACTTCCAGAATTGTCTTTCACAAGAAAACTCGTGAAAAGATTAATGCTTTTATTATAAAGCGAATCGTAGTCGACTCGATGCAAAACGGAGTCTTTACTGACAAATTTGTTGTCGCGCGTGGCCGCAGCACGCGCTCTTAGATTCAGAACGCCACTTAGCGAAACCCAAAAAAGTAATACCGCTTCATAGGGAGACAGATCATTTCGAAACGTACCGTCATCGATCCCCTTTTGGACGAACCTCGCTACATAACTCAATACTTTGTCGCTCATATTCTCAAGGCCAGACAACACTATCGGCGCCACTTGTTCGTTCACCACCGGGTTGTCGACTGCACCAAGCATTTTGAAGAGATAAGACTGTTCGCTGCTGAACTTGAGATATGCATCGCCAAATTGCAGAAGTGCCCTTCGAGGATTGGAATTATCTGGCTTCGTATCCTCAAACACTTTCAGCAGCATCGAAAGACCCTTGGTCATTAAAGAATAATACAGGTCTTCTTTGCTTGCGAAGTATAGATAAATTGTTCCTTTGCCAACTTCTGCCCTTTCGGCGATCTCATCAAGAGTGGCAGCCCTAAGCCCCTTTTCGAAGAATACTTCTTCGGCGGCTTTCAGGATCAAATCTCGCCGCATTTGCTTTTCGCGCACTTTGCGTTCGGCTATTCCCACAATTCCTCCAAGTTTAAACCGGGTAACATTAACTGACGATAAGTCAGTTTATGACTTTAAGTTAAGCAAATTGGCCCGCACGAATCAAGTGATTTTACGTGAAATAACCGAAAGAGGTTCCAAAATGAATTGGAATTCCTGAGTCTTATCCATAATTTTGCTTTGATTCTTTCAATAGGAGTTGACTCGGATGCAAAATTACAGTCTTACGTTTCTTTTGATGAGTCTGATGCTCTCATCTATCACTGCGATAGGACAATCAAGCAAGGACTTAGAGAAACAGTTCCTGGAAATTCCGAACCCTGATAGCTGCAGGCACAATCTCTTTGTCCTTACCCAGCAGCCCCACATCGCAGGTAGCCCTGAAGATAGCTGCCTTGCAGTATTTGTGAACAACCGGTTCATGGAGTACGGGCTCAAGTCTGAAATCGTGACCTACTATGTCTATCTGCCTTATCCAGAGTCAGAAGGACTTGAGATGACCGAGCCTGAGAAATACACGTTCGACCTTAAGGAGAAAGGATGGGCCTGGGACAAGGACAGTTTTAACTCGAATACTGTTCTTCCATTCAATGCCTATTCTCCGAGTGGTCATCTGTCGGGGCAAATCGTCTATGCCAACTACGGTTTGCCGGAAGATTACAGTTATCTCGGAAAGTTGGGGATAGATACCAAGGGCAAAATTATGCTTGTGAGGTACGGAAGAAGTTTTCGCGGAATAAAAGTGAAGGCAGCGGAGGAACATGGAGCAGCAGGAATAATCATCTATTCGGATCCCCAAGACGACGGATATGATCAAGGTGATATTTATCCGCGGGGGCCGATGAGACCGTGGGACGCGGTGCAGCGCGGCAGCATACAGGACTTGACGATCTACCCCGGAGATCCATTGACACCCGGTTACGCTTCCACTAAAGACGCCAAAAGAATTGCCCTCAGCGATGTAACCGATCTTCCTCATATTCCATGTATGCCTATTTCATACGGCAACGCCGAGAAACTTCTTAGCAACCTTGCAGGACCTGCTGTTCCACACGACTGGCAAGGCGGTCTCCCTTTTACGTACCACGTAGGCCCAGGTCCAACAGAAGTCAATATGAAGATCGAAATGGACTATGGTATCAGGCCTATATGGGACGTGATTGGCACAATCGACGGGAGAGGACACCCAGATCAGAAAGTAATCATTGGGAATCACCGAGATGCGTGGGTATTTGGGGCAGTTGATCCGAACAGCGGAACAGCATCGATGCTTGAGGCCGCACGAGGTTTCGGGGAACTTCTGAAAACAGGATGGAAACCGGAAAGGACGATAATCTTGTGCTCGTGGGACGGCGAAGAATATGGACTAATCGGCTCGACAGAATGGGGCGAGGAAAACGCCGAAGCACTTGCAAAAGATGCTGTCGCTTACGTGAATGTCGACGCGCCGGTAAGCGGAACGAACTTCGGCTCAAGTACGGTGCCTTCGTTGGATAAGTTCGTAATGGATCTCACCAAATCAATCACGGACCCAAAATCGCAAAGGAGCGTCTTCGATGCATGGTACCTCGGCCAAAATAGAGCATATTTTGAAAAACACGAATCGGTCCCGGATACAGCAGCCACGACCCTCGGAAGACTGGGCAGTGGATCTGACTATGCTGTCTTTCTCGATCACCTTGGAATTCCCTCGTTTGATTTCGGTTTCGGCGGACCTTATGGCGTCTACCATTCGGCGCTCGACAATTTTTACTGGATGGAGCACTGGGGAGATCCAACTTTCCAGTACCATGCCACCGTTGCAAAACTTCTGGGCATTGCTACGCTTCGACTAGCCGATGATTCTCTACTACCATTCAGATATTCAGACTATTCAAAGGAGATAGAAAAGCACATAAGAGAGAAAGAGAAAACCGCGAGCGAAGAGACAAATTTGAAATCCGTGGATTTCACATCGACGATAAACTCCGCAAGGGGATTTGATTCAACAGCGCATACTGCAGATTCACTGCTTTTGCTTCGCAAGATTGAAGACTACTCGCAGATAAATTCCTATCTAATGGAGATGGAACACGCATTCACAGATGAGGAAGGCTTGCCCCAAAGCCGTTGGTCTAAACATCAGATCTATGCGCCGGGATTCTACACGGGTTATGCGAGCCAACCGCTCCCGGGAATCTCAAGAGCTGTAGAGAAAAAAGATGCCAAAGAACTTGAGAGAGAGTTGAAGATCCTGGACGCAGCACTTAAACGTGCGACACTGATTGAATACAAGATCGTCAAGGAGCTAGGCGAGTGACCGTATCAAGAACCATCGGCCAAAAAGCTAACTAGCTGCCAGCTCACAACGGTTTGTAAAAGACAGATTGCTTTTTTATCTCTTTGAATCCCAGGGCTCGATAGAAGGGAGGTGCTTCTTTTCTAATAACGTTCATGCGAACTCTTATCCTTTGCTGCCCCACTTTCCTTGCCCATTCCTCCGCATGCTTTACGAGGGTTCTCCCAATGCCTTTGCCACGAGAGGCTTTGTCCACCACAAGCCCGGTAATCTCGGCATACTCGCCCGATTCAATCGTCTGCTTGATCGCGACCTGAAGCCATCCGAGGATCTTTCCGTCGACCTCAGCCACACAGGTAATATTTCGGTCATCTTCGAGTGCTTTCTTCAGACGTGGCTCAACCTCTTCCTTCGAAGTCTTGTATCCTAATTGGATACAGAGCTCAGCGATAGACCCTGCATCGCTCTCTACTGCGGCTCGGACCTCTGCTTTCGCGCGATCTGTGTCAGTTTTCATTTCCAGCTCCAGTATTTGTCAAATATGTCCTTGGCGGTAGCTGGAGTAAGCTCATACCCGTCAAGGATGGAAGCTCTTCCCCTCTAGCCGCCCTCTGCGGATCAATGATCAAGACGTTGAAGATACCGGTGCGGCCGAAACGCCCCCTCATCTTGGTTGCCTCCATGAGGTTTGATTCGACTTCGGGTTTCGCATTTCTTTCGCTTTCACGAGCACCTTTATCTGTAAAATGTAACAACTGCGGAACCGAAATTCAATTTTCTCAATCTGGCGGTACTGGCTCAGTTTGACTTCTCCCGCAGATTTCGCAGATGAACGGAGAAAATATATCAGCGAAAATCAGCGCGATCGGCGGGAAAAAGATAACTTCTGATAGCACGAAAATTGAACTTGAACCAACACCAATCTGGCACAAGTAGTCCCTAAATCAAAAGTGATGTGCTCTTTTATTATCGTTCATCTTATATATTTGTTGCTGAAAATCGACAGAACTTGCTAAGTGGAAAACAAATAACCATTCAGTTCGGAGAGCGTTACCTCTTTCGCGATGTGTCGTTCACCATAGGTGCACATGACCGCATCGGATTGGTCGGACCGAACGGTGCCGGAAAATCGACGCTTCTTAAAGTGGTCGCTGAAATTGCTCAAGCAGACGCCGGAACCATCAGCAAAGCTCGTTACGTCACCGTTGGTTACCTGCCGCAAGAGGGGATCGCGACTACAGGAAGGACTCTCTATGAAGAAGCGGAGACCGCTTTTGAAAATATCCTACTAGTGAGGCAGGAATTAGAGGAAGCAAATGCTCGGCTAAAAGAACTTGATCCGGCTACTGAAGAATACTCTGACACGCTTGAAGTACTTGGGGAACTCCAGCACAAATTTGAGGACCTCGACGCTTTCCGGATGAAATCAAGAATTGAACAAGTGCTGATTGGGCTTGGCTTCTCGGCAGAAGATTTTCAACGACAGACGGATGAATTCAGCGGTGGCTGGCAGATGAGGATAGAAATGGCAAAGCTCCTTCTCAGAGAGCCTTCAGTGCTGCTTCTCGACGAGCCGACGAATCACCTCGATATCGAATCGCTTCAGTGGCTCGAAGAAAAACTTATCTCTTACAATGGTGCTGTTATTCTTGTGTCACATGACAGAGCGTTCCTAGATAATTTGACGAAGAGAACGTGGGCGCTTAGTCTTGGAAAGCTTGAAGAATATTCCGGCAACTATTCTTTCTACGAAAAAGAAAAGGAAGTACGTCGAGAACAACAGTTGAATGCCTATAAGAACCAGCAGCAGCAACTCAAGCAGACGCAAATGTTCATCGAGCGATTCAGATACAAGGCGACCAAAGCGCGGCAGGTGCAAAGCCGCATAAAGCAACTCGAAAAAATGGACTTAATCGAGATCGAAGACAACGACGAGCAAATACACTTTCATTTTCCCCCGGCACGGCAAAGCGGAAGCATCGTCATGGAAGTCAAAAGCGTTTTCAAGAGTTATGGAGAAAAACACGTCTTCAACGGCTTGGACTTCACGACTGAGCGCGGCGACCGCATAGCGGTTGTCGGCGTGAATGGTGCGGGCAAATCCACTTTTGTGAGAATACTGGCAGGAGTTGAACCAATTGATTCCGGAGAAATAAAAACCGGATACAACGTCGCCACATCCTATTTTGCACAGCATCAGGCAGAAGAACTCGATATGTCAAGTGATGTCCTTGGCATTGTTGACGGCGTTGCAGCAGGAGAGATACGGACAAAATTGCGTACGATACTTGGAGCATTTCTATTCCACGGCGACGACGTTTTCAAGAGAGTTTCCGTTCTGTCCGGCGGAGAAAAAAGCAGGCTCGCGCTTGCAAAGATGTTGTTGCAGCCGGCAAACTTTCTGATTATGGATGAGCCGACGAACCATCTTGACATGAAATCGAAAAAGGTTCTTCAGGATGCGCTCAAGGAATTCGGAGGAACGTATATCATTGTCTCGCACGACCGGGCTTTCTTGGATCCATTGGTGAACAAGGTTGCCGAATTCAGCCACGGAACAGCGAGAGTTTTCTTGGGGAATGTGAGCGATTATCTCTACAAGAGGAAACAGGAAACCGAGAAGTCAGAAGCAGCAACAGGCCGTCAAGAAAGTGGGGAAAGAAGTAACGAAGAACGAAACACGGAGCTGTCCAGCAAAGAGCGCCGGCGAATCGAAGCAGAAAAGCGAAACGAGCTCTCCAGAAAATTACAACCTTTGAAGAAAGAGCTGGAGACAGTCGAAAAAGAAATATCGCGGATGGAAAGTAGACGGAAAGAAATCGAGACAATGATGGCCGATTCAGAATTTTACAGAAACGGCGAAGAAGCAAAGAAGATCTTAGTTGAGTATAAAGAGCTTGAAAGGAAATTGGAAGAAAAGTATTTCAGATGGGGAAGATTAACGGAAGAGATTGAGCACATTGGAAAGGGTTGAAGTAAGACAAAGCCACTGGACAAAAAAACGCCACTCATTCGCGCGGGGCTTTTGCCGAAGGCATCCCTTCGGGACAGAATAACTCTCCCGCTACAAAACAGCGGGATCCTCAATTCAACAATGAACTTAGCGAAGACCGCTAAATTCGGTTCAATTGGGACCGGCAACGACCGGATTTTATCCCGATGAAACTCAACGTTTCATCGGGACTCCCAGACAGTTACCCATCAAGTACCATCGGCTCTGAGGGGCTTTGTGACAGAGGCGCACCAGCTTCTGACTGAAACTGCCGCATCGGAACAAAAAAAAGCCCGACGAACATTGCTGTCATCGGGCTTTCTAAATAACTCCCGGCAACGACCTACTCTCCCAGACAGTTACCCATCAAGTACCATCGGCTCTGAGGGGCTTAACTGCCGTGTTCGGAATGGGAACGGGTGTTTCCCCCTCGATATAGTTACCGGAAAAACTTGTGACAATCGGGAAGCCCCACATGATGGTACATCATGCAGGAGAACCAAAAACATTTTCCAAATTATATCTGGCGTCTCTCTAATCTCAATCCCCCGACTGCCTTTTCGTCAGCCGGGATGTCGCACATTCATTTCTTTATGAATGAGCGACA
>CAVYHK010000025.1:0-179534 GCA_963768145.1 uncultured Bacteroidota bacterium | reverse complement strand
TCATAAAGCTAAACCAGATCGGAACTGTCACTGAAACTCTCGAAACGATTGAGCTTGCATATCGAAACAATTACAATTGCTTTGTTTCTCATCGGAGTGGCGAAACGGTCGATTCGACTATCTCTGATCTGACTGTCGCAGTGAATGCTGGACATCTCAAAACCGGAAGCGGCTGCCGCGGAGAGAGAATCGAAAAATTCAACCAGTTGATGAGAATAGAAAAGCAGCTCGGCAAAGCCGCTCGATTTGCCGGCAAGGCTGCGTTTAAGAACGCGTAAACTGTGAATGCACAAATTTGGCAGTCCTAAAAACACGTTCGCGGAACGACCAAATTGTTTTCAGATTACCAGCCCCGACATTGTCACGCCCTCTGCCGCTTCGGGTGTTTTTTTGCCTGCTTAATTAACGGGGAATGTCGGGGTTACCTTTTGGTCCACAATATTTGCCCGTGTCTATGAGAGAGGGTAGGCTTGAGAGTGCAAATCGGCGACTCCACAGGGAATTCAGCCTCCCGACCCCTGCCCCCCTAATATTAAAAATTCTAACCTTTTTTTTGAAAAAGACTTGCTTTTTTGGTAAGTCCCATTTATAATTGAGTCCCAACTAGGAAGGCGGAGGTAGAAGGCTTACGAAACGCTCAGAATCTAGATGATTTTGAGGCGGGGAAGGCCTACATCGATTCGGCTTGCTTAGTTAATCTAGTATGTGGCCTTTCTTACGCGTGGCAACACGATCCCTGATTTCATAAGCAAGATGATGGATTAGAGTTGCCAAATGCTTAAACCTGTCCTGGCCATGTGTCGGGAATTGAAGAAAGAATTCCGTCTTTACCGATGGAAGGGAGATTACGATGAACGGGATCATGAAGGTGATTAAGAAGCATGTAATGCTTCTGGCAATAATTCTATTATCCGTTTTCACATTGTTGGAAGCTATAGGGTATTTTCAACTGAGTTCCAATCTTGCGGGCAAAGGGCTTTTCGGGATAGGGCTGCTCGGCAGTTTGTTAGCGATTGCCATCATGGCCGGCTATCAGGCCGTTTCTCTTATCGGACCCTTAAGATTTCTATCAGGAAAGATAAAGATGATGGCTGAAAAAGATCTTGCGTCTCTTTCAACTGCTCTTACCGAGATGGCACACGGAAATTTGACCTCTGAAGTCAAGATAGAAGTTGATACTATCGCCGCTTCGGTCAACGGTTATGTCGGAGAAATGGTAAAAGGATTGAATTCGATAATCACCTCGCTCAATGATGCAAGCCGTGAATTCAACTCTGCAACAGATAAACCCTGCCAAAGGTTATTCTACGTTGGCGCCGATTCATATCTCGACGGTCAGGCTTGCGCTGAGGCGATGGGAAAGGTACTGAATGGAAAAGGGAAGGTTGCAATTATCATAGAGAAGTTCGGCAATGTGGCACATGAGATGAGGAGAAAAGGATTCGAAAATGCAATTAGAGAAAAGTTTCCATCAATTATCATAGCTGAGATCGTCGAATCCACTCTGCAAAAGGATATTGTTTTGGACAAGACAAAGGAGCTGCTGAAAAAATATCCCGATCTTTCCGGGATCTACGTAAGCTTTGGAGGTGCAGCCGCGGCAAAAGGAGTATCCGAGGCCGGGAAGGCTGACCAGGTGAAGGTTATCTGTCATGATCTCGCCGATGAAACAATGAAGTACGTGAGGGATGGTGTCGTCGCTGCAACTCTTTCACAGGATGTCTTTGCGCAAGGACACGACCCTGTAGTACTTCTTTTCAATAACATCGTAGCTAACTGGCATCCGAGTCACTCAAGACTGTTGACAGACATGGAACTTGTCACCAAGGAGAACTACTCTCAATTCTGGCAAGAGGGGAAAGGCGTAATCGAGACTGAGACATTGGCTGCGAAGCGGCCGAAGCCTATGAAGAAATCGGACCGGTCCATAAAGATTGCGGTTCTTGGGAGGGAGGACGATCCTTTTTGGCTTGCATTTAGAGCTGGAGTGGAAGCTGCAACGAGAGAATTGTGGAGCTACAACGCGGTGGTTGATTGGGTGGTTCCGCAGAATCCGGCAGATCGTGGTGAGAAATTCAGTGTCGGTGCAAAGGTATACGGGCCAGCGATCGAGGAGTGCCTGAAGAAAAAATATGACGCAATCAGTGTCGGCGTTTTCGATAAGGATTTGGTCCCTTACATAAACAAGGCAGTAGATAATGGCGTGGTCGTCGCGACTTTCAATAGCGAGCCTTTAAGTCTCCGGGGAATATTTATGTCATTGGCAGCGCGTGCGAAAAGGCTGCTGAACCTGAGCCGGGAGCTGTCATGGACGGCTCAAAGGACAATTCAGGATGCGAACCAGAACGCCGAGACAATCCAACAGATGGCAAAGGCACTTAACGACGAAGCGGTTTCTTTGAGCGCGGCAAGTACGAATATGCAGCAAATCTCCGCGGCAATTGAAACCATAGCAAAAGACTCTCATGATCAGAAAGTCGCTGTAGAAGATGTTTCCGGATCCGCGGTTGAGATTTCCAAGGCCATAGATTCCGCAAATTCAAGCGCGAACACCGTTGTCGCAGCCTCTTCGGATGCGATAGTCACCGGAAAAGCAGGTGCCGATACGGTTATGCAGAATCTTCGACAGATGAAGCGGATAGAAGAAACGGTGGGAGCCTTCGCGTCAAAAATTGAGACGATGTCAAAACAATCCCAGGAAATTGAGGGAATAATTGAAACCATCGAAGAGATAGCGGAGCAAACAAAACTTGCTCGCGTTGAATGCGGCAATAGAAGCTGCCCGCGCCGGAGAACATGGCAGAGGATTCGCCGTTGTGGCTGACGAAGTCAGAAAACTCGCAGAAAGGTCAGCCTCGTCAACTAAGCAGACCGCAAGCCTTGTAAACAAAGTTCAGACCGGCATAGCGGACGCGAGTCAGTCCATAAAAGTCATCGTTGATACGGTGAAAGAAGGAACGGCTCACGCAATCAACTCGGGCGAGGCAATTAGTAAGCTTCTCTCATCATCAGAAAATGTGAGCAAACAAATTGATGTAATGGCGGTGGCTAACAAGGTGGTTTCTTCGAATATGTCAGGCTTGCTTAAGTCCATTGAGAAGATCTCGGCAGTCGTCGATCAGACTATGAGTGCTACGGAACAATTGAGCACCAGCATTCGGTACACCGTAGAGATGATACACAACGTTGCAAGCATCAGCGAGGAAAACGCGGCGACAATAAATGAAATTTCTGACCGAACCGGGAAGGCAACTAAAGAAGCACAAGAGGTAGGTGAAATTGCGAGTGGACTTGCCGGCATGGCTGATGACATTCAAGCCTCAACCGCTCAGTTCAAGATAGAGAGCGACGAGGCCATAAGGAACTAACAAATGGAAACCCTGTCAAGGAGAGTGGTTTCATCCTTGACAGGATTTCACTTCTGTCCCCCCTTAGCGTTCCTCCCTAGGCTTTCAGGTAAAAACTCCTAAGCTTTCCAAGCCATTCCTCGCGGGCTGTTTCAATCCCCCGCTTGCAAAAATCTTCAGATTGCCCCCTAATGGAATGGCGTATCTTGACTGAATCAGTCCTGGCGCGGTGATATAAGAGAAATTGGGAATGTAATCATCTTCACTAACACTGTTCGCGATCATAATATCTCTCGGTGTCGCCATACCCCCATAGAAGTTTTCTCTCGCTTGTGCGGATGCGTCTGGTCCATCTTGTCCTCGTAATGATTTATGCCCAATAGATACTCGACGAGGAAACCACCCCAATGAGTCCGCGTGCGGCGCAACTCCGGCACGGCAGATGGGCTGATTCTTTTATCGGTCTAGCACCCGCCTTGGATTTTTCTCTTCTTGATCTCCGTTGGAGCCTTGTTCTTGTTTGCGTCAATCATTTTCAGGATTTGAGTCCGGGCATTCTCGCGGAATTCCTTTACATCAACATCTCCTCTCATTCCTGTGGGAACAAATATCGATGGGTGGAGAATTGTCTTGTCGAATGCAGTGAATCCACCCCGCAACATTGCAAGATTCTCGTAACCGAGCTCTTGCAACAACAGATACGCGGTGCGTTCCTGCGCCTCGCTGTCACCGAGGATAACTTTCTTCACATGACGCTGTGAGAAAGATGCGATCAGGTCTTTGCTGAAGAAATCACTGACCTGAATATTGCTTGAACCGGGCAGGGAAAGCTTCGCGTATTCCGCCGGTGAGCGAACATCGATGATGTGAACATTCGGTTCATTATCGACGATGCGAAAAGCCAACTCGTCGACTTCCATTGTCAACGTCGGATGTGTTGCGACATAATTCGGGGCAGAAACTTTTTCAATAAGACTTGTCTTTCGGTCAGGCATGAAGATGAACAAAACACCGAGAGCGACAACGGCAATTCCTGCCGCAGCGTGTCTTACCGGCTTAAATTCCAGCGAAGGGGCCGCGGTTTTGTTTACGCGTTTCTCGATGATTGTTGTGACGGCGAATGCCGTGACCGCAACCGCAATCAATATGAATGCAAAGAGTCCCTGCGACATGCCCAGCGAATCGTATATCCTGATGGAGCCGAGAAATGTTGAACCAAAGAACTTATCGTAGAACGGAAAGAGCTCACCGAATGCAAAAATGCCGAGAAGTCCTCCGCCGACGAAAAACATTCCATCGACTTTGCCAATGGCTGCTGCGCACACACTTGTGCCCGGACAGTAACCGCCGAGTATGAATCCGACGCCCATGATTGCTCCGCCGACAACCGCCGGAAGTAGCCACATCGGGTTCACATAGATCATATCGGTGTCCAAAAGCCCGAAGTGGCCAAGGAGGAGAACGCCGCTCATCGCCGTCACTGCGGCAGTGAAGAACACCCGCAGCACAGTGAAATCGTAGCCGTAGAATACGCCAGCCAGCTTCCTTGAGGAAGAGAAACCAGCTTGTTCGAGGACAAAGCCGAACGCAATTCCTAGAATCAGCGCTACAACCAGATTTAGTTGATCGGAAATCAGGTCAGGTACGAATGGTCCCATGGTTTCACCTTTAATCCTTTTGTATCCACAACTTCCGTCCAAAGTATGCCACGACATACCCTGTTCCGAAGATTGCGATCATAGTTAAGAATCCGGCAGTAGAGAGTACCGCCATTCCGCTCAACGCTGCACCGCTCGTGCAGCCGCGCGCGAACTGTGCCCCGATGCCGAAAAGAGCGCCGCCAATCGCTGCGAAAATCCAGCGAACTTTCGATTTCACCTTTGGTCCCGCTTCGGTGACGATTCTTAGGCGGTCGGAGATCAAGCCTGAAATGAACCCGCCAATAACTACCCCGACCACCTCGAAAACGAGCCATGATTTGAGTGGGCTGTCTTTCCCGGGTCCAGCATAGTTTCCAAAGAATGGAGACGACTCTGTATGTTTCGGGGCAATGCCGTCTGCGATTGCGACAACGACGTCCTTGATTGCGCCGCTTGCTCCGAGTCCGCGGCCAGTAATGAAAATCGTCGCCAGCAACACGAGGCCGAGAAAAAAGCCCGCGAGATATGGGTTCATATACTTTGTATTCATTTTGTCACCTCTGAGATATTTTGCGCCGAGGGCATTTTCAATTCCGGTTGACTTTTGGTTTTAGAATATTCCCCCCCGTTCTCTTCTGGCAGATTCTCATATCCGGTTATCATGGCCTTAAGATTTGACGTCACCGTTTGCCCGGTTGTGATCAGGTACAGATGGGCAATGAAGAAAGCAACCAACAGAAATGCTCCGATCGTGTGAAGCACCGCAATGGTTTGAAGTCCGCTGATGTTCAGGCCCAGCACTTCGTAACGCTGCGGATAGCGGTAGAACATATAAATGAAGCCGGTAAGAACCATAACGGGAATGACAAGCACCTTCAATCCGGCATAAACGAGTTTCTGAAGAGGATTCAGTTTGCTCAAGACAGTCTTCTTCGTCGGATGAGGGGCATTTCGGAAGATTCCGAAGACATAGTATTCAGCTTGGGCGCGCAAGTTCTTCCATGTCGGCAAATACTGTTTCCATTCGCCGGTCGTGAAATGCCAAAAAATCGCAAAGGCAATCAGGACGAGGAAACATCCATGCTGCGATATCATGGTACCTGACCGCTTGATCATAACCGAAAAAACTGAATCGAGCCATGGATTTCGAATCCGGTCACGCCGAGAAATATGATGAGCGCCGCCTGAGTCCAGTGCCAGAATCGTTCGAATCTTCGATAGATATATTCTTTTTTCATGTTAGTCTGCTCCTCTTTCCTTTGCGGCTCATTACGATCCGCGCACCACCGTGTATGACCACGCCGGCAAGTGTGAGCAAGATCAATCCGCCGCCAAGCCCTTCTACCAACGGATTGTAATCTCTTCCGGGGATGTAGAATCCGCCCAAGTTTGCCAGCCGTCCGTTGTCCCGTGTATGACACTCGTTGCATTGAACAGCCTGTTCCTTCGACGAGACCATGTGATTGATCGGCCAATACATTTCTGTTTCGGCAAATCCATATTTGCCGCTGTAAGGCAAATTGATTTGTTTCATTCCTTCTTCAGCGGCTCGCTGCCAGTTGAAGTCACCCCAGAAACCGCCGTCACCGGGCTTTGCCGAGTATAACTTCGGTTGGATCAGGTAATGATTCTCCGCATCATAAATTTGTTTTCCGCGATGAATCTTCACAGGATAAATCTTAGAATCCGGATCGTCATAACTCCCGTAAAATTTGTTTATCTCCAGGGGCTTCGATGGATCGAATGTATCGCCGACGAGATAATGGGAAGCCGTTCCGTTGAACCAGATGTAATCGGGCTTCAACATCTTTCCCCATTTGAAGGAACCTTTGATTGACATATAGACATCTGTGCCGCTCGAATCTTCTTCGATGTAAGGCTTGCCGTCTTTCAATTTCCCTGCAGTAGACCAGTCCCAATAAAGTTTTGTCGGATTCACTTTGGCATAGACCGGTATGTGGCAGGTCTGGCACGCGACCTTTAGCGTATGCTCGTTTAGGACGTTGTCGTCGTGCGGCATGGCACCATGGCAGCTCTCACATTGGACTCGGTCTCGGTTCATCGATGATACGGAATACATTTTTCCGAGCATCTGGTGCTTTTTTGCGGTGTGGCAATCGACGCATTGCATGTTCGTTCCGTCAATTCCCATGTGGACATCGACGTCGCGTGTCGGGTCAAAGAGGGCTTCCTCGAGATCGCCGTGTTTCACATTGTTGCCGCCGCCGCCGAAGAAATGGCACGTGCCGCAATTCGTCCGCGTCGGTTTGCCAACATGCTGTGCAACAAAACTTAAGTTGACTGATGTGTCAGGCATCCCTGCCTTCTCGTTAGCTTTCATGTAAGTACCGCTGTTATCATGGCACGCCAGGCAATCCACGTTGAGCGAGTCACTGAAGTAAGAAGCAGTGTTCTCGTATCCGTATCCGACATGGCATCTGGTGCAGCTTTGTTCGCTTCCCGCAATTCCGATACAGAAATTGTTCAGGATATTTCTTTTGCCGATCACCCGGATTCCTTTGCCTTCGACATATTCAAGACGTTCCCAGTTCCAGTGAGTGGAGTGCATCACCTCGTCTGCGCGGCCGTTATGACATGAAATGCACGCCGCAGTCACCTCTTGCGGCTTGTTAAAATGTTTCTTGAGTTCCGGAAACAGCGAGTGATCGACGGACGGTTTTGACTTGGTCGAGTATTGTTCCTTCAAGGTAGTCAGCGGTGGAGAATCGGAGCTGTTCTTATGAAGTGCAGTCAGAACCATTCCGACAAAGATCACCGGCATGAAAAGTGGAAGAAAGATCTTCTTCAAAATTTAGTTTCTCCTTTCTTTAATCCACTGACCCCGTCCTAACCTTCCCCTATGAGCAGAGGAGGTCAGCGTTCCCTCTCCTTTTAGGAGAGGGTCAGGGTGAGGTGGATTAAGAATGCACGACGTCTTGGTTCCCTGAACTTTGTCAGAGAATGGGTTAAACCTTGACAAGGTCTTCTTTGATATCATGGTGTATTAACGATTTAATGTTGTCGCAATTGCCCGAAAGCTGGTAAACCTTGCAGCTCCGGCAATCGCGCGTGGAACAATCATTTTCCTTCTCCTTAAACGTCCAGCAGCCCGCATCGGTGCGGAGGAACGCGGGACATTTTTCTCTTTGCTCAGCTGGACATTGGATATGTTCCCAGCATGGGACAAGAGATTGGATGCGGCGGATGCCTTCGATGGAAATCTTGTGCTCGTTAATTGCTGTGCGAATACATTTGATTCTCTCGACATCGGATTCCGAAAAGACTCGCTGGTGGCCGTCTGTTTTACTGGTGAGTAAAAGTCCTTTACGTTCGTAGAGGCGGATTGTCTCCACTGAGATTTTTAGTATCTCTGCGACCTCGCCGATCGAGAGAGTTGGTGAATCGTTCGTATGATCTTGCATACCTGTATTTATAAATACAAGTGTTGTGCCAATGGAAGTGGGCTATTTGAAGAATTTAGCCCGGTTGGGGAGGAATAAAGTCACACCCGTGGATGTAAGCGGAGGCTCTTCGCCACATAAAGGCAACAAACTTCATGGAGGTCAGAGAGTGATAGATTTAAGAATTGGAACAGATGCTTCCGCCTTGTTTGAATTGCAAAAAAACACGGAACAGAAAAGGAGCAATGGATACCAACTGAGCGGTATCTCATCATCTCCGGCGCCCCGACAGTCGTCCACCGATTTGTTCCGAGTGCTGTGAAAAGCTGCATGGCTGCACCCCCAACAAGAGCAGGCATTGATTGTACCGTCTCATCTGGATGCACGGGGAATTATTCTATCAGGCTTCCCATTCCCGTTAGCGCGTCGTCTTTCTTTGCAAGTGATCCCGTCCTATTCTCTTCAGATGATGTAGCTATTCCTTTAGTATCGAACTGTCTGTAGCTTTCCAGCAGAATCTTTGACAGGTGTTCCACTTTGGAGTTTGCTCCTTGTGAGATTTGGATGTTGCATGTGCCGCAAGTCGTGATTACGGAATCAACTTTGGATCGCTTTATTTGCTCGAAAAGATTTGAACCAGCTTTCATCGAGAGATCGAAAAACTGCTTCTTCAAACCAAAAGTCCCTGCCATTCCGCAGCATGTGTCCTCGTCAAGTTCTACCACCTCTAGTTCCGGAACAAGCCTCATTAAATCTATCGGCTGCTTTCTTACCCCAATCGGAATCGCATGACATGGATTATGGTAAGTGACGCGCTTTTTGACCGGCCTAAAGTTTGCGTTAAGCTTTCCTTCTTCGTGGAGTCTGCTAAGATAATCCGAGAGCTCAAATGAATGTGCAGCGACTTTCGTGGCGGCCTCGGTTTCGAGTAGATTTGGGTAATCATCCTTAATAGCCAATGCACAGCTTGGTGCCGAGAAAACCACGTCAAAGCCTTGATCGACAAAGTGTGCAAGCTGTTCGACATTCCATGATGCATCTGCAATCACATCATTCTTGCTTCCGGTCGTTATGCGCGCAATACCGCAGCACCGAAGACTGTCGAGGATTCGAACGTCTATACGATTCTTTCTCAATACTTCTATTGTTGCGAGCCCCTCATTTGAAACATCGTTGAAGTTTGCAAAACAGCCAGAAAAGTAAATTACCTTCCGTTGTAAATCTTGTGTTTTTCTATTTATTCCGAAACGTTTGTAGAGCGGCTTATGGAAAAGCGGCATTTGCCTTCTGCTGTCGATGCCAAAGAGTTTTTCGACGGGTTTCCGTAAGATCTCGAGACTCGACGCCCAATTTGCAACTGTCGGCGTTACCGATGCAGCAGCGGAGAAGGCCGGAAGTTTGTCGATGAACTTATCCTGACGGGACTTTTCAGTTTCTTCAAAAAATATCGTTTTCGCCTCGATCACCAATCCAGGAATATCAATCTGAGTTGGACATTCCGTCAAGCAGAGTTTGCAATTGAAGCAATAATCGAGGACTTCTTTGAATTCCCTATTCCCCAAAGTCTCGGCAGGCAGGCCGCCGCTTATGATTTCTCGGAGGAGATTTCCTTTTGCACGAGGCGTTGCCCGCTCGTCAGACGTTGCCAATGCTGTCGGACAGTAGCTCAAGCATACTCCACAACCATGGCATTTCTCGATTTCGTGTGCCACTTTGCCTTCATCCAGAATGGTCGCGGTTCTGATTCGCTGGTATCTTTCACCGTAACGCAAGTCATGAACAATGGATGTGTTCTGATCGCCGACAATCTTGCCGGGATTCAATATTCTGTTCGGGTCGAAGATATCCTTCACCTTCTTAAACAACGAATAGATTTCTTCCCCGTAGAGCTTTGAAAGAAATGGGGTTCGCAAGAGTCCGTCGCCATGTTCGCCGCTCAATGTTCCACCGAGAGAGATCGCAAGATTGTAGATTTCATTGGCGATTGGATCTATCTTTCTCAGATGTTCCTCGTTTTTCTGATCGACAAGAAGGATTGCATGTGTATTTCCATTCCCGGCGTGACCGTAAAGCGCATGTTGTATATCGTGCTCTTTGAAGATTCTTCGGGCGCCTTCGAGGTAAGCCGGTAGCTTTTCTACGGGAACCGCGACATCCTCAACGAACGAAGTTTTCTTTCCGGGTTTTTCTATCTTGTAGAATATCGCTGATGCTTCTTTCCGCACCCGCCAGAGTTTCGCGGCTTCCTTTGCGTCGCGCGGCAGGATCTGCTTGGTCGTAAGCGAGAGCTTGCTGAGATGGCCGGAGAGTTCTGTGACCTTCTTGTCTGCAAGCCCGGGTTCAGCTTCCTCGAACTCAAAAATAATTATGGAAGCAAAATTCTGATTGAGGATTTCATCTATTGCCGGATCAATGCCGAGCGCGGCATTTGAAAAAGTCTTGTCTAACATCTCAACCGCCGCCGGCACAAATTGCAGCGACTCCTTTGCAGCAACGGCGCACGATTCGTAAGAAGGGAAATAGGCGATCAGGTTTCTTCTTTCTTTCGGAAGAGGGACCAATCTTAACTTTGCCTCAACAATTATTCCGAGAGTACCCTCGCTTCCGCAAAGGAGTTTTGTCAGATCGAGGAAGCTGTTATGTTGCCTTGCAGCATCCTGCATGCCTAAAGACGAGACTTGAACAGGATTGAGTGTTTCCTTCAAATTGTAGCCCGAAGAATTCTTCGAGGTCTTCGGAAATGTTTCTTCGATTAAGTTTTTGTGAGGCAAAAGAAGTTCGTGGACTCTATTGGCGATCTCGAAGTCAGAGGAGTCTGCTGAGATAATGCGAACTTCGCCGTCGGCGGTGACAATCTTCAGCTCCAGAACGTTATCCTTTGTCGCACCATATTTCACGGTGTGAGGTCCCGCAGCATTCGTCCCGATCATTCCGCCGACCACACATTGCTTGCCCGTCGATGGATCCGGGCCAAACATGAGTTGATGGCCGAGAAGACTCCTATTCAGATCGTTTAAGACTACTCCGGCTTGTACGCTTGCGGTTTGTTCAAGTTCATCGATGCCAAGTACGTTGCGAAAGTATTTGTTGAAGACAAGGACTATTCCGCTTCCGATTGCTTGACCCGCGAGACTCGTGCCGGCACCGCGACTTGTGATTGGAATCTGTCGTTCAGCGCAATAACGCACGGTTTCGACGACGTCTCCGATGTTTCTCGGGACGACAACACCGAGCGGCATGATTCGATACATGCAAGCATTGCTGCTAAAAAGTGTTCTGGATATGTCGTCGAATAGGACCTCGCCTGAAATTTTTCTCTCAAGGTCTTGCTCGATGCTCAGCGCCCGGCGACTCATTTTCTGATTTTCGACTTTCGATCAATGTCGCGGTACTTCGGAATAAGTTCCTCCTCGCATGCATCTGCTTCCAATTGAAACGTTGGATGGTCGATGTCGAATCTGTCGGCAAGCTGTTGTCCTAATTTTCCGGTTATTGCCGAAGTGTGACTGAGCTCCATGTCGTCAACCACGATGTGCGCCGAAAGCGCGCGGAAGTTGGATGACAAGCTCCAGATGTGAAGATGGTGCACCCCCTTTATTCCGGGAAATTCCTTTATGAACTTGCCGACTTCGTTAAGATCGATTCCTTTTGGGGAGCCTTCGATAAGAATGTTCGTCGATTCGAGAAGCAAGTCCCATGAACTCTTTATGATGAAGACGCCAATGATTATCGAGATAATCAAATCGAGAGATGGAAATCTTACAAAAGTTATTATGACTGCGGTAGCAATGACCGCCGCGGATTCAAGAGTGTCGGTTATCAAATGGAGAAAGGCACTCCTGATATTGAGATTTTCTTTCTTGTGTTTACGAAGGAGCAATAGCGAAAACAGATTTGCAGCAAACCCGATGGCTGCAATGATGAGCATCATCATGGAGTCGATATGCACCGGGTGAGAGAAACGGGTGAACGATTCGTAGATTATGTAGGCGCCGATCGCGACGAGCAGAACGGAGTTTAAGAAAGCTGCAAGGATTTCGAAGCGAAAATAGCCGTAGGATTTCTTGGTGTTTCCGCTCCAGTACATTACCCGCGTTGCGGCGAAGCTAATTATCAATGCGATGAAGTCGCCGAAATTGTGCATCGCATCGGAGACGAGGGCAAGACTCCCGGAAAAGAAACCGCCTATCAATTCCACCGCAGCAATCAAACCGTTGAGCAGGATAGAATAGAAAAGCGGCTTTTCCGTTATGTGTCTGAATTCCATTGATGGAATTTGAGGAGTTGATTTCTCATAATCAACTCAATGATGACGACAGCTCATGGTCGGCAGGGCATGAACAACGAGTGAAAAGCCATGAGCCGTGAGCTAATTACATATTTTCACCTCGTCGAATCGTCCAGAAATCATCCGATAGATTACGGTCGTTTAGATAGTCGTACGGTATCGTGAAATATCCTTGCTGGCCCCAGCCAGTTCCCCACGAGTTCCGCACAAGGAATCGCTTTTCCGAGTCGTTGTAACCGACCGCGACCACAGCATGTCCCCCCAGAACTTTCTCACCGGGTTGAGGCATGTTCAGGATTCCGGTCTGTGCTACCTGTTGCGACTCGAAGCTCTCGTAAACAGTAAACCCGAATATGAATGGGAATCCAGCAGCGAGGCAATTTCGCATTTCATCTAGTGTGACGACACGATGGTACGAAGTTATCTGATGCTGGAGTGCATCCTTATAGCATTTTGCCGTAGGCTTGACAGCAAACTTTACAATGTTGTAGGGCCATTCTTTTTCCGGACAGACACCTTGCTTGGCAAGTGTCTTAATGCCGTCTCTTATCTGTGCTCCGGAATCGGACTTCACGGTGTGCTCGATAGCACGTTCATCGTAGTAGATAAAAAGTCTGCTGAGATCGATGAATTTTAGGCTGTCCTTGCGCTCCAGGAATTCGAGCGTGCCGACGAGCGCGTTCGCGGTGCAGCTTCCGAGCTGACCTTGGTTTTCAACGGGCGAACAGGTCGCGCGCAGGTTGACAGCAGGTGGAAGCGCTTCGATCACCGGAAGAACTTGGCTGTACAAGAGATCCCGATGGTCGGGCAAATCCGGTAGCCAACCGTAGCCGGGTTTGCCAAGCTGTGGTTTGCGTTGACGTGGCGGCTTATTGGCGCGAGTTGTTTTCTTCTTCTTTGCCATTTGATCCTCCTCTTAGTTTAGTCCGAAGGACTTCTTCGGAAGATTTTAATGAACGACTAATAATTCAAGATGAAAATTATATGGATCAATCGAGTACCATCATAATTCTAAATAAGACAATGAGATCGTATATGATCCCGGAAAGGATTGGTGACATTGCTGCAAGCGCCTCCCGGTGGTTCAGTGTTGCCCCCCGGCTTTGCCATCCTGATCCCCGTAGAGCTCTCCAATTCTTTTTCTTTTTGAGATCAAAGGTCAAGGTGAATTCGAATCCTCGGCTGTGCCTCGACAAAACGTGCCGTCACGCTTCGTGGTACGTTAACTGTTTTCCGAGTATTTGTCAAGTATCGCGCCGCCTGGTAGTGAGCTACTTTGAACAGGGCCGAAGTCTACTTGCGATCTCTGCGCCTTCCCAGCGTTTGAGCGCCTTGCGCCATCCCGACGTAAAAATAACTTGACGGGACTCTGCGGTAAGATCTAACCGCTGCCGCCTTGCGGCATGCCGCATCATTTCATGAAGATATAATGTCGGGGCGGCAAAAGCGCACAGAGTGCCGCGTTGCGGCATCCCGCATTCCCGTATCAGATAATTGAGCGGGAGAGACGCAAAGGACGCAAAGAAAATATTCATGACTAAAATGGCCCACCAGTCGCCGCCTATAGAAACAGTGCCTTGAGTTTTTCAATGTTTCTTCCAGATTAGCCTCCATTATCGAGGTCGTGAACTCGATAATCTCGGCATCTTCAACTATTTCAACAGCTTACATTAGACCCTTCAACCGAGCATCTACCCGCTTAGTGCCTTTAGCTTTTGACTTTAACTTCATTCCCTACTTATATTATCGTAAGGACTCCCTCTGCGAAGGTCGTCAGACTCCGTTATGTTCCAGCGGACTATCGAGCATCCCGTTGGGAGGAGAATTTCACAATTCTAGAACAAAAAGATCGAATCTTTAAATGCCCAAAACCGTTGTTTCGTTGCGTGGAAAGAGAAGAACTAATACCTGTGGTGAACTCAGAGCTAAGAATATCGGCGGGAATGTCATTCTAAACGGTTGGGTCGATCGTCGAAGAGATTTGGGTGGAGTCATTTTCATCGATTTGCGCGATCGTTATGGCAAGACACAAATCGTTTTTGCCCCGCAGCACAACGAGGCAATTTATCAAATCGCGAAGGAGTTGAGAGCCGAGGATGTGATTGCAGTTGTTGGAAGAGTCGAGCACAGGCCCGAAGGGACGACGAATCTCAACCTGCCAACAGGAGAAATCGAAGTCGTTGGGGATGACCTGCTGATCCTCAATGAGGCGGAGACACCGCCCTTTCAGATCGACAGCGAGAGTGACACGAGCGAGGATCTTAGGTTAAGGTACCGCTACATCGATCTTCGTCGAGAACAGATGCAGAAAAATCTGCAGACGAGGCACAAGACAGCCCAGTCCGTTCGCCGCTATCTTGACAGCTTAGGTTTCCTCGAGATTGAGACGCCGTTCCTTATGCGGAGTACTCCGGAGGGCGCGAGGGATTATCTAGTTCCGAGCAGGATCCATCGCGGAAAATTTTATGCACTTCCACAATCTCCACAGACCTACAAGCAAATACTGATGGTGTCAGGGTTCGACAAGTATTTCCAAATCGTAAAATGTTTTCGTGATGAGGATCTTCGCGCAGACCGGCAGCCCGAGTTTACTCAGATTGACATAGAAATGTCTTTTGTAGTGGAGGAAGACATTTATGGAATTGCTGAAGGGCTGACCAAAGAGCTCTTCAGGGAAATAAAGGGGATCGATATACCGACCCCATTACCTCGAATCAGGTACGATGTGGCGATGACAAAATATGGGAGCGACAAGCCAGATTTGCGGTTTGGGCTCGAAATAGAAAATGTCACGGATATTCTCCGAGGGTCACAGTTCAAGGTTTTTGAATCGAGTGTTCAGAGCGGCAATCTTATTTGCGGAATAAATCTAAAGGGACATTCCGACTTGAGCCGCAGACAATTGGATGAGCTGATCGACCTGGCCAAGACCTGCGGCGCTGGCGGTCTTGTATATTTCAAAGTCGGTAAAGATGTTCTCGATTCACCCACGGCGAAACATTTCTCCGACGCGCAATTGAAAAACCTTCGGAAATCGTTCGATGCGAAAACGGGGGATTTGATTTTACTCGTTACACAGCCGCGAAGCAAGATATTTCTCATGCTTGGCCAATTCCGTTTAGAGCTGGCGAAGAAATTTGAGCTTATCGATCAAAATGCAAATTCCTTATTGTGGATTACCGAATTTCCATTGCTCGAATGGTCGGAAGATGAAAAGCGATTTGCGGCGATGCACCATCCTTTCACCTCTCCGAGTGAAGAAGACGTCTCGATCCTTGACGAGGGACTGAAAGAATTTTCCGCGAAAAAGAGATGGCATCCTGATAATCCTGTTAGCAGAGTCCGCGCGCGGGCCTATGACCTGGTTTGGAACGGCAATGAAATTGCCGGCGGGAGCATAAGGATTTTTCAGCTTGAGCTTCAACGAAAAATGTTTGCCTGTCTCGGGATCTCTGACGAAGAAGCTCAAAAGAAATTTGGTTTTCTTTTGGACGCGTTCAAGTACGGTGCACCTCCGCATGGCGGAATCGCATTCGGCTTCGACAGGCTCGTTATGCTTTTCACCGGAGGGAAATCGATCCGCGACGTCATCGCTTTTCCGAAAACAGCGAGCGCAGTTTCACTGATGGACGATGCCCCCAGCGAAGTAAGCCGCGAGCAATTGATCGAGCTGCATTTGAAAATCATCTGAAATGATCACTTGTCAGCACTTAGCTCTTAGCTGATTTGGTTTCTGTTTCGCGACTCCGAGGAAGTCCTCCGAGTGCATCCTGTAGGGATGCTCCCTAATAATGGACGTTTTGATTTTGAAAAGGGCGCCACCGACGGATCAACGACTCGCAGAGTAAAATCCCATTGCAGTGTCGTGAAGTGGGCCATAACCTTCTAGGTAAAACATCCAAATGTCTGATACTGTCGTTGTAGAACGATTGTAAATAGAAATTGCAAGAAAGCCCGAAGGGCTGATATTGTTATAGTAGAAAAAAACTCAAAACAAAACCTTGAAGAGGTGGCATAAGTCATGGCAGGCACTTTTTCACAAATCTACATACAAGTGGTTTTTGCCGTGAAGGGCAGGGAAAACCTGATTTCGAATCGCTGGAAGGATGAACTGCACAGTTATATTGCAGGAATCATCAAAGGCAAGGAGCAGAAGCCCATCATAGTAAACGGAATGCCTGACCACATCCATGCATTCATTGGGTTGAAACCGTCAATGGCAATTTCAGATTTGGTCAGGGATATCAAGAATAATTCTTCAAACTTTGTCAATGGCAGAAAATTCGTGGAAGGAAAGTTCTCCTGGCAGGTGGGCTACGGAGTTTTTTCGTACGGGCATTCGCAAATAGAGTCTGTCTATAACTACATTCTAGATCAGGAACGGCACCACGAGAAAAGAAGGTTTAGAGAGGAATACTTGGAATTATTGAAGAAGTTCAAGATAGAATACGATGAGAAATATTTGTTTGAATGGATAGAATGATAATGTCACCCATTCAGGGTTAGGGTACTGTGGTGACGGCCCTTGCTATGGTAATTGCATCCCTTCGGGATTTTAGACCAACGCTAACGACAGTCGCAAAGATCACAGAGAAGATAGATGTCAATTTGCAGTTCGATTTGTGTCCTTCGTGAAGAATCTTTGTGGACTTTGCGCTGTAACTAAAGGAGGTACAAAATGTTATACGGACTTATCGTGTTCATCGGGCTTAACTGCATGTTAAATGAAAACTGTGGTAATATGAACGCATTCCCGCAAATAGGATCTTCACTTGGCGAGCTGCAAGAGGTTGATAGGACTCCGAATGCGATAGTTGTAAACTGCGATTCTGGAAAATCGGAGGTGGAAGTCTTCAAGACCGGAATAGTTCATCTTACCATTCAACGCGGAAACTCCTCGCGAAAGTCTTTTGCGGTGATCGAAGAACCTGAAGAATTGTCCCAGTATAAAGCTGAGGCAAACAAAGATAGAATCTCGATAAGCCTCGATGACGGAACCATAAGTTACCTCCCCGGAACGATGAGTTTTTCATATATTTCAAAAAATGGTTCGAATCCACTTGATCTTACAGGGATTCAATTTGGCGACTCGGGATTAGTTGCGACTTTTGATATTCATGGCGCGAGGAATTTCTACGGGCTCGGTGAAAAGACTCTGCCATTTGATAAATATGGAAGCCGCGCCACCATGTGGAATTCCGACTTCCCGGCTTACTCAGCACGACTCGATCCGCTGTATGAAAGCATTCCCTTCCTGCTCAAGGCTGACACGAGCGGTGCATACGGATTGTTCTTCGACAACACTTTTCGATCCGTCTTTGACATTGGTGCCTCCGACAGTGACAGGCTTGTTTACAAGGCGGCGGGCGGTGCATTTGAACTCTACCTGATTACTGGAAAGAATGCCGCTGAAGTCGTTCAAAGATTCAGCGAACTTACCGGTAGGATGCCCATGCCGCCGGTTTGGGCGCTCGGTTATCAGCAGTCGAGATGGAGCTATTATCCTGAGCAGAAAGTCCTCGACCTTGCCCACGGTTTTCGTGATAGAGAAATTCCGTGCGACGTAATTTATTTGGACATCAATTACATGGACGGGTACAAGTGTTTTACTTGGAATCCGAAAGATTTTCCGACGCCGAAAAACATGCTGGATACTCTTCACAATTTGGGCTTTAAGGTCGTGACGATAATTGATCCGGGAATAAAAGATGAAAAGGGGTATCGAGTTTACGACAGCGGTGTGAATGAGAATGTGTTTGTCAAAAACCCAAACGGAAATTATTTCATCGGTCAAGTGTGGCCCGGTGACTGTGTGTTTCCGGATTTCTTGAATGAGAAGACAAGAAATTGGTGGGGCGAGCAGTACAGATTTTTGATCGGCTGCGGGGTGGACGGATTCTGGAACGACATGAACGAGCCTAGCGTTTTCAACACTCCGAACAAAACATTTCCATTGGACGCGGTTCATGAATTGGACAGTGGTACGGCGGAGCACTCCGAGGTACATAACGTCTATGGAATGGAGATGGCACGCGCCACTCGTGAGGGTTTGGAAAGACTTGACCCGAACAAACGTCCGCTAGTTCTCACACGGGGAAACTATGCAGGCGGTCAGCGATACGCCGCGATGTGGACCGGGGATAATTTTGCGAGCTTTGCCCATTTGAGACTGGCGCTTGCGATGTTTTTGAATATCGGAGTCTGCGGGCAGCCGTTTGTCGGAAGCGACGTTGGCGGGTTCATCGGCAATCCGAGCGCCGAGCTTTTTTCGAGATGGCTGGAGCTTGGAGCGTTCAGTCCATTTTTCAGGACACATAGTGTGATAAATTCCGCACAAAGAGAGCCTTGGGCATTCGATACCGAGAGCACGGAAATAAATCGAGAGATAATTAATAGCAGATATGAAATGCTTCCCGAGATCTATACCGCTTTTAAGAATGCAAGTGAGGATGGGCTGCCAATCGTCAGACCTCTTTATATATGTTTTCCGGATGATGAGGAAGCGTATGAAATCTCCGATGAGTTTTTGTTCGGAAGCAATTTGCTGGTTGCTCCTGTTCTTGATTCCGGTGTCGTTTCCCGAAGGGTTTATTTCCCGAAAGGAACATGGTCAAGCATGTACGACGGGCAGAGATTCGAAAGCGGCTGGCACGAAGTAGATGCACCGCTTGGAAGGACGCCCGTATTTGTTCGAGATGGTACGATACTTTTCACGCAAAGTGTAATTCAATCGACAAGTGAGCAAGCCGACACGCTTATTCTCCGCGTCTTCCCCCGAATGGATCCGCTCGGAGCACACACAACAGCCGAAGGAAATTCATATTTTGACGATGGCGAATCGATGGCGTACAAGAGTGGAGATTTCCTTGACATGACAGTCTCGTACGACTCCAGTAGCGGTGGCGGATTTCTGAGATTCAGTAACAAGGGGGAATTCGAGCCGCGGTATAGGAACCTGGCGATTGATCTGATAGGACGAACTTCGGCTCGTCAGGCAGTGATGAAGACGAATGACGGGCAAGAACTGAAGGGCGAGATTCTCGAATGTGAAAAATGGTTTCGTCAGGTTCACGTTCCCATTCAGCAGTAAGGTGGGGTCGATCATAATAAATTGAAAACCGGAAAGCGATGAGTGAAAGGTCAGAGGTTCGCTGATTCCCTCCAAAGCTCCAAGACCATTCAAATCAAGCTGTCCACATTTCGTTTTCCGAGTGTTACTTTCTCCCTTCCGCCCATTACGGATTGGTAATCCTGCCCATCCTGGAAACTGAAAACCCTTAGATTTCTAGCTTTCTGCATCTCTTCTTTGGCACGCAGCTTGACATATTAGAAGTGACAATGAAGAGCGTGATATTGAGATACTTCGGAATGAAAACTTACCGGCTAGACCGGTTTGTGTTTATGAATCTTTTGAGAATGGAATCGCTCTTGAAGAGATTGTTCTTCTTGGTTTTGGTACTTCTCCCGCTTGCCTTGCCCGCATCTGGTCAAAGCAGTGCTGATGCGTCATTGCAGATTTCGATCACTGTAGAACAGGCACTTAGTATAACAGAAACCGGAACGTTGGATTTCGGAGTTGCTTATCCCGGATTTCCTGTTCCTGCTGTAGATCCTAAGACTGCCTCAAGCATCCCACTGTTTACAATTGCGGGTGAGCCGAACACGGCTGTGACCATTGCATTGCCGGCATCAGTGAACCTTTCCTTAAGCTCGAGCATGGTTCCATTCACTCCGTCGGTAAATGGGAACCAGGCAAATGATCAGGGAAGTTCCGGGACCTTGTCTCTCGGTACAATCAGCGAGACACTGAGTCCTGCCAGCGGCAATTATTTTCTGTGGCTCGGTGGTCACATAAACAACGACAACCCGCTTCCGGATCTCGCTTCGGGAAAATACACCGGTACATATACCATACAAGTAAACTACTGATAAGATGAATAAGAGTTTTTTGACAGCCGTCCGACAATCAGGAGGACGAAATTTCTTAACAAATTTAAAATGGAGAAAAATCATGAAAAAGTTAATGTTAGTCGTAGCGATGATTCTTGGTCTTGCTGCGATGTCATTCGCACAATCTGGCCAAACCGGGTCTAGCGCAAGTAACGGTGTGAATATAAGCACAATTGTATGGGCGTCTGTGTCTGTCGCACCTGTTCAGGATCTGGCTTTTGGAATCTTGGTGCAGGGTAATTCAAAAACGATAAATTCAAATGACGCTGCGCCTGCTAAATATGGCGAGTTTGATGTGAAGGGAAATGATGATGCTACACTGACCCTTACCTGGACCACTCCTAATAATCTTACTCTGAAGACCGGAACTGAGGTAGGATCGGTGACGTTCACCCCAGGGTCGCCTATTTACAACACCACGAACGACAACCAAAGCGGCACCCAATCGGCAGCGTCGAATCTGACATTGTCAGCAACCGGTGAAGCATGGGTGTTCGTGGGTGGCGCGGTGACAGTAAGTAGTGATGCCACACCTGGCGAGTGGGATGGCACTTACACTCTTCAAGTAGCCTACTAATGACTTGAGATGTCCTGTTGGACAAGCCTGCATGATCCAGTGCGCGGCAAAGGTAATGGAGACAAAGGAAGGCTTAGCAGTGCTGAGCCTTCTCTTTTTTTTCGGCGAAGGCTTCTTGCTCTGCGTGAGTTAAACTGTCGGACAGGATGCCGCTTCGCGACAGTTCCTCAGGGAAGCAGGCGGGCTCAACGTCGGTCTTGTTTGGCTCAACGGTGACCTTGACTAGTACACGCATTTGTTGCTTCTGGCTTGAACGAAGCATTGCGGCATTTGTTAAAAATCAGCCCGCCGGCAATTGCAGTGGCACAATTTCGCTGGAAATAACCTATTGGACAATTGAGATAGAATCTTTTATTCATTAAATTACAGCCATGAAAAAAATCATAATCTTCGCGACAGTTTTGCTGGTCTCCTCATTGACTCAGGCACAAGTAATTGTGGCTCCGACAATTCTGTTTATGAGTGACCAGTCCAGATTCGGAACGTTCGTAGTAATGAATCGTTCGAACACACCTCAGGAAATCTCTGTTTCATTCAGATTTGGCTTTCCCGAGTCGGACTCGTCAGGAAACATTAGAATGCAATACGACGACAGTCTAATGGCTGAGAAGCATTCGTGTCAGCAATGGGTCAGAGGATTTCCGCAAAAGTTCATAGTCAATCCCAATCAGCAGCAGGTTGTTCGATTGCTTGTGGCGCCGCCGGCGAATTTGTCGGATGGAGAGTATTGGACGAGGCTCGTGACAAGTTCAACTCCACAGGCAAAAACGATCGACACGGTAAAGACTGGAATCACAGCAAATATTACATTTGTGCTCGAACAGGTCACGACTATCATTTACAAGAAAGGGAGTGTCCTGACGAGCGTCGATCTGCCCAATATTGAAGTCAAGCAGGACTCAACCTCGATGAATTTCCTGGCGCAGGTGACTCATGGAGGGAATTCTCCTTTCTTCGGGAAGATTTCTGCAGTGGTTGAGGACAAAGCAGGCAACAAAATGGACAGCGAAGAAGAAGTTATAGCGATCTATCGGGACAACATGGCTTTCAAGATTGCTGTTCCACTTTCTAAGTTACCCGAAGGTTCATATACTGCAGACATCAAGCTTTCGTCGGAGAGAACCGATATCTCGCAAGACGACCTGTTGAAAACGCCTGCGGTGGAAAAGACTATAAACTTTTCCGTCCAGTGAAACCTTCTTGACGCCGCACTGACAGCTTACAATTGTGAGTTCTAAAGAACTTAGGATGGAGCAGGAAATCTGTATTCGAGAATTTTTTGGAGCTGTATACTTGTCATAAGCCTTGTCTCTGCGGCGGAGGTCGAGGGGCAAACACCTTCTGATCAGTCGCAAGAAATATACCTCTCTTTTAATTATAGCGGAATTGTAAATACCATAATCAGCGCTATTTACGAAAACGATTCCGCCTATATCCCAATTAGCACGGTCTTCAAAGAGCTTCATATAGACGGGTCAATCAATATGAAAGACTCAACACTCAGTGGTTTCTTCATTAAGCCGGACAATCTCTATGAAATAAACTTCGCGAAACATGTTGCTCGGTTAGGCGATAGAGAAATAGAGTTCGACAGCAGCCAGGCCATCATTGGTAAATTGGACTTTTATGTCCTGCCATCCTTGTTTAATAAGATTTTCAATTTAAACTTCTCGGTCGATTTCAGTTCGTTAGCTCTGTCGCTCTTGACGGAAACAGAACTTCCGATTGTCACGGAATATCAGAGAGAAACCCGACGGAATTATTTGATTACCACTCCGCAGGGTTCATTCTTGCAGGCGCCGCTCGTCTATCGGCGTGATCGGTCCCTTTTGAATGGTGGCGTGCTCGACTATTCGCTAAGCGGCTTTGGTGAAGCTGGTCAATCGGAATATAATTATAACCTGACGGGTGGTGGAGAAATACTCGGCGGAGAGGCTGAAGGCACGGTCTTCGGGAACATTTCTCGACATAATTCCGGACTCTATTCGAGCGATCTAAGTTGGAAATATGTTTTTGATTCGACCGACTACATCAGTTATGCGGGGCTGGGCAACCTTTTTTCGAACGGGCTGACGCAATATGGCTTTCGCGGCGCTCAGATCTCGAACGAGCCTACTACCGTGAGAACGATGTTCAGTAAATATGCTGTTGATGCGAAAACGAATCCTAATTGGGATGTGGAGCTTTACCTCAACGGACAGCTTGTGGGCTACTCAAAAGCCGACACTGCTGGCTACGCCCATTTTATGATCCCTCTCGTTTATGGCACTTCGTTTGTCCAGCTAAAGTACTATGGACCGAGCGGCGAAGTGATTGAATCCGACCGAAGGCTGCAGATCCCGTTCACCTTTGTACCCACCGGACAATTCACATATTCGGTTGGAGGAGGTAAACTGAACAACACAAATGATAACTTCCTCTCTGCCGAGGCGGCGGGAGGCGTTGCAGACTGGCTTACAGAAAAAATCGGTGTTGATTATGTTGATGATCCCCTTTTCCAAAAACCTCTTTTCTACAATGCGCTCTCCCTGAGAATTGGCTCTGAATACATGGTGAGTCTTAATGCTGCACCTTCTGCATTCTACCGGTCTACATTCAATGCCCTTTATCCATCTCAGGCGTCTTTCGATGTCGAATATGCTCATTACCAGAAGAACTTGCTCTACAACCCAAGTAATAAACTTGAGGATGCTCAGGCGGACATTTTTGTGCCGCTTTCCTTGCTGACCAGCTCCTTCAATGTGAGGACTTCTGCAATCTGGCAGGAATATGTCGGTGGTCAAACATCGTTCAGCTACTCTGCCTTCTTCAATTCCAGTTTTGGTCAAATCAATACATCAATCGGTTATCAGACATCAATTCTTGACTACGGCGAGGGCTCCGTCTTCAGGAACTATGGACTAACGGCTAATATTTTGTATTCATTGCTATTCTCTCGGGGAGATTTCGATTTTCTGAACGGTGCTCTCCTGAATGCCACGATGAGATATGGTGCTCTCAAGAATTCGCTTGATGATATAAGGTTCGAGCTTTCGAAAAATGTCCATCAATATGTCAGGGTTGCGGTTGCTGTGGAGCGAGATTTCGTAAACAGATTTTCCGTATTGAGTCTTCAGATAGTGGCGGACTTACCATCCACGCGTTCTACGAGCAACGCTCAAGTACAGAACGGAGAGGCATGGTTCACCGAAAATCTTTCCGGCTCAATAGGCTACGACAAGGAATATGACCGTTTTGTCTTCAACAACCTCGAATGGGTAGGGCATTCAGCGGCGTCCATGAGAATGTACGTTGACAATGACAACAACGGAATCTGTGACAGCGGCGATGAAGTTATTAAAGGTGGTACAGTGACTTTGAGGCAGGCGGTATCGTCAGAAGTGTCGGGTGATGGAATTGCAAGAGAATGGAACCTCCTTCCATACACACAGTACAGCGCTGATATCGATCTAGCTTCAATCCGGAATCCGTTGTTGATCCCCAAGATAAGGTCCTTTTCTTTTATCACGGATCCGAATTCTTATAAACCGATAGATATACCATTTTTTGCGGGGGGAATCGTAGACGGCACTGTTTTGAAAATAGAAGGTAAGACCGCAACGGCAATTCCCGGATTGACACTTGAAATTAGAACCATCTCCGCCGATTTTCAGAAATCGGTGGTAATCTTCAGTGATGGGACTTTCTATTATATGGGGATGCCTCCCGGAAAGTATATTGCCTATGTGGACTCAAGCCAGCTATCCATGCTGGGGATAGTTGCTGACCCTGCCGTGTTGACCTTCGAGGTGAGACCGACAAAGAGCGGCGACTACGTGGAAGGTCTGCAAATCCTGTTGCGAGATGTGAAATCCAAGGTTACCATTGCTACAGCCGGTCAGTTTCCTGAAAAGCCGCCTGAAATAAATATCTCGCCATCCCCCGCTCCGGTGACTCCGAACAAAGAAAAGTTTGTAATCCAGATCAATGCTTTCCCTGGCCGTCGAAGCGCAGAGAAATTTGCAGCAAAGGCAAGAAAAGAGACTGGAGAGAAACTGAGTGTTTTTTTGAATGAGAGTTCGAAGCTATATCTGGTTCAATCCGATACGATCGAGACGATAGAGAACGCCATGGAGAAGCTGACTCTGTTTCTCAGTAAATTCCAGTATACCCATTCTTTCATGATGGACAGCGTGGGGAAACGTATTTTGCCTTAGGACAAAGAATCTCGGGCTCCCGCAATGGGACACCCAATATATAAACCGTGGTGGAACGGAATCTCGCCAGTCCCTGTTGCGTTGATGCCTACCCAAGAAAAATCGGCATTGCGGATTGATGCTTCTATTCATCGAGGAACCGGTGAGAAATTTGCGGCGAAGCCAAGAGCTTACGCAGGGAAAAGGCAACGGTTCTCTTGTTGAGCTTTCAAGTTTACATGTCTTTCTAACGACATAGCAGATCCTACCAACGAATCTTGAAATCCTGACACAGCACAACCCCTGAACTTTGCGCGTCAGGTCAAGTCACTTTGGCATGACGGCGTAACGTGCTTCGCGGGTTGAGGCGAACGGAATAAGAATCCAAACAGCCCATAAAGCAATAACTCCGCAGGAGCTACCCTGATGTTTTCTTGTGGGGGCACGGGTTCTTCCTTTTGAATTTCCCCCCACGAGTCTATGGGGAGCAATGCACATCAGGGTGCTGGGTCCTCTTCGGTTTGCTTCGCCAAACACGTGTCGCGTTTGCCCGAGCATTTCTTCTTCTTCCGTGAATCTCTTTTCTTGGCTAACGATGGATGTCGGAAATCCGGATGCCGAGCGTTCTCCGTACGAATGCTTGAATCACTCCATTATTGCTTCGATCGCAGGAACCTACTTGGACTTAGTCTTGTTAAACTTGCGGGTGGACGTATTGAGGAGAAGACTCAGCATGTCGTTGGTCCTACTTCCTGTTTTCGGATCGTTGATTTGCGTTTCGACGTCTGAAGAACAGGTGGTAACCGCGACAGCAAAGATAACACTGACGGTAATCGCACCGCCAGCAATTGTTGTCACATCAACTGATCATGATTCGGGTATCTTCTTGACAAATCAGGCGGGTGGTGGTGCAATAGCTCTCCACACCTCTGGCAATGTCGCTGTCATTTTGGATTTTTTCGGGCAGCCGAAGACGTCGGCTCCGAATCACTTGAGTCAGGAATCGGGTGAAGTTCTAACCTTAAAAGAACTTGCCGGTGTCTCGAAGGTTAGCATTGTTTACCTTGGAAACTGATCACGCCGCAAGACTCAAGGGTCGAATTAATGTAACTCGCGTAAGGAGTTCCTGTCCCTTGCGGCCTTTCTCTAAAAGTGCGGGTCCGTGAAATAATTGTAACTGAAATTTACTTTGCTGTAACATGCCGGCTGCCTGAAAGAGGTACAGCTTGCATTCCACTCGCTTTCGGCTATTTTGACGGCATAATAGATGCACGTGAAGTGATCGTGGCAAACTTTACAATTACATCAGATTTCTACAGACTTTTTGAGACGGTGAGAATCCCGCTTGTCGTCACCGACTGTGAATTAAACTTGATCTACGCAAATCAATTTGCGCATGAGGTGCTGCCGTTGAAGCTGGAGAGCGGGAAACGTCTGGATGTAGAAGAATTCTTGCAGCCTGAGGATTCAACGGGATTCGATACGGTAGTTAGTGAGTGCAAAGAACAGGGAGAAGGGATTGGGACTCTTAAGCAGAAGGACCTTGACAAGTACTTCAAAGTCAAGGCGTATTACCTTCAGGGGACAAGTTCTGAAATAATATTCCATTTCGATGATGTCTCACAAGTGAGAGTTCTCGAAAGCCAGTTCTATGACCATCTTGTGGATCTGTACAACCAGTTGGAAACCAAAGAGCGCGAGATTACGAGACTTAAATCGCGCGTGTTTCAATCCAAGGAGCTGCCTGCTCAATAGAATTCACTCCTCGGCTTCAGAGTCGCGGACGAATTCAAATCCAAAAGATTAAAATTTCCGAAATTGGACGCACCCCTTTTTGAGGCGTCGTACATTTTGGATTTTTTTTTAAGAGCAGACTTGCGACGGCAGTATTGATTACTGTCCCTGCGGCACAACTACCATCTTCTCTGTGAATGTGTTAGCAATCGGCTTGGCAAGAAGATTTCCCCTCACAAACGGAGAAACCGACAACGGAAATGTCGACACACGATCCTCCGTGCCTTATATCTCATTGGGATGACGGCTCTCGCATCTGGAGCCGCTTGAGATCACAATGCCCTAAGATAGATTAGAACGCGGCAACTGTCAGTTCAATTGCAATCGCCAATCTAGGTTTGAGACTTTCCAGCCCGTCATGAAAATCAACTTGGCTCTTTCTTCAAGAATGGGGAAATCTATCTTGTCGCTCGTATCTGTTGGTTTATGGTATTCCGGGATATTGCCGTCGAAAAAGAAAACAACGGGAATATTCCTCTTGGCAAAATTGTAATGATCACTGCGATAATAGAATTGGTTCGGATCGTTGGCAGAGTCAAACGAATAGTCTAATTTGATTTTGACCGATTGGCTATCCGCAAGGACGAGCATTGAATCCAGCTGCGAGCTGAGCCGTTTGCTGCCGATCACGAAGACATAATTACTGTCGCGATTTACATACGATGTGTCGATTCTGCCGTCCATATCGGTGTTCAGATCAGTTACTATGTCTTTGATCGGCACCGGAGGATGGGAAGTGAAATATTCGGAGCCGAGAAGACCTTTTTCCTCTCCCGAGACCGTCAAAAAAATTATGCTTCTTTTAGGTCTTATTTTTGACTCCGAGTAAGTCTCCGCGATGCCGATTACAGTGCTTGTGCCGGATGCGTTGTCGTCTGCGCCATGGTAGACAACACCCTCCGGTGTCTTGCCGAGATGATCATAATGTGCGGAATAAACCACGTATTCATTTTTCAGCGAAGTTCCTTCTAACATTCCGACGACATTTTGTGCCCGGCGGGATTCTGAGACAAGGTTTACCCTGGCGGTTATGCTGCCAAGCTGCAAAGATGCCGGAGTTTTTGATGAGTCTATCCTCTGAGTGATATGCTCTATGTCAGTTCCTCGACTTTTCAAAAGTTCGTTTGCGATCTCAGGTTTGACGTAGACCAACTGCATCATGGTTGGCATCCTTGTTTCTTTCGTGCCGGTATCCAGAGTCATAATGTTATTGCCAAACAAGGAGTTATAGTGCTGCCGGGTCTTTGAAAACTCCGTGTCTCCTCCTCTTGCGACGAGGAGTACTGCTGCCGCGCCATGCTTCGCAGCATTCGTTCGCTTGTACAATTTCGTCTTGATCATGATATCATTCGTATCTGCAAACGGAGGGTTGCCTGCCAGAAGCAGTACGATTTTTCCTCTCACGTCAATTCCAGAATAGTCGGAGTATGTACTGTTTTCAAAGCCATATCCTGCGAACACGGCCGTTGAGACTACAGTCGTGTCTCCGGCGCCGAAAGGCAAGACGAAGAAGTCTGTGTTGTTACGGAAGTGTTTCCCATCTGCTTCGATGAACGAAGAATCGCTGATGGAATGAATTTTGACGGAATATTGCTGGAGGTATGTACCATCATCGCCCAACGGTTTCAGACCAAGCTGTTTGAATCGCTTCGCTATGAAATCCGCTGCCCGTTCTTGTCCCGGTTCGGCTGTTTCTCGGCCTTCAAGTGAATCAGAGGCAAGATAATCCAGAGCATATCGCACATGCGCGATGTTGAAATGCCGCAATGCCTCTACGCCCGCTGCTTCGTAATCAACTCTTGAGACCGTCTGCACCTCTGAACGGTTTGTCGTTTTGCGTGAGCCTCCAAGCGCAATGGTGCCCAACAAACAAACTGCGAGAAGAAAGCGATGGAGAATCATCTAATTTACCTTTCCTTTCTTTCTGTCGAGAGCTTCGACCGCGCACACTGCTGCGATATTGACGATTGCTTCCACGTCGCATCCTTGTTGAAGAACATGAATCGGTTTTTTCATTCCCATCAGGATTGGTCCGAGTAAGGCGGCGCCGCCGATTTTTCCCATGAGCTTGTAGGCGATATTTCCGGCGTCTAGATTCGGGAAGATAAAAGTATTCGCCCCACCTTTTAGGCTTGAGAATGGATAAATCTCCTGGATAACGTCCGGCGAGAGCGCAATGTCCGACTGTATTTCGCCGTCAACTATCAGGTCAGGATCCAGCTTGTGCACAATCTCTACTGCTTTCTGAACTTTGATTGATTGGGGAAGTCGCGTGCTCCCGAATGTGCTGAACGAAAGCATGGCAATCTTCGGTGTAATGTTGAATCGCTTTACAACTTCGGCGGTCATGATTGCAATCTCCGCGAGTTCCTCGGCCGTGGGATCAATATTCACGGTGGTGTCAGCGAAGAAATAAGAGTCCCGCTTTGTCATTATAATGTAAAGCCCTGCGACCCGGTCTCTTCCTTCAGCGATTCCTATCACCTGTAATGCGGGCTTGATTGTGCTTGGGTAGGTCTGAGTCAATCCAGACACGAGTCCGTCGGCATCGCCCATGTGTACCATCATAGCGCCCAGATAGTTGGCTCTCTCCATATACCTCGCTGCCCGGGATCGTGTGAATCCCTTTCTCTGCCGCATTCTGAAAAGTTCCTCGATGTATTGCTCGGCTTTTTCGAAATGCTCCGGGTCGATTATTTCTATTCCTTCAATATCAATCTTCATTTCGTGAGCCTTCATCTCAATATGAGACTTCCTGCCGAGAAGAACCGGTTTGGCAATCTCTTCATCGAGGATCATCTGTGCCGCGTAAAGTATCTTCGGCTCTTCGCCTTCGGGAAATACTATCCGCATGCCGCTATGCTGGGATTTCACAATTGCAGTTCTCACCACGCTTCTTGTTATCCCCATCCTCTCTTCCAGTTGGAAGACATACTTTTCCCAGTCATCGATCTGCAATCTTGCGACCCCGGTCTGGATTGCCGCCTTTGCGACTCCTGGAGCGACCCATGTTATCACTCTTGGATCGAAAGGTTTTGGAATAATGTAATCTCTCCCAAATTCGAACTCTAGTCCGCCGTAGGCCCTCTTAACGGAGTCGGGGACCGGCTCTTTTGCAAGGCTTGCGAGTGCTTTCACTGCGGCGATCTTCATTTCCTCGTTAATAGTACGAGCGCGAACGTCGAGTGCTCCTCTAAAAATGAATGGGAAGCCGAGTACGTTGTTCACCTGGTTCGGATAATCGCTGCGGCCGGTCGCCATAATGAGATCCGCCCGGCAGGCGGTGGCGTCTTCATACGTTATTTCTGGATCTGGATTCGCCATCGCGAAGACTACCGGATCTTTTGCCATCGAGCAAATCATATCTTTTGTCACGACATTTGCCACGGAAAGTCCGACAAACACATCCGCGCCGGCGATTACCTGGGAAAGAGTTCGAAGGTTTGTCTGCTGCGCGAATTGTTCCTTGTAAGGGTTCATGTCGATCGGTCTTCCTTTGTAAATGAGCCCTTTGGAATCGCACATATATACGTTCTCTATCTTAGCGCCGAGTCTAATGTAAAGTTTTGTGCACGCGATCGCTGCGGCACCCGCTCCATTGATGACAATCTTGACTTTCGAAATATCTTTGCCCACAATTTCCAGCGCATTCATCAAAGCAGCAGAGCTGATTATGGCCGTACCATGCTGGTCATCATGGAACACAGGAATATTCATCGTCTCCTTTAATTTTTCTTCCACGTAGAAACAATCCGGTGCTTTGATATCCTCGAGATTAATCCCACCGAAGGTGGGCTCAAGCGCTTTTGCGACTGCCACAATTTCTTCAGGCGTCTTTGAATTGATTTCGATGTCGAAGACGTCGATGTCCGCAAACCTCTTAAACAAAACCCCCTTGCCTTCCATGACAGGCTTGCCTGCCAGTGGACCGATGTTTCCAAGCCCGAGCACTGCCGTGCCGTTGGAAAGCACGGCGACCAAATTTGACTTTGCGGTAAACTCGTAAACCGAATCCGGATCTTTATCGATTGCCCTGCAAACTTCTGCGACTCCTGGCGTATAGGCTAGTGACAGATCACGTTGTGTCACACATGGTTTTGTGGGCACGACTTCGACTTTCCCTTTTCTGCCTGATGAATGGTATAGAAGAGCGTCTTCCACTCGAATCTTCATTTGAAACTCCTTCTCCCGGTTAATGTGTCCGGGAATCACGTTTTTTAATTATGCAGCTCGGTTGCTCGATGTTTCCGAACAGCCAACATTTCTCTTTGTGGGTTGTCCCAAAGGCATGTCTTCGGCAAAAAGTTAGTCACGAGGAGCTGAAAGTTCAAAGTCAGTTCTTTGCAGACAATGCGGATATCAATGGAGTATGGATTTGCTTTCTTTGACTTGAATGTCGCGGGACGGGCCCACAAAGAATTCTGTGCAAACCATAGAACACTCAGCCATAGCCGGTTCCTGGTTGTTTCCCCGAATCCGCTGCAGCAGGATAAAGGGGCTTCTCATCACACGGAGTCGACATGGGAAGCGTGGCGGAAATATTCGGTGAAATTTCAGCCTTCAATCCTTTCGCCGCACCACCATGGGACAAAATTCAGACGATATCCTGCATGGGATCTCTTTGACCGTGACCGGTTTCCCCTTTTCGAAGAACGCCTGGAGTATCATCGTCTTCTTGTCGTGCGGATTCCTATTCCCGCCGAAAACAAAGTTCCCGAGACTGTAAGCAATATATTTCCCCTTGTATTTCTCGATCGGCTGCAAAACATGCGGATGATGTCCGACGATCAAATCCGCGCCAGCATTGATCAGTTCGCGCGCCAGGGCTTTCTGCTCCTCGTCAGGTTCGTATTGTTTTTCCTCACCCCAATGCATAACGACCACTATAAAATCAACTGAATCTCTGATTGCTTTTATATATGCAATTGTATTCGGCCCCAGGTGAAAAGCGTTTCCAATGAACGCAAACTTCACACCTTTAATATTCCTGGCAAGATGTGTTTCGTACCCAAAGAAATCGATTCCGTATTGTGCCAGATATTTTTTTGTTGAGGCAAATCCCTCATCTCCATAATCGTGCGTGTGATTGTTGGCGATTGTCACGCACTCGACGCCGCCCTGTTTCAGGATGTTCAAGTATTCCGGTTTGCCTCGGAAGCGGTACTCCTTCTCGACAGCGGTTCCGGAATCGATTATCGCGGTTTCGAGATTCGCAACAGTGTAATCGTCGGCAGAAAGCACGTTCTTCACATTCGAAAAGAAATATGCGTAGCCCTTCTTCGCGACAGATTTGTCGAACTCCGGCCAGCGGATATCATTGCCGATCGTGCAGTCGCCTATAAAAGAGATGCAAACCTGAGCGCGAAGAGAGGAAATAAGAATGAACAGAATGGAGAAGATCCTGATAAGAGGACGGAACATTGAAGCCTAACCATGTTTAATGGACTACACAATAAGATAATACAACTGGTTCAACTTAAGAAAGAAGCATTGCATGTTGCAGCCCATTATGCTGCGAGTCACCGCTGGACCTCGCTTCGCGGGGCGTGCGGGGTCTCGGCATGAATTCATCGCTGGATGAAATCATATTTTCTATGCGGCGGTGCTGTCTCACGTGATGGTTCATGAACCTCCGATATCTCATGACGGACCGCCTCAGTAATAATCCATGATCTGACCGGAGTCGTCGGCTTAGGCCGACAGCCCCTTCTTTCCTTGTTTAACCCTGCGGAGTCTACTATATTTTCTCGGTAAAATTTCAGATGAAAGTCATCCATGGGAGGAAGGTTGAACGAATATAAGGAAATGGATCAAGCCGGAGAAGTAATGGATATTGAGGACATCCCGAAGAAACTTCCCGTTCTTCCCCTGAGAGATTCATTGGTGCTTCCTTATATGCTATTCCCGATTCTTGTGGGAAGGGAACAGTCTGTAGAAGCTGTGGAGTATGCCTCGAAGAATCACAAATTCGTTCTGTTGATTGCTCAGAAGGATAGCACACTGGAAGATCCGACAAATGACGAACTCTACCAGGTCGGCACGGTAGCACGAGTATTACAGGTTCTGAAACTTCCCAATGGGCTTCTAAAGGTTCTTGTCGATGGAGTCGCTCAGGCGTTTGTGAAAAAGTTTTTCGAGGAGAATCATATTCTCCATGCAGATTATTCAATGAATGCTCAGTCGCAGAAAAAGGAAATTGAACTCGACGCTTACGTGAAACACGCTGCTCAACTATTTCGAGACTACGTGAGAAACAGCCGCGATATCCCTCCGGAGACAATCATGTCTTTCGAGAATATGGAACAACCCGATCGCAAATTTTATTATATCCTGTCAAATTTGGATCTTTCGATTCCCGAGAAAATGGAATTGTTCAGCTTAAAGAGCCTTCGCGAGCAATATGAAGACATGATAAGAATAATGACAGAGGAAATTAACATTCTGAAGATTGAACAGGAGATCGACGACAAGGTCCAGGACAGCATACAGAAAAACCAGCGGAAATATTACCTGCAAGAGCAGGTAAGAATAATGCAGGATGAACTTGGCGAAGAAAGCCCGACTGGTGAGATTGGGATCTTGAAAGAGAAAATAGAGAAGGCACATATGCCGGAACTGGCAAAGGCGAAAGCTGTTGATGAGCTTGATAAGTTGAAAAGAACACAACCCTTTTCGCCGGAGGCAACCGTCTTAAGAAATTATCTCGATTGGCTGATTGATGTGCCATGGCATGACAAGACTCGGGACAATCTGGACATCGAGCATGCAAAGAACATTCTGGACGAAGATCATTACGGGCTTGAAAAGCCGAAGGAACGCATCGTCGAACAAATTGCGGTCCTCAATCTTGTGAAAGAAATGCGGTCACAGATATTCTGCTTTGTCGGTCCTCCGGGGGTCGGCAAAACCTCGCTGGCGAAATCGATTGCACGCGCACTCGGGAGAAAATTCGTCCGCCTGTCGCTTGGCGGAATGAGGGACGAGGCTGAGATTCGGGGACATCGCAGAACTTATGTGGGTTCTCTGCCTGGCAGGATTCTGCAGGCTATGAAGAAGGCCGGCGTTGTCAATCCGGTTATGCTTCTGGACGAAGTTGATAAGATGGCTAATGATTTTCATGGTGATCCGTCGGCCGCCTTGCTTGAGGTTCTTGATCCGGAGCAAAATCATTCTTTCCAGGATCATTATCTGGAAGTGGATTATGATCTATCAAAAGTTCTGTTCATCACCACCGCGAATGTTCGTGACAACATTCCCCGAGCCGCTTGAAGACAGGATGGAGGTCATTGAGCTTCCGGGCTATCTCGATTTTGACAAAATTGAAATAGCAAAGCGCCATATTATCCCGAAGCAATTAAAAGCTCATGGCATTGAGGAGAAATTTGCGAAGTTTGAAGATTCGGCTTTAGCTGAAAGTCATTCGCGAATACACGTGGGAAGCCGGCGTCAGAAATCTTGAGCGTTCCATCGCCGGTATTTGCTAGAAAGATCGCGAGGGAAATTGTCGGTCAGAAGAATGCGGAAGCGAGAGAAAATCATCCGGATTGTGATCGACGAGAAAAAAGTTGAGGAATTTCTTGGGGTGCCGAAATTCCATTCAAGACAATTCGCCAAGAAGAATCGGCTAGGTGTAGCTGTTGGTCTTGCGTGGACAAGTGGAGGAGGCGATATTCTGAATGTGGAAGCGATCTTGATGGATGGACCGGACAGAGTGCAATTAACCGGCCGGCTCGGCAATGTCATGCAGGAATCTGCGCGGGCGGCGTTGACTTATGTGCGCGCAAATGCGAACCGTCTCGGGATTACATAAGAACTTTCATAAAGGAAAAGAAACTTCACATCCATGTCCCGGAGGGTGCGACTCCCAAAGATGGCCCATCTGCAGGGCTCACGATGGCAGTTGCACTCATTTCGGCTGCGGGCAAAAACCTGCTTCGCACCGATGTTGCCATGACCGGAGAAATCAATCTTAACGGCGAAGTCCTGCAGATTGGCGGGCTTGTGGAGAAAATGCTTGCAGCTAAAAGATACGGCATCAAGAAAGTTCTGATACCCGAAGGAGAATGTGAAAGATTTGGTTGAAGTACCGGCGAAATTGAAAGAAGGAATTACGATCGTTCCCGTCGAGAAGAATCGAAGACGCATTGAAGCATGTCTTCACTAATGACAAGATCAAGAGATGAGCTATCTTGTAACTGCTCGCAAATGGCGCCCGATGCGCTTTGATGAAGTGACGGCACAGGAGCATGTTACGGTCACGATGAAGAATGCGATTGTCCGCAACCGCATCGCACATGCATATTTGTTCAGCGGTCCGAGCGGCGTCGGGAAAACCACGACTGCACGGATATTCGCCAAAGCGATAAACTGCCCGAACGTCAAAGATGGCGAACCGTGCAATGAATGCGATGTCTGCAAAGAGATCACCGAAGGAAGAAGTCTGGACGTGATTGAAATTGACGGAGCTTCAAATCGTGGCATCGATGAGATACAGAGACTTGCGCGAATCGGTTCGTTATTCACCTTCGCGATTGAAATACAAGCTCTACATCATCGATGAAGTTCATATGCTCACTAAGGAAGCTTTCAACGCATTGTTGAAAACTCTTGAAGAGCCTCCATCGTACGCGATTTTTGTTCTTGCGACAACTGAACCGCATAAAGTCATTCCGACGATTCTCACGCGATGTCAGAGATTTGATTTCAAGAGAATCGAGATTGAGAAAATTATCGACGCCTTCGCTTCATCGCAAAAGAAGAAAAAATTTCCGTTGATGAAGAATCTTTTATGATGATCGCAAAGAAAGGCGACGGGTCGATGCGCGATGTGATGAGTATTTTCGATCAGGTTGCCGCGTTTTGTGGAAATGATATCAAGCATGAAGTCGTGGCGAATGCGCTGAGCTTTGTGGATGCTCGACCTCTTCTTCAAACTGACTGACTTGATGGAGAAGAACGATTCCAAAGGCGCAGTGGAACTTGCGGCACAGATTATCTCCCGAGGATATGATCCTGTGGATTTTCTTGAAGGACTGTCCGAACATATCCGCAATTTATCGTCGCCGGCACGACGGGAAAAGTCGGATTTCATCGAAGCATCTGAAGATTACCGCAAAAGATACTTGGATAACGGCTCTCAGATTTGACAGATTCGATCTTCTTAGACTTCTGAAAATCACAAGCGAAGCCATGCAGCAGATTAAATATGTCTCGCAGCCGAGAATAAAGCTTGAGATGACGCTGCTGCAGCTTGTAAATCATGGAGCATCCGTCAACTTGGTGAGCTTCTTCAGCAAATTGAAGAGTTAAAAAAAAACTTGACCTCTGGTAGCTCTTTAGGCGAACAATAGGCTCGTTCACTTTCCGCGTCAGCCCGCTCAAAGCAATTCCAGTCGGCAGATCGGTAAGGGAACGAGGACTTTGTTCTCAGCGGGTCGATCACAGGCACTCCGTGCGCTTTGACAACGGGATCAAGCGTGAATGCCTTTCGCGCCGGTTTCGAAGCTACCAATGACTGATCGGACCCGAAGAAAAGCAGCTGCAGTGCTCCCCGGAAGGAGCCGCCCGCGCCGAATCAGAGCAATGAATCTTCATTTCAAGAAATCACCGTGAGGTGGGAAGAACTCCTTCAGGCAGTTAGGAAGGAGAGAATTGGAGTGTGGTCACAACTGATAAACTTGAAACCGCTTGGGATCAAAAATGGTTGGCTTATGCTTGGTGCTCCCGAATGAAGTGGTTGTCGGGATGACCAAGCCTTACAAAAATTATATCCAGGATAAATTCAGAAAACCTTGGAGTTCGAGTTGCCGTCGATTTCACGATTGTTGCCGACCGAACGGGCAGTTGATTCAGAGGCAGACGATCCACTAATCAAGTACTTGAAGGATGAATTCGGTGCTGAACCAATTGAATAAAAATAGAAGCGATGAGTGAAGGATGAAGAGTTGCGACCATCTAACCATGGAGCAAAGAAAATGAGGTCGAACGGACAATCTTAAGTTACGAACGAGAAAATTGTGTTGCTCTCCCGCCTTCTCAACGTTCATTTTTTTCCACGGAGGCGCATTTGCCTTCGCGTGGACGTTATTCGTTTTTTGCGTGTCACTCATCCTTTATGGTAATGTCAGCGCTCAAGGAGTAGGCATCACACTTGCCAAGTATGCGAACGATTTCCTGTCGATCGGTGTCGGCGGAAGAGCACTCGGAATGGGAAGTGCCTACACCGCTGCAGCGAACGACGTGACATCGGGCTACTGGAATCCTGCCGGTTTGTCAAAGCTGGAATTTCCGGAAATAATTTTGATGCATGATCAGCGGTACGGCGACATTGTCAGCTACAATTATGCGCGCTGGCGCATCAAGGTTTCGAAAGATGAGACCGTTGGACTTAGCGCCGTCGTTCTGAGTGTCAGCGGAGTGCCGAACACGCTTTCCGCGGGACTGCAGACCGATCAAAGTGGCAATCCTATTCCAATAATCAATCCTTCGGTAGATAGCCTAGACAGAGTTGGACTACTCAAAAATTACCTTTTTTGGAGAGACCGACTTTGCGCTGGTCGGAAGCTATGCAAAACAGTCGACTGACTACTTCGCTTACGGCGGGAGTGTGAAATTGCTCCGCAGCAGCATCGGCACAACTTCCGGAACGGGAATCGGTTTTGATGTGGGGTGCTGTACACTCCGTTCAAGAATCTTAGTCTCGGAGCTAACCTGCAAAATGCAACGACTACAGTCGTTGCGTGGACAACCGGGACGACAGAAGTGATGACGCCGACGCTTGCAACAGGTGCCGCATATGACTTTCTCGCTCGGCTCATTCGGCATTACGCCTGCAGTGGATCTGCTTTTCAATTTTGACAATATGCGGTCTTCCTCATTAGTACATCTTGGTCCGCTCGGTGCGGATGTTGCGCGCCGGGGCTGAAGTAAGCTATAAAAATGTCATCGCCATTCGGGCGGGCTACAATGAAGTGAAACAATTCACGGTCGGTGCGGGAATTCAGCTTCCGAAACTCGAAATCGATTATGCCTTTGCAAAATTTTCTTATGCGGATGCTCTCCCTCCGACGAACCGCATTTCGTTGAAACTTGTGCTCGAAAAATGATTTGAGGACCAGGCGCCCGGCAGCGCGGGTGACTATTCGAGGTAGTACGAAGGCGAGTGAGGCTGGGCACATCTGCCGGCGTTCCAGGTTGCATACTCTGCAACCGCTGTGTAAATTAGGTGTGGGCGTCCAATCCATTACTTGGAGAGCATCAGAACAAAGGTTTCTGAGTAACGCGGTGGTTACAAGGTTGCCTTGGAGTTGGAAGCGGTGAATGTGATGCAGATCTACATTCGAGCAGACGGAGGAGGGGTTGAAATACCAGGAGGTTGTCGGCACTATCGTTCTCTGAATTTGACAGAAAAGGCATAAAGGTTGATGGTGAGATGCAAGAACGCAGCGACGGACATTCAGCTCATTACCACGGTCTCTTTGGTATCGACAGGGGAGACATTCCGCGTAAAGAAGATTCCACGGAGCGGAATAAGTGTCGATCTCACGCAGAGCAACACAGGAAGGAAAAGACGGTAAGATGAGAAAGAGGATAACAATTGCGGTTTATGCTGCCAGCATAGCATTTGTTCTGCTAAGCGGCAAATCAAGCCTTTCGCAGGAAATCACCGTTACCAACGTTTCTTATTCAATGAAAGACAGCAACGTAGTAGTTCATTATGATCTTGCCGGTCCGACAGATAAGTCTTACAAGATACAGTTGAGCTTAAGAAGAGGGTCACAGCCATTTTTCCGGATGCTCCCAAAAACTGTCGCAGGAGATGTTGGAACCGGCACATACGCAGGAGCTGATAGACAAATAGTGTGGCAGCTTTACGAAGACATGCCCTACGGACTTGATGGAGACGACTATTATTTCGAGGTGAACGCCACATTGCTTGGAGTGGAAAAGGGAGGGGCATCATGGCTGTATTATGTGGGAGGCGCGTTAGTCGCGGGTGGAGCCGCAGTCTATTTCGGCACCGACGTATTCAAAAAGTCTGGTGGAGGGAGTCAATTCCCGGCTCCGCCATTGAGGCCTTGACAGAACGGAGATGATTCTATGAAAAAGCTATTCTTCATTTGTGTAATGTTCCTGGCAGGTCTTGCCTACGGACAGACGGCCACGGGCAAGAGTCAAACAGGAGCTCTAAAACCAGTTGCGCCAACCATGACTCCTGTTCCTGTCCAGAGCGCCAATGCCAACGAGAAAAATCAAATAAACGCTTATAGCCCATTCCTGACTGCCGAGATCACATTCAAGGACGCATCCGGAGATAATGCTCTGGGTGCCGACGAAGGCGCGCAGGTTCTTGTAGCGCTTCGAAACATCGGCGGGAAACCTGCCGAGAATTGTCAGGTAGAGCTTGTCCCATCAATAGAAAACTCCGGTATTGAAGTTACAAACCCCACCGCCATTCCACGCCTTGCACCTAATGAGGAAATGTCGGCGCGTGTACTGTTGAAAGGCTCTCACGGTATTTCGACGGGCAATGTCGAGTTTGTCCTCAAGGTTCTTGAGAAGAACGGATTTGACCTCGACCCTGAAAAGATACTTGTTGTTCCCACTTTAGCATTTCGGCCGCCCAATGTAAATCTGGTTGACTACGGAGTCCAGGAACCCAGCAGGACAGGGAAGATCCAGAAACGTGAAAATGTGACAGTGACTTTGAGGCTGCAAAACAGAGGCGGTACCACCAGTTCCGGCACCGTTGCCTCTCTTACCCTTGGGGAAAATGTAATTTCACTCGATTCATCGGCGGTGGAACAAGGCGGCGTTTTTCATTCGGTCTTCAATCTCGGTGACTTGAAACCTGGAGACTATAAAGACGTGACCACAAATCTGATCACGAACAACCGTGCGACCGATGTCCGTATAGACATTGCGGTGAGCGAGAGAAGCGGCGAGTATTCCATGGACATGACCCTCGAGCTTCCATTCGATACACCGCAGAAAAAGCCGGAAGAAATTGTGGTTGCCGCGAGGAAGACGGAGGACCTCAACATGCCAAACGTGGCAAACCTGAAACTTGATATTGTCGAGAATCTTCCTGTTGCCGCACAAGTGAAGCCCGATGCTTTTGCCGTAGTCATCGGGAATAAGGATTACACAAATGCGCCAAGAGTGGAATACGCCTTGAATGACGCAGCGATCATGAAGCGCTACCTCGTCACCACGATGGGATTTCAAGCTGACAACATCATTTATATAGAGAATGCATCCCAGTCGGATATGACACGTGTCTTTGGAAATGAGTCGAATTTCAAGGGTCAACTGTACGACTATGTTAGAAAGGGGAGCGAGGTTTACATCTATTACAGCGGCCATGGTGCACCTGACACAGATTCAAAGGAAGGATACATTGTCCCCGTTGACTGCGATCCGACTCATGTTGGACTGAACGGATATTCTCTCAAGACGCTTTATTCCAATCTCGACAAGATCGATGCTGAGAAAGGGCTGAAACATGTCACCGTTGTTTTGGACGCGTGCTTTTCCGGAAGCTCGGCTAAAGGATCTCTGCTTGCCAACGTGAGTCCCATCTACATAACTGTGAATAAAGATGCGATGGCTTCTGCCAACGCGACGATTATAACAAGTGCCAGCGGAGATCAGGTGAGTGGCTGGTACAGCGACAAGCAGCAGAGTTTGTTCACCTATTTCTTCCTCAAAGGCTTGCAAGGCGGAGCAGATTATCAACACAACAAGACCATCACCGCAAAGCAGCTCTATGAGTTCACAGCCGATGAAGTGAACGGCGTTCCTTACTATTCGAGAAGGTTAAACAGCAAAACACAGACACCAACGTTTTATGGAAGTGATTGGGTGATATATGAAGGTGCAAAGTAGACGGCTAAACGGGTTCCGAGATTCGAGACCCATGTCAACATCATACTCTGGAGGCATAGCGAAGAAAACCTCGCGGAGAAAAAAAACTCTCAAGGATGAGAGCTATTCATTTGTGCCTGGAAAATCCGAGGGATTCCTCAAAGGAATCCTCATCGTACTTTTCCTTCTAATCACACCTCGAGTTTTTGCGCAGAACGCTCCGTACACTTCCGACGCAAATACCGTTCTCCTCGACCACTTTGACGGCTCAACAAGCGCGAATATTCTCGCATACACTGAAACTGGCGAAGCATGTACTCAGGAGCCCTCGGCTACTCCGAGCTATTCTTATATCTCCGGACCGAGTGGTTTCAATCAAGCGCTTATGTTAAATCCTCCTGTCGGTCAACCCGCAGGGTCGCCGTCATATCTGGAATATCCAGGTGGGGAGCTTCTGAGCGTTCCCGATGGTTCATTAGAATTTTATGTGTACTTAACAGCTTACGGACCAAGCAACATATCTCTTTTGGAACAGGGACAATATTACCATTCCTGTGGTGGATGGACTTTTGGAATGTTTGTGAGCTCAACCGGTCAGCTTAGTGCAGAGGCGTGGGCGGCTTTTAGTATGAACTCCGGAACCGCCGTGGTACCAATAAATACATGGACGCATGTGGCCGCAACATGGGGCAGTACTGGAGCCAAGCTTTATATCAATGGAACGTTGGTAGGAAGCGATGTGAATACAGGGAGTCCGGCTTCAGGATACGGAAGTTCGGTGATGATGCTGCTCGGCACACATACAGGATACTCCGGATGCGTAGATGAATTGCGTATCTCAAACATACAGCGGACATATACTCCTATCAGCGGGGGGCCTGCCGCTCCTCAAAACCTAATCGCCGCCTCCGGTGCCGGACAGGTTACACTGAAATGGAAAAGGAACACCGAGGCTGACTTTTTAAGATACAGAATCTATGAGGGAAACACTGCCGGCAGCGAAACGCTCGCTGATTCTTCTTCGGCATCCATCACCGATACTATGAAGACATTGACTGGACTTGCCAACGGGACGCCATATTACTTCCGCGTTACGGCTGTGAATAACGCAGGAGTGGAGAGTGGATTCAGCAATGAAGTGAGTGCTACCCCTGAATCGTTAAATCAAGGTTTGCTGGCTTACTATCCGTTTAGTGGCAATGCCGATGATTCCTCCGGTAATGGCAACGACGGGACAAGCGAGGGGGCAACTCTTACCACAGATCGATTCGGGAACGCAAATAGCGCATACGGCTTCGACGGTTCAAGTAGTTATATATTTGTCGCTGATCCAATCCCTGCGAACCTGCAAATACAAAATGAGATTACTTTATCTGCATGGATTTTCATAACTGGTTATCCCAATAATGGTGAGGGAGATCTTGGGATGATCGTAGGAAGCCAGAATGATGGAACGACTTCCGGGGCAAGTATCTTTATCGACGGACGGACAAATTCTGACGGGCAAACATCACCCGCAGGGCATATTCATTTCGAGATTGGGAATGGTTCATGGCACATGGCTAATGCCGATGCAGTTGTCCCGCTCAATCAATGGGTAATGGTTACTGCGTCGCGAAAAGCAAATGAAGATGCGCAAATATATTACAACGGGGTTCTTCAACCCTCAACGAGTGTTTCGTGGGATGGCTCGATAACATACTCTGACGCGTGGTTCGCGATTGGAAGACAGAAAGACCTTGGCCGTCTTTTCACTGGTTCTATCGACGATATTCGGATTTACAATCGGGCATTGAGTTCTGCGGAAATTGATTCGCTATATCACGAAGATGGTTGGCAGCCCAGTAATTCACTTTCTGCTCCAGTCCTTGCCAGTCCTGCCACCGGCTCGACAGGAGTCTCAATCAATCCTACACTGACATGGAATGCTCCGACAGGAGTATCGAGTTCCCTGATGGAGACCGCCAAGCGAGCGGTTCTGAAAAAGGATGGAAGACTCTCGAAGGTAAGTCAGACAGTAGAGCTTTCTTACAGAATACAACTTTCGACCGACTCGACATTTGTTTCAACTTCATTTGTCGACACCACGGTTGCTGACACATTCTTGGCAGTAAGTGGTTTGTCAGCTCAGACAAAGTATTACTGGCGGGTGAATGCGACTGACACGTCAGGAGCGAGTCCTTGGTCAACTGTGTGGAACTTTACGACCGCGAATCAACTCTCTATCTCCTGGACCCAGATAAACAACGGTTTATCGAATAGCTATGTCCAGTCGCTGGCCATCAATTCCTCCGTCTCCATTTTTGCCGGAACGTATGGCAGCGGTGTGTTTCGGTCAACGGACAACGGTGTGAGTTGGACACAGGTAGGATTACCGGGTACCGAGGTTTACTCGTTCGCTATCAATCCAGTCGGTTATGTCTTCGCCGGTGTCGGGTATTTTAGTTCTGGAGCATTTTTTTCAACGGACAATGGATCGAGTTGGACCCCGGCAGGTTTGACTAGCAACAATGCTGTTGCGGCGTTAGCCATCAATTCATCGGGCAACGTTTTTGCGGGAACTTACGGCGGCATTTATCTTTCAACTGACAACGGGACGGACTGGACGCCCGTAAACAATGGTTTGCCGAGCAGCCCAAATATTTTGTCATTAGCTATCAATTCCTCCGGATACATTTTTGCCGGAATGGGATACATCAGCGCCAATCAAGGTATATATCTCTCAACCGACAACGGGACAAGTTGGAACTCGGTCGGTTTGATGAATACCGGTAATGTCCGTGCATTAGCGATCAATTCTTCCGGTTACATTTTTGCCGGAACTGATAGCGGTGTATATCTTTCAACGAATGACGGGAAGAGCTGGTCGCAAGTCGGCTTGGTTGGTGCGCAGGTTATGTCATTTGCTATAAACTCCTCCGGTTACATATTTGCCGGCACGTATGGCAACGGTGTATATCTTTCGATGGACAACGGTACGAGCTGGACGCAAGCAAATAATGGATTGACGAACAGCGATGTTGAGCCTTTGGCCATTAGTTCCTCCGGCTACATTTTTGCCGGGACCTGGGGTGGAGGAATTTATCGTGCGAGTATTTCATCTGCCGCGCCTCCGCCTGCGCCGACGCTTGCCAGCCCGGCAAACGATACGACGGGAGTTTCAACCAGTCCTACGTTGACGTGGAATAGTCCTGCCGGATTAACCAGCTCCTTTTTGAGCACTGCCAAGCAAGCGGCTATAAAAAAGGGTGGAAGACTCCTGAGGGTCAATCAGGCGAGTGAACTTTCCTACCGGATACAGCTTTCGACGGACTCCACATTTGCTGCAAGTTCGTACGTTGACACCACCGTCGCGGACACATTTTTAGCGGTAAGCGGTTTGTCATCTCAGACAAAGTATTACTGGCGGGTGAATGCGACTGACTCGGCAGGAACGAGCGCCTGGTCGACAGTATGGAGCTTTACGACGGCAAATCAGCTTTCTATCACTTGGACCCAGATAAATAATGGTTTGACGAACCTTGATGTTTATTCGTTAGCCATCAGTTCCTCCGGCTACATTTTTGCCGGAACGTATGGCGGAGGTGTATATCTTTCAACGAACAATGGAACGAGTTGGACACAGGTAGGTTTGACGAGCAGCGAGGTTTATTCATTAGCCATTAATTCCTCCGGCTACATTTTTGCCGGAACAAATGGAGGTGGTGTCTATCTTTCAACGAACAATGGTACAAGTTGGACGCAGGTAAATAATGGATTGACGAGTAGCTGGGTTTATTCATTAGCCATCAATTCCTCGGGCTACATTTTTGCCGGAACAAATGGAGGTGGTGTCTATCTTTCAACGAATAACGGTACAAGTTGGACGCAGGTAAATAATGGATTGACGAGTAGCTATGTTTATTCATTAGCCATCAATTCATCCGGCTACATTTTTGCCGGAGGGGGTGTTGGAGGTGTATATCTTTCAACGAACAATGGAACGAGTTGGACAGAAAGTGGTTTGTCTAGTACAGGGGTTGTGTCATTAGCCATCAATTCCTCCGGCTACATTTTTGCGGGCACCGGCCAGAATGGGGTTTACCTTTCAACGAACAACGGTACGAGTTGGACACAGGTAGGTTTAGCGAGTGGCTATGTTTATTCATTAGCCATCAATTCATCCGGGTACATTTTTGCAGGAACGTATGGCAGTGGTGTATATCTTTCAATGAACAACGGTACGAGCTGGACACAGGTAAATAATGGTTTGACGAATAGCGATGTTGAGCCATTAGCCATTAATTCCTCCGGCTACATTTTTGCCGGAACGTATGGTGGCGGGATTTATCGTGCGAGTATCCCGTCTGCTGTGCCGCCACCAGCGCCGAAGCTTGCCAGCCCGGCAAACGATTCGACGGGAGTTTCGACCAGTCCGACACTGACATGGAACGGCTCAACAGTGGTAGCGAGTTACGTTTCGAGTGCAGCGAAGCACGCGGTTGTGAGAAAGGATGGAAGGCTCTTGAAGGTCAGTCAGACTGCGGGGCTTTCTTACAGAGTACAGCTTTCAACGGACTCGACATTTGTTGCAAGTGCATACACTGACACTACGGTTGCGGACACGTTTTTAGCAGTAAGCGGTTTGTCAGCTCAGACAAAGTATTACTGGCGGGTGAATGCGACTGATTCGGCAGGAACGAGTGCCTGGTCGGCGATTTGGAGCTTCACGACCGGTAATCAGCTTTCCTGGACCCTGATGAATAATGGATTGACGAATAACTATGTTATGGCATTAGCCGTCAATTCTTCCGGCTACATATTTGCCGGAACTTGGGGTGGAGGTGTATATCTCTCGACGAACAACGGTACAACATGGACGGCGGTAAATAATGGTTTGACGACTAGTGGTATTGTGTGTTTAGCCATCAATTCCTCGGGCTACATTTTTGCCGGAACCAGTAGTGGCGTATATCTTTCGACGAACAGCGGTACAAGTTGGACACAGACCGGTTTGACGAGTGGCAATGTTTATTCATTAGCCATCAATTCCTCCGGCTACATTTTCGCTGAAACTGATGGGGGGGTATATCTTTCAGCGAACAACGGCACGAGCTGGATGGCGGCAAATAATGGATTGACGAATGCCGGTGTTGTTTATTCGTTCGCCATCAGTGTTTCTTCCGGCTACATATTCGCCGGAACGGAGTTAGGTGTATATCTTTCGACGAACAACGGCGGGAGCTGGACGCAGGTAGGTTTGGCGAGCAGCGAGATTTTGTCACTAGCAATCAATTCGTCTGGCTACATTTTTGCGGGAACGAATAGTGCGGGTGTATATCTTTCAACGAACAACGGTACGAGTTGGTCGCAGGTAAATAATGGTATGACGACTAGGACTGTTCAATCATTAGCCATCAATTCCTCCGGTTATATTTTTGCCGGGTATGTTGGTGTATACCTTTCAACGGACAACGGCGCAAGCTGGACACAGACCGGTCTGACAAGCACCGCGGCGATTGTGTCATTAGTCATCAATTCCTCAGGCTACATTTTTGCCGGAACCGATGGCAACGGGATTTACCGCGCGAGTATCTCTTCTCTTCTTGTGACACCGCTTGCACCGACGCTTGCCAGTCCGGCAAACAGTACGACGGGACTCGCGACAAATCCGACATTGACATGGAGCGCTTCTAAAGGCGCGACAAGTTATGAACTGCAAGTGTCGAAAGATTCGACATTCGCGACCACCGCCTTCGATAAAACAAAGCTGACATCAACTTCACAAGAGGTAACGGGTCTGTCTCAAGGGACAACTTACTATTGGCGTGTAAATGCGACCGGCTCAAGTGGTTCAAGCGGTTGGTCGGCTGTCTGGAGCTTTACGACTTTCACTTATCCATCCGTAATAACGGTATCGACCAGATATGTGCCCCCGAGCGTGATGGATTCCACAGGTTATCGAATTATCGGCTTGCCGGGTGCGATTGATATCCCATTGGGAAAAGTGATCACAGGGACACAAGGTTCCGACTGGGACGCTTATTGGGACAACGGCGATGATCAAAACTATTACGTGGAATACCCCAGCGACGGAAGATTCTATTTTATGCCTGGGACGGCATTCTGGATACTCAGTAAAAATTCGTTTACTGTATCAACGAATGCGGCAACCGTGCCCCTGGATACAAGCAACTGCTATTCGATTACACTCCATAGCGGCTGGAATCTCATTTCCAATCCATTTGAAAAGAGTGTTACATGGTCTTCAGTTGAAACTCTGAATAGCGTTGTTCAACCGATCTATTTTTTCAAGGGGAGCTACGACACAACAGGCTCGTTCGATCCCTATCTTGGCTATTACTTCTATAACAACCAAGACCTGGCATCGCTCGAGATTCCGTATGCTTACAGCGCACCGAGCCAAAGCAGGGTCGAAGGATTCTCCAAAGGAATAAGCTCAGTTCGGAGCAATATCATCAAGCTGTCATTGTCGTCGAGAAGTAGGATGCCTCTGCCAATTACCGTCGGCTTTAATCCGACCGTCTCTGACACTCTTAATAGGCTGAATATCTTCGCGCCTCCGGACAATTTCACCGACATGAGCATTCAGATTGTCGATCAGAATGCCAAAGGCTACTGGAAGAAATTGTTCTCGGATGTTAGAAGTGAGGTCGGCAAAGGACAATCTTTCGACATTGAAGTCAAGAACCTCACAAAGGAGACAGCAGCGATGAAACCTGCCTTAACGGGCGGACTTGAGAACTGCGACGTCTATCTGGTGGATAATGGCACACACACTTTTTATAACCTGAAGACAACCGACAGCATTTCAATTAGCGGAGCTTACAAGTATAAGAGCTACGCATTGCTGATTGGAAGCGGGAATTACATCGACTCGATCAAGGCCATCTATGCTCCGAAGAATTATGAGTTGTACCAGAATTATCCAAACCCGTTCAATCCGGTAACGATAGTCAGATATGAAATCCCGAAGGATGTCAGGGTTACATTGAAGGTTTACAACGTCCTTGGCCAAATGGTGAGAACGCTTGTCGATCAGGTTCAACAGTCAGGATATTATGAAACGGTGTTTGATGGGACTGGTTTGGCATCAGGTGTCTACTTCTGCAGGATTAATGCCGGGAATTATAGTCAGGTCAAGAAGATGGCGTTGATCAAGTAGGAACAGATGTTCCCTCAGTCGAATGCTAGGTACCGCCAATGTCGGGGCTGTCCGACAAACACAAAGGTTGTCATGCTGAACTTGTTCCGGTTTGCGGCATGCCGCCGCGTTTAATAAACTATAATGAAAGCTGCATCTCAGCATTTGATTCCCTCCGTTAGTAGCGTGTTGCCGAATAAGCTCCACAGAGAAAGAGATGGATTCTTCGGTCGTTCCACTCCCTCAGAATGACATAATGAAGCGGTTTTGTCATTCTGAACGAAACGAAGTGCAGTGAAGAATCCATTCGGCAACACTCTCATTACTACAGCCCGAAATCCCGCGAAGGCGGGACACTGGGACATTGCACTCCAAAGTTCGGGGCGACGAAAAGTGATTTTCGAACAAGTTCAATCAACCGGGGGAAAAGGGATTTCGATCCGACACTGCGCAAGGCTTAATCGCGCTTCTGTAATCCACCCACCCCGCTCTTGCTTTGCGTCTCTTCCGACAAAGTCGGTCTAAAACATCTCCTTTTTGTGGCCAACGCTTTTTCGTAACAAATCATTGAAGAATGCGAAGAGTAGATAAGGAACATCACTGTACCTTACAGGAAGAAGATGCTGGAATTATTTACTGGCATATGGCAAGAAAAAAATGGTGAGCAAGTATTAGATTAAGTAACATGCGAATAAATTTCAGAAACAGCCTTTATCTTATTTCCGCAGGAGCAATAGCGGTTGTCCTGCTTGTTTACGATTGGATCCGAATTGCCATCAATTTGAACGATCCGGTCTTAAACACCATCCGCGATCTGTTCTCGATAGTGGCGTTTGTGCTCCTATATGCGGCTGTAAAATTGTGGCGCGACAGAAAGCAGCTTAAACCTCTCGAGTCGCTTCGCAGGCTCGTCGCATACGGATTTTTTTCTGCCGCAATAATTTCCACCTGGGGAATTATGCTTGAGAACAAAGGAAACGTCTCGGGAAAATTTATTCCGCAGAATATCTTGCAGCTTCTTGCGACTACAGTATTTGCATTCGGGATTTGCACGTTCGTATTTATTCTTTTGATATACATGGCTGGTATGATTTATATCAAGCCCGAAAAGAAAGTCAGAAGAAGATTTGAATTCTTCATCGGATTCGCCATTGCTTCCGCAGTGCTCAGCGCGTTTCAATCTTCATCCTTCATGAATACACTTGCGCAAATAGCTTTCGTGATTGCGATCATTATATCCGTTCTCCATATCGTCAGCATGAATTGGATCGTGTTCCTCTCGCGCAAAGAGAAGTACAAGTCACTTGTGCACTCGTTCTTCTTGATTCTTCTATTTGGTTATTCTTTCGCTTCTATCGGTCCTGCAGACCTGGCTGGCGGCGTACTTCAATTCTACAGCGTGCCAGTTCAAGAATTTTCCAAGATAATATTCCTGTTTCTGACTATTTACTTTTCGCTCGCTTTCGTCGTGACCACGTTTCATATCCCGACTTCCAGCGTGTTTGAGAAAAAGAAGCGGGAGCTTGACTCCTATCAGAATTTGAGCAAGGTGATCACGAACGTCATGGATACGTCTGAGGTCCTCAATAATACCGCCTCTGTCGTCGGAGCTGTCTCGCAGGCTAACAAGGTGTGGATCGAACTAAGGAAAAATGCGGCAGAGAGGGAAGAAGGAACAACAGCGCCGACTACTGACCCCAGAATGGAGATCAGTGCAACTTACAGGACAAGCCAATACGAGCTGTCAGGCTTTGATTTTGACAAATTGCGTGAGTTCGTTTGCGCAAAGAATCGAATTCTGATCCAGGATGCCGATGATTTTGCAAAGTATGATCTGAAAGATTTTCCTGCCAAGTCACTTCTCGCGGTTCCGCTGACTGCCCATGACGAATCTATCGGTATTCTCTATGTTGCCAGCGACATGCCTTATGCTTTTGATGAGGAGGAGATTTCCACGGTCAGCGCCTTTGCGGATACGGCTGCGGTAGCGATACAGAATTCTCTACTCTTCACGAAATCAATTGAGAATGAGCGTCTCCAGCATGAAATGCGCATCGCTCACGAAATGCAGTTGAAGCTTATGCCGACCGTATTCCCAAGGACGGAAAAGTTTGAAACAGATTTTCTAGCTTTTCCCGCGTTTGAAGTCGGAGGAGATTACGTGGATTTTCTCAACATCGATGACCGGAGGTTTGCATTTGTGGTCGGAGATGTTTCCGGAAAAGGAACGTCGGCAGCTTTCTACATGGCTTACATGAAAGGAATTTTTCAATCTCGATCTGCGTCCGCGAAAACGCCGTTGGAATTCATGATGGCGGCGAACGAGGCGGTGGAAAACACACTTCAAAAAAGTTACTTCATAACCCTGATTTATGGTATGCTTGACTCTCAGACGGGAGAGATTGCTTTGGTTCGGGCTGGACACACACCTGCTGTCTTGATAACTGGAGGTAACTTCAAACTGATAAAGCCATCAGGCGCGGCGCTCGGAATCGAACAGTCACAGGACTTTGGAAAACACCTCGAAGAGGAAAAAGTCTCTCTCCAATCTGGAGACACGCTGGTGTTCTACACCGATGGCGTGACCGACCAGCGGGATCCTGATGGGAATGAATTTGGAGAAGAACGATTTTACAATTTATTGGCGAGATTGAGTGTCGGAACTGCGACAGAAATCAAGGGAGGCATCATCCGGGCTTTGGCGGAATTTTCGCAGGGCACCGATGCAGTTGATGATACGACTGTGCTAATTTTGAAATGGAAATGAAGATACAGTTGGAAAGTTGCAAAGCTGCTAAGGCACAAAGAGAAGGAGCACTCTTTTGTGCCTCTGTGCCTTTGTTGTTATTTGAAATGCAGATAGAAAATTTTGAGTGGAGGGATAAATGAACGAGTTCAAAGTGCTGACTAAAGATTCAGGAAATGCAATTGTGATGGAGCTTCACGGGTTTCTCGATGCCCATACCGCGCCTGAACTTGAAAAAACATTTACGGAACTTATCGGCAAAGGGAAGTTTAACATTGTGGTGAACTTCGATGGGCTGAATTACATATCGAGTGCGGGGCTCGGCGTCTTCATGGCGTATATCGACGAGATACGCAACAACCACGGTGACATCAAGCTGGCAAACATGCAACAGAAAGTTTTTAACGTGTTCGATCTTCTTGGATTTCCTTTCCTTTATGAGATTTACAAAGATCAGGATGAGGCGCTGAAGAAGTTCCGCGCTCAGTGACGCATAAGCGAAAAAACAACGTGAGATATTTTGAAAAGGTCAGATAAAATAGACGACTCGAGAATATTCAGAAGCATTACGACTGCTCTTTCGGATGTTCGCGAGTTTGTCAATGAACGTGCGATCAGCTTTGGCTTTGGCGACAAAGAGGTCTCCGAGATCACTCTTGCTGTGGATGAAGCCTGCACGAACGTCATTAAGCATGCATACAAGGGAAATCCGGAAACGAAATTTGAGGTCAGAATCCTGGCGAGCGGAATTGAATTCGAAATTGTTGTGCGCGATTGGGGGGCAAGTTTCAGGCCGGAGGAGGTGCCGGTTCCGGACGTTCGAGATAGGATGAAGAAGCACAAGGCGGGCGGATTAGGAATTTTCCTGATGCGAAAGCTGATGGACAGCGTTGAGTACCATGCCGAAGAACCGGTTCGTGGGGATAGAAATGCCGCAAACGAAGTAAGACTTGTCCGCTATTTGAAAAATGAGCCGAAATCCTGATCAGGGCGGCGATCAAATCATTGAGCTAACCTCTCTGATTGAGACCGCGAAGATTCTCAACTCCTCCCTCGACTATAAATTCATCTTGAATCACATCATGCTTGCGTCGATGGGCAAGCTGGCCGTTTCGAAGAGCGCGGCCGTGGTCGATCCGAAACTCTTTTCCACCAGAGACCAGAGCTTCATCAGAATCTCGAAAGGATTCTCGCTGAACGACTCGATGCTCTCAAAGTTGTTTACTCTGGACCTTGAAGGATCGACGGAGGCAGCAGCAGTTCATTATTCGATAAAGAAAGAGTTAATTGACGCCGGTGTGAACAGGATATTTGCAATTCGGACGTCACAGCATCTTCTCGGTTATTTGTTTGTTGGGAAGAAACTTCTGGCCCGATCTGAATCGGGTGGCGGTGAACTTTCTCCCGCCGAGATCGAATTTGTTTCCACCATGTGCAACATTGCTGCGGCGGCAATTGAAAATGCGAGCGTGTTCCAGCAGTACAAGGATTCGAACTCTGAGCTGCAGCGGCGGGTGCAAGAGCTCCAAACACTGTTTGAGCTTAGCAAGGAATTCAATTTGCTCATCGATGAAGCTCGCGCCGTGAGAACACTTGAGTTTGCTGTCATGGGACAGACCGGTGCGAGGAAGTTTGCAATCTGCTTGATTCATGAATCAAAGGCAAAGATCGTCGTCAACAGACTGCCAGGGATAGAAAAGTTTGATTTCTCCGCTGCGCCGAATGGGCAGGCGCTTTGTTCTTCAGGCCATCCTGTTAAGCTGGCGGAAATAGCGAAGGAGAATCCGGCGGCAAAGAATCTCGTTGAGATAGGCGCCGACGTTGCGATCCCGTTCCAACTTCAGGGGAGACCGGGTGGCATGTTAATTCTTGGTGAGAGAATGTCGCATGCAGATTACTCGGATTCCGAAATAAGTTTCCTTTCCTCGTTGTGCAATCTAGCGGCCATGGCGATCGACAACGCACGATTGTTTGAGGAGTCTTTAGCGAAGCAGCGCCTGGAGGAAGAATTGAACCTTGCGCACACGATACAGGAGAATCTTCTTCCGCGGGAAATGCCGGAGTTTGCGGGCTCTGATGTGAGGGCGTTCCACATTCCGACAAAGCAGGTGGGCGGCGATTATTTCGACGTGATAAAACTCGACGAGAACTTGCTTTGCGTGGCGATAGCGGATGTGTCCGGCAAAGGATTTCCTGCGGCACTGCTCATGGCAAACCTCCAGTCGGCTTTTCACGCTTTGATAACAACAGGAATGCAGCTCGTCAGAGTCTGCGAGCGGCTTAACGACATCGTTTATGAAAACACCGACTTCGACAAGTTCATAACTTTCTTTGCCGCGATCTACAATTCGGCGGATAAGACTTTAAGATATGTAAATGCGGGTCATAATTATCCATTCTTAATGAAATCCGGCGGCGGGATTGTCAGACTTGATAAGGGTGGACTGCTGCTCGGTGTGTTGAAAGATGTGAAGTACGAAGCAGGTGAGGAAAAAATCAATAATGGAGATTTGCTCTATTTGTTTACCGACGGAATAAACGAAGCGATGAATTCTGACGCCGAGCAGTTTACAGAAGAGAAGTTGGAGGAAGTTCTGGCCCGAAGCTCTACTTGTTCTGCAGCTGAAATTTTAGAGATAGTTAAAAATGAAGTCACCTCTTTTGTCGGCGATGCTCCTCAGAGCGATGACATAACTCAAGTGTGCATGAGATTTTCGTAGTCGGAACCTCTCGCGGAAGATAAGGACAAAATGACAAGGTTCGTCTTTTTAACATTTTGTTATTGACTTCTTATCATTTGTTTTGCATACCGCGGTTAGTTTATCTTAGACATTGATCAAATTTAAATGAACACCTTTTTATTCCTATTTTCGGCATACGTTCTGGGATTCCTGGCTGCGATTCCGATCGGTCCAATCCAGGTCGAGATCGCGAAGCGCGCGCTCAATGGTCATCTTCGTGCGGCTTATATGGTCTGCGCAGGTTCTGTAAGCTCCGATGCGATGTATGGAGCTATCGCACTCTTCGGAGTTGCACCATTCCTCGGGAACAAGATCGTCGTAGCTGTTTTTGGATTAGTCGCCACGGTAATTCTCTGGCTCCTCGCTTTCCTCACACTCAGAGACGGCAGGAATACCAGAATGCTCGAGGCAACTCATGCCACACTAAAAAATAAACGGATTTCCTTCGTTACCGGGTTTTCGCTGTCCGTCACAAATCCCATGATGATTGTATGGTGGCTCATTGGCGCAAAGCTAATGAAAGATATTGGATTGGTGTCAAGGTATGACGCAAAGACATCGCTGATGTTCTTACTTGCGGGCGGCGCTGGACTGATTTCCTATTCGTTTACGCTTTCAAATATTCTTCATTGGGCGAAGAATTTTATTCCGGAATCGACGATGAAAAAAGTGAACTATGCATTGGGGGTGGTGCTGGCTCTGTTGTCGATTTATTTTCTGGTAAGCTCACTGCATACGCTTTTGCATGGCTAAGGCTCATTAATCTGCGAAAAGCGGCAATCGGATCCTGGTCCTGAAATTTTGGGCCGATCCCCCGCTGAAAAAATCGTCCCCATTATTAAGTCGAATACTGTACACCAAAACGTCCGGTAACCGTACGCTCAGAGGAACTTGCCTGATCGGAGCAATTAAACTCATGCAGATATTTTCTTAGATTTATGATTAAGGATTCATGATTCAAAATTCCTTTTCCCCCCAACTATTTGTGGCTATTCTGAGTCGAAATATATGAAGAAAGAACTAAAGCGAAAGCAAGAGGAAACAACGGAACCCGGGCAGGAGAAAATGTCTGATAGAGAGCTGGTTCTTCAGGCTCAAGATGGAGATGCGGACGCTTTCGAGAAACTTGTCGAGAAATATGACAGACGTGTATTATCGCTCGCGTTTTCGTTCACGCGGAATTCGGATGACGCCAAAGACATTTATCAAGAGACCCTCATACGTGCTTTTAATTCGCTTAAGAAGTTTCAGATGAAGAGTGAGTTTTCGACGTGGCTTTACAGAATTGCCAGCAATGTTTGTTTAAGTTTCAAGTATAACCAGAAGAGAAGCATGGACTTATTCCAGCAGAATTCTCAGACGATTGAAGGTGAAATTGATCCCGACCCCGGCACGGGAATTTCTAATTCCGTTGAAGGAGAGTTCATGAGGGCCGAGCTTGCCAAGCAAATCGAACAAGCTCTTGGCATGCTCTCTCCGATGCAGAGGCTGGTGTTCACAATGAAACACTACGAGGGTTATCTGCTGAGAGAAATCGCCTCATTGACAAACTGCACCGAAGGAACGGTGAAGAAGCATCTGTACGTGGCAGTCCGAAGGCTGCAAGAAGAACTCGAAGGAGTCCTTGAATAGGAGAATCAAACCGTGAAGCATAGAAAATTTGAAAGATTGATCGTTTTGGATTTCTACGAAGAGATTTCGCCGGCGGAAAAGGCAAAGTTGCAACACCACTTATCTTCGTGTTTGAAATGCGGAGGTTTTCAAAAGAGTCTTGAGAAAACCATGTTTCAGCAAAAACGCGGGGATGATTCGCATCTTGATAAGGATCTTCTTGAAGCGAGGGATGAATTTCATCGCGTGCTTCTCGCGGGTAGAAACGTTCCGGAATACAAGTTTCGGTCGGCCTGAGCCAAGATTTGCACCTGTACCAGTATATGCGGTCGCGGTGATTGCATTTGTAACGCTGGCGGTGGGGGCGACGGCAAGCTTTATTTTCTTTAATCGACCTGAAAAGAACGCCGCGTCGATACTATCCGAACTTAATTCAAAGAACAAAGAAGATGTTGCAATCGACAACATCCGTTTCCTTTCGACCGACCAGGGATCCGGCGAGGTTCGGTTTTCCTTCGACTTTGTCAAGCGTTACGAGATGAAAGGATCGTTGGATGATCAGAGCATTCAAACGGTTCTAGCGTATGCACTTGTCAATTCGGACAATCCAGGCGTGAGATTGAAAACGGTCGGAATGCTGGAGACATCGGGAAAACCCGAGAAGGAAATTGAGAGGGCTATTCTGAGAGCTGCCAAGACCGATGACAACGCCGGTGTACGCAGGCAAGCTCTTCTTTCACTGAAGAAATTGCCGTTCGATAATGAAATAAGAGATGCGCTCCTATTCGTTCTTCAGAGTGACAAGAATCCCGGGATGCGCGTGGCGGCGATTAATTATTTGTCGGAGAAAGAAATGAGGTCTACAACTACCAAAACTGTCGATCCGAACCTTTTGAATGTGTTGAGAGAAAGTTCAGTGTCGGATCAAAATAAATATGTAAGACTAAAAGCAGCAAATATGCTGAAAGGAATTACGGAGCTTTAAAATGAAAAGAATTATTCTCACTTCAATCTTCGCGGTTCTCGCTTTTGCGGGCCTGGCGGTAAGCAATGAGAACAGCTCATCCGATTTACAAAAGAACTTTTCCGTTTCCAAGGGCGGAAAGCTGGTTGTTTCAGTGAGCGCGGGAGACATCCAGGTTAGAGTGTGGGACAAATTACAAGTTCAAATGATCGCGCAAGATATTGGCGAGGACGCCGACCGCGTAGAGACGGATCAGTCTGGCAATACCATTAGCGTGCAGTATAAAGTTCACGGAGGATGGTGGGGGAGCAACCGCAACCTGAAATTCAATTTCTATGTTCCCTCGAATTTCAATCTGGACCTTTCGACTTCAGGCGGTGATGTCGGAGTCGAGGGGCAAATTACCGGAGATGTTGGCCTTTCAACTTCGGGAGGGGACCTCATAATCGATGATGTGAACGGTGCGGTTGATGTCAAAACTTCTGGTGGAGACATAATCGCTCACAATTTAGAAAAAGACGCCACCCTTTCCACCTCTGGAGGAGATATTCAGGTGGACCACGCGGCCAATAATCTGGAGATTTCCACCTCTGGCGGTGACATCTCGGTTGGAACCGTCGGGAAGAATCTAGATGCCTCTACTGCAGGCGGGGACGTCACCATTGAGAAGGTCGGCGGCGAGCTGCATGCCACCACTTCCAGTGGAGATATGATAATTGGGAAAATCGGCGGAAGTGTCAGCATCTCGACTTCTGGCGGCGATATCTCGGTGAGCTCGGGGAATGGCCGTGTTACGGCGAACACTTCAGGTGGAGACATTGAAGTCGCGAATGCCACAGGATCGGTTGATGTATCATCGTCGGGCGGAACCGTCAAAGTTGGGATCACCCCGAAAGGTGACGAGGAAAGCAGAGTAGAATCAAGCGGCGGCGATGTGTATTTGTACATTCCAGCGGACGCCAAGGCAAGCATTAAGGCAGAGGTTTCCGGTGGAAACGACAATGACATAGTGTCCGATTTGCCTGTTGTTCTATCCAACAAATCGAACGGCTATGGCAACGAGATGGAAGAAATTTTATTGAATGGTGGAGGTCAGGCGATATACCTTCATACGTCCGGCGGAAACATCTATATCAAGAAACTTAGCTCATTTTCAAAATGACTTTTACAGGAAGGATTAATCACATGAAAGCCATGAAGTTGTTTATCGCGGGACTTATTCTTCTCGCGGGCAGTTCAAGCCGGGCGTTCGTACTGGAAAATGGAATTACCGAGGAGTTTCATCAATCTTATTCGCTGTCTCCCGATGGGAAGGTGCGACTCAATAATGTTAATGGCGGAGTAGAGATAAAAGTGTGGGATAAGAATGAAGTCAGGGTGGATGCGGTAAAGCATGCTGATGATAAAGACATGATGGAACATTTACAGATCGTCGTCAACGCATCGAGTGATCTTGTGGACATTGATACCAAGTATCCTCAAGACAGCAACACTCGCAACGAAAATGGACCATGGGTGAAATACACCATCACTGTTCCGAAGAATGCCAGCCTGGATAAAATAAAAACCATTAATGGTGAAATAGATATTAACGGTGTTGGAGGGAGCATAGATGCATCGACGATAAATGGGAATGTCCATGTTTCGGATGCTAAGAATGAATGCCGTTTGGGGACAGTCAATGGCAAGATTGACGCAGTCTTTGCTTCATTGAAATCCGGAGCCGATGTAACACTAAAATCCGTAAATGGCTCAATTGACGCTTGTTTGCCCGCCGACTTGAGTGCGAAGATCAAAGCGAAGGCAGTTAACGGGCGCATTTCAAACGATTTTGGACTGGTGTCTTCACGCGAAAGTGATGAGCACTCATTTGTTAAAGTTGGAGATTCAATTGAGGGAAAGGTCGGCGATGGTAATGCCGACTTTGATGCGGAAACCGTTAATGGCAGCATAGAGATTTTGAAACCAGGGGGAGGCAAGTGAGGCGGTTGCTGCCATGCTTCACCTTAATAACCCTCTGCTTCCTTTTTACCAGTTCATCGCTGCTTGCAGATTCAAATGACTCGACGTGCATCGAAGCAGTTCGGTCCAATTCTGAGATCAAAGCAGATGGAATTCTATCGGAATATGTTTGGCATCGCACAGGATTCGCGAGATTTGTCGAACGAGATCCGAACGAGGGAACAAAACCCACCCAGCACACAGAAGTCTGGATTGCCTACGATGACGAAGCCATTTACGTTGCCGCAAGAATGTATGATACCGCACCCGATTCGATTGTTGCCCGGCTGGCTCGAAGAGATACCAGAGTTTCTTCGGACTATTTCATTTTTTACATAGATCCGTACCATGATCGCCGGTCGGGTTATTATTTTGGAATAAACGCCGCCGGCACAATAGGTGACGGGGTGCTCTACAATGACGACTGGAGTGACAACACGTGGGATGGGGTTTGGGAAGGAAGAGCTCATATTGATTCTCTCGGATGGACCGCCGAAATGAAAATTCCGTTTTCGCAATTGAGATTTGAGAGAGACAGCTCCTACGTCTGGGGGGTCGACTTCGAAAGATTCATCGGCAGGAATAATGAGGATGACTACGTGGTCTTTACACCAAAGAACTCCAGCGGATTCGTCTCCCGATTCATCGACATGGTAGGAATAAAAGATGTTGATGCCCACCGACCCGTTGAATTACTTCCATACTTCACCACCAAAGCCGAGTATCTGAATGTCGGATCAGGTGATCCGTTCAATGACGGCTCGAAATACACTCCGGGCATCGGTGGAGATTTCAAAGTTGGGATAGGTAATAATTTGACCTTGGACGGAACCATAAATCCTGATTTCGGCCAGGTGGAAGTTGATCCCGCGGTTGTAAACCTGAGTGACATCCAGACTTACTATGATGAAAAGAGGCCGTTTTTCATTGAAGGCGCCAATATTTTCAACAATTTCGGTTATGGCGGTTCGAACAATTACTGGAACTTCAATTTTGGAATTCCGCAATTCTTTTACAGTCGAAGAATCGGCCGTTCTCCCGAGGGGAGTATTCCCTCTGCCGATTACATTGATGAACCCGTCGGCACGCCGATTATTGGTGCGGCAAAACTTACCGGGCGAACCGGCACTGGCTGGACTATTGGGGTGATACAGGCAGTTACCGCGCGTGAGAATGCGCAAGTGGACACTTCAGGGAATATTTTCACATTCCCTGTAGAACCTCTGACATATTATGGCGTTGCGAGAGCTCGTAGGGAGATGAACGGGGGTAGCCAGGGCTTTGGATTCATATCAACATTGGCCGAGCGCAATTTCACGGCAGATACATTAAGAGACCAGCTTAACAGCAGCGATCTGGCTCTTGCTGCAGATGGCTGGACATTCCTGGATAGTGATAAGGAATGGGTCTTGACCGGATGGACAGGAATGAGCCAGATAAGGGGGGACAAAGTGAGGATGATCTCGTTACAGGAAAGTGAGCCGCATTACATGCAGCGTCCTGACGCCGGATATTTGCATCTAGATAGCAATGCGACTTCATTGACGGGGTATGCAGGCAGATTTGCATTGAACAAGCAGAAAGGGAATGTTTATGTCAATGCCGCTTTTGGGATCATCGATCCGAGGTTCGATGTCAATGATCTTGGTTTCATGTGGCGGGGGGATGTTATGAACGGTCATTTGGTGACGGGCTATCAATGGACGGACCCAGGAACGATTGCGCGTTCCGGTGCTGTTTACGTCGCTTTGTTCAAGAATTATGATTACGGCGGGAAACTGACGGGAAGTGGTTATTTCGCGTTCAGTAGGATCACATTCTTGAATTACTATTCTATCTTTGAAAATTCCGGCTATAACACACAGTCAGTAAGTGATTACTCGACTCGCGGCGGTCCAAGAGTTTTGAACCTGCCTGGCTGGTGGGTTGACGGAGGAGCAAGTTCCGACGATAGGAAATCATGGATCATCAATACAGAAGTATATACCGCAGACTATCAAACCGGTGACCATGATGTGACATACAGCGTCGGCGTTCAGTGGATCCCCAAACCGAATATCTCATTCACTTTCGGCCCATCCTATGAGCAATCGAATTGGGATGCACAGTGGGTTGGAAATTTCGTCGATCCGGCTGCCGTTAACACATTCGGTGGACGGTACGTGTTTGCGACGTTGAGACAGAAGACATTATCGGCGAACATTCGCCTTGATTGGACATTCACTCCTCAATTGAGCTTCCAGCTTTATGCACAGCCACTCATCTCGGCTGGAAGCTATCGGGATTACAAAGAACTTGCGAAGCCGAGTTCATACGACTTCAACTTCTACGGCAGGGATGGAAGCACTATTACGGAAGATGACGGCACGTACCAGGTTGACCCCGGTGGGCAAGGCGCGCCGTTTACTTTCTCAGATCCGGACTTCAATTTCAAATCTCTGCGCGGAGATGCCATCCTGAGATGGGAGTACATCCCCGGCTCAACTTTGTATCTTGTGTGGACTCAGAATAGGACTGACTCGCAATTCCCAGGGTTTATGGAGATAAATCGTGATTTGAAGAGCCTTATCTCCGCGCGTCCCGACAACATTTTTCTAGTGAAGTTTACGTACTGGTTTAATATGTGAGCTAGCATGGCACAGCTAAGACAAAAACATTTAACCGCGAAGAACGCAAAGTTACGCAAAGATATGTATGACTCAAGACAAACCACTCGGCGAACCTTAGCGCCCTTTGCGGTTAAAAATATTCTTACTTTTTCATTCCGAAATATTTTTTCATCGGCTTGAAATAGAATTTTCTCCACCCGTCTTTGTACGAGTCTGCCTGACCGTCGGGGATCTTGCTGTGTTTAAGTGTAAGCTTGGTTCCTTGATCGATTTCATCGAGCGTCACCTCCAATCTGGAGTCTTCACTTCCTGGCGGGAATTCGGTGGTTCGCCAGGCTTGTACGATTTTCTTGTTTGGTTGAAGCTCGAGATTCGTTCCTTCTATGTAGTCACCGAAAGCTGTGAAATGACCACCCACTTTCGGATCAACTTCTGCTGCGTCGCCCGTGAATGCTGCATGTTCTCTGCCGCTTAGCCATGCTCGATAAACTTGTTTTGCGGCAGCCGGCAGGGTAGTTGAAATCTTAAATGACTGCGACATTCTGCATCTCCTTCTATTTGTGTTGGTGCGTTTGTCAAGAAGTTAAATCAGATGCAAAAGTATTGCAATTGAAAAAGCGTGTGATCCATTTGTCGGGTTTGTATTATTGGATCGTGCCGAATAGATTCTTGAGTCAAACCGTTGATCAGCAGTCATAACGATAGGAAGAAAAGGTCAATCATGAATTCGATAAAAGACCTAATACAAATTCCCGGAGTCGGAAAATCTATTGCGCAAGATTTTCTTAAAATTGGAATCAAGTCAGTACGGGACTTGAGGGGCAAGAATCCGGAATCCCTTTATGAGTTGATAAACAGGGAGGAAGGGATCGTTCAGGATCGGTGCCTTCTGTATGTTTTCAGGTGTGCGGTTTATTACGCTTCTACAGAGAAGCCCGATCAGCAGCCGGAAAAACTGAAATGGTGGAATTGGACCGATGCAAGAATGATGAAGAACATGGCGGAGCATGGATTCTGAGCGTTGTTTTTCCGGAGCTAGGTGGGAATTAAGAATCAGCTATTGCCGTGGAGTGAAGGGAGCTGAAAGATTTGGTAGTGTATCATTTTGAACTTAACCGCAAAGACCGCCAAGAGGGCCCTAAGAGCGCAAAGGGATAGTAATTATTCTCGGCGCACATGGCGCATCCTTTGCGACCTTCGCGGTTAAAAAACGCCTAGGGATTTTGTGGAAGATTGAAACTGATAGACTGCCAAAGATTTGATTATTGAATTCAAGTATGATACATTACCGACGTTGCGTCGAGTAGATTCCTTGGATTTCGTCCGTAGGCAAAGGAGCAAGAATGAGATTCTTTTATGAAGCAGACATTCGGCAACGTCGTCACAGGGTAGCGTTTCGAAAGCTTGCGCCGATCATTGGGATGGTTGATGATAAATCGGTATAGACTGGACGATGCCGCGCTCGATTCGGTATCGCCGGAAGAGCACTTCGTCTCTAGCAGGTATTGTTTCCAGCACTTGCCCGTACGCGCCTCAATCCGGGTTCAGTATCCGCATCTAGTTTCTGAAGTCAGGCGATCAGAGAGGCTGCTGTCGACGAGAAGGTGCTCAAAACATCTTGTTTATAGAGATTGCTCATCGTTGGCTTGGCATTATTTGATACTAGCGTCAAACAAAGATTTGACCCATCCCTGCGTCCCCTCCGTGGAAATCAGAGAGGGGAATCAAAAAGGGTGGGTAAGGAAATGGTGATTCATTTTGAGGATTAATGGCACCTAAGCGACAAACGATGAAACCATATTAACCAGGAAAGGAGCTATTAAATGACGAAAAATCTTCTGAGCATAAGTTTATTTTTTCCATTCATGCTTCTTTTATGCCCGCCTCAGTTGACTCAGGCACAGCAAAAGGAGATGCCGCAAAGGTTAATTCCATCATATTCGTTTTTTATTTCGGCAGACTATTTCTCTCCGAAGTTCACTGATGTGAATGCCGTCTACAAGACCATTGAAAAGAATTATTTCCTGCCAGCCGGAAGCGATTTCAAGGATTATTATTCATTGATGGGAGGAATTAAGTTCTCTCCCGTGGAACAACAATCGATTCAGGTGGAACTCGGCGCGAGTTTGTACAAATCTCAGCTCGGCAATTCCATAGGGCAGGCTCAATCCAGAGACTTCCTCCAAATGTATTATGCCGGCGGGACATATTTGTTCAATTTCCCTGTAAAACGCGTGTCGTTTTTTATCGGTCCCGGGTTGGGATACGTGTGGCTCAACACTCAGCGGAGTTACAATGATCAGGTTGGTGTCGCACGGGTGAATGGAGGTTTGTTCCAACTTCATGGAACAGGAGGAGTAGAGTTTTTCCATGCTTCCGGTGTATCGTTCTCGTTAGAATGTGGTTACTGGTATGAGACAACTCCTTTCCCGGAGCGGTCGGAACTTGATTTTACCCTCCAAGGTTTTACGGCAGGAATCAAGGTAACGGTGCCGTTGGTAAAATCATCTTAGTCCGCCATAAGCAAGGTTTCTAGAAGCTTCTTGTTGCCATGGCCACTGACCGTAGGAACAAAGAAGGAAAAGCCTAGTTGTTAGTTGAAAACTAAATTGGAGATCAAAGTTATGACTACTCAATCTTCTGCATTTTTTAAACTGAGCATTGTACTGCTCATATTATCGGTGTGGGGATGCACCAAGAATCCCTCGACGCCGCTCACACCTTCGGGCCAAACGACTCAGCCGAAAGGAACTATTACCGGTTTGATAAGAAACTGGGTAACTAGCGAGCCTGTGCCGTGGGCGAAGATCTCGGTTGGCTATAATGGTACGGTCCAATCGACATTTTCAGACAGTGCGGGTGCGTTCTCATTTGCAGACGTCCCTGCGGGACAGTACAGCGTTGTAAATGGCGCGGGCGTTTTTTCAGGCTCCTACACCTTCACAATATCGCTTTTCGCTTACGATTCGTCTCAAACAGATCCAAACAAAAAGTACAGAGCCTACTATTACAGCACTGCCAATATTACCTTCACGTCAGTTGGACAAAACGATTCAAGTTCGATAAACGGAATGATAGGAAGTGTCCTTCTCAACATTTCTTATCTGAACACGACGGTGAAGGGAGAGGTAGTCGACCAAAACGTGCAGCCCGTCCCGAGTGCTTTAGTCACTCTGTATGACGAAACAGTAGTCCCGGGAGTCGCGATGGCACAGACTTCCACCGATTCGAATGGGGCTTATCAATTCAAGAATGTGGACAATGGTCTGACAGTCAATATTGTGGCTGTCAGCAATGACGGTTCCCAAGGGGGAAAACTTCCTGGTTTCCTAACACTTCCTCCAAATCTCACGATTGACTCACTGCGTTCTGGTGTCCCTGCTGAACAAATCATGCTTACACCAGTTGATGTTGTCAATCCATCTGTGATTAGTATAACGCCAGAGAACAATTCGGATGTGTCGGCAACAGGTCTCCAAATCGTTTACACATTCTCTGAACCGATCAAACAGACTGCGTATACAAGCACCAGCCTTCCTTTGGGGAGTAAAACAATGCTCGATGATATTGCGTTTAACTTTAATGGCTTGAAGAAAGCAAGCGACGCATTAGGATTTACTGCTCAATGGAACTCGACCTTCTGCCAGCTTACAATTGTCCCTCAAGGCTTGGTCGGTTCAGCCCGTTACACTCTCGACATGACGGGCGTCTTTGGCTCCGGCAAGATTAAGGATGCTGCGGGTAATGCTCTGAAGAATAATCAGCTGATCACGGGTGACTTCGAGCCTCTTGATTTCACAACCAGCGGTGGATCCACTGTGCCGGCCGCACCGGTTGTGACTCGCCGCATTGTGCCTGGCCAATTTGGATATCTAGATTACAACGGCGGGACCGTTGCTTTGGAATGGAATTATGATCCAAATGCTCGAAGCTACAACATTTACAAAAGCGTTGATGGGGGTTCTTCTCAACTCCTGCAGACCGACTACCAGGGAGTTCAGTTCCAGGAGAATTCGGGCTCTCTCGTTGTCCCGTTAGGTGCCAATGACCCGCTCAGCGCCGGTTACGTGAGTTACATTGTGCGCGCGGTCAGCAAGGACTTAGTTGAAGGTACGTCAAGTAACGTCATTACGGTTACTGACAACGTCAGCCCTCGACTGACGAACGTCACGGTTGCTGCTGCTGGAGGAGCATATGATTGGCTTTACACTTTGCAATTTTCCGAGCCTTTGGCTGTAAGCGCTGCGGAGGTAGCGTCAAACTACACTATCCTTAATCCTGACACTGTGTTGTTTAACATCAGAGAGGCCGATTATCTTGGACACAACGCTGGATCAAACCGATACCATGTCCAGCTCCTAGTAACGACCGATTTACCACAGCCTGCAGGTTATTCGTTGCAGGTAAGTCCGACCGCTGTGACCGATCTCGCGGGAAATTCAATAGATCCAACTACAAATGTATTCACATTTTCAGCACCTCCGGTGCCGATATTAAGTAGTCCCAATGACGGTGCCACATTAGTTGGCTTGCCAATTACTTTGATGTGGAAAACCGCCAATGGTGCCACATCATACCATTTACAGATTTCCACTGTAAACACGTTTGCCACCACCGTTGTGGATCAGAACGGAATTACGGCGGCCACATACAACGCCGGGGCACCGGCTTTGACAACCGGGACGTTGTATTATTGGCGCGTGAGCGCGACGAATGCCGCCGGTACAACTGCATATTCAACCGTGAGGCGCTTCACTCCGTAAACAATTCTCTTCAAATTGCAAAAACCCGACAGGAAATCCTGCCGGGTTTTTTTGTATACAGAATTTGCGGCTTAAAGATTCTTTGCGGAATTATGGCGGATTTCGCTATGGTCACGCCGGGTTTCTTCTCCGATGTAGTCAGATGAGATCGGGCGCTGCTGGGATGGCTGTTCACGTCCCCGACTTCGCTGGACGTCTCGCACGCGGAGTGATTAACCTCTCCAGTTGTTCGGCTTGAATTTGCATTCTGAAGGACATGAGAAAAAAGGGGCGGGGCAAGCGCGACCCGCTTTTCGATGGCTCATTCGACGTTGCTCGGAATCACAAATGGGGGAGTTGTTTGTATCGATGGCTTTCGCGCAGGGGTATCTTATCACCGACGAGACCCATGCAAGATGCCAATTTCACTATAATGCCGGAACGTGAGTGAGATCACGTCATAAGAGGAGGCGAAGTTCAGAGAATTGACTCTTGGGTTCAACCGCAGTACATTAATACAGAATTCAGGAGGGTGTTCCGAAAGCTTCCACTGATCGTTAAGAAAAGTGGTGGTAAGTGAATATAGGTCGGACATTGAAGGAGGCGGATCAGCTCGGTGGATTGATGGGAGATACGGAATCTCCAGGTCTGGTTTCTAATCCTTCTTGATTCGGTAACCATTAGACACGATTGATAATTCCAGCGCATATGATTATGCGCGACCATATCATATAGCAGGTGAAAACGAGGGGAAACATGATTACGCTGAACGGTTGCTTAGTTAAAAGCCTGTCAAATTCTTGGGTCTCTGAGGGAGTAATATCATGAATAAGATTGCTGTCTTCTTCCTTTTGTCCTTCGCTGTCCAGACTGTCCATGGGCAGTCCACACTTTTCCGTGACAATGGGCCTTCGGATCCTGTCAAGCTTGAAGCAAATATGACGAAGTCGAATTTTGTCCCCGGTGTCATACTTGTAAGGTTCAAAGATGGGGCAAGTGTCACTCCAGGAGAGTCACAGGGCTTGAAGAAAACAGGTTTGCCGACCATCGACGCGATCTTCCAGCAATACGAAGTGACATCGGTTGCAAAGGTTTTCAAGAACGCGATGCCTCTTGAGCAACCGCAGACGCTGAAGTCTTTCAACGGCTATACATTCCAAAGGCCAAGCCTGCACAACATTTATAAACTCACTGTCAAAGATCCATCGAAACAGTTCGATGCAATCCAGGCATTGAGGGGTGATCCAAATGTCGTCTATGCAGAGCCAGATTACATTTATTCTATTGTGGATGATAAACCAGAGTCTGGCATAATTACTCCGCAGGGCATTCAGGAGTACTTGAACGAACACGGCGACGTTCACCATCCCAAATCTCCAAACGTCGTGTCCCCAGGCGATCCTTTGTACTCGCAGCAGTGGGCAATCCCGGCAGTTCATGCCGACGCAGTTTGGGATACAACAACCGGGGACTTAAGCCAGATAATCGCATTTCTTGACACGGGAGTCGACTGGCATCATCCCGATCTTACCGCCAACATCTGGATCAACACAGCTGAAGCCGACGGAGTAGCTGGCATCGATGATGATCACGACGGATATGTCGATGATATTCACGGTTGGGATTTCATAAATAATGACAACGATCCGAGTGACGACAACAGTCACGGCACGCACGTAGCGGGAATCGCCTGCGCAGTTGGGAATAACGGAATAGGGATTGCCGGGGTTGATTGGCACGCCAGGATCATGCCGGTCAAAGTGTTCCAGAGCAATGGGCAGGGTGACGTGGCGACGATTACACAGGGCATTTACTACGCAGCCATGAAAGGTGCCACTGTCATAAACATGAGCTTTGGAAGTTACGCAAAATCGTTGACGATGGAGAATGCGTTGCAATATGCTTATGCTCAGTGTGTTCTTGTCGCTGCTGCTGGCAATGACGGAGCCTCTATTTATCCACCACCTCTCGGTCCATTCTATCCGGCTGCATTTTCTTTCGTGTTGGGCGTGCAGGCAGGAGACGCGTTGGGGAATTCGACACCGCCCGGATTTTCAAATTATGACCCGGATGGCCCTATCTATAGTGCTTATTCCGATTTGCTGAATTACGAATTGAAGGCGCCGGGATCTGGAATCATCAGCACCGTTCCGAATGGCAACTACAGGGTTTACAGCGGAACGTCCATGGCGACTCCGATTGTCGCCGGTTGCGTAGCACTATATGAATTACTTCATCCTGGAGAATCCCAAGAGCTGATGCTGGGGAATTTGATAAATACCGAGGGAACGTATATCGATATTTTTTCGGCTCTCAATGTATCTGGTGAACCAAAGCTGAGCTTCGTGTCTAATACTGTAGTCGACACACTGGACGGAGATGGAGACGGAAGAGTAGACGCTGGTGAAACAATTCAACTGTGGTTCACTTTACGCAACACCTGGGCACAGTCTGATTCCGTCTTCGTTAGCATAGGGTTTGGCGAATACGAGGATACATCAATTGCACAAATTCTCATCGATAAGGCGTTGGTCGGGAGTATCAGTCCTTATGCAATTAGAACGAATGAACATAATCCGTTGGAAATACATTTCAATAGCAATATTACGAACAACAGGAATGTTGTCTTCGAGGCATCAACTTGGGGCAAGGGATCGTCGGATACGGTGAAACAGGAGGTGGTGCTCACGGTCGAAAATGGGACTCAAGTGGGTGGCATAATTTCGTCAAATACCGTTTGGACGCCGGACAGACTCTATCTGGTAAAGGACAACCTCAGGGTTGCCAGCGGAGTTACTCTCACGATTCTGCCTGGTACGCATATAGTATTCTACCAAGGAAAATTAATGGATGTTTGGGGGACATTGATTGCGGCAGGTGTGCCCGACAGCTTGATCGACGTTAGCGGGTATCCATCCGGCACCGGTGAGGGAATTCAGAGCAACCAGAAACCATGCAAGCTTTTCCTGAATTACACAAAATTTCACGACATGAGTGTCGCACTAGCGATCAATTGGGGAGGAGATAGCGTTGTCATTAAGAACTGCATATTCACGAGCATTGTGAATGTTGCGCCTACGCTTTATGGAAGTCCAGTGCTGTTTGAGAGAAACATTGTAACGGACAATCCGTTTGGCGGTTATCAATTCCTTATCTGGCTTCAGACTTCTCCGCTCGATTACTACACAGACAATTTATTCATAAGGAATGGCGGGTTGGATCGATTTGCTGTCTACGGGGTTTTCGATGTCAGGGATCCACAGGAGACATTTTGTGGTAACTCAATCTTTGGCAATCTGGGTGCGGGAGTGGAGGAAGATTTATACGTGGACGGAAACGTGGATTATGCACACACCGGGCTGAATTATTGGGGACGAACCGATTCGTTGAAGATTAAAAAGACATTTAATGATTTTATTGTCCGGGGAAGCGGCCCAGCCAGCGTCGTCACGCCTTATTTGAATGTTCCCTCAGATAGCAGTCATGGGCATGTTTGGAAAGTGCTTATCGATGGAATCGATCCGCTCGATAGCACTCTTGATGCAATCGGTGTCGGTCCTCATCGTTTTGACGTCTATTTCAATCGTCCGATGGACACGACTTATGCCCCTCAGCTTTCTTTTGGTGTCCGAGATCCGTTCGACCAGCAAGCAGTGGCCGATTCGGCCCACTGGTCATCTGATCACAAAATCTGGACGGCATACAAGACCGTTAAGCTCTACACCGGCGACGGGATAAATACTGTCCGGGTTGCTACCGCAAGGGATCCAGAAGGCTTTGAAATACCTATTGAGGATAGGAGGTTCAATTTCCTTATCGATGCTGCCGGGACTGAATCCGTTGACTTTGCTGCAACTCCAGGACTCGGGAAAGTGCAGCTTGACTGGGTCAAGCCGGACCTGCCAGACATTTTGGGCTACAATATGTATCGGTTCAATAACATGACAGATACGACCTATTCTGACACTACTCTGATAAGCACAAAATTGGTTACCGACACGACATACACGGACTTCAACGTCACTCCCGGAACTAATTACTACTACGCCTACAAAGTTGTCAGCACTGATTTCACCGAGAGCGATTACTCCAAGTTTGTCGGGACCAAGGCGCTGACATCAAATCCGGGGGATGCAAATGGAGACTTTACCGTCAACGTCCTCGACGTAATATCTGACGTTTCATATATCTTGGGTCAAAATCCGCAGCCTTTCATCTTCGCCGCCGCGGATGTTAATGACGATAGCGTCATAAATGTGCTTGATGTGATTGGCACGATCAACTTGATCCTCCATCCGAGTCCAAGCATGGTAAAAGGAAGCGTTGCTGCCGCGAGTACATCGAAATCATCACAACAAGACGCCACGCTGAATCTTGTCAATGACAAGATTTGGCTTGATTCACCTCTGATGGTGGCTGGTATTCAATTGAGATTTGCCGGATGCACAGACACCAAGTTGCTGAGCAGCCTCGAAGGATTGGACGGCCTTGAAGTCTCCAGTGCTAAGCTCAGAGGAGACACTGCGGTTGTCCTTGCGTACAGCATGAAAGGAAATTTCATACCTAAGGGGAAGATTGCTCTCCTTCGAAGCGGCGCGGAGGGAATCCATCTTGTCTCCGCTGTTCTTTCTTCTTCGGATGGGAAATCAATTTCAGTGAAGCTGTATAACAACGGTGTGCCTGTCGTTCCAGAAACATTTACACTCTTCCAGAATTATCCCAACCCGTTCAATCCGACGACTACGATTCGCTACGGTCTGCCGAAAGATGCCAACGGCGTCCAGTTGGTCATCTGTGATATTCTAGGTCGTCAGGTCAGAGTGATCGAACAGGGAACTCGAAGCAAAGGTTACCATGAAGTCATCTGGGATGGAAGGAACAGCAACGGTATTTCCGTGGCATCGGGAGTTTATTTCTGCCAGTTCAGGGTGCGGGATGGTGGTGCGCTCAGGATAATCGGCGTCAGCAAAATGATGATGCTGAAATAATAAGTGGTGAGCCATGATTTGGAAATGTCCCGCATGAGTTTCAAAATGCTATCAAAGAGCGTCAGCGAACTCTCATGGTAACTGAGAGTTCTCAGAGAACTAAGAATGGAGGTTTTGGGCAATGCGGAATGCATTACTTCTTTCGATAGTTTTTGCACTGGTACAGAGTGCGTCATCGCAGACACCGCTATTTTCTAATAACTCACCGAGCGAACCGGTCAAGCTCAACGCGAGCATGACAAAGGCGGACTTTGTTCCCGGGGTCATACTTGTAAGGTTCAAAGATGGGGCGAGTGTCACTCCAGGCGAGTCACAGGGCTTGAAGAAAACCGGTTTGCCGACTGTCGATGCGATCTTCCAGCAATACGAAGTGACATCGGTTGCAAAGGTTTTCAAGAACGCGATGCCTCTTGAGCAACCGCAGACGCTAAAATCTTTCAACGGCTATACATTCCAAAGGCCAAGCCTGCACAACATTTATGAACTCACTGTCAAAGATCCATCGAAACAGTTCGATGCAATCCAGGCATTGAAGGGTGATCCAAATGTCGTCTATGCAGAGCCAGATTACATTTATTCTATTGTGGATGATAAACCAGAGTCTGGCATAATTACTCCACAGGGCATTCAGGAGTACTTGAACGAACACGGCGACGTTCACCATCCCAAATCTCCGAACGTCGTGACCCCAGGCGATCCTTTGTACTCGCAGCAGTGGGCAATCCCGGCAGTTCATGCCGACGCGGTATGGGATACGACAACCGGGGACTCAAGCCAGATAATCGCATTTCTTGACACGGGAGTCGACTGGCATCATCCCGATCTTGCCGACAACATCTGGACTCAACACAGCTGAAGCCGACGGAGTGGCTGGTATCGACGATGATAACGACGGATATGTCGATGATATTCACGGTTGGGATTTCATCAACAACGACAACGACCCAAGCGACGATAACAGCCATGGCACGCACGTAGCGGGAATCGCCTGTGCAGTTGGGAATAACGGAATAGGGATTGCCGGGGTTGATTGGCACGCCAGGATCATGCCGGTCAAAGTGTTCCAGAGCAATGGGCAGGGTGACGTGGCGACGATTACACAGGGCATTTACTACGCAGTCATGAAAGGCGCAACTGTCATAAACATGAGCTTTGGAAGTTATGCAGAATCTTTGACTATGGAAGCAGCCTTGCAAAACGCTTATGCCACGTGTGTTCTCGTGGCGGCGGCGGGGAATGATGGAGGTCGATATATCCTCCGCCCCTGGGTCCTTTTTTTCCCGCAGCCCTTTCGTATGTCTTGGGGGTGCAGGCAACTTCTCAAGCTTGGTGGTCTTGCATCGTTTAGTAATTTTGACCCTGACGGTCCGGTCTACAGCCAGTATCTCAGACTTATGGAATTATGAATTGCAGGCTCCGGGAGACGGCATAATAAGCACGATTCCGAATGGGAATTACAGAGTTTACTCTGGGACATCGATGGCAACGCCGGTAGTTTCGGGAGCTGTGGCGCTTTATCGACAGCTCCACCCCGAGGAATCACAGGAATTAATGTGGGGAAATCTAATCAACACAAGTTCAGGCAATATAAATCTCTTCTCAGCCTTGAATGTTCAGGCAAACCCTGCCCTTTGGTTCGTATCCAATACTATCGTTGACACGCTTGCGGGTGATAACAATAACGGCCTCGTTGACGCCGGCGAGACAATTCAGCAATGGTTCACGGTGAGAAATACCTGGGGTCAATCAGATAGCGTCTTTGTTGGCCTGAGCCTTGGCGAATTTGAGGATACGTCAGTTGCACATATACTGAATCCCGTTGCATTCCTCGGCAGCATCAGTCCTTATGCGACGAGGACAAATGAAACAAATCCTTTCGTAATCCAGATATCGCCGAGCGTTGCCGAGGGGAGGAATATAGTGTTCCAGGCGACGCTTTGGTATCATGGAGCAGTGGACACCACGAGACAACAGGTCGTATTAACTGCGAGCAACGGGCAACAACTTGCAGGCGTAATGGATTCGACAATGACGTTAACAGCAAACAGGATTTGGCTTGTGAACCAGAGCTTCAGAGTCGGCACCAACGGAAACTCTGACAATCGATCCTGGGACGAAAATTGTTCTTAACAACTTGCTTGTCAATAAAGGGCACATCATTGCCAACGGAACGGCGGACAGTAACATCGTTTTCAATGGGCCATCCGGCTTGAGAGGTTTGGGGAGTTTTACATTTTCATATACGCAGTTCGTTTCAACGAATGATGGCTTTGGCGACGCTTCATCGTATTACCAAGGAAGCGACTATCAGTTTGACCATTGCAAATTCGAAGGAATCTCTACAGGTACCAATCCCAACGTTTGGGTCGGTGCCATGTTCTTGGGACCTAGTTTCAGTTTCTCAAATTGCATATTTGTGAATTGCGCATTTACCGTTTTCGATTATGCATAACCAACCTGCAACATTTTACAAGTGCAACATGGACTACTGCAGCTCTTCTCTGGGCTATATGGTTGGGTATGAACCGCAGTTTCCAGGAAGCTACAATAATTTCAATCGACTCTCGAACTACAATCCTGGTTATCATCCGACTTCAATATATTCTCCTACCACTGATGTCACGTCTGTAGGCAACAACTTCCTCGGTTTTGGACTGAATTCCTACGCGGTTTATACCACTGGAAACGGCGATATTATTAACATCCCTAATCAATACTGGGGAACCGTCGACTCTACGAGGATTGAAGGGAAAATCTATGATTTCTGGGACGACCCGAACCTGCCTATGGTGAATTTCAAGCCTTACCTTTCGGTGCCCTCCGACTCCGCTCATGGCATGGTCTGGAAAGTTCTGGTCGACAGCGTTGACCCACAGGACCAGAAAAATCTTATGAACCCCATCGGTGTCGGGCCGCACCGTTTTGATGTGTATTTCAATCGACCGATGGACACAACCTACACACCGCAGCTTTCATTTGGTGTCCGCGATCCATTCAACCAACAAGCGGTAACTGATTCTGCCCGTTGGTCTAGTGACCATAAAATCTGGACGGCATACAAAACCGTAAAGCTCTACACAGGCGATGGAACAAATACCATCCGCGTCGAGGGCGCAAAGGATCCAGAAGGATTTGATATACCTGTGGAGAATATGAGGTTTAGTTTCCTCATCGATGCTGCCGGAACTGAATCGGTTGACTTTACCGCAACTCCAGGACTTGGGAAAGTGCAGCTTGACTGGGTCAAGCCGGACCTGCCAGACATTTTGGGCTACAATATGTATCGGTTCAATAACGTGACAGATACGACCTATTCTGACACTACTCTGATAAGCACAAAATTGGTTACCGACACGACATACACGGACTTCAATGTCACTCCCGGCAAGAATTACTACTACGCCTACAAAGTTGTCAGCACTGATTTCACCGAGAGCGATTACTCCAAGTTTGTGGGAACAATGGCGTTAACGTCCAGCCCTGGCGATGCGAACGGCGACTCATACGCTGAATGTGCTCGATGTGATTTCGGACGTTTCTTATATCCTGGGTCAGAATCCGCAGCCGTTCATCTTTGCCGCTGCGGATGTTAACGACGATAGCGTTATAAATGTGCTTGATGTGATTGGCACGATCAACTTGATCCTCCATCCGAGTCCAAGCATGGTAAAAGGAAGCGTTGCTGCCGCGAGTACATCGAAATCATCACAACAAGACGCCACGCTGAATCTTGTCAATGACAAGATTTGGCTTGATTCACCTCTGATGGTGGCTGGTATTCAATTGAGATTTGCCGGATGCACAGACACCAAGTTGCTGAGCAGCCTCGAAGGATTGGACGGCCTTGAAGTCTCCAGTGCTAAGCTCAGAGGAGACACTGCGGTTGTCCTTGCGTACAGCATGAAAGGAAATTTCATACCTAAGGGGAAGATTGCTCTCCTTCGAAGCGGCGCGGAGGGAATCCATCTTGTCTCCGCTGTTCTTTCTTCTTCGGATGGGAAATCAATTTCAGTGAAGCTGTATAACAACGGTGTGCCTGTCGTTCCGGAGGCATTTACACTCTTCCAGAATTATCCCAACCCGTTCAATCCGACGACGACAATCCGTTACGGCCTGCCGAATGACGTCAACGGTGTCCAGTTGGTCATCTATGATATTCTAGGTCGTCAGGTCAGAGTGATCGAACAGGGAACTCGAAGCAAAGGTTACCATGAAGTCATCTGGGATGGAAGGAACAGCAACGGTATTTCCGTGGCATCGGGAGTTTATTTCTGCCAGTTCAGGGTGCGGGATGGTGGTGCGCTCAGGATAATCGGCGTCAGCAAAATGATGATGCTGAAATAATGATTTACGGACAAGTTACCTGACTGAAGGTGTTTTATGAAATATCAGAAGAAAATAGAAACGGTTGTCTTTCTCGCAGCGCTTTTATTGCTGGCAGAATCCGACCTTCACGCCTCGACTGTCATGCACCTCGACAGTGTAAGCACAGGCCCAAATGAGACCGCCCTTTTTTCACTTTGCATTTCTAATGATGGGCCTTTCGTTGGTTTTCAACTGGATGTCAATTATCCGAGCGTCCTGACTTACGTTGACGGCTCCGCCCAGCTCACTTCAAGGGCCGCCGACCAAACTTTGTCAGCAAGCGTCGTGTCGCCGGGTGTGCTAAGAATAATTGTGTATTCGGTTAGCTTGAGCGCATTCAAAGCCACATCGGGAGCAGTCCTCACCTTAAATTTCGCCAGCGGGAGTGCACCTGGGACCTATCCAATTAGCATTCAGAACGCGACAGTGGCCGATTCGGCTGAGCACAATATTCTGACCGCTGCCTATGGCGGACTCTTCACGTTGAACGCGCCGCAACTTAATATCTCGCCTCAGGATATCAACTTTGGGTCAGTGCCGCTGTACCAGGATGCAACGCAGACAATTACGCTTAAGAACACAGGCAACATTGATTTGCACATATCTAAGATGTCAATGAATCAAAATATCTTCCTCATGAATGACTCTTCTGCTGCCACAATACCTGCAGGCGGAAGCATCATGAGAAATGTCATTTTCATGTCTTCAAAGAAAGGGACTTACAGCGGCATCCTCACAATTTTAAGCGACGATCCGGCAGGTCCCAGTCGGAAAGTGACGGAAGGCGGTGTAGCTTTTGCGGTCAATGAATTGAGAGTTGGTTCTGCGAACGGGCGCTCCGGTTACATCTTTCATCTCCCGGTCTCTGTAAACGACATGGAGCGATTCACAGGATTTCAGTTTAGAGTACCGCTTCCATCCGTTGCGAAATTCATAAGTGGTTCGGTATATCTTTCGAGCAGGGCTACTGACCACGTCGTGGCGGCCGACACGACAGGGAATACACTGACAGTCATTGCCTATTCACCTTCGAATTCTGCCTTCAAGGATACCGGCGGAGTCGTCCTGACAATGGACTTCTTAGTGCAAGGTCAAGGCGGCAGCTATGCACTACCGCCATCAAGTGTGGTGATCAGTGATTCAGCGGCTGCAAACATAATGTCGGGCTCTTATGCGGGCAGCATTCAGGTTATATCACCGACGCTTTCGCTCAGCACAAGCTCGATAGGATACGGCAGTGTTTCGGCTAAAGATACTGCAAGTGCGACGCTGGTAATTTCAAATACCGGCAGCGACACGCTTGTGATAAATTCATTTTCTATCAATAATTCATTGTTCCATACTTCATTTGTGGTTCCAGCGACCATACCGCCGGGAAATTCGGACAATGTCGTAATCTTATTTCATTCAACACAGGAAGGCGCACAAAATGCTCAGATAACAATCAGGAGCAACGATTCGCAGCATGACCCGGCTTACGTAAACATGTCTGCGAATGTCTATCTGCCAAATGTGTTGAGTGTCGCCGGTGGTGTCGGGTTCAAGGGAGAGAGCGGACTGATTGCTTTCAATCTTGATAACATGAAAGCCATAGCAGGTTTTCAGTGCGACGTTCAGCTTCCTCCTGCAATCGCTGCGGTATTGGATTCAGTCAAGCTGACGTCAAGAAAAAAGGACCATGTCATCACCGCATCAGTTTTGACGTCGGGTATCATCAGAGTAATCGCATACTCGCCTTCGCTTGCCCCGTTCGCATCAGACTCTGGCGCAGTAATGGATCTGCCCGTGAACCTTGGCGATACGGTGGGGACATTTCAAATTCATTTGTCAAACGTGGTTTTGAGTGACACATCGGGCAAAAATGTCCTTACTGGAACGACCGATGGGTATTATCAAATCCAATCACGGAAAATAACGGTGACTGAAAACTTGTCGTCGGCATGGAATATGGTGTCCGTCCCAGTGGTTCCTGACATTTATGCACTGCTCAGTTTGTTCCCCGGTGCGACGTCGAAGGCATTCAGTTTCGATCAGAAATATGTTTCGGCAGATACTCTTCATAACGAGCACGGCTATTGGCTGAAGTTCGGCTCATCCTCTGTTATGAGTCTCATCGGCCTTCCAATTGTAGTCGACACCTTCTCCGTCCAAGCCGGGTGGAACCTGATCGGCTCGATTAGTGCCCCGGTCGATGTGGACAGTATTGATGAGTCCCCGCCGGGAAACGTGTCCTCTTTCTATTTTGATTTCACGGGCGGGTATCGTGTTGCCGACTCACTCGTACCTGGAATGGGATATTGGGTAAAGGTCTTCAATCCCGGTAGCTTGATTCTGCGAACTGACGCCAGTCGGATCTATTCGTCCAGAATGTTGATCGCTAAGACTGACGCTTTAACGAAGACTGACATTTCCCTCTTTTCTCTTGATCCCGCGGGCGTGAACGGATCTTTCCTAGACACACTTAATTACTTAAAGGTTGCCGATGCGGATTCTTTCTCTCAGAAACTCTATTTTGGCAGGACAGACCTTGACTCCACAACCTTGCTAAAGTATGAACTTCCACCAAAGCCACCTGACGATGCATTCGATGCACGCTTTGGATCTGACAGGTTTCTGGAGTCTCTCCCCAGAAGTCCGATTCCACTGATCTCGTTGTGGAAGTGCAAACGAGCCACTACCCATTGACCGTATCATGGCACATCATTCAGGGTGGAATGAAGTACTATGTGATCGAGAATAAAGCGAGCGGTGCAAAAAGGACTCAGATAAGTGGAGATGCCAGCCTAATAATCTCAGATTCCACTGAACAGGAGTTTATCCTCAGGTGCGTCCCGACTATTGTCACTTTCCATGAATTGAAGAACACAATCCCAACTGAGATAAACCTGGAGCAAAACTTTCCAAACCCGTTCAATCCATCCACTGTAATAAGGTTTGATCTGCCGAAGGCTCAAGTTGTCGAGTTGAGTGTCTACGACATAAATGGCAGAAAAGTCACAACGCTTGCAAGCGGGGAATATCCGGGTGGTAGCCACGAAGTCAACTTCGATGCTTCGAGTTTCTCCTCTGGTGTCTACATTGTGAGGTTGACTACGGAAGGGCAGACCTTTGCGAGAAAAATCGTTCTCGTAAAATAGGAAACAGGAGGAATAGCGGATTCAATGAAACGTCTTTATATCGAGTTGTTTTCGATGACGGTTGCATTGGCATTTTACACCATGGAACCTGTCATGGCACAGTCCACAGGCTCGCTGAAGCTGACCCTTTCAGACAACGGTGGTGTTTCGGACACGGTGCGCTTCGGCGAACTCTACGGGGCAACTTCCGGCATCGATGTTGGTCTGGGAGAGTATGAGCTTCCGCCCCTTCCTCCGACGGGAGCCTTCGATGTCCGTTGGCTTGATCCGGGTGTCGAAGGCCTATCTATCGATTACCGCGATACCCTGAGTGCTCAAGGCGAAGAGAATGTATGGACGCTGCAGTTTCAACCAAGTTCGTCAGGATACCCTGTGACAATAACATGGGATTCGACGAAGCTGTGGAGTGGTTCCTTTCAGATGTACGATGCTGCGACTGGAGGAACAAAACTCAACCTTGATCTCAGCAGTCAGGGTAGGCTGACGATTACAGATGCGACGATCAAGTCTCTGATGATCGTCCACGCGTTTACTGCTGATCACGGCATTAATTTGCCTCCTTTGGCACCACAGAATCTTGTCGCGACTGCCGCCGACGGGCAAGTCGCCCTCAAATGGAACAGAAATACCGAAGCTGATTTTTTGAAATACCGTGTCTATTACAGCACGATTTCGGGCAACGAAACGCTCGTGGATTCTTCCTCGGCGTCCATCACCGACACGACAAAGATAATGATCGGACTGACAAACGGCACGACATATTACTTCAAGGTGACGGCAATAGATAGTGCGAGATTGGAGAGTGGATTCAGCAATGAGGTGAGCGCTGCTCCTTCGGCAGAGAATCCTCTCCCCGTTGAGGCTACCGGCTTCAAGGCGACCGCCACAAACGGGGCAGTAGTCTTAACCTGGCAGACGCAGTCGGAAATCAACAATCTTGGTTTCAACGTAATTAGGAGGGACGCTGCGAAGGGAGTTCCGTCGTTGATAGTCAGTTACACATCGGACCCTTCTTTACGTGGACTAGGCACGTCTACAACCGGAAGAGAATACTCATACAAGGACTGTCATATCGTTAATGGTCATACTTATGAGTACACGGTCGAGAGTGTGAGTTCCGATGGGACGAAAAAGGATTACTTGCCGATACAGGTGAAGGTAGACATTCCGAAGGGTTGCGCTTTGTACCAGAACTATCCGAATCCATTCAACCCTGCGACGACAATTGGATTTGATTTGAAGGAAACGTCGAGTGTTACGCTTGAGTTGTATAATGGATTGGGACAGAGAGTTGAGGAATGGAATTACGGAACGATGAATGCAGGGAGGTACAACCAGATTTTTGACATGAAAAAGTTTTCGAGTGGAGTTTACTTCTACCGGATCAATGCTGTCGGGAATGACGGACAGAAATTCGTGTCGATGAAGAAAATGTTGATGTTGAAATAGGGTACAAGCTCAGTACGACTCACCTTTCAGCGGTGGTTTCGCGGCAACTCGATATGACGAACGGTAAGCCGCACGTATGAATTGCTCATCGCGCCGGGGTATCTTGTCGAGGCTTGAGGGATGCGATGCGCTTGTCTCACGCAGGCCAGCGTAAACTCATGCTCTTTCAGCTTTGGTTTTATCCTTTCAAACAGCTATATTTTACGCCACGACGCATTAAGAAGTTCGCTTGGCATAATCCCAGGCGTCGCAATTCTTTCTGAATTGAGAAATTGGGGCGTAGCCAAGTGGTAAGGCATCCCGCTTTGCGGGACACTCGCAGGATTGGATGCTGATGCTGAAACGCCTCAAGTTTGTTATGAGTCCCAGAATTGGGGCGTAGCCAAGTGGTAAGGCATCCCGCTTTGCGGGACACTCGCAGGATTGGATGCTGATGCTGAAACGCCTCAAGTTTGTTATGAGTCCCAGAATTGGGGCGTAGCCAAGTGGTAAGGCAGCGGCCTTTGGAGCCGCCACTCGTAGGTTCGAATCCTGCCGCCCCAGCATAGATGGACTTCTACGTTTATGTGCTGAGAAGCCTTACAGCGAAGAGATTCTATATCGGTCAGACTAATGATCTGGCAAACAGGCTTAGAAGGCATAACGAAGGAAGAGTGAAATCGGCAACGGCCTTACAGTCCGTGGTCAATAGTGTACTTTGAAAAATATGAGACACGATCGGAGGCGGTGGGCCGTGAGCGGCAGCTTAAGCTACTCAAAGGGACTGAAAGGTTTCTGGGTCTTATACGCATCAGCTAATTGGTAAGGCATCCCGCATTGCGGGACACTCGTATGTTCGAATCCTGCCGCCCCAGCGAAACGCATGTCGTCTCGCCGAGTCGACAGCTTTGCGGGAATGGTCGAGACGGCGTTTCTATGCGTGAAATGCTGTTAACAAATCTGAGTTCAGACTATCTGACCGGCAAGGTATTTCCGATAGAGTTTTGACTTTACTGGAAACCCGAATTCTCCGACTGCAGAGAATCCTTGCTGAACAAGAGAAAATCAAAAGCCATAATGGATGGTATAAAAATATTTTCCGGCCGCAGCAATATTCCGCTTGCGGAAAAAATTGCGCGCGAGATAGGCGAGCCTCTCGGTGAGAGAGAAATCGTAAATTTCAGCGACGGCGAAATCTGGGTGAAGTACTCAGACAACATCCGCGGCGCAGACGTGTTCATTATCCAGAGCACTTTTCCGCCTGCAGAGAATCTGATGGAGCTTCTTATCATGATCGATGCTGCAAAACGCGCGTCTGCATCGAGAGTAACGGCGGTAATACCATATTTCGGATATGCGCGCCAGGATAGGAAAGATCAACCGCGGGTCGCTATATCATCGAAGCTGATTGCCAACTTGCTGACTCACGCTGGTGTGGATCGTGTGCTGACGATGGATTTGCACGCGGCGCAAATACAGGGTTTCTTTGACATTCCGGTGGATCACCTGTATTCATCTGCTGTTTTTGTGAAGTACATTAAAGATTTGAAGATATCGAACCTAGTCGTCGTGTCGCCGGATGTCGGCGGAATAAAATTCGCGAGAGCATATGCTACACGTCTCGAAGCCGATCTCGTATTGATCGATAAACGAAGACCGAAGGCAAATGTTGCTGAAGTTGTGAATATTATTGGAGACGTGAAGGGAAAGAATGTTTTGATAGTTGATGACCTTATCGATACAGGCGGAACATTTGTTGCTGGAGTGAACGCTTTGAAGATCCGAAGGTGCGGCTGATGTTTATGGTGCATGCACACATCCGGTCTTCAGCGGTAACGCTTTTGAAAGAATTAACGGCAGTCCGATTAAGAAGCTCATCGTAAGCGACACGGTACCGTTGAAACACGAATCGGAAAAAATTGAAGTGAGATCTGTCGCCAGACTTTTTGCCGAGGCGATCAGAAGAACTTACCAAAATGAATCTATTAGTTCATTATTTGAAATTAAGTAGAGGAAACAATGGAAGAAGTTGTCTTGAATGTTGAGAAAAGGACTTTGTTGGGGAAGAAATCGAAGAGGCTTTTTGCCGAGAAAAAAATTCCCGGCGTGTTTTATCTTGGAGCCGAGAATGTGGTTGTGCAGGCAGACGAAGCACCCGTCCGAAGCCTTGCGACCTCGCGTTCGGCTCATCTTATAAAGGTGAAATTCCAGGACGGAACTGAACGTCGAGCGATCTTGAATGAAGTGCAATTTGATCCTGTTGTCGGCAATATACTGCATTTCGACCTGCACGGAATCAAAGAAGGGCAGAAGATAACGGTTCAAGTGCCCGTCCAGCTTGTCGGAACGCCTAAAGGAGTGAAAGACGGAGGCATTATCCAGCATTCGATTCACAGAATTAGAATCCAGTGTGATCCGGAGCAGGTGCCGGAATCCATCGAGATCAAAGTAGAGGATCTTGCCATTGCAGATTCGGTCCACATAAAGGATGTGAAATTGGAAGGGGTGAAAATTCTTGATAATCCCGAGTCGGCGATCGTAACTATAGTTCCGCCTCCGACAATTAAGGAGGAGACTCCGGAAGCAGCGGCTGTCGTGGAAGGTGAAGAGCCGACCGAGCCGGAAGTCATCGGAAAGGCAAAGAAAGCTGAGGAAGGCGAAGAGACGGAAGAGGGTCCGAAGGAAAAGGGAAAAGAAAAGGAGAAGGGGAAAGAGAAGGAGAAGGAAAAAGAGAAGGAAAAGAAGTAAGCCGATAGAGTGGTTGGTCAAGGTTTTAATCCGTATGAGGAATTGCGTAGGTTGGGGAAGAAGATGATCGTCGGACTGGGAAATGTTGGACATGAATATGAGCAAACACGCCACAACGTTGGCTTCATGGTACTTGACGAAATTTCTTCAAAATCGAGAAAGAGATTTTCTCCGGGCAGAGGGGAATATTACGTAACCCAAATTGCTCCCGCCGGTGATGAAGTTGTCCTGGTGAAACCAACCACTTTCATGAACAACAGCGGCGTCGCTGTGAAGGATGCCGTCGACAGGTTCGGTGTCCATCTGGATGACCTATTGATCGTGTATGATGATTTTGATATTCCCCTTGCAAGACTCCGTTTGAGAAGGGGCGGCAGCGATGGCGGTCACAACGGAGTCTCTTCGATTATTTATCATTTGAACGACGATGGCTTTCCGCGGCTAAGATGCGGAATAGGAACCGGCGAAGTTGTGCCGGGCAGATACATGGTGGATTTTGTTCTGTCTGATTTTTCCGCAGACGAAATTCCAGAGGTAAGAAAAATGGTGAAGAATGCCGCCAATGCGGCGTTTGTGTTCATCAGCGAAGGGATGGAGGCTGCGATGAATAGGTTTAATCAAGAAACGAAGACCTGACAGGCAGTAAGAACCTGCTAGGTCTGCAAAGGAGGTGAAGCAAACTGAATATCGCTCAACGTGAATATGAGACAACCTTTATCGTAAATTCTAATCTCGAAGATAATCAAGTCGAGACCGTGATCACACGCTATCAGGAGTTCATATCGAAGAATGGCGGCGAGGTGACAAATGCCGATCGCTGGGGAAGAAGGCGTCTCGCTTATCCTATTAGGAAAAAGAACGCAGGTTTCTACGTCCAGCTGTTGCACAAGTCCCCCACAGACATGATTCCTAAGCTGGAACAGGCGTTCAAGCTTGACGAGGACGTCATCCGCCACCTTACCATTGTGGTCGACAAGAACATGTTAAAGGCGCGTGCAGGTGTAAAGAAGCGGCGTCGCCAGCGCAGTTCGAGAACCGTGCAGGCTGACATTTCGACCGCTATGACTGGAAGAGAGCATGATGGAAAATAGATCGCCGGGAGAAGTTTGCCCGGGTCAGTTCCGAGAGAGATCGTGAGAAGCATAGGATAAATTTATGATGGAGGATCTATGGCTGATTTGAAGATGCCTGAAATGAATAGCGTCATAATTGCCGGAAATCTAACGAGGGATCCGGTTTTCCGCCAGACGACGAATGGAACTCCTGTCGTGAACTTCACGGTCGCCTCCAATAGAAAATTTCGCGACAGCGGGAATCAATGGCAGGAGGATGTTTGCTATGTCGGCATCGTTGCATGGAACAAGCTTGCCGATAGTTGCCGTGACAGGCTCAGAAAAGGGAACGCTGTCCTGATAGACGGTGAGCTCCAAAGCCGGAACTGGAAAACCGATGACGGGCATAATCGTTCCGTCGTCGAGATTAAGGCAAGAAGAATACAATTCCTGAACAAGCAAGGGCATCCTGCTGAAGTCCACGCGGAGCAACCTGCGGAGGAGGAACCATCATCGTTCACCGATGATTCTTTTGACCAGTTTTTGTCGAATGAAGAATCTGAATTGATTAAACATAATAACGGACAAAAAATTAGCGAGTAAGAGAAGTGGTACCAGTAAAAGAAATAAAGAAGAGAAAAGTCTGCAGGTTCTGTGAAAATGGAGACGTTTACGTCGATTACAAAGACGACAAACGGATTATCAAGTTCACATCCGAGCAAGGGAAAATAATCCCGCGTCGGGTGACAGGGACCTGCGCAAAGCATCAGCGCCAGCTTGCGCTTGCGATCAAACGCGCACGCCATCTCGCGCTGCTGCCTTTTGTCTCGGACATAATCAGATAGTTTTCAGCAATCAGCTATCAGCGGTCAGCCAAAAGCAATGGCTAGGTGCTGATGGCTGAGTGCTGACTGCTGATAGCTAAAAAGGAGTTGAAATGAAAGTCATACTGAGAAAGAACTATGAAGGACTCGGTGAGATCGGAAAAGTCATTGATGTGCGTGAGGGTTATGCGAGGAATTTTTTGATTCCGCAAAATGTTGCGTATCCGTATGCACCAGGTTACTTGAAGATGATCGAGAACGAAAAAAAGCTTACCAGGCAAGTTGAACCAGGAAGTGCATGATGCTCAAACCCTGGCGGAAAAACTGAACGGTGTTGAGATAACGCTCGAAGTTCAAGCGGGTGAAGAGGATAAGTTGTTTGGTTCTGTTACGTCACAGATGATTGCGGATAAACTTGCTGAGAAAGGATTCGAAGTTGATCGAAGACACATCGAGCTTGCAGAGCCGATCAAGTCGCTGGGAAACTATAAGGTGCCTTTGAAGCTCCATCAGCAAATTGCCGCCGAAATCAATGTCTCAGTGAAGAAGAAGGCGGAATAGAGATTCCGGGCGGACTGCACCCAACAGTCGCGTTCCGACATCTCATTAAGTAAGGGATTCTCGAGCTGCTCCTAGCAGCTCTGTAACTTGATGAAGAAAAAAAGTGGAAAATGTAAATATTCTCACGGCATTTGTATTCGGGATAATTTCCTTTATCTCGCCGTGTGTCCTGCCGATTGTGCCGGGTTATTTGTCGTTCATCAGCGGGTACAGTTTCGATGAGTTGATGCAATCTGCTCCATCGGATCTTTTCAAGAAAGTCACACTGAACTCAGTACTGTTCGTGCTTGGGTTCTCCGTTATTTTCATCGCACTTGGTGCGTCTGCGACAGCAATTGGACAATTCCTTCTCCAGAAATTAAATCTATTTTCAAAAATTGCTGGCGCAATAATCGTGATATTCGGTCTGAATATGGTCGGAATATTCAAGATCAAGTTTCTTAACTATGAAAAGAAGTTTCATGTAAATAAGAGAATTGGTTTGGTAGGTTCGTTTGTCGCCGGCCTTGCTTTTGCTTTCGGGTGGACGCCGTGTATCGGTCCGGTCCTCGCAGCAATACTCGCTGTTGCAGCGCAACAGAATACAATCGGGAAGGGAATAATCCTTCTTTCTGTTTATTCGCTCGGATTGGGGATACCATTTTTGGTGGCGAGTCTGAGCGTGAACTTTTTTCTCGGGTTTTTCAGAAAATTCAGCAGATACATTAGATGGGTTGAAGTGGCGGGCGGATTTTTGTTGATAATAGTTGGAATTCTTATTATGACAGACAACTTAACCGTGCTTTCTGGCTATTTTGCAAAGTGGTTTCCGTTTCTAAACGAATTATCGTGAAAGCAAGTAACAAGAGGGAATATGAATGAGTAAGAAGACCGAGATATTGAATGATGTCGTGATTCGATTCGCAGGCGATTCAGGCGACGGGATGCAATTGACAGGAATGCAGTTTACTAATACCACTGCCCTTGCAGGAAACGATCTAAGTACTCTTCCTGACTATCCTGCCGAGATCAGAGCTCCCGCCGGAACATTGTTCGGTGTGTCGAGTTTTCAGCTTCATTTTTCAAGCTGGGATATTCTGACTCCGGGAGATCATCCGGATGTTCTCGTTGCGATGAACCCCGCAGCGTTGAAAGTTCACCTGAAAGATTTGAAAAACGGCGGATTGATACTTGCCAATACAGATTCCTTCGATGACAAGAATCTCGAGCTTGCCGGATACGAAGCTAATCCTCTAACGGACGGTTCGCTTGACAAACTATCGAGTGATCGATGTTCCGATCACCAAATTGACTCTGAATGCATTGCAGGGAATCGGGCTCACCCAGAAAGAGATGGTTCGGTGCAAGAATTTTTTTGCTCTCGGATTGATGTACTGGATGTACTCTCGGGCTATGGAACCGACGGAAGAATGGATCCGGGACAAGTTCAGCAAAGAACCGAAGATTGCTGAGGCAACCTCAAGGCTTTGAAAGCCGGTTACTATTACGGCGACACCACCGAAGCTTTCGCTTCGAGATTTGAAGTGAAACCCGCCCAGCTGAAACCGGGTTTGTACAGGAACATCACCGGTAACGAGGCGACCGCGCTCGGTTTCGTCGCGGCATCGCAGAAGGCGGGAATACCGCTCTATTACGCGAGTTATCCCATTACGCCGGCGAGCGACATTCTGCACAACTTGTCCATGTACAAGAATTTTGGTGTCAAGACCTTCCAGGCCGAAGATGAGATAGCTGCTGCTGGAGCAGCTCTCGGCGCTTCTTATACCGGAAATCTTGCAGTAACGGGAACGAGCGGTCCGGGCGCGGCCTTGAAATCCGAAACAATCTCCCTAGGAATCATGCTGGAACTCCCGATGGTTATCGTGGATGTACAGCGCGGAGGTCCTTCGACTGGCTTGCCAACAAAGACCGAGCAGGCAGACCTATTGTTTGTAACTTACGGACGACATGGTGAGGCTCCTGCCCCGGTCATCGCTGCTGCAACTCCTGCAGACTGCTTCAACATGGCGTATGAAGCGGCAAGAATAGCAGTGAAGTACATGACACCGGTCTACCTGCTCACCGATGGTTATCTGGCAAACGGCAGCGAGCCCTGGCTCGTTCCTGATTCGAAAGAACTATCGGAGATTCCAGTTCATTTCAGAACCGATCCTGAGAATTTTCAGCCTTACTCGAGGAACGAAAACAACGTCAGGCCGTGGGCGGTCCCTGGTGTTCCGGGACTTGAGCACAGAATTGGCGGTCTCGAAAAACAGAACATTACCGGCAATGTCAGCTACGATCCTGACAACCATGATGCCATGATACACCTGAGAGCGGAGAAAGTGAAAGGCATCGAGAAGGAGATTCCGTTACAGGAAGTCTATGGTGAAGAAAGTGGCGATCTTCTTGTTGTAAGCTGGGGCGGAACTTTTGGAGCAGTTCGATCAAGCATCGAGAGATTGCGCAAGTCGCATCATAAGGTATCGCATGCCCATCTTCACTACCTGAATCCTTTCCCAAGAAACCTCGGAGGCATCTTGAAAAAATTCAAAAGGGTTCTTGTGCCCGAAATAAATCTAGGACAGCTTTCAAAACTTTTGAAAAGTGAATTCCTTATTCCTGTTATTCAATTTAACAAGGTGAGAGGTCTACCTCTTCGATCTAATGAATTAGAAAAAGCAATCAAGGATGTTTTAGGAGGTGTCAAGTAATGGCTGCGATTGGTGGAAATGGTGAAGTTCAGATAAAGAAATACACTGCGAAGGATTTTTCATCCGATCAAGATGTAAGGTGGTGCCCCGGATGCGGCGATTACTCAATTCTCGCGCAGGTTCAAAGAATTCTGCCGGAGCTTGACGTGCCGAGGGAAAAGCATGTGTTCGTTTCAGGCATCGGGTGCTCGAGTCGGTTTCCGTATTACATGGAAGCATACGGCATTCATGGGATACACGGACGCGCCCCTGCAATTGCCACAGGCGTGAAGACGGCAAATCCGGATCTTACAGTTTGGGTTACAACTGGCGACGGCGATGCACTTTCAATCGGTGGAAACCATTTCATCCATGCGTTACGGCGGAACATCGGATTGAAGATTCTGTTGTTCAATAATAGGATTTATGGTTTGACAAAAGGCCAGTATTCGCCGACATCTGAGTTCGGGAAAAAGACGAAGTCAACACCCTATGGAACAATAGATTACCCGTTTAATCCCGTCCAGCTTGCGCTCGGTGCTGCAGGTACTTTTGTCGGTCGCTCTATGGACAGAGATCCGAAGCATCTTCAGCAGACTCTGCTCCGGGCAGCCAGGCATCATGGAACAGCTTTCATTGAGATTTATCAAAACTGCAACGTGTTCAATGACGGTGCGTTTGAACTGTTGACTGAGAAAGAAACGAAGTCTGACAATGTTGTCTATCTCGAGAATGGGAAGCCGCTGGTCTTCGGCAAAGAAAACGACAAAGGAATAAGACTGAATGTCTTCACTCCCGAAGTCGTGTCATTGAAAGACGGCAAATGGAGCATGAACGATATTCTGGTCTATGAAGAATCTTCTCTCGATCTTGCAGTTCTACTCGCGACATTTAGTGAAAGGCCGGGCTTCCCGACGCCTGTTGGAGTTTTCTATCAAGCTGACAGGAAGAGTTATGAGGATTTGATGAGTGAACAGATCGAAGCCGTCACTAAGAAGCGAGGCTCAGGTGAACTCGACAAGCTATTAAAGTCTGGCAACACATGGGTTGTGCCTGCAAACTGACTGTGTAAGCTCCAAAGACCAAGCTCCAAAATTGCGCTGCGGCCTCTCGACAGATGGATATTTCAACGGGACAATCTCCAAGTTCCGATTCATCGGGAAGAAAGAACCGAAGCATTTCGGGAACTGGGATTTGGAGTTTGTTTGGATCTTTGTACGTAATGGAGGATAGATGATGCATTCGCCGGTGCTTGCTGTAAATGAAATCGTGGATATTTTCCGGATGTTGGTTGATGACAATGCCAGGTTCGTTCTGACGACACATGTCAATCCGGATGCTGACGGTCTTGGTTCCGAGCTTGCTTTGAACAGATTTTTGAACAAGATCAAGAAAAGTTCGATAATACTTAATCACAGCGAGACGCCCGCGAACCACATTTTCATGGATCATAATAGAGAGATCAAGAAATTTGATCCGGAGAAAGATGGAAAGCTTGTTCTCGAGGCCGACGTGCTGGTTGCTGTCGATATGAATAATGCGTCGCGCCTGCGTAGCATGGAAAAATATTTTCTTGAAAGCAAAGCCAAGAAAGTCATCATCGATCACCACTTAGAGGCACAAGATTTTGTTGATTACCAACTGATAGATTTGGATTCCCCCGCGACTGCAGAGATTGTCTACAAATGCTTGGTGGCCTACGATCCCGCACTTTTAGACAAAGGAATTGCCGAGGCGATCTACGCCGGGATCATGACCGATACAGGCTCTTTTCGGTTTCCTAGGACCGACGGAGAAATTCATCGTGTCACGGCAAAACTCCTTGATGCCGGTGTCGATCCGAATTATGTATATAACAATTTGTACGAACAAAACTCCATTGGTAGGACAAGGCTACTTGGCGAGGTACTTTTGAGCATTCAATTGGCCTACGGTGGGAAGTTGGCGTATTTCTCCATAACTCAGGAACAGTTGAAAAGAAATCAAGTTGTGCCGGATGAGACGGAGCAATTCGTCAATTATGCCGGCGCCATCTCCGGGGTCCTGGTTACAGTTTTTTTCATGGAGATGCCTGACGGCATCAAGATCAGTTTCAGATCTAAGGGAGACATGCCGGTGAACGAGCTGGCGAAAGTTTATGGCGGCGGCGGCCACAAGAATGCTGCTGGCGCGAGATTGTTTAATGCTGCTCTTGATGAAACGATCAAAAGAATTCTAAAAGATGCCGCAAGAATTCTACCAAAGTAAATCGGGCCGAATGACCTGTTGAAAAAGGCTGAAGCTGCTGTGCTTCGGCTTTTTCTGCTGCCCTGGTTTTGACCACATAGTCAACAAGTTCAGTGATTACAATGCCTCTAACCCCTTCACGGAAACGATAAACTTGATTAAGTAAATAAATTCTGGAGGAGAAATGAAAATTGAGTTCCTGGAGAAAAAATCCACCGAAGTGAAATCGGACGCTTATGTCCTTTTGGTCACCAAGGATGACCTGCGTCCGGCAAAGGGAATGCGCCTCGATAAGGTGGGCTCTCTTTTTCCCACGAAGGGGTCATTTGGACCAGAACACAAAAGACAGATTGAAGCGGCGGTAAAAGCTGGAAACTTTGAAGGCGGCAAGGAACAACAACTTACAATATATTCGGTTGGACCTTATCGAGTTGTCATTCTGGTTGGTGCCGGAGAGAGGGCTCAATTGAATAACGAAACCCTGAGGCGCGCGGCTGCGATAGGCGTAAAATCAGCACGGTCCGCGAAAACGAAGTCTGTCGTCATTTCAACGCTTTATTCAGTGGTCGAACAATTGAGCGATTACGAAACCGTTCATTCGATTGTCGAGGGAGCTAAGCTTGGTCATTACAGATTTGACAAGTATTTGACTCAGGAGAAGGAAAAATTCGACGTTGAAAAGGTCGTCGTTTCACTTGAAGATGTCAGCTCAAGAATTGGAAAGAAAGCCGCATGGGATGCAGAGACTCTCTGCGAAGCGGTTTACCTGACACGTGATTTGGCAAATGCACCGGCAAATGAAGTTTACCCGGAAGTGCTCGCTGAAGTTGCCTCAAGCATGGCGAAGAAATACCATCTTCACGCAAGGATTCTTGATGAAAGACAAATTAAGCAACTTAAAATGGGTGGGCTTCTCGCCGTAAATTCGGGAAGTGCTAGACCACCTCGTTTCATCACGTTGGAGTACAAGGGGAATCAAAAGAGCAGAGATTGGTATGCCATTGTCGGCAAGGGAATCACCTTTGACAGTGGCGGAATCTCGATTAAGCCTGCCTCCGGCATGGGTGAGATGAAAATGGATATGTCCGGTGCTGCGGCAGTTATTGGCACAATGAAGGCGATCGCGGCATTGAAAATTCCCGTCAATGTCGTGTGTATCGCGCCGTGCACCGAGAATCTCCCGAGCGGCACAGCCTACAAACCGGGTGATGTTGTAACCACCATGTCGGGGATCACGATTGAGGTCGATAACACTGACGCTGAGGGAAGAGTCATCTTATCTGATGGACTTTATTATGCACAGAGGTATAGACCCAAGGCAATAATTGATCTTGCGACTTTGACCGGCGCGTGTGTCGTTGCGCTCGGCCAGCATGCAACCGGAATGTTCGGAACAAGTGAAGAGGTTATGGCACAGCTCAAGGAAGCCGGCGAAAAAACTTATGAGCGTGTTTGGCAAATGCCGATCTTCGAGGAATATGAAAAGCAGATAAAGAGCGACATTGCAGACGTGAAAAATGTCGGCGGCCGCTGGGCGGGAGCAATCACCGCTGCCTTGTTCTTGAAAAAATTCGTTGGCAATTATCCCTGGGTTCATCTTGATATTGCAGGAACCGCTATGCTCGAAGAGCCAACGGAGTACGCTCCGAAAGGCGGCTCGGGTGTTGGTGTCCGGCTTTTGACGCAGTTCTTCAAACAGGTGGCGAATTAAAAAGGCTTTGTCGCAGGCGGGCGGCTACCGAGTTTTTGAGGACTTTATCGCTGGAGTCATTCCGCTGCGAAAGAGGTACTCCACAAAAGGAGGTCGCGACCGCTCTAAGGTAGGGCCTGTTGTCTCCATAGCGATTTTTCTCAAAGATGTGTTGTAATCTTGAAACTCTCGATGAGTTTCGGCATCGAACCATACGAAAGCATAATTTCTAGAGAAAGGGTAGAAAATTGTCAAATATAATTGAAGCGTCAACCGCAAGTTTCAAAACCGAAGTGTTGGATTCAACCTCCCCGGTCCTGGTCGACTTCTGGGCCCCCTGGTGTGGGCCCTGCAGGATGGTCGCGCCGCTTGTAGAAGAGATCGCAAAGGAATATGACGGCAAGCTGAAAGTCTTCAAATTGAATACGGATGAGAATATGGACATAGCGATAAAATATAATATTCTGAGTATTCCGACGCTCGGCTTCTTCAGAGGGGGCGAGATGGTGGACAGAATAATTGGAGCTGTGCCTAAGAAAGTAATCGTGGAAAAGGTAACAAAGGCTCTTGAGACCAATTGACGAATGCCGGTTCGTTGAGGTCACGCGACGGAAGAGAAAGGTTGAGCATCTAATTAAGTAATGCACGGTCACAGATTCGACGCAAGACATCATAGGAGACTTGAGTCGCCATACAGGCGTCGCATTCTTCCGCCGACCTCGATTCTCAAAAAGTTCGGATTGAAAAAAGGAATGAGCGTCGCCGACATTGGCGCCGGCTCCGGTTACTTTTTGATTCCTGCCGCTCGCATCGCAGGACCAGAGGCTCCCGTCTTTGGTGTAGATGCGTCCGGCCAAATGCTGGACATTCTGAAAAAGAAAAGTCTCGCTCCAAATGTGAAGCTGGTCCATACCCCTGACGGATACACATTTCGGATCGATTCGGAAACCATAGATTTTGTCATAGCGAGCTCGATATTACACGAGAATGATCCGGTCCGTTTTCTCAGAGAGATCAGGAGAATCATGAAGCCCGGGGCAAGGCTATTGATCATTGATTGGCGAAAAGATTCGGTGCGCGCCGGTCCGCCGATAGATGAAAGGCTGACGCCTGAAGAGGTGAAGATCTTTTGTCGCCGCAGTGATCTAAGAACGACGAAATCTTTGCTCCTTAATCCAAGATATTACGCGGTCGTTGCAGGAAGGGCCTGAGGAGTAATCAAAGGAATGGGAAAATGAAAATAGAATTGAAGCAGGTCGAAGGCAACACCTACGTTGGCAAGGGCGAGTCGAATCACTGGGTGACCATAGATGCCGCGGAAAAAGATGGCGGGCACGATGCCGGTTGTCGTCCGACGGAGCTTGTCCTCATTGCACTTGCAGGATGCACGGCGATAGATGTCGAGAACACCCTGAAGAAGAAGCATGCCGGGATGAAGAAGCTTGAAATTCAAGTGACGGGCGAACAAGCAGATGACTATCCGAAAAGGTTCACCAACATTCAGTTAACCTACATAATTCATGGAGAAGTGAAACCGTCAGACGCCGAACATGCCGTCTCACTTTCCCGGGAGAAGTACTGCTCGGTAGCGGGCTCGCTGAACGCCAATATCACTCACGAAATAAAAATCGTCGACTAAAGATATGGCAAGTTGATGACGTTGAACGCGGAGATTTCATAGCCGTCCGCTCCTCAAACCGAGCTGAGCTTCTCAATCCGACGAATTCGTTCTCCGTTTTTTAACCATCACAGCTTGAACTTAAGTCTCCCGTCCCATTCTGTCTGAATCTTCTCCAGAAATTTATGATGTGTAAGATCAAAGTGTATCGGGGTGACAGAAACGTATCCCGACTTCAGTGCAACCTGGTCAATATCGTCGTCTTTGTCGAGAATCTGCATGTCGCCGGCAAGCCAGTAGTAATCCCTGTCCTTCGGATCCTTCCGCAGATAGAACTTGTCGTCCCATCTTGAGCGCCCCTGTCGAGTAAACTTGATTCCCTTGATTTTTCTTGCTGGAATCGCGGGCACGTTAATGTTCAGAACTGTATCTCTCGGAATGCCATGTTTCAGAACGTACTTTGCCACAGCTGAGGCAATCTTTGCCGCTGGCTCGAATTCGGGCTTCTGCGTGTATTCTATGGAGACTGCTATCGAGGGAATTCCCAATATTGTGCCTTCAGTCGCTGCGCTCACCGTCCCGGAATAGATAACGTTTACTGCCGTGTTAAGGCCGTCGTTAATTCCCGAAACGACAAGATCCGGCTTTGTTTTGAGAAGAGACCTTATTGCGAGCTTGACGGAATCGGCGGGTGTTCCATCGACCCCGTAACCGAACAGCTTCCCATCGCGTTTAAACTCGTGCACCCTAAGTGGAGTCCGGACGGTTATCGCATGTCCTACTGCACTTTGTTGAATACTCGGCGCGACGATTGAGACCCTCGCAAATCGTTTAAGCCACTTCGAGAGGATGTATAGTCCGGGTGCATCAATACCATCGTCGTTCGAGATGAGAATGTGCGGTTTTGGTTTCATCTTGAAATTTAAGATGAAAAATCATCATATACAGTTGCTAAAAGAGTCGCCGTCCGACCATGTTTTTCAGGGCGGAAAAATTGGAATTCGAGATAAGTCTGCAAATTCTGACCAGAGGCAGAAAATTTTAGCCCTGAAAGAGATTTTGTGCTATGTTGGTTTGGAAATGGCTTGTAAATTGATTATTCTTATCCGACGATTTCTCGTTGACCAGATCGGCGGGGAATTAAGTTTTTAATAATTGAGGAGCAGTAATGAACATCTACGTAGGCAACATTTCAAAGGACCTGAGCGAGGAAGAGTTGCGAGAAGCGTTCGCAGCATTTGGGCAGGTTTCCACTGTGAACATCATTAAGGACAAGTTTACCGGAGAATACCGTGGTTTTGCATTTGTTGAGATGCCGGTGAAGGAAGAGGCGACAGTCTGCGATAAACAGTCTCAACGGAAAAGAATTGAAAGGGAGAGCTTTGAATGTCAACGAGGCTCGTCCGCGCTCTGATGATCGCAAAGGCGGCGTCGGTGGACGGGGTGGACCGAGACGCGGCGGTTCCGGCGGCGGCGGAGGCCGGCGGAGGTTCTAGAACGTAATCGACAAGCAGCGGCAGCTGCTTGTCGCTCTTTAGTTTTAGGTGCGGGGGAAGCAGAAAATTCTCTCTTCCGAGGGGGAAAGTGCTCATAATTCCGGAAGCGCGATCATATCTCACGTAGGATTGTCGTGTGAGATTGCTGTAGCTTTTTTCCCGTTCCAATTCATTTAGATCTGTTGAATATGGACCTTTTGGAATTTTGAACCGCAGGTTCTGAGTTCGCAAACTTGAGACTGTTGTTGTTTCTCGAAGCTGTGTTTCACGCGAAAGGCAGCGCGGAGACTATCTGGAATCGTTCATAAATTGTGTCTTGACCTCTCTGTTTCATCCATCCACTTCATGCACTTTTGGGTGCTGGCTCAGTTTGGTTTCTCCCGCAGATTTCGCAGATGAACGCAGAGAATATATCAGCGAAAATCAGCGCGATCAGCGGGAAACAAACACCTTCTGATAGTATAAGAGGTGAAATTGAGCCACTACCCACTTTTGCCATAAATTGATTTTCTCTCCGTTGGTTGATATATTGAGTCCGGTTTTGCAGATCTCTTTGCGTCTCCTGAACCGAATACATCGGTGTGCGTGCGGGAGTCCCGCAGACTCTACGGAGTCGAACGACAAGTGGCTAACGGTTCACGGCGTTTCCTGTTTGCGTGACGACGAGCAAGACGCTCAGGATTACTTGTTAGGTATTTTGTAATTTCAAACTTCGGAGGAATTTTTTGCGCAAGAATCGCTTTAAAATAGTTCTAATCGTCGCAGCAATTGCGCTCTCACTCTATTATCTCTACCCAACTTATCAGAGCGCGACTTATCAAAAGAAATTGACAGAGCTTTCAGGGCAGGTTAAGTACGCAGATTATCTTGAGTCCCACCCTCTTCCTCAAATGTCGGACTCGTCGAAACATGTATACCTTGATAGTTTAAGAGCCTCTTTCTCCGCGGATAGTATTCAGTATCATGATGCGAATGCCAACAGCATCGTTGACGCAAAACTGAAAAGGATAAAACTTGGTCTTGATTTGCAGGGGGGAATGCACATTGTCCTCGAAGTCAACGTAGTCAAGATGCTTGAGGATATGGCGAAGAACAAGGACCAAACCTTCAATCAGATTATGCAGCAAGTTGCCGCTGCGGCTAAGCTAAGCGATGTTTCTCCCCTTGATTTGTTGAAGCAGCAATTTGATCAGCGGGGCATTCGTCTCAGTCGTTATTATGGAGACATCCGCGACGATAACAGCAAAGTTATGTCTTATCTCAATGATCAAACAAAGACGGCGGTTGATCGTGCCATGGAAATAGTCAGGAACCGCGTTGATCAATACGGTGTGTCTGAGCCGTCGATACAGAAACAGGGAAGTGTAAGGTTCATTGTAGAGCTTCCGGGCGTGAGCAACGAGTCGGAAGTCAGACAGTTGCTTCAGGGTACTGCGCTCCTTGAGTTTAAGCTTCTCAAGCCGACAGATGTTGTGATAAAGGTATATCAAGCAATCGACAACATCCTTGCGGGGAAAGCCGACACTCTTTCAGCTACGCCCGACTCAGCCGCTTCTGATTCGAATATGACTGAAGAACAATTTGCCAAGAAGCATCCTTTCTTCATGATAGTCCAGCAAATTCCGAGGACTGAGGACTTTGCAGTGTTTGAAAATGATCGCGACAAACTGATGCGAATACTCAACAGGGAAGATGTCAAGGGCGTTATTCCGAGTGATTTTCAATTTGTGTTCGGCGCGAAGTCGCAAGGCGTGGCTAAAGGTCAGAAGTTTTATGAGCTTTTCGTGGTCAAGAAGGATGCGGAACTTACGGGCGGAGTTGTGACAGATGCTCAGGCGCGTATTGATCCTACGACCAGCCAGCCGATAGTTGAAATGAAAATGAGTTCGGATGGGGCACGCGATTGGGCGCGGATAACCGGAGCAAACATAGGAAAGCGTATTGCGATTGTCTTGGATAATGCAGTCTATTCGGCACCAGTTGTCCGCGGTAGGATTCCCGGAGGCAACTCGCAAATCGAAGGAATGGCAAATATAGAGGAAGCGAATTTGCTGGCGATCGTGCTTCGTGCCGGTGCACTGCCGGCTCCGGTAGATATCGTCGAGGAGAGAAATGTTGGCCCCTCGCTTGGTGAAGATTCGATCAAGAATGGCGTAACTTCGGGCGTAGTCGGACTCACGCTGATCGTGTTGTTCATGATATTCTATTATCGTACAGGTGGTTCTGCCGCAGACTTTGCTTTACTCTTAAATATTTTGTTTATCCTCGGTGTCCTTGCTGGTTTTCATGCGACGCTGACACTTCCCGGAATCGCGGGAATGATTTTGACTATCGCAGTCGCCGTCGATGCCAACGTGCTTATTTATGAACGTATTCGAGAGGAACTCACGACGGGGAAGACATTGAGAGCTGCGATCGACCAGGGGTACAAAAAAGCCTATTCGGCTATTTTCGATGCGAACATAATCTCTCTTTTCACAGGCGCTATACTTTATCAATTCGGTACCGGACCTGTCCAGGGTTTTGCATTGACGCTGATGATCGGGATTGTCGCAAGCCTTTTCAGTGCGATCATAATCACTCGCGTCGTCTTCGATACTATGGTTGATCGTGGCGCCACTCACATAAACTTTGGATAAAAGGAAGATTTCAGATTGAAAATCTTTAATTCAAAATGTAGGATTCAGAATACAAAATTGGAGTTTTGATGCGTTTCTTTCCAAAAACAAATATTGACTTCATAGGAAAACGGCACATTTGGTACATGGTGTCATGCACATTGATATTGCTCGGATTGCTCTCGGTAGCGATCCGCGGATTGAACTACGGGATAGATTTCAAGGGTGGGACCGAGCTGACACTCGATTTTAACCCGGCTCCGAATATCGGCGCAGTACGTTCGTCCCTTGACAAGATCGGATTCGGAGATGCCGAGATCAAGACGTTCGGAGCGGCAGACGAACTCTTGATTCGGGTGAAGGCGACCGATCAAGGCGATCCTACCGACAAGATAATGGGGCAACTGAAAAGCTCTATGTCGGACACACAAATTCGAATTCTTCAGGGAAACAATATTGGACCGAAGATAGGCCAGGAGCTGAGGCGGGATGCAGTCATGGCCATTTTCTATGTTTTGATTGCAATCCTAATATATGTTTCATTCCGTTTCCAGTTCATTTATGCCTTCGGTGCGGTTCTCGCTCTGTTCCACGATGTTCTAATAACCCTTGGCGCTGTGGGAATCTTCGGCTGGCTTGTTCCCTGGCTTAACCTCGAGATTAACCAAACGATTGTTGCGGCATTTCTTACGCTGGTCGGATACTCGATGAACGATACGGTGGTTATCTTCGACAGGATCAGAGAGAATTTGAAAATATACAAAGGTGAAAACCTAATTCGGGTAATGAATCGCAGCATCAATGATACACTTAGCCGCACGATCATCACCTCTGGCACTGCCTTTGCTGTGCTCCTTTGCCTGATGATTTTTGGCGGGGAAGTCACGAGGGGGTTTGCGTTCTCAATGCTGATCGGAGTGGTCACGGGAACGTATTCTTCAATCTACGTTGCATCGGCGATCGTGGTCGACTACAATATCTATGTTAAAAAGGTGAACTTGCGCTTGGCTGAGGCGCAGTCTCCGGTATTAGAAACTGAGAATCGATATGAAGTCGCGGCAAAAAGAGCTTAAGAACGGCGTCGTTCTTATCGAGCTTGAGGGAAACATTGTTGGCGGACCTGATGCCATCACTCTGAACGAAGAAGTACACAAATTAATCGACGGCGGAACGAAGAAGTTTATCATTGACATGAAGTCGGTTGAACACGTAAACAGCAGCGGGCTTGGGATACTGATCGCCAGCTTGAATTCGGTTCGACGGGCGGGCGGAGATCTGAAAATTGCCAATGCCAGTTCGCGAGTTCTCGAGCTTCTCAAGATCACTAAGCTCAACCAGATTTTTGAGTCCTACAAATCCGTAGACGAGGCTGTAAAGAATCTCGCTTAAGAATTCTCAATTTTCGACTGGGCGCTTTGGGCGAAATTCATAATTCGTAATTCAAAATTTAAAATTTACTTTTAAATGTCCGTGAAGATCATTGTCGGCGCCCAGTGGGGCGATGAAGGTAAGGGGAAGATTGTCGATCTCCTGAGTGAGAACGTGGATATAGTGGCACGGTACCAGGGTGGGGCAAATGCCGGCCACACGGTCGTGGTCGAAGGGAAAACGTATGTCCTTCACTTGATCCCATCTGGAATCCTGCATCCGAACGTCGTCTGTGTGATAGGAAACGGAGTTGTCCTAGATCCTCAAGCGTTCCTGGATGAAGTCGCTTTCCTGGGATTACATAACATTGATGTTCGCGGCAGACTTTTCATTTCGCATAATGCTCATTTAATTATGCCTTACCACAAGCTGATCGATTCTCTGAAGGAGCAGGGTTCTTCGAAGATCGGTACAACCGGACGCGGAATTGGACCGGCTTACATAGATAAATTCGCGCGGGTCGGAATCAAAATCGTCGATCTACTTCACCGGGACGTTCTAATCAAGAAAATCACTGCTAATATGGAAGACAAGAACCAGCTCTTGAGCAAGATTTATCATTCTTCCGAGATGAACGTCGAAGAGATCGTGGACATTTATCTTCACTATGACGAACAGCTTGATGAATTCATCAAAGACACTTCTCTTTATCTGAATCAGGAATTGAAAGCAGGAAAGAGGGTTCTTGCGGAAGGCGCGCAGGGTGCAATGCTCGATGTCGATTTCGGAACTTATCCCTACGTCACTTCGTCCAACCCGACAAGCGGCGGCGCGTGCACAGGACTCGGCATACCTCCGACCATGGTCGATTCGATTATCGGCATTGTGAAAGCTTACACGACGAGAGTTGGGAACGGCCCCTTTCCGACGGAACAGGAAAATGAAGTTGGCGAAAACTTGAGAAAGATCGGCGGGGAGTATGGGGCAACGACCGGAAGACCGCGCCGCTGCGGCTGGCTTGATCTTTTTGCTCTGAAATATTCTGTCATGGTTAACGGAATTGGAGAGATTGCGCTGACTAAGTTGGATGTCCTGGATGAATTCGAGGAGATAAAAGTCTGTGTCGGCTACAACTATGAAGGCAAACCACTGAAAACGTTCCCGCTCGATCTCTGTACCATAGAAGACATTGAGCTGGTATATGAAACGCTGCCCGGATGGAAAACAAAGATCTCAGAGGCGAAAAATCTTTCAGACCTTCCGAACAATTGCAGGTCATACATTGACTTCATTGAGAATTATCTCTGTACAAAGCTGAGCATAATCTCAGTTGGTGCGATGAGGGAACAGACGATAGTCAGGTAAAAATTCATATTTCCCAAAACAGGCCAAGCGTGAAATCATCTCCATCCAAATTAACCTTTCCGTACTGTGTCTTGGGCAAAGAAATTGTTAAACCATCATAGGTCGTTGAAGGCGAACTGAATGTTGATGTGGTATTGAACTCTGGCGATCTGAATTTCATTTCAGAACGAATCCCAAAATGATCGGTAAATCTGAATGAAACTCCCGCACTGACTTGAATTCCTCCGGTGGTAACCATTTGAGTGTTTGCTTCTGCATCCCCAATCTCTAAGTTCCGCTTCCCGAGGTATAGCGCGGGCCCCCTCCCAAGCAAATGTTCCATCGCTCTCCTAGAATCGGAATATTGAAATAGCCGTTCAATTCAATCACCCAGAGAGAAAAACCGTCATTTACTGGTACACCGACGTACCGATCCAATTTATCGTATCCGTAGATATCATAGATTGTCTGTTTTGCCGTCAAGTATTGCATTGTCAGGCCGACGACGTTTGAGCGGCTCAGAACAACTCTTACGTCCGCTCCCGGAGAAAGAAAACCACTGAATGAATTGTAAGTACTGCTTATCGATGGATCGGCGTCTCGCGAAGCTGGATAAATGCGAGCGGAGGTTGTGTAGTCAATAAATCCCTCGACTTGGATCTTCGTTCCTTCGTCTGAATGTCCGTCCGAGGGACTCTTCGAGAAGGACTCCTGTCGGAGGACTTCATCAGGAATGGATGCTTCAGATTGAGCTTGTGCTTCCGTGACCGAGAAAGGCAAGACTAATCCCGCAAGGGAAGCCCAAAGAACACACAGCACACCATTAACATGGTTAATACTGATTCGCATGGGCAACGACAACGATAAGGTCACTTCTTAACAGGAGCCCTCCGGGAAAGAACCGCTTCACTGGCGTCACACCTGTACTGTTTTTCGACGAATGAAGGTTTTGTTTTTACCTAAATATTTTGGAGCGATTGTCTTCGATAGAAGCATTGTCCTTGAGCTGCTGCAGCCACTCGCTTACAATTCGCTGCTTTCCCTGCTGCATCATGTTCTGCATTATCGAAATCCTCTGAATCTTGTAGGCGGTGGTGTCGAACCCGGTTGAGCTCAGGAGCTGGATTATATAGATTCCGTTTGTCCCTTTGAAAGGTTTGGAAATCTGTCCGACACGCAGGCTTGTGGCTGTTGCGACAAAATCCCAATCCCGGCCGACATTAGGCACGTAGCCGGTTGGAGCATATACTCCCGTTGTTCCATATCGCAAACGCGAATCGAACTGCTGAAGCCGACTTAAACTGTCGATCGTCGAAAACTTTTCCCTTAACTGCTTTGCATACTCTTCGGCTTTGTCGGACTGTTTCTGTTTCGTTATGGCTGATTTGATTTGGTTGGAAACCTGTCCGAGCGGCGTAATGCCCGCGTCTTTTATTTCGCTGATCATGAAAACAGCGTATCCCTGATTGAGAGTGATCACATCGCTTACGTTGCCCAGGGAGCCATCGAAGGTCCACTTCATCAGATCTTCATTGCTACCAACCGTTGGAATGAATTTGCCTTTTGGAAAGGAAGGGGTCTGTCTGACACTCAGGTTCATCGTTGCAGCTGCTTTGTCGAAACCGTCCTCCTTTGTTATATAGGCAAAATCTTCAGCATGTTGCTTCAAGTCGTCTTTCGTCTGCTGGGAGACTTTGATGCTCATCTTGATGTCGGCGATCTTAAGCTCGCGAGAATCTTTTCCGAGTACTTTTATAATGTGCAATCCGAATTGCGTTCTAACAGGACCGACGAGCTGTCCAACACTCGCCTTAAGACAAGCATCCTCGAAAGGCTTGACCATCATGCCTTTGCCAAACCATCCTAAATCACCACCACGCGATGCAGAGCCCGGATCCTGCGAGGATTGACGAGCCAAGGCAGCGAAGTCAGCACCTGATTTAGCCTGCTTCAAGATATTCTGCGCCTCTTTGTAAGCCGCATTTGAGTCAGGGCCGGGAATAACATTTAGAAGAACATGGGCAGCATGGACGAACTGGTTCTTACCGTTCTGTTCATCTATTATCTTTATCAAATGGTATCCGTCCGAACTCGAAATCGGTCCAATTATTTCCCCTTTCTTGCCTGCGAATGCCGCCGTCTCTAGCTGTGGGTCAATCTGACCATGACTGACAAATTTGTCGTCGTAAGGGTTTTCAGAATACTCTTTGACCAGCTCCAAGAAGTCGGTGCCGTTCCTGGCAAGAGAAGCCACTCGATTCATCTCGCTAATGACTTCGTTACTGTCGGCCGCCGAAGCCGCAATCGGAAGCATGATAGATTTGAGTCTTCGTGTTGGTTGATTTCTGTAATCATCCTGGTGCGAAGAATAGTAATCCTTTATTTCGGAATCGGTCACTTTTATAGTCGAATCCGGATACAAGATCGAGGGAGTAAAGAGGACAAAACTTACATCGAACTTCTCATTGGTTTGAGCATACTGCTGCTGTAACATGCTTTCGGGAGTTCTTATGGTGCTGAAAAGGCGGCTTGTTATTTTCTCTTCAAGCCGCTGTTCTTTCAGGTACTCCTGGACACCCTTCCAAAACTGTTGGATATCGGACCGATCCGATTGGAGTGCCGCTTGAAGTATTTGTCGATTGATCTGTCCAGTTGAGTCTTCGAAATTCTTTCTGATCATGTCCGGCAACGATTCCGGATTGTTATTGACCCAATCAAGTATTTCCTGATCCGTTACGATGATGCCTAACTTCTTGGCGGCTTGTTCGACGAGGATCTGGTTGACGAGACTCTGCCACACTTGGTCACGCAATTGTTCCATGGCTTGGTCATCCGGGTCTTGCTTGGAGTTTGCTTTGTACTGGTCAACCATATTCTGAAGGGTCTTCTCGAATTGCTGGTAGGAGATCTCTTCTCCGTTTACTACTCCGACTGCGTTGCTTGTGTACATTCCGCGGCCGCGGTTAGTTATTCCCATCCCCCACTCGAAAACGATCATGGCGATGAAAAGCACAGCAAGTCCAATCAGGATTACGGGCATACGGTCCCGCATTTTGTTCATTATCGGCATCTTAGTCTCTTAGAAGAAAAATTTGTTTGTTAAAACCTGGAATACTTGTAGCCGCGATGACCGCGAAGACACGCCAAGCCGCTTTTCCTTTCATGAAACATCTTGTCATTACCTGGCGCTCTTCTCAGCTAAAACTCCGCTTGATCGCAGCTACGCTAACTTAGGACAAAAATATAACCGTGGCTCCCTTGAAAATCAATTTACCTCTTGCTCTTCGGTGGGAGTTGCAGGAAAAGGAACCCGGGGAAAGTATTGAATTCTTGAAGGAATGCGATTACATTTTTTTCGACAGGAGTTGAGAAGGGGATGAGCTGAGGGAGATTGTGACGCGTCTGCGTTCCCGAGGCTCAGCCATGATAGACTCGGCAGTCAAGCAGCGATTTCGCGTGCAATGGTGACGAAATGATAAGAACACGGCTGGCTCTGCCAGAAGCTAGAATATGCCCTATCAATCGACTTATATGAACGAGTTTTCAAAATCTAGTGTGGGAATTGGAAAATGCTTATCAAAGTTCTTGGAGCCGGATGTTCAAATTGCAAGATGCTTGAACTCCGTGCGGAACAAGCAGCTGAGGGATTAGGAATGCCTCTGGAGATCCGTGAGGTACAAGACATAGAAGAGATTGCCCAGTACGGGGTAGATAGAACACCTGGTCTCGTGATAAATGGGAGGGTAGTTCTTGCCGGTTACGTTCCGATGGTCGAGGAGCTTAAAGATCTCCTGTCACAGAACGCGAAGATGGTTTAGAACCCGAGGATAATCCCTTTCTCGTGGGTTCATCGTTGCGTTGAGCATGCGGGATCGGATAATTAACTTCCATTTCCGTTTTTTTGGGTAGTGGGCTCTTTTGAAATTAAGAAAAGATAAAATCTGACCACTAATTGCACGAATTACTTCTTATCGGACACAAATGCGCACGAATAAATCATTCCATTCGTGTCATTAGACATAATTGAATATATTAGTGTTATTCTGCCGAAGGCATCCCTTCGGGAGTGTTCATGTTTCTTTTCTAAGAACAAAGTAGTCCACTACCTTTTTTTGGCGTGATTTTGACTTTCTGCACTTATCATCTATCTTATACGCTGAAACAAATGCGCCTGCCCTAATGAAATTGACGGGATTAGGCCTATACAATTATTGAGAAGGAGATACTAATAATAATGAAACAGGATGTGCGATTCAGACCCAATGACTGGGCAGTTATTCTCGGGGCATCAAGCGGATTCGGAGGCGCAACTGCGGTCGAACTAGCCAAACATGGCATGAATATTTTCGGTGTGCACTTAGACCGAGCCGGAACCATGCCTGCAGTGCAGCAAATCATAAAGGATATCAAACATCACGGGGCTCAAGCCATCTTTTTCAACATTAATGCGGCAGACCCCATTAAGCAGGATGAAGTCCTGGACGAAATTGCTGAGCAGTTCTCCAAAGAGCCGGGATCAAATGTAAAAGTCCTGCTTCATTCTCTCGCATTTGGGACGTTGAAGCAATTCATCGGGAAAAAGCCCGAAGAAATAATCAGCAAGGCGCAAATGGAAATGACGCTTGATGTCATGGCCCACTCCCTCGTTTACTGGACGCAGGGTTTGATGATGCGTAATCTTATGAAGAAAGGCAGCAAGATTTTCGCAATGACCAGCTCCGGCGGTCACACGGCAATTCCATATTATGGAGCGGTCTCCGCAGCCAAAGCTTGCCTCGAATCTCATATCCGCCAGCTTACCGTTGAGCTTGGACCTGCCGGCATAACAGCAAATGCGATTATGGCAGGAGTGACGGATACTCCAGCGCTGAGAAAAATCCCTGGTAATGTTGAAATGCTGCGTGTGGCGCAGGCGAAGAATCCCGGCGGCCGGCTGACAACTCCAGAAGAAGTTGCGAAAGCTATCACCTTGCTTTCCGATGACAACTCATACTGGATTTCAGGAAATGTGATCGGCGTTGATGGCGGCGAAGATATCGTGAGCTACGTTGGCCAAAAACCCGGGTCGTGATTTCGTTTGCGGGACTGGCTCGATCTTGACAACTATTTAATCTTTCTACAAGAGAGGCTGTATGCTTGATTTTGAATTCACTGAAGAACAGAAGATGTTGAGGGATACGGTGCGGGAGTTCGTGGACTCGGAGCTGAGGCCGCGGTCGTTTGAAATAGACCGTGACGAGAAAATTCCCGACGACATAATTAACAAAATACGTGAGCTCGGTTTCCTCGGTGTTGCATTTCCACCTGAGTACGGCGGAAGCGGCTTCGGTGAAACAGGTTATTGCCTTCTGCAGGAAGAGATCGGCCGTGCCTGTCTGTCGACGGCAACTTTTATCGGCGCGCATGAGTCCATCGGATCGAATGCGATATACATCGGCGGCAGTGAGCACCTGAAAAAGAAATACCTTGTTCCTCTTGCTGAGGGAAAAATGATCGGGGCTTTTGCGCTGACCGAAGTCCTTGCAGGCTCCGACTCATTTAACCTTCGGACTCGCGCGGCTTTCGATGGCAAAGATTGGGTGTTGAACGGTGAAAAGATGTGGATCACGAATGGCTCAATTGCAGATGTCGTCTCTCTTTTTGCTAGAACAGAGCGTGGAATCACCGGGTTTGTTGTGGAGACCAAATGGCCCGGCTTTCAAGCTGGTCCACCCGAAAAGAAAATGGGAATTCGCGGAAGCGTAACTGCACCAATCTCGCTTGAGAACGTCCGTGTGCCTGCGGAAAATGTTATCGGCCAGGATGGACGAGGTTTCTTGGTTGCGATGAAAACTCTTGACGCTGGAAGACTTGGCCTAGGTGCGGCATGTTTGGGAGGCGCGAAGGAACTACTTGAGCTTTCTACCAAATTCGCGAAGGAGAGGAGACAGTTTGACTCCGCCATAGCAAACTTTGAGGCGATTCAGTGGATGCTGGCAGACATGGCCACCCGCATTTATTGCATGGAATCGGTTGTCTACCGCACTGCGGCAGCCTACGAGCAAGGAAAATCTATTTCACGCCAATCAGCCATGGTGAAATTGTTTTGTTCTGAATCGCTTGACTTCGTCGCTGATTGTGCCGTGCAGATTCATGGTGGCATGGGATACTCACGTGAGATGCCGATTGAGAGATTCTACCGCGATTCGCGAATCAACCGTATTTTCGAAGGCACAAACGAGATACAGCGGATGGTAATTGCGAAAGATGTCATTAAGAAGAATGGACTGATGTGAGTCAACGGGAATTCTTGCTGCCTCTATTCAGGGAAGGGTACCAGTTTTGATCATTGTGATTCATGAAGCACGTTTTTAGCTCACGGAGATTGTCCGTATGCTTCGTCGTTTCATTTTTCCTGTCGCAATCGATTTGTGCGCAAAAAGTCAATGTGAACTTTGACTACGCGACCTTTCGTTATGATTCATTAAGAACGTACGCCGAGCTTTATTACAGTTTTAGTAGCCGTTCCCTGCATTTTGTCCGGGTTGCCGGCAGGGATTCTGAAGCGACATCGTCGTTTGTGGACACCCTGCTCTTTAACGTCTCCCTTCGCAATGCTAACAATGATTCGGTCGCAACACGCGAAGTCTGGGACGTTCCGGTTCGCATTCCTGATACGACTCAACCGTTTCTTAACAAGAGTCTCGTGGGGAAAACGGATTTCGTTCTGTTTCCCGGCAAATATAAGCTGGAGGCGAGGTGCGAAGAACTTGGCGATTCCCTGAACAGCGACAGCCTCACAACGGATTTTCCTGTACCAGCTTACAATGGTGATAAGCTTGAGTCAAGTGAGATTGAGCTTTGTTCGACCATTACACAGGGGGAGGGAGGTGGAACATTTTATAAGAACACGTACAATGTGGTTCCAAATCCTTCGGCGATTTATGGGGTTGGGATGCCGATCATTTATTATTATCTCGAGGTCTACAATATCCATCTTGCCACAGGCGACAGTGTGTTCACCGCTGGCTATGAAGTCCGCGACAGTTTCGGGCAGATTCGCAAGAGTTCTTACAGAACAAGGAAGAAATTTGGCAGCTCAAGTGTCGAAGTCGGAACTGTGAACGGATCAGATCTTAAAACCGGCGCTTATACACTCACCTATACCGTGGTTGATTCCGCGGCTAATTTATACTGTTCATCTTCAAGAAGACTCTTTGTCTATAATCCTAGTCTCGGGAAGCCCGAAATGCCGGATACGAACATCGCAAGCGGCGCGGTCCTCTCGAGCGTTTATGCGGCGATGGGAGAGCAGCAGCTTGATAAGGAATTCGCAGAGGCGCGATACACTTCTACTTCCTCGGAGAGGAGCCGGTATGAGGAACTTTCCGGTGTAGCGTCGAAAAGGCAATTCCTGTACGAATTCTGGAAGAGGAGAAATCCCAGCCAAGCTTCAAAGGTTAACGACTTAAGAGCTCAGTACCTGGAGCGCGTTGCATACGCCGACGACCATTTTAGGGCGGGATCAAGAGAGGGGTGGCAGACCGACCGCGGAAGAGTTTATATAGTGTACGGTAATCCTGACGAGATCGATAGACATCCCAATGAGACTGATTCTAAGCCTTATGAGATATGGTATTATAACTCCCTCGAGGGTGGAGTGAGTTTTGATTTCGTGGACAGAACCGGTTTCGGCGATTACATGCTGGTCAACTCGACCGAGCGGAATGAAATCCACGACAGCAACTGGCAGGGATACCTGACACAATAAGTCGATCGTTCCGTAGTTCCGCCGAAGGCGTCCCTTCGGGACAATACTCTATTCTTCCATTACTCTATCGTCGCCTAGTTCGCATTCACTACTCCATAATATCTTATTGCAAGTGTCCGCTGGAGTTTGCTCGTTGTATTGACAACGATACTCCCTGCTACGGGACCCGCTTTTTCACCGACTAGGTACAATTCAAGACGTGTGCTTTCGCCCGGTTTCATGGTCGCACCGTTAAAGTTGGAGCTTATTATTTTGAGGCCTGTCTCGACGCCGGTGATTCTTATAGCTTTGTTCGTATTGTTGGTCAGGGTAATTCCTGAAGTATCTGGCTTTCCAACTTTGGCATTCTGGAACAGGATGAAGCTTGGTGTCGACTGAACCGCGTAGAGAATATGCATCTTAAACTGAAGAGTGGTCATCTGATTCTTTGGATCGTCGCTCGTAACATAGATGTATTTTGTGACGTCCCCGCTGTATCCCAGTGGATTGAAATCGACTTTTATTTTCGACCTGCCGTGCGGCTCAACAAGGCTGTCTGAAAGAAGAGCGGCGGTGCAGCCGCAGCTCGTTTTTACCCCTTTGATGTGGAGTGGCTGGTCGCCGGTATTCTCGATTTGAAAAGTCTTTAAGATATGCCTGCCGGTGTTGTAAACATTTCCGAGGTCAATTATGCTTTTGCCCGCCACGGAGAGTTTCGGCTGCGAGTATGCAGCTGTTAATGAAGTAATCATGAACAGTGTCGGGATAATTAATTTCTTCTTCATCTCTTTCCCTCATTGATGTGCACTTGAAAACAAGAATGTGATATAGTAAATGATCATATGCCAATTTAACTTTGTTGAGTCAACCATTCAAAGAACAAGCAGTTCTTTCCGTGTTGAAGTTGATTGGCTGCGGAGAAGCGAGGATGGAGAATCAAAAAATATCTGGTCGGTCGGCAAGCTTTAATCCGGGGAACAGGTTCCTGGAAATTAGTCTTGTTCCCTCAGATGATGACAGTAGATTTTTTCCGGATGAAGACCGGACGGAGCGGAAGGTCGAGACGAAATTCTATGTCGACACTTCCAGGACTGCTCTGGCAAAGAACGAAAGCCCGGATGTCGGCTTCACTTACAGCATCAATCCATATCGTGGCTGCGAGCACGGCTGCATATATTGCTACGCGCGTCCTTCTCATGAATTCTTGGGATTTTCTTCTGGACTTGATTTTGAAACGAAGATCATGGTGAAACAAGACGCACCAGAATTGCTTCGTGAGACATTCACGAAAAGGAACTGGGAGCCGCAGGTTGTGGCGATGTCGGGAAACACGGACTGCTACCAGCCGGTCGAGCGAAAACTAAAGCTGACCCGCAGGTGCCTTGAAGTATTCTTGGAGTTCAGAAATCCTGTCGGAATTGTCACGAAGAATTTCTTGATAACGCGCGACGTTGATCTTCTCGCAGAGCTGGCGAAGCTCGAACTTGTCAGCGCAGCCATTTCAATTACAAGTCTCAGTCAGGACTTGACAAAGAAGATGGAGCCGCGGACTTCCTCACCCGCGAAGAAGCTTGAGACGATAGAGATTCTTGCTAAGAACTCGATTCCTGTCGGCGTACTTGTTGCACCTGTTATTCCCGGCTTGACGGACGAAGAGATCCCGTCGATCCTGCGTGAGGTATCATTAAGGGGCGCGGCGTTTGCGGGGATACAGATGCTGAGGCTGCCGTATGCAGTCAAAGACCTCTTTGTCGATTGGATCAGAAGAGAATTTCCGGATCGCGAAAACAGGATCATCAGCAGGATAAAGCAAGTGCGCAGGGGCAAGATGAACAGCAGCTCGTTCAAGGAGCGGATGAGAGGAACGGGGGAAGCGGCAAAGGCTATTCACCAATTATTTCATGCGAGTTGCAACAAGTATCATCTTGGCAACGACAGGTTCCATCTTGCGACAGACAAGTTCAGGCGACCGGCCGGGATGCAGATAGAAATATTTTGAGTGGGAGTAGTGCCGGGCTTTTTTTGTGCAGGAGAGAGCAAATCTACAACGGTGGCAGTATCTATATCGTGCTAAAAAGAATTCTCAAAAGGGGAACGTTTCTCCACTTTATCGGAGATTATCTCTATGCCAGCAGGACGCAGACGGCCCGGGCGGACCGAGTAAGGAAACTTGCCAAGCCAGAATCATGAGCAGTGTCTGCACTCCGAGCGACGCGGAATGCCTTCTCCGCAACCTTGACACGGTGTTGGTAGACAGATTCTCGGCCGAAATGGTCTTTATTCGATTAAAACCGTAGTTGAAGACGCCGCTCTCACAGAGCTGAAGAGAAGCTTCGCACCCCCGGGCTCTGTGGTGATCATTATCTCTGCTTCTTGGGAAACCATGTCCTGATGCCCACGGTGCCGGAAATCTTTGATCGACAGCGTCATGGTTCCACGACAAAAAGAGTGACGCGATTCCGAGAAATAATTTCCTTTCGGGAATTTTCTGTCCCAATTGAATCACGTTCTGGTTTTCTAATACTTTGATTTTCCTTAGCCCAACGGTTATATTCTTCGTTCAGAAATGGAAAACGCGGCGCAATGAGATTAACCCCAATCCAAATTCGAAAACAGGAATTCGCCAAAAAAATGCGCGGGCTCGATTCCGGGGAAGTAATAGCATTTCTCACGACTGTTGCTTCCGACTTTGAGGAGTTGCTGAACGAGAATATGGAGCTTCGCGCGCAGAAAACGGTCCTAACCGAAGAGCTTCAAAACTACAAGAAAATGGAGGATTCGCTCCGCTCGCTCGTGACACAAGCGGAGAGGGCGGCATCCGAGTCGAGCGAGTCGCTGAGAAGAACTTCAAGGATTGTCGAACATGAAGCTGAAGTTAAGGCCCAGCAGATATTGAACGAGGCGACTCAAGAGATGGTTCGGGCGAAGGCAAAACTTGCGGAAGTGAGGAACCTCAGAGAGACAATGGTGAAGACGATTCGGACGATCCTGACAGCGCAGCTTGACATGCTCAACTCGCTCGAAAGCGAACTTCTCAAGCAGGAGCCCACAATAGAAATTCTCGATATTAAGTCAATCGTCGCATCCATCGAAAAGTCTGGGGAAGATAATGATTGAGAAGATAAGAAGTTTAGAAAATGAGCGATCTTAAGAAGAAGATCCTGGAGTCAGTTGAGTTCATCAAGAAACAATTGAAGAATGAACCGACTATCGGAATTATTCTTGGAACCGGACTCGGTGCCCTCGCGGATGAGATCAAGAAGAAAACCACAATTGACTACGGAGACATCCCGCATTTCCCTCTTTCGACTGTTGAGTCACATCATGGTAAATTGATCCTAGGAAATCTTGGGGGTAAAAATGTCGTTGCGATGCAGGGGCGCTTCCATTTTTACGAAGGCTACTCGATGGAGCAAATAACCCTGCCGGTGCGTGTGATGAAATTCCTCGGAGCAAGGATTTTGATCGTCTCCAACGCCGCCGGCGGGCTCAATCCGAATTTTCGCAGAGGCGACATTATGATAATCGTGGACCATATAAATTTGCTCGGTCAAAATCCGCTCATTGGTCCGAACGACGATTCCATCGGTCCTCGTTTTCCCGATATGAGCGAGCCGTATTCGGCTGAGCTGATAGAGATTGCGATGAAAGCGGCACTCGATAATAAGATCAGAGTTGAGCGAGGAGTGTTCGCTGCGATGACAGGACCAAGTTTGGAGACACGTGCGGAGTATAGGTTCCTTCGTCAGATTGGTGCCGACGCAGTCGGCATGTCAACAGTTCCTGAGGACATTGTTGCAGTCCACATGGGAATGAAAGTTTGTGGTTTCTCCGTGATTACCGACGAATGTTTTCCTGATTCGCTCGTTCCGGCGGATGTGAACGAAATCATCCGTGTCGCAAAAGAGACCGAGCCAAAATTGACGAAGTTGATGAAGACGGTGGTTGAAAGAATTTGACCTTGTCAAGGTTTGTTCTCATCGGAGCAATGGAGCCTTATAATAATGGATTTATGGATTGATGAAGTGTCTGGTATGTGGAAGGATTTCTCTAGGTGGATGTCTTCGGGAAAGAAATCGGAAGAACGCTTGTCGTTATCGGAGGGATAATTGTTGCAGTGGGGCTTTTTCTTATCATAGCAGAAAAAGTCAATTTTTCTTTTCTTGGAAAACTTCCCGGCGACATTCAGATAAGGCGAAAGAATTTCCAGCTTTATCTCCCGATTGCTTCGTGCATCGTTGTGAGTTTGATCTTGTCAATTATTCTGTATTTAATTTCGTATTTATCTAAGCGATAAGAAATTTGAATAGGTTCAAAGAAGTCGGCGACAAAATAAAATATTCTGATCTGGAACAAGAGATCTTAGAATTCTGGAAGAAGAACAGAATCTTCGAAAAGAGTGTCAGCGAGCGAGAGGGCAAACCTGGCTTCACCTTCTATGAGGGCCCGCCCACTGCGAACGGGCGCCCGGGAATTCACCACGTTCTTGCGAGGACGTTGAAAGATCTTGTCTGCCGGTACAAGACGATGCGCGGTTACCAGGTGCATCGGAAAGCGGGCTGGGACACGCACGGCCTGCCGGTTGAAATCGAAGTCGAAAAGAAACTCGGTATCAAGCACAAAGATGAGATCCTCGAATACGGAATCGAGAAGTTCAACGCGCTCTGCAGGAAATCCGTCTTCGAATACAAAGACGATTGGGAAGAGATGACCGAGCGAATCGGATACTGGGTTGATCTCAATGATGCCTACATAACCTGTGACAACGATTACATCGAATCGGTCTGGTGGGCACTGAAGAAATTCTTCGATGCCGGTCTGATATATAAGGGGCATAAAATCCAGCCGTATTGTCCACGCTGCGAAACGCCTCTTTCGTCACACGAGGTGGCGCTGGGATATGAAGACGTAAAGGACCCATCGGTCTACGTGAAAATGAAGCTTCTCCCGCAAGCGGGATCTTCGAGCGACGGTGAGAACACATTCTTTCTTGTCTGGACGACTACGCCATGGACGCTCATATCGAATGTGGCGCTTGCCGTTGGGCGGGACATAGATTATGTGAAGGTAGAACACAAAGGAGAAAATCTAATTCTTGCGCGTGCGAGGTTGTCTGCTCTCGATGGAGATTATTCCATCATCGAGGAGATGAAAGGAAGCAGACTCCTGGGCAAAGAATACGAGAGGATTTTCGACTATGTTCCCGTTAGCAAGAAAGGATTTTATGTAGTCCACGGTGATTTCGTCAGCACCGAAGACGGCACCGGAATCGTGCACATTGCACCTGCATTTGGTGAGGATGATTATAACGTCGGGCGCGAATATGACCTGCCTGTCTTGCAACCGGTCGACAAGAGTGGAAATTTCACGAAGGACGTAACCGATTTCGCTGAGAAGTTTGTTAAAGAAGCCGATCCCGAGATAATCAATAACCTTAAAAGACGGAAGCTCCTTTATAAAAAGGAGATGATTACTCACAGCTATCCGCATTGCTGGCGATGCAAGACTCCACTTTTGTATTATGCCCGCGCGTCGTGGTACATTGCCACGACAAAATTCGCGCCGAAGATGGTGGAGTTGAACAAACAAATCAACTGGATTCCGCCGGAAGTTGGGACAGGAAGATTCGGCAACTGGCTTGAAGAAAACAAAGACTGGGCTTTGTCGCGCGATCGCTTCTGGGGAACGCCGCTGAATATATGGGTATGCCAGAATGAAAAATGCGGGCATCTGCAATCCATCGGCAGCGTGGAAGAGCTAAGAAAGGTTGATCGCTATAATCTCGCGGTCGCCATAGGATTAAAGAATAATGAACTGGATCTGCACAAACCGTATGTCGACGCTGTCACCCTGACCTGCGAGGATTGCGGAAGCGAAATGAAGCGCACGCCGGAGCTCATAGATGTGTGGTTCGATTCCGGCTCGATGCCGTTTGCACAGTACCATTATCCATTCGAAAAAGAACAATGGTTCAAGAGACATTTTCCTGCGGATTTCATTTCTGAAGGAATCGACCAGACTCGCGGCTGGTTCTACTCGATGCATGCAATTTCGACATTTCTTTTTGACACCCCGGCTTACAAATCGGTCATCAGCCATGAATTGGTCCTCGACAAAGACGGGCAAAAGATGTCGAAGTCGAAAGGAAATGCGGTCGATCCGTTCAAGGTTGTTGCCACATATGGTGCAGATGCTGTCCGCTGGTATCTGATTGCTTCAAGTCCGCCGTACAAGCCGAAACTCTTCGACGAAAGCGGACTGGTAGAAGTTCAGAGAAAATTCTTCAGCACGCTTCTGAACACTTATGCGTTCTTCACGCTTTACGCAAACATTGACGGATTTAACTATTCCGAGCCAAGGATTCCTGTAAGTGAGAGACTCGAGATCGACCGCTGGATAATCTCGGTGATGAACACGCTTGTCGAGGACTATTCGAACTGGATGGATGCTTACGATATCACAAAGGCGGCGCGCGCCGTCTCCGATTTCACGATCGATCAGCTTTCAAACTGGTACGTTCGCAGAAGCCGCCGCAGGTTTTGGAAAGGCGAGATGGCCAAAGATAAACTTTCGGCATACCAGACACTATATGAATGTCTGATTACAATTCTGAAGTTGATGTCGCCATTTGCACCATTCCTTTCGGAAGAGCTTTATAAGGATCTAAATGGAATTACAAAACTTGAGCCTCACGAGTCGATACATCTTTCTCGTTATCCGGATGTGAATGAAGACGAGATCGATTCCCAGCTTGAGGAACGTATGGCAGTTGCCGAGAAAATAGTCTATCTCGCGAGAGCAATGCGAATGAAATCGAGTATCAGAGTCAGGCAGCCGCTTAGGCGGATAATCATTCCTGTCTCTTCGCCGCTCGTGCGTGAGACTATTTCGCAAGTTGAAAACGTCATACTCGACGAGATCAACGTCAAAGCCGTAATGTACGTTGACGACGATTCGGAATTTGTGAACAAGGGTGCTAAACCTAATTTCAAATCTATCGGTCCGAAGTTCGGCAAGGACGTCAAAGTTGTTGCTGAGCTCATTAAATCCATGACCTCAAAGGATATCACTGTCCTGGAAAAAGATGGCAAGATAGACCTTCATGTCCAGACGGGGGATCCTGCTTCTCAACGGGCGTTCCACATTGTGCGCGACGATGCTGAGATATTCAGTCAGAAGCTTTCCGGATGGCTCGTCGAGTCCGATGGGACTTTGACAGTGGCTTTGGATACCGAGCTTGATGAAGATCTTAAGCGTGAAGGAATAGCCCGCGAGTTTGTAAATCGCATTCAGAATCTCAGGAAGGATGCGGGATTTGATGTGACGGATAGAATAACCGTGAAAATAGATTGTCCGGAAGAATTCAGCGACGCCGTCTCAAAATTATCCAATTACATAAAGTCGGAGACGCTCGCCGTTGAGCTTTCAACCAGGTTTGGAGAGGGTGAGTTCTCCGAAGATGTTGAAGTGGAGAGACAAAAATTTAGAATTTCTTTAAGCAGGGTAAAAAGTGTTCCGGCTTCTGTCGGGACAAGCAAAGGAGATTGATTATGGCAAAGTCGAAGACCACGTTGGGGGCGAAGAAGGCAGTTAAGGAAGCTAAACATGTTCGCCGCACACGTGTGGAAAGCAGAGCAGTGAAGGCGAAACCCGTCAAGAAGGGGTTGGCATCGAAGAACAGACCTGCCCGGCGCGCTGCGAAGATCACCGCAAAGGTTTTTACTTCGAAAAGATCGCTTCCTGGAAAGAAACCGGCGCCCAAGAAAGGTTTTAACAAGGAAGAGCTGGAGCGTTTTCGGGAGATCATTCTTGAGAAGAGAAAGCAGATCATCGAAGAGCTTGAGCTCATGAACGAAACGTTGAACGATAATTCCAGCGGTGATTATTTTGAAGAAAGCTCGCCCTATTCTCTTCATATGGAGCAGGGGACCGACACCATGGAGAAGGAAAAGAATTATCTTCTTGCCGCGAGGCAGAGAAAATTTCTCGAGTACTTGGACGATGCTATCAAGAGAATCGACCGCAGGGTATACGGGTTTTGTCAGGATTGCGGAAAGTTGATCGACAAGGCTCGGCTCGAGGCGGTTCCTCATGCACAGCTTTGCATTTCATGTAAGATGAAGAGAGGCCAGTGATTTGAAAGTACTATATGTATCTCTTTCAGTCGTGATTGCCGATCAGATCACGAAACTTTTGGTGAGAGGAATAGCCATACCTTTCCTTGGAATAATCGTTCCCGGTATCCCGCTTTATTCAAGCAAGTCGATCATTGGTGACTTTCTCAGATTTACCTACATCGAGAATCCGGGGATGGCGTTCGGAATCGATTTCGGATGGAAATCATTCTTCGCGATTTTCTCGATCATTGCCAGCATAGCAATCCTTTTGTATCTATACAAAGTCAGGCGGGAAAGCCGAGTCGTAAGATTCTCTCTCGCGTTAATCTTGGGAGGTGCGATTGGGAATCTGATCGACCGGGTCTTTTACGGCCCGCTCTTCGATGGGGCTCCCTTGTTTCACGGACGCGTCATAGATTTCATTGATTTCAATTTCTTCAACGTGAGTGTCTTCGGCTATAATTTTTCCCGCTTCCCGGTTTTTAATATCGCGGATGCATCAGTAACTATCGGGGTAATAATGCTTCTCATATTCCACAAACGGACGCTGGAGGAGCCTCAGCCGACTTTAGTGGATACGGCAGAGACAGAAAGTGGTCGAACAGGAAAAGGGCCGGAACCGATTTGACAAGCCAACGAAACCACGGGTTCTGCAAAAGGATAACGTATGGAATACTGGATTGTCAGGTTGATGGATCGTTTTCAATCCGAGTCCCTTAGGGACTAAAAATCCCTGGGACGAAAAAAAACAGAACGGCCCCGTAAGGCAAGATTTAATTTACGGGGAAAAGGATCTGTGCGCGGCACACATCCGGGAGGGATGGCATCGTTGACAATCCGCGAAGTAGAATTCATAGTCACGCCGGGGCAAAAGAAAGAGCGGATAGACAAATTCCTCACAGCCCAGCTTGAAGGTTCGAGCCGCGCAAAGATACAGAAGTACATAGGGGATAATCGTGTTTTCGTGAATGGAGAACCGATTCGAGCCAGCTACAGAATATCTCCCAATGACCGGATCGTTGTAAGCATCCCCACCTCTGCTCCGCCTGACAGAGTCACTCCCGAAGAAATCAAGCTCAACATAGTTTATGAAGACGCGTTTCTGATAGTTGTAAACAAACCGGCAGGAATGGTCACTCACCCGGGCCACGGCAACTGGAGCGGCACACTCGCGAACGCACTTCTCTTTCACTGCAACAGACTTTCGACTTTGAATGATCCGTCTATCAGGCCTGGAATAGTTCATCGGTTGGACAAAGACACAAGCGGACTGATCGTTGCGGCTAAGGATGATGGGACACATGTTTCACTTGCAAGACAATTTGCCGAGCGAACAATCGAAAGGGAATATTGGGCGCTCGTCTGGGGAAAGCTTTCCAGCAAGCACGGTCTCATCGAAAGTATGATTGCGCGAAGCAAAAGCGACCGGAAAAAATTTTCGGTAGTCGAGAAGGAAGACGGGGGGAACGGGAAATTTGCGGCGACGGAGTATGAAGTCTTGGAAGATTTCAAGTTTCTTTCGCTTGTCCGGTTGAAGCTTCACACAGGACGCACACATCAAATCAGGGTTCACCTTTCGCACATCGGTCATCCCGTCTTCGGCGATCCGACGTACCACGGCCGGCGGATAAACTACGGAGAGATGACAGCGGGTTTCAGACAGGAAGTTTCAAATCTCCTTAAGACCATGAATCGCCAGGCTCTTCACGCAAAGACGCTCGGTTTCATTCACCCTGCGACGAAGCAGCATTTGCATTTCGATTCGGAGTTGCCTGAAGACTTTGCGCAAGTGTTGAAGCAGGTCAGTTCATAGCTCATAGCTGATAGACGGTCCCTCTTTGCGTAGATTCAACCACAGGAGACGCAAATGGAATTTTGGGTGTCGAATTCAAAATTGAGAATTCTTTCCGCGAAGACCCCACGCTTATCCGTCGCTTATCTGTGTATCTGTAACTCTGTGATTGGGTCCGCCGGGCGCGGCCGCCTGGACCTTCTTATCTCTAAATAGTGTATGCCCTTTCACCAGCCAGGAGACACCAAATGAAATAAGAGCGATCGATTCGAATATAAGTACTGGATACGCTCTTGATAGGTACGTATTCGATAGGAATGCGATGTAAACGACCATACACACAACCGACGTCAGCATAACCACGCCGCAGATAACATACACAATGTTGCGCATTCTCTTCTCTCTGCTTGGGTGACCACCATGTTTCGTAAAAAGGAATATTGAATTGAACGCTAACAACATCAAGAACATGATCGAAAATGTCAGATGAAGATACTGGGAAATATTATCCGGTATGAGGAATATTCCCACCCTGACAACCTTTCCCGAAAACATTGAAGTGGGAAATGCAACAATTCCTAATGCAATCACTCCGCTCATATTCGTAATAATGTTGTCTATGGTCTCATAACCCTTGTAAGAAATGAGAAAGAGCGATACGCCACATACAAGCCCGACAAAAAAATCACGGACATTTGTATAATAATAGCCGCTGATAGACCCCATTATGACAAGTCTGCCCTGAATAGAACTGCCCAAGATAACGACAAAAGGGAGCAATATCCCCAGAAGGCCAATCACACGCCGCATAGTTAGGTAGGAAACAATCAGACTTGTGTCTCTAGTTGTCGGTCTCATGGTAGCCGCTATCATTCATTAGTTTTCGTGAGCTTTGGATCTGAAACTCAATTTACGAAAAATCGACCTTGATTACTCAAGTATATTCATCGGACGCAAGCATCGACCCAATTTATGCCGACAAAATCTCAATTGTAAGTAGATTCTCCCCTCTTGAGTATGTTCCTAAGTTCATGGAATTCGCTGAAAAAGTGGCTTCAGTCCTTTTGGGAAATTGTGTGGGGAGCGGGCCGTGGCAATAAATCATGGTCCGCTAAGATCTTCACGCATCGACGCTCAGATTCGGTCGTTACTCACTGAAACAGCGTTTTCATTTCGACTAGGAGTTGCCAAAAGACTTCCCAGAACCGCTTGTAGAAACATGCCACCAGTTGGCAGGCACTAGTGAATTTTTCTTTTGCCTTTGTTGTTCTTCAAATAGGCAAATTAGTGAGGAGACTTGAGAATGTCTGATCAAAAGTCAAGTATATCGCAAAAGGTGGTTAGAACCGACAAGGAATGGAGGGAGGAGTTACCCCGGAGGTTTACCACATAACTCGCGAAAGCGGAACTGAGCGAGCATTCACCGGAGAATATTGGGACTTTCACGAGAAAGGACTGTACAGGTGCGCTTGCTGTGGAAACGAGCTTTTCGATTCCGAGGCGAAATTTGATTCAGGCTCGGGATGGCCAAGCTTTTACAAGCCAACTTCCGAAGACATGATAGAAGAAGAGAAAGACACGAACTTCGGGATGTCAAGGATGGAAGTCAAGTGTAGCAAGTGCGGTGCACACCTTGGCCACGTTTTTGAGGATGGGCCGAAACCAACCGGACTTCGGTACTGTATCAATTCTGCGTCACTAGACTTCGTGGCTCGGAGGTCATAGCTGATAGCTCATAGCCACAATGAAGCATGAGCTGTGAGCTAATTAGCTTCTTTCTACTCTTGACCCGGATCCTGTCCTTGCAACGAAGACGTTTCCGTTTTCGTAGCCCCTGTTTCTGTACTCGCGAGCAATTTTAACCGCCAACTCGTCTTCGTTTTCCGAGTCAACGAGACAGATAGCACTTCCCCCGAACCCCGCACCTGTCATTCTAGCTCCGTAAACCCCTTCAAGCGACTCTGCTATATCCACGAAGGCATCTAACTCTGGTCCGCTGACCTGATAGTTGTTCGAGAGACTCACGTGAGATTCCAGCATCAAATCTCCGACAAATCTTTTGTCGCCGCTCATCAATGCCGCACCAGTTTTCACGACCCTGTCATTTTCGGTCACGACATGCAGTGCTCGCAAGTATAAAGTATGATCCATTTCGCCGTCGACGTTCTTCAGTTCGCCGATCGTAACATCTCTTAGCGAGGTGAGTTTCTTATTGAGAATCTCGGATAATCTGGCTACAGCTTCCTGGCATTGCTGTCGTCTCTTGTTATATTCGGTCGTGGCCAATGCTCTCCTCACGCCCGTCACACACACGAGCATCGAACAGTCTTTCGGCATCGGAATATATTCGCACTCGAGTGATTTTGTATCGATCAGAAGGGCGAATCCTTCGCGCGCGAATTTCGCCACAAACGGATCCATGATACCGGATTGCACTCCGACAAATTCGTTCTCAATTCTCTGTGCGAGAATCGGTATATCGATTTCCTTCAAATTGATTTCGTAAAGATGCACAAGTGCTTCGATGATTGAGACGACATAAGCAGCAGAGGAGCTTAGCCCGCTCCCGCGAGGAACGGTGCTCCCCACTGCGAAATTTGTGCCTTCAATTAATTTTCCCTTACTGAGCAGTGAGCAGGCGCCTTTGATATAGTTTACCCAGAAGTTTGAATGTTCGAATCTCCCCGGCAATATCTCGAAGGATGTCTTTTTGCCCAACTCTTTTGAGAAGGCGATGAAAAGCTCGCCCCCGCGCTTACCCGCCGCCGTATATGTGCGGCGATCAATAGCAAGCGGAAGCACGTAACCATCATTGTAATCTGTGTGCTCCCCGATGAGATTGATTCTTCCCGGTGCACTCGTGACAATATCTGGGGGCTTCCCGAATTCCTCGCGATAAAGTTTAATCAAATCCTTCTTGATCTCACCCTCCGCGACCGGCTCAACTCTGATCTTCTCTGTGATACGCATCTCGTGTTTTGTTTTCTGTCTTGAGTAACTGCTCAAGTTAGCTGATTCCTCGCAGGGTTTGAACTCAACGAAGGCACCAGAAATCGATTTGCGAGACTAGGACTCTGTCCCAACAGCTTCCTCATTCGCTGCAAACTCACTTTTCTTAAATTTAATGACTGCCGCAATATTGTCAAGTGAACGGATGAGGCTTGTCTGGGTGGTGCCTACGGCGACTGCAGGGTTTGTGCCCTGAATATGTCGAGCCGGCGCATTCTGACGCGCAGCCTCTTCAACAAGATGAGAGACAACATCCGCAGCTTCGATAAGTTCTCGACCGCAACAGACGCAAGTCCTTTTTCCATCAACGGGTTCTTCAGATAAATGCGGCATTCCGCATCCCGGACATACGAAGCCGGGTTGCGAGAAGTCATCGGCGACTGCCACCGACTGAAGGCTGTAATCCTGGGCAGCCTCAATGACTCGTCTAAGGCCTTTCACAGCATAACCGCCCCTCTCGATTTCATCTATTATCTTTCGTAACAGTCTATTCTCCTCATGCACTTCAGACTCTTTTTCAATGTTCAGTGTTCTCAAGAGTATCTCGCCTTGCTTAGCGTGAATATCGATTTCAAAAATGCCGATCAGATTTTCGTGAAGCCGGGGATGCAGAATTCGCGCAAGGTGATCACCAAGTTGCTTTCTTGCACCGATGATAAGCTTATCGAAGTGGCGCATTAAGAAGTGAGTCTTCAGCAAGTCTGCTACCGCTGAAAGATGAAAGCGGATGTCTTCTACCTTTCTTTGAGCCAATCTCTTGTCTCGTTTCATGAAAGTTTCGAGGAGAGGTTTCCGGGGATTTCTAGCTTGAGTCGAGAAATCAAAATGCTCAAGAATCTCGCCGATGTAGACTTCAAAAAATTTTGCATGCCTCGAATCAATTAGGACCACGCCCATCCGATAGTGCTCTTCGAGGAGGGCGAGAAGAGGCCGCACGTAAAAGTTTGTATTGATTACCAATCTTGATTTCAAAGGCATTGGGAGTCGATAGATGCGGGAAAATTTTTCGGTGGAATTAGAGAAGATCGCAGCAGATTTATAATTCGTGGCGGAATTTTCCTCAACGAATTTTTGAATTTGTTCGAGATTTTCATCCGCCGCTTGTAAATAACTTCGATTGATGTTGAGGCCGTTAAGCTCCTTGCGTGCATCTTTGATCATGTCTTTGGTTTGAATATCTAGGGTGCCTTTGGTATTAACATTCATATCCAGATAAAGAGAGACTGCAACCCCTTCCCGTGCCGTATAATTCAACAATGTCCTGACCTCATCGTGAGTAATCACGCTGCTTTCCCTCTATCTACTTGGTCTAATCTACGTCTAGTTCATAACAAAATCAAAAGTCAGGTTCAGAACGGCAATGTCGGGTCTCGTGCCTTGTCTCTCGGTTCGGAAGCCTAGTTTCTTTTTGTGGTCTTGCAAAGATGAAATCCGTCTTGCATTTTGCAAGTGGAAGCTCGAAGGCTTCGTCGTTGGTGGAGAGCGAAGAAGCAGTATTGAGCGTAATTCATCATTTTGTGGCGGTCAGTGATACGTCATTGATTTGGCATTGCACTTGTCTGTCATGAATGTATGCGAGTATCGAAGAGACCAAAGCCGAAAGCCCGCCCGACAGCTCAAAGACCTGCCAGAACGGGAAAGACTCTTATCGCAGCCCAAGATTCTGAGAATGGCCGGACTGATTCAGGAATATCTTTTGAAGACGGGATACGATGTGGTTTGTGAATTGAATCTTGATGCGGCACTTGAGGCGTTGATCGGTACACGCTTTGATCTTTTGATAGTCGACGGAGAAATGCCTGAGAAAGTTTTGAGAGAATTTGTCGAGATAGCCCGCCGGGCAAAACCAGGATTGCAGATAATTGCAGTGGGAATGTCTGATCACGAGACGGAGAGCAAGGCACTTTCTGGCTTTGTCAGTGCTTTTATTGAGAAACCATTTAGTATTTCTGATATTTCAAGGACCATTAAGGAAATACAGACTCAGTCCCCGGCTATTTCTTTCGGGGATGCATCTCTAAAAACAAACTAAAATGAGGGTAAGATGCCACTAAAAACATCGAAGCTGGCCGACGCCGAAATCGCCGTTGTCGAACCAAGAGGAGAACTCATCGGCGGCGACGAAACGGATGAACTTCGCTCCGAAATTACAAAGTTATCGACCGAGGGAAACAAGAAACTCGTAATCGATTTGGGTAAGACAACTTACTTGAATAGTACCGCGATTGGCGTCTTGATTTGGGCACACACTCACTACGCTAAGACCGGTGGTGAAGTAAAGTTGGCAAACTTGAACAAGAACATAAAAAACATTTTCGTGGTTACGAAACTCACCATGGTCTTCGACGTTCGCGATACGCAGCTTGATGCGGTTGCGAGCTTCTCGAAAGCCAAGAAGTAGCTTTTATGATTAACTCAATATTAACAAAAAAAACTTCCAAAAGGAGGCTTTACTGAAATGAAACAAGGCTTATTTGCAGTAATTCTCATTATTGTCGCAGCTGTTGTTGCTTGGGCCATCTACACTTATTTACTTCCTGACTACATCCAGAAAGGCGGTCCACTTGTAATACTGTTGCTTATGCTTACGATTATGGTGGTTACATATATCTTCGAGCGCATCTTTTCGTTAAGGAAGGCAGAGGGTAAAGGATCATCTACAAAATTCCTCAAAGACGTTGAAGATAATCTGAACAACGGAGATATAAACGCCGCGATTGAAGTTTGCAACAAACAGCAGGGTTCAATGGCGAACGTAATTCGCAGTGGACTTGAGAGATACAAGGAAGTTCTCAAGGACAGTCACGTCGAGGCTGAGAAACATATGGCTGAAGTCCAGCGCGCAATCGAAGAGGCGACAATGCTTGAGACCCCGCTTCTCGAGAAGAATCTCATTGTCCTTTCTACAATTTCGTCCATCGCGACCATGGTCGGTCTGCTCGGAACGGTTATCGGAATGATTCGAGCCTTCAATGCGTTGGCACACGCTGGTGCGACGGATGCGACCCAGCTTTCGATTGGTATTTCTGAGGCTTTGGTCAATACTGCAGGCGGACTGATAGCTGCTATCACAGGAATCGTCGCCTACAATTTCTTTGTCAATAAGGTAGATACTTTCACATACATGATCGATGAAGCAACTGCGAGTATCATTGCGATTCTTAACACCCGCAAGTTCGACAAGTAGTCGACTAAGGAGCTTACAAAAATGCCAAAGATAAAAAAGAGACGGCTTGGGCCCAAACTTGACATGACGCCGATGGTCGATGTTGCGACACTGTTGGTGCTATTCTTTATGACGGCGACCTCTTTCAAGGCGCCGGAGCCGGTAAATATAACTTTGCCAATGTCGGACAAAGGGCCAAAACTTCCCGAGAGCGGAGTAATGACGATTACGATTGACCAAGCGGGGCAAATATGGATGGGCTTCGATCAGCAACAGTTGATGAAAGCGGTCTTCGAAAGGATGTACCCGAATGGTTACCCCGGCAGAGATGGAAGGTTATACCCTGTCTGGGTATTGCCGGCGGTCCAAGTCCAGGAAAAAGACCTGGCCAATCTTGTAGTTCAGGGCCGTCTTCAGAATATCAGGTTGATAACAGTTATCAAAGCCGATAAAGACGTAGATTATGGCCCCGTGATGGATGTTATGAACGATCTTCAGAAAGCACAGGTAACCCGGTTCAATCTGCAGACCGCACTAAAGAGCGGAGGTAAAAATGGCTGACGTACAGACTGCGGAACCTCGCGGAAAGAAAAAAAGCAAGCATAAGAAAAAAAGAAGGATTGCGGTTCGCATCGACATGACTCCGATGGTGGATCTTATGTTTGTGCTGCTGACATTCTACATGGTAGCGTCGTCTATGACCCGCCCGCAGGCAATGGAAATCAACATACCGCCGAGCGACAGCAAAGTGGAAGTTGCAGCTTCGAACCTAATCACTCTCAGGGTTATTGGTGACGGATCAATCTACTGGAATATCGGTACAGATGTTCCGAAAAAGGTCGAATGGAAAGATTTCCGTGAATTGGTTGTCCAGGGCAACAAAGCTAACACGCGCTTGATTACCTTGATAAAAGTTGACAGGAAAGCGAAATACCAGGATATGGTTAATGTGATCGATGAATTGAATATTGACAATGTAACGAGATTTAGCTTGGCTCCGATGACCGGTGACGATCAGAAGGCCCTCGCCAAAATTGGCGTGCAAATATGAAAGGAGGTTGACCTAAGATGAAGAGAAGGAAAGTCGCGGAAGGCGGAAATGAAACAGCTCAGTATGGTGCAGCGGTGCTTAAGAAACTGGCACACAAGTACACCGGCTGGGGATTAGCTATCGCAGTGGCTTTTCACTTTGCATTTGTTGGTGCGTACTGGGGCTCCCAATATCTCGGAAGAGAAGAAGCCGGACCACCCATGGTGAGGCTTTTGACTTACACTGAGCTGGGCCCGCCTCCTTCGATTACCAATCAAGAAGCGTTGGCTCAGGTCGCCGTCCAGTCTCAAATGGTAAAGCCCACCGTCGGTGTCCCTGTCCCTGTCCCCGATGCGCAGGTCTCGCCTGAACAAACGATCGCGACTCAGCAGGAGTTGAGCAAGATTGCCGGCCCCGTCACACAGGGAAACGGCGGCGACTCTGTTGGCGTTTCGATGGGAGATTTCAAAGTCAGCGATGAGGATGTTCCACCGGCTGATTTTGTCCCGGTTGAAAAGCAGCCGCAGGTTGTGACCCCGAACATTCCGAAATATCCTGAGCTGGCCCAGCGTGCAGGAATCGAAGGAAGAGTCATTGTGAAGATTTGGGTTGACAAAGATGGGAAACCCCGGAAAGCTGTCATTTTGAAAAGCGATGCTGAGATATTTAATCAGCCGGCCATCGATGCCGCTATGTCAACCAGATTTACACCTGCTATAATGAATAAAGGTCCAGTTGCTGTTTGGGTTGTAATACCCTTTACGTTCAAACTGAAACAAACACAGTAACATCATGGAAGCCACCGATAGAAATGCTCGATACGTTGAGCCAGTCCTCAAACGGCTGGCTCACAAATACGCGGGTATGGGATTAGCTATTGCTGTGGTTCTTCATCTCGCATTTGTCGGAGCGTATTGGACGTCGGAGTATTTCAACCGTGGGCACGAAGAAGTGATGAAGATCCCTTATGGACCAAATGGACCAATCATTCTCGGCAATCCTCCGACAATCACAACTCCACCCTCAATAACCACAGTAATTGTCTCTGGTGCGAGACCGGATAAAGGTATTCCTGTACCGGTCCCGGATGCTTTAGTCCTGATTGACAAGACAATCCCCACCCAGCGAGACTACGACCGCGACGACTCTGCTATCACAGGCTCTATCGGCGCCAATGGGGCATGTCCCCTTCGGAGTCCTGAAAGTTTCTCCAGATGATGTGGCACCTCCTGATACTTTCATCCCTGTGGAACAATTTCCACAAGTCGTGAGATCTGTGACGCCGGAGTATCCTCAGCTTGCTCAACGCATAGGAATTGAGGGAAGAGTCATGGTGAAGTTGTGGGTTGACAAAGATGGTAAGCCACATCAAGCAAGTGTTTTGAAAAGCGACGCTGACATGTTGAACCAATCCGCGATCGATGCTGCGATGGCAACCAGATTTACGCCTGCTATCATGAACAAAGGTCCCGTTTCAGTCTGGGTTGTGATACCATACACATTCAGACTGAAACAAGGACAATGAAACCGGCTGTTTGAGCGCCGGTCCAAAGGATACTTTGGAAAAGCTTGGGAAATATTTTTCGTATTCACTGTCCGCCGTCTTTTTTGTCGGCGGACTTTTTGTTACTTTTGATGTGTTCAAACTCAGCAATGTCCCGAAGCAAATAAGGATAATGCTGGGAATCGTCCTTATGCTCTGGGCAATCTATCGATTTGTAATTACCCAAATTAAATCTAAGCGATATGAAGAGGAATAGGATCCTTCTTATCTTTGTAATCGGGTTCAGTCTTTGCGTTTCTTCCTGCAATGTCAAGAGGAGTCCGTCTTCATCCCCGACTGAGGGTAATCTGGATGTGTACTGTGCGGAATCCGTATCTCCATCGGTTGTTCAGATGGCAAATGATTTTAACTCGCTTTATCCTAAGGCTCATGTCACTATCCATGCTGTTCCGACACGGACTGCAATTGTCAAGCTCCTGAATAATGAAACGAAGCTTATCGTTACTTCCCGACGGTTCAACAATGGGGAGCTTGCTGTGATGAAGAAATATGATGTCGAGGTCGATTCTCTCATAGTTGCATACGATGCAGCCGTTGTGATAGTCAATAATGAGAATCCCATCGATTCACTAAATACCGATCAGCTTCGTGACATATTTGCTGGCAAGATCACTTCATGGGAAAAGTTAGAAAAGGGATTTCATGGAAGGATAATGCCAGCACTTGAAAGTCCGAATTCCGGGATCGTTGAATTTTTCAAGGACAGGGTTTTGGGGAACGAGAATTTTGGCGAAGCATATCCATGTACGACCACAGCGCATGTTTATTCGTTCGTCAGAGACAACCGACAAGCTGTCGGCTTGATCAGCGTCGATTGGCATTTCTCCGGAGCGACTCTGCTGCCAGGCAAGAAACCGGAGCCGAAATGGATTCAGGTCGCCGAAGTGGATTCGAGTGCCATCGGTTACGTCGATCCCAATACCATTGGAAGCTATTACTATCCGTATCAAGCCAACATCGGCAGACGTTATTATCCATTGACACATCCGATTTATTTTTTCTCAACTGATTTTGATATTGGATTGGCTACGGGCTTTCTAACTTTTGCTGCGGGCAATCAAGGTCAGAAGATTTTCTTGAATAACCAATTGGTTCCGGCGACCGTGCCGGTTCGTTATGTTCAACTAAATAATCATCCGCTATGAAGAAACTTAATCTGTTTGTTCTCACGGTTCTCTTGACTTGTTTCGGAGGAAGGGCATTCGCACAAGATCAATTGAATCAGGGTATTATCCTTCTAAATAATAAAGATTGCGCCGGAGCATTGCCGTATCTACTTAAAGCTGTCGCCGCCGATCCTAAGTCTGAGAAGGCAAATCTCTATCTCGGGGATGCCTATCTATGTCTAGGAAAGTTGGACAGCGCCGAGAAGTTCTATGCAAAGGCAGTTGAGCGGGACGACGAATCGGCGCCCGCATACTACGGTCTCGGTAGAGTTTACGAGCAGGAAAACAAATATGCCGACGCGCTAAAGAACTTACAGTCAGCCATAAATTACAATCCTAAGAACATAGACTATATCTTATCGCTGGGGCAGGCCTATCTGGATGCAGACTCTATGGATCTGGCGATGCAGGCTTTCTACAAAGCGAAGGACATGAATGACAAAGACCCTCGCAGCTTTGAGGGAATCGGCGACGTCTATCGTAATCAGAAAATATTTGATCCCGCCATAGAAAATTACGAAGCTGCAATCGCATTGGATTCGTCGGATATATCGGTGATGTTTAAGCTTGCAAATACATATATGCAGAATAATGACGGCGGCGACGCATTCGAGGAGTTTTCAAAAATATCAAAACTTGCGCCTAACAATCCGGATGCTCAGCTCAGGGCAGGCGAACTTCTTTATATTAATAAACACTACAAAGAGGCTTTCCCATTACTTGAAAAGTACCACCAGCTCGTTCCGAACAACGACAAGGAACTTGCTCACCTCGGAGAGAGCGCATTCAAAGGACAATTCTATCCCGAAGCAATAAAGTACAGTCAGGAATATCTTGCAAAATATCCGAACTCGGTCGATGCCAAGAGAACTCTAAGTGCGGCTTATTATTTCGAAAAGAAGTATTCGGATTCTTATAATACATTCAAGTCAATGCCCATTGACTCTCTTGCGGTGAACGATCTGGTAAGATTCGGAATGTCCGCAAATGCTGTCCATGATACCGATGTTGCCATCAATGCTCTGACTCGCGCGGTCGGAAAAGATACTACTCTTTCGTCCTTGGAGAATATGCTCGCGGGTATTCTGTTTGCAGATAAGAAATATGACGATGCGATAACTCATTTTCGGAAACATCTGTTGATGGAACCGAATGATGCAGGTGCGTGGCTGAATATGGGATTGTGCGATTTCATTATTAAGGACTATGCCCACGCAATTGAGGCTTTACGGAATATGACGGTTCTGAAACCGGATAACATTCAAGGACGCCTCTGGCTTGCCCGCACGTATTTGCTATCGGACTCGCTCGACGAAGCCGAAGATGCTTATGACAGTGTTATTCAAATAGCAAAGGGTGATACATCTGCAGACAATCTTCAGACATTAACCGAGTCGTACAGACAAAAAGGGTACTGCGGAGTCATCAACGGTGCGAAGCTTCAAAAGGATAAGCCCGACCAAGCAAAGAGATATTACAATAACGCCTTGCCAAGTTTACTTGAAGCACTGAAATATGATCCCAAGGATTTGAAGACTCACAGTCTGCTTGCACAATGCTATGCACTCTTGGGCATGTGGGATGATGCCTGTAGAGAATTGAAAAGCGTGCTGAAGGTAAACCCTAAGGACGAACAGATGCTAAAGCTCCAAAAATCGTTCACCTGCGACTAGCAACACTTGCTTTGCCGGCGTCCCCCAATTAAGGGACGCTTTATCTTTTGTCAATTAAATCAAAATTGAAAATTTCGGTCATTAAAAAGGAGAAAACATAGTGGAGTTATCACTAATTTTATCCATCAGCGTGCTTTCACTTTTGTTTGCGGTGTATCTCGCCGTCCGGATCCTGAAGCAGGATCGGGGTACACCGGAGATGCAGAAGATCGGTGATGCGATACGTCAGGGCGCAGAAGCTTTCATGAAAAGACAATATTCAACTATCGCCATGCTCAGTGTCGTATTTGCAGCAATAATATTCTTGCTTTACGCGTTCGTCAGAAAACCTATGCCGAATGATCCGGTCGATCCGGTCCGTTTGGCCTCCTATACAGCGCTGTCATTTATTTTCGGTGCGCTTTGTTCTGGAATTGCCGGTTTCATAGGAATGTTCGTTTCGATCAGGGCGAATACCAGGACTGCAAACGCAGCACTTACTTCGCTAAATAGAGCATTACAGATTTCGATGCGCGGTGGTGCTGTGTCGGGGCTTTTCGTTGTCGCGATGAGTTTGCTCGGCGTCGGCGGGCTCTTCGGAGTGCTTCAAAGCCTCAACACTCCGGTGGAGAAAATACCGTTTATGATCGTCGGCTTTGGTTTCGGTGCTTCCTTCGTCGCATTGTTCGCCCAGTTAGGCGGCGGAATCTACACTAAAGCCGCTGACGTCGGTGCAGACCTCGTCGGTAAAATTGAGGCGGGAATTCCCGAAGATGATCCGAGAAATCCCGCGGTCATTGCAGATCTGGTCGGTGATAACGTCGGAGACTGTGCAGGCCGTGGCGCTGACTTGTTTGAATCAACAGCCGCAGAGAACATCGGCGCGATGATTTTGGGCGTTGCTCTTTATAATCTTCCAGCCTTTCATCATGATGTGAGCGTCATCATGTTCCCGCTGATGGTGCGCGCGTTCGGACTCATTGCATCGATCATCGGCGTCATGTTCGTGAGGACGCGGGAGGATGCCGATCCGATGGCGGCACTGAACAGAGGGTACTACATAACTGCGACGCTCGCCACAATCGGATTCTTCATTGGTACAAGGTGGCTGCTCAACACTCCAAGCTACCCGGATGCATGGTGGCATTTCTTTTTCGCTGGCGTCATCGGAATATTGATGAGCATCGCGATCGTTTATATTACTCAATATTTCACGGAGTATCGTTACAGACCCGTTCGATCCATCGCTGAGGCGTCACAGACAGGTCCGGCGACAAACATCATCACCGGATTTGCAGTTGGTCTCGAGTCGACTTGGATGCCTGTCATTACTATCTCAATTGCGATCATCGGATCATATTACTTAGGATTGACAACCGGGATTCCTAATGCGGGACTTTTCGGAACGGCCGTCGCCACTATGGGAATGTTAGGAACTGCTGCTTATATCCTTGCAATGGATACATTCGGACCGATCACCGACAATGCCGGCGGAATAGTCGAGATGAGCGGACAACCTGAGGAAATCAGGAAGAAAACCGATCGGCTCGATGCAATAGGAAACACAACCAAGGCTTTGACAAAGGGATATGCAATCGGTTCCGCAGCTCTTGCAGCATTTCTTCTGTTCTCCGCCTACATCGATGATGTCAATGTCCTTCTGAAGGAAAAAGGACTTGCGGCGATGACTTCTGTAAATATCGCGAAACCGGAAGTTTTCGTTGGCGGATTGCTCGGAGCTGCCCTCGTTTTTCTCTTCAGTTCACTTGCAATCAAAGCGGTCGGGAAGGCAGCCTATTTTGTTATAAATGATGTGCGGGCACAATTCAAAGAGAAACCTGGAATTCTGGCCGGGACGGAGCAACCTGATTACGGTCGCACGGTGGATATTGTCACGCGTGGCGCATTGCGCAGCATGGTCGGCCCCGGACTTCTTGCGGTAGGAACTCCGATTGCGGTCGGAATAATCTTCAGGTTGTTCAATGTAGGTGCAGAGGCGGTTGCGGCGCTTCTTATGGTCGGAACAATCGCAGGCATCCTGGTGGCCATTCTCCTCAATAACGGCGGTGGTGCGTGGGACAATGCCAAGAAGTTCATTGAGACAGGCGCTTTTGGCGGCAAAGGCGGCGAGCCTCATAAAGCAGCGGTTGTCGGCGACACCGTTGGCGATCCGTTCAAGGACACGGCAGGACCTTCGCTTCACGTCTTGATAAAACTTCTTGCGACGATCACGCTGGTGCTTGCTCCGTTGTTTGTGTAAGCACTTAACACATATTTTAGATAGAAGAGGCAATTCGTTAGAGCGGATTGCCTCTTTTTTTGAATGGCTTGACGAAACCTTGAACCGCATTAGCCGTAGGTAAATGTGTGCTTTACCTAATCTTTATGAAACTGGGGATGGAGACAAAATGAAAAAACTTGTACTTTTGACGGCAGCGTTCTTTCTTCTTGCCGGTTCAGCTGTTTCGGCGAGGACCTACTCCAAGACTGAGGTAAGAACCTTCGATATAGCGCCAAACGGCAGGGTCGCAATCGATAACGTGAATGGATCGATCAAAGTCGAGACATGGGACAAAGATCAAGTCATGGTTCAGGCCACCAAAACGGTGAGGGCGGATGACCAGGAGGAAGCGGACGATTACTTTAATCAACTCAGGGTCGAAATTGACAACGAGAAGGATTACGTTGAAGTTCACACTCATTTTCCTCATGAGAATTGGGGTGGGTTCTGGGATTGGCTGTTCCGCGGCGGTTCAAGATATGGCGGGGTCGAGTACGTCTTGAAAGTCCCTGCGACGATCAAGCTTGAAACAGAAACTACAAATGGCAGCGTCGATGTCTCTTCCGTTGTCGGAGGGGTCAGGGCAAGCTCGACTAATGGTCAGGTTAACATGGACAATGTCGGAGGAACCGTGGATGGATCGACCACCAACGGAAACATAACTGCGACAATATCCGGCAAAGTTCAATTCGAAGATCTGAAGTTAACGACGACCAATGGATCAATAACTGTATCGTGTCCGGAAAATGTAAATGCTGATGTTTCCGCACATACAACGAATGGGAGCATCAGTTTCGGAGTTTCCCGTTACCATTCAGGGGAGTTTCAACAACAAGTCGCTTGATGGAAAGATCAACAAAGGCGGCAATCGCATCTATCTTCACACCACAAACGGCAGCATCGAAATAAATAAGCGATAAGATCTGTTTGAACCTTGCGAAGGTTCGACATCTTCGCAAAGTTGGTTACATCTTGAGTTGGCTCTCAAACTCATCAGGAGCGGTAATAATGCGCGGCTCAAATATCTCTCCGTGCGATGACAAAGCTGTTCTTGTCACCGGATGTTCTTCAGGCATCGGACGGCAGATAGCTGCTACACTTTCAAAGCATGGTTTTGTTGTATTCGCGACTGTCCGAAAAGAAGCCGATGCCGAGAACCTGCGCAATCTTGGAATACCAACCTTAATTCCCGTTTGTCCTCTTGATCTAACGAATCTTGGACATATTGATGATGTAGGGAGGGTGGTCACAAATGAGTTGAGCAACAGAGGCATGAAGGGATTGTATGCGCTGATCAATAATGCCGGAGGCGGATCGCCGGCTCCTGTTGAGCTAATGGAGCTTGAAAGACTCCGAATAGAGTTGCATGCTCGCGTATTAGGCTCAGTTGCCATGGTACAGTCATTTCTCCCATTGATCAGAATTGCCAGCGGAAGAATTGTATGGATCATGACGCCGGCACTGATACCGACGCCGTACGTAGCAAACATTCATGCCTGTGATTTTGCAGTCGATTGTATTGCTCGGACGCTTGACATCGAGCTTAAACCTTGGAAGATTCCAAATATTATGATCAAATGCGGTGGCATTAAGACGCCGGCAGGATTAAGAACCACAGCAGACGTAGAAGTCGTGATCCAAAGAGCGCCACGCGATCGCATTCCACTATATGAGAAAGCTCTCCGGAAATGGGGGAAGGAAATGAATGCCTTTGACAAGAAACGGACAGAACCTGAAGTGGTGGCGGAAACGGTTCTCAAGGCTCTTCTTGCCAAACGACCCAGGCGGAAATACTCGATGGGCTATATGGCGAATGCTGCCCGCCTCCTTGAAGCAATGCCGCAACCGATCGGGGATCGAATTCTGAAAATGCGATTCTGATTGCTGGAAAGATATATCGTCGATCCACCAATCCGATATTCTAACACTCCATTATTCCATTGTTTTTTGGCTCCTGCGTCGGTATTTTTCTCCCGCGATGGACAAAATCCCTGTATCAATGCGACCCATCTGGAAAAGGATGATTACTTTCGGAAGGTTGGTAAGGTTCTCACATACGCTCTTCGCTTTGCCTTTTGCAATGACAAGCGTAGTCCTCGCCTCGTTTTCGAATAGGGTGAATCTTGACAAACTCTTCTGGATAATTGTTGCCATGGTGGGTGCACGTTCGGCGGCGATGGGTTTCAACCGAATCGCAGACTGCCGCTATGATGCAAAGAACCCGCGAACTAAAAATCGGGAGCTTCCCACAAAACAGATTTCTCTTCGAGATGCCTCGGCTTTCGTGGCCATTTCAGCATTGTTGCTTGTCTTTGCTGCACATGAACTGAATTCACTCTGTTTCTATCTCTCACCCGTCGCACTTGCAATCGTTTTCTTCTACTCGTTTACGAAGCGCTTCACATGGCTTTCTCATATCTTTCTCGGACTCGGGATGGGACTGGCGCCGGTCGGAGCGTGGCTCGGCATCGCTGCGGAATTCTCGCTCGTTCCGGTCCTGTTAGGATTAGCTGTAGTCGCGTGGGGTGCCGGCTTCGATATTATTTATTCCTGTCAGGATCTCGATTACGATGGCGAAGTGAATCTTTATTCGATGCCGCGTTCGTTGGGAGTTAGGGGAGCTTTGAGAATTTCTTGGATCCTGCATTTGATTGCGTTTATTTTGCTTGTCTCTCTGAAGTTCATTCTGCCTCTCGGAAACATTTATCTGATCGGACTTACGATTGTCGGAGTGATGCTCGTGTACCAGCATCGAATCGTTAGGCCGGATGACTTGAACAAGATAAATTTCGCTTTCTTCAACTTGAATGCGTACCTGAGTGTTGGGCTTTTCATCTTCACTTTTGTCGACGTTATCGCTTGAGCCGGAGGACTGATTCACCTTTCGAGAAGAGTCCATGGTTCGGCTGGTAATTCTATCTGTTTGCTTTTTCTTGTATGAGAATGCATTCTCCCAGGTGATTGACGGGACGGTTGTCGGCGAGGATAGTGTGGCAGTCTCAAATGCGGCGGTGTCGATCCCCGCGCTGCATCGGACAGTCTTAACTGACCGCGACGGGAAGTTTGTTCTCAGTGACATTCCAAATGGGACCTACCTGGTGAAGATCGAACGGGTCGGATATGACAGCGTTTCAATTAGGGTCAGTGTTGCTTTAGACACATCATCAATCTTGATTGTCATGCATGGAAAACTTGTGACGCTTCATGAAGTAACGGTTACCGCAAAGCCGCAACCATCGGACGTTGCTAATTCATCACAGGCTGTCTCCGTAGTGCAGGGGAATCGATTGCTTGAGAATACCGGCTCAAGCGTAGGAGCGGAGCTCAGTAATCTCCCGGGTGTTTCCACAGTACATAGCGGCCCATTCAGCGAGAAACCTGTGATTCGTGGACTCGGATACCAACGCGTGTTAATCCTCGAAGATGGTGAACGTCATGCGTACCAGTCCTGGGATGACGACGACAGCCCGGGCGTTGATGCGCTCAGCATGAAGCGGATCGAGGTCGTAAGGGGTCCGAACAGTGTTTTGTATGGTTCCGATGCGCTTGGCGGCGTAGTTAATTTCATCCACGATGATGGAACCATGGGAAATTCCGACTCGTCGGAAATGCGCGGCACTGTCGTGCTGAACGGCTTCAGCAACAACACGGAGGGCGCGGCACATGTGGGATTAAGCGGGGCAACTTCGCTAGCCCAATATCATGCTGACATGACAGTGAAGGGAGCAGGAGACGTGCAGACGCCGAGAGGTGTCCTTCCCAACACGGGCGCGTCGGAAGTGAATTTCGAAGGATCGGTTTCGACCGATAGGGACTGGGGAAATCTGTTTCTTGGATTCTCACAATTCGATCAGGATAGAGAAATTCTCCCAGTGGGTGATGACTCGGGCGGTACGCCGTACCAGAACACGGTTCATGATCCAATCTGGCTTTCTTACAAGAGTCTGCCAGCCCCACTTCAAGTTTCATTTGACGGTGTCCTTCAGGAAAATGATGGTGCAGAGTACGAAGACGATGATGATCCAGCTCCCGAAAATAATCTGCGCCTGCGGTCACTATCGCTCGATGCAAAGCTTTATTATGCTGAATCGGATAATAATTCCGGGACATTTGGAGTTTCTTCATCAGAAGAACAGAATTCTACTCTTGTCCCGGCAGATCCTGTGATTCCGGCCTATCACCAGGTCACCGCGGCGGCTTTCCTGTTTGACGATTACAGGATGCGAGCGCTTGATGTCTCTGCAGGCGTTCGGTATGACTATCGAACTTTACAAACTTCTGACAACGCAATTCTCAACCTTGTCGGACAGACAAGAAACTACCGGGCATTGACGGGATCGATTGGGATATTATGGCACACGTCCGGGGAGATCTCATTTGGTGCAGATATGGGAAGCGGATGGCGGGCACCGAATGTCGAAGAGCTGTTCATCGACGGCTTGCAGGAAGGAAGCTATATGTACAAATTGGGGGATCCTGATCTTGTGCCGGAGCAATCCCTCTCGGCTGATTTCCTCACACGAATAACGAGTTCTATTCTCAGTGGTGAGATATCCGCGTATTACAACAGGATTAATCGCTATATCTTTCTTGGACCCACAGGAGAGATCGACTCAGCGAGCGGAGTTATGAAATATAAAGAGGAGCAAGCGAACGCGACGCTGACTGGAATCGATGGGCAATTGAGCGGAAAGATAACCACACGAGCAACGTTGACATTCGGCGGAGATTTCCTGCTTGCCAAGAACGATAATGCCGGGACATGGCTGCCACTTATTCCAGCGAATCGTTTGATGATTGAGCTGAGATATAACTTTGCTGCCACCTTATTCGTTGCTGAACCATATTGCTCTGCCGATGCGCATGTTGTGTTCGATCAAAACAGGGTCGATCCTTCGGAGATAAGGACACCAGGTTATACGGTGTTTGACGTTGGATTTGGCGGGAGGATCAGGATGTTCAACCGCGGAGTTAATGTCTATTGCAAAATCAACAATCTCCTAAATCGCGCGTACCACGATAACATGAGCTTGTATAAGTTTTATGCCTATGAGCCCGGTTTTGATTTCTCGATGGCCATCTCCGTGCCGTTTGTAATTGTGCCATGAAGCTGGATGGGGGCGGATTATCATTTCGGAATGAGTAAGCTACGAGGTCTCGGGGATTGCATTTCATTTACTTCCGTCGAAAGCAGGGCGACCCAATGGATGGCGAAGCCGAAGTTTCTCTTCATAAACCGGAAAGTGGTGTGGAAATGGACTATTCGACGCTTGAATTTCAATTTTGGAAGTGCAAACTTGAATTTAGAAGCGAAGATTGGCAGGATAGCAATCGCTCTCCGGGACATTCATAGTATCCCGTGTAGTCAAGGAGATGCACGAAACATTTGATGTGCTAGTTTTGTTAAACGTGTTGCAAAGAGAACGGAGGATTTATGCCGAAAGACAGTCTTACCATTACGGACAATCGCACAGGCAAACAGTATGAGCTCCAAATCGAAAACGATACCATACGAACAAGCGATCTGCGACAAATAAAGGCTAAACCTGATGAATTTGGATTGATGGGCTACGATCCGGCATTCATGAATACTGCCTCGTGCAAAAGCAGAGTCACTTTTATTGACGGCGACAAAGGAATTCTGAGATATCGCGGCTATCCTATTGAACAGCTTGCCGAAGAAAGCAGCTACCTCGAAGTCGCCTATCTTCTTCTGAGAGGGGAGTTGCCGAAAAAGGACGAGCTGGTCAGTTGGGAATACAATATTATGCACCACACCTTCGTGCATGAAAATGTCAAGAAATTCATGGACGGATTTCATTATGATGCGCACCCGATGGGGATGTTCATTAGCACCATGGCAGCTCTCTCGACTTTCTATCCCGGTGCAAAGAGCATTTTTGACAGGGAATCCCGCCAAATGCAGACATATAGACTCATAGGAAAAGTAGCCACCATCGCGGCTTTCGCATTCAGGCACTCTATGGGACTTCCTTATGCGTACCCCGATGACGATCTAAGTTATCCGGGAAACTTTTTGAACATGCTATTCAAAACGACCGAACAAAAGTACGTGCCTAATCCCACACTCGAAAGGGCATTGGACGTCTTGTTTATTCTACATGCCGATCATGAGCAAAACTGCAGCACGAATGCCATGAGAAGTGTCGGGTCTTCGCAGGTGGATCCATTCTCTGCATTGGCAGCGGCGGCAGCGGCACTCTACGGACCTCTTCACGGTGGTGCAAACGAAGCCGTTCTTAGAATGTTGAAAGAAATCGGCTCGAAAGACAAGATCCCCGCATTTGTCAAGGAAGTCAAAGAAGGCAAAGGCGAGAAGCGTTTGATGGGATTCGGTCATAGAGTCTATAAGAATTATGATCCGCGTGCCAAGATAATTAAAAAACTTGCGGATGACGTTTTCGAGGTAAAGGGGAAAAATCCCTTGCTCGACATCGCGCTCGAGCTTGAAAGGATTGCTCTCGAAGATGATTATTTCGTTTCTCGAAAGTTGTATCCGAACGTTGATTTTTATTCTGGACTGATTTACCAGTCGATTGGATTTCCAGTCGATATGTTTCCCGTGTTATTTGCGATTGGAAGAACTGCTGGATGGATCGCGCAGTGGGAAGAAATGCTTCTCGACAACGAGCAAAAAATCGCTCGACCGCGTCAAATCTATCTGGGTTATGACCAGCGCGATTTTGTCCCTATGGTTAGGAGGTAAGCAAAGCTTTTTTCAGTCGCCCAAAATCGTCTCCGACAGCGGGAGTATGTTCCGATAATAAGGAGATAAACAGAGCTTTCTATCGTTGCGTGATTGGAGGGGAGGCATTATGTGCCGTCGAGTTCCTGCTCGTTCTCACCGCCGGTCGTTTGGAAGGCTTCAATAACAAAATCAAAGTCTTGAAGAGAGTGGTTTACGGCTCTAAGGATGATGAACATTTCAAACTAGAAATCTATGACCTCCATAAAGCCAAGTACGCAATATTATGAAGAGCCAGAAGAATAATACCAGCGCTCAACATGGGGACTCGCTCTCGAGCTCAGAAGAAAGTCGGGCATTGGATGCAATTGTTGAGTAGACGATTCCGAGGCAAGGATTGAAAACTGGTACTCACAATATAGATGAGAAAGGCAAAATGTTTTTATGAATTTCTTTGACGATAAAATTGCAGAACGGCTCGGCGGTATCAATTTCGGAAAGAGCACAGTAATTTATAAATTTGAAATGATCAAGCGAGCCAAAGCCGCAGCTAAGCTTGCACATCCGGAAGCACAGATGATCGACATGGGTGTCGGCGAACCAGACTGGCCTGCAGATCCGCTTGTTGTCGCGACTCTTTCGCAGGAAGCCGGGAAACCGGAAAATCGCTGGTATGCAGATAACGGCATTCCTGAATTTCAAAATGCCGCCGCGCAATATTTGCAAAATGTTTACGGTGTGCACATTAAAAACCCATTGGAGCACATCGTCCATGCAATCGGATCGAAGCCGGCACTTGCAATGCTTCCGATTTGTTTTATCAATCCGGGAGATGTCTTCCTGACCACGATTCCCGGATATCCGGTATCGGCGACTTATACAAAATATTTAGGAGGCGAGGTATTCAACCTTCCTCTATATGAATCGAACTCATTCTTGCCAGATTTGGGAAATATTCCTGCTTCAATTTTGAAAAGAGCCAAAGCCCTTTATCTGAATTATCCGAACAATCCGACTGGAGCTACGGCAACGATGGAATTTTTCAAACTTGTCGTCGACTTCGCACACAGCAATGGAATTGTTGTCATTCACGATGCTCCATACAGCGCGCTGACCTATGATGGCTACAAGCCGCTAAGTTTCTTGTCTGTCGATGGCGCCATGGATGTTGGTGTCGAAGTGCATTCATTATCGAAAGCCTTTAATATGACAGGTTGGAGATTGGGTTTCGTTTGCGGAAATGCAAAAGCTGTGAAGGTATTTGCAACTGTTAAAGACAACACCGATTCGGGACAGTTCCGGGCGATTCAGAAAGCTGCGATACAGGCTTTTAATCATTTAGAGATCACGAAAGCGACAGTAGAGAAATATTCGAGAAGGTTCGATCTGCTTGTAAATGCACTTTGCGATTTAGGATTCAAGGCGAAAAAACCGAAAGGATCGTTCTATTGTTATGTACCCGCACCAATAGGCACGGAAGATGGAAAAAAATTCAAAACAGCATCGGAGTTTTCGGATTTTCTCATTCGATCGGCTTTGATCTCGACTGTTCCGTGGGATGATGCGGGGAACTACATTCGATTCTCAGTTACGTTTGAGGCCGATTCGATCGACCGTGAAAAGGAAGTGATTGATGAAATGAAAAACAGAATTAGAAAGTTGGAGCTGAGATTTTAACTCGATGCGGAAAGAGTCTGCCAAGAATTATCCCGAAGGGATCGCTTCGTGACATTGATTTCTTGTTCCATTTTGGTCTTGATCTGTGAAAATCAGTCTCCTTCCGTGTCATCAGCGTGCCATTTCTACTGCATGATTCGGGGTAATAAGAAAAGTCTTCTTTGAAAAGAGCGGTAAGTCGCGACTCGTTGCTATTTCACGGGTTCCTGTATGAGTTCCAGGTCACTCAAAATTTTCCTAAGCTTTGCCCGCGTTCCATCGGAGGGAGAGACGAGCGGGAGTCGATAAACTTCTTCGATTATTCCCATCATGGCGAGCGAAGCCTTCACCGGAATCGGGTTTGATTCTATAAAATTCGCATTCATAAGCGGCAGTAGTTTGTAATGAAGTCTCCTTGCATTCTCCAGATCGCCTGCGAGACAATATCGAATCATGTCGCCGAACATCCTGGGGATCTGATTTGCGACTACGGAAATTATTCCGTCACCGCCAAGCGATACGACGATGAAAGCGATTGGATCGTCACCGGAATAGACTGCGAGGCTGTCAGGTCGGCATCTCAATATTTCCATGATCTGCGGTATATTTCCGCTCGCTTCCTTCACTGCAACGACATTCGGAATTTCTTCCGCCATTCTCAATGTGGTTTCTGGATTTATGTTTGCGCCGGTTCTGCCGGGGACATTGTAGACAATTATCGGTATGTCAACGGCCGCGGATATCGCGGCATAGTGCTGGTAGAAGCCTTCCTGGGTCGGTTTGTTGTAGTACGGTGCCACGGACAGCACTCCATCGGCGCCGATGGATTTCGCGTGGACTGTCAGTGAAATCGCTTCACGTGTGGAGTTGCTTCCGGCACCGACGATAACCGGCACGCGGTGGTTCGCTTGATCGAGAACGATCTCCATGACGTGATGGTGCTCAGCGTGTGTAAGTGTCGCGCTCTCTCCTGTGGTTCCGGCGGGAAGGATTGCTTCCGTTCCATTCGTAATCTGGAATTCCACTAGTTCACGGAGTCTCTGGTCGTCGACCGATCCATCTTTTTGGAATGGAGTGATGAGTGCGACGCCCGTTCCCCGGAAAAGTCTCGGTTTCATTTAAGCCTCGTTCATTTTATTCGGAATTTTAAATATTTAATTTTGAATTCTCAATTAAAGATTTGAGCTCTCTGCTTCCAATTCAAAATTCAACATTTAAAATTTATAATTGATTTAAGATTTCTTTGAATTGGAAGAATCCTTTCTTCCCGATCGACCATTCCGCGGCGAGAACGGCTCCGAGCGCAAATCCGTGCCTTCCTCTCGACGTATGCGTCAACTCGATACGGTCGTTTTCCGAATCGAAGAACACCGAATGTGTCCCGAAGTCACTTCCGACGCGGATGGAATTAATCTGAAGCTCCTCTTTTGGGATGCGTCCGTCCGGCAAACCTGCCCGGATTCTCTTCTTCGCGGGAAAATTCTGGAGAATTGTGTTGCCGATCGTGATCGCTGTCCCGCTCGGCGCATCGGCTTTTTGGTTGTGGTGTGATTCTAAAACGGCACAATCAAAGCCTTCAAACTGTCCGAACAGCTTGGCTGCTTTCTCGACGGTCGAGATGAACAGATTCACGCCGAGCGAAAAATTGGAGGCGAAAACGGCAGCGATTCCGGATTCGCTCACAATTTTTCTGACTTCGTCCAAATCCTTCTGCCACCCCGTGGTTCCGATGACAAGAGGTCTCTTCGCCGCTGCGGCAAATCTGGCATGCTCCACCACTGCAGAAGCAACCGAGAAATCGATCAGGGCATCACAACTCTCAAATTGCTTCTTCATATTGAATAAATTTGAGTCCGCGCTGTGAGCGGATCCCAAACTGCGGCAATTGAGTGCGAGCGCTGTTTCGAAACAGTCTCAATTTCCTTTCCCATTTTTCCGTAGCCGAGCAAGCCGATGTTCATAAAGAAATTCTCAATTTTTAAATTGTGAATTTTGAATTGAGAACTTAGAATTCCCCGAAGGAATCCGTAGGACAGTATTCAAAATTCTTTTCGGGATGGAGGGAGTAACTGACCAAGATGAGATGTATGATCAGCTAAATAGCGCTCCATCCGGTTTTCATCCCGACTTGTCCAGGACAAATCAGGATCGGATGACAGTCTGCAAGTTGTTCACATCTCCCGAACGACATTTGGATCAACACATCCGGGACCCCGATTTTTGTCGGGGCAGCCCAACCAAGAACTTCGAAGCAAATATTCCTGGTTTCGGCGGTGATTCCTTTTCTCGTACTTCCTCGGCTCTTCGTGCCTCGGTGCGAGTACTGATAATCACCGCGCCTCTACTTAACTACGACAAAATATAATTGGGACAGGCTACTGAAACAAGCACAAAGAGTAATTTCAAATCGTCAGTCTTGATTCATTGTTAGGAACTTCCACGCTTGTTAAATTTTTCTGTGACAAAACGACAGGCGAACCGAATGGCAAACAAGATTCTTCTCCTTACTCTTCTTGGACTTCTAAACATCAAAGTTCTCGCACAGCTTCCCGGTGAGAAAGAAGGGCGAGTACTCTTGCCCAACGGATGGTGGCTTTCACCGGCGGGCGAGTCGATTGAATTAGACGACTTTCCACTGAATGGGGCGATTTCACCAGATCAAAAATTCTTGGCAGTGACGCATGCCGGCGATTCGAAACCAGTGCTGCTGCTTGTCGACTTGAAATCACAGAAGGTGGTACAGTCGATTAAAGTGAAGGACAGTTGGCTCGGGATAGCATTTCTCAAGAACAAGCTTTTCGTTTCCGGCGGCAACCAAAATTGTGTTTACACATTTAATTTGCGCGGGGGGAAGTTAGAAAATTCGGACACTGTTAAATTTGTATCGCCTGAGGAAACTGCATGGGCTGCCGGGCTCGATGTCAACAAAGAAAAACTTGCGGTTGTTTTCAGGGGCGATAGCACGTTGCGGTACTATAATTTTGCGACCAAGCGATACCGACGCCTGAAACTTGACGGAATGCCGTATTCCTGCAAACTCTTGAAGAACGGGACGCTTCTCGTGTCGATTTGGGGTTCAAAGAAAGTCGAGGCTTTTAATGGCACAAAGCCGTTGTACCATGTTGCAACCGGCGATCATCCGACTGAGATTGCGGTGGGCACGGATAATCGTTTTGCTTATGTTGCAAATGCAAACGATAACAGCGTGACCGTCATAGATCTTAAGACGCATCGGGCTGTCTCAAATGTTTCGACTGCGCTTTATCCTGGTTCGCCGGAAGGTTCTACGACAAATTCAGTGTGCATCAGTAACGACGGGAAATTTCTCCTCGCGGCAAATGCCGACAATAATTCGCTTACCGTTATCAAAATTTCAAATCCGAAGGCGCCGGTGCCGGCCGGATTTGTTCCGGTGGGTTGGTACCCGACAAAGGTGCTGGAATTGCAAGATGGCACGGTCCTGGTCTTGAATGGGAAGGGAAATCGTTCGCTTGCAAACCCGAAGCACCAGTTCATCGGTACTCTGCTCAAAGGGACGCTATCATTTTTCAAAATGCCGGACGCAAAGGAACTCTCCTCCTACACAAGAAATGTCTATACAAATAGTCCATATAGACCGCTCGAATCGAAGGAAGCCGCATTTAATCCGGGTAATCCGATTCCAAACAAAGTCGGCGGAGAATCTCCAATAAAATATGTTTTCTATTTCATCAAAGAGAACAGAACTTACGATCAGGTTTTTGGAGATATACCGGAAGGGAATGGCGATTCCAGTTTAGTTCTGTTCGGAGAAAAAGTCACGCCGAACATTCACAAGCTGGTGAAAAACTACGTGCTGCTTGACAATCTCTACGCGGACGCAGAGGTAAGCGCGGACGGGCACAATTGGTCGACTGCTGCTTACGCTACCGACTATGTAGAGAAAAGCTGGCCGAATAACTACGGCAGGAGAGGCGGGCCCTACGATTTCGAAGGAGGACAGCCAGCCGCGACTCCTAAGTCGGGATACATTTGGGACCTTTGCGTGCACCACGGCGTTTCGTTCAGAGACTACGGTGAGTTTGTGGAGAGTGACCCAAATGATTCCACGAAGAACGTCCCCTCCGAGAAAATTCTTTCTCTGCATTACGACGAGGCATACCATGGCTGGGATCTGGATTATTCCGACGTAAATCGTTACGAAGAGTGGGAAAGAGACTTCACGAGGTTAGTTGAGTCCGGTAACTTGCCGCATTTCAACATCATTCGCCTGCCGAACGATCATACTGCCGGAACAAAAAAAGGCGCATTCACCCCGCAAGCCATGGTGGCACAGAACGACTACGCGCTCGGCCTGTTCGTAGATAAGATCTCGCACAGCAGGATATGGAATCAGTCCGCCATATTTGTTATAGAAGATGATGCCCAGAACGGTGCCGATCATGTCGATGCGCACAGGACAGAAGGGCTGGTCATCAGTCCGTATGTGAAGCGTCATTTTGTGGATCACACGCTTTATTCGACGTCGTCTATGTTGCGGACAATGGAGCTCATACTCGGTTTGCCGCCTATGAGTCAGTATGATGTGGCAACGAATCCAATGTTCGGTTCATTCACGATGCAACCGGACACGACAAGCTACGACTTGGTCCAGCCTCAGATAGACATCACTGCGAAGAATCAATCCGGCGCTTATGGTCAGAACATCATGGGACACTTGAATCTCAAAGTGGCCGACGCCGTGCCGGATAGATTATTCAATGAAATTGTGTGGAAGTCGATTAGGGGCACTGATATGCCCGCGCCGAGATATTCGATATTATCCGGAGAGAAACGGGATTGAGCTTAGGATTTAGAATATTGTCTTAGTGTCTCTTTAATGTTCTTAGTTCTTCTTCTTTTGGAAACCGGAGTAACAGCAGTATCGCAAAGAAAGACACGAAGGCGAGAACTTTGAATAGTTGATCATTTACTGCCGGCAGCAGGGCATGTCTGAACGCGAAAACGGTAATGGTAACTCCCAGAGCGATTCCGATTTTCAGAAGTCTTCCGAGCTCATATTGAACCGGATAATATTTTTGTGAGACTATGTAGATGGCGAGTGCCATGGCTGCATAGGCGAAGAAGGTTGCCCATGCGGCGCCAAACATTCCGAATCTTGGAATCAAGACAAAGTTTGCAATGACATTTACTGCTGCGCCGATTCCCGTAATGTACGGAAGATGCGAGGTTCTCTTCTCTATGTAAATCCCCGCCATCAAGTTGACAAAGATCCCATTGAAGAGGTAGCCGACCAGAACGATGGGAACGATTCCGAGTCCCGACCAATAGGCAGGATTTATGATGAATCTTCCGAAGACTTTGAACTTCACAAGGTCATCTATATAGAGAGAAACGAGCAGGATCAGGATCGAACTAAAAAATGTGAAGTACGTGAGGATTTTCGCGAAAAGCTGTTTTGCGTCGGGATCGTTAGCATGGGTCAGGAAGAAAGGCCGCCAGGCGTAATCGTACATCGAAACAACGAGCATCATAAAAATTCCGAGTCGATAATTAGCCTGATAAATTCCTACCGTGCTTTCGTTTGTCAGAGCAAGAAGAATCGGTCGGTCGATTACCTGTACCATCATAGCCGCAAGTCCCGCCGGAATATAGGGAAGACCGAATTTCAGCAAGGCAGCGTAGAGCCGCGAGATAGTATGGTTGCCCAGTTTGCCGGCAAAACTAAGCGTCAGCTTGCTGAGGATTTCCGGAAGCAGAAGTGCGAGAGTGACCGCAGACGCTATTACGCCGCTTATGAAAATTCCTTCGACTCCTGCATGGTACTTCAACAGCAGGACAACGTTTGCGATGACATTGACCGTAATATTGACCAATTTGATCGTCGCAAAGGTCTTCACTTTTCTCTGAAGCCGCAGAGCAGCAAACGGAATTATCGAAAGAGAATCTAATAAGAGAATTATCGCGGAGTACTTTATTGTATTTTCGAACTGATATGGAACCTGGATGAGTGAAGAAAGCCTGCCGCTTGTCAGGAAGATGAATCCGGAAAAGACAACGGACGTTGCCAGGATGGAGAAAAAGGGTGTCGAAAAAATCTGTTTGTCGCTGCCGATTTCCCGCGTGGAGGCATATTTGAAATATGCCGATTCCATTCCATAGATATAGATGATATTCATGAAAGCGATATAGGAATAGACCGTCGCGACAATTCCGTATTGGGAAGTGGAAAGAACGTTCGTGTAGAAAGGGACGAGCAGGAAGTTGAGGAACCTGCCGATTATCGTGCTGACGCCGTAGACAGCGGTATCTGCACCGAGGGATTTGATCTTATCTAGCACGTGCGGTTAGCTGTTTTGCATGTCGCGAATTTTTCGGAAAGAGGAATGATGGAATGTTGGAATAGTGGAATATTGACTTGCGGAAGAATCTGCTAATGAACAAAGTTGAATTGCTGTCTTTTATTTTGAATAAGGCTCTTCGGTTTCTCTAAACTCGTCTTGCCAAGAGCCTGATCTTCGTTTTGCTTGCAAGGATTTAATCAGTGCAATCAACTTATTCTCGACTGAATAGTGAACTTTGTCAAACTCCTCGAACTGGTCGGATTTCAGAATATCCGGCTTTCATTAGCCCAATCACCCTGGTCATTGTTTCTCCGGAAGAGCCCAATGCTATGTTGAGAAACTGCAGATATTCGTTCAGCGATCTTCTGCAATAACCTTCAGCAATATTTGATGAGATGGATTGTGTCGAATCGAGTATTTGTGATCTAAGCTTCAGATCGACTTTTTCAATTTGCACGAGTGTCTTATGCACCAAATCGAACAGCCCGATCGCCTCATTCCAGACTTCAAGTCGCATGTACCCTCGGTTGACATTACGCCTTCTCGTGAATTCCACCTATCAACCCTTCTGTTAATCCATCATTCCAACATTCCACTATTCCTGTTTCTTCCCGCTTTCCGGATTATCTTCGATCAGCATAATCGGAATATCATTCTCAACTCTATAAACATGACCGCACTTCTTGCAGGTGAGCGTATTCTTCTCCACACTGTAATCAAGATCGCCGTGACATTCAGGTTTTGGACAACAGAGTATGTCGAGCAATTCCTTTTTAAGCATCATATCTCCTTAATTCAAAATTAAAAATTGAGAATCCCAATTTCCCCATCAGAGTTTCCCATCGAGCATATCCAGAAAAATTTTCGGAGCACGCACCGGTCTGCCAGACTTGACGTCCACGAAACTGTGAACGGTAAATCCCTCCGTCATTTTCTGACCGCCTCGCAGAATCTCATAATCTATTCTAAGACGGGCGGCTGGAATTTCCTTCAACATGGCTACGACCTCGATCATATCGTCATACTGTATCTGGTGCAGATACTTTGCATACGCTTCGATCAAAGGCAGGAAGAACCCTGCCGCTTCAAGCTGGCGATATGACATTCCCAGCGAGCGCATCAATTCGGCTCGGCCAACCTCGAAGTATTCGAAGTAACGTCCGTTGTAAACGCCATGCATTTGATCGGTGTCAGCGTAACGGACTCTAATGCTGCTTTTGGTTGAATACATCAGTAAAGTGAAAAGTGAATAGTGAAAAACGAAAAGTCAAGAATCCCCCGAAGGTTACCTTCGGACAAATTCAGAATTTAAGATTTCCGATTCGAACTATTTGTCAGAGAATGATCCCATCGCGCCGAATTTATCGATGCGATTTTCCACAAGTCTATCTGGTTTTATCTTGAGCAGAGGCTCAATTTCCTCGATCAGAGCCTTCTTGAGAATTTCTGCGGCCGCCTCCGGATTCTTATGTGCTCCGCCGATAGGTTCAGGAACTATCCGGTCAATTATTTTCTGTTCGAGCAAATCCTTCGCGGTGAGTTTCAGTGCTTCGGCTGCTTGCTCCTTATAGTCCCACGTTTTCCAGAGGATGGAGGAGCAAGATTCAGGTGCGATGACGGAATACCATGCGTTCTCCATCATGAGGATCCTGTCGCCGACTCCAATGCCGAGTGCGCCTCCTGAGGCTCCTTCGCCAATGATTGCGACAACGATCGGGACTCTTAGTTGTGCCATCTCGAAGAGATTACGAGCGATTGCTTCCGCTTGGCCGCGTTCTTCGGCTTCGATACCGGGATAAGCGCCTGGAGTATCAAGCAAAGTTACGACGGGCTTCTTGAACTTTTCGGCCAGCTTCATGAACCGAAGTGCCTTCCGATAGCCTTCCGGATTCGGCATCCCGAAATTTCTGTAGATATTCGACTTTGTGTCGCGTCCTTTTTGCTGCCCGATTATCATGACAGTTTTGCCGCCCAATTTTGCAAAGCCGCCAACCACTGCATGATCGTCCCCGAAATATCGATCTCCATGAAGTTCAATGAAATCGGTTGTCATCAGGTTTATGTAATCCAATGTGTATGGCCTTTCGGGATGACGGGCTAATTGCACGCGCTGCCAGCGAGTCAGGTTCGAGTAAATATTCGTCCGTAATTCGCTGACTTTGCCTTCAAGTTTCTTAATTTCATCGTCAATGTCAAGTTCGCCGGACAGCTTGTGCATTTCTTCGATTTTTTGTTCCAGCTCAATAATAGGCTTTTCAAACTCTAAAATTTGTTTTGTCATAATGTTTAAAAAGGTAATCAGCCATAGCGCACAAAGTCAAGCCGAGGGTCGCAGGCTACTTTGAACACGAATAGGACGAATTAAGTGAATAAATCGTTCAATGCCACGAATACCGAAAAATAATTCGTGAAACTCGTATTCAAAGAAAGAAATTCGTGCTATTCGTGGTGAATCTTTTTCAGATTCAAAGGAGCCCACTACCAAGCCGACGATACTCCGGAAATGTGAGGCCTCAGTGACAAGGCTATGTCATTGCCACGAGCTTCAGCTCGTGGATAAGAAGCAGAAAAGCCATTGGGTTTTCCCAACGGGATCACTTCGTGATAACCCCATACGCCTTGCAGTTAGGGGCTGAAGCCCAGCGGAGTTTTTGAATGGCTATCCACAACCCCGCAATGGATGCGGGGCAGGCTATAAATGTCGTGGCAATATATATTCTTTTCATGGAGCAGCTACTCGGAAATAACGGGATATAATCCTGCCGAGACCGAGAAGTCTCAAATCGCAAAATGTCAACTTCTGTGTTGACTTTTTACCTTTGACTTTTGACTTTGTTTACTGTGTATGAGTTGGGAGGAATATGAGAAGAATCTTTGTTGCCATTGCACTTTTTTGTGGGATCGCACCGAATGCCTCTTTTGCACAGGACATCCTTGTGAATCCCCAAAATCAGAAATATCTCTTCACATCCGGAACGGACGAAACGGAAGCATTCCTATATAATCCGGCATATCTCGGTCTCTACAATCGAGGCGGGGTTTTGGATGGCTATTATTTTTATCCAAACAAAAACATGCTCAATTATCCGAATGCTTCATTTCATGACATAGGAATTTTCGGACAGGGGGGAAATTTTGGACTCGCATACAGGAATGCAGCAACTTCGCTTGAAAACTCGAACCAGTATTCAGCCGGTTTCGGATTCGGAAATCAGCAAGCTGCAGCCGGGGTCTCATTGTCACTCATCAGTATCACGGGCGTCGGCACAAGATGGTTTCCGTCTGTCGGACTCGTCCTGCGCCCGGACAAGTACGTAAGTTTCGGAGTGGCTTATCATAACTTTTCAGACGTCCCGTTTAGCTCACACATAATCGAAAAAAACGCCAACGTCGGAGCAGGCATTCGTCCGTTCGGAACAGATTTTCTCACCTTGAACGCCGATTTCATTGCTCCACTTCACAATGATGGGTACAAATTGGGAGTTACGGTTGAACCGATTCCCGGACTAAAAGTCTATGGGATATACGATCAGTCGGGGTACACTCCCCCGCCACCGCCTGTGCCTGCCTACGTTGGCGCTCCCATAAGCTATTCTTACCCATACATGTGGACAAATTCTTATTCAATCGGCGTGAGTTTCAATTTCAGTCCGCACATTCATGTTGAAGGTGCTTCGAGCTACCAGTCGCGTGCGTACGCGGCGACATACGGGCGAATTATGATAACCTCACAAGAGATGCCGACAATTGTGTATGATCTCAGGATTGCCGAGGTTGTTATCAAGGGAAATATTCCTGACGAGCGCGAACAATCTTTCTTGTTCTTTAAATCTCGCAAGGTACTTCTCTATTATGTCGATGAAATAAAGAAATGCGGCGACGATCTCTCAATTGACGCCTTAATCCTGAAGATATATCCTTTCTCAACCAGCGAATCTTTCTTCGCTCTTTCAGGTGAGACGCAGGAGCTTGTGGACGCTGTCGAGTATGTCCGGTCGAAAGGGAAGAAGGTGTTTGCGTATTTGATGGACGACAGCGGGGTGAACGAAGTTTATCTCGCGAGTGCGGCGGACAAAGTCTACATGGCACCCGTGGCTTTCATTGCCGGCTACGGCGTAGATATGGATTTGATAAGACTCAAGGGCTTGTTCGACAAGCTCCACATATCATGGAACGCTCAGACTGCCGGCAAATATAAATCAACTTTTCACACGATCTACACGGACTCTGCTTCACCCGAGCAGGCGAAATTGATTCAAGGCCTCGTCAACGATATTTATTCGCAGATGACGAAGCAGATCGAGATAAATCGTGGCACAACGATGGATGATAGCATCCGTGCCGCTCTTTCTGGAATTATCACTTCCAAGCAAGCCGCCCTCTTGCATGTAATTGATAAAGTCGCTTACTACGAAGACTTCACGAAAGATGTAAACGACAACACTTACGGAGCGGGCAGAGCTGCCACAGTTATTGATCCGGCAGGCATTCACAAGTATGAAACGCGATGGGGAACGAGACCTGAAATTGCCGTGATTGGAGTCTATGGAAATATCGTCACCGGTGAAAGCGCTCCACCATCTCCGTTCCCGATTCCATTCCTGGGAGGCGACCGGGCGAGCGGGTCGGAATCTGTCGTGGCACAAATCAAGGCGGCGGCAGATGATGACGAAATAAAGGCGATTGTTCTTAGAGTCAATAGCGGGGGTGGGTCCGCCCTGGCTTCGGATGAGATTTACAACGCGCTAAAAGATGCCAACATTAAGAAACCGGTCATTGCATCGTTCGGTAACATGGCGGCGAGCGGAGGCTACTATGTCTCTGCCGGAGTTCGAAGAATTTTTGGCGAGCCTGCCACGTTGACCGGCAGCATCGGGGTGGTAATAGCATTTCCTGTGCTCACGGATTTTCTTGAGAAGGATCTCGGCGGCAACGTCGAGGAATATCGAGCCGGACAAAACTCGGGAATTCTCTCGCCGTTCCACAGATGGAACGAGTCAGACCTAAGATATGTGGATGAATTCCTGAACGAAACCTACGGCGATTTCAAGGCGAAGGTTGCGGAAGGAAGGAAGCTGACCCTGGACCGAGTAGAAGAATTGGCACAAGGAAAAGTCTATACCGGCATGCAGGCGAAAAGTCTGAATTTGATTGATGAATACGGCGGACTCGACAGGGCAATTCAATACGCGGCAGATGCCGCGGGCGTTTCTGGTGATTACGAGATAAAGATGTTCACAGTGCCGGGATTCGGCTTTCCAAATCTGCTCGGAATTGAGACGATGATTTTTGGCAACATTGCAAATTGAATTCCATCAAATCTATTTATATTTTTAATAGCCGGAGGTTGTTGAGCTTGAGTCAGCCGGTGGCTGACGCGCCTAAGGCCTAAATCAATCGACTAAAAAATTACTGGAGCAATATTTATGAAGAAGAGATTATTCACACCAGGGCCGACACCCATCCCAGAAACTGTAATGCTGGCGATGGCCGAGCCCATTATTCATCACAGAAATCCCGAGTTTATTTCCGTATTGACAAGCGTCAATGAAAACCTGAAGTATCTTTTTCAAACGAACAACGAAGTAGTAACGCTGACAAGTTCAGGCACGGGCGCGATGGAAGCCGCCGTCGCAAATCTTCTTTCGCCTGGCGACAAAGCGGTTTTCGTGAACCTCGGAAAATTCGGTGAACGCTGGGGCGAGATCATGAAGGCTTACGGTGTCGAGCCGATAGAAATTAAAGTTGAATGGGGAACTGCTCCGTCGGCGGAGCTTATCCTCGAAACACTGAAAAAAAATCCGGGGGCAAAGGCTGTTTACTTGACACACAGTGAGACTTCAACCGGGGTCTTCACTAATATTAAAGAGATTGCTGCGGCAGTCCATGACAAGTATGACATTGCAGTGGTGGTCGACGGTATCACTTCCGTCGGATGCCACGAGATGCGCTTCGATGACTGGGGATTGGATCTAATTGTGACGGGTTCGCAGAAGGGATTGATGATTCCGCCGGGTCTCGCTTTTGCTACGCTGAGCGAACGCGCGAAGAAAATGCTTGAGACTTCTAAGCTACCGAAGTATTATTTCAGTCTGAAGAAGGCGTTGAAATCACACAAGGATAACGACACTCCGTTTACTCCTGCAATCACGCTTGTCGTCGGGCTTGAGAAAGCCTTGCGGATGATCCGCGAAGAGACAGTGGAACACATTTGGAGCCATCATAAAATTTTGTCCGAAGCGGTGAGGAACGGCTGCCAGGCTATCGGATTGAAACTTTTCGGTGCACCGGCATCGCATGCCGTAACTGCGGTAAATGTTCCCGAAGGAGTTGAGTATTCCAGGTTCAACAAAATCCTGAAACAGAAATATGGAATCACGACTGCAGGCGGTCAGGAACATTTGAAAGGAAAAATCTTCAGAGTATCGCATTTAGGCTACTTTGACGAGATCGACATTGTAGGTGTAGTCGCAGCGCTGGAATGGACGCTCTCCGATTTGAACTTTAAATTTGAACCGGGATCGGGTGTTGCCGCCGTACAAAGGACTTTTGCCAAATATGAAAAGGAAGCTGCTGCAAAGCAGGCGGAGGCGGTGAAATGAAAGTACTCATCACTGATTCAATCGAGCAAGTTTGCACGGATATTCTGAAAAAGGAGGGAATCCAGGTTGATGCTAAACCGGGTTTGCCGCCTGATGAAATCAAGAAAATCATAGGCTCCTATGATGGGCTGGTTGTGAGAAGCGGAACGAAAGTCACGGCCGACATCATTGCCGAGGCGAAGGAGATGAAGGTCATCGGACGCGCCGGAGCGGGAGTTGACAATATTGATGTTCCTGCGGCCACTAGAAAAGGGATTGTGGTAATGAACACGCCGGGCGGCAACACAATCTCGACTGCCGAACACACCATGGCACTGATGCTGTCGCTGGCAAGAAATGTTCCACAAGCATTCCATGATCTGCAAAACGGAAAATGGGAGAGGAAGAAATACACAGGCACGGAGCTTTTCAGCAAAACGCTCGGCGTGATCGGGCTCGGCAAAGTCGGAAGAGAAGTCGCTACGAGGGCGAAGGCATTTGGCATGAATGTCATCGGGTACGACCCGCTTCTGGCGTCCGATGTTGCCATGAAGCTGGGGATTGAGCTTGTTTCCCTGGATGAGATTTACAAACTCTCCGATTTCATTACAGTACACACACCGCTTACAGAAGAGACCCGCGGAATTCTTGGAGAGAAGGCGTTCGGATTATGCAAGCAAGGCGTTCGCGTAATCAACTGTGCAAGAGGAGGAATAATCGACGAACAGGCGCTTCTCAAAGCACTTGAGAACGGGAAGGTTGCCGGTGCGGCATTTGACGTGTTCGTGAAGGAGCCCCCCGGTGATAATCCGCTCCTGAAACATCCGAAAGTAATTGCCACTCCTCACTTAGGCGCTTCGACGGAAGAGGCACAGGAAAAAGTGGCAAAACAAATCGGCGAAGAGCTTGCCGACTTTTTCAATGGAAGAGGCATTGCCGGCGCAGTTAACATTGTGGATTACCAGAGCGCCGTCAGCGATGAGCTGCGGGCATATCTGGTCCTTGCCGAAAAAATCGGATCGCTCCATGCGCAGCTCTTGACCGGAAAAGTTAAATCTATCACAGCTTCTTATCGTGGTACATTGCTCCAGAATTCTTCGGGGCTTCTGTCCACTGCAGTGTTGAAAGGCTTGCTAGACAAGATGATGTATTCCCCAGTTAACTTTGTCAATGCGACTTTGATTGCGAAGGAAATGGGAATTGCCATTAGCGAGATGAAAGAGCAGGACGGGAAGCACCATGCTCAATTCTTGACCGTGGAAGTGCAAACCGAAGGCGAGAAGAGAGAGGTTTCCGGAACTGTTTTCGGCACGTCAGAAATGAGAATAGCCGGGATCGACGGCTTTCACTTTGAATTTGCACCCGAAGGCCATTTCCTGTTTTATTCCAACAAAGACAGACCCGGAATGGTGGCGGCAGTCGGAAGCCTGCTTGCGGCGGCTAAAGTCAACATAGCCGGCATGTCGTTGGGCAGATCCGCGCCGGGTGAGAAGGCGCTGGCTGTCATGAGCGTTGACAGCGACATCCCTGAATCGGTGTTGAAGGATATCTCGAAAATCTCAGGAGTCTTTGAAGTGAAAACCGTGAAATTATAAAAAAAGATTTGGTTTTCACTTGACAAAGCGCACAATGCAGATTATATTTCAGCGAACTTTATGCTGGCCTTGGAGCAGAAATAAGAGTTGTCGGAAGAGAATGCCCACAATCGGGAGTAATTGACATTAAGAAGAGGCTAGTGCATTATCGTCGCAAGGCGTGCTTTTGTTGAGACCGCCGATCGCTATTGCAAGTGAGGGTATAATCTTTTTTTCAAGGTTTAAACGATAGTAATCAACAATTAGAAAAACTAATTAAGAGAGGACACAATGAAAGCAGTCAAGTTACCTTTTGTACTACTTGTTGGGGCGATTTTTATGTTTGCGTCGCCATCATTGTTTGCGAAAGGTGGAAAACAAGCAAAGGCAAAGGTTGCCGTTGAAACATCACAGCAATCTCCAATCGATTTGAGTACCTACTCTCCGTATGGTATGTTTCTGAAAAATCACAACACGCGCAGCATACAAGATGCCTCGACCGGAGACACAATTGGTGTTAGTGATTATGATTACCCAACCAACTCGATTACACCGAGAAGGGTCTACAAGGATGCCACTGGTCTCGTCCATATAGTGTTCATGGAACGGAACACGAGCTTAAGCGGCACCGCCGCTGGCCGTGCGGGTTCTTACGTTCTGTACCAGGATGGTGTTGCCACGACTCCGGTTCCGTACATACCGAGAGCGACCTCAGCAACAGGTTGGCCGTCTATGGATTTAAGAGACGATTTTAGTGCAATTATTGTGGGACACCACAGCAGCCAAGCATGGCTTGCGACCGAACAAGGCCCTGCTGCTGATGCATTTAATGCTTCAGTTGAAGTTGGCGCAGGTAACTACCCGTCAGTGATCCGTGATGTTGCTACGGACAGTAAATTCTATGTCACGAATAACGATTCAAGCGGTGCAGGCTTTCATGTCTCTACTGACGCTGGCGCAACTTGGAGTGCAACGACTGTCCTTGTGGATCCAAAAAGGGCAGGTGGTCAGAGTTCGGAACAGGCTCTTCTGCAAGCGCCTAATGGCGAATTGTCGGTGATTATGGGACTCACCGGAAATGGAACCCTTCCACCGGCCGGTACCGGTACCGAGGATAGCGCAGACGCCTTTGTCCGGTTTGTATCGACAGACCATGGCGCGACATGGACTCATAGTGTACTCGTCATGAATGGACAGAAAGTAGTGTTTGGCACTGACACGCTCTATCTGCTGCCGAACAATTTTGCTCAGATTCAGGCTGCGTACGATGCCAGTAATGTGCTGCACCTCGTGTTCAACGGTTATGCCGTAAAGAGCGTCGCAGGTTCACCGACCAGCTATGGTTTCCCGGTGATTTATTGGAACTCGAGTGATGAGAAGCTTGTCGAATTATCTTCCCCTGCGGTCGATGAGAGTCCTGCAATAATCACTGCTGACACGACCACTGGCGCCACCGAGTATCCGGGGAACGGAATCGGCTTATGTTATCCGTCCATTGCACTCTCCAGCGACGGGAAGGTTGTTGTGGCAATGTGGACACAACCCAAGTTGTCTTCCGGTGCAGTCGTTGTGGACACCACCGGTTATTACGAGACCGAAATTGTCGGTACTTTTTCGGTGAATGGTGGCAAGAAATGGGCGGCTCCTACGACCATTGTAACATCTGCAAAATACAGTCAGATGTATCCTAACCTAGACCCAACGGTTAGTGTCTCCACGACCAGCGATACTGCAAAATTCATCTATTATACCGACCAGATTGCTGGACAAGGCGTGGTCGATGGGACCCCGTTCTCGCTCAATCCTTGGATATACAGGGAGTGGTCCTTTACACCCACCGGGGTCAACGAGAAGCCGAATGTTGCAGCGAGATACGCTTTGGATCAAAACTACCCGAATCCTTTCAACCCGACGACAAGGATTGCGTATTCTGTTCCACAGAATGGCTACATGACATTGAAGGTCTTCAACGTTTTGGGAGAGGAAGTCTCTACGCTCTTCTCCGGAATGCAAAAAGCCGGCGATCATTTTGCCACGTTTGATGCCTCCCGATTTGCCAGCGGTGTGTACTTCTACCGTTTGCAGGCTGGTACTTTCTCCATGACGAAGAAGATGGTATTAATGAAGTAAGACATTTCTTGATTTCCTTTTTTATGGAAGTTGTTTCCTCCGCGAGGGGGAAACAACTTCCTTCCTTTTTGAAATATTCATCATGTGTTGGCTATGCTGGTCTCTTGAGAAGTGCATGTGGTCATTAAACTGTGGGGAGTAGTGGTCTTTAGTAATCATTTATTCCGTGTGAGACTTTTGGGGCTGTCGCCAGATTGCGGTATAAGTGTTATGCTTTTTTCTCTTATGGTGTTGGTCTTGCAATTAATTAGTAATAAGTGAAGGAGTAACTCGTTATGATGCGCAAACTTTTACCATTTTTGCTCCTTTTTCTCGCAATGCCCATGTTTGTATATGCACAAACAACCGGCAAAATACGGGGAAAAGCTATCGACAAAGATACAGGTGAGCCGTTGGTTGGCGTCTCCGTATCGGTGGAAGGAACAAGCTTCGGAGCTGCCTCAGACCTCAATGGAGAATATGTCATACTAGCAGTCCCTGTAGGTACGTATACCATTAGGGCTCAATATATAGGTTACCAAGCAGTATCGGTCTCAAATGTTCGTGTACTCAACGGACTGAGCGTCGAGCAGAACTTCACGATGTCGAGTACTGCGGTTCAAGTTCAAGAAGTCAGGATTGTTGCAGAAAGACCGTTAATTAACAAGAGCATGACTAATACGGAGTCTGTCATGCAGGCTTCCGATATCCAGAACCTCTCTCTTAGGGGAGTCCAGGCTGTCGTAGCATTGACACCCGGGGTAATAACCGATAACAACGGGATACATTTCAGAGGTGGTAGAGGTGATGAGGCTCAGACCTACGTGGACGGTGTCCCGGTGAATAATCCTGTCAATCAAACTCAGACACTTACGGTAATCAACAACGCCATCGAAGAAGTATCTACACAGATAGGTGGCATGACGGCCGAGTACGGAAATGCTCTGTCCGGGATTGTGAATGTGACTACGAAGACGGGAGGCAGCAAAGTATGCGGCATCGTTCGAAGGATACACAGATAATCTTGGCGGAACGAAGCAACAGAATGTCTTCGGTGCTTACAGTTATGGAATAAACCAGTATGTGGCAACCCTTAGTGGTCCGCTCATTCCTACATCTAACAAGATCACATTTTTCCTCGCGGGGCAGCATGATTTCAATAGGAGCGGACAGTCTTTCCTTGACGGAATAACGTTTCCAAAGGTTGACAGCACTTCAATATATAATGCAGATTGGGCTCCAAAATATGCTGGTACAGACAGCGGCACACATGTAGCGTCGAAGGGACTGACAGGCAACAGGACGATGCTCGCCAATCTGTTGAATTCGACAAATTACTCAGGAAGCCGTTCGATCGATGGCTACTACCAAGATTGGGCGCTGAACGGCAATTTCTTCTTTGATTTTTCTCCGCTTAACATCAAGATCGGGGGCAGCTACGCACCAGATCAAAGCATAGGAGGGTATGGGAGAGGCCTGGGTACCATCTACCTTGTTGACAATTTGCCAAACCGCAATACGCTTACGCAGGAATACAATGCGTCTGCGTATCTAAAGGGCACATACTTTATGGATGCTACCACTTATCTTGTTGTGCAAGGCAATTATTGGAAGTATTATCAGGAGGCCATGGACCCAATCTTGAAGGAGAATATAGAAGCCTATGGTCAACCTGGTCCTAATAATCCCGGTTTGCTGGGTCCGTCGGTCACGCCTCCGGACTTTACGCTCTATAACCCCGGATTTGACGTAGCTTTTCCCGCAAACTATGCCACTTCGGGTTATTCAAAACTTGACCGCGAACAATATGGCGGTCGAGTAGACCTCGTAAAACAATTCTCTAAGGCTTACGAGTTAAAAGTCGGCGGCGAGTACGATTACTATACGATAAGAACATACACCATCACGGCAACCGACATTGCCGGCGTGAGGCACAACAATCCGACCTCTCCGGACTACCTAGTCTACTTAAGAGCTTCGTTAGCCAACTACGGATATGATATTTATGGAAATACGTTCAATGGCGGGATGTTCACTGACAAGACGGGCTACACTGCAAATCTTAGCGATGAAGGTCCCCGTCATCCAACTATCGACGGATTGTATGTTCAGAACAAGATCGAAATGTCCGATTTTATTCTGAACTTCGGTTTGCGTTTTGATGCCTTCAATTCCGGCGCGCCGATGTACAAAGACCCGGCTAATATCGGACTTACTGCGGAGCAGACCATTTCGGACACGAGTCTCGTATCTGCTGCCACATATACTCAGTTGAGCCCGAGGATCGGCTTTTCGTTTCCTGTGACAGATAATACTGTTTTCCATGCCGAGTTTGGAAAGTTTATGGAACAGAGTGCCCTGAGTAACTACTATGACACGCGAGCACGCGCAGGTTACTTCTTGGGCGGCAGTTACGCTCGCAATTTCCCGAACCCCAATCTAAAGCCTGAGAGAACTACAGACTACGAGCTCGGTTTCTCGCACGTGTTTAGTGACGTTGCGGAGATGGACATAACCGGCTTTTACAAGAATATCAGGGATCTGGTCGTCATTCGTTATCAAATTACTGATCCAACGGCGCCCGAGAGATCTTATTTCGGTTATGCTAATGGTGATTTTGGAACCACCAATGGTCTACAGTTGAGATTTAACCTGAGAAGGGTGGACAGGATTCAATTATCGGCTAATTATTCGCTTCAAGCTTCGACAGCAACAGGATCCACCTCGCTTTCTCATTTCAATATTGCATGGCAAGACTTGTCGGGTCCAAATAGTTCGCCATACTTTCCTACAATTGTCGAGCCAACCGATCAGGATCGCACTCACTCTGGGAATATCATATTGGACTATAGATTTGGAGAGAATGATGGGCCGACCATTTTCGGCAGCAAGATACTCTCACAGCTTGGCTTGAATGGAATCTTCTATTTCTCTTCCGGAGTTCGCTATACCCTAACGCAGCCTTATGGAAATCAGAGTTTCTCGGTAGTCAACGGTGTTACGCCGTATGAGGCACTGAACCAGTCTGAGGGTCCGTGGAATTTGCGCTTGGATCTGAAGTTAGACAAAGCTTTCAATGTTGGCTCTGTTGGTTTTGATATCTATCTGTGGGCACAGAACGTGTTCAACAGAAAGAACATCATCAGTGCAAACGATGTTATAGCGGGTCGTGGAGGCCTGTATACGGGCACTGGTTCCGCCACAGACGATGGCTGGCTCGCCACCTCGGCAGGACAAGCTTGGTCCGCTACAAACGGTCCACAGGCGGTTTCTCTGTACCAGTATCTGGACGAAGAATCTTGGGGCATATGATATACCTAGGACAGTGTATCTCGGAGTGAGGTTAGATCTATGAGACCAAACATGAAGTCTAATTGTGCCGAAAGGTTTTCTACTGACAAAATTTTTGAGAAGGAGAATTTGAACAAATGAAGGCGAAAAAGTTTTTTGTGGTTGGTGTCATGGCTTTGACGCTGACTGCCTTTCTCGTGGCGCAAGGCCTCGCATCCGGGCCCGGGAGATAACCGTCAAGGGAAGTTGAAGAAGGTGGACAAAATCCTGGACCAGGTTGATTGGGTCCCGAACACGATCGAGGCTTTTATCAGCAGTAACGGGATATTTTTTGAAAACTTGAACACGGGCAATGACGGTTTGTTCTGGCCCGCACACTCCGGCAAGAACGCAGTTTTCACAGCCGGACCCTGGCTGCTCGGATACGGCCCCGGCAATATTTTGCACAGTGCGTCGGTCGCTTATTCTTCAGAGTTTCAACAGGGGCCGATTACTACCACATACGATGGCAATCCGGCGCATGCTGCAGTTGATGCGGCGAATTCCGGTGACAGCAAGTGGAACATAATGTCTCTTTCAAAGTCCGCTTCGCCCACTGATGCTACGTATCAAGAATGGGTGCAAAACGCCGCACAAACTGGCGCTCCATTGACTGCAGACGGGAAGCCACTTGTGCTTGGCGATCAGGTGCTGTACTGGGTGATGAACGATTTAAACATCGCCGGGCACAGTGCCACGAGTACCACCGACCCTATGGGTGTCGAGGTGCACAACTATGTGTTTGCGTTTAATCAGACCGGGCCGCTCGGGCAGACTATCTTCATGAAGTTTACGTACATTAACAAGAGCACGGTGGAGTATGATTCTTGCTTTGTATCGTGGTTCTCGGATATCGATCTGGGTGATGCGAACGATGACCTTGATGGATGTGACACGGTGAGAAGTCTTGGATACACTTATAATGGGAATCCAACTGATGCCGTATATGGTTCTGCCCCTCCTGCGGACGGTTACGACTTTTTTGAAGGACCGAAGATAAAGACCGGCATTCAGGCGGACAGTGCCATCACAAGCGGCGTCTGGGTACATGGCTATAAGAATCTTCCGATGACATCCTTTGTCAAGTTTATCAACGGCAACGCTACCTACGTTGATCCTGACTATGGACATCAAGACTACCCCCAAGAGGCTTACAATTTGGCAAATGGTCTTATTAGTTCGACGGGTCAGCCGTTCATTGATCCTACCACAGGTCTTCCCAGCAAGTTCGTCGCGAGCGGTGATCCCGTGACGGGAAAGGGCTGGCTGGATGACACCCCGGCAGACAGACGACTTGTGATGTCATCGGGACCGTTCAAGTTGATGCCTGGGGATACTCAAGAAATTGTGGTTGGTTTTGTGATAGCTCAAGGAACAAGCGCCAAGAACAGCATAACGGCGCTGAAAACGGTCGACGATCTTGCACAGTTGGCCTTCAATATTGATTTTCAGCTTCCGTCTGCCCCTCTTGCACCCAAGATGGCAGTCGGTCAACTTAAGAACCAACTCGTCTTAACGTGGGATGCCTCAGAGGAGTCCTATGCGGCGTTAGATACGCTGCACCCATATAATGGCAAATCCACTTATTATGATTTTCAGGGCTACAACGTATATCAAGTCGACGGTCCATCCTACAGTCCGACAAGCAGCAAGGCTATTCGGCTTGCGACGTATGATATTGTTGACAGTGTGACCAAGATATGGGACCTGATATCAAATTCTGCATTGGGTGCGGATATTTACGAGCCGGTTCAGTTTGGGACCAACAGCGGTATCAAGCACTATTACATTGTCGACCAGGATGCGCTGACTGGTGGACCATTAGTCAATGGGATGCCTTACTATTTTGCAGTGACCGCCTATGCCTACAATCCATACGGAACCCCAAAGACTTTTGAAACGCCCATAGGTGGAGCAGTTCAAACGTGGATTCCCAATTCCGTCGCTGGCGGAACCATAGTGAAAGGAGCAGTCGGAGATAGCATTTTTTCAACGAACCGTTTTGCCGACGATGCAGTCAGAATGGCTGTAATAGATCCCGATTCATTGAATGGTCATAGTTATCGTTTGACTTTTGATGCCACCCGCTCAAATTGGAGCTTGCTGGATTTGACAACGAGTGCGGCTGCGACTTCGTTTGGTGTTCCGGTGAGCGGTGTTTCACTAAACGCGGCCCTCCCGATTGTTGACGGATTCACTATCGCATTCGCGTCTCAAGCTAATGGTCTGCGTCTGGATACACAGACCCCACCTGGTTATTCCTACAGTGGGAAACTGTGGTTTGGTCCTCCGTCGGTCTCAAACAACTATACTACCTTTAATATCAGTGGCGCCGGAGCTTTCAGTTGGGCGGCAGCCAGCGGTATGGTAGATGCATTGGGTTCTCCTTGGCCTGCGGGCGGCGTTGTTCCCGATAGTTTGTTGACTGTGAAGATAATTTTCAGTTCGACTCAAGGACAGAAGATATATCGGTATGTGGACAAGTATAATCCCCCACTGGTAAAAGCAAAGGATTCTTCATTTGTCCCTTATTTGTTGAACAAAGGTTCGAACTATCCTTACCAGGATTATCAAATGTACCCGCTCGGCGATCAAACGAAAGGCTTGTCTGCACCGTTTACTGTCTGGACAGATGATTATGTGGACCACGGCAGGCAGTTGAATGTAGGTCTGCTGGAAAATAATGACAGCTTGAAGGATGCTCTGGGCAATTTCATTTACAAGGGTGCAGTGGATGGCAAGTGGAATCCTGAGCCTTCGCCTAGTGGTGGTGGTGATATCTTGATGATATTCAGGTCTACATACTCCGATTCAGCGAAATCGCAATACACGTTGGCCAACTTGCACGATGCACTCTCATCGGGTTCTATCGATGTCATGTATCTTGTCTGGTTGTCGAGAGATTCAACCGCTACGTTTAAGAACGGAGATACTTTGAGGTTGATTCCTAATTATGCGTTTGGTCCTTCTCACGTGTATGATCTCACTGCGCCGAAGACGATCATTGGTAGTGACAGTATAGCTAAAGTTACCGATGCCATATCGCAAGTTCAGGTCTTTCCGAATCCGTACTTTGCTTATAACCCACTAGAGACGAACCAATTTGCTCATTATGTCACTTTTACTCACCTTCCTAAGATATGCACAATTAAGGTTTTCTCACTTAATGGTGTGTTGATTAGGACTATTTCGCATGTGGATGCTTCTGGAGGAAATCCGACCGAGCGTTGGGATTTGGCCAATAGTTCGGGTTTGCCAGTTGCGAGCGGAATGTACATTGCCTACATCGATGGCGGTAATGTCGGCACTAAAATACTGAAGCTGGCAATCATCCAGCCTCAACAACGGGTAAACAAACTATGATGCATCCAACAATAACGGTGAAGAAAGCGAAAAGGAGTATTTCAAATGAGTAAGATAAATAAAGTATTAATGATGGCCGGCATTCTTCTTCTGTGTGTGACTCAGATATCGTTTGCTGGCGATCCATCTCGAACTGGTACAGCGGCGGCGCCCGAGTTGTTGATACCTGTTGGTGCAAGAGGAACTGCTCTGGCGGGATCGTTCATATCGGGGATATCCGGTGTTGAAGCTATTTATTGGAATCCAGCCGGGTTATCGCTTGCGTCGCAGGATGTCGAAGCTATGTTCTCCCACATGAACTACATCGCCGGAATTGGGATCAACTATGTTGCAGTTGGATCAAAGGTCGGCAGCGTAGGCAGCTTTGCCCTGTCACTTAAGTCGCTCAGTTTTGGAGACATCTTGCAGACTACCACCGATTACCCGGATGGCGGAATCGGGACGTACTCGCCAACGTATGTCACCGCTGCGTTGACATATTCGAAGGCCCTGACAGACAGAATTCTGGCAGGGGTGACGGTGAAATATGTCTCGGAACAGATAATGCGTGAGAGCGCAAGCGGAGCGGCATTTGACGCGGGAATCCAATACAGAGCAGAGGCAACCGGCCTGAAGATCGGAATTGCTGTCAGAAATATCGGAACTAACATGCAATTCAATGGGGACGATCTGTCACATAATGGTTCAGTCCCCGGCTCCAATCCCAATGCTCCGAACAACACACCTCTTTATGTTGAGGCCGCAAGCTTTGAGATGCCCTCCACAGTTGAAATTGGTGCGAGCTATGACTTTGCATTCAACGATGAGAATATCTTGACGGTAAATGCGACCTTTAGGAACAACAATTATGGCACGGATAATTATTTGGCAGGATTAGAATACAATTTCAATAACATGCTATACCTGAGAGGCGGTTGGCAATTCGCTAACGGCGCCAACGGCTCGGGAGTTGTTTCGCAAAACGATGATAACATATACGGTCCGACGGCAGGCGCCGGATTCAATGTAAACATGGGTGGCGGAACAACGATAACGATTGATTACGCGTACCAGTATACAAAAATCTTTACTGGCACAAATACTTTCTCCGTGCGGATCGGCTTGTAACTCTTTTACAGCTCGCAAATTCAAAGGCTGGCATGTTTCACTCTGAAGCATGTCAGCCTTTTTCTGCTTCCTGTGGACCAATGAAGACGCGATGATGTACATGACAAAACAAATTGTTGAACACGAATTGCGCGAATAATTTTCTTCTCTTCAATTCGAATTACACGAATAGAGAATATTCGTGTAATATACAGAATGATATGTTTCATTCTGCCGAAGGCATCCTTTTGGGAGTGACATTCGTGGTATTCTCTTTTGACGGTCTGTTTTGTAAAATACACAATCGCTAAAGTTTGACATTGACTTTTTGCTGTTGTTGCTTAAATTAAGACGGTATCATATATTGTGTTTGAATTTTCGGAGGTTAACATGGCAGAGAAAAAATGGTACAACGTTTTTGTGTCGGTTGAAGACGAACAGAAAAAAGCTGAGATGGCTGCTTCCCAGGGAGATCGATCAGGACAGACTTCTTTAAGTACTTCCCGTCTGGAAGTCGCGGAGCCTCAACTTGAGCAGCCCGTGGCACGCATCGGTGAGGAATTCCCAAGCTTCGAGGCTATTTATCAGGCGTTCGGAATAAAGGATGCCTCGACGGCCTTTACAGTTTATCGAGCCGAGGAGCTCTTGAAAAGTGTCTATCTCAAAGATGCTTCTCCGGAAATTAGACGAAGCGCTCTGATGGTCGCATTAGAGGCGCTCAGAATCTCCCCTGAAGATGTCGTTCAGGATGCGGTTAAGCGCGATAAGGCTCTGACGCAGTTTGAGAAAATTGAAGAACGGCGGCTTCGTGAGCTCGAACAGAAGAAAAGCGAAGAGAACAAGCGTCTGCAAGAAGAGATGGAGAGAATATTCAACGAGATCCGTGAAAAGATGGAAGATAATAACAACTTGATAAAAGAAAGTCGCGAGAAATTTCAAACCTGGCAGCAAGAGAAAGAGAAAGAAGAGCAGAGACTCTCCGGTGTGCTTCAATATTTTGTCTCTCAGGAAGTTCCTGAACAGGGTCACGTAACAAGGCGAAGGCGCGCAACCTCTTCTGATAATTGAAATAGGAAATGGCTCGAGTAAAGATCGAACCAGGAGGCAAGGTGCTCGTTGCGGTTTTAATCTTGAGCGCCTTGCTTCTTTTGTTTTTGCGGGTGATGGCATCGATGAACAAGGAAGTGAGCAAACCGCCGCTTATTTCTGTCCAGAAACAGCCGAGCAGAATTCCAGAGAAAGAAGTAACCCGGATGCCGGCTGAGGAAAAACCGATAACCCCTCCTGAATCTAGCGTCAAAGCGGTCAGAATTTTTTTTGATTTCAATCGGGCAAGCATAAACAAAAACGTCTATTGTATCTTCGACAGGATAGACGAAGTGGTCAGCCGGCTTGGACAGGAAAACTTTCGAATAGTGATAGAAGGTAATGCTGACTCGATCGGTCCATCATGGTACAACTTAAATCTTTCGAAAATGAGGGCTGCCCGTGTCGCCGACTCGCTTTCTAAGCGTTTGGGCATCGCTATGAGCAATATCGAGCTTGTGGCGAATGGTTCGACAAAACCGGCTGCCTCAAATGGTACCCGAGAGGGGCGAGCGGAGAACCGGCGCACCGAAGTGCATATCTACCATTGAGCTGAGCAATGGTTCTTTTTTGAACAGATCTCCAGCTTCAGAGATCATGCTGCCATGAAAGAATTCAACTGTGGATTATTTGAGCGACCACATTTCCACCATTCCTGATACCCAACCAATTATATGCATGTCCTTCTGATAGAACCCGGAAAAAGAAAAGGTTTCGCAGCTCCGTTCGGGCATGTTGAGCCCCTTGGACTTGAGTCTATCGCAGGGGCGATCAGTGATTTTCGAAGATTCATTCAAACGGAAGCTAGCGTACTCCGAGTGGAGGGAAATCGTGAGAGACTGGCAAACCGTGACTAGTCCGAAAAAATACCTGGTGGGATTTCCGGACTCTGTGTCAGAAGCATGACAGGGGTTCGACCTTTTTCTACGACGGATTTGAAAACCAGACCAAAGTATGTCCCGGTGGCTATGATTATAATTCGCAGAGTTTTATCTTAGCATATCTTTTTTGTCCCTTGATCAACACCTGGAGCATTGAATGAAAAAAGGATTTATAGTTGCTTCTGCGTTCGTCATCCTGATTGCAAAGGTCTCTCTTGCGCAACACAATTCGTCGATTCCAGTCGATAGTTGGATCTACGACGCCATTCAAGGACTTCAGACCAGAGGATTTCTGCTTGACCTGAGTCCCGGATTCAAGCCGTACCGGAGACTTGAGGTCGCGCAGGCTCTCCTGAATCTTGAAAAAAAAGATGACATTTCCTCATTGCCTCAGGCGGATCGGTGGCTGATTGACAAGCTTGATAAGGAATTTTCAGGCGAGAAAGAGCTCTCTGACGTAGAAGCAGAAAATCCCGATACTTCATTCACCGGGGTACGATTCTCCGAAGAAGCGTTCTTCAATTTGGCCAGCGGTGATTACAAGACTTTTAAATACGCCGACAAGGTTGAATTCCGTCCGACGCTTCGGAGCGAGTTTGGCTTTGATGTCGGCAACCATCTTTTGTTGTATACAGATGCGACTGTCGATCAGACCCTCCGCGATGATACGCTTTATACCGGTTTCACTAAGTTTGGATTGAAAGCACTTCATCAACAGGCTTATGTCCAGTATTCGGACCGTTACGTCGATCTGACTTTCGGTCGCGACTATTTGTCCTGGGGCTATGGGAATAACGGAACAGTCCTCGTGTCTCCGACAGCAGGTGCTTTTGACATGGTGTCTGCCCTTGTAAAAACGAAAGTCGTGAAGTTCAACTGGTTTGTGGCCCAACTGAACCAAATGCCGGAGTTTACTCCAGATTCAAATAATTTCTTTGAAACTGGCGGCGGTTCGACATGGGGACTGACACCTCCGATGGCAAACAGGTATTTTACAGGGTCGCGGCTAGAATTTAACATCGCCGACAAGGCTTTTCTCGGAATCTACCAGGCGGCGACCTTTGGCGGGGCAGATTCTTCGATCAATCTTGAGGACATAAACCCTGTGCGAGTCACGTATGAAACCGAGAATAACGACAACAAAGATTTGAATACTTTTCTTGGCGCTGATGCGAGCATATTTTGGCCGAGAAATCTTAATTCTTACGGAGATTTGTTAATTGACGATTGGATGGTCGATCACAAAGTAAGAGGAGATTTGAAGCCGAATGTATATTCGTTCGATATTGGTGTTCGGGCATCAAATATTTTAGATAAATTCGGAGTCAGTGGAACCGATGCAAATTTGCAATTCATGATGGTGCGGAATCGTGTTTACAACGAGTACAATTGGTCAAGTTTCGAAAAACTCATGTTGAGAAACTATCCCATTGCTACGCCATACGGCGACGACTTCTGGAATATCGACCTGCGCTTATCGCACTGGCTTACGCCAGACTGGAAATTTGGAATTGAGATAATGCATATTGAACATGGTAATCAGAATATTTACGGTCCGTTCACAATGCCTTGGTTGACGGATACGACCATAACTGATGCAATGGTACAAGCCGGATATCGCTACCATGAGCCTTTTCCTTACGGTGTAATTCAAGAGACCAACTTGTTCGAAGCTAGTGTTATGTACCAGCCGCAACCGAATCTTTACGGGCAGGCAATGGTCAGTTATTCGCAGAATCGGAATTACCAGTATTCCACCGGTGTTGACAAAGGAATATTTTCATTTCTCTTCACGATATACTTTGATTTTTCGGCCGTAGCCTCGTTTGAATGAACCGGCTGATAACTTATAGTTGATACCTGATAGCTCTGGTGGCCGTACCACTTTACTTTGAGCTATGAACCATCAGCCGTGAGCTACATGCTACTTCAGCCACCCATTCTTCTTGTACCATTCAATAGTATTTGCAATTCCATCCTCAAGCGAAAGCTTCGTTCTGAAACCGAGTTCCACCCGCGCCTTGGTCGGGCTGCAAAGCCAATTGGCCTGTACTCCGTCACGGGCTTTCTCGATATTGATTAGCGCAGCTTTACCCTGCATTCTCGCGATTGACTCGCTGATCGCTGCGACTGCGTACAGAGCAAAGTGGGGAATCCTCATGTTCAGCGCCCACTTGCCAAGGACTCTTTTTGCTATTGTGCCGAATTGCACCCAATCATATATCTCTTCGTTTGAGATGAAATATACCTGGCTTATGGCATTCGGATGTTCGGCAGCGGCGATGATTCCATCGACTAAATCATAGACGTGCACGAAGCTCAGCACTTTCCTGCCAAAACCAGACAGCGGAACGATGTGTCCATTTACTGACTTGAAGAATGCAAAGATGTCTTTGTCGCGTGGGCCATACACCGCCGGAGGCCTTATAATAGTAATCGGGATATCGGAAGATTTGCCGAGACATTCTTTTTCAGCTTCCATTTTACTCTTGCCATAGGTCGTGATGGGATGGTAAGGAGCAGTCTCGTCAACTGGTTCCAAATCATTTCCGGGTCCGACTGCGGTGAGGCTGCTGGCAAGTGTGAATCGTTTTATGCCGGGGTTCTGTTTAAGCACGGCGGTGAGCAGATGCTTTGTGGTCTCGTAGTTTCCGCGAATGTAACCTTGCTTGTCTTTCGATTTCGTTACGCCGCCGATATGAAAAATGTAATCGACGCCGTCGACTGCTGACTGGAGCGATTCAATATCGTCGAAATCGGCGTTGACAAACTCCACCGGAAGGCCGCTGACATATTCGACTTTCGTTGTTTTCCTGATCAGACATCTGACTCGGTAGTCGTGCTGGACCAATTTTTCTACGAGGTGGCTTCCAATAAATCCTGTAGAGCCCGTGACGAGTGCTTTCATAATGAAATGCAGTCCCTTCTTTCACTTCGTTCAATGCAAGTTTCAGGTTACAATTTAATTCTGAACAGCCAACGAAAAAAATAGGGCGCCGATTTGTATAGACTTTTTCGCCCGCCGATCGCCGCGAATCTGGGTAGTGGGCTATTATGAATCGAAACATTAGCACACAGATAATACGGGAAAAGACAAGATAACCACGGATCAAATTATTATTAATCGGTGTATCAGTGAGAATCCGTGCCTTTTTCAGTGTACTCCGCGTGCAAAAATCTTAAAGTAGCCCACTACCCGAATCTGTTTTATCTATATTGTGTGTTTGCTATCTTTTATTTTTAGGAATCATGGAGAATAGAATGCCAGGAAATGTCGAAGATCATCCGAATACCTCCAGTCAGGAAAAGCCGGTTGCAACAATTAATAATCTTTCCGAGTTTAACGACAGATCGGTGACCATCCGAGGATGGGTCTATAACAAGAGGTCGAGCGGGAAGATCCATTTCATACTTGTTCGAGACGGCTTCGGGATCGTTCAATGTGTTGTCGTCAAAAGCCAGGTCTCGCCGGAGATTTTCGCCGATTATGATTTGCTAACTCAGGAAAGTTCGCTTATCGTTGCCGGCAAAGTCCACAAGGATGATCGTGCGCCCGGCGGCTACGAACTGCAGGTCGAAGACATGAAAATTGTTCATGTCGCCAAAGACTACCCAATTACTCCTAAGGACCATGGTACTGAGTTTCTGATGGACCACAGGCACCTTTGGCTGCGCTCATCCCGCCAGCATGCCATACTTCGAGTCAGGCACCAGATCATAAAAGCCATTCGGGAGTTTTTTGAAAACAAGGGATTTACACTTATTGATTCGCCGATTCTCACGCCGGCTTCCGTGGAAGGCACCAGCACTCTCTTCGAGACGGATTATTTCGATCTGGGAAAGGCGTATCTGACTCAGAGCGGTCAGCTCTATGCCGAGGCGGCCGCAATGGCATTTGGGAAAGTGTATTGCTTCGGTCCTACTTTCCGGGCAGAGAAGTCGAAAACAAGGCGACATCTTACCGAGTTCTGGATGGTTGAGCCTGAAGTTGCGTGGGCAGACTTGAACGACGACATGGATTTAGCAGAAGAATTTATTGAGCATATAGTTCAGACGGTGTTGAAAAAGAGCGAAGCTGAACTAAAACTGCTCGAAAGGGATGTCACGAAATTGCAACCCGTGAAACGCCCATTCCCGCGTCTGCATTATGACAACGCGGTTGAGTTGTTAAAGAAGAATGGTGTCGATTTCCAATACGGGAATGATCTTGGGGCAACCGATGAAACGATTATTTCGCAGCAATATGATCGCCCTGTAATGGTACATCATTACCCGGCTGCCTGCAAGGCGTTTTACATGAAGCGAGATCCGGGGAGGACTGATTTGACTTTGTCTGTCGACGTGCTTGCATCCGAAGGCTATGGTGAAATCATCGGCGGAAGCCAGCGTGAAGACGATTATGACATCCTGGTAAAGCGTCTTGAAGAAAATAATTTGCCGCGGCAGCCATTTGAATGGTACCTCGATTTGAGAAAATATGGAAGTGTCCCACATTCCGGGTTCGGACTCGGCGTTGAGCGGACGGTTGCATGGATCTGTGGATTGGAACACGTCAGGGAGACAATACCGTTTGCAAGAATGATTTATAGAAATACCCCGTGAAAATAGAAGATACCACAATAGATTTCGATCATGCGTGGTGCATGGCAAGATTTAACCTTTTCTTAACAGTTCGGCAGTTGAAGTTTTACAAATTGCACCCCTAATTTTAAGTTCACATTTTTTAATCTTGGATGAGGTGATATGCTTCAAGTCAATGGTCTTCGTAAAGTTTATGTGACCACCGTGGCTCTTGACGGTGTGACCTTCGATGTTCAACCCGGAGAAATATTTGGACTTCTTGGTCCGAATGGCGCGGGCAAGACAACCACGATAAGAATTTCTCTCGGGATAATTGAGCCTGACTCCGGTACGGTCCGTTTCAATGGGAAGGAACTGACTCCGGACATGAAAAATCTGTTGGCGTATTTGCCGGAGGAACGAGGTTTGTATCGAAAGAGTAAAGTCATAGATGTTCTCGTGTACTTCGGGAGTTTGCGCGGTCTTCAGCCGGGCGAAGCGAGGAAACGTGCGGACGTCTGGCTTAAAAGGTTTGATTTGGCAGATTATGGAAACCGCAAGGTTGACGAGCTGTCTAAGGGCATGCAGCAAAAGGTCCAGTTCATTTCATGTTTACTTCATGAGCCTGAACTTCTGATGCTTGACGAGCCCTTCTCCGGACTCGATCCCGTGAATCAAATCATTATGAAAGATATGATGCGAGAACTGAAGGAGGCGGGAAAGACTATCGTCTTCTCGACGCATCAGATGGAGCAGGCAGAGAAGCTTTGCGACAGAATTTGTCTGATAAATCATGGGAAGGTGGTTCTTTACGGAGAATTATCTGAAATAAAGAAGAATCATGGGAGCAATTCCATTCATTTGGAATTCGTTGGCGATTCTTCCAAGCTTCGACAGTTGTCGGATATTGCAATGATGGACTTGTATGAGAACTACGCAGAGATCAAGATGAAAGATGGCACTGACAGTCAGGCGTTTCTGAAAGAGGCAATCGATCTTGTCTCGGTGACGAAGTTTTCTGTCGAGGAAGCGTCGTTGAACTCGATTTTCATAGAAGTTGTTGGAGGAAAAAATGTCAATTAAGAAAATACTTGCCGTTGCACGCTGGGAATATATAGAAAAAGTCAGAACGAAAGCGTTCTTAATCTCCTTGATCCTAACGCCCGCGATTATGGTTCTTCTTGGTGTTGTGCCATCACTTCTCGCGACAAAGCCCGACACGACTACGACCAAGATTGGAATTATAGACAAGACGGGAGAGATCGCGTCTGCATTGAACACGGACTTGTACGACAAATTCAAACTCCCCGACGGGAAACCAAACTACGAGATAACTCAAATCCCGGCTGACAGTCGCCAGCAGGCGAATAAAATGGTTCTTCAGGATCAAATCTCATCCTACATCGTGATCGACTCAAATATCACTCAAACGAGGAGATTTGAATACGTCTCTCAGAATGTTTCTAACTTTAGAGAGATTGAAAGGCTGCAGTCGTCGGTAAAAGACATAGTCGTCTCCAATGACCTTAGAAAGAGCGGGGTGAATCCTGAACTTGTCAAGGAAACATCAAAACCCATTGATCTTGCAACCGTGAAACTCTCGAAAACAGGAACAGCAGAGAAAGCCGAGGCTGGATCCGGTTTTATTCTCGGATATATTTTTATCATGGTGCTCCTATTCTTTGTTCTGACATCGGGTCAACTGTTGGTTAGAAGTGTTGTCGAAGAGAAATCGAATAGAATCGTAGAAGTGCTGCTCTCGTCGTTGACGGCTGAGGAGATGATGACAGGAAAGATTATCGGCCTGAGTCTTCTTGGCATGACCCAGCTTGCCGTGTGGGCGGCCGTTGGAATTTCATTCGCAGGACAGTTCGCCGCTTTTCTAACGATTCCGGATAATGTTTGGTGGGTAGGGGTCTTCTTCCTCCTGGGATTTTTGTTCTACGCGTCCATCTTCGTGATGGCAGGCGCGCCAGTCACGACGGAGCAGGAGGCCCAACAGGCAACGAGCTACGTGATGTTACTCCTGTTCCTGCCGCTTGCCGTCGCCTTCGTGATCACGCAGAATCCCACGGCGAGCTATCTGAAGATTCTATCACTTATTCCTGTTTTCACTCCGTCAATGATGGCGTTCAGAATCCCCATTCAGTCGCCGGATTTGTGGGAACTTATAGCTGGAGCTGCTATTCTGTTGGGTTCTACCTACTTTTGCATGATTGCGGCAGGAAGAATCTTCAAGATCGGAATTCTCGTTTACGGTAAGCGTCCGAATTTGAAGGAGTTAATGCAATGGGCGTTGAAAAAATGACGAAATGACAGCAGGCCAAGGACCCTCGGAGTGCCTGTTCGATTCTTCGGCGATGGGGGTCGAAAGTCGCGGCCTTTTGAAGGGTTTGCTACGTGGGGGCGTTGCTTGTTTCGGGTTCAGAGGCTAAATTAATAGCTCTTATTGGAAGGAACAACTATGCCCTTCTGCCGAAGGCATCCGTTAGGGAGGGGCATTAAAAAAGAAAGGTGTGAAAAAGATACTCGTCGCAATTGACGGTCCCGCTGGTTCCGGTAAAAGTACCACCGCGAAACTAGTAGCGCGAAGATTGGGGTATATTTATCTAGACACGGGTGCGATGTACCGGGCAATCACCCTGAAAGTTCTCACCTCCCGCTTGGATCCTGCAAATCAAGAAGCAGCAGCAAAACTGGCCGCTGATTCCGAAATAGGGTTCATCGATGACGGCACTCAGCTTCGCGTCGTTCTCGATGGGGAAGATGTCACGGAGAAAATAAGATCCGTGGAGGTTACAAGAAATGTGAGCTTGATAAGCTCATATCCCGGAGTGCGAAAAGTTATGGTTGAAAAGCAGCGTGTGATCGGTTCCGCGAAAGGGTGCGTGGTGGACGGCAGAGATATTGGAACAGTTGTCTTTCCAGATGCTGACCTAAAATTTTATATAACAGCCGATATCATGGAGCGTGCACGGAGGCGACAGGCTGAGCTTTCGGAAAGGGGTACGGAGCTGCCGATTGTACAAGTGGTGCATGAGTTGAAAGAACGAGATCGGATGGACTCGACACGTGAGACAAGCCCCTTGAGAAAGGCTGGCGACTCTGTCGAGATAGATACTACGAATCTGTCAATCGAAGAACAAGTTGCCAGAGTTCTGAGCTACGTTGATGAGGACACGATGATGTCTAATAGATCTGCGGTGGAACTTTCTCCGGATGGATACATTCGGAAGAGTCCGGGGGTGGAAGGAAGATGAGAGTTACGGTCGACAGGAACGGCGGCTTTTGCTGGGGGGTCGTCAGGGCAGTAGATTTTGCCGAAGCTGAACTTGCTAATTCGAAGAAACTCTATTCGCTCGGTGACATTATACACAATCCCGAAGAAATCGAGCGCCTTGAGGGGAAAGGGTTGAAGACAATTTCGCACGAGGACCTCGGCAGGATAAGAGATGCGAAAGTGTTGATACGTGCACACGGTGAACCGCCGTCGACGTATGAGATTGCTAAAAAATATAATTTGGAAATCGTTGATGCGACGTGTCCCGTTGTGACTAAGCTTCAGGAGCGGATAAAGAAATTTTATGATGATGGCTATCAGGTCGTCATCTTTGGCAAAAAGGATCACGCTGAGGTGATCGGGTTGCGCGGAGTGTGTAACGATGATGCGATAGTCGTCAAATCGGTCGAGGAAGCTCTGCTGAAAATTGATCTTAAGCGCAAGACGGTTCTTTTTTCTCAGACTACAATGGACAAGCCGACGTTCTATGCGATCAAAGAGGCGTTGTCAAGGAAGATAAAAGATTTCGTGGTAGGCACGATGGAAGACATCGCGAAGAACTTCCTTGCAAAGGACACGATCTGCGGACAGGTTTCCGGGAGGGACAAGAAGCTGAGGGAGTTTGCTGCGCAAAACAACGTAATCGTTTTTGTTGCCGGCAGAAACAGCTCCAATGGAAAAGTGTTATTCGAAATTTGCAGGGAAGAAAACAAGTTGTCGTATTTTGTTGAAAAAGAAAGTGAGCTTCAATCGTCCTGGTTTGAGGATGCAGAGAGCGTTGGCATCACGGGTGCAACATCCACTCCGCAATGGCTCATGGAAAAGATCAAGCAGGCGATAGAGAAAATAGATAGAGAGAGTGTTCATAAAGCCGCTCCAATGCCGATTCATGGCATCCCGCACGCTCGTGTTGAATAGTTGAGCGGGATTAACTGATGTCTAACAAAAAAACACGTCTCGCATTAAACATATCGGCGGCGTCTGTTTAAAGTTGAGGCAAAAGAAAGCGCATGGCTTAGGCCGTGTGGTTTGGTCCGTGCGAAGGCAAGATGAACGGACTTTTTAAGGAGATACTTGATGGCCGAAGAAGTTGAAGATCCCACTCGCGGGGAAAAAGTCGAAGATACGATGACAATGCAAGAAAGTGGTGAAACAACCGAGAAGAAAGAGCATGTGAAAAAGGTCAGGCTTTTGGCGGGTGAAGACTCCCCATATAGTCAAGAAGAACTCAAAGAAATGGTCGATCTTTATGACAAGAGTCTGAAGCAGTTCGATGCGGGTGAAATTGTAAAGGGACGGATCATAGGTTTTACAGAAAATGATGTCATCGTCGATATAGGCTTTAAGTCATCGGGGTTAGTTCCGAAGATCGAATTTCCTAATCTGGCGGATTTGAAACCCGGTGATGAAGTAGAGGTGTTTCTCGATAGCGTTGAGGATCAAGACGGGCAAGTCGTTCTATCGAGGCGGCGAGCTGACTTCATCAGAATTTGGGATCGTATAGTCGGTGCTCATGAAAACCAGACTGTATTGCAGGGAACAGTCCTGAGGCGAGTAAAGGGCGGTCTGATAGTGAATCTCATGGGTCTCGAGTCATTTTTGCCTGGCTCGCAGGTTGATGTGAAACCCGTCAGGGATTTCGATTCATTTGTTGGCAAGACAATGGACTTTCGCGTCGTGAAAATAAATGAAGCTGCCGAGAATGTCGTCGTCAGCCACAAAGCCCTGCTCGAAGCGGAGCTTGAGGAACAGCGGAAAAGAATTCTGTCTAAACTTGAGAAGGGACTTATACTCGAAGGAACGGTCAAAGCAATAACCGAGTTCGGAGTTTTTGTCGATTTAGGCGGAGTAGATGGGTTGATTCACATCACCGATCTCTCGTGGGGGAGAGTTAATCACCCTTCGGAGATTGTTAAGCTGGATCAGAAGATTCAAGTTGTGGTGACTGATTTTGATGAGGAGAAGAAGCGCATTTCACTTTCGATGAAAGCGCTGCAGCCTGAACCATGGAAGAGCATCGAAGACAAGTATCAGGTTGGTCAGAAAGTCAGCGGCAAGGTAGTTTCCCTGACTGAGTACGGTGCATTTGTTGAAATAGAAAAGGGTATCGAAGGGCTTGTTCATATTTCCGAAATGAGCTGGACCGAGCACATTAAACATCCGTCACAAAAGGTTTCGATGGGACAGACTATCGATGCGGTTATCCTTAGTCTTGACAGAGACAATAAAAAGCTTTCCTTGGGTTTGAAACAGCTTGAGCCTGATCCATGGGAGCAGCTTATCGAGAAATATCCCGTGGGTTCAAAACACAAAGGAATTGTTCGGAACCTGACCAACTTCGGGGTCTTTCTTGAGCTTGAGAGCGGCGTTGACGGCTTGATCCACATTTCGGATCTTTCTTGGACGAAAAAAATCCGCCATCCGGGTGAACTCGTGAAGCGCGGGGACGAAATTGAAGTCGTGGTCCTGGCTGTCGATAAAGATCAGAGACGTATCTCACTCGGTCACAAGCAGGCGCTCGAAGAATCCATGGGATAAGTTCGAGGAAACTTTCAAAGTCGGCTCTGAAGTTGAAGGCAAAATTGTGAGACACATCGAGAAGGGAGCCATCGTAGAACTTCCCGGAGAAGTCGACGGATTTGTTCCTCATTCCCACATGTCGCCCGTAAGTTTGAAGAATTATGTAGCCCACTTTCCGGCCGATGAAACACTAAAATTCAAGGTTATCGAATTTGACAAGGAAGGTAAACGAATCGTCCTCAGTCTGACGGAATATTATAAGGACAAAGATCCAGCCCTATATCAGGAATTCCTTGCCAGCCATAAGATCAACTATGACGATCGGCGCGAGAGAAAACAACGCGGCGTTGAAAAGAGACCCAAAGCAAAACAGGGCGATGAACCCCAAGCGGACACGCCGCAGATAGACATACCTGATTCCCCTGCGGGCGAAAGTCCGCAGGAAGAAAGCACTCTGACAAGCGATCAGGAACCTCAGGGGAACTGACGAGACGAATCGCTGATAGCCGATAGGCGGCCACCGCGATCCTGCGTTGCTTGACCAATCAAGGTGATGATCGGCTTGCTCATCTGATCACGGCTTGATTCTTACCGATTGCAAATTAAAATTATTTTTGGATGGAGAAGAAGCGCGTAGCATTAGAGAATCTCGGATGCAAGCTGAATTATGCCGAGACAATTCAGATAGAGAAAGAATTCATACGGCGGGGATTCGAGGTGGTTGATGCTTGTGCTTCCGCCGACGTATTTGTTATAAACACATGTACGGTAACTCAAAGTGCGGATAGTGATTGCCGCCAAATAGTCCGGCGAGCGCTTCGAACTTCCCCTAAGGCATTTGTCGTGGTAACTGGCTGTTATGCGCAGGGTAGACCCGAGGAAATAGCACAGATTGAGGGTGTTGATCTTGTGCTCGGTGCAAGGGAAAAATTCAGCCTTTTTGATCATGTCCATGATTTTGAGAAACAGGAAATCCCGGGTGCGGGTCAGGGCAGCGATGTTCATTCAAACTATCATGCGCAGGTCTTCGTGGGCCCGGTGGAAAATGCCCTTGAGTTTGCAGCAGCGGATTCTGCGGCACCGGGTGCACGCACCAGAGCCTTTCTGAAGGTGCAAGATGGGTGCGATTACAACTGCTCCTACTGCACGATCCCAAAAGTCCGAGGCGCCAGCAGGAGTCCATCAGTCGCGCTCCTTGTCGATCAGGCGAAAGAGATTTCTGCAAGCGGGTTCAAAGAGATTGTTCTTAGCGGGGTAAACGTAGGTGATTTCCAGAGGCGTGACGGAGATTCGTTCTTCAAACTGTTAACCGAACTTGAGGAAGTCCAAGGCATTGAACGCATTAGGATCAGTTCGATTGAACCTAACCTGCTCACAAAAGACATAATTAAGTTTGTTGCTTCTTCGGCAAAGTACTGCAAACACTTCCATATACCTCTCCAGAGCGGCTCGGACAGAGTTCTAAGAATGATGCGCCGCCGCTACAATTCGACAGAGTATCGGGAAATAGCGGAATGTGCAAAAGAAGCCATCCCAAGCGCTGGAATAGGAGCAGATGTCATAGCCGGATTTCCCGGCGAGACCAGTGAGCTTTTTGAAGAGAGTTTAGACTTCATAGAGAATTTGCCCTTGTCGTACCTCCATGTGTTCACCTATTCCGAAAGGGAAGGAACAGATGCGGCGAGCTTCGAAGGGGTCGTCGATCCTAAGGTTAGGAAAAAGAGGGGCGAAATATTAAGGACGCTTTCTGCAAAGAAAAGGTATGAATTTAATAGACAACACGTTGGGAAGATAATGAAAGTGCTGGTCGAAGAGGAAACCAAGAACGGGAAAATGGCAGGCTTCACTTCCAACTACATCAAGGTGGAGATGGATTCGAATCCGGGGAAAGCGAATGAACTCTGCGATGTCCTTATAACCGGTGTGAGCGACAATACCACTGTCGGGCAGGTCATCTTATGAACAGAAGTAAGTCGGCAAGAATCACGAGCGCCAGTGGAAAGGGAAGAATTGAGCCCTTTCTTTTGCTTCTTGTTTCTTGCCTCTTGGTCCTGGGAGGTGCCAGCGCGTCGTTCTCTCAAACGAAGGGCTTCAGTACTTTCGGCACAAAGTTGGACCTTACTACAAATTTGCTCAAGAACCCGGTTGAGAATGTTTCCAGTGACCAGGTCGTTGCGAAACGTAAATCGCCCAGCCTTGCCGCATTTGCATCTTTGGCCGTTCCCGGACTCGGCGAGCTTTATGCAGGCAGATATGACGCCGGAAAATTTTCTACCATTGCGGAGGTGTCGCTATGGGTTCTCTATACAGTGATGGAAGTCCATTCAGACCAGGTTCGAAGTGATGCGATAAACTACGCCAGGATAAATGCAGGGGCCCAAGTAGCAGGTAAACCCGACGTCTTTTTTGTAAACATTGGAAATTATCTGAATAGCCGGGATTATAATGAACAGCAAGTTCAAAACGGCAATTATCCTTCGGTTTACAATCCATCGACAATGCCTTCTTACCAGTGGCAATGGCAGTCGGATGCGGACCGTGCGAAGTTTAAGGAAATGCGGATTGAAGCGGATCAGTTTCTGAATTACGGGAGATACACAGCTGCTGTGGTTCCGCGTGGAGGTACCCGTCACGTGCTCCGAAGAACACCGTGCCTCCAGCCACCGCCGGGGAGGATTGGATCTCCCCGCTGGGCAGGCCGGCCATAGTGGTTTCGGTGTACCATTTCTCCGTCCCCGTGGCCGCATCGAGCGCGTGCAGACGGCCGTTCATGTCGCCGATGTAGAGGATGCCGGCGGACACCGCCGGAGTGGAGCGGATCGTCCCGGCGGTATCGAACTGCCACTTGACCGCACCGGTCTTCAGATCCATCGCGCGCACTAGCCAGTCCAGGGCGCCCGTGTAGAGCAGGCCTTCGGCAATCACCGGCGAGGGCAGCCAATAATCCCAGGTTTGGTTCTTGCCTTTGGCGTAAAGCCAGGGCCTCGCCTCGCCGGTTCTCACCACCCAAAGCGGCTTTCCGCTTTCGAGATCGAGCGCATAGATCTGCCCGTCCCCGCCGGTGAAGAAGACCGCGCCGCTAACGGCGGCCGGCGAGGAACTGAGGTCTCCTCCAGTGAAGAACTCCCAGCGAAGGGCGCCGTCCGCGGCATTCAGACAATAGAGGTGGCCGTCTTCGCTGCCGAACAGCACCGTGCCCTGCACAACTGCGGGCGAAGAGCGCACCTTGCCGTGGGTCTTGA